>NZ_JABVEC010000006.1 GCF_014323705.1 Actinomadura alba
GGGCACGGCTGACCCCACGGCTCCCGCCGGCCGGCCGGTAGGCGACGGGCGATCAGACCTGCTTCAAGAACCCCGAATCGACCGCGAAGTCGGCGCCCGTGGTACTCGCCGAGCGCGGCGAGACCAGCAGGGCGATCACATCCGCGACCTCCTGCGGATCGACAAGACGCCCTGTCGACAACTTCATCATCTCCGGCGCGACGGTGTTCATCACGGTGTCACGATCGGTATTCACCTGGGCGGCGAGGATGCGTACGGCATCGATCTGCTCGGCGACGTCATCTCCTCGAGTTCGAGCCATCGCCATCGCTGCCGTCGCCACTGCGATCGTCACTGCCGTCGCCGGCACGACCGTCGCCGCCGCGGAGACGGCGCTCGCGCTTGCCCCTCGCCAGTTCGGTCGCCAGCGCGTCCAGGTGCGGAGTCCAGAAACGCCGGAAACGGTCGAGCCAGGCGTCGATGTCGCGTAGCGGTTCGGAGTTCACCGCGTAGAGACGCCGGGCGCCCTCGGGCCGTACAGTCGCGAAGCCGTTGTCGCGCAGCACCTTGAGATGCTGTGACACGGCGGGCTGGGTGATTCCGAACTCCTCCTGGATGACCGCGCAGACCGCACCGGAGGCCATCTCGCCGTCCGCGAGCAACTCGAGAATCCGGCGGCGGACCGGCTCTCCCAGGACATCGAACGCGTGCACGACTCCGAACCTATCAGATGACTTATATAAGCCACTGGCCATATATGCGCTTCACTCGGGACGCGGCCACGGAACGTCGGTCAGTGCGTTCAGCGCTGGGATGAGCTGTTCCTCCTCGTAGTCGAAGTGCGCCTCGAGCTCGGATGCCAGTCGTTCGATGTCGGCACGGAGCCGGTCGGGTCGATGCCCTGCGGTGTCGCCGGAGCCTAGCGTGGCGACCGCCTCCCGCAGATCGCCGCGGAGCCGCTCGACCACCGTGTGTTCGCGCCGCAGCCGCTCCAGCGCCTCGCCGAGCTCGGGAAATCGCTCCCGCAGGTGCGGGAAGGCCACGGTGTCCTCTCCGGTGTGATGCCGGGCGAGGGCGTCGCAGAACGTCAGGCAGTGCTCGCGCAGCCGCTGCGCCGGCTCCGGCGCCGGACGGAAGGCGGCGCTCGGGATGATCGGGTTCCCGTCGAGGTAGGCGCTGACCTCATCGCGCAGTGTGGCGAGCTCCTGGCGGAACCAGCCGTGAATCCGCCGCAGCTCCTCGCCGACGGCCCGGCCCCGCGCCTCGGCGGACGCCCGGTCGGTGCGGTGCAGCACCACCACGGGGAGGAGCCGGGAGGTCATCGTCTGGTAGTCGCCGTACCCCGGGGCGGCTTCCACCGCGAGGGCGAAGAGCCGGTCGCGCTCCTCGCCCTCGGCGGGGATCGCGGTGGCCTCGTAGGTCTCGGTGCCGATCTCGACGGTGATCCGGGGGTTGGCCAGCAGGTTGTGGTACCAGGCCGGATGATGCGCCGCGCCGGCGTTGGAGGCGATGACCAGCACCCGGTCGCCGTCGGGCACATAGCCCACCGGACTCGTACGAGGCCGTCCCGACTTGGCGCCGATGGTGGTCAGCAGAGCGAGAGGGGAGCCCTCGAAAGGGCCGCCGACCTTCCCCTCGTTCGTCCTGAACTCCTCGATGATCTTCTCGTTGAAGTCTGACATGCGAGGATGGCCTCCATGCGCTGAGAGGTATTTTGGTTTCATTGCAAAGCTAATTTAAGGAGCTATCTATGTCAACCGAGGCCGGGCTGAGCGTCGATGACGGGGTCCGGACGCTGTTGCTGCTCATGCCGCGCATGGTCGGGCGGGCCAAGCGCATGCCCATCCCACAGGCCCTGCAGTCGCTGGACCTGGCGCCGCGGCATCTGTCGCTGCTGGCCTACCTGCTCTTCGACGGCCCCCTCGGCGTCAACGAGATCGCCGCTCGGCTCGAGGTCGCCCCGGCGACGGTGAGCCTGATGGTCGGTGACCTGAGCCGCAAGGGGGTCGTGGATCGGCGCGAGGACGACGCCGACCGGCGGCGCACGATCGTGAGCATCGCGGACGCCAACCGGAGCGCGGTCGACGCCTGGCTCGCGAAAGGGGCCCGAGCGTGGCGGAAGACGCTCGAACCCCTGACGCCCGCCCAGCGGCAGCTGTTCGTCGACACCCTGCGCGCGTACGAACGTGAGATCTCCGCCGGGGATGCCGACGCCTGACCGCCGACGCTGACCCGGCGACGTGAGGGGTGGCGTCGCGCCGTTCTTCAGCCAGGACGCCGGCTTTCTGGCCTGGTATGAACGTTGGCTCGACGACACCATCGACGGTTTCGGCACCGGCTGGTTCGCGCTGGGCGATCCCGACGCGCGGGTTCGGAGCGCGGCCCTTCACGGGCTGGAGAAACGCGGCGACGTGAACGTGCCGAACGCACGAAGGACCGGTGGTCCAGCGCATCGGACGCTTCACTGTGAGCGTGGACCGCCGCCGCTTCCGGCACCGTCCGATCACCGGACTTCTGTGCCGCATGACATTGTCCGGTCGCGCGGCGAGGGTGAGGGTGGCGGCGTGAACGACCGCGTCCGCAACGAGATCACCGGCGGGGTGGTGATCGGCCCCGCGATCATGGGCCGGGACATCACCCTGCGGCTGCCCGCACGGGTGCCAGCGGCGCTGTTGGGACTGCCGCCGTGGTCGGCGGCCTTCACCGGTCGTGACGCCGAACTGGCCGAGGTGCTGGAGACCCTCGCCCCTCACCGCGAGGACGGCGGCTCGGCGGCCGTGGTGGTCACGGCCGCCGCGGTGGGCGGGCTGGCCGGCATCGGCAAGACCGAGCTGGCCGTACAGGCCGCGAGGGCCGCGCTGTCGCGCGGCTGGTTCCCGGGTGGAGTGCTGTTCGTCGACATGTTCGGTTACGACGACGACCGGCGCCGCGACCCCGCCCCGGTGCTCGACGGCCTGCTGCGGGCCCTGGGAGTACCCGGCGAGCACGTGCCGCCGGACGGCGCCGATCGCGCCCGGCTGTACGCTTCGGTGCTCGCGGAGTTCGCCGCGCGGGGGCGCCGGGTCCTCGTGGTGGTCGACAACGCGGGTACCGAGGACCAGGCCCGGCCGCTGTTGCCCGCCGCCGGCGGCTGCGCGGCGATCGTCACCTCTCGTCACACGCTGGGGCTGCTCGGCGCGCGGCTGCTCGATCTCGACGTACTCGGCCCCGCGGCGGCGGTGGACATGCTTGACCGGACCCTGCGGGTGGCCCGTCCGCGCGACACCCGGGTGGCGGACCGGCCGCACGACGCGGCGGAGATCGCCCGGATGTGCGGTCACCTGCCACTCGCGCTGCGGATCGTCGCAGCGCTCCTGGCGGAGGATCCGGCCCGGCCGCTGTCGGCCATCGCCGCCGACCTGCGCGGCCCGCACCCGCTGGAGGAGCTTCGGTACGCGGAGACGGCGGTACGGACGGCGTTCGAGCTCTCCTACCGGCGCCTCGACGGCGAGCAGGCCCGCGTGTTCCGGTTGCTTCCGCTGAACCCCGGGCCCGAGGTCTCCACCCGGGCCGCCGCGATCCTCGCCGGCGTGGACGACGCCGCCGCGCGGCGAACGCTCGAAGGGCTGGCCCGCGCGCACCTCGTCGAACGCGGCACCGGCTACGGGCGGTGGCGGACGCACGACCTGGTCCGCCGGTTCGCCGACGACCACGGCCGTCTGCGGGCCGCCGCGGACGGGCGTGAGGCGGCCCAGAGCCGGTTGTACGACCACTACCTGACGAGGACCGGAGCCGCCGTCGCCAGGCTGGCCCCTCAGAACCAAGTCGTCGACGGGTTCCCTGACCAGCGGAAGGCGCTGGAATGGCTGGACGCCGAGTACCCCAACCTCAGAGCCACCGTCCTGACCGCCGGCAGCGGCCACCCGGAGGTCGCGTTGAACCTCGTGCTGGCGCTTCCCCATTTCCTGGACCGGCGGCGGCGCTTCAACGACTGGATCACGCTCGCCGGTCTCGCCCGCGCGGCGGCCCGCCACCTCGGCGACTCACGGGGTGAGGGGCGGGCGCTGAACGGGCTCGGGCTGGCCCTCCGCCAGACGCGGAGGTTCCACGAGGCCATCGCCGCACACCAGGACGCCGCGCGCCTCTTCCAGGAGATCGGCGACCGGTACGGCGAGGCGTCGGCGCTCAACAACCTCAGCCTGGTCCTGCGCGAACTGCGGCGGTTCGACGAGGCCGTCGCCGTGCTCCGGCAGGATCTGGAGATCTGCCGGGACCTCCATGACCACTACGCGGAAGGCCTGGTGCTCAACAACCTCGGTCTGGCCCTGCGGGAGGCCCGGCGGCCCGAGGAGGCCGTCACCGTGTGCCGCGACGCCGTCCGGATCTTCCAGGACCTCGGCGATGCCCACGGCGAGTCCTCGGCGCTCAACAACCTCGGGATGGCCCTGCGAGAGGTGGGGCGGTTCGATGAGGCCGTCGCCGTACTCGGCCAGGATCTGGAGATCTGCCGGTCGTCCGAGGACCGGCATGGCGAGGCCCAGTCGCTGAACGCACTCGGCTTGGTGTCGCGCGAGCTGGGCCGCCTCGAAGCGGCGGTGACCGCGCATCGGGACGGGGCCCAGATCTTCCGCGAGCTCGACGACCGGCATGGCGAGGCCCAGTCGCTGAACGCACTCGCCCTGGCGTTGCGCGAGCTGGGGCGGTACGAGGAGGCCGTGACCGCGCACCTCGACGCCGCCGGGATCTTCCGTGACCTCGACGACCGGCACGGTGCGGACGTCGCCCTCGGCGATCTCGCGCGTACCCGCGAGGCCCGGCGGTCGGCGGGCGCACTGATCTCCAACGTCGGCGGGCACGAGGACGAGCGCGACGGCGCCCCGGGGGCCGGCGCCTGACGGCCCACGCAACGTGACCATCCCACGCCGCTTGGACACCCGCCTTTACCGGCTATTGGGCTAACTTTGCAGCCCTTTTTGGGGTATTCATCCAAACAAACACTCATATGTAATGGTTTGGGGGTGTTTGTACTGCGGAGGAGCCGAGCGTCGCTTCGAGGGCGCATGACGTTGACGGTGGCCCGACCCGTGCCCGGCTATGGCAGCCCCACGCTCCTGCTCCTGCTGGCGGGGGGCTCCGTACTGATCACGGCGATGACGGCGGTCGGAGCGTACCGGGTGGTCGGCAGGACGTTGGCTCCGGTGGACGCGATCCGGTCGGAGTTCGCGGAGATAACCGCCACCGGTCTCGGCCGGCGCGTCCCGGTGCCGAAGAACAGGGATGAGATCAGGTCATTGGCCGAGACGGTGAACGACACCCTGGACCGGCTCGAGTCCGCCTATGAGCAACTTCGGCGCTTCACCTCGGACGCGTCGCATGATCTGCGTAGCCCGATCACCGCGATGCGCGCTCAACTGGAAGAGGCCCTGATGTACCCCGAGGACAGGGACTGGCCCCAGACGACCCGGGCCGTGCTCGAAGGGGTCGACCGCCTGCAGGCGGTCGTGACCGATCTGCTGACCCTGGCTCGGCTGGACGCCGGCGAACCGCCGAGGCCCGTCTCCGCCGACCTCGCCGAACTGGTCGCCGCGGAGCTGGATCGGTACCCCCGCAAAGTGGAGATCGTCAGAGCCCTGAGCGGCGGCGTGGTCGTCGAGTGCGACCGGCTCCGCCTGGGCCGGCTGCTCGCCAATCTGCTCGACAATGCCGAACGCCATGCGAAATCGCGGATCACCGCAACGGTTCTGGCGGAGCGGGGCACTGCGGTGCTGGAGGTCCTCGACGACGGCGACGGCGTCCCCGCCGACATGCGGGACGTGGTATTTCAGCGCTTCGCCCGGCTCGAGGCCTCTCGCAATCGGGATTGCGGAGGGACCGGGCTCGGGCTGGCCATCGCCCGGCAGATCGCCGAGGCGCACGGCGGCACCCTGACCATCGAGGAGAGTGAACGGGGAGCCCGCTTCGTGCTACGGCTACCGCGCTCCGAGACCCCTGTGTCATGAGCCGCGGGTGCGGTATTCGCTCTTGACTGGGACGAACACTCAGAGTTGAATTCGATCGGAATATTTAAGAAACCTTCCTGTTAGTTGACTGGCTTGCGATCTCGGATCGACGGCCGAAAGGAGGTCTGAGCCGCGTCACCCGCTCCCTCACTGAAGCCCTGACCTCTCTCGTGAGGAACCCCCCCGCCATGAATCAGGAACGCTTCACCCACCCCCGCCCCCGTCTGCGCCTCCGTCTGCTTCTGGGCGCCCTCGTCACCTCGCTTCCCCTCATCGCCACCGGGCTCGCCCCCGCGTGGGCCGCCACCGGCCAGATCACCGGCTACGGCGGCAAGTGCGTCGACATCGCCGCGGCGAGCAGTGCCAACGGCACCAAGGTCCAGCTCTACTCCTGTAACGGCACCTCCGCACAGCAATGGGACGTTGGCGCCGACGGCACGATCCGGGGCCTCGGCAAGTGCCTCGACGTCGCCGCGGCGAGCAGCGCCAACGGCACCAAGGTGCAGATCTACGACTGCAACGGCACGACCGCACAGTCGTGGACGGCCGCCTCCGACGGCAGCCTTCGCGCGCTCGGCAAGTGCCTCGACGCCACCGGCCCGAGCTCGGCCGACGGCACCGCCCTGCAGATCTGGGACTGTACCGGCGGCGCCAACCAGAAATGGACCCTGCCGAGCGGCGGCACCACCCCACCCGCTCCCGGCAAGATGGCGGGCGCGCCGTACCTCTACATGGGCTGGGGCAGCCCGCCCAGCGCCACGTCGGTGATGAGCGCCACCGGGGTCAGGTCGTTCACCATGGCCTTCATCCTGTCCGGCGGCGGCTGCAACCCGATGTGGGACGGCCAGCGGCCGCTCAGCGGCGGCGTCGACGCCCAGACGATCTCGGCCATCAAGGCCGCGGGCGGCAGCGTCCAGGTCTCCTTCGGCGGCTGGTCGGGCAACAAGCTCGGCCCGAACTGCTCGTCGCCCTCCGCGTACGCCGGAGCCGTGCAGCAGGTCATCAACGCCGTGGGGCCGGCCGTGGTCGACTTCGACATCGAGAACTCGGACGAGTTCGGCAACTACACGGTCCAGGACCGCATCCTCAACGGCTTGAAGATCGTCAAGCAGAACAACGCGAACGTCAAGATCGCCGTCACCTTCGGCACCGGCACCGGCGGCCCCACCGGTGACGGCATCCGGCTGATCAACCAGGCGCGGGCGCTGAACGTGCCCATTGACAACTACACGATCATGCCGTTCAACTTCGGCGGTGGCGCGAACATGTACCAGAACACCGTCAACGCCTCCGAGGGCCTGAAGAACGCGCTCAAGAACGCCTGGGGCTGGACCGACGCTCAGGCCTACGCGCGCATGGGGATCTCCGGCATGAACGGGCTGTCCGACCAGCAGGAGCTCACCACGACCGCGACCTGGACCCAGATCCGCGACTGGGCGAGGTCCCGGGGGCTCACGCGCCTGGCGTTCTGGTCGGTCAACCGGGACCGTCCCTGCCCGGGCGGGGGAGTCTCTGAGACCTGCAGCGGCACCTCCCAGAACAACTGGGACTTCACCCGCATCACGGCCGGCTTCTAGTCAACGGCCGGCCTCGCCAGAGGCCGGCCACCGTCACCCGAGACCGGCGGTCACCGCAGGGTGCTCTTGTAGAAGACGCTGGCCTGGCGTGTCCCCCCGGTGTTCGAGTGGAAGCCGAAGGCCAGCCGCGGGCCCGAGGAGGTGGCCCAGATCGCCATGCCCTCCGGCTCGCGGCCCGGGAGCGATGCGCCCGCGGTGGTCGCGAACCTGTCCACCACGGTGCTCTGCCCCACGTCGTTCAGGTCGATGGTGGTGAGGTACGAGGTGGTGCCCACCGGGCCCTCGAGCAGATAGGCGTACTGGCCGTACGCGGTGAAGCCCTGGAAGGGGTTGGCCGTACCCCACGATCCGCGGGACGGCAGGGCCCGCTCGGCGAGCCGGTACCCGCTGGTGAGGCGGCCCGCGCGGGCATCGCTCAGGTTGAAGACGACGATGCGCGGCATGTCGGCGGCGACTTTGTACCGCACCAGAAGGCGGCCGGAGACCGGGTCGATCGCGGGTTGCGGATTGATCAGGGTGGTGTCGAGAGAAGGCGTCCGGTCCTGGATCGAGGCGTCGCCGGCCTCGAGGGTCGAGCCAGCCGCGAAGACGAACCGCCCGATCCTGGTGCCGAAGCCGGACGAGCCGCTCTTCCATTCCGTCCACAGGTGGACGGCGCCGTTGTACGGCTCGACCGCGATCGACACCCCGTGCCCGAACCCGTGCAGGGCCATGGCGCCCAGCTCCGTACCGGCGAGATCGGTCTTGGTGATCCAGAGATCGCCGTTCGTGGACCCGGGGCTGGTCTGCGCGAAGTAGATGTGCCCGTTGGTGTTGTCGTAGGCGAACGACTGCATCACCCAGTTGGCGTGCAGCGACCTCTTCCAGACCGGATTGCCGCCGGGACCGTCGAGAACGAACTGTGCGGACGCCGGGACGGCGGCCCGCGCCGTTCCGGCGCCGAGCAGCGGCACGGCGGTGGCCGCCGTCGCGGTGATCGCTCGAAGGACGTTTCGCCGGCTCATGCTGTACGGGGACACACGACCTCCACCTGGCTGGATCAATCGGAGTCGCATCGATTGGATCACAGCGCCGACGTCCTGCCCAGGGCGTCACCGATATCCGGGCGATATCACCGGTGACCGATCCGGCTATGAATCGTCAACGCTCCGCTCGCCCGGCGGAGCATGGGACCGCCGTGGTGGCGCCATGAGGAGGGACGGGTTCGGCATGAGACTGCGTGGTGTGATCGGAGCCGGGGCGGCGGCCGTGTCGGTGATGCTGCCGGCGGCTTCGGTGCCGGCGATCGCGGAAGACCGGCAGGGGTGCACCGCGATGGGCGGGTACACCGGCGGGCTGCGCCGGGCCGACTGGACGGTGGTCAGCGAGCGCGGACGCCCGGGCGAGGGCGGCGTCCGCGTCGCGGTACGGGAGGTTCGCGGGGCGTCGTGCGGCAGGCCACCGGTCATCCTGGTCCACGGCGCCCGGGTACCGGGCATCGGGTCGTTCGACCTGCCGGTCGAGGGCGGCTCGCTCGCCGGCGATCTCGCCCGCGCCGGACACGCCGTCTTCGTCATGGACGCCCGAGGCTACGGCGGCTCCACCCGGCCGGCGGAGATGGACGAACCACCGGCGGACAATCCGCCGTTGGCGACCGGCGACCAGATCATCCGTGACATCGGCGCGGTCGTGGACCGGGTTCGGCAGCGTACCGGCCGCGGGCAGGTGGCCCTCGCCGGATGGGCGACGGGCGGGCACTGGGCCGGGTGGTACGCGAGCCGGCAGCCGGACAAGATCAGCCACCTGGTGGTCTACAACAGCCTGTACGGGGCCGTCGACGGGCATCCGGCGCTCGGCCGGGGCGGGCAGTACGAGGATCCCGACAATCCCGGCGAGTTCGACGCGGACCGGGTCGGCGCCTACCGGTTCTCCACCGGAGAGTCGCTGTTGCCGCAGTGGGACGCCGGCATCCCGGTCGAGGACAAGAGCGAGTGGCGTGATCCCCGGGTCGCCAGGGCCTTCGTCGACATGGCGCTGGCCAGCGATCCGACGTCCTCGCAGCGGGATCCCGCGAGCTTCCGCGCACCGACGGGAGCGCTGGCCGACAGCTTCGCGCTGGCCACGGGCCGCAGGCTGTGGCACGCCGGAACGATCACCGCCAAGACGCTCGTCGTGCGCAGCGAGAACGACTTCTGGTCACGGGCCGACGACGTGCGCACACTCGCCGCCGAGCTGAGACGGGCCGAGCGGGTACGCACCGTCCAACTGGATCAGGCGACCCACTACGTGCACCTGGACCGCGCGGAGAAGGGCAGGGGACGGTTGCTCGCCGAGTTCGTCAACTGGCTCGGGAACTGAGCCCGGTCGTTCGGGAAGAGGGTCGTTCGGGAAGGGGTCGGGTCGCTCGGCGACCGGGTCAGCCGGCTTGGGAACCGGCGGGAGCGAACATCTCGCGGAAGTTCCGGACGAGGGGAGAGGCGTCGTCGCGCCGCCATGCCAGGTCGAGCGTGACGGCGCGGGTCAACGGGGTGAGCGGCCGGAAGACCACGTCGTCGCGGTGCAGCCGGCCCACCGACTCGGGCACGATCGACACGCCTATTCCCGCGGCGACGAGTCCGACGATGGTCTGCATCTGCACCGCCTCCTGAACGACCCTGAGCTCGAAGCCGGCGGCGCGCGCCATCCGGGTGATCTGGTCATGGAAGCCGGGCCCCAGTGACCGGGGCGGCAGGACGAACGCGTCGGCGGCGAGCGCCGGCAGCGGCACGTGTTCGCGGGCCGACAGCGGATGCCGGATCGGCAGTGCCACCACGAACCGCTCACGCGCCACGGTGATGGTGGTGAGGGCGGTCTGTCGCGGTCCCGCGATCGGCGCGCGGAGGACTCCGATGTCCAGGCGCCCTTGGATGAGCTCTTCGACCTGCTGAGCGGTGGTGAGCTCGCGCAGCTCCAGGTCCACGCCCGGATAGCGGGATCGGTACCGGCGCAGGACGGGCGGCAGTGCCTGGTTGACGGCTGAGCCGACGAAACCGATCATGAGCCGCCCCGTCTCGCCGCGCCCCACCCGGCCGGCCGCCTGAGCCGCCGCCTCCAGGTGGGTGAGGGCACGGCGCGCCTCGATGACGAAGGCCTCCCCGGCGGGCGTGAGGCGGACGTGCCGGGTGGTCCGCTCGAACAGGGTGACGCCGAGCTCGTTCTCGAGCCTGCGGATCTGCTGGCTGAACGGCGGCTGCTGCACGCCGGCGCGCCGTGCCGCCCGGCCGAAGTGCAACTCGTCCGCCAGCGCGACCGCGTACCGAAGCTGCTGGAGATTCATATCTCGTGGATATCAGCAACCGATGTGAGCGGAGGCAAGGGGCGGATCCGGCGCTGCGGGGCGCGGAGCCCGGCGTCAGCTCAGGCCCGCGCCCTCGTAGCGTTCGATGAGGGTCCGTACCGGCACCGTCAGGGACCGGCCGAGCGCGTCGGCCGGCGGAAGCCACACCGGCCGTCGTCCCTCTTCCAGCACCTGGACGGTGGTGTTCATGGGCACCTCCACCAGGAAGGAGTGCCAGCGGTGCGCATCCGAACCGCGCCAGCATGAATCGCCCGGCACGTCATCGACGCCCAGTTCGATGACGTCGGCCAGGTCGACCTCCAGCCCTACCTCTTCGCTGAGTTCGCGCCGTGCCGCACAGCGCGGATCCTCGCCCCTGTCGACGTGGCCGGCGGGCACCGTCCATTGCAGCGGGAAGAAGACTCGTTCGAAGAAGAGGAAGAGGCCGTCCGCGCGACGTACGAACACACCGGCGGACTCATGCCAGTACTCGCCCGCCGAGTCGACCCACCAGTTCACCGCGGGGTCGATGACCAGGACCCGGCTGTGCTTCTGGCCGCAGGTCGTACAGGTGAAGCCGGCCGCACCATGATCGGGGGTGACGGTCTCGGCGCGGCACCCCCAGCAGTACTGGTGCCGTAGACCGTCGTCGGGGATTTCCACGTCCAGCCTCATGTCTGCAATCTATGGGCTCGCGTCGACTGAGAGCCGGGCCGGATCAGGGGTTCGCTCCGAGTTTGAGGATGTGCTGCTGGGCGTCATCGCCGAGGAACTGTTGCGACAGGCGGGCGAGGTGTCGGGTCAGCTCGGGATAGTCGTCCGCCGACCAGCCGCCGAGGAACTTGGTCAGGGTCTGTTGCATGCATTCCCGCAGCCGTTCGTTGAGCGCCTGCCCATCCTTGGTGATGGTGAGGTTGCCGTTGTCGCCGGTGACGAGGCCCTCGGCGATGAGCCGGTTGATGCAATGGCGGACTTCCTCGGTGCGGTCGCCCGGCCGTCCGGACAGCGTGTCGGCCGGGATGGTCCCCGCCCGGGCGATTCGGCATAACGCCCATAGGCACGCCGGGGCAGTGTCGGTTCCGGCGTGCTCGCCGAGGTCGCCGTAGGTCTGTTGGAGCTTCTCAGCCGTGTCGGCGTCGGACCGCAGGAGCTCCGACAGCTGGCGGTCGATCTCACACCGCGACGAGCGTACGGTGGGCGCCGCACCGCACGATGCGCCCAGGTCGGAGACGTTGGCCGTCGCCCGTACGGCGGTCCCGCGCAGCAACAGGGCCAGCAGCAGTCCCGCCAGCGCGATCGGGATCGACCATAGGAACATCATCTGAAACGAATGTTCGAAGGCCGCGGTGACCATGGCCCGAGTGCTCGGGGGAAGTACTGACAGGAGCCTTGGATCTCGCCGGATGGCGACGATGTCGCCCCCCGGCAGCAGCTGGACCGCGCGTACCGCCTCTCTCATCCGTGTGGCCAGCTGATCGCCGAGGATCGCACTGAAGACAGTGATGCCCAAGACCCCGCCCACAGCGCGGGACAGGGTCACGCCCGCGGTGGCGACGCCGAGATCGCGGTAGGCGACGGCGTTCTGCACCGCGATGATCGGTACCTGGACGACCAGGCCGAGGCCGCACCCCAGGACGCCGAGGGCGAGGCTGATCGCCAACGTGGGGGTCGAGGTCGTCAGGGATGAGCACAACAGCAGCCCGAGCGTGGTGAGCGCCATCCCGGTGATGAGCGGGGCCTTGTACCTTCCGGTCCGGCTGATCAGTTGCCCGGACACGACCGCCATGATCAGTACGCCCAGGATCAGCGGCGAAAGGTAGATGCCGGAGGCGGCCGGAGAGCGCCCCCTGACCACCTGCAGGAACACCGGTACGTAGATCAGGCTGCCGAACATCACGAATCCGGCCACCAAATCGATCGCGCTGCCGATGGAGAACACCGGATTGCGGAACAGCCGCAGCGGCAGTGTCGGCTCCGTGGCACGGCGCTGCGTGAGCCCCCACGCGACGCCCAGAGCGACGGCGATCGAACCGATGTGGAGGGCGCGCAGCAGGGGCCAGGAGTGTTGGATCACACCGACCACGGTGAACAACATCATGCCCACCGACCCGGCCAGCAGTGTGGGGCCCAGGTAGTCGACCCGGTGCTTTTCGGGTTGGGCCGTCGGCGGCAGCACGATCGCCGCCATGACCATCGCGATCACGGTGATCGGGAGGTTGATCAACATGATCCAGCGCCATGACAGGTAGTGGACGAAGACCCCGCCGAACAGCGAACCGACGATGGTGGCGACGCCGAAGGCCGCACCGAACAGGCCCTGATAGCGGCCCCGGTCTCGCGGCGACACGAGATCGCCAACGATCACTTGCGTGAGCACCACCAGACCACCGCCACCGGCGCCCTGTACCGCCCGGAAGATGTGTAAGGAGTCGAGGTCCCAGGCCAGCCCGCTCAGCGCGGAGCCGATCAAAAAGATCGTTAGTGAGGCCATGAGCAGCGGCTTGCGGCCGAACCGATCACCCAGCCGGCTCCACAGCATGACCGACGCGGTCATGGCCAGCAGATAGGCACAGATCACCCAGCTGTCGTAGCCCATCCCGCCACGGAGTTCACCGCCGATCACCGGCAGGGCCGCAGCGAGCGCCGTCTGATCCATTGCGGCGGGCAACATGGCCAGTAACAGCGCACCGACCACGAGTGGACGGCCGCGCAGGCGGATGCCGGATTCACCGGCGATGACGGCCATTTCCTTGGGCTCCACATCCACCCTAACGCGGGCCGCTCTCGCGGCTGCAGGCCGACCTCGCAGCCGGCGCCACGCTGGTTGCCCAGCTGCTGGTAGGCCGCGGTCTGAGGAAAGACCGGGCCCTGTCCAACGAACAGAGCGAAGGACAAGGCCCGACGCCGCGCACGTGAAGCAACTCGGTGGCACAGACCATGCGAGCGGTCACCGGAAAGGCACCGTTGCAGAGCCTCACCCAGCTCTCGGCCGCCACCTCGAACCGGGTGGACCCGCCGTCACGCGAGGGTCGCAGCGTTGAAGCACGGCAGGCGACCGTGCTTCAACTTGTACAGCGCCGCGCGGACCGAATTTGTCACATCGCCGCTCGCCCGGTGCGCTACGGCATGTCACTGCCCGGTAGCACGACCACGTTGAGGGGAGCGTGTCCGTTGTAACCCAGTGCGTGTTGGTTCCACTTGACCTCCTCGGGGGGCGGCTGGATGTTCCCCGCCTCGTCTCTGGCGCGCGACATCACCCGGTACTGCCCTGGCTTCACCCCCTGCCATGGCATTTCGAAACGCACCCACATGAGCGGCTCCGGCGTGCTCATCAGCTTCGCCGCACGCCATGGGACCGCCGAGACCCATCGGCCGGGCGCGACGAGTTTCTCCACGGAGATGTCGACGCGATCGATGGCGCCGGCGCCGGACCAGGCGCGCCCGTGCAGTGTGAGATCGCCGGGCTCGATCCCTTGGGCGTCCTCGTCGATCTCCATGGCGCTGCGGACGCGGCCGACGGTGGGACGGACCGGCTCGGGATGGTCGGGTCCGATGAGCAGTTGGTTCGCCTGCGGACCCGATGCCGGAATGCGGCGCGTCGACGCCTCGATCTCGCCGAGCCACTTGACCGCGGTGTTGGCGCCCCACCCGGAGGTGAGCAGCCGCAGCGGATAGCCGTGGTCGACGGGCAGGTCCGACCCGTTCATGCGATGCACGAGCAGCGTGTCGTCCTTGAGGACCTTGTCAGCGGGGATGACCTCCGAATAGTGAACGTTCCCGCTGGGGTGGGGGATGTCGTCCAGGCCGGTGAACTTCACGTCGACGAGGCGCTCGGCCCCGGCGGCGGCGAGCACGTCCCTGGCCCGTACCCCCGTCCATTCGGCGGCGCCGACCGCGCCGAAGTGCCACTGTGTCCAGCCGACCGGCAGCCATCGGTCGTCGGCTCCGGAGGGCGGGAGTCTGGGGAAGAAGGCCGCGCAGTTGGCGCCGCAGTCCAGCGTGCGGCGCAACGTCACCTGCGGCAGCGCGAGCAGGTCCGCAAAGGTGAACGAGCGGGGGCGGGTGATCGCGTCGCCGGTGAGCTTGAGCTTCCAGGTCCGGCGGTCGATGTGGGGCGGGCGCGCCCGGTTGTGGATATAGAACCGGTCGTTGGGGATGGTGTCTCCGTACTCCCGGACCGGGCCCCATTTCATTTCCATCGAGCCGCCGCCACGGCTGATGAAGTACTGGGCCGGAGCCGGCTGGACGATGAAACGTGTCTCGGGGGGCGGTTGTGCTTCGATCACGCCGGCGCCGGCCGGTGTGTCCCCGAGGACGAGTGCCCCCGCGGTGCCCGCCGCCGAGGTCACGAGGAACCGGCGGCGTGAGTACGCCACCTCGAACAAGGCCTGCTGGACACCGTCGGAAGCGGCCTCGATCCAGTCCGGTGAGCAATTCGGCGCCATCTGCGCTCCCTTCGTGGCGGCGGACCGAACCGGGGGCCTGGACTGTGACATATCCGTCGATATCTCGATGAAAACCCAGGTTCGGTTTCAGCTCACATCAAGGTCTTCACATCAAGGTCTTGGACAGACGCGTGATCGACGAGCCGACACCTGGGCGGTCGGTGGAGCGGATGCGCGTACCGGGCTTGGATTCTCCGACTTCTCTGCGGGACATTCGGGATAGAGGGCACTATGAGTCATGAGCTGGGTTATTACCGGAGATGTTGCGAAATATGACAGGGCTGCCGGCGGCTTCTTGAAATCGCGGCCGGTCGAGAACACCGTGCTGGTCACGGTCGTGGAATCACTACGCGCCCGGGGGCTGACGGCCTACGGGGACGCTCCCGCGGTGCTCGGTTCATGGATGCCCGCAGCGGGCTGCGCGGCCGCCGCGTTCGTGCACACCCCGCCCTTCCCGCTGCTGCTCAGCGTGATGCCGGGCCAGGCCGTCGGGGAACTGGTGGAGGCGCTGATCGCAGACGGGCGGCGACCGCCGGGAGTGACGGCCCGTCGCGAGGTCGCCGAGGACTTCGCCACCCGTTGGCACGCGGTGACGGGCGTCGACTTCGAGGTCTGGGAGCGCCGGCGGCTTTACCGGCTCGGGGATGTACGGCCGTCGGCCACGCCCGGTCGTGCCCGCCTGGCCCGGCCCGCCGATCGAGACCTGCTGCTGGCCTGGTATCGCGCCGCCGAGCGGGAGATGCGTGAGCGTCCCGGCGATCATGGTGCGGCGGTCGACGACCGGATCGAGTACGGCGGCGTCACCTTGTGGGAGAGGGACGGCGTCCCGGTCTCCCTCGCCGGCCGGACCCGGATGGTCGCCGGAATGGTGCGGATCGCACCCGTCTACACCCCACCCGAGCACAGGTTTCACGGCTACGGCGGCGCGGTGACGGCCGCGGTCAGCCAGGCGGCCATCGATGCCGGGGCGGAGGAGGTCGTGGTCTTCGCCGACCTGGCCAACCCGGGCAGCAACGCCATCTACCAGCGGATCGGCTACCAGCCCCTGGACGACTACCTCGTCATCTCGTTCGGCGCGCCTCGCCGGCCCACCCGTACCGGGTCCCCTTCTGCTGTCTGACCTGCGCTGCGATTTCGCTGCTGTTCGATCAGTCGCTGTCGTCGTTCCGGGTGGCGTCGTGGTCGGGGGCGAACTGTGCCAGTGAGGCTGCGATCGCCACCTGGAGTCAGGTGCCGGAAGGCGCTGGAATGAGCGATTGCAGAGCCGCGAGGCTGCTGGTCTCGACCGGCGACGGCGGCGCTGCCTCCGGCGCGAGCAGCCGGAAGCTGCTCGGCGCGATCCCGTACGTCGTCCGGAACCGGCGGGAGAAGTGATAGGCGTCGGCAAAACCGCACTGGACGGCGATGGACTGCAGGGACAGGTTGCTCATCCAGAGCAGTGGCTCCGCCCTGGCGAGTCGCAGCAGTTCGAGGGCCGCCACGGGTCCGACACCGAACTGGCGGCGGAAGATCCGGCACAGTGTGCTCGTCGAGACCTCTGCGGCCGACGCCAGCTGTCGCAGTGACATCGGCCGGGCTCTGCCGTCGGACCACTGGTCACGCACAGCACGCATCATCGCGACGATGGGTTCGGGAAGTGCCGCCGGGCGCCCGTCAGCCGGTGCGGGGCCGGTCACAAAGGTCAGCAGTAGCAGCCGTAGCGTCTCGCGTGCGAGGTCCTGCCAACCTGGTGGGCATGTGGTCCCAAGCCAGAGCAGGTACTGGCACAGGGCGCCCATCGGGTCGTGCCGGCCTCCAAGGTCGCGGACGAGCGGCCAACCGGAGTCCTCGGCGACGGGCCGGGTCAGCCCGAAGTGGACATAGGCATGGCGGGTCGGCCTATGGGGATCCCAGTTGAACGCGTCGCGCATCCCGGGCCGAACGAGCAGCAGTGTGCCCGGCGCCAGCGACACCCGCCTGTCCTCCCACAGCCAGGCGGCGTTTCCGCTCAGGATCCAGACGAACTGGTACGACCGCGCTTCCCGTGGCCCGAAGGTCGAGCCCGGCGGGTAGTCCGCGACCGCGGGTCCGAGCCGGGCGGCGAGTTCCACGGCGAGGCCGTCCCCATGCCGGCCCGGGATGCCGCTCATGGCCATCGGAACGTCGCTCATCCGAGCGGCCGTGGCTTCGAACGTGGCTTCAACGATCGCAACCACCCTCCCGGTCGGGGCGAATCCGCGGGCTGCGCACCTCCTCGACGCCCTTGTACTCGTACGGGTCGCGGCCGGCGACGAGAACGATGTCGCGGAAGTCTGCCTGTGCCATGTTCCGGCCCTCCTCAGGGCGTGTCCAGGGCAGCAGCGACTCAGCGCTCATGTAGTGGTTGGCGAGGGCTCGTCGGTAGCCGTGTCGTCCGGTGTTCGGCAACGACTTGTGCAACAGGTAGCCGTTGAACAGCAGCACCGAGCCGGCCGCCATCTCGACGGGTACGGCATCGGCGTCGGAGTACGGGAAACCGTAGGACTCCACCGTGCAGTCGTACCGAGGGTCGTCGTGGTCGCGGTTCGGGTAGAGCACGCCGCGACGGTGGGAGCCGGGGAGCACCCAGAGACATCCGTTCTCGACGGTGGCGTCGTCAAGAGCGATCCAGGCGGCCGTCAACGAGCGATCCCGGGTCGGGATGAACATCTCGTCCTGGTGCCAGGCCTGGCCAGGCCTGCCCTCGGACTTGATGAACAGCATCGACTGCATCGACTTCAGGTTCGGGCCGATGATCTCGGTGAGCGGCTCGACGATCGCGGGATGTCGCATCGTGTCGAGCATGAGCGCGGAGAGCTTGTGCGGATAGTGGATGCACAGGAACCGGCGCATCACGTCGTCGTCGCCGTCGCGAGGGCCGGCCGGGACGCTTCCCTGGATGTCGCCGAGTTCACCGCGGCAGATCCGGACCGTCTCCGCGAGCAGGCCGTCGACCTCTTCACGGGTCAGGGCGCTTTCCAGGATGACGAATCCGTCCTGGTCGAAGCGGGATCTCAGGTCGTCGAGCCGGTGGCCGGCCGGTGCGTACCGGTTCAATGCTCGTGCGGTCATCGGTGCCCTTCCTCTCCTGTGGTCGTTGTCATCGTTCAGATCCTGCGGCTCATGCCGTGGATCGGCCATGGCTCGACCGCGCATGCGGATGGCGAATCCTGTCGCGTGGCCGCACGCGCGGATATCCGGCGCAGTGACACCTCTTGACCCTGGCGAAACACGAGCGTAACTTTCAGCGAACCAGATCTAATACGTATTAGAGGAGGACCGATGCCCCCTCCCCAGTCGCGCCGAAAAGCCACCCAGGTGGACATCGCGCGGCGTGCGGGCGTCTCGCAGGCGACGGTGTCGCTGGTCATCAGCGGCGGCGCGGTGAGCGACCAGATCGCGGAGTCGACCAGGCAGGCCGTCCTGGCAGCGGCGGCCGAGCTCGGCTACTCGGTCAACGTCGCCGCGCGCAGCCTCAAGGGCGGCCGGAATCGGCTACTCGGGCTCTACACGTTCGAGCCGGTGTTCCCGACCGACCAGCGCGACTTCTACTACCCGTTCCTGCTCGCGGTCGAGGAGGAGACGGCCAGGCAGGGCTACGACCTGTTGCTGTTCAGCTCGGTGAACGCGTCCGCCGATCGGTCCATCTACGCCAGCGGGGCGAACCGGCTCAAGCTCGCCGACGGCTGCGTCCTGCTCGGTCGCAACGTACGGCGCGAGGAGCTGGCCGCGCTCATGCGCGAGGACTTTCCGTTCGTCTTCATCGGCCGGCGCGAGGTCGACGAGGGTGAGCTGTCCTATGTCGCCGTCGACTACGTCACCGCGACCAGCGCGATGGTCGCCGAGCTGAGCCGGCTCGGCCACGAACGGATCCTGTACCTGCGGGCCATGGAGGACACCGAGCCCACGCGGGATCGCGAGGAGGGCTATCGTCGCGGCCTGGACGAGGCAGGTATCCCGTTCGACGAGTCGCTCGTCCAAGGCCTGGCCGACCCCGCCGGTCTCTCGGTCGAGCGACTGCAGCACTGGATCGGCAGCCTTGGCGTCACGGCCGTCCTGATCGAGCCCACCGAGGACGACCGGCTGGTACAGGCCCTCGCCGTGATGGACGACACCGCACGGGTCCGATTCCCCGACGACTGCTCGGTCGCGCTGCTCGGTGACCCGCCCTCGTGGACGTCGGACCTGCGTGACTGGACCCGCTTCTCCCTGCCGCGGACCCAGATGGCGCGCGAAGCGGTACGGATGCTGATCGATCTGCTGGGTGAGGTGTCCCCGGCACCGCGGCAGCTCTCGATTCCCTGCAGCTTTGTGCCCGGGGACTCGATCGGCCCCGTCCCGAGCGGCGGCGCCCAGCCAGATCAGGCAAGCCGGCCCGATCAGGCAAGCCGGAGAAGGCGGGAGCCATGACACGGATGATCATGCGCCGGCTGCTCATCGGCGTTTTCGTGATGTGGGGTGCGGCGTCTCTGATCTTCGTGATCGTCCGCGCGGCACCCGGTGACCCGGCGAGCGTGCTGCTCGGGCCGGACGCGAGTCGCGAGCAGGTCGCGCGGCTGAACGCGTCGCTGGGCCTCGACCGCCCGCTCCTGGTCCAGTACGTCGGATATCTCGGCGATGTCGTACGGCTGGACTTCGGCGAGTCGCACCGGCTCGCGCGTCCGGCCATGGGGGCCGTGTTCGAGCGGTTGCCCGCCACGCTCGAACTGACCCTGGCGGCCACGGCGCTCGCGGTGATCGTGGGGCTGACCCTGGGGCTCGTCGCCGGCGGGCGACCCGACGGGATCGTCGACAGGGTGGTCTCCGCGACGACGGTCGCGCTGCAGTCGTTCCCGACGTTCTGGGTGGGGATCATGCTGATCCTGCTCTTCGCCCTCGGTCTGCGCCTGCTGCCGAGCGCGGGCGTGGGCACACCGGCCCACATGGTTCTCCCCGCGGTCACACTGTCGCTCCCGTTCACCGCGATCGTCGCCCGGCTGACCCGCAGCAGCGTGGTGGAGGCGATGCGGGAGCCCTATGTGACCACGGCCCGGTCCAAGGGCCTCACCGAAACCCAGGTGCTCCTCGGGCACGCGTTGCGCAACTCGCTGATCCCGGTGGTCACGATCGTGGGCCTGCAGATGGGGGCCCTGATGGGCGGCGCGGTGATCGTCGAGAACGTCTTCGCCTGGCCCGGCCTGGGCTCCTTGATCGTCGATGCGGTCGCCAACCGTGACTACGCGGTCGTCCAGGCGGCGACGCTGCTGATCGCCGGCGTGGTGATGGTGCTCAACCTGGTCGCCGACCTGCTCTACACCCGACTGGACCCGCGCATTCGCATGGACGGTGGGTCATGACCGGCATCCCGGCTCCGGCGGTGATCGCCGCACCACGCCAGGATCGGCGGCGCATGCTCGCCCGGGTGCCCTTCGCGATCGTCGGACTGTACCTGTTCGTCGCCGTCTTCGGGCCGCTGCTCATCACCTACGACCCGGTGCACACGCCCCTCGGTGACCGCCTGCTCTCTCCCGGCTCCATGACCTCTACGGGCGACACCGCGTGGCTGGGGACCGACGGGCTGGGGCGCGACATCCTGGCCCAGATCGTGTACGGCGCACGCACCTCCGTGGTCATCGGGGCGGCGACGGTGGGCCTGTCGTGTCTCGTCGGCGTCGGTCTGGGCGCGGTCGCGGGATACGCGCGGGGGTGGCTCGACGCCGTACTGGCCCGCGTCTTCGACGTGCTGCTCGCATTCCCGGCGATCCTGCTGGCGATCGTGATCGCGGGCGCCTTCGAGCGAAGTGTCCTGGTCGTGGTCGTCGCTCTCTCGGCGACAGCGTGGATCTCCTTCGCACGCGTGACCCGAGGCGTCGCGCTCTCCCTGCGGGAACGCGCCTGGGTCGACGCGGCCCGCGTGATGGGGGTGCGCGGTCGCTCGATCCTCGGACGCCACGTGCTGCCGTTCACGGCCGGTCCGGTCATCGCGCTGGCCACCCTCGAGTTCGCCCTGGTCGTTCTGGCGGAGGCGGGGCTGAGCTTCCTCGGCATCGGGTTGCCTTCGTCCGCGGTGTCGTGGGGGCAGACCATCGCCAACGGCAAGGGCTACCTCGAGTCGGCGTGGTGGATCTCCACTCTGCCGGGACTCACTTTGTCCGTACTGATCATCAACATCGGGATTCTCGGTGACCAGCTGACCGCCCGGTACGGGCGCGGCCGTCTCGACGACCGTCGCACCAAGACAGGAGACCCCCTATGACCAAGTTCCGTGTGCGCGGAGGCATGCCGCTGGCGATGCTGTCCGCTGCCGTCGCCACCGCCACAGTCCTCGCCGGGTGTTCGACGGTCACGGGCGGCAACGACCCGAAAGGCGCGGCGAACCGGCTGACGGCGGCGGGCACGTACGCCATCGAGAGCCTCGACCCGCACGGCGCGCAAGGCGCATCCACCGGGACGCAGTTCGCCGGGCAGGCGATCTTCAGCCGGCTGGTCCGGCCGAAACCGGATGGATCGCTCACCGGTGATCTCGCCAAGTCGTGGCGGGCGAACGACGACGCGTCGGAGTGGACGCTCACCCTCCGCGAGGACGCGACCTTCAGCGACGGCAAGCCGGTCACCGCGAACGACGTCGTCGCCTCCTTCAAGCGGATGATGGCGCTCGACGGCCCGAACGCCGGTAACTTCCCCGACTACACGATGACCGCGACGTCGGGCACCGAGGTAGTGATCAAGGCGCCGGCCCCGGACGCGGCGATCCCGGGCAAGCTCGGCCTGTTCTACGTGATCCCAGCGGACGTCAAGCCGGACGACACGAAGTTCTTCGACAAGCCGGTCGGCTCCGGTCCGTTCACCGTAGAGCGGTACACGCCCGGGGAGGCACTCGTGCTGGTGCCCAACAAGAAGTACTGGGGCAAGCGGGCTGAGCTCGGCCAGGTCACCATCCGGAACATCCCGGAGCTCTCCGCCCGGCTGACCGCGCTGCGCACCGGTGAAGTGGACGTCGTCTGGGGTATCCCCGACGATCAGCTTCCGGCCCTGCAGGGTGAGAAGCGCCTGACCGTGAAGACCGTTCCCAGCACCGCGGTCTTCACCATGTGGTTCAACTCCTCCACCAGGGAATTGGCCGACGCGAAGGTGCGGCGGGCGCTCTGGCAGGCGGTCGACTTCGAGACGATCATCAAGCAGCTCTACCCGAAGACCGGCACCCTGGCGGACGCACCGGTGGCGCCCGTGGTACTCGGCCACGCCGCACAGAGCCCGGTGGGGCATGACCCCAAGGCGGCGCAGGCGGCGCTCAAGGCCGCGGGATTCGACTTCTCCAAGAAGCTGCGGCTGCAGTTCGCCAACGCCGAGTTCCGGCCCTTCATCCAGGCGGTGGCGTCCGACCTGGCGGAGATCGGTGTCAAGGTCGACGCGCTGGAGAAGGAGCAGGCGGTGTTCACCGAGGACCTGCTGGCGCTCAAATGGGACGTCAACTTCCAGCAGCTCGCGACGCCGACGTTCGACGCGGCGAGCAACCTCGGCCGCCTCTACACCTGCGCGGCGAAGCGCAACGGGTACTGCGACTCGAAGCTGGACGGCCTGCTGGCCGCCGCCGGTTCCAGCACCGACGAGGCCGAGCGGGTGAAGCTCTACGGCCGGGCAAGCGAGATCATCTGGCGCGACGCCGTCGGCATGTTCCCCATGGCCGTCGGCATCGCCTACGCCTGGAACGGCGCCCTCGAGGGTTTCACGCCCGACCCGAGCGGGTTGCCGGACTTCTCGACCGTGAAGATCACCGGCTCGTGATCCGAGCACGGATGGCGTTCCCACGCGGCGCGGAGGTGGACAGGATGCCCGAGAACCCGGCCGGCGCACTCCTCCAGGTCGCCGACCTGGTCGTCGACCTTCCCGGCGGGAAGAGCGACCTCCGGGTGGTGGACGGTGTGTCGTTCGACGTGCCCGCCGGGACGACGGTCGGGCTGATCGGCGAGTCGGGGAGCGGCAAGACGATGACCGCCCTGGCGATCATCGGGCTGCTCCCGGGCGGCGCGGCCACCGGTGGCCAGGTCGTGTGGCGCGGGGAGGACCTGCTCCACGCGGGTCCGACCCGGCGCCGGCGAGTCCGTGGCCACGAGATCTCGATGATCTTCCAGGATCCGCTCGCCGCCCTCAACCCGACCCAGCGCATCGGGCGGCAGGTCGGCGAGATCCTGCGGCGTGACGGAGTGCCTCGGGGCGAGGCCGGCCGCCGGGTCGTCGAGTTGCTCGACCGGGCCGGCGTACCTGATCCGGTGCGCCGGGCCCGGGAGTACCCGCATCAGTTCTCCGGCGGGATGCGGCAGCGGGCGATGATCGCGCTCGCCTTGGCGGGACGCCCGTCGCTGTTGCTTGCCGACGAGCCGACGACGGCGCTGGACGTCACCGTCCAGGCCCGCATCCTTCGCCTGCTGCGCTCCATTCAGGAGCGAGACGGGCTCGCGATGCTGCTGGTCAGCCACGACCTCCGGGTCGTCGCGCACGTGGCCGGGCAGGTCGTGGTGATGTACGCGGGCCGGGTGGCGGAGCGTGGCCCGGCGCGGCAGGTGCTGGATCGGCCGGCGCACCCGTACACCCGCGCCCTGGTGCGGAGCGTTCCCGCGGTACGGACCCGTACGGCTCTCGCTCATCCACTTCCGGGCGCGCCGGCCACCCCGGCCAACCGGCCCGCCGGATGCCCGTTCCACCCGCGCTGCCCCCTCGCGCGTGAGCGGTGCCGGCTCGAGGTGCCGGCGATCCGGGAGGTCGGACCAGACCGCTGGAGTGCCTGTCATTTCGCCGAAGAGGTGCTGCCGTGAGCGCGCTGCTCGAGGTGAGCGACCTGCGTGTCAGCTTCGGCGGACGGGGGCGGCGGCGCACGGGCGCCTTCGTGGCGGTCGACGGGGTGAGCCTGACGATCACCGCGGAGCAGACGCTCGGGCTGGTCGGGGAGTCGGGGTCCGGTAAGACGACGGTGGCCCGCTGCGTCGCGGGGCTGACCCGGCCGGACTCCGGTTCGGTCGGCTTCGGCGGACGGCCGCTCGACCGGGCCGGCCGCCGGCCGCCGGAGCTGCGACGAGCCGTGCAGATGGTCTTCCAGGACCCGCGTTCGTCACTGAACCCGCGGATGACCGTCGCGTCGGTGGTCGGTGAGGCCTGGCGCACCCATCCGGTCACCGCACCGTCCGGCGACCGGACGACGGCATTGCACCGGCTGCTGTCCGACGTCGGGCTCGACGCCGAGGTGGCGTCGCGGCGAGCCGGTGAGCTGTCCGGCGGTCAGTGCCAGCGGGTCAGCATCGCCAGGGCGCTCGCCGTCCGGCCACGGCTGCTGGTGTGCGACGAGGCGGTCTCCGCGCTGGACGTCTCCGTCCAGGCCCAGATCCTGCGGTTGCTCGCCGACCTGCGCCGCACCCACCGCCTCGCGATGCTGTTCATCTCCCACGACCTCGGAGTCGTACACCAGATCGCCGATCGGGTGGCGGTGATGCGCCGGGGCGTCATCGTCGAGGAAGGGGCGACCGAGGACGTGCTCAGCGCGCCACGGCACGAGTACACCCAGGCCCTGCTCGACGCGGCTCTCGACCTCGGCGGGGTGGGCACGTGAGCGGGGAGAACGTGAGCGCCACACCGGCGCCGACCGGCTGGAACACCTGGGACGTCCGGACCCATACCGGCATGGTCCACCTGCCGTCCGGCCTGCGGGTGCGGTTCGGCCTCCTTACCCCGCACGGCCCGGCCATCGACGAATTCACCTGGCGCGACGGCCTGGTCCGGCTCGGGCACCACAGCGTGGACGGCGGGTACGCCGAGGTGACGGTGGAGGCGGGCGGCATCCTGCTGCATCTCGTCATGGCCGGGGGACCGGGCGAGGTCCTGAACGCCCGCGCCGAGGCGTCAGGCACCGCGTCCAGTACCGCGTCCGGCACCGAGGCGTCCGGCACCGTCGTGGTGGCCGTCGACGGCTGGTCGTCCGAGCGGCCCCGGCCGCTCGATGGCATCCCCGGAGCCGACGAGCCCACCTCTCGGGCCGGCGTCCGCTTCGGCAACCTCACGTGGAGCGTCGAGGCGTCGGCCGCCGCACGGCACGTCACGTGGGCGGATGGTCTGATGCTGGCGTTCGAGGCCGGAACCGTGGATCTCCGCGTGGCGCCGGACGACGTGCCCGGCTCGGTGCGCGACCTCGATGCCGTACTGGCGGCCCGGCGCGTCGACGCGGAGCGGACGAGGTTGCGCTCCGCCGGCCGGCTCGGCGATGCCGCCGACGCGCTGACCCGTGCCGTCACCTGGAACACGATCTACGACCCGGGCCTCGGCCGGGTGCTCACCCCGACCTCCCGCGACTTCGTCTCGGCGGCACGGCGCGGCTTTTACGGCAACTGGGCCCTCCACGCCTGGGACACGTTCTTCACGGGCCTCGCCGCTTCCGTCGTCGACCGTGACTACGCACGTGGCATCTTCCGGCAGATCCTTCCGTACATCGACGAAGCGGGCATGATCCCGAACCGGGTGAGCGACGACCGGGGCCGTACCGACGATCGGTCGCAACCCCCGGTCGGGGCGCTGACCGTGCACAGGGCGTATCTGGCCGGTGGCCTGTCCGACGCCACCCGTGATCGAGCACTGCTCACCGGCGGCTTTCCGGCCCTGCTGGCCTGGCACGACTGGTGGCCGCGCGCCCGCCGCGGCCCGTACGGGCTGCTCGCCTGGGGGTCGGACCCCATCGAAGGCGACGCCGGATCGGCGACCCTGGACCGGGCGAAGCGCGAGTCGGGCCTCGACGACTCGCCGATGTACGACACGGCGACGTTCGACCCGGCCGGCCACACGATGGATCTCGCGGACGTCGGGCTGAACGCGCTGCACATCGCCGACGCCGAGGCGCTCGCCGCGATCGCCGACCGGCTGGGCGAGGCGGACACGGCCACCCGGCTGCGCGACGAGGCGACCGAAGCGCGCGGGGCCGCCGGGAAGCTGCTCTGGGACGAGGAACGTGGCGGCTACCGGAACCTGAGCGCCGACGGCCGGCACGACCCGCACGTTTCACCGACCATGCTCTACCCGCTGCTCGCCGGCATCCCTGACGCCACCCGGGCCGCGGCCGTGGCCGCCGACCTGTTGCGGCCGGAGGTGCTCGGCGGAGATCGCCCGTTGGTCAGCGTCGCCCGCGACGACCCTGCGTTCGCCGCGACGTACTGGCGCGGACGGATCTGGGCCCCCATGGCCTACCTCGCCGTCGAGGGACTGCGCCGGTACGAATTGACCGGGCTGACCCGTCCCGTCGTCGACGCGTTGCTGCGGCTGTTCCTGGCCGAGTGGCAACAGCACAGTCACGTCCGGGAGAACTATCCGGCCGGCGGCGGCGAGGACCTTCGCGACCTCCGGGCGCGCTCGGACGGACTGATGGCCTGGGGTGGCCTGCTGGCCTATCTCGCGTTCACCGAGCTGGCCGACGCCCGGCCCGGCGGCTGGCGCTTCGCCCATCCCGGGGAGCCCGCCGAGCTGCGCAATCTTCCGCTCGGCGACGGCCGCCTCGACGTCTGCGCCGCCGACCGGCTCACCGTCGTGCTGGACGGGCGGGTGCTGCTGGATGCGACGCCCGGCGTCACGGTGAGCGAGTACGTCCGTACGCCGGCCCAGGTCACCGGGCTGGCCACCGGCGCCGGCGAGCTGCTCGTCGCCCCGCCGGGGGACGGCGAACCGGTGCGGCTGGCCCTGGACGGCCGACCCCGGCGCTTCGAGATCGGACCTGCGAGAGACCACCGACGAAAGGGAACCAGCGCGTGAGCAGTGAGGCGGCAACATCCACCGACATCCTCGTCGTCGGCGGAGGGCTCGGCGGCGTCGCGGCCGCGCTCGCCGCGCTTCGCAGAGGCAGATCGGTGCTGCTCACCGAGGAGACCGACTGGATCGGCGGCCAGCTCACCAGCCAGGGCGTACCACCGGACGAGCACCCGTGGATCGAGCAGTTCGGATGCACTCGCAGCTACCGTGAACTGCGCGAGGCCATCCGGAGCTACTACCGGACGTGGTATCCGCTGACCGACGAGGCGCGCGCTCGTGCGGATCTCAACCCGGGCGAGGGACGGGTCAGCCGACTGTGTCACGAGCCGCGGGTCGCCGCCGCGGTCCTGTCCGCCATGGTGTCGCCGTACGTCTCGGCCGGGAGGCTGCGCATCTTGTACGGCCACCGGCCGGTCGCCGCCGTCGTCGACGGGGACCGGGTACGCAGCGTGGTCGTCGAGGCGCCCGACGGCCGTCGGCTCGAGGTGAGCGCGCGGTACGTCCTGGACGCGACGGAGCTGGGGGACGTGCTTCCGCTCGCCGGGGCCGAGTACGTCACGGGCTTCGAGTCGCGCCACGAGACCGGCGAGCCGAGCGCGCCGGACGAGGCGCAACCGGGGAACATGCAGGCCTTCTCGTGGGTGTTCGCCCTGGATCACCGGGCCGGCGAGGACCACACCATCGACCGTCCGGCCGGCTACTCCGCCTGGGCGAGCCACCGGCCGCCGCGCTGGCCGAACCGCCTGCTCAGCCTCAGCGCTCCGGATCCCCGTACGCTGGAGACCGTCGAGCGCAGCTTCCTGCCGAATGCCGAAGCCGCTCCGAATGCCGAAGCCGCCCCGATCGTCGCCGACCAGAGCAAGGACCCGGGCGACAAGGAGCTGTGGGTCTTCCGCCGGGTGCTCTCCCAGAAGGTGCTCCGACCGGGGTTCGCCGACAGCGATGTGACGGTCGTGAACTGGCCGATGATCGACTACCTGCCCGGGCCGCTCATCGGGGTGAGCGACGAGGAGCGGGACAAGCACCTCGCCGGCGCCCGTGAGCTGAGCCTCAGCATGCTGTACTGGCTCCAGACGGAGGCGCCGCGCCCGGACGGCGGGACCGGCTGGCCGGGCCTCCGGTTGCGCGGCGACGTCATGGGGACCTCCGACGGGCTGGCCAAGGCGCCGTACATCCGCGAGTCCCGCCGCATCGTGGCTCGCCGGCGGGTCGTCGAGCAGGACCTCTCCTTCGCCGTGCGCGGCGAGCGGGGCGCCGTCGGCTATCCGGATTCCGTCGGCGTCGGCATGTACCGCATCGACCTGCATCCGTCCACCGGCGGTGACACCTACATCGACGTCGCCAGTTGCCCGTTCCAGATCCCGCTCGGTGCGCTCATTCCGGTACGGCTGCGCAACCTGCTGCCGGCGGCCAAGAACATCGGCACCACGCACATCACCAACGGCTGCTACCGGCTGCATCCCGTGGAGTGGAACGTCGGGGAGGTCGCCGGGGCACTGGCGGCCCACTGCCTCGACAAGGGGCTCGAGCCCGGACAGGTGCATGCCGATACCGCCAGGTTGCGTCACTTCCAGGACGAGTTGGCCGGCGACGGGGTCGAGCTGGCCTGGCCGGAGATCAAGGGGTACTGATGGCCACGACCGT
Source organism: Actinomadura alba (assembly GCF_014323705.1). Taxonomy (GTDB): domain Bacteria; phylum Actinomycetota; class Actinomycetes; order Streptosporangiales; family Streptosporangiaceae; genus Actinomadura_C; species Actinomadura_C alba. The sequence goes on from NZ_JABVEC010000006.1 coordinate 28,673, forward strand.
CGATGGGCGCAGCCTCTTGCGGGGCGTCATGGTCCCGCTCGTCACTCCGATGACCCGGCCCGGGGTGCCCTCCGCCGACCACGCGGCCGGCCTGCTGCGCGCGCTGGCCGGCGCCGGCGTGCACAGCCTGATGTTGTTCGGCAGCAACGGCGAGGGACCGCTGCTGCCGGCGTCGTCGTTGACGGGCTTCGCCACCGGTGTGGCCGAGCAGTGGCGCGAGCTCACCGGCGGCCGCCCGGTGCTCGCCACCATCACCGGTGCCGGCACCGGCGAGGCTCTCCACCGGGCGGAGGCGGTGTTGCCGGCCGAGCCGGACGCCGTCGTGCTCAGCCCGCCCATCTACTACCGCCACCGCGACGACGAGATCGTCGCCCACTACGCCGCGCTGGCCGAGGTGGGCGTGCCGGTGGTCGCGTACAACGTGCCCCGGTACAGCAACCCGCTGAGTCCGCCGCTGATCGACGAGATCGCCGCGATGCCGCACGTCGTGGGGATGAAGGACAGCTCCAATGACCTTGCGCTGCTCGGTCACGTCATCGAGGCCGCCCGGCGCCGTCCGGACTTCGGTGTGAGCCAGGGGGCCGAGCGGCAGTTGCTGGCGGGACTCCGGCTCGGCGCCGACGGTGTCGTGCCCGGCATGGCCAATCTCGCGCCGAGACTCCCGGTCGAGCTCGTCGACGCACATCAGGCCGGGCGCGATGCCGACGCCGAGCGTGCGCAGAAGGTCATCGACCAGATGCTGGCACTGCACGACGTCCGCCCCGGAGTCCCGGCGGTCAAGGCCGTGCTCGACGAACGCGGGCTCTGCCCGCCCCATGTCGCGGCACCGTTCGTCCCATGTACGCCGTCCGAGCGGCGAGCCCTGTCGGCGCTGCTCGGACCTTATGAAGCCCAGCTCCTCCACGCCTGACCCGCCCGTCCGGTCATGGCCGGCCGTCGACCCCCTGGAGGGAACCATGGCACCACGAACCGACCCGCCCCACCCCGGCTCGCCCGACCCCGGCCCGCACCACCCCGGTCCCTCGCCGATCAGCCGGAGGTCGTTCACCCTCGGCGTCGCCGGCGCTTCGGTGACCGCGGCGCTAGGCACTGGCTTGACCGGCGTGGCCGCCGCGGCCCCTGCGGCCCCCGCGCCGGCCCGCCGCGGCGCGTTCTTCGACGAGACCACGCTGTGGGACTCTCTGGTGGACCCGCTGGAGAACTACCACGTCCACGGTCTCGCCGTTCTGCCCGACGACACGATCCTTGCCGCCACCGAGGGCCGGTACGAGGTGTGCGACGCCGGGCCGCGTGACCTGCTGATGCGGCGCAGCACGGACGGCGGGGACACCTGGACCGCGACGGAGACGCTCGTGGCGTCGGTGGACGGGCAGTCGTGGGGCAACCCGGCGTTCGTCGTCGACCGGGGGACCGGCGAGGTCTTCCTCTTCTACATGCTGTCGATCCGGCTGCCGGAGAACACCAGCTGCTCCGGTGACAGCGGGGACCTGTACATGATCTCCAGTGCCGACGGCGGCCGGACGTGGAGCGAGCCGCGGAGCATGCCCGGGCTGTTCGACCACTTCCCGTACGAGTGGGCGCTGCACGGTCCCGGCCCTGGCCACGGCATCCAGCTGGACAACGGCCGGCTGCTGCTCAACTGCGCACACCGCCGGGTGATCGTCGGCAACACCGTCGCGCAGCGCTTCTACGGGGTGGCGTCGATCTACAGCGACGACCATGGCGCCACCTGGAAGGCGACCGACGAGGTGCCGGTGTCCGTCGATTACCCGATCAACGAGGCTCGGCTCGTACAGCGGGCCGATGGAACCGTCATCGTCAACGGACGCGCCGCGGCGGGAGGCAACCGGCAGCGAATCGTCGCCGTCAGTGGGGACCGTGGGTCGTCCTGGTCGCAGCCCCGCCTGGACGGCTCCACCGGCACCTTCAACGCCGTCGACGCCGGCCTGCTGCGCTACACGGGAGGACCGGGCAGCTCGGAGGTCGACCGCATCCTGTTCAGCCGCCCGGACTCTCCGGTACGGACCAACATGACGGTCTCGGTCAGCTACGACGAGGCGCACTCGTTCCGCTACAGCCGGGTGATCAACGAGAACCGGTCGTACTACTCCGAACTCGCCCGGCTCTCCGACGGCACGATCCTTCTCCTGTACGGCTGCGACGGCGACATTCCGAGCTTCCCGCGGCGGGTCGTCATCTGCCGGTTCTCGCTGGAATGGCTCACCGACGGCCGCGACGGTCTGTCCCGCGGGCCGGGATACCGGGAGTCCGTCGTCGACCTCGCGGCCGACGCCGCACCGTCGGGCGGAACGGTGGCGGTCACCGCCGATCCGCTCGCCCGTGAGGGCGGCCGGGTGACGTTCACGCCGCACGAGGTCGGCGGCCACGTCGAGTACGAATTCGACATCGCCCGCGCCGGGTCGTACGAACTGCTCTTGCGTTACTACCGGACGGCCGACGGTGGGCTGGTCACCGTCACACTGGACGGACGCCGGCCACGGACGGCCGTCGTCGACACCACGTCCGCGCTGGCCGATGGCTACGACATCGCGCAGCTCGGCACGGTCGGGCTGCGCGCTGGGCGGCACACCGTCCGGTTCACCGCGTCCGGGCCGGGGCTGGGCGGCGGAACGCTGGTCTCGCTCGACTCCCTGAGCCTTGTCAACGCGCGCTCACAGGCCGACGTCCGCAACGAGGTGCTGATCGACAACGACGAACTCGGCTACGAAGTGCTCAGTGGTGCCTGGTCGGCGGGGACGGGGGTGCCCGGCTACCGCGGCGGAAACTACCGCTCGGCGCCCGCCGGCACGGGCGAGCGAGCGGTCCAGTGGCGGCCGGTCGTCCCCCACGATGGCGAGTACGAGATCCAGGTCTCCTATACAGCGCACGAGAACCGCGCCGGCAACGCTCCGTACACGATCACCCACGCCGGTGGCGTCGACGTCGTACGGGTCGACCAGCGGGTTCCGGGGCGGCCGGAGCCCCGCGGCGGCTCGTGGGTGTCGCTCGGCACCTACCGCCTGGCCGAGGGGCTGGCCACGACGATCAAGCTGAGCAACGACGCGGACGGTGCCATCGTCGCCGATGCCGTCCGGTTGATCCGCATTGACTAGTGCGATGGCCGCGTGGGCCGAAGATCGGATTGTTCAGTCGGTTCACGCCGGCCCAGTGGTGCGGGCGGCGTGCTTCGGGTTCGGGTCGAGCACTTTGCGGGTGACCCGTTCGGCGATGGCTGTGACGAGTCGCCGGGACCGGCGGGGGGACAGGTGCGCGGTGAGGGCGTTGGCGAGGCCGGGGGTGACGTAAGGACGGTCGCGATCGAGTGCGCGCAGGGCAGCGCGGATCACCGGTTCAGGTGTGGTCATGTCCCCGCCCACAGCGGCCCTGCGGGTGCCGATGGTGTCGAAGAACCTGGTTTCGACGGGCCCGGGGCAAAGGGCTAGGACGCGGATGCCGCGGCGGCGGTACTCCTGGCGCAGGGCGAGGCTGAAGTTCAGCACGAAGGTCTTGGATGCGCTGTAGACGGTGAAGTAGGGCGATGGTTGAAACGCCGCGGTCGAGGCGACGTTGATCACGGCGCCCGACCCGCGTTCCAGCATGCCTGGTAGTAGCTGGTGGGTGAGGTCGACGAGCGCGACGACGTTGACCATCAGCTGGTCGTGATCCCGCTCCCCGGCGATCTCCTCGAAGCGACCGCAGGTGCCGAAGCCGGCGTTGTTGACCAAGAGGTCGACGGTGAGGCCGCGGGCGGTCAGTTCGTCCCCGATCCGGCGAGCGGCGTCCGGCTCGGCGAGGTCTTGGACGAGAACGTGGGCGCGGATTCCATGGCCTCCCCGGAGGCGTTCGGCGAGGGCCTCGAGCCGATCTCCGGATCTGGCGGTGAGGATCACGTCGTGTCGGCGGGCGGCGAGCTGCGTGGCGAATTCCGCGCCGAGGCCTGAGGACGCGCCGGTGACGAGAGCGATGGCGTTCACGCTGATGTTCTCCTTGTCGTACGGCCGGGGCCAGTGCCTCGACAACTGAGATAGGACAGTACTATCTCGATAAAATATTGCAACAGTGGTGATGCAGTTATCGGATGAGCTGCTGCTTCGTCGTATGCTGAAGCGGATCTCGATCGGGAGGTTGGATGACCGGACGATGGGACGACCGTTGAGGGCAGATGCGGAGCGCAGCGTGCGTTCGATCCTGGAGGCCGCGGAACGGGTTCTGGCCGAGAACCCGGCCGCGTCCATGGAGCAGATCGCGGAAGCCTCGAACGTGGCCAGGACGACCGTTCATCGGCGGTTCGCCAGTCGCCAGGCGCTGATCGACGCGCTCGCGGCCTCGACCGTGGAGCGGCTCGCGCAGGCGATCGAGGACGGCAGGCCGGATACCGCACCGCCGCTCGTCGCCCTGCACCGGATCACGGCCAACGTGCTCCAGTTCAAAAGTGCCTGGGGGTTCGCGCTCGGGTTGCCGGCCACCGAGGGCAGCGAGGCGACGACGACCCAGGAAGAGATCGCGCGACGCTGCATGGGGCTGCTCGTCCGGGCACAGGACCAGGGCGTGATCGACTCACAGGCCGACCTCGACTGGGTGCGTCGGGTCTACTACGCACTCATCGGGGAAGCGCTGCACGACAGCCCCGAAGATGCGGACCCGGACGTCCTCGCAATCAAGATCGTCGACACCCTCCTCCACGGCGCGGGACCGCGCACCCGTTGAAGGCCCGCCGGTAGCGACGGCGGTGGCGAAGGCGCTCAACACGGTGCTGCCCAGGATGGCCAGATCGAGTCGCGATCTCGGCTCAACACGGACCAGACCTTCGTTGCTCCGTTTTTTACATGCTCATGGATTTTTGCGGTGATTAGGCGTGAATAGTGTTAATAGGGTGTGTTCTGGAAGGGCAGATCGGCACAGATAACCCTGGCATGTCCGAACGTTCGTGGGGCGCCGCGTTCATCCGACGAAGACCCGAGGGATTCGCCGGTTGTGAGATCGACGGGTGACGAGCCCGGGGCGTCACCAGAACCGCCGATCGGCCGGCGAAGGAATGATTATGGGCTTGCACAGCATGCTCAGCCCCCGGTTGCGTCCCCGGTTGTGTGCCCGGCCGCGTCTGTTACGACGCCCGCGCTCCCTACGGGGCCGGATCACCCTGCTGGTCGCGGTGTTGGCGATTCTGTTCTTCGTACCGGCAGGCTTGGTCGCGGGTACGATCGCCCGTCACACGCTCACCAACAGCGCATGGCAGCAGCTGCGCCGTCAAGCCGCGGCCACCGCGGCGGCCGTTCGCGGTGGGCGGGTGACCAACCCCATCGTGCCGCAGGTTCCCGATGTGGATCTGGTGCAGGTCGTGGCACCAGACCATCGGATCATCGCCGCATCGGCCGCCGCCCGGGGACTTCCGCCGATGTCCCTCACATTGCCCACTCCGGCAAATCCACAGCAAGACCTACAGACCTGCTCGAACCCACAACCGGGCTGCCTCCGCATATCCGCGATACGAGCCACACCCGCACTGGAGTCCCCCGTCGTCTACGCCGGCGTGCGCCAACCCAGCCTGTTGTCCATCGGCATCTTCGACACGATGTTCGCCGTCCAGGTCGCCGCGCTGATCACCTTGACCGTCTACAGCGCCTGGAAGATCACCGGCCGTGCGCTGCGGCCGATGGAGGAGATCGGTGCACAGCTGGCCGCGATCAACCTCAACAGCCTCAGCAGCCGTGTTCCCGAACCACCCGACCAGGCCGAGGTCGCCCGCCTTGCCCACGCCGTCAACAGCACACTGGAACGGCTCGAGAACGCCAAGACCCGGATGGAGCGGGCACTCGACCGGCAGCGGCAGTTCGCCGCCGACGCCTCCCACGAACTGCGCACCCCCATCGCCGGGCTCCGCACACAACTGGAGGAGGCACAGCTCTACCCCGACGACACCGAATGGCACACGCTGCTCGACAAGACGCTCGACGACGTCGACCGCCTCGAAAAGATCACCTCCGACCTTCTCCTGCTCACCCGCGTGGGAGCCGGCGGCCCGAGGGCGCTCGAGGAAGTGAACCTGGCGGAGTTGGTCCGCGAAGAGATCTCCCGCAGGGCGGACACGCACCCGGTGCGGCTCCTCCTTCAGCCCGACGTGACCGTCAACGCCGTTCGTGGCCAGATCAGCCGCGTCCTGGAGAACCTGCTCGACAACGCCCAGCGCCACGCCGCCCGCGCAGTCCGCGTCGAGGTGTGCCAAGGCAAGGACATCGTCGAACTCATCGTCACCGACGACGGGGAAGGGATCCCCGAAGCCGACCGAGAACGGATCTTCGAACGCTTCACCCGCCTGGACACCGCCCGTAGCCGCGGCGCCGGAGGCGCCGGTCTTGGCCTGGCCATCGCCCGCGACATCGCCCACGCCCACAACGGCACCCTGCACGCCGAAGCCGCCCCCACCGGAGGCTCACGCTTCATCCTCCGACTCCCGCCGGCCACCCCATCCAACTGATGACGTCGGGGAGCGGCGACCCGTCTCGCCGCGCTGCAACCTCAGGGCGGCGGCGCGGTGGCCGGGCATGTGCAGGGCGGTCAGGATCGTGCGAAGTTCTTGGTATTCGTCGGTCGTGATCGGTTCCGCGCAGGCCGACAGGGCGGTGATCAGTTTGTTGACGGCCTTCTCCCATTGTCCGGCGGCTGCGGCGGCGGTGATCCTCGCCAGCGTCCGATCGGGAACCCTGCCGTGATAGCGGCCGGGGAACCGCCGGATCGTCTGGGCCAGTTCATGGTGATCCATCCCCGGAATGCCCACGGGCATGCGTCTCTCTGTCCGGCTTCGCCGTCCCCTGGCCGGGCGAACGAACTCGTAGGCATCCCGTAGCACGGCCACCCTCTCACCCCGTTTCATCGCCGGAGTCCTCTCGCCCTCCGAACCGATCTCCCCCTTACCCGGTCCGCGCTCCACCCATACCCCACGCCGCCGCCCGCGGTCGGCGGAAGGCGGCCCGAAAGGCCCCGCCGCGCAGGGCCGACCTCACCCGTCTCGTCATCACGGTCGGCAAGCAACGCCGCCTCCAGATGTTCCCGGGCCATCAGCAGCGCGAGCACCGCAATCGGAGCCAAGATCACTATTGCCATCATCGGACACGCCTCACCCCCGTCGCGTCCCCTTTGTCATGGAAAGCCCTACCACGTGAATCCGTGACTAAGCCCAAATCCACCGATCCGGCTGCACTTGGTCGATGACGACGTGGTCGGCCATGTCCAGGTCTTGCGAGGGTCGCGCCGATGCGGCAGGTGGTAGCCGGCAATTGCTGCTGGTCATGTAGCCGTTGCTTCCGCTGATTCTGGGGTCGTCACTTCGGCTCCGTGCGGGGGTCTTGGTCGAGATCTTCAATGAAGCGCAGAATCCGGGCGTTGACCTCATTGGCGAACTGACCGGAGATGGCGTGGGTGGCCTCTGGCCACAGCTCGGCCTGGATCTGGGGGATCAGGGCCTCGGCGCGGGTCAGGGCGGCTCGGGGGGCGTGCTGTCGGCCCGCCGAGGGTCCAGGCACCGAGGGCCATCACGCACTCACTACTTCAAGTCCTGATCGGCTTCGAAGGATCTACGCGGTGGGCCGTCCTGAACTCAGCAACCACGTAGATCAGCCGAAGCGCGGTCGGGCGCTGTTGCTGTGATGTCCGGCTGTGTCCGGTCGTCAACGGCTATTGGCGGGCCTTCGGTGCCGCGGTCCTTTGCGGCGGGCTGCCGGCCGGGCGACGTAGCTCGCGTTTCGGGCCTTCTGGCGGACCGAAGATTGCCGAGGAAGCCACCTGCCCGGCTGCCCGGATCGTCTGTCCTGCCGGGCGGCCTCTACGCTGCCGGGATGGTTGCGCTACTCGACCCTCGCCGTGAGTGTCACTGCGTCCTATGCACCGGCGACGATCCAGGCCATGACCACGACGACGGGCAGGTGTGCGAACACGGCTGCCGGGACGACACCGCGGACCTTGTTGCCCGGCACGGTTGGAGCGCAACCGCGGTCCATTCTGACGATGGTGTTCCGGCCTGGGCGTACACCATCGGCATGTGGCACAGTCTGGGCAGCCCGGAAGTCGCGATGTTCGGACTGCTACTCCCGGACATGCAGAACTGGATCAACAAGATCGGCGACCAGATCCGCGACGGTCAGCCGCTGCACTCCGACGAGCGACCCCTCCACGGCATCCTGCCTGGCGGCTATCCGCTGATCATCAAACCGGTGCATCCCGGCTGGTATCCGTTCTATTTCGGCACCGCCCTGCGCTTCTACCGCCACCACCCACCACTGCCGATCGTCCAAGTGGTCTGGCCCGACCAGGACGGACGCTTCCCCTGGGACGAGCACGCGGGCGTCAACTGTCGGGCCAACCAGCCACAGCTGTGGCTCCCCCCGGATCAGCACGCTCCAAGCCTGTGGCGCGAATTGGAGTCCATCACCCCGTGGCCGTTCCCGGACTCCCCGGTGAGGACCCAGGTCTACACCACCACCCGCATCATCGATGGGCAGCAACCGATCCGCGGTGTGGTACGCGACCACGACGGGGCCTGGCAGTTCCTCGACGGCCTCGACACCACCGGGCAGAGCATCGCGATCGCGCATCTCCACCACGTGTACGCCCAGCACCCGTACCTCGCACAGTTCGCGACCCTGGCACCCGGTCGGCAAGCCTGGCTGTCTACCGACGGCACCTGGACCCTCAGCGACCTTGATCCGGAAGACAAGCCCGCCGAGGACGGGTAGACGCTGGGCGGCGACCGGTGCCAGGCGACGGAACCGATCCCGCCGCAGTGCGTGCGCCCGTCGATGAGCGCCTCACGAACATCCTCTTCTGCCGCTGATCGCAACCGCCACTCTGCCGTGTCCATAGGGGTCGCAGTGTTCGCGGGGCAGCAAAGCGAGGGAAGCCATCAACCCTGGCCGGGTGACCAAGGGTCAGAATCGCCGGCGGCAGCGGCCGTCGTGCGCCTGGTTCCGTTGAGCGTGAGGTGGCGCAGCGCCGGCAGTTCCGGCAGGGCCTCCGAGTCCAGGTCGTACGCGGCATCCGGCCTCTTCGGCTGGCGATCTTGCGCAGGGCTCAAGATCGTGCCGCCGTCGCGCGCTCGTGCAGATGGCAGTGTGTTTCCCTTGAGTGGCATCCCCGCCAGCGCCGCACGGATCAGCGAGTACGTCTGACGACCAGCGTGGGCAGCCGAAATGAGAGCGACAGCCCGGGCACCTGGACCGAGCCTCGCCAGGCATCAGTCCTGAGGCAAGTGAACAAGTAGCCGAAAAGCGAGCAAGAGAGCCTCCGGGGTTGCGATGGTGGAGCATGGAGGAGGAGCGGATGCCCGTTGACTATCGCGCGCCGAACATCAATGCGCGGCGGCTGGGATTGTACCTGCGGCGGACTCGGGAGTTTCTGGAGCTGTCGTACACGGAGGCGGCGGCCCGGGTGCGGTGCGAGTCCGAATGGCTGGTCCGCGTCGAGACCGGGTTCGAGTCGCCGTCGCCCGCTGAGGTGGAGCGGATCCTGGAGCGTTATCAGGTTCGGGAGGCCAAGGTCGCGGAGGTGATGATCGATCTGGCGTCACGCCCCCACGGGCCGGAGTGGCTGGAGGCGCACGCGGATCGGTTGACGGCTTCGAAACGTGACGCGCTCATCATGGAGTCGGAGGCATCGGTCATCCATAGCTATGGCGTCCAGCTGGTCCCGTACATGGCGCGGGTGGAGTCGTACGCTCGTCATCTCGCCCCGCATCTGGCTCCGGGCTGCGACGTCGATGTGGAATGGGACCTGCTGAACAGCCGCCAGCGCTACCGCGCGGGCGGCCGTCGCCGGGTCCTTGACGTGATCATCGATGAGCGTGCGCTGACCCTGCCGCTGACCGAACCGGGGGTGATGGCCGCTCAGCTTCGCCACCTCCTGGACCTCGGCGTCAGCCCGGACACGACGATCCGGGTGGTCCCCAGTGGCGCCGTGTTCTTCGAGGCGCGGGCGTGTCCGTTCGATGTACTGGAGTTCCCGGAGATCGGGGACCGGCTCACCTTGACGCACACTGCCCTGGGTACCGAGTTCGGTTATGGCGACCTCACCGACACGTGGATCCTTATCGAGGAGAAGTCGGCCATCTCGCCGGACGACAGCCGCAACCTGATCCACCGGCTCTTGGCCGAACTCACAGCTCCATGACCAGACATCCGCTCATGCCGCACTGGGGACCTCCCCGCAGTCGTTGCACGATCCTTGATGCGGGTGGGGGTGGCGTCAAAGCCGGAGCGAATGGTGCGTGAATCGCTGCCGATAGGTCGTGGCGGTGAGGCCGTAGTGGGCTTTGAAGCGGCGTGCGAAGTAGTTCTGGTCGGCCCAGCCGACGGCCTGGCCGATCTGGGTGATGGGCTGGTCGGTGTGTAGCAGCAGGGAGGCCGCCTTTTCCACCCGGTGCTGGGCGAGGTAGGTCATCGGTGGTAGCCCGGTGGCGGATTTGAACAGGCGGATGAGGTAGCGGGGTGTCAAATGGAGTTCTTCGGCGAGTTCGTTGAGGGTCCATTTGTGGTCGAGTCGTGACTCGAGCAGGTGCATGGCCTCCAGTACGGCCGGGTGCGTCGGCCCCTCCCTGCCGGGAATGTTCCCTCGGCTGGCGGCGACGGCCCGGGCGAGGTGGCTCAGGAACAGCGAGAGCCGTCCGATGATGTCGCCCCGGTGCCGGTCCACGGGCTGGTCGCGCAACCGGGCCAGAGCGTCCAGATGAATCACGCACTCTTTGAGCGCTTGTGCATCCAGTCTCGTGGTGAGCATTCCTCGGCGCTGCATGGAGTTGGGGCCGGTCCACAACAGGTAACCCAGCAGGGCGTCCTCCCGTGTCCAGGCCAGCTCGCGTTGCAGTAGTTCGTTGCTGAAGCAGCAGTTGTACAGGTCGAGGCCCCGGCACTCCTCGTAGCCGTGCCAGACCCCGGGGCGTAGCAGGATGACGTCCCCGACCTCCAGTTTCCGTTGGCCTGTGAGTGACTTGTGCACCGCTTGGCCGCCTGTGACGACGGCGATCTCGACAAAGCTGTGCGTGTGGACGGGGTGGCTGTCCTCGTGGAAGTGGTGCCCGGCGTAGGCCAGTGACCCGTCGGTGATGTACACCATTCCCTTGATGACGTCAACGGGGGGTCCGTGCATGACCGCACTGTAGCGCCCTGAGGTGTTGAGGTGAACATTGTGCTACCGCTGGCCTATTTCGGGCTATCCGGGCAGGTCACGGTCGGCGCAGGATCCCTGCCTAGAAGCTGTGCGGTTCACCTGGCGGCAACACAGCCGTCATGTGTGCGAAGGAGGGCGCAGATGGCGCAGGGGTCAGCGAGGGAGGTGACCGAGCCGGTCGTGCCCGGCCCGCGGCAGGCAAAGGGAAACCCTGTCGGCCCGGCCGTGGCGGCTTCGCGGCGAGGGAGGCGCACGCGTCGGGCGCCCGCCTGGTTCCTGGTCCCGGCGTTCGCGCTGTACGCCTTCGTGGTGCTGCTGCCCAGCGCTCAGGGTGCGGCGTTCGCGTTCACCGACTGGGACGGGCTCAACCCCACGAGGCATTTCGTCGGCCTGGGCAATTTCCGGGACATGCTGGAGGATCCGGGGGCCCGGGGAGCGCTCCGGCAGACGTTCATCATCGCGGTGGCCGTCACGGTCATTCAGAACGCCATCGGGTTGTTGCTCGCGCTGGGCGTGCACAGCCGGATCAAGAGCCGGAACGTGCTGCGCGTCCTGTTGTTCGCCCCGGCTGTGATGACGCCGGTCGTCACTGCGGCGTTGTGGAAGTACATCCTGGCCCCTGACGGCGCGCTGAACGGCATGATCGCGGCCGCCGGGCCGGACTCCTGGCAGCAGAACTGGCTGGGGAATCCGACCCTGGCCCTGTGCAGCGTGGCGGGGGTCGTCGTCTGGCAGTTCGCCGGCTATTCGATGGTCATTTTCCTGGCCGGCCTTCAGGGCATTCCCCGGGAGGTCCACGAGGCCGCCGCCGTCGACGGCGCGAGTGGATGGCAACGTTTCCGGCACGTCGTGTTGCCGCTGCTGGCGCCCGCGACGACGGTCAACCTGATGCTGTCGATCATCGGGGGCCTGAAACTGTTCGACCAGGTCTGGGTGATGACAGGTGGTGGCCCCGGAACCGCCACTGAGACCCTGTCGACGCTCATCTACAAGAACGCCTTCCAGTTCAACGAGTACGCCTACAGCGTGGCGCTTGCGATCGTGCTGACGGTCTTCGTCGCGGTCATCTCCGGAGGCCAGTACCGGCTGCTGCGCCGCCGGGAAGTAGCGGCCCGGTGAACCGCTACGGCCCCCGCACCCTGGTCCGCGAGATCGCGATGATCGCGGTGACCGCGGTGGTCGCGTTCCCCCTGTACCTCCTGGTCAACCTGTCGCTGCGCGATCCGCGGGATGGGTCCTCTGCCATCGTGCCGACGATGTCGCCGACCCTGCGCAACTACGCCGACGCCTGGCGGGAGGCCGGCCTGGCGGGCGCCATCGTCAACAGCGTCGTGGTGACGGCGCTGAGCGTGGCGATCATCGTTGCCGTCTCGGTGATGGCCGCGTACCCGCTGGCACGGGTGACTGCCCGCTGGTCCCGCTGGTCGTTCCTGCTGGTGATGCTGGGCCTGCTGCTTCCCTTCCAACTGGCGCTGCTGCCGCTGTACCAGACCATTCGCGATCTGAACCTGCTGGGCACCCTGTGGTCCCTGGTGCTGTTCTACAGCGGGCTGCAGGTTCCCTTTGCGACCTTTCTCTACGCGGGTTTTCTGCGTGTCCTTCCCCGTGAATACGAGGAGGCTGCGCTCATCGACGGGGCGAGCCCGATCCAGGTCCTGTGGCGGGTCGTCTTCCCGCTGCTGCGGCCCATCACCGGAACCGTGGTGATCCTGAACGCCATTCTGATCTGGAACGACTTCCTCACACCTTTCCTGTACCTCAGCGGCAGTGACCAGCAGACCATTCCGGTGGCCGTCTTCGGATTCATCGGCCAGTACGTTTCGCAGTGGAATCTGGTGTTCGCCGGACTGGTCATCGCCATGCTGCCGATCCTCATCGTCTATTTCCTCATGCAGCGCCACATCATCAAGGGCTTCGCCGGGGGACTGAAGGGATGACCACGGACTTGCCGAACCCACCGCTGAACACCCGCCCCGACGACGGCGCTCTGCAGCCCTACGGCCTCACCTGCGAGATGCTGGAGACGCCGCTGGGTCTGGACGAGCCGTCGCCCCGCCTGTCGTGGAAACTCCGCTCCACCCGCAGGGGCGACGCGCAGACCTCCTATCGGCTCACCGTGGCGCTCGCCCGAGAGGACCTGGATGTCGCAGGGCGGCGCATCTGGGACACCGGCTGTCGTGAGTCGGCCGTCGGCGTGCTCGTCCCTTTCGATGGGCCGCCGCTGCAGTCCTGCACCCGCTACCACTGGCGGGTCGAGGTGTGGGACGCCGACGGCTCACCGGCGGGCAGGGCGGATTCGTGGTTCGAGACCGGTCTCATGCACGCCGACGAGTGGCGCGCCGTGTGGATCGGCCGTGACTTTGCGGCCGCGGCCGTGATGGATCCGCCCGACCGTGAGGACCGCACCGACCGCACGCGGCACCTGCTGCCGTGCGCCCACCTGCGGCGCTCGTTCGACTTGGGCGGCCGGCGGCCGGTGCGGGCCCGTGTGTACGCCAGTGCCCGGGGTGTCTACCAGTTGAGCCTGAACGGTCGGCGGGTCGGCGACGTCGAACTGGGCCCGGGCTGGACCGAGTACCACCGGCGGGTGCTGTATCAGACCTATGACGTCGGTGAGCTGCTCGAGGACGGCGAGAACGTGCTGGGCGTCGTGCTCGCCGACGGATGGTGGAGCGGCTTCGTCGGCTTCGACTCCCGCCACCAGGCTCTGCACTACGGCGACGCGCCCCAGGTGATCGTCCAGGTCCTGCTGGACTTCGCGGACGGCTCCCGGCGCTGGATCCGCACTGACGAGGGCTGGCTGGAGCGTTCCGGCGCGACCCGGTACGCCGACTTGCTGATGGGGGAGTACGTCGACGCCCGCGATGATCTGTCTGGCTGGGACGCCCCCGGGTACGACGACGCCGGATGGACTTCGGCCGTCGTGCTCGACCGTTCGACCGAGGTCCTGCAGGCCGGCTCCGACCGGCCGGTGCGGGTGACGGAGGAGCTGCCTGCCCGCTCCGTGGTCCGCCGCCCCGGCGGTCACCTCATCGTCGACCTTGGCCAGAACATGGTCGGGCGAGTGAGGCTTACGGTGCGGGGTGCCGAACGCGGACGGCGGATCCGGTTGCGGCACGCCGAGATGCTCGACGACGGGGAGTTGTACGTCGACAACCTGCGCACTGCGGAGGCCATCGACGTCTATGTGGCCGCGGGCGACGCCGTGGAGGTCTTCGAACCGCAGTTCACCTTCCACGGCTTCCGGTATGTCGAGGTCACCGGCTATCCGGGTGACCTGCGTGCCGAGGACGTCGTCGGCAGGGTGCTGCACAGCGACACCCCGTGGACGGGGGAGTTCGCCTGTTCCGACCAGATCGTGACGCGGCTGCAGTCCAACATCCGCTGGGGTCAGCGCGGCAACTTCGTGTCCATCCCCACCGACTGCCCGCAACGTGACGAGCGGCTCGGGTGGCTGGCCGACGCTCAGGTCTTTCTGCCGACCGCCTGCCGCAACGCCGACGTCGGGGCGTTCTTCGCCCGGTGGATGCGTGACGTCGTCGACGCCCAGGATGCCGATGGAGCCTTCCCCGACGTCGCCCCGAGGCTGTGCGTTGACCGTGAGGGTGCACCGGCGTGGGGCGACGGCGGTGTCATCATCCCCTGGCACCTCTATCGCGTCTACGGCGACAGGCGGATGCTGGAACGGTCGTACGCCGCCATGACCGCCTGGGTCGATCACATCCATCGCCACAACTCCGACCTTGTGTGGCGTCACCGTGTCGGCAACCACTACGGCGACTGGCTCCAAGTGGATGCGGAGACCCCGCGTGACCTGCTGGCCACCGCCTACTTCGCGCGTAGCGCCCAGATCGTCGCGCAGGCGGCCGACGTGCTCGGTGAGCACGCCGACGCCAAACGCTACGGCGCCCTGCACTTGGCCATCCGGGATGCGTTCGTGGACGCGTTCGTGGACACGTCCGCACACGAGGGCAAGGTCGCGGGCGGTACTCAGACCGGCTACCTGCTGGCGCTGGCGTTCGACCTGTTGCCCGAACGGCTGGTGTCCGCGGCCGTCCGGCATCTGGCCGCCGACATCGAGGCCCGTGACCGGCACCTCACCACGGGTTTCGTCGGGGTGGCTCTGCTGTGCCCGGTGCTCGCCGAGCACGGCCGCGCCGACCTGGCGTACGCGCTGCTGCACCAGGACACCTATCCGTCCTGGGGCTACTCGGTCCGGCACGGCGCCACCACGATCTGGGAGCGCTGGGACGGCTGGACCGAGGAGCACGGCTTCCAGTCACCGGCCATGAACTCCTTCAACCACTACAGCCTTGGCTCCGTCGGCGAATGGCTGTACGGCGGCGTCGCCGGCATCGACCAGCGGCCCGGCTCCGTCGCTTACCGGGACCTGCTGCTGCGGCCTACCGTCGGCGGCAGGCTCACCTGGGCCCGGGCCCGGCAGGAAACACCCCTGGGCGCCGTCGCCTGCGGATGGCGGCTGCACGAGGACGAAGTTCACCTGGAGGTCACCGTCCCCCCGAGCGCCCGCGCGACCCTGCATGTTCCCACCGGGGACCCGGGAAGCGTCCGCGAAGACGGGGAGGAGCTCGCGGACCGCACTGGAATCGAGATCGTCGACAGCCTTCCCGGTGCTCTGGTCGTCGACCTGGCCTCCGGTCACTACAGCTTCAGCGCCACCCCGCCACTGCGTTGAGAACACCCACCTGTCAACCACCTCTCCGAGGAGGATTCATGCGTTCCACCCACCGGCTGACCGCCGCCGTGGTCGCGGGCGTCGCCCTGGCCGCAGGCGCCTGCAGCAGCGGCACCAACGCCTCCGGCGGCTCGGAGACCCTGCGCATCGCTGCGGTGGCCACCGACCGGGCCGGCACGGAGGCCGTGCTCAAGGCGTTCCAGGTCAAGAACCCCAAGGTGAGGGTCACCACCTCCTACTCCGACACCGATCAGTACCAGGGCACCCTGCGTACGCAGCTGTCCTCGGGCACGGCCCCGGACGTGTTCTTCGCCTGGCCCGGCAACGGCAATCCCGCGGCCATCGAGGTGCTGGCCCCCACGGGCTACATCGCCGACCTGTCCAGCCGCTCCTGGACCGCCCGGATCCCCGCCGGGATCAAGCCGGTGACCCAGGTCGGCGGCAAGACCTACATCGTTCCGATGACGTTCGTCGGCATCGGTGCCCTCTACAACGAAAAGGCCATGGACGAGGTGGGGGCGAAGGCCCCGACCACCTGGAGCGAACTGCTGGCCTTCTGCGACACCGCCAAGTCCAAGGGCAAGGTCGCCTTCGCCCTCGGCAACCAGACCGACTGGGTCACTCAGCTGGTCGACTACGCGCTCGTCCCCACCACGGTGTACGCCTCCAACAAGGACTTCGACCAGCAGATGAAGGCCGGCTCGGCGAAGTTCGAGGGCTCCGGCTGGAACACCGCCATGACCAAGTACCTGGAGATGAACGAGCGCGGCTGCTTCTCCAAGGACCCCCTCGGCACCTCCTCCGAGGCCTCGGTCGCCCAGCTCGCCAAAGGCCAGGCGGTGGCCGCCGTCCAGGTCACCTCCACCCTCAGCCAGGTCAAGGCCCAGGCGCCTCAAGGCACCGAGTTCGGCCTCTTCCCGGTGCCGGCGACCGACAACGCCGACGAGACTCACATGCCCGGCGCGGCCGGCGGCGCCTTCGCTCTGAACGCCAAGGCCAAGAACCCCGAGCCGGCCTCGAAGTTCATCGACTTCCTGGCCACCCCGGAGGCCATGAACGCCTACGCCGCGGCCACCGGCAACCTGCCGAGCATCCCCAACGACCAGTTCCGGCTCGACCCGGCCCTGCAGCCCCTGGTCGACTACCAGAAGGCCGGCAAGACCGTCCCCTTCATGGACCAGCTCTGGCCCAACCCCAAGGTCCAGCAGGCCCACTTCACCGGCGTCCAGAACATGTTCTCGGGCAAGGCCGACCCGGCAACCGTGCTCCGGCAGATGGACAAGGCCTACCAGGAGAAGTGAAGGACGCACCTCAACCTGCCCCTCCCGACACCGGGCCGGACCAGGACCTGGCCAATGTCTCGGCCACCCCATGCGAGACCAACGGCGCTCCGCTGAGGTGACCTCACGCTCATGACGAAAAGGACAGGAATAACAATGTCATTCAACAAGCGCTCCAGACGCGCCTGGACGGCCATGGGTCTGGTTCTGGCCTTGGTCGTCCCGCACTCCGTGAGCGCCTACGCCGACCCGACTCCCCATGGCGCAGCGGGCAATGTCGAGGTGGTGCACCTCAGCGTGGACGGGCGCTACGACTCTCCAGAGGGTCTCGACAATCCTCGTCCGACCTTGAGCTGGCAGATTGCCGAGACCAAGCGCGCGAGGTCGCACCCGTGCTACCGGCCGGGCGCGAGGACCGTCTGCCCGGCCGACAAGCAGACCGCCTATGAGGTACAGGCGGCCGAGACCGTGCAGAAACTGAACGCAGGTGACCTGATCTGGAAGACGGGCCGGGTCAGCGGTTCCCAGCATCGCGTGACCTTCGGCAGGGATCTCGGTTCTCGTGACACGGTCGCCTGGCGCGTGCGGGTGTGGGACGCCGACCGCCGGCCCTCCCAGTGGTCCGACCCGGCTTCGTGGTCGATGGGCCTGCTCGAGCAAGGCGACTGGGGAAGCGCCCGGTGGATCGACTACCCGGACCGGACCGAGAACCAGCCCATGCCCATATTCGCTCGTCAGTTCCATGTGCCGCGCGGCAAGAAGGTCGTTGACGCGCGTCTCTACCTGTCGGGCGTCGGGCTTCACCACGCCACGGTCAACGGCAGGGAACTGACCGACGAGGAGCTGGCGCCCGGCAACTCCAACTACCAGCTCTCAAGCGAGTACCGAACCTACGATTTCACCGGCGTCCTGCGGACCGGTGACAACACCGTAGGCGTGGAGCTCGGCAACGGACCCGCTTACGTGCGCCGTAGCGTCAGGAACGACGCCGTGGGACGGACGTCGCCCTACTCCTGGTGGCAGAGCCAGCTCAAGGGCACCGGGGTTCTCGCGGCGGACGCCGCGGCCGGGGCGACCACGGTCAAGCTCGACAACGTGACCGGATATCACGTCGGCGGCACGATCAACATCGACACCGGCGGGGGCGGCGATCGACTGGAATCCCGTACGATCACCGCGGTCGGCACGGCCGGAGCCGACGGAACCGGCATCATCTTCACTCCCGGCCTGTCCAACGCACACTCGGCCGGCGCCAAGGTCACGGGCTCGGGCAACAACATCGCTGCCAGCGATGCCTCCGCCGGAGCGGCCGTGACACCGCGATTCATCGGCCGCATGGAGATCAGCTACGACGATGGCGGCAAGAACGTCATCGTCACCGACCGATCGTGGCGGACCGCCCTGGGCCCTCTCGTCACCGACGCCTGGTACTCGGGATCGGACTACGACGCACGACGCGAGCAACCAGGTTGGAACAACCCCGGCTCGAACCTGGGATCGACCGCGAAGCGGCGGGACGGCTCCAGCATGGAGTGGATCAGCGCGGGCATCGCTCCACCGCCCAACCTCGCGACCAAGCTGGTGGCCAGGACCGCGGAACCGATCACGGCGCACGAGGAGCTGACGCCGGTCTCCGTGACCAACCCGGCCCCCGGCACGTGGGTGTTCGACCTCGGCCAGAACATCGTCGGCTGGCCGAAGCTCAACCTGGGCAAGGTACCGGCCGGCACGACCGTAAAGGTGGCTCCGGCCGAGTCGCTGAACGCCGACGGAACGGTGAACCAGGCCTCCCTCATGGGCGGCGGCGGTTCGCGGGGAGTCCACCTCTTCAACACCTACACGTCGTACGGCGCCCCGCAGGGCGAGTCCTGGCATCCCAACTTCAACTACTTCGGCATGCAGTGGGTTCAGGTCACGGGACTGCCGGACGGGTACAAGCCGACCGGCAAGCTCGTCACAGGGGTGCGCCTGCAGGCGGACACCCCCGTCTCCAGCGAGTTCGACACCTCGAACGCGCGAATCAACCGCATCCACAAGATGGCGCGCTACTCCTTCGCGAGTAACATCATGTCGGTCTTCACCGACTGCCCCGGCCGCGAAAAGCTCTCATACCCTGCCGACTACACCATGCCCATGGGAGCCATCCACCGGAACTTCGAGCTCGCCGCGTACATGCGCACGACAATGCGGCACCTCGTCGAGGGCCAGTCCGTCGCGGACACCCCCATGGCCGGCAACGTGGCGCTGAAGACACCTGTGTACGACTGGGGGTACTCCGGTCGCTTCGGCGATGAGATCAACTGGGGGAACGCGATCGTCCTGGTGCCGGCCTTCCTCCACGAGTTGTACGGCGACACCCAGACGATGACGAAGTACTACGACCAGATGGTCAAGTACATCGATTACATCCGACGCGAGAAGGTCGGCACCGGTGCCAATGAGCACATCGTCGACGCTGCGCTGGCGGACTGGGTGGCCGAGGACCAGACCTCGGGCCGGATCACCGGCACCTGGGGTTACTACGTCATGATCAGCAAGATGGCCCGAATGGCCGAGCTGACCGGCCACACCCCAGACGCCCAGAAGTACTGGCAGCTGGCCTCGGACATCAAACAGGCGTTCAACAAGGCGTTCTTCAATGAGTCGATCGGGCGATACACCGCCAACGGGAACGCGGGCGCGGAAGGCGCCACCCAGACGGCTCAAGCCCTGGCCCTTGACGCGGGACTGGTGCCTGCCGACAGGCGCAAAGATGTCCTGGGCGCCCTCGTCGAACTTGTCTACGCCTTTCACCCCAAGGGCGACGGCCCGCACTTCAGCGGGGGCACGATCGGGATGGCGCCCACCATCAGGGCGCTGGCGGAAGGTGACCGCGACGACGTGCTGTGGGACCTCCTCCAGGAGAACGACCAGCCTGGTTACGGATACTTCATGGAATCCACTCCCGCCAACCCAGGCGGTATGACGACCATCGGTGAGCGGTGGAACCGCGGCGACTCCAAGAACCACATGATCCTCGCCCAGATTGAGGAGTGGTTCCAGTCGGGTCTCGCCGGTATCCGTATGGCCCACGGCTCCACCGCCTACGGCAAATTGGTCTTCCAACCCAAACCCGTAGGCGATCTGCGGTACGTCCAAGGCAGCTACAAGACGCCTCAGGGCATCGCTCGGAGCTCGTGGACCAAATCCGACCGCAGTTTCGAGCTGAAGATCACGGTCCCCTCCAACACTACAGCCGAAGTCTGGGTGCCCACCGATGAGCGCAATGCCATCCTCAAGCCGGCCAGGGCCACCTTCGAACGGGTCGAAGGACAGTACTCCGTCTACTCGGTCCCCTCAGGAAAGTTCACCTTCACGACGGTAAAAGCTAGATCATGAGCACAGTTGGATCGGTGGATTAAGCTTCAGACACCGCCTTTTGCCTTCCACGACGAGGCTTGCCAGCGGCCCTGGCCAAGATCGCTCACTTTGGTGCGATGCGTTCCTGGGTTTGTGCGGCGTGCGCATCGGTCAGGGCGTGCGGGCTTTGCGGGCGAGGACAAGCCGGTACCGCGGGCTGCCGTCCTCGCGTTGGCCCAGGGCCGTCAAGGGGACTGTCGTCACGGTGAATCCGGCTGCTGTCAGGTCGTTGCGGACCGCGTGCAGCGGGCAGGTGCGGTAGTACATGACGAACGGAGGACGCCGCACGGCATTCCGGACCCGCATGGCCAGGTCGAATCCGAGCAGCGCCCAATACCAGCCCGACATGAGGGGTGGCGGCGCGCCGATCGGGAAGGCGAAGAGCCCGCCGGGCCGCAGCGCGCGGTACACCCCGGCGAACAGCGCGGGCCGTTCGGCGGGCAGGAAGTGTCCGAGCGCTCCGAAGGTGACCGCGAGGTCGAAGGTCTGGGCGAAGGGCAGGGCCCGAACGTCGGCCTGTACCCACTGGGCGTCCGGGTGTGCTCTGCGCGCCTGGGCGAGCATGCCGGTGCTGAAGTCGACGCCCGTGACCGGTCCTTGGCACAGGGTTTTGAGGATCCACATGCCTGCGCCGGTGCCGCAGCACACGTCCAGTCCCTGGCCGAACGGCCCGAGCGGACGCAGAGCGTCGGCGGTTGCGCCAAGAACGCTCTCGGGGGTGCGAAAAGGCGTGTGGTCGAACTTCGGAGCGAGCAGGTCGTAGCCGCGCTCGACCGAGGACAGCGCCTGGATCGCCAGTTCACGCAGAGACGGACCTTGAGGCGAGAACACGGGCCAAGAGTACTTCTCGGACGCCCAGGCGGGCTGTCAGCTCCGGCTACGTGTGCCACTCAACGGGCGCCACCCGAATCACCCACCCTCGGCCTGTTGCCTCGCCGGCCCCAGGTGGGTGCGCTCCCCATCGTGGTCGAGGATGCACAGGATCTCAGCCGCGCCGTCCTGCGCGCCGAACGCGTGCGGCACCATCGTGGAGAACTCCGCCGCCTCGCCGGTCTCGACGAGGATCGTCCGCTCACCTAGCTGCAGCACCACGGTGCCGGACAGCACGGTGAACCAGTCCCGGCCCGGGTGCACCCGCAGCTCGGTGGGGACCGGCCGGGTGACCCGCAGCTTGGCGGCCGTCACGCCGTGCGGTGCGCCCTCTCGCGCTAGCAGCCAAGTGGTGATGCCACGTGTCTCGTCTCGGTGCGGGCGGATCACCACGTCGTCGTCGGCGTCCGACTCCACCAGCTGATCGAGCGTAGTGCCCAGCGCCCGGGCGATCGGCGCCAGCTGGTCGAGGGCGATCCGCCGGTGGCCGGTCTCGATCCGGCTCAGCGTGGACGGACTCAGGTAACAGCGGGCCGCCAACTCGTCCAGCGACCAGCCGCGTGCCACCCGCAGCCCCCGGATCCGCTGCCGGACGAGGGAGTCCAGCTCACTGTCTTGCTTCATACGCAAGATGCTATGCCATGTGCGCAAGGCAAGGGTAGCGTCTACGGCATGGCACATTCTCATCTGGCCGAGATGCTCGACCTCGACGCCGACGTTCTGCACGAGTTTCACCGCGACGTGATCACCTGGGTCGGCTCGGTGACCCCCGCCCGGTCGCGCATCATCGACCTGGGTGCGGGCACCGGCACCGGCGCCCTTGCGTTGGCCCGGCAGCTGCCGGATGCTGAGGTGGTCGCGGTCGACGTTTCCGAGTCGATGCTCGAACACCTCCGGCACAAGGCCAGCGCGCTCGGCGTCGCCGACCGGATCCACACCGTCCAGGCCGACCTGGACCAGCTCTGGCCGCCTCTCAGCCCCGCCGACCTGGTCTGGGCGTCCGCCTCGCTGCACCACATGGCCGACCCCGGCCGCGCACTCACACAGGCGCTCGCGACGCTCCGCCCGGGCGGCGCGCTCGTGGTCACCGAACTGGACTCGTTCCCCCGATTCCTCCCGGACGAGGCCGGCGCGGCTCTGGAGGATCGCTGCCATGACGCCCTCGCCGAAATCCGGGCCGAGGCGGGGATGCACATGGGCGAGGACTGGGGCGCCCGCCTGGCCGAGGCCGGTTTCATCGTCGAGGCGGAACGACACTTCGACATCGCACTGCAACCACCGCTTCCCGCCGCCACCGGCCGCTATGCCCAGGTCTCCTTGCAGCGCATGCGGCACGGTCTCGACGGCCGCCTCGACGCCGGCGACCTCGCAGCCCTTGACGCACTCGCGGCCGGCGTACCCGGCCGCGACGACCTCACGGTCCGGGCCACTCGGACGGTCTGGCTGGCCCGGCGCCCAGAAGAGAGCCAAGTCCCCCAGTAACACTTGGTGATCTCGGTGTGAAACGGCCCTGGAGAGGACGGCCACCGCCCGATGATCGACGTTTGCGAAAGGGTCTGTGCGGTCGCGGTGCCCATGCCCATGTCGTGTGCGGCGACTCCGACCGTGACATCGCCGTTGCTGGTCAGCGTCGCCGAGTTGCGGACGTCTGGCGTTCCTGACTCCCGTCCTGGAGGCCGCCGAAGGCCCACTGGACCGCAGGACACGGGCGCTCGCCGCGTTCGTGGCCGGGATGCTGGTCGAGGGCGACGAAGACCTGCTGCGGATCACGGTCGCCGCCGAGCCCGGCGGCCCGGCGCTGGACGACGAGATTCACCTACTGGTGCGGACGTGGCGGGGAGACACCGCGCGGCTGGCCGTGGCTCCTGCCGTGGCCGTGCCGCCGGAGCGGGACGACCCGGAGTCGCACGTCGCGTGCCTCACCACGTTGCTCAGTGAGTTCCTCTACATGAACAACAACAACCAGGTGACGTTCGAGGTGACCTTCAGGGCGCATGACCTGCCCGCCTCCGCCGACCCCGAGGCCGCCGACGCCGCTTTGCGCGCCGCGCCGCCTCCGATCGACTGGGAGTTCACCGAAACCCCCGAGGAGGAGGCGGACGGCTTTCTGCGGCGGCTGAACGGTGATGACCTGGAGGCCGTCCTGGCCGCCTCCGAGCGCGCGATGATCGAGGACGCCTGGGGGCTGGCGATGCACGACGACTCGCCACCACAGGACCCCGGCGACCATCTCGTCCACTGGCTGTTCAAAGACCTGCTCGACACCGTCCGCGCCGAGGTCACCGGCGACACCGGCGGCGCGCCACGGCTCGCCTACGGCGCGGGGCTACCGCTGGAGCTGTCCGGGGAGGGGGCCTGCCTGGTTCTGATCGGCCCGGAGCGGACCGCCGTCATCGATATCGACGACGGCTACTGACCGGCCCCGGTGACATGACCCTCCCGCGCGACGTGGCCGCGCGGCCGAGGCGGTGGCCGGAGCGCTGCCGCCCTTGATGGTCAAGACGATCACTGGTTCGAGCAGATGGACGCGGCCCTTGGCCGGTAACCCAGAGCCCCGGTTCCGTACCGGGCTCTTTTGTTGGGGCTGACCTACGACGATGGCGTACGAGCCGTTCCGCAAATTCCGTGAACCCCGACATCTGGCGGCGTCTGGCGGCGCACGGTTACGTAGACGCGAATCCCCGGAGCCTGGCGTTTCCGCTGGTCGTCCGGGGTTTGGCTGATCTTGAGGTGCGCCCCCTGCAGGATTCGAACCTGCGCACTCGGCTCCGGAGGGCGTTGCTTTGCTCGGCGGGGATCAGGGCCTTGACCTGAGCTAGAGCATCGCCGTGCGGACTCTTCCGCTTGTGCCGTTCCGTGCATATTCCGGATCATGGCTCTGCGCGCTGTAAACAGTCCTTGACGGGTATTTCGCGCACGACGATGCTCATGGGATGTTGGTCTGTCCAGTGTGCGGCCGTGAGATCGATCCAGACGGCCCGGGAGTTGGCTCCTACCCGATCGATCGGAACGACATTGCTGGCGAGTGGCGCGCCTACTGGATCCCGTTTATCTACGATCTGCGAGCATCACCTAGCCGCCTCGTTCATCCCGAGTGCTACGCCCAAGAGCGGGATGTCGCTGCCCTCGTCGCCCTGTTCCATCGAACAGATGAAGAGCGCCGCGCACAGCAGTGACACCACCGTTGATGCATCGATGCCGACAGGCAGCACCCTCAACCCCTGACAGACCTTGCGGCGGCGGGCTTGATCGGCCATCCCGGAGTTGGAACCCCCGCCGGAGGCATGTAAGAACCTCAACCCGATACGTGGGGAGCGGGGCTGCCGTCCAATGCCGTAGGCATCCCGGAGGGGCGAGTGTGCGAGTTGGCCGGCGGCCCTGCGGTGGTGAATCGGTGGCGGCGGTGCGGACCCGGTGATGGCGGTCAGAGCGGGCGCGGTCGGCGCGGTTGCTCGGCGGGCGATCGGGCGGTCCGGCGCGTAGGGACCGGCGCCCACGCCGCACGCCCGGAGCGACGGTGCCGGGCGGCCGGTGCGGCGGCGCGGCGCGCGGCCGCTCTTGACGGTCAAGATGATCATTGGTTCGAACGGATGGACACGGCCCTTGGTCGGTAACGTAGAGCCCCGGTTCCGCACCGGGGCTCTTTTCGTAGGGCTGACCTGGGCGGATGTCGCCGGAGCCGTTCCGCATATATTCCGGGAACGACGACACGCGGCGGCGTCTGGTGGCACATGGCGGCATATATGCGAAACCCCGGAGCCTGGCGTTTCCGCTGGTCGTCCGGGGTTTTGGCTGATCTTGAGGTGCGCCCCCTGCAGGATTCGAACCTGCGCACTCGGCTCCGGAGGCCGATGCTCTATCCCCTGAGCTAAGGGGGCTGGCGCGCAAGAAGGTTACCAGCTATGA
Source organism: Actinomadura alba (assembly GCF_014323705.1). Taxonomy (GTDB): domain Bacteria; phylum Actinomycetota; class Actinomycetes; order Streptosporangiales; family Streptosporangiaceae; genus Actinomadura_C; species Actinomadura_C alba. The sequence goes on from NZ_JABVEC010000006.1 coordinate 53,978, forward strand.
AACGCCGACGCGCACCTGGTTATTCGCCGTGCGTTCCGGGAGCCGACCGGCTAGCTTGGGTGGCCGTGACGGATCCACTGGGACGGGTGCTGGTCGTCGACGACGACGAGGTGATCCGGCAGCTCATCGCCGTGAACCTCCAGCTTGAGGGCTTCGAGGTCGAGACCGCTGTCGACGGGCAGGACTGCCTCGACAAGGTGATCGCGGTCGATCCCGCTGTGATCACACTCGACATCATGATGCCCCGGCTGGACGGCTGGGTGACGGCGGTCAAGCTGCGTGAGGACCCCGCCACGAGCCATATGAAAGTGGTCATGATCACTGCTCGGGCGCAGGATCACGACATCCGGCGCGGTCATGAGATCGGTGTGGACGCCTACGTCACCAAGCCGTTCGACCCGGCCGAGCTCATCCGTACGGTTCGCAAGCTCGCGGGTGCCGGTCCTCACAACTGAGCGGCGCCGGACGGCCGGCGCGCGGGCTCTCCACACGCCCCGACACGGAGTCATCGCGGCCGTTGCCCACATGGTGGTCGGATAGTCTCGCGAGAGTGACCCCAGCCGATGTGGGCGGTGCCGTCCTCGCCGCGGTGGCCGCCGCGCGAGACGCCGGTGAGCTCGCTTGCGCTCCACCGAGCGACGCCCTGTTGACCTGCGCGAACGGGTCGTACGGCACACCGCTCGCGCTGCGCCTCGCCGCGGCCGAGCGCAGACCGGCTCATGAGGTCGCCGAGCTGATCGCCAAGCGCCTGCCGCTGCGGGCCGAGGCCACCGGGGGGTTCCTTACGATCAAGGTCTCGGGGCTCGCGGAGAGCATCGCGGCCGACCCGGGCTACGGCCTCGCCGCCGTGCCGCATCCGGACGCCACCTGGCCCGACCGGCCGCGGACCTTCGACAACCCGGGTTTCCGGGTGCGCTACGCCTACGCCCGCGCCGCGGCCGTTCAGCGGCGTGCGGGCGCGCTGGGGGTCGTCCCGGGACCGCACGAGCCCGGCGACCCGCTTGAGACCAGGCTGCTGGACCTGCTGGCGGAGCTGCCCGGCCGGGCGGCCCAGGCCGTACGCGAGAGCGACGCGGGGGTTTTCACGCGGCATCTGGAGCGGGTCGCGGACGCCTACCACGACGTGTACGAGCGGTGCCCGGCGCTGCCACGCGGCGACGAGAAGCCGGACGCCGCGCACGGTGGCCGCCGGACGCTGGCCGAGGCCGTACGGATATCCATTGGAAACGGGCTTCAGATGCTCGGCGAGAATCCGAGAGAGAGATTTTGAGTAGGGCTCACCCGGCGGGATCGCGGCACGCGGACATCCTGCCCGAAGACAACCCGATGCCGCCGCCCGAGGACCTGAACGCGCTGGCCCCGGCGGTCTGGCCGCGCAGCGCCAAGCGCGACGAGGGCAGCCTGACGATCGGCGGCGCCGACGTCCGCGACCTGGCGGGGGAGTACGGCACGCCGCTGTACGTCCTCGACGAGGAGGACTTCCGGGCCCGCTGCCGGGAGTACCGGGCGGCGTTCCACGACGGCGACGTCCACTACGCCGGCAAGGCCTTCCTGTGCGGCGCCGTGGCGCGCTGGATCGACGAGGAGGGCCTCGGCCTGGACGTCTGTTCCGGCGGCGAGCTGGCGGTGGCGCTGGCCGTGGACTTCCCTCCGGAGAAGATCACGCTGCACGGCAGCAACAAGTCGATCGCCGAGCTGACCAGGGCACTGGAGGCCGGGGTCGGGCGCATCGTGGTCGACTCCTACGAGGAGATCGCGCGTCTCGGTTTCCTCGCCGACAAGCTCGGCAAGCGGCCCAAGGTCATGGTCCGGGTCACGACGGGCGTCGAGGCGCACACCCACGAGTTCATCGCGACGGCCCACGACGACCAGAAGTTCGGGTTCGCGCGCAGCTCCGGCGCGGCGCTCGAGGCCGTGCGGCGGACCCTGGAGCTCACTCAGCTCGAACTCGTCGGCCTGCACTCCCACATCGGCTCGCAGATCTTCGACACCGACGGGTTCGAGGTCGCCGCGCACCGCGTCGCCGAGCTGCTCGTCGCGATCAAGCACGAGCACGGTGTCGACCTGCCCGAGCTCGACCTCGGCGGCGGGTTCGGCATCGCCTACGTGCCGGGCGACGACGCGCCCGATCCCAAGCGCCTCGCCGACAACATGCGCCGCATCGTGGCCAAGGAGTGCGAGTCGTACGGCCTGGCGGTGCCACGCCTGGTCGTCGAGCCCGGCCGCGCCATCGTGGGTCCGGGCGGCATCACGCTGTACGAGGTCGGCACGATCAAGGACGTCGAGGGCATCCGCACCTACGTCTCGGTGGACGGCGGCATGAGCGACAACCTCCGCACCGCGCTGTACGGCGCCGAGTACACCTCCGTGCTGGCCAGCCGCGTCTCCGAGGCGGGCCCGATGCTCAGCAGGATGGTCGGCAAGCACTGCGAGAGCGGCGATATCGTCGTCCGCGACCTGTGGCTGCCGGATGATCTCGCGGTCGGCGACCTCGTGGCGGTCGCCGCGACCGGTGCGTACTGCCGATCGATGGCCAGCAACTACAACTTCGTCCCGCGTCCCGCGGTCGTGGCCGTACGCGACGGCGCGGCCCGGGTGATCGTTCGGCGCGAGACCGAGGACGACCTGCTGCGGTTGGACGGGGAGGTAACACGGTGAAACCCGGGGGAGCGCTCACAGTCGGGTTGCTGGGCTGTGGTGTCGTCGGCACCGAGGTCGTACGCCTGCTGCGGGAGCAGGCCGACGATCTCGCCGCCAGGATCGGCGTACCGCTCCATCTGGGCGGCGTGGCGGTACGGCGGCTGGACAAGCCCCGCCCGGGCGTCGACCCGGATCTGCTGACCACTGACGCGGTCGGCCTGGTGACGCGCGACGACATCGACATCGTCGTCGAGGTGATCGGTGGCATCGAGCCCGCGCGTGGCCTCGTGCTCGCCGCGATGAAGGCCGGCAAGGCGGTGATCTCGGCCAACAAGGCGCTGCTGGCCGAGGACGGCGAGACCCTCTTCGGAGCGGCGCGTGAGTACGGCGCGGACCTCTACTACGAGGCGTCGGTCGCCGGGGCGATCCCGCTGCTGAGGCCGCTGCGTGAGTCGCTGGTAGGCGACCACGTGCACAAGGTCCTCGGCATCGTCAACGGCACCACGAACTACATCCTCGACCAGATGGACACCCACGGCGCCGGGTTCACCGAGGCGCTGGAGGAGGCCCAGACGCTGGGCTACGCCGAGGCCGACCCGACCGCCGACGTCGAGGGTTTCGACGCGGCCGCGAAGGCGGCCATCCTGGCCCAGCTCGCCTTCCACAGCCCCGTCCGGGCCGCGGACGTGCACCGGGAGGGCATCACCGAGGTGAGCGCCGCCGACATGGCGAGCGCCCAGGCGATGGGCTGTGTGGTCAAACTTCTCGCGATCTGTGAGCGGGTGCCGGCGGCCGACGGCAACGGCCGCAATGGGCGGGGCGTGTCGGTCCGCGTCTACCCGGCGATGATCCCGCGCTCCCACCCGCTCGCCAGCGTGCGTGAGGCGTACAACGCGGTGTTCGTGGAGGCCGAGTCGGCCGGGCGGCTGATGTTCTACGGCGCCGGTGCCGGCGGCGCGCCGACCGCCTCGGCGGTGCTGGGCGACCTCGTCGCGGTGGCCCGCAACAAGGTGAACGGCACGCGCGGGCCGGCCGAGACGACCTACGCCGCGCTGCCCGTGCTGCCGATGGGCGAGACGATCACCCGCTATCACGTGCAGCTCGACGTCGCCGACCGGTCCGGCGTGCTCGCCCAGGTGGCCGAGGAGTTCTCGCGGCACGGCGTGTCGATCCAGGCCGTACGGCAGGAGGGGCACGGCGACGACGCGCAGCTCGTGATCGTCACCCACCGGGCCGACGACGCCGCGCTCGCCGCGACGGTCGCGGGGCTCAGCGGGCTCGACATCGTGCGCAACGTCGCCAGCGTCATGCGAGTCGAGGGCGACGACTAGGGAGACGACAAGGGCGACGACGGCGAGGTGTCCGCCATCTGGGATCGATGGGCGCCCACGCGCCTCGGCGTCATAGACTCGGCGCACAACCTCGCAGGTCATCCAAGGGGGACCATCGTGAACGCGACCGCCGTCCGAGCGTGGCGCGGGCTTATCGAGGAATACCGCGAACTGCTGCCGGTGACCCGGGACACGCCCGTGGTGACGCTGCTCGAAGGCGGCACGCCGCTGGTCCCGGCGCAGAGGATCTCGCAGCTCACCGGATGCGAGGTCTACCTGAAGGTCGAGGGCGCCAATCCCACGGGTTCCTTCAAGGACCGTGGCATGACCGTGGCCATCAGCAAGGCCGCCGAACAGGGCGCCAAGGCGGTCATCTGCGCCTCGACCGGCAACACCTCGGCCTCCGCCGCGGCCTACGCCGTACGGGCGGGCATGACGTGCGCCGTGCTCGTGCCGCAGGGCAAGATCGCGATGGGCAAGCTGGCCCAGGCGCTCGTGCACGGCGCCAAGCTGCTGCAGGTCGATGGGAACTTCGACGACTGCCTCGAACTCGCCCGCAAGCTCGCCGCCGACTATCCGGTGGCCCTGGTCAATTCGGTCAACAAGTATCGCCTGCAGGGGCAGAAGACCGCGGCGTTCGAGATCGTCGACGCGCTCGGCGACGCCCCCGACGTGCACTGCCTGCCCGTCGGCAACGCCGGCAACATCAGCGCGTACTGGATGGGTTACCAGGAGTACGCCGCGTCCGGCATGGCCTCCCGCAGGCCGCGCATGCTCGGCTTCCAGGCCAGCGGCGCCGCGCCGATCGTCCGCGGGCACCCGGTGGCCAAGCCGCAGACGATCGCGACCGCGATCCGCATCGGCAACCCGGCGTCATGGGACCTCGCGATCGTCGCCCGGGACGAGTCCGGAGGGGCGATCCAGTCGGTGACCGACCGGCAGATCCTCGCCGCCTACCGGCTGCTCGCCCGCGAGGAGGGCGTGTTCGTCGAACCCGCGTCGGCGGCCGGAGTCGCCGGCCTGTTGCAGGCCGTCGAGGCGGATCCCGGTGCGGAACCCCTGGTTCCCCGTGGCTCGCGCGTCGTGTGCACGGTGACCGGGAACGGCCTCAAGGACCCCGACTGGGCGATCTCCGGCGCGCCCGCGCCGACGACCGTCCCGGTCGACGCCCACGCCGCCGCCTCGTCCCTGGGACTGGCGTGACAGGTGCGGCACATCGGGAGTGGGGTGACGTGCCCGCACGGGTCCGGGTGCGGGTCCCGGCGACCAGTGCCAACCTCGGGCCGGGTTTCGACTCGCTCGGCCTGGCGCTGACGCTGTACGACGACGTCGAGATCGAGCTCGACGGTGGCGGCAAGCTGTCCATCGAGGTCTCGGGCGAGGGCGTCGAGGTCGCCGACCGCGGCGAGGAGCACCTCATCGTCAGGGTGCTGCGCCGCACGTTCGATCTGATCGACGAACTCGCCCCGGTGGCCTCCGATCGACCGTCCGGCCTACGGCTGAGCTGCGTCAACCGGATCCCGCACAGCCGTGGCCTGGGCTCGTCGTCCGCGGCGATCGTGGCGGCCATCAGCGCCGCCCGCGCCCTGCATCCGTACGGGCGACTGCTCGACGACGGCGGTGCGCTGGCGCTCGCCACCGCCATCGAGGGCCACCCCGACAACGTCGCGCCCTGTCTCGCGGGCGGCCTGACGATCGTCTGGACGCCCGATGACGGGCCCGCGGTGCCCGGCGCCGACCCTTCGGCGCGCGCGCCCCGGCTCGTACGGCTCGATCTCGACATCGAGGTGATCGCGTTCGTCCCCGACCAGCGGCTGGCGACCGAGCGGGCCCGCGGACTGCTGCCGGACGTCGTGCCGCACGCGGACGCCGCCGCCAACGCGGGGCGGGCGGCACTGCTGATCGCCGCGCTGACGCGAGGGCTCGGGCCCGAGACACTGCTCGACGCCACTGCGGATCGGTTGCACCAGAACTACCGTGCTCCGGCCATGCCGGAGTCCGCGGCTCTCGTCAAGAATCTGCGCGACGCCGGGGTGGCCGCGGTGATCTCCGGGGCGGGTCCGACTGTCCTGGCCTTCACATCTGCGTCACGGACTGATTCGATCGGTCCAGAACTGGGTACTTCGTGGCACAAACACCGGCTGAACGTCGACCCCCACGGCGCATGCGTTCAGCTCGACGGTTCGTGACACGCGAGATTGACCTCTGAGGAATAGCAGTGTGCCCCGGTGATGTTAGGCTGATTGCAGCACCAGATGCCCCGCCCGGGGCTGTGTGCTCGTCAGCCACGCATCGCCCGGCCGACCTGTTGGTCGTGTCCGCCCCGCGCACGTGGTTCCCCGACACCGAAACTTCCCGTTGTCTGGCATCCCAGCAAAGCTTCGGACGTAACGGAGTCGGGGGTCCGCACGAGCGAACCGTCCCGACAATCTGGCTGTGCCCAGACATCGCCGATGGCGACCCCATCGTGATCGGCGGAGCACGATTCGGCGCCCCCGCCGGATCGCACCACCGGGTTGCCTGGCCGACGGAGGCCAACACCCGCTCCCTGGGAAGGACCCTTAGTGAGCGAATCCAGCGAACTTCTTACGGACGCATTGAGCACAGTAGGTGACATCGAGCCCGTACCCGCAGGCGCGGAGCGTGCCGCGCCCCGGCGCCGCCGGACCGGCACGGGTCTGTCCGCCATGGTGCTTCCCGAGCTCAAGGCGCTGGCGTCCAACCTCGGCATCAGTGGAACTGCCGGGATGCGTAAGAGTCAGCTCATCGCGGCAATTCAGGAAAAGCAGGGCGGCCAGGACAAGCACGGGCAGAGCTCGGCGGGTGGCGAGCAGGGAGCCGTCGCCACGTCCGTCCGCGTCTCTGACGTGAGTGAGACGGCGGCCGTACCGGCCGGCGTGAGTGGTGCGAGCAGTGCTGTCGGTGCCGTCAGTGCTGTCGGTGTCGGTGTCGGTGGTGCCGGCGGTACGAGCGGCGCCGTGGCGACCGAGACCGCCGCAGAGGCGACCAACGCCGCGCCCGCCGAGGCGGTCAAGGAGACGGCCACCAAGGAGCGGTCGAGGCGGGGCCGTGCGGCCGCCGCGCGGCGCGCCGACGACGGTGACGAGCAGCTCGCCGTGGACGACAAGTCCGGTGCTCAGACCGACAGGTCTGGTTCTCAGACCGACAGGTCCGGTGCTCAGACCGACAGGTCCGGTTCTCAGGCCGCCAGGTCCGATGAGGGCGAGGGCGGCGGCAGCCGCGACGGTGGCCGCCAGCGCGGCCGCGGCGGGCGCGATCGCGGCGACAACCGCGAGACCCGGGGCGACCGCGGTGACCGCGGCGACCGTGGTGACCGCGGCGACCGTGGTGACCGCGGCGGCGACCGGGGCGACAGGAGCGAGCGCGGAGACCGCGACAGCCGGGGCGAGCGCGGAGACCGCGACAGCCGCGACAGCCGGGGCGACCGGGGCGAGCAGGGTCAGCGCCGCGGGCAGGGCCAGGGTGGCGACTCCTCCGACGACGGCGACGGCGGCGGCCGCAACCGCCGGGGTCGCAGGTTCCGTGAGCGGAACCGCGGCGGCCGCGGCGGGCGTGAGCGCTACGAAGAGCCGGTGATCAGTGAGGACGACGTCCTGATCCCGGTCGCGGGCATCCTGGACATCCTCGACAACTACGCCTTCGTCCGGACCACCGGCTACCTCCCCGGGCAGAACGACGTCTACGTCTCGCTCGCCCAGGTGCGCAAGAACAACCTGCGCAAGGGCGACGTCATCACCGGCGCCGTCCGGCAGCCGCGCGATGGCGAGCGGCGCGAGAAGTTCAACGCGCTCGTGCGTCTCGACACGGTCAACGGCATGGAGCCCGAGCAGGCCAAGGGCCGCGTCGACTTCAACAAGCTGACCCCGCTCTACCCCCAGGAGCGGCTGCGCCTCGAGTCCGACCCGGGCATCCTGACGACCCGGATCATCGACCTGGTGTCGCCGATCGGCAAGGGCCAGCGCGGCCTGATCGTCTCGCCGCCGAAGGCCGGCAAGACGATGGTGCTCCAGTCGATCGCCAACGCGATCACCAAGAACAACCCCGAGTGCCACCTGATGGTCGTCCTGGTCGACGAGCGGCCGGAAGAGGTCACCGACATGCAGCGGTCGGTGAAGGGCGAGGTCATCCACTCGACCTTCGACCGGCCGGCCGAGGACCACACCACGGTCGCCGAACTTGCCATCGAGCGGGCCAAGCGCCTGGTCGAGCTCGGCCACGACGTGGTCGTGCTGCTCGACTCGATCACCCGGCTGGGCCGCGCCTACAACCTCGCCGCCCCGGCGTCGGGCCGGATCCTGTCCGGTGGTGTCGACTCCACGGCGCTCTACCCGCCCAAGCGGTTCTTCGGCGCCGCCCGCAACATCGAGAACGGCGGCTCGCTGACGATCCTCGCCACGGCCCTGGTCGAGACCGGGTCCCGGATGGACGAGGTCATCTTCGAGGAGTTCAAGGGCACCGGCAACATGGAGCTGAAGCTCAACCGTCAGCTCGCCGACAAGCGGATCTTCCCGGCGGTGGACGTCGACGCGTCCGGTACCCGTAAGGAAGAGATCCTCATGGCGCCCGAGGAGCTCAAGGTCACCTGGCAGCTGCGCCGGGTCCTGCACGCGCTCGAGATGCAGCAGGCGCTGGAGCTCCTGCTCGAGAAGATGCGGGAGACGAAGTCGAACGGGGAGTTCCTGCTCCAGGTGCAGAAGACGACCGTCTCCGACGATCGCTGATCACACGTACGACCAGATCACGCGTATAGCCAGATCATCCGCACGACCAGATCACCGGACGGCGTCCCGGCCTCAGACGAGGCCGGGGCGCCGTCCGTGCTGCTGCCGGGCGGGCCGGGGCGCCGGTCGGGCGTGCGCCGAGAGGTGGGGGTAGCCCCACCCCCGACAGGGCGGCATGCTCCATGGCCGCAGAGGCCCTCGTCCACGAGTCTGGAGCCGTACGGTTGGCACGGGTGTGAACGACCGGGATGTGATCCCGGATCCCCCGTCGAGATGGGCGGAGCGCGCGGATGACGACGATGACGGCGGTCGAGACCAGATCGTGGAGACCGTTGCGGATGGTGCGCGATCCGCTCACCTGGCGGGCGGCGCTCTACCTGCAGGTGAGCATGGGGCTCGGGCTCGCCTGGTTCGTCTTCCTCACCGTCGGCATCTCGCTGTCGGTGGGCCTGATGATCATCTGGGTCGGATTCCCGCTGGCGGCGCTCCTGATCACCATCGTGCGGGCCGGCACGGTCCTCGAACGCGCGGTGATGCGGGCCGCGTTCGGGGCCAAGATCCAGGATCCCTTCCGCCCGTTGCCGGAGGGCCACCTCTTCCGCAAGCTCCGGGCGCTCGTGGTCGATCCGGCCATGTGGAAAGGCCTGGGCTACTTCGCCGTACTGTTCCCCATCACGCTGATCGAGTTCGTCATCTCGACCGCTCTGTGGTTCGTCGGCGGCGTCCTGCTGATCGCCCCGGTCCTGGCGCTGTTCACCCGGGTCACGATGGACTTCGGCGGTGACACGCGACTGATCGTCGATCAGCCGCTCGAAGGGATCCCGTTCACCCCGGTCGGCGCCGCGGTGGTCCTCGCCGCGTTGTACGTCACGCGGGTCATGGGGACCACCCACGCGACGCTGGCCGGCCTTCTGCTCGGCCCGGGGGCCGGGCAGGCGGAGAATCAAGTGCTCCGTGCCCGCGCGGATCACCTGCAGGCCAGCCGGGCCCGTGGCGTCGACGCCGCCGAGTCGGAGCGGCGCCGCATCGAGCGGGATCTGCACGACGGGGCCCAGCAGCGGTTGCTCGCGGTGGCCATGGACATCGGCCGGGCCAGGGCCAAGCTGGACGAAGACCCGGTGGGCGCCCGCGCACTGATCGAGCAGGCGCACGCGGGCACCAAGGAGGCCATCAGCGAGTTGCGCGACCTGGCCCGGGGGATCTACCCGGCCATCCTCACCGACCGGGGCCTCGACCCGGCACTGTCCGGGCTCGCCGCCCGCGCTCCCGTGCCGGTCGAGGTCGAGGTGGACCTGCCGGACCGGCCGCCCGCGGCCGTGGAGAGCATCGCCTACTTCATCGTCGCCGAGTCGCTCGCCAACATCGCGAAGTACGCCCGCGCCACCCGCGCCTCCATCAAGGTCAGCCGGGACGACCACTGGGTCATCGTCGAGATCAGCGACAACGGCGTGGGCGGAGCGATGGCGAGGCGCGGCGGAGGCCTGGCCGGGCTGGCCGACCGGGCCGCGACGATCGATGGGATCCTCACCGTCAACAGCCCCCCCGGCGGCCCCACGGTGATTCGCGCGGATCTCCCCTGCACTTGGTGACCTCGAACTTCGTGGCCCTGTACCTGGTAGCGCTGTACCTGCTTGCCCTGCGGGCTCCCGCCCGTGGTCTCGCAGCCGCCCGCCCCAAGGCCCCACAAGGGCCGCGGACGACTGCGAGATCACGGCGGAGGGGTGCACGGGTTGCTCTATGGTGGGCACCGTGCGCGTCGTCATAGCGGAAGACTCGGTGCTGCTGCGCGAGGGGCTCGTACGCCTGCTGGCCGACGAGCAGATCGAGACGGTGGCAACGGTCGGAGACGGGCCCGGGCTGATCGGCATCGTGGCCGAGCACCGGCCCGACCTGGCGATCGTCGACGTGCGGATGCCGCCGTCCTTCACCGACGAGGGCCTGCGGGCGGCGCTGGCCGTACGGGAACAGGTGCCGGGCACGCCCATCCTGGTGCTCTCGCAGTACGTCGAAGAGCGCTATGCCACGGATCTGATCGGCGGCGGCGCCGAGGGCGTGGGCTACCTGCTCAAGGAACGCGTCGCCGAGGTACATGAGTTCATCGACGCCGTACGCCGGATCGCCGCGGGCGGCACGGTCATCGACCCCGAGGTGATCGGCCAGCTGCTCGGGCGGCGGCGCAGCGGCGACCGGATGGATGCGCTCACCCCACGCGAGCGCGAGGTGCTCGGACTGATGGCCCAGGGCCGGTCCAACGGCGCGATCGCCCGTGATCTCGTCGTCACCGAGGGCGCGGTCGAAAAGCACATCTCCAACATCTTTCTCAAGCTGGACCTGCCGCCGGCCGAGCAGAACCACCGCAGGGTGATGGCCGTACTGGCTTATCTCGGCCGCGCCGAGGGGCCCGTGGCGGGCGGCGGACCCGGCGCGGCCGGGGCCGGCGACCGGCGCCAAGGTTGATCGTCCACCCGGGCACGGGTTCTGGGAATGGGCGGTGAGCTCGGCACGTTTGCGTATCTGGCACACTGATAGGGCAACCGCTGCGGTACCGGTTCACGTCCCTGAGCATCACCCGATACGGGGCGACCCGGCGACCGCCACGAGCGAGGAGACTCCGTGAAGCCTGACATCCACCCGGACTACGTCGTCACGACCGTGACATGTACGTGCGGTAACGCCTTCGAGACCCGCAGCACCGCGAAGAACGGCGTGATCCACGCCGACGTGTGCTCCAACTGCCACCCGTTCTACACGGGCAAGCAGAAGATCCTGGACACCGGCGGTCGCGTTGCCCGGTTCGAGCAGCGCTTCGGCAAGAAGGCCGCGGGCAAGAAGTAGTCGCAGCCAGACGCCGGCCGGTGGGCGGCAAGCCCTCCGGCCGGCGTGGCGTCTGTCCTCTTCGGTTCAGTCACGCACGGACGCGGGCAAGGACCCACTGTGAATCTCGACGATCTCATCAGCGAATACGCCGACATCGAGCAGTCGTTGGCCGACCCGGCAGTGCACGCCGATCAGCAGAAGGCGCGCACGCTGGGCAAGCGGTACGCGCAGCTACGGCCGATCGTCGAGACCCACCGCGACCTGCGGCAGACCGGCGAGGACCTCGCCGCGGCACGCGAGCTCGCCGTGGAGGACGAGACCTTCGCCGCCGAGGCGACCGAGCTGGAGAAGCGCGTAGAGGAGATCGAGGACCGGCTCCGCAAGCTGCTGGTGCCTCGTGATCCCAACGACGACAAGGACGTCATCCTCGAGGTCAAGGCGGGGGAGGGCGGCGAGGAGTCCGCGCTGTTCGCCGGTGACCTGCTGCGGATGTACCAGCGCTACGCCGAGCGGGTCGGCTGGAAGACCGAGATCATCGACGCGCACCCCTCGGATCTCGGCGGATTCAAGGACGTCACCATGTCCGTCAAGGGCAGGGCGGGCGTCTGGGCCGGCATGAAGTACGAGGGCGGTGTGCACCGCGTGCAGCGGGTACCGGTCACCGAGTCCCAGGGGCGCATCCACACCAGCGCCGCAGGCGTCCTGGTCTCGCCCGAGGCCGAGGAGATCGACGTGCAGGTCGATCCGAACGACCTGCGTGTCGATGTGTTCCGGTCCAGCGGCCCGGGCGGGCAGAGCGTGAACACGACCGACTCGGCGGTCCGCATCACCCACCTCCCGACCGGCATCGTGGTGTCCTGCCAGAATGAGAAGAGCCAGTTGCAGAACAAGGAGCAGGCGATGCGCATCCTGCGCGCGCGCCTGCTCGCACAGGCTCAGGAAGAGGCCGACGCGCACGCCGCGGCCGAGCGCAAGAGCCAGGTGCGCACGGTCGACCGGTCCGAACGCGTCCGCACCTACAACTACCCGGAGAACCGCATCTCCGACCACCGCGTCGGCTACAAGGCCTACAACCTCGACCAGGTGCTCGACGGTGATCTGGGCAACGTGATCCAAGCGCTGGTCGACGCCGACATGGAACGTCGGCTCGAGGAGCGGGAATAGAGCAACCCGCGATCATGAACCTGCTGCTGGACGAGATCGCCCGGGCCACGGCACGCCTCGCCGAGGCGGGCGTCGCCTCGCCACGGGCCGACGCGGAAGAGCTCGCCGCCGCCGTCCACGGGGTCCGGCGAGCCGAACTGCACGCCGTGCCCGACGGCGCGTTCGACGCCCGGTTCTGGGAGGGCGTGGCACGGCGTGAGGCGGGCGAGCCGTTGCAGCACATCACCGGCCGTGCCTTCTTCCGCTACCTCGAGCTCAAGGTCGGGCCCGGGGTCTTCGTGCCCCGTCCCGAGACCGAGGTCGTCGCCGGCTGGGCGATCGACACTCTCCGGGACATGGACGTCACCGACCCGCTGGTCGTCGATCTCGGCACCGGCTCCGGTGCGATAGCGCTGAGCATCGCCCAAGAGGCCCCGAGAGCGCGCGTGCACGCCGTTGAGCGGGACCCGAAGGCCTACGTCCACGCCACGCACAACATCGAGGAACTGGACGACAGGGGACGGGTACGGCTGCACCTGGCCGACTTCTCCACGGCGCTCGGCGACCTCGACGGCACCGTCGATCTGGTGATCAGCAATCCGCCGTACATCCCGATGAGCGAGTGGGAGTACGTCCCGCAGGACGTACGCGATCATGATCCGCCGGACGCCCTCTGGGGTGGTGGCGACGACGGCCTCGACGCGGTCCGCGTCGTCGAACGCACGGCGCGGCGGCTCCTGCGGCCGGGCGGATATGTCGCGGTCGAGCACAGCGATCTGCAGGGCAACGCCGTCTACTGGGTCTTTCCCGAAGAGAACGGCTGGCGGGATGTGCGCAACCGGCGCGATCTGACGAACCGGGACCGTTTCGTCACCGCACGGCTGGGCGCCGAGTGACCCGGCATCCGGACAACCGTAAGAGCACGGCGGACAGGTGGGAGAATAGGCGATCGTGAGCCGACGTTATGACTGCTCGGAGCCGATGGAACGGACCCGTGGGATCGCCGAGGCCGTCTCGGCGGTGCGTCGCGGCGAGCTCGTCGTGCTGCCGACCGACACGGTGTACGGCATCGGCTGTGACGCTTTCACCCCGAGCGGGGTGACCGCGTTGCTCGACGCGAAGGGGCGCGGCCGTGAAATGCCGCCACCGGTCCTGGTCGGCTCGGTACGCGCGGCCACCGCGCTGATCGACGATCTCGGTACCTACGGGCAGGATCTCATCGACGAGTTCTGGCCCGGCGCGCTCACACTGGTATGCCGCGCCAACCCCAACCTCGCCTGGGACCTCGGTGACACCAAGGGCACCGTTGCCGTCCGCATGCCGATGGATCAGCTCGCCCTGGAGCTGCTCAGGGAGACCGGCCCGATGGCCGTCAGCAGCGCCAACCTGAGCGGGGCCGAGGCGGCACGCACCGCCGAGAATGCGGAGAAGCAGCTCGGCGACGCCGTGGCGGTCTACCTCGACGCGGGGCCGTCCGGGGAGGGCGAACCCTCGTCGATCATCGATCTGACCGGCCCGGTGCCGCGCCTGCTGCGCGCCGGCGCCATCCCCGAGGACAGGCTCCGAGGGGTCTGCGGCGTCCTGCTCGTCGACGACGATGACGACGATGAGGACAAGGAAGAGAACGACGTCACCTCTGACGCGGCGGTCGGCGAGGACACGCTCGCGGAGCCGCCGTCCCTCCGTAAGGACGACGTCGGCGAGGCTCCCGACCTGCGCAAGGACGACGCCGGTGAGGCCCTCGACCTGCGCAAGGATGGCGAAGCAGGCTCGGCGCCTTCCTTGCGCAAGGATGCCGCGGACGAGAAGTCGAACGACCAGGACGGTTCCGACTTGGGCGCCGGCGAGACCGACCGGCCCGGTCCGGAGCCGTCCCTGCGTAAGGAGCCCGGCGACGAGCCGCCGGGCGCAGCCGACCCGGACAAGGCCTGACCGGCGCTCCAAGGAAGCCCCGTCCGTGGCGGGGCCGTCCCTTCTTCGTCCGGCGGCGGGTGCCATGGATAAGGCACTACGGTTGAATTTGGCACAGGGTGGCGGATTCGGTGGGAATATGACTGTTGCCCGGATTCCCCACCGTGCTCGCGTCTGAACAGGAGCCCCCTGATGGCCGAAGAGATTGCGCCCGATTTGATCGACGTTACCGTGCCCCAATCGGCGCGGATCTGGAATCACTGGATGGGGGGCAAGGACAACTACAAGGTCGACCGAGAGGCCGGTGACGCCTATGCCGCGATGTTCCCCGGCATCAGGGACCTGGCCAAGGCGTCTCGTCAGTTCCTCATCCGGACCGTGCGGCACCTGGCTCGCGAGGAGGGGATACGGCAGTTCCTGGACATCGGTACCGGGCTGCCCACGATGCAGAACACCCATGAGGTCGCTCAGTCGGTTGCTCCGGACGCCAAGATCGTGTACGTCGACAACGACCTGATGGTGCTGGCGCACGCCCGGGCGTTGCTGGTCAACACCACCGACGAGGGCGTGACAACTTATATCAATGCCGACTTGCACGAACCCGAGCGGATCGTCGCCGACGCTCGCAACGTGCTGAACTTCACCGAGCCGATCGCGGTCATGTTCATGGGCGTGCTCGGCCATGTCACCGAGCTCGATGACGTGAAGTCCATCGTGGCCCGGGTGATGCAGGCCGTGCCGTCCGGGTCCACCCTGACACTGTGGGACTCCACCGCCACCTCCCACACCGGCGAAGGGTTCACCGACGCCCAGGAGGGCTACGACGACACCGGCGCGGTGCCTTATGTGCTGCGCAGCCCAGCGGAAGTCAGCCAATGCTTCGAGGGCCTGGAGATGCTAGAGCCGGGCCTGGTGCCGCTCTCCCTCTGGCGGCCGGACCAGGTCGACATCGGTGACGTCAAGCCGGTGGACGGCTATGGGGCCGTCGCCCGCAAGCCGTAATAGCGGCAAGCGGCTTCGTAGCAGCTCGTGGGTAACTACCAGGCAGTACCCGGTGTTGCCTGGTGGACCTTCCGGTCGACAACGCTGAGGAAGGTCCACCGCCCGGGGGCTCGAGCAAAGGAGAAGGGCCCCGCCGTGGCGGGGCCCTTCTTGTCGTTCAGCCGGCGATCAGCGGTCAGTAGATCCGCTTGCCCTTGCCGTAGGAGTACTTGCCTGCCTTGAGGCGGCATTCCTGTACGTACAGGTGGCCGGTCCTGGACGAGGACATCTTGATGCTGGCCTTGCCGCTGCCGTCGAAGTTGCCCCCGCTGGACGTGACGATCCTGAAGGTCGAGTACACGCCGGTCGTGCCGGGCTCGGTGAACAGGAACCGGACGCAGGCGGTGTATCCGTCCCTGCGATAGTCGCTGACGGTGCCCCTGACGGTGACCATCCTGCTGTCCTTGGTGTAGGTACCCGTCGCGCCGACGTTCGTGTACCAGTTGTACGGAGTCCACGTGCCGCTTGCCGCGCTCGCGGGAACCGCCGTCATGCCCACGACCACACCCGCGCCCGCGAGTGCTGCCCCGATTTTGGTAATACGCCGCACTTGCCCCTCCAAGCTCAAATATCTCCGGAATGCCCGGTGACTGTAGCAGGGCTAAATCATGAAGATCCTCCAAATTTCCGCGTCCGCCTGGTACCGGCTCGCCTGCGGAACCGGGCGCGGATTCTTCGCGTCCAACGGATGGGCGGGACGTGCTGGAAGCATCCGGCGAAATGCCCGCAAATCGGATATTCAGCGGCTTTCTGGCTCGATACTGAGGAGGGTTCCGGGGTCTATGTGGTGTTCGTCACGCGGCGCCGGCCCGGGCGCTGCTAGCCGGGTAGGCAGGGCGTGACGCCGTCCAGTACCAGGGCGGGCTGCCGGCCGCCGCGCAGCCGTACGGTCAGGGTGACCTCTGGCAGGTCGCGCGCCATGGTGAAGGTCCGGTCGCGGCCGGTGGGCGGGCGCTCGAGCCGGTAGCCCCGCTCGCGGATCATCTCGAGGGTCACGTCGGCCGCGTGATCGAGGGTCACACTGGTGGCGCCACCGCGCCGGAGCGGGACCTGGCCACGAAAGATCCTCTGGGCCTGCCCGTTCGCGCATGGGCGGGTGACATCGGCCAAGACCGCAGGGGTGGCGCCGGGGACGCCGAGGCGTTTGGCGCCGTCGTCGAGCACCGACCGGGTGTCGGCCTCGAGCTGTTGCGCGGACTCCGACAGTACGGGAGCACGGGCGCAACCGATGAGCAGCGCTTGGAGGACCAGTCCCCCGACCAGTCCACGCGCCACGGTGGACACGCCGGAAGTTTAGGGAATGCGCCGTACGACCTGCAGGGAATCCCGAAGAGTAAGCGAATCGTCACCCTGGGGTCACCCTGGCGCGGGTGGTTCGCCGACGCACGACGGAAACCTTGATCATCTGGTGCGTCCGGTGTCCGTGGAGGGTTTCGGCGGATTAGAGTTCAGGCAGATCTTTCGGCCCGGCGAACCGGACTATGGTCGCGGGCATCCACATCTATGGCGGTATCGGCCTCTGTCAGGGGACGAGGGGAGGGCGCGGCGCGTGCGGGAATATCTGCTCATCAGCCTCACTGCCGCCGTGGTCACCTACCTGCTCACCCCCGCCGTGCGGCTGTTCGCGGTGCGCTTCGGCGCGATGACCGAGGTACGCGACCGTGACGTGCACGCGATCCCGACACCGCGGCTGGGCGGCCTGGCGATGTTCGGCGGGATGGTCGCGGCGCTGATCGTGGCGGCCCAGCTCCCGGAGATGCGGAAGGTCTTCCTGTCGAACGACACCGGGCGGGCGCTCCTGCTCGCCGGCGGCCTCATCGTGCTGATCGGCGTCGCCGACGACCGCTGGGGTGTCGACGCCCTCACCAAGTTCGCGGGACAGGTCGCCGCCGCGGGCCTGCTGATCATGAACGGCGTCCAGTTGCTCTGGTTGCCGACGCGCAGCGGTGAGGTCCTCTCGCTTCCTCCGGCGTACGGGGTCCCGCTCACCGTCTTCATCGTCGTCGCGACGATCAACGCGGTGAACTTCGTCGACGGCCTTGATGGACTGGCCGCCGGAGTCGTCGGCATCGCGGCGATGGCGTCATTCTCGTACGCCTATCTGATCTCGGCGACCAACGGGCTGAAGACGCTCACCGGCGCGGCCCTCATCACCGCCATTCTCATGGGAATGTGCGCGGGATTCCTGGCGCACAACTTCAACCCGGCGCGCATCTTCATGGGCGACACCGGGTCGATGCTGATCGGTCTCATGCTGTCCGCGTCCACGATCATGCTGACCGGTCAGTTCGACACGGCGATCGTGGGCAACTACAACCTCTTTCCCGCCTTCGTGCCGCTCCTCCTGGTCCCGGCCGTGATCACCGTGCCGTTCATCGACATGTCACTGGCCGTCTGGCGCCGGACCAACCAGGGACGTTCCCCGTTCGCGCCCGACAAGCAGCATCTGCATCATCGGCTGCTCGAACTCGGTCATTCGCACCGCCGGGCCGTGCTCATCATGTATTTCTGGGTGGGACTGCTCGCCTCGTGTATGGTCGGTCTTTCATTCGTCCGCTCGATGCCGCTGGTGTTCGGCGTCACTGGGGCGGTCGCGGTCGCCGGCGTGGTCGGGATGATCGCCGTGCCTCGGCTGCGCGCCTCTCGTGAACCCGCTCCGGCGGAGGTACTCGTGGAGCAGCCTCGGCAGCCGGTCTGATCCGCGGGGCTGACAGTGGGGGGCGGAAGCCTCGCATCCCACGCAATTCGGACGTCCTGGACGCTTGTGATATCTTTCACGAACAACAGGCGAACACAAAACGTAACCACCCGGAGCCCACATGCAGTCTTCCGACGCCCGGATCCTCCGCGGCGCCGCGATACCGGCTGGCCTGGTCGGTGTGGCCGCCGTTCTGCTCGCTCTGCCGCTGACCGGCTCGAAGGGCGCCGTCGGCGCGGCCATCGCCACCGTCGTCGTGCTCGGTTTCTTCACAATCAGTCACGTCGCGGTCGGCCTCGCGGCCAAGGTGTCGCCGCAGACGATGATGCTCGCGGCGCTGTCGAGTTACGTCCTGAAGATCCTCGCCGTGATGTTGCTGATCTCGGTGCTCGACGGCGTGACGATCTGGAACCCGAAGGTCTTCGGATGGACGGTCCTCGCGCTGATCGCGGCCTGGATCGGCGGTGAGATCCGTACCACCCTCAAGACCCGGACGCCGTATGTCGACGAGTCTGGCGAAACGCCTGGTGATGCCGCTTCGGAAGTGTCCGAGGCGCCCGCCGACCGGAGCCGATGATGGTGTTCGCGTCCTCATCGGACTACTCCGATATGACCATCCACGGCATGGCCTGCTATCGTCCGGAGCGCGATGAGCGAGCAGAAGCGACCGCCCGAAGACGACGGCCGCGACTTCGCCGACGCCGCCTGGTCAGTCCCCAGCTATCTGCTGTCAGGGATGATCATCTGGGGCGGTGCCGGCTGGTTGTTGAGCCGGTGGACGGGCGTGGACATCTTCACCCCGATCGGCCTGATCATAGGCGTCGGACTCGCCGTCTACCTGGTCTACATCAAGTTCGGCAAGTTCGACGGCTGATCCCCCTAAGGGTGGTCACGCTGCCGGAGAAGAAGTCCTCGTCATCCATCTCCACGCTGAAGGGAACGCCAGTGCGCGAGCGCAGCGAGCGGACCGATAGGCACGGCCACGCGACGCGTGCACGCCGTACCGAGCCACTGCGCGAGGTGAAGCCGTGAACCCGCTGTTGGCCGCCGCCCCCGCGGGGGGCGGTGAGGAGTTCCAGGCTCCCGGTCCCGAGCTCTTCGAGTTCCCGCCCCTGTTCGCGGGCGGTCCGGAATGGCTCACCAAGCCGGTCCTCTTCGCCGTCGTCGGCGCGCTGCTGGTGTGCGCGGTCGCCTGGAGCGCCTTCGCCAGCCCCAAGCTGGTGCCCCGGGGCATGCAGAACCTCGGCGAGGTGGGTTACCTCTTCGTCCGCGACCAGGTGGCCCGCCCCTTCCTCGGCAAGGACTCCGACCGCTGGATGCCGCTGCTGCTGTCGCTGTTCTTCCTGATCTGGACCTGGAACATCATGGCCGTCGTGCCGGTCGTCCAGTTCCCGGTCGCCTCGCACATCGCCTTCCCGGTGGTGCTGGCGGTCAGCGTCTATCTGCTGAAGATTTATCTGGGCATCAAGAACCAGGGCTTCAAGCGCTACTTCACGGACATGATCCCCAAGGGCCTGCCCCTGCCGACCTACTTCCTGCTCGTCCCGATCGAGTACCTGTCGACGTTCATCCTCGCGCCGTTCACGCACGCGGTGCGACTGTTCGCCAACATGTTCGCCGGTCACGTCATCCTGGCGTTCTTCAGCCTCGTCGGCTTCTGGTTCCTCTTCGAGCAGCCGACGATCAAGGGCGTGCCGCTGGGCATCGCCGGCGTGATCATGACCATCGCCATGACCGGGTTCGAGATGTTCATCCAGTTCCTGCAGGCCTTCCTGTTCACGATGCTGGCCGCGATGTACATCGGCAGCGGACTGCACGCGGACCACTGAGTCTCCACCGGCTCCGCACAGCCAGACCAGTCAGACCAGACCAGACCGGTGAACTTCACCGGCCGACAGAAAAGGAAAGAGCGAATGCTCGCTGAAGCACTTCCCGTCCTGGCCGCGGTCGAGGGACACATCGGCGCCATCGGATACGGCCTGGCCGCCATCGGCCCGGGTATCGGCGTCGGCATCATCTTCGGCCAGGGCGTGAACGCGATCGCACGGCAGCCCGAGCTCACCGGTGTCATCCGCACCAACATGCTGCTCGGCTTCGTGCTCACCGAGGCGCTGGCCCTCATCGGTCTTGTCGCGCCTTTCATCTACTAAATGACGCGAAAGAATTCCTGACGGAGGGCCGCACACATGATCACGGCAGCTTCGCTGTTGGCGGCGGAAGGGAACAACCCGCTTATTCCGCACACCTATGAGCTCGTCGTCGGCATCTTCTCCTTCGCCGTCGTCGTCCTCGTCGTCGGCAAGATGCTCGTACCCCGGATCCAGAAGACGCTCGAGGAGCGTACGGAGGCGATCGAGGGCGGGCTGAAGCGGGCCGAGAGCGCTCAGGCCGAGGCGGAACAGACGCTGGAGCAGTACCGGTCCCAGTTGGCCGAGGCCCGGCACGAGGCGGCACGTTTGCGTGAGCAGGCGCGCGAGCAGGGTGCCCAGATCATCGCGGAGATGCGCGAGCAGGCGCAGGTCGAGGCGCGGCGCATCACCGAGTCGGCGCAGGCGCAGATCGAGGCCGAGCGCCAGCAGGCGCTCACCCGGCTGCGCGCCGAGGTGGGTGAGCTGGCGGTCGAGCTGGCGAGCCGGGTCGTGGGCGAGTCCCTCGAGGACGAGGCCAGGCAGCGCCGCACCGTGGACCGCTTCCTCGAGGAGCTCGAGGAGCGCACGCGGACGCAGGCGGGAGAGCAGGTCTCGTGAGCACGAGCGGAGCGGCCAGCAGGGCATCGCTGGCCGAGGCCGTGGAACGGCTGGAGGTCATCCTTTCCACGGCCGAGCTGGCCACGCTGGGTGAGGAACTGTTCGGCGTCATGCGCCTGCTCGATCGCGAGCCGGCGCTGCGCCGGGCCCTCTCCGACCCCTCGCGGGACGGGGAGGAGAAGGCGCAGCTCGTCCGGATCCTGCTCGAAGGCAAGGTCGGCGAGCCGGCCCTCGAGCTGACATCGGACGTCGTACGGCAGCGCTGGTCGCGGCCGCGCGAGCTCGCGGACGCTTTCGAGAGGCTGGCGGTGATCGCCGAGGCCGCTCGGGCCGAAGCCGAGGGCCGGATCGACGATCTCGAGGACGAGATCTTCCGGTTCGCGCGGATCGTCGAGCGGGAGCCGGCCCTGCGCAACGCGCTGACCAGCCCGCAGCTGCAGCCCGAGCGGAAGCGGGAGCTGGTGGTCGCGCTGCTGGACGGCAAGGTCACGGCTTCGGCGCTGCGGTTGATCAGCGAGGTCGTGACAGGTCCACGGGGACGTAGCCTTGAAAGGGCGCTGGCAGAGTACGGCCGCCTCGTGGCGCAGCGGCGTGATCGCTTGATCGCGCTGGTACGCACGCCCACGACCCTGAGCGAGGAGCAGCGGACACGGCTCGTCGCGACGCTGTCGGCGGCCTACGGACATGACGTATACCTGAATATCCAAGTCGACCCCGGCGTCCTGGGCGGTATATCCGTGCAGGTAGGGGATGAGGTAGTCGACGGCACGGTGGCCAGGCGCCTGGATGACGTCCGGCGCCAGATCACGGCGGGCTGACGAGCGAGTGGAGCCGGCGATGCCGAAGCGTGAAACCACGCGAAGGCGTCGCCAGCGACGTGAGTGAGGAAGCGGGGCGCGACGGCGAACAGGCGTCGAGCCGGCCGGTGGCCGAGTCGAGAGCACGCAACGAGCTGACCCGAACAGAGGAAGCAAGAGAGGAATCATGGCGGAGCTGACGATCCGTCCGGATGAGATCCGGACCGCGCTGGAGCGCTTCGTCCAGTCGTACGAGCCCGAAGCCGCCGCGCGCGAGGAGGTCGGCACCGTCGTCGATTCCGGCGACGGCATCGCGCACGTCGAGGGCCTGCCCTCGACGATGGCGAACGAGATCCTCGAGTTCGAGGACGGCACGCGTGGCCTGGCTCTGAACCTGGACGTCCGTGAGATCGGCGCCGTTGTCCTTGGCGACTTCAGCAACATCGAAGAGGGCCAGCCGGTCCGCCGTACCGGCGAGGTCCTCTCGGTGCCGATCGGCGACGGCTTCCTTGGCCGTGTCGTCGACGCGCTGGGCAACCCGCTGGACGGCAAGGGCGACATCGAGTCGTCCGGCCGCCGCGCGCTCGAGCTGCAGGCGCCGAGCGTCGTGCAGCGGCAGTCGGTCAAGGAGCCGCTGCAGACCGGCATCAAGGCGATCGACTCGATGACGCCGATCGGCCGGGGCCAGCGACAGCTGATCATCGGTGACCGGCAGACCGGCAAGACCACCATCGCGGTCGACACGATCATCGCCCAGCGCGAGAACTGGGAGTCGGGCGACCCCACCAAGCAGGTGCGCTGCATCTACGTGGCGGTCGGCCAGAAGGGCTCCACGATCGCGTCGGTGCGCGGCACCCTCGAGGAGGCCGGCGCGCTGGAGTACACCACCATCGTCGCCGCCCCCGCGTCCGACCCCGCGGGCTACAAGTACATCGCTCCCTACACCGGTTCGGCCATCGGCCAGCACTGGATGTACGAGGGCAAGCACGTCCTCATCGTCTTCGACGACCTGTCGAAGCAGGCCGAGGCCTACCGCGCGGTGTCCCTGCTGCTGCGCCGCCCGCCGGGCCGTGAGGCCTACCCGGGTGACGTGTTCTACCTGCACTCCCGGCTGCTGGAGCGCTGCGCGAAGCTGTCCGACGACATGGGCGGCGGATCGATGACCGGCCTGCCGATCGTCGAGACGAAGGCCAACGACGTGTCGGCCTACATCCCGACCAACGTCATCTCGATCACCGACGGCCAGTGCTTCCTGGAGACCGACCTGTTCAACCAGGGGGTCCGCCCGGCGATCAACGTCGGTGTCTCGGTCTCCCGGGTCGGTGGTTCCGCACAGGTCAAGGCGATGCGCAAGGTCGCCGGTACGCTCCGGCTGGCCCTGTCGCAGTACCGTGACCTGGAGGCCTTCGCCGCCTTCGCCTCCGACCTCGACGCGGCCTCCCGCGCCCAGCTGGAGCGGGGCGCGCGGCTGGTCGAGCTGCTCAAGCAGGCCCAGCACGTGCTCTACCCGGTCGAGAGGGAGGTCGTCTCGATCTGGATGGCGACGTCCGGCCAGCTGGACGACGTGCCGGTCGAGGACATCCGCCGGTTCGAGGGCGAGTTCCTCGACTTCCTCGCGCACAACAGCGGCGGAGTCCTGGACTCGATCCGCGAGACCGGCGAGATGACCGACGACGCCCTGACCGCCCTCAAGGACGCCATCACGGAGTTCAAGAAGGGCTTCCAGGCCAGCACAGGCGAGCTCCTCGTCGAGGACGAGCCGGTCGAGGCGCTGGGCGAGGACGACGTCGAGCAGGAGAAGATCACTCGGGTAAAGAAGAGCTGATCGGCGATGGGTGCACAGCTTCGTCAACTGCGGCAGCGGATCAAGACGGTCAAGTCGACCGCCAAGATCACGCGTGCCCAAGAGCTCATCGCCACGTCCCGCATCGTCAAGGCGCAGGAGCGGGTGAAGGCGTCGGCACCGTACGCGCGGCATATCACGCGTGCGGTGACCGCACTCATCAGCCACCAGACCAACGTGGCGCACCCGCTGCTGCGGGAGGACCCGGAGCGTCGTCGGGCGGCGGTGCTCCTCATCACGAGCGACCGAGGGTTCTGCGGCGGGTTCAACGCCAATGTCCTCCGTGAGTCCGAGGCGCTCATGGCGAAGTTGCGGAACGAGGGCAAGGAGCCCGTCGCCTACATAGTCGGCACCAAGGGCGTCAACTGGTACCGCTTCCGCGATCGTGCCATCGAGGAAGAGTGGACCGGATTCAGCGGCGCGCCGAGGTTCGAGCATGCCGAGACCATCGGCCGGCGGCTCGTCGCCGACTTCCTGGCCGAGGGAGAGGAAGGGCTCGGTGAGATCCACGTGATCTACACCGAGTTCGTGTCGATGCTGACGCAGGCCGTCCAGACCCGGCGCCTGCTTCCGCTCGAGATCGAAGAGGTCGAGGCGTCCAAGGACAACGTGCCGCCCGCCTACGAGTTCGAGCCGTCGGCCAAGACCGCCCTCGACCAGTTGCTGCCGAACTATGTCGAGAGCCGCATCTGGCACATGCTGCTCCAGTCCGCCGCCTCCTACTACGCGGCGACGCGAAGGGCCATGAAGTCGGCCACCGACAACGCCAATGAACTGCTCGGGGTCTACACGCGCCGTGCCAACCAGGCACGGCAGGCCGAGATCACCCAGGAAATCAGCGAAATCGTCGGTGGCGCCAACGCGCTCGCCGAGGCTAGCGCGGGGAGTGAGTGAGAGTCACCATGACTGCTTCGGTAGAGACAACTGCGGCAACGGGCCGCGTCGCCCGGGTCATCGGCCCGGTCGTCGACGCGGAATTCCCTGCCGACGACATGCCGGAAATCTTCAACGCCCTCCAGGTGGAGGTCGCGACCGGCGACGAGACCAAGACGCTGACCCTCGAGGTGGCTCAGCACCTGGGTGACAACATCGTCAGGGCCATCTCGATGCAGCCCACCGACGGAATGGTCCGGGGCATGACGGTCACCGACACCGGTCGGCCGATCTCGGTGCCGGTCGGCGACGTGACCAAGGGCCACGTGTGGAACGCCCTCGGCGAGTCGCTCGACGTGCCGACCTCGTCGCTCAAGGTCGAGGAGCGGTGGGGGATCCACCGGAAGGCCCCGGCGTTCGACCAGCTCGAGTCCAGGACCGAGATGCTCGAGACCGGCATCAAGGTCATCGACCTGCTCACCCCGTACGTCAAGGGCGGCAAGATCGGCCTGTTCGGCGGCGCGGGCGTCGGCAAGACGGTCCTCATCCAGGAGATGATCCGCCGAGTCGCCAAGAACTTCGGTGGCACCTCCTGCTTCGCCGGCGTCGGCGAGCGCACCCGTGAGGGCAACGACCTCTGGGTGGAGATGGCCGAGTCCGGCGTTCTCGAGGACACCGCCCTGGTGTTCGGCCAGATGGACGAGCCGCCGGGTACCCGTCTCCGGGTGGCGCTGTCCGCGCTGACCATGGCGGAGTACTTCCGCGATGTCCAGAAGCAGGACGTGCTGCTGTTCATCGACAACATCTTCCGGTTCACCCAGGCGGGGTCCGAGGTGTCGACCCTGCTCGGCCGCATGCCGTCCGCGGTGGGCTACCAGCCGACCCTGGCCGACGAGATGGGTCAGCTGCAGGAGCGGATCACCTCGACCCGCGGTCACTCGATCACCTCGATGCAGGCCATCTACGTGCCCGCGGACGACATCACCGACCCCGCTCCGCACACCACGTTCGCGCACCTCGACGCGACGACGGTGCTGTCCCGGGCGATCACGGAGAAGGGCATCTACCCCGCGGTGGACCCGCTCGACTCCACCTCCCGGATCATGGACCCGCACATCGTCGGCGACGAGCACTACAACGTCGCCATGTCCGTGATCGCGATCCTGCAGAAGTACAAGGAGCTGCAGGACATCATCGCGATCCTCGGTATCGACGAGCTGTCCGAAGAGGACAAGGTCACGGTGCAGCGGGCGCGGCGCATCGAGCGGTTCCTGTCGCACCCGATGTTCGTCGCCGAGGCGTTCACCGGCCAGCCCGGTGTCTTTGTGCCGCTGGACGAGACCGTGGCCTCGTTCAAGGCGCTCACCGAGGGCAAGTACGACCACATCCCCGAGCAGGCGTTCTTCATGTGCGGTGGCATCGAGGACGTTGAGAAGAAGGCCAGGGAGCTGGAGAGCTGATGGTGATGGGGCTGAGCCCGGGGCGGTCGACCCGCTCACCGTCCCGGCTCGTCCCACCAGTTATCCTCTCTCGCACAGCCGCCCCATCCGGAGGAAGCAAGTGGCAAGCGAAACGCTGAAGGTCGGACTCGTCTCGCCGGAACGGGAGATCTGGTCCGGGGAGGCCGAGCACGTCATCGCCCAGACCATCGAGGGCGAGATGGGCATCCTGGTCGGTCACGTTCCGGTGCTCGGCATCCTCGTGGACGGCAGCGTGGTCCGCATCAAGCCGGTGGACCAGGCAGAATGGATCACTGCGATGGTGGGCAGCGGCTTCTTCTCGGTCGCCGCGAACGAGATCGCCGTGCTCGCCGAGCAGGCCGAGCTCGGGTCGGCGATCGACGTCGCCGCCGCTCGCGCCGCGCTGGACGAGGCCGTCCAGGCGGAGAGTAGAGACGACGAGACAGTGGTGGCCGAGCGGCGTGCCCGGGCGCGCCTTCGGGCCGCCGGTGAAGAGGCCTAGTCGACGCCGAAGGCGGGGGGAGTGAGCGAGCACCTGGCACTTGACGTCGGCGGGGTGTTCGCCGCGATCCTGCTCGTGGTGGTGCTCGGCTTCGTCGTGGTGTCCGTACGGCGATGGCTCTTCGAACGCGCCGGCGGCACCGTCGAATGCAGTCTGCGTACGTTGCCCACCAGCAAGTCCGACAGTCTGACCGGGGACGGTTCCGACCAGGACGGCGCGGGGGTGTGGCAGCTCGGGCTCGGGCGTTACAAAGGCGACGAGCTGCACTGGCACCGAATCTTCGGTTTCCGCAAAAGGCCCCGGCAGGTGATCCATCGCCGGGGCCTTATCGTGTCCAACCGCCGCAGCCCGAAAGATGAAGAGGCCGCGGCGCTCGTACCGGACGCCGACATCATCGAGGTGCGCGACGGAGACCTCACCGTCGAGCTGGCCATGAGCGCCGCCGCCCTCACCGGTTTCCTCGCCTGGCTGGAGGCCGCGCCGCCCGGTTTCCCCATCGACTTCCCGGGCTGACCCACGCGGCCCGCCCGGCCGCGCACGCTCAGGCTTCGAGGATCTTGATGGCGCCGGAGTCGGTCGACACCCTCACCCGGAACTGAGAGGCCGGGTCCCGATTCACATCGATGGTCTCGGGGCCGGCGTCGGTGTTGGTGACCACGGCGTACGCTCGGTCGCCCGGCAGTACCAGCTCGACCGCACCCGAGTCGGAGGTGGCCATGACGTTCGAGGGCGGCGCTGTGCAGGTCGCCCGGATGCGTCCGGAGTCCGTGCTGGCCGTGAGACTCGAGACCGTGAGGTTCTCGGCGGTGATGGTGCCGGAGTTGGTGCGCAGGGTGCTGGTCTCCGCCTTGCCCGCCACCTGGATGGTGCCCGAGTCGCTCGTCGCGACCACCTTCGGCGAACGCAGGTCGACGAGGTTGATGGTGCCGGAGTCGGTGTGCGCGTTCACCGAGCCCGCCACGCCGGTCACCTGAAGCCTGCCGCTGTCGCCGGTCAGCTGAACATTGGTGTCGCGCGGCACCGTGACCCGATAGCCGATCTTGCAGGTCGGGCTGATCCCGATATGGATCCCGTCCCGGCAGTCGTAGCGCAGGTGCAGGGTGCCGTTCACAGTGGTGTTCTTGGACGTGGGCCGCTCACCCTTGGTGAACGAGAGCCGCTCGTGCACTGTGACCTTCGTGACGTCTGCTCCGACGACCTCGATCCGGTCGCTGTCGACCCCGAGTCGCACGGTGGAGACGGGTTCGGAGACGTCGTAGGAGCGGTTCTCGTGTAGCGTCTCGGCACTGACGCCGATGCCGCAACCGCTCGCGGCCACCGCCACTCCCGCCAGCGCCACCGACCACGTGACAACCCTCATCGTCCCCTCGCTTCCGGTCGCGCTCTTTGCATGTGTACAGCATCGGGGAGACGAGCGGCGCCCGACAGGTGGCCCGCAGGCGTCTCGGCGGTGGGGCTAGCCCCACCGCCGGACCGGCCGGCGGGCCGGTCTCACGTCCTCCGGTGGCCTACTCCTGTGCCGAGGGGCCGCCGGGCTTCCACAGGACGTCTCCGTGGTCGGCGTTGACCACCCGGGTCAGGATGAACACAAGATCCGAGAGCCGGTTGAGGTAGCGCGCGGTCAGTGGGTTGACGCCCCCGGCCGCCGACCGGGTCTCTTCGCCCGGGCCCCCCGCGGTGCCGTGCGCCTCGATGGCCGCCCAGGTGGAGCGTTCGGCCCGCCGTACGACCGTGCGCGCCACATGGAGCAGCGCCGCTCCGGGCGTACCGCCCGGCAGGATGAAGCTGCGCAGCGGCCGCAACCGCTCGTTGTGGGCGTCACACGCCTCTTCGAGGCGGGTGATGTAGCCGTCGTCGATCCGCAACGGAGGGTACGGGGGATCGTCGACGACGGGTGCGCACAGGTCCGCTCCGACATCGAAGAGGTCGTTCTGGATCCGGATGAGCAAAGTGACGATGTCCGCCGGCAGGTCGCCCATGGCCACGGCGACCCCGATCGCGCTGTTGGCCTCTTCGACATCGGCGTACGCGGCCAGCCGCGGATCGGTCTTGGCCGTCCTGCTGCCGTCGCCCAGCCCGGTCGTGCCGTCGTCACCGGTCTTCGTGTAGATCCGGGACAGTACGACCGGTGTCTCTTCACGTTTCGTCGCCATACGCGCCACCCTAGACGCAGGCACGGAGAGTGACCGACGCCGTCCCCGGCGGCCGGCGCGGTTTGGCGAGGCCCTTAGAGACCGAGGTGTCCGGCGCGGATGCGGCGTGCGTCATTCCGTCCGTGATCATGCAGTTGTTCGCGGCTGGAGTGTTGGGTGTGTGGCGGGTGGTGAATAAGTGCGTGATCACGGCGGTGAGGGGCCGGGCTGGTCTGGGTGTCGATCAAGCATTGGGGTACTTCTACGTGCCTTAATGCTTGATCGACTGCGTGCCGTGGGTCAGAGCGCGGGGTCGGGCCTTCGGAAGAGGGCCGTGCCGACCGTGCCGAGCGTCAGTGCGATGGCGGTCAGGGCCACCAGTGGCGTCACGTGAGTTCTGTGGCGGGCAGTGCGGGGACGTGGCTGAATGGCGTGCGTTATTCCGTCCGTGATCATGCAGTTGTTCGCGCCTGGAGTGTTGGGTGTGTGGCGGGTGGTGAATAAGTGCATGATCACGGCGGTGAGGGGCCGGTCTGCTTTGGGTGTCGATCAAGCCTGGCCGAGATGGAACCCGGCTCTTTGTGGCACGACCCGTTAGTCCGGCCGGGTTCAGTTCGGCAGGGCCGAGAGGAAGATGTACTGCGCGGTTCTGAGCAGATCGTCCTCGGTGGGCCGAGGATCGCCCTGGACGCCCGTCGTGATCAGCTCCTGGACGGCTCCGATCAGCCCGATCGCCAGGTTGTGGTGGTCGATCTCCTCGAGCACCGTGTGGTCGCGCATCAGCCCGGCCATGAGCGCGGCGAACTCGTTGACGGTGCGCAGCCGCTGTGGCACGAGTGGGTCACCGGCCCGCCGGACCTCGACATGGGCGATGCGGGCCCGGCGCTCATCACTGATCATGTAGCGGATGTAGGCGCAGAGCCCCGCGCGGACGAGGTCGCGGGGGGCGTCACCCGCCTGGTCGAGCGCGCTCCGCACGATCGCCATGGCCTCGTCGACGATGTCGCTGTAGACGGCGCTGAGAACGGCCTCTCGTCCATCGAAGCACTGGTAGAAGGCCCGGGTTGAGATCTTGGCGTCCGCGCACAGAAGGTCGATGGTGGTGGCGGGATAACCCTGGGTCCCGAACCGGTCGAAGGCTGCGGCCAGCACGCGTCCCCGGCGCTCTGCCACCCGCTCCTGCGCGGACAGCCCCCGGTAGGTTCGTGACTCGCTCATACGCCCCCCTTCCCCGCGCGAAGATATTCGCATGGCGCGCGTGGCCGTACCCGGTGAAGGCCCAGGTGAGAGGGTTGCCGGAAGGTGATAGTCCACTGTGCGGCCGGTACGGGGCGGAGCCGGAGGCGGGGCGGCCGGCCGTGCCTTCCGGCCGGGGACCGGCCGGAAAGGAGAACGCCCCCGCCGCGCCTCCCGGAAGGGGAGGGGACGAGGGCGTCCGCCGGAACGGCATCCGGGCAGTTCGACCGGAGCCGGCTTGCCTCGGGTCACCGGGTCTTCGCCTGGCGGGCGCGGCGGATGCGGCCGGCCTTCTTCGCCTCGGCCTGTAGGCGCCGGAGGCGGTCGTCGGCGATTGCCTTCATGACGCCGGTGTGCGGGTTCATGGTGTTTCTCCTCTGTCGCCGGGCCGGTCCGTTCCGGCCCTACGACTACAAGGTTCGTTCTAAGGCGGGGTGGGCCACATCGGGATGACGCCCTATCTCCGGCGGTCCCGCCGCCTTAGGGCCCCCGGCCCCGCCTTAGGCGGCTCACCGCGGCCGCCCGGCGTGGGACATCACCCCTCAGACCACGGCCGAGCGGTGCGCCGCTCGACCGGTACGGCACGGGCGACAGATCATGCCCGAGGCAGGATTCCGCGCTCCAGAGCCGTGGTCACCGCCGCGGTGCGGTCGGACACGCTGAGCTTGCCGAAGGTCCGCAGCAGGTGCGTCTTGACGGTCGCCTCGCTGATGAAGAGCTCCCGCCCGATCTCGGCGTTCGTGCGACCTCGCGCGACGAGGCTCAGTACCTCGACCTCGCGCGGCGACAGGTCCACCGGGCTGCGCATGCGAGAGACGAGCTTGGCCGCCACTGACGGCGCCAGCACGGTCTCGCCGCGCGCGGCGGCCCGGATCGCCTGCGCCAGGTCCTGCCGCGTCGCGTCCTTGAGCAGGTAGCCCGCGGCTCCGGCCTCGACCGCGCGCAGGATGTCGGCGTCGGTCTCGTACGTCGTCAGCACCACGACGCGGGTTCCCGGGCGCTGGGCGAGCACCCTGGCGGTCGCCTCGACCCCGTCGGCGCCGGGCATCCGCAGGTCCATCAGCACGACGTCGGGCGCGTGCTTGCGCACCGCCGCCACCGCCTCGGCCGCGCCGGCCGCCTCGGCGACCACCTGGAGGCCGGGTTCGTCGGAGAGCATGCCGCGAAGCCCTTCACGTACGACGGGATGGTCGTCTACCAGCAGCACACTGATCACAGGGGAGGACGTCAAGAGGGGACCTCGATGGTGAGGGTGGTGCCATGACCTGGGGAGCTGTCGATGATCATGGTGCCGCCGATCTGGCCGACCCGTTCGCGCATGCCCCGCAGGCCCCAATGCCCACCCGGGCCGGAGTCGACCGCCGACTCGTCGAATCCCGCGCCGTCGTCGCACACCTCCAGGCGCACCACGCCGTCGCCGTAGGACACCCGCACGGCCACGTCGCGGGCGCCGGCGTGCTTGCGGACATTGGCCAGGGCCTCCTGGGCGGTGCGCAGCAGTACGACCTCGGCGGCCGGAGGCAGGGTTCGAGGCTCGCCGAGGGTCTCGTAGGAGGTCGTGCCGTCGATCTCCTCACCGAGCCGCTCCGTCAGCCGCCGTACGGCCTCGGCCAGTGGTGCCGAGCCGAGGGACGGTGGTGCCAGGGCCGCGGTCAGGGCGCGCGCCTCGGCCAGATTCTCACGTGCGGTGCGCTCCGCCAGCTCGAGCGGACGCCGCGCTCCCTCGCCCGCATGCGGCTCGGCGGCCTGCAACAGCATGAGGATGCTGGTGAAGCCCTGGGCGAGCGTGTCATGGATCTCGCTGCTCAGCCGCTGCCGCTCGGCGAGCACGCCCGCCCGGTGATGTGCCGTGGCGAGCTCGGTCCGAGTGGCCTCGAGCTGCTCGATGAGCTCGGCGCGCTCCCTGCTCTGGGCGATGATTCGGTCGACCCACGCGCCGTACGCGACCGAGGACGTCGTCACGATGGCGGTGATGGCGATGAGGGTCACCCCGGTCCCGGGCCTCTGGTCGGACAGCAGCCAGAGGCCCGGGGCCAGGTTCATCATCACGACCACGGAGACCGCCGCACGTACCGGCAGCAGCATGAAGATGTGCGGAAGCAGGGCGAACTGCATGAACCAGCTCGTCTGTTCCAATGCGGCCGACGCCGCGAACAGCGCCGCCGCGACGCCGACGTACCACACCCCGGCCCGGCTGGGCCGCTCACCCGCGAGGCCGCGCCGGCCGGCCACGAGGTAGGCGGGGGCGAGCAGTACGAGCAGCGCGCCCGCGATCAGGCGATCGATCGCCGGCCCGTCCTGCAGCTCGACGATCACGATGGTCGCGATGAGCACCAGGGCGAAGTAACCGTCCCTGGGGGCCGGCCCCCCGCGCTGCCAGGCGTGTTCGCGGGGCGTCGCCGTCGCCGGTGTCGCCGTCGTCTCGGCCATCGCCGCGGCCTTCATCGGTCGTCGCGCCGCTTCCAGCGGAAGGTGGTCAGGCACAGGGCCAGACCCGCCGCACACCAGAGGCTCAGCATGAGGGCCACCCGCCCGTGTTCCCAGCTCGGCACCGGTTCTTGTACGAGAAGCGTGTCGGGCAGCAGCGCGGATCGCAACCCCTGGCACATCCACTTGAGAGGGAACAGGGCGGAGAGCTGCTGGACCGCCTTCGGCAGGTCGCCGAACATGAAGAACACCCCTGAGGTGAACTGCAGCACCAGGAAGGGCACGTTGAGCACGGTCGAGGCGCTCCGGTGCGATCTCGGCACGCTGCTGATCGCGATGCCGAGGAGCGTGCAGGACGCCACACCGAGCATGAAGACCCAGCCGAAGGTGATCCATCGGCCGAGGTCGCCGGGCGGCTCCAGGCCGTACAGCACCGTCCCGATCACCAGGAGCAGGGCCGTCTCCAGGACCGAGAGCACCAACGCGCAGATCGTCTTGCCGATGAAGTAGGCGGACCGCGGCATCGGCGACCCGTACAGGCGCTTGAGCGTGCCGTCGTCACGCTCGGTCGCGATGCCGACGCCGATGCCGACGAAGGTCGTGGACATGATGCCGGCGGCGATGATCCCGGCCGAAAGGTACTGCCGGTAGTCGATGCCGGTGGCACCGATCTCACCGTTCAGGATCGCGCCGAGGACGACCAGAAGTATGACCGGCATGGCGAACGTGAAGAGGACCGCCTCTTTCTCGCGGAAGAAGCTCTTGACCTCCAGACCGCCGCGGGACAGGCCGACGCGCAGCGGTGCGGGGAGTGTGGCGGTCCGCATGGCGTTTCGGGAACTCATGCCGGTCCTCCGATCATGCTCAGGTACATGTCCTCCAGGGAGGGGCGGGTCACGGTGAGCTCGGGGATCTCGCCGCCGAACCGTTCGCTCAGCTCCGCGATCACCTGGGTCGGCGTGTCGGTCTCGATGACTCCGCGTTCGGAGCCGGAGTCGAGCCAGCCGACCCGTGCGGTGGCGGCGGAGCGCCCGCCGAGTTCGCCGGGCGTGTTCACCTCGAGAATCCGCCCCCGGGCGATCACGGCCACCCGGTCCGCCAGCGCCTCGGCCTCGTCCAGGTAGTGCGTCGTCAGCAGGATCGTCGTGCCGCCGTGGGAGAGGTCCTCGATGAGCTTCCAGAACCGGCGGCGCGCCTCTGGGTCGAACCCGGTGGTCGGCTCGTCCAGGAAGAGAAGCTCGGGCCGGCCGATGATCCCCAGCGCGACGTCCACCCGCCTGCGCTGGCCGC
This sequence comes from Actinomadura alba, assembly GCF_014323705.1. Taxonomy (GTDB): domain Bacteria; phylum Actinomycetota; class Actinomycetes; order Streptosporangiales; family Streptosporangiaceae; genus Actinomadura_C; species Actinomadura_C alba. Next base: position 87,608 of record NZ_JABVEC010000006.1, read on the forward strand.
CCGACAGCCGGCCCAGCCGCACGCCCGCCTTCTCGGAGAGCCCCACCGCGTGGATCACCGCCTCCGGGTCACTCGGCTCCGGGTGGTAACCGGCGAAGTGCCGGACCATCTCTCGAACGGTCAGTTCCGATGAGTCGCCCGAGGTCTGCGGCACGATGCCGAGGCGGCTCCGCCACTCCCGGGTTGCGCGCCCGGGATCGCACCCGAGCACTCGCACCTCGCCGGAGTCACGTCGCCGATGGCCCTCGAGTATCTCGACGGTCGTGCTCTTGCCCGCGCCGTTCGGGCCGAGCAGCGCGAAGACCTCGCCCTGAGCGATGTCGAGGTCGATGCCGTCGACCGCCTTGTTCGCGCCGTAGCTCTTGCGCAGGTCGCGTACTTCCACTGCTGTCATGGATCCAGCGTCCGCCCGCCACAGGCCGCGCGGAGTCCACCGACCGGTCATGCGTCCGTCCACCGAACGGTGGACACGGGCGTCCCCCCATCACCGGGTGTCGCTCCGTAGGCTCGGTTCTCGTCCGGCCGCCAACCTTTTCCGGACCCTCGTGCGTGCTATGGCCGTGAGTGAGACGACAACGAGAGCGTCACCTCTGAGTGACGCGGCGTACACCGCCTTCGTCGAGGTGGCGTGGGACCGGCATCTGCGGGTCGCCACGCTGCTCACCGGCGACGCCCACCGGGCCGAGGAACTGCTTCAGGACTGCCTGGTGGAGCTCTATGTGCGGTGGCCGCGCGTGTCAAAGAGCGGTGATCCGCACGCGTACCTGCGCCGGATGCTGGTCAACGGGAACGTGAGCTGGTGGCGGCGCCGGCGGCGGGAGTTGCTCACCGCCGAGACGCCGGACCGCGCGGATCCGCTGTCGGCACCGCGTGAACCGCACGAGGAACTGCGGCGTGCGCTGCTCGCCCTGCCCCGGCAGCAGCGGGCCGTCGTCGTGCTCCGGCACTTCGACGACCTCACCGAGAAGGCGGTGGCGGCCGCGCTGGGATGCACCGTCGGCACCGTCGGCACCGTCAAGAGTCAGCATTTCCGGGCGATGGCACGGCTGCGGGAACTCCTGCACCCCGTCGGCCTGGACGAACCGAAGGAGGCGGCACTGTGAGCATGGAACAGGATCCACTGTCGGTCGCGCTGCGCGACCTGGCCGACCGGCAGACGGTCCCCGCGGCGCCGGTCGAGCAGGTGCTCCGGCGGGGACGCCGCGCCAAGCGTGTCCGGGCGGCCGGGCTCACCGCGGTGGGCGCCGCCGCCGCCGCCGTCGTCGCCGGCGCTCTCGGGATCGGTGGGGCGGCGCCCCCGGAACCCGCGCCGGGCGTCGCGGTCTCCTCGGAGGCCGTGCTGACGCCCACCATGCGCCTGGCCGCGGCGGCGGACAGGACGGCGCGGAACACCTTCCGGCTGAAGTGGACCTATGTGATCTCACAGCGAGGAGGCGCGGACGCTAAGGAGATCTATGTCGGCGCCTTCGATCCCGTGCACCGCCGGGGCTACCTGAACGGCCCGGTCAGCGGGATGACACAGCGGTTCATCGGCGATGACGCCTACGTGTGGCGCGGCAAGTGGCAGAAGCGGCCCGGGCGTCCGACGGACGCCGCGGTGGGAACCTATGGTGCACCCGGCCAGCTCAGCGCACTCGAGCTCTCCACAGCTCCCGGCACGTTCCTCAAGAAGCTCCAAGCCCTCGGGAAGGTCACCTATGTCGGGCGCTCCGGCAGCGGCGGAGCGGCCGTGGAGCGGTACTCGTTCACCTATGCGAACAGGGCACGACCACGACGGGCTCGTTCGAGGTCGCCGCCGACCTGATCAAGAAGGTCGTCCAGCGGACGACGGTGAAGAGCCCGGATCCGAAGGTCGCGGACGCCGACCCCGTCACGTTCACCGTCACCGCCGACTTCTCCGACTACGGCGTCCCGGTAGCGGTCGAACCGCCCGTCCTGAAGTGATCTCTGACTAAGCGGTCCCGCCCACTCGGCGTGGGCGGCAAGGTGGCGATGGGAAGTTGGGACGGCCTGGTGCCCGACGGGCCGCTTGCCATCCAGTTCTGACAAGGGGGTCTCATGCGTAGCGACTGGACCGACCTGCCGCCCGAGGTGCTCGGCGCGATCAAGGCGCACACCGGCCCGATCCACCAAGTCGAGCACGCGCCGGCCGGGAACCACGCCGACATCGCCGCCACCGTGAACGCCGTGGGCGGGCGGGTGTTCGTCAAAGCCGCCCGGAAGGCGTCGCCGGATCGGGACGGGCCGGAGGTTCGGTCGCTGCGTAACGAGGCCAGGATCAACCCGCACGTGTGCGAGTTCGCCCCCCGGCTTCTGTGGGAAGCAGAGACCGGGGGGTGGCTCGCCCTCGGGTTTGAGCATGTGCACGGCAGGCATGCCGACTACTCACCGGGCTCGCCGGACCTCGAACTACTGGTGAAGGTCATCGACGGCCTTCAGGCGATGCCCTGCCCGGACGTGGTGGGCATGCGGGTCGAGCGGCGCTGGGCGTCCGTTGCTGACGATGTGTCCCCGATGGCCGGCGACGCGCTCCTGCACACCGACGTGAACGCCACCAACCTGATCATCACCGAGGACGGCCGCGCCTACGGGGTCGATTGGGCGTTCGCGTCCCGCGGGGCGGCTTGGGTGGAGTTGGGACTCCTGATCCCCTGGCTGCTCAAAGCCGGCCACACCCCGGCCGAGGCCGCGCGGTGGGTCGCGCAGTTCCCCTCATGGGCCAGCGCCGACCCGGCCGCCGTCGAGCTGTTCTCTGACGCGTTCGCCGAGCGGTGGGCCCGGCACGCGGCCGGCAACGGTGAAGGCTGGGTCGCCGAGCACGCCGAGCTCACCCGCCGGTGGGCCGACTACCGCAGGAGCCTCCGGTGACCGCCTGGACCCAGGTCCACGACACTCAGCCCGTGACCACCCAAGCGGTGAGGTCGTGGAGGTTGACGTGGAGATGATCCCGCTCATGGCATTCCGCAAGCGAGACTTGCGGTGAGGCTACCCGCCGTACGTGCGGCATCAGTTGCGCCAGAATTGGAAGAGCGTGTGGCCGACCTGGATGGGCAGCCGGTCGATGCCGAGCGCGTCGGTGATGTAGTAGATCGCGTCGAAGAAGGCGCCGTTGATCGGTCCGAACCAGAGCAGGGCGATCAGGATGAAGAAGGCGTAGCCGCCGATCTCGTTCGCCTTCTGGGCCCACTTCCGCGGAAGGTACGGGTCGATGATTCCGAACCCGTCCAGTCCCGGGATCGGCAGCAGGTTGAGCAGCGCCGCGGTGACCTGCAGGAACGTGAGGAAGGCGAGACCGGACCAGAAGATCCCGTGGTCGTCCTCGGCGAGGACGTTGACGGCCAGCGCGAGGGCGAGCGCGAAGGCCAGGTTGGCCAGCGGTCCCGCAGCCGAGATCAGGCTGTGCCTGAGCCGGCCACGGATCCTTCCGCGCTCGATCCAGATCGCGCCGCCGGGCAGGCCTATTCCGCCGATCAGCATGAAGAGCACCGGGATCGCGAAGCTCAGGATCGGGTCGGCGTACTTCAGCGGGTTCAGCGTCAGATAGCCCTTGGTGGCGATGCTGTCGTCACCCGAGCGGTAGGCGAAGTAGGCGTGGCCGAACTCGTGCAGGCAGAGCGAGACGATCCAGGCCCCGGCCACGAACCCGAACAGCGCGAGCCGGGCCGGCTGCTCCACGATGTTCTCGTAGCGCCAGACGATCAGGCCGCACAGCACGGTGGCCGCGAGGATCGCGAGGAACACCGGGCTGAGCCGTAGGTTCGCGCGGCTTCCCCGCAACTCGTGCACCGATCCCATCGTGACCCTTCTCCCGCCGGTCGCGCCGATCGAGCGATCGGGGCATTCCCCGCAGGGTACCTGTGCCACATGGCGGTCTGGCGCGAGATGCCCCTATGATCCCGGCATGTCGCTCCTGTTGACCTCAGGGGTCACCGGCCTGGTCTGTCTCGTTGCCGGGCTGCTCCTCCGGCCGCCGTTCGAGCGACTCGTACGCCGCAAGCCCTCGCTGCGCGACCTCCGCAGGGAACTCGACGGTCCCCGGCCGGGGCTGGCGTTCTATGTCGTACCGCCGGGGCTGGGCGACCCGGCCGAGATCGTCGCGGGGCTGACCGGCAACCGCAGACCGCGCCTCTGCCTGATCGGGCGGTTCTGCGGACCTCTGCCGTACGACGCCGCGCCGGTCGCCGGTTCGGTGCTGCGACGCGGTGCCCTGTGGGTGGCCGCAGGCATGCTGATCTTCGACCCGAAGGCGGATGGGGCGGAGATGTGCGTGCTCGAAGCACCGTACGGAGTGGACGCCCTCGAACCCATGCCGACCGACACGGGCGACCCGATGGTCACCCTGGACCTCGGCGACGGCGTCGTGGTGTTCGAACCGTCACCTGACATCGACGTGTCCCATGCCTGGAGCCGGATCGAGAGCGTCCTGACCGCGGATCAGTCCAGCTCGTAGCCGAGGGTGTAGGAGTGCCCGCCGTCCGGCCCGACGATGATCTGCCCCTCGCCGCGCAGGCCTTTCAGCTCTGAGGTGCCCGACGTGGGCACGATCTGCCATTTCAACCACTGGACCCCGTCGGTGGCCCCCGCGCTGTGCTGAAGGACGAAGGTCCCCTGACGGCCGTGCAGCGTGCCCTCGAAGTGTTCCAGTGCCACGTAGGCGGCGGGCCCCGCCTCGGTGTGCACCGACAGCAACTCGGTGGTGCTCGTCCCGGTCAGGTCTCCCTGGAAGACCTTGCCGACGATGACGCGGTCCATCTTCGCGCCGGTGCGTTCTTCGGTGGCCTTCTCGTCCCAGCCGGTGATGTCGAAGGTCCCCGTCGCGTTCTCACTCATGGGCGCCATCCTGCCCGCCGTACCTGCCACCTTCTGTCAGGTACGGCCGACGCCGGCGCCCGGCCGAGGAACGGTGTGCGGTCAGAAGAGGGTGCCGTCGAGTTCGATGCCACGGAGCCTGTCGTAGTCCAGGGTGACGCAGTCGATGCCGCGGTCCGTGGCGAGTACCTTCGCCTGCGGTTTGATCACCTGTGCCGCGAAGATCCCCCGCACCGGGGCGATCAGCGGATCCCGGTTGAGCAGCTCCAGATATCGCGTGAGCTGCTCGACGCCGTCGATGTCGCCACGCCGCTTGATCTCCACGGCGACGGTCGCGCTGCTGTGGTCGCGGCAGAGGATGTCGACCGGTCCGATCGGGGTCGGATACTCCCGCCGGATCAGCGTCCAGCCCTTGCCGAGCGTGGTGATGTGCTCGGCGAGCAGTTCCTGGAGGTGCGCTTCGACGCCGTCCTTGCGCAGGCCCGGATCGAGCCCGAGCTCATGGCTGGAGTCGTGCAGGATCTCCTCGATGGTGAGGATGAGCTGTTCCCCCGACTTCCCGTGGGTGACCGTCCACCGGGCGATCGCGCCGCTGTCCTCCGCCGGCGGCTCCTCGCGTAGCGAGCAGGGCGGGTTCATCCAGTTCAGCGGCTTGAAGGCGCGGTCGTCCGCGTGTACGGAGACGGAGCCGTCCGCCTTGATGAGCACGAGTCGCGGGGCCATGGGGAGGTGGGCGGTGAGGCGGCCGACGTAGTCGACGCTGCACCGCGCGATGACAAGACGCACGGTCCATCACCTTAGCCAGCGCGCCCGCCCCGGTGCTGCTCCACCGTACGATTCATGCGAGGTGAGGAGGGAGTGCGACCATGAGGTGGACGCTGACGGGGAAGTCCCGCGCATCGGATGAGATGCGGATCCGACGTGCGGTGATGAGCGACGATCGCGGCCTTGCCGAACTCGATCGCAACACCTGGTCGCCCGACAACGCGGTGAGCCCGCGTCCGCACGAGAACGCGGTGTTCTTCGACCTGGCGAATCCGCCGGAACAGTTCCTGGTGGCCGAACGCCGGGGCCGGCTGCTCGGCTTCATCCGGCTGGTCCAGCCGGTGCCGCTGCCGAGCGGTGACCACGTACGGCAGATCCAGGGCTTCGCCGTCGACCCCGCCGAGCGTGGGCGGGGACTCGGCCGGCTGCTGCTCGACGCCGTGTTCGAGGAGGCCCGCAGCCAGGGTGCGCGTCGCATCACGCTCCGGGTGCTCTCGGTGAACACCCGGGCCCGGCGGCTCTACGAGGCCGCGGGCTTCGCCGTCGAGGGTGTCCTGCCGGAGGAGTTCTACATCGAGGGCAGTTATGTCGACGACGTGCTGATGGGACGCAGTCTCCTCGTCGTGTGAGCTCCGTGTGAGCTCCGTGTGAGCCCCCGGCCGCGCACACCCGCTCCGCCAGGACCTCGTGGCGTGTTCGGCGACGATGAAGGCCAATGGTGGACAAGCTGGGCGTTTCATCACTAATCAGACCTAGACGTTCGTAGGCGCGATGATTACCGTCGCCAGAGGAGTTGAGGTACGACGGACGGCGAAAGGAAGCTCCCATGTCCCTCGACGTGTCTGCGGAACTCCTGAAAGAAGCACAGCACGGTGAGGTCGACGACGCGGCGTTCGTCGAGTGCATCCGCACTTCGCTGCCGTACGCCTGGGAGATGATCAGCGGCCTGGTGGCCCGTCTCCAGGTGGACGGCGGAGATTTCGCGGACAATCAGACGCCACCACCGAACGAGCAGGCCCGCGGCCAGCTCCTTCGGGTCCTCGCCAGCGATGCCATGCGGGGCACGCTGGAACGCTACTTCGGGGTGAAGCTCGCCTTCCAGAACTGCCACCGCGTCGCCGTCTTCCCCGGTGCCGCGGCCGACGGCCGGAGCTATCGCGATTTCGTGTCGGCACGCGAGCAGATCCTCAACCAGTCGCCCGAACTCCGCGACTGCTGACCCCACCTCCGCGATCTCGTGGCGTTCCGCGGTGAACGCCACGAGATCACGGACCGGGGTGATCGCGCACCTTGGGGAGGACCTCGGCGCCGAGACGGGCGATGTTCTCGAGGGTGCGTTCGCGGGAGCCGGTGCAGTCGACCAGCAGAATGACGTGCCGGATCCCAGTGGCGGCCGCCGTCGCCGCGAGGGTGGCCGCGCAGTCGTCGGGTGCGCCCACCGGGTGCAGCTCGCACAGCAGCCGGGCGTACTCCCGCGGATCCCGTGGTGTCGTCGGCCGTCCGTCCACCGGCACGTATCCGGCCAGCCCGGGGCCGAGCCAGCGCGGCAGCTCCCGGCGCACGGTCCGAACCGCCTCTTCGCGGCTGTCGGCCACGTGGGCCACGCCGGTGGCGATATGCGCCGCCGGTCCGCCGATCTCCGCGTACCGGGCGACCGCGGCGGCCTTCTCCTCGTCCCCGATGTGCATGCCGAGCAGCATCGGCAGCCCGCGTGCGGCGGCGAGGGCCTCGGTGCCCGGTGACGTGCACGCCACGACGACCGGTGGCGGCGCGGTCGGTCGTGGCACGACGGGTACCTCGCGGAACCGGAAGGCGTGACCGGACCACGAGACCCTCTCGGACGACAGCCAGGCGAGCAGCAGGTCCAGAGACTCGGCGAAGCCCTCTTCGAAGCGCTCCAGGCCGGTGCCGAACACCTCGAGATCGACCCAGGGGCCGCCACGCCCGATGCCGAGCCGGAACCGGCCGCCGGACACGAGGGAGAGGAGCGCGGCCTGCTCGGCGAGCGCCACCGGATGCTGGTTGGACAGGACGCTCACCGCTGTGCCGACCTCGATGCGTGACGTGGCACCGAGCAGGTAGCCGGCGAGCGTCACGGCGGAGGGACAGACGCCGTACGACATGAAATGGTGCTCCGCCACCCACACGTCGTCGAACCCGGCACGCTCGGCGGCCGCCGCGGCCTCGACCGTACGGGCCAGTGCGTCACCGTGCTCCTCGCCGGGGAACTGCCCGGCCGGCAGGAAGATCCCAAAGCGCACGCGTCATTCGTACCAGAGCTCGTCTCGGACGACCCGTCTGGGAGACTCCTGAAAGTACCGGCGGGGCGACAGGGAGCACGTGAGCATGGCTGATTTCCAGAAGATCGGAGTTGTCGGACTCGGCACCATGGGTGCCGGAATCGCGGAGGTGATGGCCGGTGGCCGCCGCGATGTGGTCGGCATCGAGGTGAACGAGGCGGCGCTGGAGAGCGGCCGTGGACACCTCGAGCGCTCCACCGGACGTGCCGTCAAGCGCGGCAGGCTCACCCCTGAGGCGCAGGCCGCGCTCCTGGACCGGATCACGCTGTCCACCGACTACGCGGCCCTGCGCGACTGCGACCTGGTGATCGAGGCGGTGCCGGAGCGGCTGGAGCTCAAGCGCCGCGTCTTCGCCGAGCTGGACCGGGTCTGCCGGCCGGACGCCGTGCTCGCCACCAACACCTCCTCGCTGCCGGTCACCGAGATCGCGGTCACCACCGGCCGCCCGGCGGCGGTGGTCGGCGTCCACTTCTTCAACCCGGCGCCGGTCATGAGACTGGTCGAGGTGATCGGCACTGTCCTCACCGAGCCCGGCCACGTCGCGAGGGTCGCCGAGCTCGTCCGCGGGCTCGGCAAGGTGCCGGTCACCATCGGCGACCGCGCCGGGTTCATCGCCAACCGGTTGCTGTTCGGCTACCTGAACCAGGCCGTGCGGATGTACGAATCCGGGCATGCCACCCGCGAGGACATCGACACCGCGATGAAGGCCGGTGCCGGGCTGCCGATGGGCCCCTTCACGCTGCTCGACCTCATCGGCCTGGACATCTCGCTGGACGTGCTCGAGGCGATCCACCGCGAGACCCGGGACCGCCGGCACGCACCGGCGCCGATGCTGCGCCACCTCGTCACGGCCGGACTGCTCGGCCGCAAGACCGGCCGCGGCTTCCACACCTACGAGGGGCCCGGGTCGCCGGTCGTCGTCGGCTCACCGTCGCCGGCCGCGTCCGAGGCGGCGGTGCCGGAGCGGCCGCTGGTCGGTGTGGCCGGGACGGGCGCCGTGGCCCTGGCGCTGATCGAGACGGTGGCCCGCGCCGGAGGCGGGGTGCGGTTCGTCGCGACCGAGGCGGGCGGGACCGAGGCGGTCCGGCAGGCCGTCGAGGCGTCGCTCGATCGCGCGGTGGCCGGCGGCGAACTCGACCAGGCGGGCCGTACGGCCGCTCTGGGCCGGATCACCGGCGGATCCGAGCCGGGTGCCGTGGCGGAGTGCGACCTGGTCATCGAGGCCGTCACCGGCGACCCGGCCGCGAAACGCTCCGCGATGGCCGCCCTCGACGGCGTCGCCAGGCCCGGTGCGATCCTCGCCACCACCGCCGAGACCGTTCCGGTCATCGAGCTCGCGACGGCCACGTCCCGGCCGGGTGAGGTCGTGGGCCTGCACTTCGCCGAGCCGGGACGGAGCCTGGCCGAGGTCGTCTCGACGGTGCTCACCGACGCGCGGGTCCGGCGACGCGCGGTCGCGATGGTGGAACGGCTCGGGATCACCACCGTGCGCTGCCGCGATCGGGCCGGGTTCATCATCGACGCGCTGCGCTTCCCGTACCTGGGCGACGCGGTACGCATGATGGACGCCGGATACGCCGACGCAGACGCGATCGACGCGGCGATGACGCTGGGGTGCGGCTACCCGGTCGGTCCGATCGCCGACCTCGACCGCCTCGGCCTCGACCGGGCCGTGCGGGTGCTGGAGGCGCTCCACGCCGAGTCGCGCGAGCCGGCGCTGGCGCCCGCCCCGCTGCTTCGGGAGTGCGCGACGGCCGGTCGGACGCTGCGCTGATCCGGACCTGGGGAACATGGGAAGTACGCCCCGTCCGTACCCTTATGACATGAGCCCCCGGAAGAATCGCCGCGACGCCGAGGATCGCCGGTCCGTCGGCGGCTCATGGTCCGGTGGGCTCCAGAACACCGAGGAGGGGCCCGACGGGGCCTGGGTCATCCGTACGATTCCGCCCGCCAACGCCACCAAGCCCTACCGCTGCCCCGGCTGCGACCAGGAGATCCCACCCGGTGTCGGGCACATGGTCGCCTGGCGGGCCGACGAGCGCAGCGCCGACGACCGGCGGCACTGGCACCGCGCCTGCTGGCAGGCCCGGCTCAGGCGGGCGCCGAGGACCCAGCGGTCCCGAGGCGCCCCGCGCTACTGACGCTGCGACCGCGATGGCGGCATGGGCGCCAGGACGACCGGTGGCAGGTGACCGACAGCAGCGCCACGGACAGCAGGGCTATGGACAGGAGACAGTTTTCATGGGCGAGATCCGCGCGAGTTCGGTGCTGCCGGCCCGGCGAGAGCCGATCACCTTCCACACCGCCGACGGGTTGGAACTGGTCGGCGAGCTGGCGGTGCCGGCGGACCGACCGTCCGTCGCCACCCTCGTCTGCCTGCATCCCCTGCCGACGCACGGCGGCATGATGGACAGCCATGTGCTGCGCAAGGCCTCCTACCGGCTGCCGGCGCTGGCGGACGTGGCGGTGCTCCGGTTCAACACCCGCGGCACGACCTCCGAGCGCGGTACCAGTCAGGGCGAGTTCGGTGACGGCGAGACCGAGCGGCTCGACGTCGCCGCCGCGCTGGAGTTCACGGAGTACCACGACCTGCCTCGCCCATGGCTGCTCGGCTGGTCGTTCGGCACCGAGCTCGCCCTGAAATGGGGCCGTGATCCGCTGGTCGAGGGCGTGATCCTGCTCTCGCCGCCGTTGCGGCGCGCGACCGACCAGGACCTCGACGCGTGGGCCGCGGACGGCCGACCGGTCGTCGCGCTCGTGCCCGAGCTCGACGACTACCTGCGCCCGCCGGAGGCCCGCGAGCGGTTCAAGCGCGTTCCGCAGGCCGAGGTGCTCGCGGTCGACGACGCGAAGCACCTGTGGGTCGGTGAGCCGTACGTGCGCATCGTGCTGAACGAGATCGTGCAGAGGGTGGCGCCCCAGGCGTACCCGCTCCCCACCGAATGGGACACCGCCTCAGGATGACGCTGATTCGGCTCTAAACCGGTACGGCCGAAGACGGCCACGGTCCTCGGGAGAGAGGGCCGCGACCGCCACCATGGCGTACATGACCGACCGATCTCCGCGTGACGACCGAACGGCAGGCGAGGCATGACCATCGCACTGAACGCACGCGACGTGGGCGAGGGCATCCCCCTCGTGCTGCTGCACGCCTTTCCGCTGTCCTCGGCGATGTGGCTCGAACAGCGGGAGGCGCTCGTCCCGCGGTTCCGGGTGATCACGCCGGATCTCCGCGGCTTCGGCGGCTCGGTCCTGGGCGACGACGAACCGTCGATCGACGCCATGGCCGATGACGTGGTCGCCCTGCTCACGTCGAAGGGCATCGAGCGGGCGGTGATCGGCGGGCTGTCGATGGGCGGGTACGTCGCGATGGCCCTCTGCCGCCGGCACCCCGAGCGGATCCTCGGCATGGTGCTCGCCGACACCAGGGCCGGCGCCGACCCCGAACCGGTCCGGCGGACCCGGTTGCGCATGGCCGATCAGATCACCGCCGACGGCGACGTGAACGTCCTGGTCGACGAGGTGCTGCCACGTCTCGTCGGCCCCACCACGTTCCGCCAGCGCGCTCTCGTGTACGGGCGGGTGCGCGGCCTCGTGCGCGCCGCGCCGCCGCGGGCGGTGGCGTGGGCGCAGCGGGCGATGGCCGCGCGGCCGGAGTCGTTCGGCGTGCTGAGGGGGATGCGGGTCCCGACCCTCGTCATCACGGGAGCCGAGGACGAGCTCACCACCGAGGACGACGCCCGCGCCATGACGGACGCCCTGCCGAACGCCGAGCTGATGATCATCCCTCGGGCGGGACACCTGTCGGCCGTCGAGCAGCCTGAGCTGTTCAACCAGGCCGTCGCGGAGTTCGTCTCGGCCCTGGCCGGACCCGTTGAGTCGTGTTGAATCGCCTCGCTTCGCTCGGCGGCTCGCGGTCCGTCAGAGCGTGTCCTGGCGGGGGACGACGACCTCGCGGACGATGAGGGAGACCGCCGCCGCGGTCGGGATCGCGAGCAGCGCGCCCACGATTCCGAGCAGCGTGCCGCCGATGAGGGCGGCGATGATGGTCGCCGCCGGGTGGACGTCGACCGCCCGCTTCATGACGCGCGGGTGGATCACGTAGTTCTCGATCTGCTGGTACGCGACGAAGAAGATGACGCAGATGATCCCCGTGGCCACCCCGTCGAAGAACGCGACGACGCAGACGAGCGAGGCGCCTATCGTCGCGCCGACGAGCGGGATGAACGCCGTGAGCGCGACCAGGAGCGCCAGCGGCAGCGCGAACGGCACTTCCATGATGAGCAGGAAGACGTAGGCCGACGTGCCGGCGACCAGGGCGACCGCGACGGTGCCCGCGACGTAGCCGCCGATCCGCACGAGGATCTCGTCGCCCAGCAGCGCCACCCGGGCCCGCCGCGAGCGGGGCGCCATGCGGTAGAAGAAGTTCTTGATGGTGGGCAGCGACCCAAGGAAGTAGAGCGTGAGGATGAGCACGGTGAACGTGCTGAAGAGTCCGCCGACCACCACCCGGCCCACACCGACGATGCCGCTCACCGCCTGCTTGCCGAAGTTGGCGTTGGTCACCGTCTCCTGCAGCTTGCCGAGCAGCTGGTAGCGCTGGTCGAGGTCCCGGATGTTGGGGTTCTGCTGGAGCTGCTGGATATAGGCCGGTACATGGTCGATGAACGCCGTGATCTCGTTCGTGAGCGGCGGCACGATGGCGGCGCCGAAGCCGGCGAACACCATGAGCAGGGCGAGGAAGACCATGGCCACCGCCCAGTGCCGGGACACGCGGCGGCGCTGCAGGGCCTCGACGGCGGGGTTGAGGCCGACCGCGAGGAACAGCGACACCACGATGAGGATCAGCACCTGGCGGGCGCTCGCGATGGCCTGGATCAGCGTCCAGGCGGCGAAGACCCCGAGCGCGCCGGTGAAGCCGAAGACGAACGGGTGCGTTCTGCCCAGTGGCTGGCCGGGCCGCCCGAACGGGAGGCTTTCGTCGACGCCGGCCTCACGCTTGCGGACCTCCATGTCCGTCAGCGGGTCGGCGCCCGGCTCATGCATCCGCTGCTCGGGTACGGCCGGAATGGCGATCTGGATGGGCGTCGGCGCCGGCGCGGGCGGCTCGGGGGAGGGCTCGCCGCCGCCGGCCGCCTCGCCGTCGGCCTCTCGGCCGGCGTCGTCGCCCGGCTCCGCATTGCTCTTGGCCTGCGCCCGACGGGCGGCCACGCTCCGGATCGTCTCTCGGGCTCTGACCCGGATCCAGTCGCGAAGGTTGCTCCGCGCCTCCGCGGGCGTCCGGTCCGGGGCCCCGCGGCCGTCCGGGGCCGCACCGCCGTCCGGAGCCGCACCGCCGTCCGGAGCCGCACCGCCACCCGGGGCCGCGCCGCCGTCCGGAGCCGCACCGTCGGCGGACTCGCCAGTGGCGTTGGAGGAGGCCGGCCGGGACGCCTCCGCCTGGTTCTCGCGCTCGGTGTCCTCGGGCACGCCGCCTCCTCGTCGCCGGTGGTGTTCGATCTCTTAGACGCCAGAAAGCCTAGGGGTGATTGCCACTCCTAGGCTTTCCGACTTTCGCGAGTTCGTCAGGCGAGGATCACTCCTGCCACCAGTCCTCGTCTTCGTCCTTCTTCTTCGCCGAGGGAGCGTTCTTCGCACCGGCTCCCGCACCGCCGCCGGCCGACGCGGCGGGAGCGGCGGGCTTCGGCGCGGGTGCCTGGGCCTGTGCCGGCGCGGGTGCCGCGGCGGCCTTCGGCTCGGGCGCCGGCAGCGCGGGCTTCGCGGCCGGCGGGGCGAGCGCGTCGTCGCCGCCGATCGGTGGCGGCTGCATGCCACCGATCAGCTGACGCAGCTGGTTGAGGTGCGTCGTGATGCTGTCGCGCTGACGCGTGAGCTCGTCGACCTGCCGCTGGGCCTGGGTGCGGATGCGGTCGGCCTCGGATTTGGTGTCGGCCAGCAGTTGCTCGGCCTGGCTCTTGGCCTCAGCGATGACCTGGTCGGAGTTCTTCCGCGCGTTGGCGACGAGCTGCTTGGCGTGCGAGTCGGCCTCACGCCGGGTCTGGTCGGCCTGCTGGGTCGCCTTGGCCGCACGCTGCTCGGCGGAGGCGGCGCGCTGCTCGGCCTCGGCCACGAGCTTCTGCGTGGCGGTCTGCGCGGCGGCGTGCCGCTCCGCGTCCTGCCGGTCGGCCTCTTCGCGGCGGGTGGCCAGCTGGATCTCGAACTCGGCCTCGGCCTGGGCCCGCTGCGCCTCGCTCTCCTCGAGGATGCGCTGAGCCTGCGCGCGCATCTCGTCGGCCTGGCGCTTGGCGGTGGTGAGGATCTCGTCGCGCTCGCGCTTCGTGGACGCCCGGAGCTGGGCGACCTCGCGCTCGGTGGTGGTGCGGAGCTTGGCGATCTCACGCTCGGCGGCGGCCCGCTTCTCCGCCACCTCGTGGTCGGCGGTGGCGCGGAGCTTGCCTACCTCGCGCTCGGTCGTGGAGGTGAGCTCCTCGGCCTCGCGGCGGGCCGAAGTACGGACGTCGTCGGCTTCCCGCTCGGCCGCGTTGAGCATGTCGTCGCCCTCGCGCTGGGCGGTCGCGCGCAGCTCGGCGGCCTCGTTCTCGGCGGTGGCGCGGTGCTCGGCCGCGTCGACCTTGGCGGCGGCCTTGATCTCGTTGGCCTCAGAGCGGGCGGCCTGGACGAGCTCGGTCGCCTGCTCCTCGGCGAGCCGCAGAAGCTGCTCGATACGTGCGCCGAGGCCCGAGTAGGTCGGCCGATCCTGCTCCTGGAGCTGCCTGTGAGCATCCGACAGCTCGCGCTGCAGAGCCTGTGTCTGCTCGCGTGCCTGCCGCACGTCGTTGTCGAGCTTCTTGATCTGCTCGTCGACCTGGTGCCGGTCGTACCCGCGAAGCACCACGTCGAAGTCGGTTGGGGGCGGGTCTTCGAAAAAGTTGCTGAGCTGGGCGTCGATGTCGGACTGCATGGGCTCAATCCTGAGGTGACGAGTCGGCTACGGGTAGTTCCGGGAGCGGTTGACCACCAGACTGTACGGGCCTGCGGGCCCCAGACCTATCCCGGCCACAGCAGCGTACTCCCGCTGCTGCCGTGTTGGGGGCTCATCTGGACGCACTGCGTGTTTTGCCGTATGTGTGGCGTTTACCAGGAGAGCTTCCGCGCCGCCGGTGGCGTCCTGAGAAATGCGACGAAGGACTGTAAAACCCGACATCCCACGGCCGTTGAGTGCTTTCCGTGACCATCTGATTGCGATCGCGTCACGATCCTGCCCGATGGGTTGCCGGGTGGTGGCGCGGCCTTGGGCGACGCCGGGCACCGGCCCCCGAAGCCGTGCCTCTTCGCGGCCTCTTCGCTCCGCTTCCGTACGTCTCAGGATCCCACGGCCGGCCGCGGGCGGCGACATCCGGCGGCGCGTCGCGTCAGGCCTTCTCGACCAGCTCGGTCAGGACCCCGTGGCAGTCCTTCGGGTGCAGGAACGTGATGCGCGACCCCATCGAGCCACGCCGCGGGACGTCGTAGAGCACACGGACGCCGGTGGCCGCGATGCCGTCGGCCTCGTCCTGCACGTCGCCGTCGGTGCCGAACGCGATGTGGTGGACGCCCTCGCCGTTCTTGGCGAGGAACTTGGCGATCGGGGAGTCCTCGCGGACGGGCTCGAGCAACTGGAGGTACGTCGCGCCGCCGTCCCCGGTGTCGTTGATCTTGAGCATGGCCTCGCGTACGCCCTGCTCTTCGTTGACCTCGACATGGACGTCGGTGAAGCCGTACGTACGGCGGTAGAACTCGACGGTCGCGTTGAGGTCGTGGCAGGCGATTCCGATGTGGTCGATGCGGGTCAGCACGTCTCTGCCTCCAAGGTCGCAGTAGTACAGGCGCAGTCGCTCGGCGGCCGAACCCTCCGCGCGGAGACCCCGGTCCTACTGGGTATGGTTGCAGGCGTCGCCACCGAACATTGTGGAGGTTCCCGCATGCCGTCGAAATCCGTGGTAGTGGCCGGAGCCCGCACCCCCATCGGGCGGCTGCTCGGCTCGCTCAAGGACTTCTCCGCCGTCGACCTCGGCGGGATCGCCATCAGGGCGGCACTGGAGCGCGCGGGTGTGAGCGGTGACCAGATCGAGTACGTGATCATGGGCCAGGTGCTCCAGGCCGGAGCCGGGCAGATCCCGTCGAGGCAGGCCGCGGTCAAGGCCGGCATCCCCATGAGCGTGCCGTCGCTCACGATCAACAAGGTCTGCCTGTCCGGGCTCGACGCGATCGCGCTGGCCGATCAGCTGATCAGGGCCGGCGAGTTCGACGTCGTGGTCGCCGGCGGCATGGAGTCGATGACCAATGCCCCGCACCTGCTGCCCAAGTCGCGGGCCGGGTTCAAGTACGGCTCCATCGAGGTGCTCGACTCGATGGCCCACGACGGGCTGAGCGATGCCTTCGACGGCGTCTCGATGGGCGAGTCCACCGAGCGCTACAACGCCAAGCTCGGCATCTCGCGCGAGGAGCAGGACGAGTTCTCCGCCCGCTCGCACCAGCGCGCCGCGGCGGCGATCGAGGACGGCCGGTTCGCCGACGAGATCGTCCCGGTCGAGATCCCCCAGCGGCGCGGCGAGCCCGTGGTCTTCTCGGCCGACGAGGGCGTACGGGCGGGCACGACGGCCGAGACGCTCGGCCGGCTGCGCCCGGCGTTCGCCGAGGACGGCACCATCACCGCCGGCTCCTCGTCCCAGATCTCCGACGGCGCCTGCGCGGTCGTGGTCATGTCCAGGGCCAAGGCCGAGGAGCTCGGCTGGTCCGCGGACGGTCCCCGGCGGTGGCTGGCCGAGATCGGGGCCCACGGGAACGTGGCCGGTCCGGACAGCTCGCTGCAGTCCCAGCCGGCCAACGCCATCAAGCACGCGTTGGCCAAGGAGGGCCTCGGCACCGACGCCCTCGACCTCATCGAGATCAACGAGGCGTTCGCCTCGGTCGGCGTCCAGTCGATGCGCGACCTCGGCGTCGGGCCAGAGATGGTCAACGTCAACGGTGGCGCGATCAGCCTTGGGCATCCCATCGGCATGTCCGGCGCCCGCATCCTGCTGCACCTCGCGCATGAGTTGAAGCGGCGCGGCGGGGGCGTCGGCGCGGCCGGCCTCTGCGGTGGCGGCGGTCAGGGCGACGCGCTGATCATCCGCGTTCCCGGCGCCTGACCAAAGGGAGGTCGTTGGTGCGGACCGTGGACGTCGATGATCTGGTGGCGCGGGCGCGCGACGGCGCGCCGCGGGCGCTGGCCCGGCTCATCACCCTGGTCGAGAACGCCTCACCGCACCTGCGCGAGGTGATGGCCGCGCTGAACCCGCTGGCCGGCAGGGCCCAGGTCATCGGCCTCACCGGCTCGCCGGGGGTCGGCAAGTCCACCTCGACCGGTGCGCTCGTCACGGCGTTCCGCAAGCACGGCAGGCGGGTCGGCGTGCTCGCGGTCGACCCGTCCTCGCCCTTCACCGGCGGAGCGCTGCTCGGTGACCGCGTGCGGATGCAGGACCACGCCACCGATCCGGAGGTGTTCATCCGCTCGATGGCGAGCCGGGGCCACCTCGGCGGGCTCGCGTGGGCGGCGCCGCAGGCCATCCGAGTCCTGGACGCCGCCGGTTGCGATGTGATCCTGGTCGAGACCGTCGGGGTCGGGCAGGCCGAGGTCGAGATCGCCTCCCTGGCCGATTCGACGATCGTGCTCGTCGCACCCGGCATGGGCGACTCGATCCAGGCGGCCAAGGCCGGCATCCTCGAGATCGCCGACATCTTCGTCGTCAACAAGGCCGACCGGGACGGCGCTCATCAGACCGTGCGCGACCTGCGGAACATGATCGCGCTCGCCGACCGCGGACTCGACGAGTGGCGGCCGCCGATCGTCACCACGGTGGCGTCCAGGGGCGAGGGCGCCGACGAGGTCATGGAGGCGCTCGACAAGCACTGCGCGTGGCTGACGGGCACGGGGACCCTCCGGAAGCGCCGGCTGGCCCGGGCCCGCGACGAGGTCGAGGCCATCGCGGTCACCGCGTTGCGCGAGCGCATGGGCGACCTGCACGGCGACCGGCGGCTGGACGTGCTCGCCGCGAAGGTCCTCGACGGGGAGTGCGATCCCTACTCGGCCGCCGAGGAACTCGTCTCGGCGGTCACCGACGACGGCCCGCGCTGACGCGGGCCCGCCGCCTGGTCACTGACCGGAGCCGATGGTCACGTTGACGGTCTTGAAGCCGAGTGACTTCAGCAGGTTCTCAAGCATGAGCTTCGTGTTCCTGTCGGCCCGTTCGCGCAGCCCGCTTTCGGTGGCCGCCGTCTGGATCTTCTGCGACGCGAGCACGTAGAGCTGCTGCTGATTGTTCGGGTTGCCGCCGAAGAAGTCGCCGAGCCGGTTCGTCAGGCCGCGCTGGGTGGCGTAGACGTAGCTCCTGGAGGAGTCCAGGTTCGTGGGCTCGAGCTGGGCGTGCGGCAGTTTGATGGTCGCGGTCGTGCGCTCGCGGTCCACCGTCACCGCGCCCGACGCCAGTTTCGAGAAGTCGACATAGGCGTCGACGCTGCCGTTCCCGACGAACAGGGTGCGCTTTCCGCGGACGGCGTTCGGAAGGAATCTCGCGTCCTTCTCCAGATCCACGATCACCTGGAAATTGCCGCTCGCCGCCTCGTACCGGGACAGGTCGCGGATGGACTGGAGCAGCACCGGGCCGCTGCGGTCCTTGGTCTTCTCGGCGAAGGGGTTGAGGCTGAACCATCCGGCGAAGTGATTGACCACCTGGAAGGCCACGAACGCGACGAGCACCGCGACCACGAGGAGCATGGCGAGCCCGCTTCGCCGGCGGGGCGCCTTGTCGGGCTCGGCGTGGTCGGTTCTGTCTCGCTCATCGGTTCCAGCGCTCATCGGCCTGTCCCGCTCACTGTGCTCGTTGTCGTCCAGATCCACGCGTGCCATGGCAGAGACATTCCCCGTGGAGAGGACATCTCACCTACGTCGTCGCGGTGCCGTGCCGCGGATCCGCCTCGTGTGAGGCGCGTTCGACGGCGAGCAACGAGGCGTTGTGCTGTTGCGCGTCATGCGCCGCCCGACCACCGCGCAGACCGAACAATCTCTTGCTGACGACGATATAGACGATCAAAACGACATTGACGACGAACGCCGCGAGGCGGACCACGGTGACGCGCTCCGTCAGCTCATAGATCTCGATCGGCAGCCCGAACGAGGTGGCTATCACCGCGAAGTACTCGCCCCAGCGCTTCAGCAGCCACAGGCCGACCGCCTCGATGAACTCCACCACGGCGTAAGCGAGCAGGCCGACCGCGACCCAGGTCAGCGTTCCGGTTCCCACCTCGAGGGCATGCCGCAGACCCATAACGATCTTGGAGTGGTCCAGGTCCCAGCCGACCTTGCCGGCCAGCGGGCGCAGCAGCGGCAGGTCCTCCTGGAAGATGCGCTGGATGGAGCCCCGGTGGTGTGCGAACCGCCAGACGCCGTACGCCGCGGCCAGCACGATGAGTGCGCGGATCGCGCGCTCGACGGCGAAGAGCCGCATGATGAAGGCGTCGCGCAGTTGCCTGCCGCGCATGACCAGTGGCGCCTCGTCGGCCGGGCCGGACCCGTGCGGCGGGCCGTGCACGTACGCGCCGCAGCGCAGGCACCGCCACGCCTCACCGACGGGTGTGCCGGCCCGCAGCCTTCCGCGCAGCCGGGGCTCGTCGGGCGCGTAAGTGACGTGGCCCTTGCGGGCGCAGGTCAGCAGGCTCCAGTCCACGTCTCCACCGTTTCGACCGCCTCTCGCCGGGCCGGCTACCGGAAATGCGACTCCACCAGCGCGCACCTTCGGTAGTCGGCGAAATGCAGGCGCAGCCAGGCGCGGCGCTGCTGTTCGTCCCAGCTCGCGAACCGGCGGGCGGCCGCCGTGCCCGGAGCGTTCTGCGGTTCGTGGTCGAGCAGCCACGCGTTCACCATCAGGGTGTAGGCGGCGCTCCGTGCCCGGCGCGGATCGGCGCACGCCCGCTCGTCGACAAGGCCGCCCCGGATCTCGTCCTCGACCCGCTGCTCGTACCCGTTCGCCAGGTCGCTGAGATGGATGTGGGCGACGCCGCCCTCGATCGAGACCGGCTCGTGCGCGGGGCGCTGCTCGACCCGGATGAACGCACCAGGGGTACCGGTGAGCCGTGCCGCCAGTGGGGTCACCTCGGCGACCAGCGATGGCAGGGCGGTGCGCAGGGCGGGGTGCACGCAAACCGTGAGCGGCCACTCCCGGCAGGCCAGCCCGGTGGGCGAGGGAAGTACCGCCGCGCCGTCGTAGTCGTGCAGGCGCTTCGTGCTGACGGCCGCGACGACCAGCGCCGTGGCGAGCGGAACGGCCAGGGGCAGCGTCGAGAGCTCCCGGCGGCCCGCCGCCAGCACATAGCCGAGGACCAGCGCGGTGCTCAGGCTCAGCGACCAGAGCACCTGGTGGGCCAGCACTCCGGTCCGCGGGTAGGTGAAGAGTTCGACGTGCCCGAGGTCGGCCGGTGGGAGCAACCGCCACCATGAGTGACCGTCATGACGCAGCCACGCCCAGAGAGCGGCCGCGACCGCCGTCGCGGGCACGATCAGCGGCCGGGGCAGCAGCCGGCCCGCGAGGTATCCGCTCACCACGTACAGCAGCAGCGTCGCGGCACCGACGAGGAGGCCCAGCGGGCGCAGCCGGCCGGCCTCCTCGCGCAGCACGGTCTGACCGGCGATCACCACCGTGACCAGGCCGTAGGCCGCGAGAGTGGTCGCCGTCAGCAGCGCCAGGTCGAGCAGCGGCCCGGTCGCCGGGGACCGGACGGTGAGGCCGCGCAGATAGTCCAGGCGCCGCTCGCGCATGCCGACCCAGGCCGCGAACGCCGCGGCGGCGGGCCCCAGCACCCGCGCCGAGGCGCTCACCGCCATGACGGCGTCGTCCCAGTACGCCACCCCCGGGATCAGCGTTCGCCACGCGGCGGCCACCCCGATCGCGGCGAGCACGGGCACGGCGAACAGCAGCGCGGAGCGGCGGGCGTCCAGCCGCAGCACCCGCCCCAGGTCACACACCAGCGCCGATCCGCTGCGGACGCGTCCGGCCTGGGGCCCGCCGCGACCGCACCGGTGGCGCGGGTCGCGGGGCCGAGCGGTGCGACGGGCCGGTCTCGACGGCCGGCTCGGTCAGCCGCCCCCGGGCCAGCGTGAAGATCCGGTCGCACCGGCCGACGAGCCGGTCCGCGGCCGAGGCCGTGACCAGCACCGTCGGCGCCAGCGACCGGATCACCGGCCATAGCTCCATCGCCTTGTCAACGGCCTTCTCACCGGTCTTGTCGCCGGCCCTGTCCTCCGTCCTGTCGCCGGTCCCGCCGTCGATGGCGGCGAACGGCTCGTCCAGCAGAACGAGGCGCGGCCGGTGCACGCAAGTCGCGGCCAGCCCGGCGCGCAACCGCATGTCGGCGGGCAGCATCGACAGACTCATCGACGCCACGTCGCGCAGCTCGAACCGGTCGAGCGCCGCCTCGACGGCGCCCGCGGGCACGCGCTTGTAATACCCGGCGTAGGCGACGAAGTCGCCGACGCGCAGATCCGCCGCCCAGGCGAAATCGCCCGGAAGGTATCCGAGCAGCGCCCGCGCGGCGCGCAGCCCGGCCGGGTTCCCGGTGTCGTGACCGAGAATCTCTAGCGCGCCGACATGTGGACGGCGCAAAGTGGCGAACGTGGACAGCAGGCACGTCTTCCCCGCGCCCCGCGGACCGGCGAAGCCGATCACTCCTCCGGTGATGCCGAAGACCGCTGGGCGCAGAATCCACCGCCCCCCGCGGCGGATCCCCATGCCTCTGGCCACGATCGTGGAAACATCCGCGATCATGTAACCCCCCATTATCGTCATGCCATTGCGACAATCAAGAGAGCTGAATCCGATGGCGGTAATTCCCCCTGCGCCACCCTCGCTCACGCGAGTCAAGGCCCATCTTTGCCGTCGCAACACGCATCGACATCACGACTATAACCACGCTTGGCGTTGGCTGTCAGCTCTCTTTTGTGCTGGCCAGAAGGTTGTGAAGAGCGCCGTCCGCCGTAGCAGTTACCTTGCTGTTATGGGGTGATTTACGGCTCGACGGTGCGTGAACTCGTCGATATGTCGATTTGCCGACGCCCCGGTACCGCTACCGTGTTCGTGTGGTCAAGCCGCTCAATCTTCCGTTCGATCCGATCGCCCGTGCCGGGGACCTCTGGGAGCACCGGTGGGGCGCGTCCCCGGCCATGCTCGCCGTCACCTCCATCATGCGGGCCCAGCAGATCCTGCTCGCCGAACTCGACGCGCTCCTCAAGCCGTACGACCTGACGTTCGCCCGCTACGAGGCGCTGGTGCTGCTCACCTTCAGCCGGGAGGGGGCGCTGCCGCTCTCGAAAATCGGTGAACGGCTGATGGTGCACCCGACCAGCGTCACCAACATCATCGACCGGCTGGAGCGCCAGGGGTACGTGACCCGGCGCCGCAACCCCCGCGACGGCCGTGGTGTCCTCGCGGGCATCACCGACGAGGGACGTGAGGTGGTCGAGCGCGCCACCGCGGCCCTGATGGAACGCGACTTCGGGCTCGACTCCTACGACGACGAGCGGCTCTTGGAGATCTTCGACGTGCTGCGGACGCTGCGCGTGGCGGCGGGGGACTTCGCGGACTGAGCGGCCTTGCCGAGCGGCCTTGAACGGACTTGAGCGGACTGAAACGGTTCCGCGGTTGGACTAAATACTAGGACGTCCTAGTATTTGGTGGGGACGGACCGACCCGGAGGTGCCACCGTGGACCCGCAGGAGATCGAGGCAGGCAGACGGCGCTGGCAGGAGCGCCACGACGCGGCGCGCAAGCGGGACGCCGACTTCACGACGCTTTCGGGTCTGCAGGTGGACCCCGTCTACGGGCCCGAAGGGGCCGACCCGCGGATGGAGCGGATCGGCTGGCCCGGGGAGTTCCCGTACACCCGTGGGCTCTACGCCACCGGGTTCCGCGGCCGGGCATGGACGATCCGGCAGTTCTCGGGCTTCGGCAACGCGCGGCAGACCAACGAGCGCTACAAGATGCTGCTCGGCGCCGGCGGCGGGGGGCTCTCGGTCGCTTTCGACATGCCGACCCTCATGGGCCGCGACTCCGACGACCCGCGCTCGCTCGGCGAGGTCGGGCACTGCGGCGTCGCGATCGACTCCGCGGCCGACATGGAGGTGCTCTTCGACGGCATCCCGCTCGGCGACATCACCACCTCGATGACGATCTCAGGCCCCGCGGTGCCGGTCTTCTGCATGTACCTCGTGGCGGCCGAGCGGCAGGGTGTGGCGCCGCGCGGCCTCGACGGCACGCTGCAGACCGACATCTTCAAGGAGTACATCGCGCAGAAGGAGTGGCTCTTCCCGCCCGAGCCGCACCTGCGCCTCATCGGCGACCTCATGGAGTACTGCGCGGCCGAGATCCCGGCGTACAAGCCGCTGTCGGTGTCGGGCTACCACATCCGCGAGGCCGGCTCCACGGCCGCCCAGGAGCTCGCCTTCACCCTCGCCGACGGGTTCGGATACGCGGAGCTCGGCCTGTCGCGCGGGCTGGACATCAACACCTTCGCGCCGGGGCTGTCGTTCTTCTTCGACGCGCACATCGACTTCTTCGAGGAGATCGCCAAGTTCCGCGCGGCGCGCCGGATCTGGGCACGCTGGATGCGGGACGTCTACGGCGCCACGTCGGAGAAGGCGCTGTGGCTGAAGTTCCACACCCAGACCGCCGGGGTCTCCCTCACCGCCCAGCAGCCGGACAACAACGTGGTGCGGACCGCGATCGAGGCGCTCGCCGCCGTCCTCGGCGGCACGAACTCGCTGCACACCAACGCGCTCGACGAGGTCCTCGCGCTGCCGAGCGAGAAGGCCGCCGAGATCGCGGTGCGCACCCAGCAGGTGATCATGGAGGAGACCGGGGTGGTCAACGTCGTCGACCCGCTCGGTGGCTCGTGGTACATCGAGGCGCTCACCGACCGGCTCGAGACCGAGGCCGAGAAGATCTTCGCCCAGATCAAGGACATGAGCCCCGACGGCACCATGACCGGCGGCATCCTGCGCGGAATCGAGGACGGTTGGTTCATGGCCGAGATCGCCGAGGCCGCCTTCACCTACCAGCGTCAGCTGGAGAAGGGCGAGAAGAAGATCGTCGGCGTCAACTGCCACACCGGCACCATCGAGGAGCCCCTCGAGATCCTGCGGGTCAGCCACGAGGTGGAGCGGGAGCAGAACAAGGTGCTGGCCGGCCGCCGGACCGACCGTGACCAGGCCGCCGTCGCCGCGGCGCTCACGCGGATGACCGAGGTGGCGCGCGGCGACGGCAACATGATCCCGGTGATGCTCGACGCGGTGCGGGCCGAGGCCACCCTCGGCGAGATCTGCGGGGCCCTGAAGGACGAGTGGGGCGACTACTCCGAACCCGCGCGGTTCTGATGGTGGCCGCGCCTCCGGCGCGGCCACCATCAGGCGCGATCTTGTTCGCGGCAGGGCGCTTCGAGGCGGGTGTCGGTACGGGATCGGGCGCGCATGGGGCAGGATGGACACATGCCTTCATCGGACTTCTCGTTGCACGGTGCCATCGATCTCGGTGCCCGTCAGGCGGCCGCCAAGAAGAAGCAGGAACGCCAGACGGGCGGTGGCAGCGCCTACGTCGTCGACGTCACCGACGACACCTTCAACACCGAGGTCGTGGAGCGTTCACGTACCGTCCCGGTGCTCGTGGACTTCTGGGCGGAGTGGTGCGCTCCGTGCAAGCAGCTCGGCCCGATCCTGGAGAAGCTCGCGACCGAGGCCGCCGGCCGCTGGGTCCTGGCCAAGGTCGACATCGACGCCAACCCGCAGCTCGGCGCCTACCTCCAGCAGATGGGCATCCGCGGCATCCCGTTCGTGGCCGTCGTGGTGGCCGGGCAGCTGATGCCGTTCCTGAACGGTGCCGCCCCCGAGGCGCAGGTACGCCAGGCCATCGACCAGCTCTTCGCCGCGCTGAAGCAGGAGGGCATCCTGCCCGAAGCGCCCGAGGGGCAGGAGGCCGCGCCCGAGAGCGAGGCCGGCGGGGCCGCCGAGTCCGAGGCCGATTCGCAGTACGCCAACGCCGAGGCCGCGCTGGAGCGCGGCGACCTCGACGCCGCCGGCACGGCGTTCCAGCAGATCCTGGACGCCTCACCGCAGGACGCCCACGCCAAGCAGGGGCTCGCGCTGGTGGACCTGAGCAGGCGCGTCGAGGCCCTCGACGTCGACAAGGCGCTCAGCGACGCCGCCGAACAGCCGGGTGACGCCGAGGCGCAGACCAGGGCCGCCGATATCGAGATGGTCTCCGGGCGCATCGACGAGGCCCTCGAGCGGCTGGTCTCCACCGTGCGCAGGACCGCCGGCGACGACCGCGACAAGGCCCGCGTGCACCTGCTCAAGCTCTTCGAGGTGCTGCTGCCCGAGGATCCCAGGACCATCAAGGCGCGCAAGGCGCTGCAGTCGGCACTGTTCTGAGGCCGTGCTCTCTGGCCGTGTCCTGAGGCCGTCCGTCCGGGTTGCCGCGGGATCCGACACCGGTCCGGGGGAGCGGCCAGGACCGGGCCCCTCGACCACGTATGCTCGGCGACGATGACCGTACGCCCGGCCGACGTGCGGCAGTCGTCTCCGGAAATGGGACGATGATCCGGGTCCGACGAGGTACCCGTGTACAAGGGAGCAGACGACGTGGCCAGTGTGCCCAGCGTGTCGTATTCGATAACCGTCCGGCTTGAGGTTCCGGCCGGCGGCAGGGCGGTAAGCCAGATCACTCATGTCGTCGAGCATTCGGGCGGCATCGTCTCCGCCCTCGACGTCACCACCGCGGGCCACGAGAAGCTGCGCATCGACGTCACCATCGCCACCCGTGACACCGAGCACGCCGAGGCGATCGTGCAGGCCGTCGAGGCGGTCGAGGACGTCAAGATCCACAAGGTCAGCGACCGGACCTTCCTCATGCACCTCGGCGGCAAGATCGAGATGCGCTCCAAGGTGCCGCTGCGCACCCGTGACGAGCTCTCGATGGCCTACACGCCGGGCGTTGCGCGGGTCTCGCTGGCGATCGCGCGCAACCCCGACGACGTACGGCGGCTGACCATCAAGCGCAACAGCGTCGCAGTGGTGACCGACGGCTCGGCCGTGCTCGGGCTCGGCAACATCGGCCCCGAGGCGGCGCTGCCCGTCATGGAGGGCAAGGCGGCGCTGTTCAAGCGGTTCGCCGAGATCGACGCCTGGCCGATCTGCCTCGACACGCAGGACACCGACGAGATCGTGCGCACCGTCCAGATCATCGCTCCCGCCTTCGGGGGGATCAATCTGGAGGACATCTCGGCGCCGCGCTGCTTCGAGGTCGAGGCGCGGCTGCGCGAGCTGCTGGACATCCCGGTGTTCCACGACGACCAGCACGGCACCGCGATCTGCGTGGTGGCCGCGCTCACGAACGCGCTGCGCGTCGTCGGCAAGGACATCGGCTCGGTGCGGGTCGCGATGGCCGGCGCCGGCGCGGCGGGCACCGCGATCCTGAAGCTGCTGCTGCACGCCGGGGTCAGGGACGTGACCGTGTGCGACTTCCGCGGCGCGGTGCACCGCGGCCGCGACGACCTCGACGAGTCGCTGCGCTGGATCGCCGAGAACACCAACGCCGACAACTATGCGGGCGACCTGCGCGGCGCGGTCAAGGACGCCGACGTCTTCATCGGGGTCTCGGCGCCGGGCATCCTCAGCGGCGACGACATCGCGACGATGAGCTCCGACGCGATCGTGTTCGCGCTGGCCAATCCCGAGCCGGAGGTCTCGCCCGACGACGCCCGCGAGCACGCGGCCGTCGTCGCGACCGGGCGCAGCGACTACCCGAACCAGATCAATAACGTGCTGGCCTTCCCTGGCGTGTTCCGCGGCCTGCTCGACGCGCAGAGCCGCACGGTCAACAGTGCCATGCTGCTCGCCGCGGCCAAGGCGCTGGCGGCCGTCGTGACCGACGAGGAGCTCGGCCCGAACTACATCGTGCCGAGCGTCTTCCACGCCGACGTGACGCAGGCCGTGGCGGCGGCCGTCCGCGAGGCCGCCGGAGGGCGCAGCCGCACCGAGGTCTGACCCACGGGCGGCGCGCCGGCGTGAGCGCGCGGGATCCGGCCGCCGTGGCGGCGGGATCTCGCACGGCCGACGGCCGACGGCGCGGTCAGCCGGTGTCCTTCTTCTCGAACATCGGGTCGCGGCGGCGCGGCCAGATGCCGCCGTACCAGAAGATGATCAGACCGGTGATCATGGCGGCAACGCCCGTCGCGATCCTGGCGTACATCGTCGCGTCCTCGGGACCGGTGCGCGGCAGGTTCTCGGGCGCGTCACTCGGCTTGGCGCAGTTCGCCGTGCGCTTGGCCGACTTCACCGGCTCGTTCCGCCACGTCACCGCGACCGTCGTCGTCCGGTCCTCCCTCAGGTTGATCTTGGTGGCCCGGGTGGCGCCCGGCCCGATCCGGTCGGCGACCGTGGCCGAGCCGTCCTCCTCGATCGCGTAGTCCTCGATCCGGCCGCCCACGTTGGTCACCGTGACCTCGACCGACCTGGCCGGGCAGCGCACACCGCCGATGGTGACGTTCAGGGGCTGCGCGGGGGCCCGGACCGTCCGGGTGGGCGTCGGAGTCGGCGTCGGGGTCGCCGTGCGCGTGACCGGCGGCGGGACGACCGGCGCCCGGGTCGGTGTGGGCGTGCGCGTCGGTGTGGGCGTGGCCGTGCGGGTCGGCGTGCGGGTCGGCGTGCGGGTCGGCGTCGGCGTGCGGGTCGGGCGGGTGGCCGTGACCGTGGGGGTGGGAGTCGGCGTCCGCGCCGCTCTGGGCGTGAGGGTGGTCGTCGGGGACGTGCTGATGGTGGCCGTCGCGGTGGCCGCCGCCGCCGGCGGCGGCGTGTCCGAGTCGCCCGACGACGACACGGTACGTGCGATCGCGGGGATCGCGACGAGGGCCCCGATGAGGAAGAGGACCGCTGCGATGACGACCCTGGGCAACTGCATCGCGTCCTCCCACCTGCTTCCGTGTCCGGGGGACGCGGAAGGGCCTGCCTCACCTGTGGACGGGGTCGTCCGCACTCGTTCGGCGCGTGGCTCGGGCTTCCTAGATCATTCTTTACTTGGCTCGTATTCTGCCGATTACCCCGTGAACGCGAGCGCCTAACGGCTCAACTCGGCTCGCGAGGTGCCGTCCGTGCCCTCTCACCCGCATGATGGACACATGGACGACGGCATCGTGGTGGGCAGCCTGCTGGTGGCCACACCGCTCCTCGACGACCCGAACTTCCGGCGCAGCGTCGTTCTCGTTGTCGAGCACGACCACGAGGACGGGACGCTCGGCGTCGTGCTCAACCGGCCGACCGAGGTCCCGGTCGACCGCGTGCTGCCGCCGTGGGGCGAGCTCGTGACCGGGCCTTCCGTCGTGTTCCAGGGCGGACCGGTGGCGCTCGACAGCGCGCTGGCGCTGGCGTCGGTGCCCGGAGAGGACGAACCGCTCGGCTGGCGCGCCCTCGACGGCGGGTCCGATGTCTCCAGGGTCGGCCTGGTCGACCTGGACGCCCCACCCGCGCTGATCGCCCCGGAGGTCGCCCAGCTGCGGGTGTTCGCCGGGTACGCCGGATGGAGCGCTGGCCAGCTCCGGACAGAGATCGAGGAGGGTGCGTGGTACGTCCTGCCGGGCGAGCCGCGCGACGTCTTCATGGACGATCCTGAGCGCCTCTGGCAGGCGGTGCTGCGGCGGCAGGGCGGCGATCTCGCCTTCGTGGCGACCTTTCCCGATGATCCGAGCCTGAACTGACTCGCGCCTCACGGCACCTCGTAGACTGCAGCTGTGAGCGATACCAAGATCCTTCCAGAGAGTGATATCCGGCCAGATCTTTCGCACGGTGACGGCGATCACGAGCGGTTCGCCCACTATGTGAAGAAGGCGAAAATCACCGAGAGCGCCGTGACGGGCACCCCGGTCATCGCCCTGTGCGGCAAGGTGTGGGTGCCGAACCGGGACCCGAAGAAGTACCCGGTGTGCCCGGAGTGCAAAGAGATCTATGAGTCGATGTCCCCCGGCAAGGACGGCGGCGAATAAGGCCGGCGTGCCCACCGCCCCCGGCCGGCTCCTGTGACGGAGTCGCCGATCGGGGATCGCCGGGCGGGTCGGCACATGTTGTCGGCGGCTCTCGGTAGCCTTTGACAACCGTGAGCACTTTCGCCGCATCCAGCATGCCCCCGGCGTTCCCCGAACGGGCCGCCTGGGGGACCGCCTCCTCCCTGCGCGCCTGGCAACAGCAGGCTCTGGAGCTGTACTTCCGCCCCGACACCGAGTCCGGTCCCCGCGACTTCCTCGCGGTGGCGACCCCCGGAGCAGGAAAGACCACGTTCGCCCTCCGCCTCGCGCGGGAGCTGCTGCACCGCCGGGTGGTCACCGCACTCACCGTGATCTGCCCCACAGAGCACCTCAAGCGGCAGTGGGCCGAGTCGGCCGAGCGGGTCGGCATCAAGCTCGATCCCGAGTTCAAGAACGCGCAGGGCCGCACCGCCAAGGACTTCGACGGCGTCGCGGTGACCTATGCCACCGTCGCCGCGCACCCGGCACTGCACCGCGGCCGCACCGAGAACCGCAAGACGCTGGTCATCTTCGACGAGGTGCACCACGCCGGCGATGGGCTGTCCTGGGGCGACGCGGTGCGCGAGGCGTTCGAACCCGCCGCGCGCCGGCTCGCGCTGAGCGGCACGCCCTTTCGCACCGACATCAACCCCATCCCGTTCGTGATGTACGAGGAGGGTCCCGACGGCATCCGGCGCAGCCGTGCCGACTACACCTACGGCTACGGGCCCGCGCTCGCCGACGGAGTCGTACGACCGGTGATCTTCCTGGCCTACGCGGGGGAGATGCGGTGGCGCACCCGCGCCGGCGACGAGATCACCGCGACGCTGGGCGAACCGCTCACCCAGGACCAGACCGCCCAGGCGTGGCGGGCCGCCCTCGACCCGAAGGGCGACTGGATCCGGCAGGTCATCACGGCCGCCGACCGGCGGCTGACCGAGGTGCGCCGCGGCATGCCCGACGCGGGCGGCCTCGTGATCGCCACCGACCACGACACCGCGCGCGCCTACGCCAAGATGATCCGCAGCGTGACCGGCCAGGGTGCCACCGTCGTCCTCTCCGACGATCCGTCGGCGAGCCGGAAGATCAAGCACTTCACCGGCTCCGAGGACCGGTGGATGGTCGCGGTCCGCATGGTCTCTGAGGGCGTCGACATCCCCCGGCTCGCGGTGGGCGTCTACGCGACCTCCACCTCGACCCCGCTGTTCTTCGCGCAGGCGATCGGGCGCTTCGTGCGTGCGCGGCGGCGCGGCGAGACCGCGTCGGTCTTCCTGCCCTCGGTGCCGACCCTCATGGGCCATGCCGCCGAGATGGAGACCGAGCGCGACCACGTGCTCGACCGGTCGGTGCGAGAGGACGGGCTCGACGACGACCTGCTCGCCGAGGCCAACCGCGAGCGTGACACCAAGGACGTGATCGGAGAGGAACTGCCGTTCGAGACGGTCGAGGCGTCCGCGCAGTTCGACCGGGTGCTCTACGACGGCGGCGAGTTCGGCATGCAGGTCGCGCCCGGCTCCGACGAGGAGGAGGACTTCCTCGGCATCCCCGGTCTGCTCGAGCCCGAACAAGTGACCCAGCTGCTGCGCCAGCGGCAGGCCGAGCAATTTGCCGCCCAGCGCAAGCGCACCGCGTCCGAGCCGGACGACCCCTCCGCCGGCCGCACCGCCGCCGAGGACATCCACGCCCTCCGCAAGGAGCTGAACGGCCTTGTCGGGGCGTGGCACCACCGCACCGGCCAGCCGCACGGCGTCATCCACAACGAGCTGCGCAGGACCTGTGGAGGGCCGCCGGCCGCCCAGGCCTCGGGCGAGGATCTGCGCAAGCGCATCGCCAAGATCCGGGACTGGGCGACCAGGCGAGGCGCCTGACCCGGGCCGAGCCGCGCGTCAGCCGCCCGATCCGGTGACGTTCAGTTCTTCGACGATCTGCCGCACCGCCTTGTCGGGGGTGTCGTTGACCGACACCTCCACGGCGTTCTCGTCGGGCTCGGGCGGCTCGAGTTCACGGAACTGCGTCTCCAGCAGTTCGGCCGGGAAGAAATGCCCCTTGCGGGCGGTGATGCGCTGCTTGATGAGCTCACGGTCGCCGGTGAGGAACACCGACCGTACCCCCGGGCGGCGCAGGATGTCCCGGTAGCGCCGCTTCAGTGCCGAGGTGCTCACGACGGCGGGCTCGCCTCTCGCCAGACGTTCGTCGATCCAGCGCGCGATGGCGCGCAGCCACGGCATCCGGTCGTCATCGGTGAGCGGGACGCCGGCCCGCATCTTCTCGATGTTGGCCTCGGGATGGAAGTCGTCGGCCTCCGCGTAGTCCCAGCCGAGACGCTCGGCCAGTGCCCTGCCGACCGTGGTCTTGCCGCTTCCCGAGACCCCGGTGACCAGGATGACGGATGTCGGGGGGGCGTCCATGCGACCTCCCATCGTGGGCGATGTCGACGCACGCCGTGCGGGCCGGTTCGGCGGCCGGGTGGCTCAGCTCCGTACGACGGGCTCGCCGACCAGCGTGATGTCCGCGGCCCGCAGCTGAGACAGCGCCCGGTCCGTGGTCTCTTTGGCGACGCCCGCGGTCATGTCCAGCAGGACCTTCGTGCGGAACCCGGCGCGGGCCGCGTCGAGCGCGGTGGCGCGGACGCAGTGGTCGGTGGCGATGCCGACGATGTCGACCTCGTCGACGTCACGTTCGCGCAGCCAGTCGCCCAGCACGGTGCCGTCGTCGGCCGAGCCCTCGAAACCGCTGTAGGCCGCGGCGTGATGTCCCTTGCTGAACACCGCCTCGATCGGGGCGAGCAGCAGGTTCTGGTGGAAGTCGACGCCCGGCGTGCCCACGACGCAGTGCGGTGGCCAGGTGTCGGTGTAATCCGGGTCGGCGGCGAAGTGCGCGCCCGGATCGATGTGGAAGTCCCGGGTGGCCACGATGTGCGCGTAATCGTCGCGGCGCTTGGCGACGTGCCCCGAGATGGCCGTGGCGACCTCTCCGCCGCCCCCGACGGGCATTGACCCGCCCTCGCAGAAGTCGTTCTGCACATCCACGATGATCAAGGCTCTGCTCATGCCCGCCTCCCGTGTCATCCCGCCAGGACTGGACGCTACCCCCGGGGAGATCGTCTCATGTCCCGGCCGGCCGGGCGGAGTCGCCGTGCTGGTCAGTCGCGAGGCGCCTTGCGGTCGCCACGCCCCGTTCGCGCGAGCTGCCGGCTCTGGGCGACCAGTCGCCCGGCCGAGTCCCACACCTCGACCTCCTCGTCGAACCAGCCGTCGTTGACCAGCCGGCCACTGCCGTACAGGGTCAGCCAGCCGGGCGCGGGCACGGCGCGCATCTGCCAGGTGAGCTCCACCGTCGGTGCCCACCCGGACGAGCCCGTGTTGAGCACGACGGGCGGCAGGGCGTCGACCGCGAGCGCGAGCGCGAAGGCGTCCGGCTCGTGGTCCTCCCGCAACCGGAAGTAGGCGCGTGACTCGGGCCGTCCGGTCGGTCGCCCGTCCAGCCATCCCATGGTGGCCGGATCGAAGCGGGTGTCGACCCGGTCGGCGAATCCGCGGTCCCGCTCACCGGCGTCGAAGGCGACGCACGCGTCGATGGGCGGCATGGGCGGACGCTCGCCCGACCAGGCCGGGGTCGCGTCGGGATCCAGCGTGCCGGTGGTCACGGTCGCGTCGACCACCGGCCGGTCGTCCTGGGCGAGGGTCACGCGGAAGACGGCGGCGGTGCGCCCGGTCTTCCGTGATTCCACCCACACTTCGGCGGGTCCCGGCCGGGCGACGCGCAGGAAGTTCGCGCTGGTCGCCACGGGGTGCGCGTGCGAAGAGACGTCGACGGCGGCGCGCAGGAGCGGGGCCATCAGGTAGCCGCCGTTGAGCGCCTCATCGAAGCCGAAGCCTCCGTCGAGTTCAGCCTGGTAGCGGCCCTCTTCGAGGCGTCGTACCGCCGTGGCCCGACCGAACCTGCTCATGCACACTCCACCGCGGCTCTAGAATCACGTTCGAGTTGCACTGTACCTCTCGCGATGCGGACGTCGGCGGGCGTACCCGAGCGGCACTTGTTGCGTTCATGACAGGTGGGGTGAACGGGGTCGATGTGGGAGCAACTACTCTGGTGTATTCCCTGACTCGGAGAGACGCAGTGACGCTGCACGAATCGAAGCATGCCGGCTACACCGATCGCGGCCGGCTGCACCAGCACTTCGCCGCAGACCCCTCGGCACCGGCGGCGCAGCCCGCGACCGAGCCCGCCACCCCGCAGCCCGCCACCCCGCTGCCGCCGATCCCCGGTGGCCAGCCGCCGGCGGGTCAGGCGCCGCTCCCGGGCGGGTCGTCGGCCCGCCCGGTGGGCCGATCGCCCATTCCGAGCGCGCCGTCGCCGCTTCCGGGTGCTTCGGCGATGCCCGGAGCCGTACCTGCGGGGCAGCGTCG
Organism: Actinomadura alba; assembly: GCF_014323705.1. GTDB lineage: Bacteria > Actinomycetota > Actinomycetes > Streptosporangiales > Streptosporangiaceae > Actinomadura_C > Actinomadura_C alba. The sequence goes on from NZ_JABVEC010000006.1 coordinate 120,984, forward strand.
GCCGCAGCGCGCGCTCTACGGACACGCGGATCTCGGCGCCGGCACCGGCGAGGACGACGGCTTCGTCCGGCTCGCCCGGCTGGCCGAGCCGGAGCGATGGGCCGGGCCCGCCGCCACCCGGCACGACGAGACCTGGGTTCTGCGGGAGTACGTCGAGTGGACCTTCGAGCGTCTCCAGCAGCAGCGCCTCGTGGTGACCTCGCCCGACGGCGGCCACAGCGTCTTCAACACCGGTCTGGCGACCACGCAGCAGGAGGTCATCTACGGTCTCTTCACGCCCAACGCCGACCCCGACGGCCCGCCCTGGCAACTGGGCGGCTGGCTGCCGGAGGGCGACCGGACGCTGCTCGACCACTTTCCGGAACTCCCGGGCCTCGCGACCTACACCGACGAGCCGGGTGATTTCGTGTACGACTGGCGGCGCGAGCTGACGGTCGTGCCGAAACAGCTCCTCGAGTCCAAGGACAGCCTGGCGGTGCTGCCGGGGCCGCTGCGCAGCAACCCCTACCAGGCGAGTCTCGTCCTCGAGGGAGCCGTCCGGCGAGCGGAGTCCCGCGTACGTCGCAGTCACCGGGTCGCCGTGCCGTGCTGGGACCCGGCGTACGAGCGCGTGCAGTTGCTGCTGCCGCTGGCGTTGACCACGCCCGAGAGCGTCGACGTGGCGCTGGTCGTGTCAGGCGAAGGTGAGGGGTACCGGGGGCACATGGTGCTGGGTCTCGACGTGGCCTACGCGCGGGCCCGTCTGATCGCCCGCCCGGAGGAGTGGCTCACCGGCGAGTGACGGTATGCACAACCCTCGGGTTCCTTCGCTCGCCTAGCGTGGCCTGCGGTTCCGATGCGGTTGGGGGAACGCGCGTCTCGCCCCGGCCGGCGGCCGGGGCGAGACAGGGTGTCAGCGCGGCGGCTCCGCGTTGGTCCATTCGGTGACCTCGAACACCTGGTACGCGGCCACCTCGCCGGGGCGGTGGAACCTGTCGGGCATGTTCTCGGCCGTCAGACTGCGAGGCTTGCCGTCGTCCCCCGTGGGGAGTTTCCGGCTGCCCCGCGGCGGCGTCGCCACCAGGTCCCGGATGGCCAGCAGCTTGCCGGTGACGGGGTTGATGATCCACTGGCGCCGGTAGGTGCCGAGTTGTTTGGGGGCGGTGAACAGGCCCAGGGGCATGGTGGTCTCCAGCGGCAGGGAGATCACCGTTCCGATGCGGCCCGCCGGATCGGTCGCCTCGCCCTCGGCCTTGACGCCGGGCAGGGCCGCGAGCATCCGGAACGCCGCCGCTCGCACCTTGGGCGGAGCGGGTGCCGTGGACAGCAGGGTCCCGGCCACATCGCTCAGCGCGCGGACGCGCTCCTGGCCTCGCAGGGCCCGGATCGGTTCCGTCTCGGTCTTCGTGGTGTACGCGTGCCAGTTGCCCTCGAGGCTCAGCAGGGCCTTCTCCAGCGCCTTCGGCTGGGTGGGCAGCTCGGCGATCTGTTCGGTGGTCAGACCGAAGAATCGGTCATTGGCCGGCATCCGAAATGGCGCCTGCCTCCCGGCCGGCGGGTTCATTTGCAACGCCACCGTCCGCCCCGCCCCCTCCGCGTCCGGTATCCGGACCCAATTGGGCGATCCCGCCGCCTCCCACTTCTGCTTGTCCTGGGCGGTGAGCGGAACGTCGGGCAGGTCGAGGTGGCCCTGGCGCCCCTTGCCGCTCCGGTCGGTCCAGACCTCGGACCCCTGCCTCGAATCGACCTTGTAGTGGTTCGCCGCGCTCTTGCCGACCGCGTGAATCTCGCCGCTGATGGTCCTGGTGTGCCAGTACTTGCCGATCGGGGCCTTCTCCGCGTTGGTGGCGGCCACCAGCAGAACGTTGCCCTTCTGAGGAACGGCCCCGTTCTTGCCAGGGCCGGGAGCCGAACTCTCGCTTGGTGCCAGGGAGACGGCGACCACGGCCCCTGCGGCCACGGCGGCCGTCGCCGCCAGGCTCACCAGCGGAATCCTGAAACTGCGCCGAGGGCGTTGCTTGACATCGGCCCGCCAGCTGGTGCGCAGGGCGATCCGGTCCGGGTGCTCCTGCTCGGCCAGTGCCGTCCGCATCTGCCGCAATGCGTCGAGTTCATCCATCGATCTTCTCCTCGGGGAGGGTCTTGCGGAGCTTGATCCGGGCCCGGTGGATCTTGGTCTTGACGGTGCCGAGGGGCAGATCGAGCGTCGCCGCGATTTCCGCGTACGACATCTCCCCCCAGGCCAGCAGCAGGACGGCACTGCGCTCCTGCGCGCTCAGCGAGGCCAGGGCCTTCGCCAGCCGGGGGCCGAGCGCCGCGGCCGACGCGCGGTCGCTGGCCAGGTCGGCGACACCGTCCTCGGCGGGGTCCACACCGGTCCGGGCGAACGCCCGGTACATGCGGGTCTCCTGCCGATGGTGCTTGGCGATCAGGTTGCTGGCGATGCCCCACAACCACGCGCTGAACTCCGCGCGCCCATCGAACCTCGCCCGCTGCCGGAACGCGGTCGTGAACGTCTCCGAGACCAGGTCGTCGGCGAGGACGAGGCCGAGGCGCCGCTTGATGTACGCGTGGAGCCGCGGCGAGTGGCGGCGGAACAATTCACCGAACGCTTCAGGGTCTTCCAGAGAGGCGGCGACGATCCTCGAATCGTCCAGCTCATCTCTGGCATGACTCACCATGCCCATAGGCGTCTCTTCATGGGATGCGTCCTCCGTGATCAGGGGGTGCTGACACCCTCCTCTATCCCGAAGCCCGCTCCCGGGTTCCACCCAGGTCGTTGGGGCATCGGGGTGCACGCCGTCCGAATTCGGTGGCCGGCGCCCGCGGGGGCGATTTACGTTCGGTCGGTGACGGCCGCGGACATCGACCAGCAGATCACGCCGATCGCCGACTCATTGAGAGCCACGGCGCACGCCGTAGGGCATCCCGACCTCGCCGAACGCCTGGTGTCGACACTGCGCGCCGCCATGGCGGCACTGGACGCGCTGCCGCGCACGGACGACTTCTGGGCGGGATGGGCCAACGACCGGCCCACGATCACCAAGCTCTCCGAATACGCGGGGGCCCGTCTCGACCGCGATCCCGATGATTTCCTCGCCGGCCGGACGCTCGTCGCGCTCGCGTTGTCGTACGGCGCCAACGACGGGGGACTGCCGTACCTCACCGCCGAACTCGCCGCGGACGCCGCCGCCGTGGGCGACGCGGTGATCGCGGCGCAGTGGATCTGGTCCGAGATCGGCCTGGACACCACGTACGAACTGCGTCGGACGCTCTCCGCCGCCGACCGGACCGTGGTGGAACGCCTGACACGGGACGGTCAGGGCTGGACCGCGGTGGCCGCCCGGATCGCCCTGGACGTCCTGGACGGCGCCGGCCTCGATGAGGCGTACACCCGGCACCGCTGAGGAACACCGACCCGGATCGGAAGGGCCGGGGGTCGTCCGGCGGTCATGGGTCGTCGGGGTCGTCTTCGTACGGCGTCTCTTCGAGGAGGCGCAGGTTGATGTCCTGGGCCCACTCCGCGGCGAACCGCTTCACCCGCAGCACCTCCTCATGATCCAGCCCGTACTCTGCGAACTCGGCGTCATCGCGGAGTTCGGCGCTCTCCAGCCGGGCGGCGAGCCGCTCGAGCGAGAAATCGGGCTCATGTGAGCGGCCCAGCCACTCCAGCCGCTCGAAGCCGTAGATGTCGGCGAGGGAGGCGGCGTCGATGAGGTCGCGCGCGACGCCTCTTCCGTGGACCTCCCGCATCCTCAGCCCTATCGCGTCGTCAAAGCCGACCACGGGGAAGCCGACCACGGGGAAGCCGACCACGGGGCAGGAGCCGAGCACGGTCGGTGTCACGCTCAGCGAGGCGGCCATGATGTCGATCTCGCAGGACTCGGCCGAGGCCGGGTCGGTGACGACGAGCCGGGCGGAGCCCTCGTCGCCGGTGGCCGTCTCGACCTCGAGCCCCCGCGCCCGGTAGTCCTCCGCGATCTGGGCCGCCACCCGGCCGGCCGGCAGCGGACCGGTGGTCACGAGATCGAGCCCCCGGCTCGGCCGGTCGACCAGCCCGTGGGCCTTCATGGCGTAGGCCCCGGCCAGGAACAATCCGTACTCCTCGCACCGGCCGAGCACGGATTCGATCAGCCGCCGGTGGAACGGCGGCAGCACGGGCGGCGTCATGTCCCGAGTATCGGTGAGACCCGGGCCGGTCGCCCGCCGATCAGGCCCAGAGCTGGCCTTCGAGGCGGGCTTCGGCCTCCTCGAGGGTGCCGCCGTAGGCGCCGGTGGAGAGGTACTTCCAGCCGCCGTCGGCCACGACGAACGCGATGTCGGCCCGCTCACCGGCCTTGACGGCCTTGGCCGCCATCCCGAGCGCCGCGTGCAGGGCGCCGCCGGTGGAGATCCCCGCGAAGATCCCCTCCTGTTCGAGGAGCTCACGGGTGCGGCGCAACGCGTCCTTCGCGGCCACCGAGAACCGGGTGGTCAGCACCGAGGCGTCGTAGAGCTCGGGCACGAAGCCCTCGTCGATGTTGCGCAGGCCGTACACCAGCTCGCCGTAGCGCGGCTCGGCCGCGACGATCTTGACGTCCGGGACCTGCTCGCGCAGATAGCGGCCCACGCCCATGAGCGTGCCGGTGGTGCCGAGGCCCGCGACGAAATGCGTGATCGTCGGCAGGTCCTCGAGCAGCTCGGGACCGGTCGTCTCGTAGTGCGCCAGCGCGTTGGCCTCGTTGCCGTACTGGTAGAGCATCACCCAGTCGGGGTGCTCTTCGGCCAGCCCCTTGGCCACCCGTACGGCCTCGTTGGAGCCGCCGGCCGCCGGCGAGGAGATGATCTCGGCCCCCCACATCTCCAGCAGCTGGCGCCGCTCGGCGGAGGTGTTCTCGGGCATCACACAGATCAGCCGGTAGCCCTTGAGCTTGGCCACCATGGCCAGCGCTATGCCGGTGTTGCCGGAGGTGGGCTCGAGGATCGTGCGGCCCGGCGCGAGCAGGCCGTCCTTCTCCGCCTGCTCGATCATCCACATCGCCGGCCGGTCCTTCACCGAGCCGGTCGGGTTGCGGTCTTCGAGCTTGGCCCACAGCCGCACGCCGGGCGAGGGCGAGAGGCGGGGCAGGCCCACCAGCGGCGTGCGCCCGAGCGAGTCCAGCAGTGAGTCGAATCGCATCTCAGCGCAGGCCGTGGGCGGCGCCGCCCGCGACGGCCGGGAGGATGGTCACGTTGTCGCCGTCGGACACCTCGGTGTCGAGGCCGCCGAGGAAGCGGACGTCCTCGTCGTTGAGGTAGACGTTGACGAACTTCCGCAGGCCCTTGTCGTCGACCAGCCGGTCGCGCAGGCCGGGGTGACGGGCGTCGAGGTCGGCGATGAGCTCCTCGAGCGTGCCGCCCTTGCCCTCGACCGCCTTGGCTCCATCGGTCAGGTTGCGCAGAATGGTGGGAATCCGGACCTCGATCGCCATCGCGATGGTCTCCTTCAGCGTTCGTACGGGCTTGTGGTCGGGGCCATGGCCCCACCAGGAGGTTGGAACGGGCACGGCCGGCCCATCGCTTGACGACTCGGCGGGGGCACTCGGCGAATTCCGGGCCGGCGGAACGCCTCAGGAACAGTCGTAGACGACTTCGGCGCGGCAGTGCCCGAACAGGCAGTTCTGCACGGGCGACAGACGGGAGAAGCCGCGTGGCCTCCGCTCGATCGTCTGCATGTGGTCAGTTTACCGAGTCAGCCGCCGGCCTCGACGATGCGGACCTCTTCCTCGGTGACCCGGCCGTCGACGATCCGGTACGAGCGGAACTCGATCTTCTCGGGATCGCGGGTCGAGACCAGGGCATAGTGGGCGTTCGGCTCGGATGCGTACGAGATGTCGGTGCGCGACGGGTAGGCCTCGGTGGCGGTGTGCGAGTGATAGATCACCACCGGCTCCTCGTCCGCGTCGTCCATCGCCCGCCACACCCGCAACTGCTCCATCGAGTCGAAGCGGTAGAACGTCGGAGAGCGCTCGGCGTTCACCATCGCGATGAACCGGCTGGGGGTGTCCGAACCGATGGAGCCGGCCACGACGCCGCACGCCTCGTCGGGGTGGTCGGCGCGCGCGTGCGCAACGATCTTGTCGACGAGGGCACGTTCGATCGTCAGCATGCTGGAAGGGTATCCAGGCCGTCCGCCGCGCAGGCAGCCGCCTCAGCGGGTCGGATCGCGGTCACGGAGATCTCCGGGGCTAAGCGCCTTCCCGCGATCACCAGAGCGCGCGGACGAGGCTCTCCTGCAGGACGGTGAGCCAGTCGTAGACGGCGAACGTCGGGTAGCGGGGATCGCTGATGTCGAGCCGGTCGAGCCGGTCGTAGAACTCCTCGGTGATGTCGAGCCGGGTGCCGAGCGCCAGCCGCACGTCGTTGAGCACCCGCAGCCAGGCATGCGCCTGATCATCATCCAGTGTGATCTCGCCGGGGCGCAGGCCGTCCAGCACGACGCCCGCGTCGAGTCGCTTGCGGTCGCGCAGACCCGCCTCGGTGTAGCGGCGGAACTCCTTCGCGGCGTCGGCGTCCTCGCGGTAGGCGTCGGGGAACAGCCTGGCGAGGACGGGGTCGTCCGGCTTCTCTGCGTCCTCGGCGATGCCGAAACCGGCCAGCTCACCCTCACCGGCCGGTCGCTCGTCCACCAGCGCCACCAGCTGCTCCACGAGCGTGCGGACGATGGCGACCTCCTCGGCCTCCAGCCTGAGCCGCACGCCCTTGCCGGCGCGTTCGAACCCGGTGCTCATCGGCGGCCCGTCCCCCCGCGGCGGTTCGAACGATCACTCACCGGTCGCTCAGACGTCCTGCTTGACCGTCGCCCACAGCCCGTAGGAGTGGAGGATCTCGACATCTCGTTCCATCTCCTCTCTCGTGCCGTTGGCCACGACGGCGCGGCCCTTGTGGTGGACGTCGAGCATGAGCTTCTCGGCCTTCTTCCGCGGGTAGCCGAACACCGACTGGAACACGTACGTGACATAGGACATCAGGTTGATCGGATCATTCCAGACGATCGCGATCCATGGCCGGTCCTGCCGCACGTCCTCGTCGGACCGCGGCCGTTCGAGCTCAACCGGCGCGGTGCTCATCGGTTCGCATGCTCCCTTCGCTCATGGCCCTGCCCATCTATGGTGCACACACGGGGCCTTAGTGTTTCAACCTGTGGACCATGTGCCGTCACCTTCAGCCCGGGAAGAGCCGGCGAGCCTCGCTCCACGGCCTCGCACGGGCGACCGGAGAGAGCCTATGAGCACAGCGCTGCTGACGGATCAATATGAACTGACCATGCTCCGGGCCGCCCTGGAGAACGGCACGGCCGACCGCAGGTCGGTCTTCGAGGTCTTCGCCCGGCAACTGCCGCCGGGCCGCCGGTACGGGGTGGTCGCCGGGATCGGCCGGCTGCTCGACTCGCTGGAGTCGTTCGTGTTCGACGACGAGACGCTGGCGTTCCTGACCTCCCGCGGTGTCGTCGACGCCCCGACCGCCGAATGGCTGTCGAAGTACCGCTTCGGTGGTGACATCTGGGGATACGCGGAGGGGGACTGCTACTTCCCCGGCTCCCCGGTCCTGGTGGTGGAGGGGACGTTCGCCGAGGCCGTCGTGCTCGAGACGCTGCTGCTCTCGGTGCTCAATCACGACTCGGCGATCGCGTCCGCGGCCGCGCGGATGGTGCGCGCGGCCGGGTCCCGGCCGCTCATCGAGATGGGCTCGCGGCGCACGCACGAACTGGCCGCCGTGGCCGCCGCCCGCGCCGCCTACATCGCGGGATTCAGCACCACGTCGAACCTCGAGGCGGGGCGGCTGTACGGGGTGCCGACCGCGGGCACCGCCGCACACTCGTTCATCCTGCTGCACGACAACGAGCGGCACGCGTTCCAGTCCCAGCTGGCGACCCTGGGCGCCGACACGACGCTGCTGGTCGACACCTACGACACCGAGCGGGCCGTGCGCAGGGCGGTGGAGCTCGCCGGGCCCTCGCTCGGCGCCGTACGGATCGACAGCGGCGATCTGACGGTCGTGGCCGCACAGGTCCGCGAGCTCCTCGACTCGCTGGGCGCCGAGCAGACCCGCATCGTCGTCACCGGCGACCTGGACGAGTACTCCATCGCCGCGCTGGCCGCCGCGCCCGTGGACGCGTACGGCGTCGGCACGTCAGTGGTGACCGGCTCGGGCGCGCCGACCGCCGGGCTGGTCTACAAGCTGGTGGCGCGCGGTGACTCCGCCGACCCGGACGCGCCGATGCGGTCGGTCGCCAAGCGTTCGGCCGAGAAACAGGGCCGGGGCGGGCACAAGTCGGTGGTCCGGCACATCGACGGGAGCGGCGTGGCCCAGGCCGAGATCGTCACCACCGGCGAGTCCGTTCCCGGGCCGCACGACCGCACGCCGCTGGTGCCTCTCGTACGGGAGGGCGGCGTCGTCGGCCGCGAGCCGCTCGCTGTCGCCCGCGCCCGGCACGAGCGGGCACTCGGCGAGCTTCCGCCGACCGCCCTCCAGCTGTCGCGCGGCGACCCGGCGATTCCGACGGAGTTCGTGGACACACATGTGTGTCCCTGATGGTATTTCGCGAGTGTGACGGTGTGATGTAGCGCGCAATGTCCCACTGACGCGGCGACTTGTCACTTAGCCTGGTGCACCATGTCTGACGCGCCGATCGGGATCTTCGACAGCGGGTTCGGCGGCCTGACCGTCGCACGCGCGATCCTCGATCAACTCCCCGGTGAGCCGATCCTCTATCTGGGCGACTCCGCTCGCCAGCCCTACGGTCCCCGGCCGATCGCCCAGGTGCGCTCCTACGCCCTCGAGATGCTCGACGAGCTCGTCGAAGAGGGCGTGAAGATGCTGGTCATCGCCTGCAACAGCGCCAGTGCCGCGGTCTTGCGGGACGCCCGTGAGCGCTACGACGTCCCGGTCGTCGAAGTGATCCTGCCCGCTGCCCGCCGCGCCGTGCGCGCCACCCGGCACGGCAGGGTGGGGCTCATCGCCACCCGCGCGACCGTCACCAGCCGTTCCTACGACGACGCCTTCGCCGCCGCCCCGCACATCGCGCTCACCAGCGTCGCCTGCCCCCGGTTCGTCGAGTTCGTGGAGAGCGGGGTGACCGCGGGCGACGAGTTGCTCGAGATCGCCACCGCCTACCTCCAGCCGATCATCGACGCCGGCTGCGACACGCTGATCCTCGGATGCACTCACTACCCATTGCTCACCGCGGTGATCTCGTACGTTGTCGGTGACGGGGTCACACTGGTCTCGAGTGCCGACGAGACCGCGAAGGACGTCTACCGAGTGCTGCACGACCAGGGGCTGGTGCGCGCGGATACGACTCCCGCGCCCGGGCACCGGTTCCGCGCGACCGGTGATCCCGCGATCTTCGCTGCGCTCGGCCGCCGGTTCCTCGGGCCAGAGATCAACCTGGTCGAGACCGCCACGCCGGGCGGCCGGGTCGTGAGCACCTGGTCCACCGCCACCTGACCCGTGTTTCGGAGGAGGAGATACGTGTGAGGCTCACCATCATCGGATGCTCCGGCAGCCTGCCGGGGCCGCAGAGCCCGGCGTCGTGCTACCTGGTCGAGGCCGACGGGTTCACCCTGCTGATCGACCTCGGCAGCGGCGCGCTCGGTCCGTTGCAGCGCTACCACGATCTCTACGACATCGACGCGATCCTGATCTCGCACCTGCACCCCGACCACTGCTTCGACCTGTGCGGGTACTGGATCGTGCGCACCTATTACGCGCGGCCGGGCCAGACCAGGATGCCGGTGTACGGGCCTCGGGGCACGGCGGACAGAATGGCCCAGGCGTACGGACTCGATCCCGATCCGGGGATGCGGGAGACCTTTGATTTTCAGACGTTCCCCCAGGAGCCTTCTGATATCGGTCCGTTCAGGGTCACCACGGCTCGGATGAATCATCCCATCGAGACCTATGGGATGCGGATCGAATACGACGGCCGGGTGCTCGCCTATTCCGGAGACACCGGGGAATGCGATGCTCTCGTGGACCTGGCGCGCGACGCCGACGTGTTCCTGTGCGAGGCCTGCTGGTTCGAGCAGCCCGGCCTGCCGCCCGACATGCATCTGACGGGGCGTACGGCGGGCGAACACGCGGCGCGGGCCCACGCGAAGAAGCTCGTCCTCACCCATCTGCTGCCATGGAATGACACCGACCGCACATTGTCGGAGGCGAAGGCGAGCGGGTTCCGCGGAGATATCGAGATCGCTCAGCAGGGTGCGCGCTACGACCTGGGCTGACCGTTCCCGGTTCGCCGAACAAGCGGCCGTTCGGCGTCGTGGACATGCCGAATTCGCCATTTCCGCGCCGCCTTCGACGTGAGCGGACGCCGGAAATGCGCGGGGAACGGCGGGCGGTAGGGTGAGGAGCATGGCTCGCCCTGACGGTCGTGAGATCGACCAGCTTCGTCCTGTCGGCATCCAGCGCGGCTGGCTCTCCCACGCGGAGGGATCGGTCCTCGTCGAGTTCGGCGGCACCCGCGTGCTCTGTGCCGCGTCGGTGCAGACCAGCGTGCCGAGATGGCGGCGGGACAGCGGGCTCGGCTGGGTCACCGCCGAGTACGCGATGCTGCCGCGGGCCACCAACACCCGCAACGACCGTGAGTCCGTCAAGGGCAAGCTGGGCGGGCGCACGCAGGAGATCTCCCGCCTGATCGGCCGGTCGCTGCGCGCCTGCGTCGACTTCAAGGCACTCGGCGAGAACACCATCATCCTGGACTGCGACGTGCTCGAGGCCGACGGCGGCACGCGCACGGCGGCGATCACCGGTGCCTACGTCGCGCTGGCCGACGCGGTCGGGTGGTTGCGCGAACGCAAGCTGGTCAGGGCCGATCCGCTGATCGCCTCGGTCGCGGCGGTCAGCGTGGGCGTCGTCGAAGGGGAGCCCCGGCTGGACCTCTGCTACGAGGAGGACGTCGCCGCCGGGACCGACATGAACGTGGTGTGCACCGGTGACGGCAAGTTCGTCGAGGTGCAGGGCACCGCCGAGGGCCGGCCGTTCGACCGCGCCGAGCTCGACGCGCTGCTCGACCTCGCCGCGGGCGGCTGCGCCGACCTGACCCGCATCCAGAAGGAAGCGCTCGGCCGGTCATGAAGCTCGTGCTGGCGACCCGCAATCAGGGAAAGGTCGTGGAACTGCGGCGGATCCTCGCGGGAGACGGGGATGCCGGGTCCGCGCACGGGCCGGGCTCCGAGATCTTCGACGTCGCGGGCCTCGAGCAGTTCCCCGGTGCGCCCGAGGTACCCGAGACCGAGCCGACCTTCGCGGGCAACGCGCTGTTGAAGGCGCGCGCGATCGCCGTGTTCACCGGACTGCCCGCCGTGGCCGATGACTCGGGGTTGTGCGTCGACGTGCTCGGTGGGATGCCGGGTGTGATCTCGGCCCGCTGGTCCGGCCGGTTCGGCGACGCCACCGGCGACAAGGACCGCGCCAATCTGGAGCTGTTGCTCGATCAGCTCGCGGATGTTCCGGCCGGGCACCGTACCGCGCATTTCGCCTGCGCGGCCGCGCTCGTGCTGCCGTCGGGCGAGGAGCACGTGGTCGAGGGGCGCATGGACGGGCACATCATCGACGCTCCGCGGGGATCCGGCGGCTTCGGTTATGACCCCGTCTTCGTACCCGACGGCGAGTCGCGGACGACCGCCGAGCTGCCGCCCGGCGAGAAGGACGCGATCAGCCACCGGGGCCGGGCCTTCCGCGCCCTGGCGCCGGTGATCGGTCGGTACCGCGGCGATGCGAGATAACCCGGAGGCGTGACAACCTGGCGTGGCGTCACGGGGGTTCAGAGGGTGTACGGATTCTGAACCCCTGAGGAGTGACATGAGCGGCAGGAGAACACTGGTCGCCGTCGCCGTCGGCGGCGTCGCGGTGGCGGCGGTGACCGGCCTACATCCATTGCCCACCCCCGCCGGGTAGTGCCGCGATGGCGCGGGTGTGACGCCTCGCGCGCCGGGCGAGGGTTCACGCGCCGAGCATCTAGGGTGGGCGACATGAGCGACGTGGTGGGCATATCTGGCTTCTGGGTATTGCTGCTGTTGCCGTTTCTGTTCCTGTGCCTCATCCTGCTCGGCCTGCTCGCGATGGCCGGTCAGTCACGCAGGCGCGACGTCGTCCGAATGCCTCCGCAGGTCGCCCTGCCGTCCGACGTCGAGATGAGCGTGCGAGACCTCATCGCCCGGCGCCGCAAGATCGAAGCGATCAAGCTCGTGCGTGAGAGCACCCGCCTGGGCCTCAAGGACGCCAAGGACCTCGTCGACGCGATGGAGGCCGGTCATCCCGTCGGCGGCCTCACCGGCGGGCCGGTTCCCACGGGCCTGTTCGGTCCGGCCGGGATGGTCCCCGCGCCGACACGGGAACGTGCCGAGGAACTCGTCGCCAAGGGCCGGCTCATCGAGGCGATCAAACTCGTAAGGCAGGAGACCGGGTTCGGTCTCAGAGAGGCGAAGGACTACTGCGAGGCGCTGCGCGACGGCCGTCTGCCCCCGGCGGGCCCGCTGTCGGAGCGGGCGCGGGCGCTCGCCGAGGCCGGGGACCGCGCGGGCGCGGTGGCACTGGTGCGCGGCGAGACCGGCATGGCGGAGCGCGAGGCGGAGAAGTTCCTCGACGCACTCGACTGACCACGTGCCTTGTGCGCCCGTCAGGGGCGGGGTGTCAGAGTGCGGTTCGGAGTCGTACGACCGTGCCGGATCCGCCGGTGCGCACGTGAACGACGTCGACCAGCATGCGGGCCGCCCACAGCCCGAAGCCGCCGGCCGCCGCGGACTGCGGGGGCAGCAGGCCGAGCAGGGCGTCGTGGCCCCAGTGCCCGTGGTCGGTGACCTCGCACACCAGGGCGGCGTCCTCGGTCCACACACTGAGCTCGATCGGCGGGGCACCGTGGCGCAGTGCGTTGGTGGCGACCTCGGTGACGGCGATGAGCAGGTTGCCGAGCGCACCGTCGGCCTGCCCGTGGCGTCGTGCCCGTTCGGTGACGAAGGCCCGCAGATCATGCAGATCGTCGACGGTCGCGATGGGCAGCGACTCGACGGCACCGCGGGGCGGCGGCAGTGGCGGCCGGTCGCACTCGATGTTGAAGACGGTGGGCTCGACGAAGGCGCCGCTGTTTCGCGCGCCGCCCCGGTCGATCACCTCGGGATGGGTCCGCAGGGCGCCGGAGATGACCTCGTCGTCGAGGTGGTGCCTGTCGTAGAGGCAGATGGCCTGTGCCCCGTAATGGGCGAAGGCGATGTTGGCGACCGCCTCGTAACGATGCCACTCAACCGTCTCGACGGGGGAGCGGCCGGTCCAGACGGGCTCGGCCAGCGCACGCACCCGGCGTGGCGCCTTCGAGCGGGCGAAGTCGTCGAAGGCGGCGATCGTCCGGACCGGATGCTCGTACCACTCGGTGGCGTCGGCGAACTGCATCGACGCGGCGTCGGGGCCGAAGACGTCGCGCAGGGCCTCGATGTGGGCCAGGGGCAGGACGGCCAGGATGGCCTCGTCGGTCTCGAGACCGGCCCGCAGGAAGGGCACGGTCACGTGCAGCACGTCGTCCTGCCCGCCGTACATCAGGGCACGGTGCACGAGCCCGGTCATGAGGACGCCCCATTGCCGTTGCGGTGGCCGTGCGAGAGGCCGGGGAAACGGTCCCAGCCCACCATCTCGATGATGTTGGCCACGTCGGGCGGCAGGTTGTCGAGGATGAGGACGCTGCCCGCCGGCATCCGCATCGCATGGCCGGCCAGGAGGTTCAGTGCCCCGAGGTCGATGAAGCGCAGCTTGGTCAGGTCGAGGTGGATCTGGCGGTTGACGGCCGTGACCGACGAGAGCGTCTCGGCGAACACCGCGTGCCGCGCCCCGTCGAGCTCCCCTTCGAGGCGCAGGCCAGGTGGTTCGAACGTGCGCGTGATGCGCAATATCCCATCATCGAATGCCGGGTTCGCTTTCACGAGGACCTCGTGGCTGTTCCGGAGAGCGGTGAGTTGATCGGGTGTGCACCTGTGCGGATCGATCTGGCAGATCGCCATCGCCATCGTGCTGGGCGAGACCGCGGCCTCGAACCACCCCTCGCAACCGAGCAGGAGCTCGGATCCCTTTGGTTCACGCAGTGCCCAGCTCATGTCGGCCGTGATCCGCACGGCGCGGTATCCCTCGTCGAACGCTACGGCGATCTCCTGTTCGAGTGTCCGCAGCATCAGATCAGGGGCGAAGTGTCCGCGTTTGAGGCAGGCCTGTTCGTGCGGGATGAGCCTCAGCTGGCCGGCCTCGGCGAAGGGGGCGGGGTCGATGCGCCGCGTCAGCGTGTCCGGCAGTTCGCCGGGACCCGCGTCGGTGACGTAGACGACCTTCTCGTCGGTCTTGAGCGCGTCGTAGACGAAGGTACCGACCACCTGTTCACGCTCGTCGGCGCTGGCGAACGCCAGCCATGCGTGGTCGCCGGGGCGCATGTCGCCCACCGGGCGTTCAACGAGCCAGGTCACCATGGTCCTGCCCATCGCGGTCTTGCATAGATCCCTCAGGGTACGCCGCGGCAGGAAGGTTTGGTGGCAACCCCGGCGTGAAGTGAATGGAGGGTGACAAACTCGTTTCAGCGGGGAAGTGGCACACATCTTGACTTTTCCTACTTCGACGGTCGATACACTGACGTAGTTCCCTGCATATGGTCGGCATCGGTCCCCGGCCCCGGACGTGAGGAATCCCGATGACCCTGCTCACCACCTGGCATGACGACCAACCTGGAACGTTCCTGGACCAGACGTCGGACCCGGATCGGATCGGCGCGCTGCTGGGCGAGATCGGCATCCGCTTCGAGCGCTGGGCGAGCGATGCCGTGCTCGCCCCGGACGCGGGTGAGGCCGAGGTCCTCGCCGCCTACCGTGAGCAGGTCGACAAGCTCATCGCGGATGAGGGATTCGCCACGGTCGACGTCGTTGCGCTGCGCCCGAGCGACGACCCGGAGTGGCGGGCCAAGGCCAAGGCGGCCCGCGCGAAGTTCCTGGACGAGCACACCCACGACGATGACGACGAGGTCCGCTTCTTCGTGCACGGTGCGGGCGTCTTCTACCTGCACATCGACGGCAAGGTGCACGCGGTGCTGTGCGAGGCCGGCGACCTGCTCGGCGTGCCGAAGGGCACGACGCACTGGTTCGACATGGGCACCGTGCCCGACTTCGCCGCGATCCGGTTCTTCCACGAGGAGGACGGCTGGATCGGCACGTTCACGGGCAGTGACATCTCGCGCCGTTTCCCCGACTTCGACACCCTGAAGGCGCTCGTATGACGGCGCCGGGGGAGGTCCTGGCGGCGGAGTCCGCACGCTTCGCCTCCTTCGGCTGGATGCACGGCACCTCGGGCAACCTTTCGATGGTGGTGGCACGCGACCCTCTGCGTCTGGCCGTGACCGCAAGTGGTCTCGACAAGGGTTCACTCACCGGCTCTGACGTGGTCGTGGTGGCCGAGGACGGCTCGGCGGTGGACGACTCCGGCCGGCGGCCCTCCGCCGAGGCGGCGCTGCACGCGCGGGTGGCCCGGCTGACCGGAGCGGGTGCGGTCGTGCACGTGCACACCGTCGACGCGGTCGTGGCCGGCCGCCGCTGGCCGGCCGGGATCAAGTTCGAGGGCCTGGAGATGCTCAAGGGCATCGGCGTCCCGGCCGAGGGCGTACAGGTGACGCTGCCGGTCATCGCCAACAGTCAGGACATGGGCGTACTCGGGGACCGCCTCGAGGCCGCCATGGACCCGCGGGTCCCGGCGGTCGTCGTCGCCGACCACGGGTTGTACGCGTGGGGCGACGACGCGATGCGAGCGCGCCACCACACCGAAGTGGTGCAGTGGCTGCTCGAGTTCAGTGTCCGGCTGGCGTAGTCACGCCGGCCTCGGTGACGAGCGCGCTCACCAGCCGGGCGGGCGTCACGTCGAAGGCGGGGTTGTGAGCACGCGAGGCGGCGGGCGCCACGCGCAGCCCGGCCACGGTGAGGATCTCCTCCTCGGCGCGCTCCTCGATGTGAATGTCGTCACCACGGGCGGTGCCGGGGTCGAGCGTCGTGGTCGGGGCCGCCACGACGAAGGGGATGCCGGCGTCGGCGCAGGCCAGCGCCACCCCGACGGAGCCGATCTTGTTCGCGACGTCGCCGTTGGCGGCGACCCGGTCGGCGCCGATCACCGCGACGTCGGCCAGCCCGCGCAGGATGGTGCCCGCGGCGGCGCCGTCGGCCTGCACGTAGTGCTCGATGCCCTCGTGCGCGAGCTCCCAGGCGGTCAGCCGGGAACCCTGCAGCAACGGCCGCGTCTCGTCGACATAGACCCTGTCGAGCACGCCGCGCGCGTGCAGTTCCCGTACGATCCCGAGCGCCGTGCCCCAGCCGGCGGTCGCGAGCGCCCCGGTGTTGCAGTGCGTCAGCACTCGCAGCGGCCGCCGCTCGACCCGCGCGAGGATCCAGTCGGCGCCGTACGCCCCGATCGCGCGGTTGGCGGCCAGGTCCTCGGCCACGACCCGGTCGGCCTCGGCCAGCACCGCCTCGACGCCCCCGCTCACGTGCGGCAGGACGCGGTCGACCCCGCCCGCCAGGTTGACGGCGGTCGGCCTGGCCTCGCGGACACGCGCGATGGCGGCGGTCGCGGTCGCCTCGTCCCAGCCCTCGCGCACCCCTTGGAGCAGGGCGATGGCGACGCCGTAGGCCCCGGCCGCGCCGAGCGCGGGGGCGCCGCGTACTGTCAGGGTCGTGATGGCGGCCACGAGCCCGTCCACGTCTTCGACGTCGAGATACTCCAGACGCGCGGGCAGCACGGTTTGGTCGATCAGCCGTAGTGCGGTGCCGGTCCAGGCGACCGCTCGCAAGTCGTCCGTCACATGAGGGTCCATGGCCAGTCAAGTTAGCAGTCAGGACACTGGTTCCTTCAAACAGTGTCATATCACGTTAAATAGGGCAGTACGATCACCATCGTTCGACCCAAATCCATTTTCGGCTCCCCCTCCCCGCTCGCGAGCCGCAGCACAGAAGAGGCTGCTCTATGTCCTCGTCCCCCCGACGTCTTCGTTCCCTGGTCACGCTCGCGGTGGGCCTCGGCGTGCTCGCGACCGGCTGTAACGCCTCCGCCACCAAGGAGCCCGCCGCCGACGCGCCTGGCAGGTCTTTCGTACTGATCACCCCGAACCCGGTGGGCACCAACCCCTTCCTGAAGCTTTCGGTCCAGGGCATCGAGGCGGCCGGCATCGAGCAGGGCGGCTCGACCAAGGTGCTGCAGAGCAACGACCCCACCACCATCACCCAGAACGTGACCGCGGCGACCCAGCAGAAGCCGGACGTGATCGTCGCCGTCGGCTTCCAGTTCAACGACGCTTTCGCCCAGGCGGCCGAGCGCAACCCGCGGCAGCAGTTCGTGCTCGTCGACTCCTGCACCACGAAGCTGTACCGCAACGTCACCTGCGCGGTGTTCCGGGAGCACGAGGGCATCTTCCTCGCCGGCGCCGAGGCAGGGCTGCTCACGAAGAGCAACAAGGTGGGTGCCGTCGTGGCGCTCGACACCCCGCAGTTCCACCGGTTCTCCGACCCCTTCGGCGAGGGGGCCAAGAAGGTCAACCCGGAGATCACCTTCACCGACCTGTTCGTCGGCGGGCAGAACCCGTTCGCCGACCCGGCCCGGGCGAAGGAGCAGGCCAACGCGCTGACCGCCAAGGGCGTCGACGTGGTGATGGGAGCCGCCGCGGCGGGCAACCCCGGGATCTTCGACGCGGCAAAGGGCGGTAAGTTCACCGCCTGGGGGGTCGACACCAACCAGTGCCCGTCCGCGCCCGGGGTGGTCGTCGACAACGTCGTCAAGCGCACCGACGTGGTGATCCGTAACACGATCGACGGCGTGCTGAAGGGCAAGATGGGCCTGACCAGGTCCTTCGGCCTGGCCGAGGACGGCGTGGCGCTGACCGGCCTGCTCGGCGACGTCGCGAACTCAAAGTGCCTCATCGCCAAGAGCCCCTCAGTGATCACCAAGGTCCAAGAACTCCGGCAGCAGATCGTCACTGGCACGCTGAAGATCGATGACCCTGCCGCCAAGTGACGACGGCGCCCGTGGTGAAGGCGCGCGGGTCGCGGCGAAGACGCCGCGGCCCGGCGCCGGGACGGGCGCGAGCGCGTCGGCGGAAGTCGAGATGCGGGGCATCGTCAAGCACTTCCCCGGTGTGCGGGCCAACGACGGCATCGACCTGACCGTCGCCCCCGGCGAGATCCACGCGCTGATGGGGGAGAACGGTGCGGGCAAGTCGACCCTCATGTCGATCCTGTACGGCATGCAGCGCCCGGACGCCGGAACGATCCTGATCGGCGGGCGCGAGGTGTCCTTCACCTCGCCGACCCAGGCCATCGCCGCCGGCCTCGGCATGGTGCACCAGGGCTTCAAGCTGTTCCCGAGCCTGTCGGTCACCGACAACGTCGTGTACGGGCGGGAGCCGCGCCGCCGCGGCCTGATCGACCGGGCCGCCGCCCGCCGCAAGGTCGCGGAGCTGAGCGAGCGGTTCGGGCTCGGCGTCGACCCCGGCGCCCCCGTGGCCGAGCTGCCGGTCGGGGTGCGGCAGCGCGTCGAGATCCTCAAGCTGCTCTACCGCGACGCGCGGGTGCTCATCCTCGACGAGCCGACCGCCGTGCTCACCCCCGCCGAGACCGGTGCCCTGTTCGATGTCCTCCGCGGGCTGGCGGCGCACGACCGGACGGTGCTGATCGTCACCCACAAGCTGCGCGAGGTCATGGCGCTCAGCGACAACGTCACAGTGCTGCGCGACGGCCGGGTGGCGGCGCGGCTGCGCACCGCCGCGACGACGCCCGCCGAGATCGCCGAGGCCATGACGGGCCGGGCGATCGAGCTCGACCGGCGCTACCCGGCCGGCGCGATCGGTGGGCCGGTCCTCGAGGTCACCGGCCTCACGGTGCGCGGAGAGGGCCGCCCCCTGGTCGACCGGGTCTCGTGCACCGTACGGGCCGGTGAGGTCGTCGGCATCGCGGGCGTGGCCGGGAACGGGCAGACCGAGCTCATCGAGGCGCTGGTGGGCCTGCGACCACCGGACGGCGGCCGGGTCACGGTCGACGGGCGGGACGTCACCGACGCACCGGTGGCCGCCCGCCGCGCCGCCGGGCTCGCGTACGTCCCCGAGGACCGCGCGGAGGTCGGCTCGGCCCCTGATGCCTCGATCGGTGACAACCTCGCCATGGGCTTTCACCGCGCCGAGCCGCTGACCGTCCGCGGACTACTGCGCCCCGCCGCCGTGCGAGCTCACGCCCGCCGGCTGATCGGCGAGTTCGGCGTCAAGGCGGGCGACCCGGCCGACCCAGTGAGCACGCTGTCCGGCGGCAACCACCAGAAGGTGATCCTCGGCCGGGAGATGGCCCATGACGCCCGCCTGCTCGTCGTCGAGCAGCCGACGCGGGGTGTCGACATCGGATCCATCCAGAACATCCACGCCCGGCTCATCGGCTACCGCGACGCGGGCCACGCCATCCTGCTCGTCTCCGCAGAGCTCAGCGAGATCATCGGGCTGTCCGACCGGATCCTCGTGATGTCGGAGGGCCGGATCGCGACCGAACTTGACCGCGGCGAGGCGGACGAGAGACGCCTCGGCCTGGCCATGGCCGGAGCAGCGGAAGGACCCGCCTGATGCCTCGCGCCATTCGCGGCGTGCTGTTCTCGCCGATCGTCTTCGCCCTCGTGACCGCGCTCGCCATCGGGGCGGTCATGCTCGCCGTCACCGGGGCCAACCCGCTCACCGCGTACCAGGCGATCGTCACGGGGGCGCTGGGGGCGGACGGCATCGGCAACTCGCTCACCCAGGCCGTGCCCGTCACGGGGATGGCGCTGGCGCTGGCGATCCCGCTGCGTGCCGGACTGGTCAACCTGGGCGGCGACGGGCAGCTGGTGCTCGGCGGCATCACGGCCGCCGCCGTCGGGCTCGCCAGCCCGCTGCCCGGCCCGCTCACCCTCGTCCTCGCCATCCTCGCCGGGATGGCGGCGGGCGCCCTCTACGCGGCGCTCGCCGCCGTATGCGAAAACCGCTTCGGCGTCCCGCTGCTGGTCAGCAGCCTGCTCCTGAGCTACCCGGCCATGTCGGCGGCGTCGTACCTGGCGCGCTTCCCGCTCAAGGAGGAGGGGTCCAGCCTGCCGCAGACCCGGCAGCTCCCGGACGGGGTGCATCTGCCGTCGCTCGGGTCGGGCACGCTGAACGCGGGACTGTTCCTGGTGGCCGCGGTCGTCATCGCGTACGCCGTCATCGACGCCCGCACCCCGACCGGCTTCGAGATCCGGATGACCGGCCGCAACGCCCGGTTCGCCACCTACGCCGGAGTGGACCGCCCCCGGCTCACGCTCCGGCTGATGGCCGTCTCCGGCGCCGTCGCGGGCCTGGTCGGGTCGATCGGGGTACTGAGCTTTCCGTACCGGTTCATCGACGGCGCGCTGATCACCCCGAACTACACGTGGACCGGCTTGCTCGCCGCGCTGCTCGCCGGAGCGGCACCCCTGGGCACGCTCGCCGCGGCGGTGTTCTTCGCGGCCATGACGACCGGCGGCGCCGGGATGGAGCGCGTCACCGAGGTGCCGCGCGAGATCACCACGGTGCTGCAGGCGTTGATCATCGTCTTTCTCGCCGTCCGGACCGGGATCTTCCGGCGGCAACCCCGAGGTGACAGCTGATGCCCATCGACGCCGAACTGCTCGCCTCGGCCCTGCGGGCGTTGACGCCGATCCTGCTCGCCGCGCTCGGCGGTGCTCTGTGCCAGCGGGCCGGCGTGTTCAACATCTCGCTCGAGGGGATGATGCTGGTCGGCTGCTTCAGCGCGGTCACCGGCAGCTGGTTCACCGGCAGCGCCTGGCTCGGGGTGCTGGTGGCGGTCGCCGCGACGACGGCCTTCTCCCTCGTGCTCGCGGTCGGGTCGGTGTCGCTGAAGGCGGACGCGATCGTCCTCGGGGTCGCCATGAACCTGCTGGCGGTGGGCTTGACCGCCTTCCTGCTGCGCACCGTCTTCGGGGTGCAGGGCGCGTTCAGCGACCCGGAGCTGAAGGGCCTCGGCGCGGTCGGCCTACCCGGGCTCGACGACGTGCCGTACGTCGGTGATGTGCTCGGCGGGCAGTCGCCGCTGGTCTACCTCTCCTGGGTGGCCGTCGCGGTCGCCGCGGTCTTCCTGTCCAGGCACGCATGGGGCCTGCGGCTGCGCGGCGTGGGCGAACGGCCCGACGCGGCGCTCAGCCTCGGGGTCAGCGTCACCAAGTACCAGTACGCCGCGGTGCTCGCCAGCGGCACGCTGTGCGGGCTCGCCGGCGCCCAGCTCGCGCTCGGCAACGTGACGCTGTTCTCCGAGAACATGACCTCTGGCCGGGGCTGGATCGCCGTCGTCGCGGTCATGCTGGGCCGGGCCGCCCCCGTGGGCGTGCTGCTCGCGGCGCTGCTGTTCGGCATCGTCGAGGCGCTGGGCTTCCGGCTGCAGGGCCAGGGCCTGCCGCAGCAGGCGGCCGACGCGGCGCCGTACCTCGTGACGCTCGTCGCCCTCTTCCTGTCCACCGCGCGGCGCCGCGCCCGTCGCGCCTCGGCCCCCGCCGACGAGCACGCGGCGCCACAGCCCGCCTCGCTCGGCTGAGCCCCGCCCGGCCCGGCCCCGGAAAGGTGTCCATGACCGTCCTGCCCATCACGAAAATCCCGCGTACCGGGCTGCCCGCCCATGCCCTGGTCGTGGGCGACCCAGAGCGCGCGGCGCGGATCGCCGCCGTTCTCGACGGCTCCCACGAGGTCGCGCGCAACCGGGAGTACCACACCTACACCGGGACCTGGCAGGGCGTGCCCGTCGTGGTGTCCTCGCACGGGGTCGGCGGGCCCGGTGCCGTCTGCCTGTTCGACGAGCTCGCCGAGGCGGGCGTCACGACCTTGCTGCGGCTTGGCACGGCCGGCGCTCTCACCGCGGCGATCTCCGACGGGGACCTGGTCATCGCCGAGGCGGCGGTGCGCGACGACGGCGTCACCCACCAGCTCGTACCGCCGGAGTACCCGGCGGTGGCGGCGCCCGAGGCGGTGCTCGCCCTCCGCGACGCGGCGGCGGCGCACGGCGCGCCCGCGCACCGCGGACTCGTGTGGACCCGCGCGGCGTTCGCCCCCGGTGTGCTGCGGCTGCCGATGGAGGAGTACGTCCGGGCGCGCGTCATCGCCATCGAGATGGAACTCTCGGCGTTGTACGTCCACGCCTCGATGCGCGGCCTGCGCGCCGGTGGGGTGGTCGTCATCGACGGCAACGCGGTGGACGAGCACGACACCCCGTACGACCCGCACCGCACCGTGGTCACCGAGGCGGTCGAGCGCGCGGTGCGGGTGGCGCTGGACGCCCTCACCGCCCTCGCCGTCCGGGCCGGCGAGCCGGCGTGACCGCCGCCGAGCGCGCCGACCTGGCCGACCTGATCGTCACGGGCGGCGACGTCCTCACCGTCGACGAGGCGGGCACGGTGGTCCCGGGCGGGGCCGTCGCGATCCGCGACGGTGTCATCGCGGCCGTGGGCCCGGCGGCCGAGGTCACGGCGCGATACGCGGCGGGCGAGGTGCTGGACGCGAGCGGCTGCCTGGTGCTGCCAGGGCTGGTCAACGCACACACGCACCTCGCCATGACGGTGTTCCGCGGGCGCGCCGACGACGTCGACCTGCAGGGCTTCCTGGCCGAGGTCATCGCGGCCGAGGTCGCCCTGCTCTCGCCCGAGATGGTGGCGGTGGGGGTCGAGTGCGCCATCGCCGAGTCGGTCCGATCCGGGGTCACCGGCGCCCTGGACATGTACTGGTTCCACGAGGCGGCGGCCGAGGTGGCCGTGCGCACCGGCTTCCGGCTGCTGACCGGCCCGACGTTCATGGACATCGAGGGCCCGCCGGACGGGCGCGACTTCACCACTCGGCTGGACTGGGCGCGCGCCGATCTCGCGGGCGGCCGCCCGTACGTCATGGCGCACAGTACGTACACGCTCGATCCCGGCCAGCTGCGCGAGGTGACCGCGCTGGCGCGCGAACATGACGCGGTGCTGCACATCCACGCCGCCGAGAACGCGGGCGAGGTCGACATGGTCGCGGGGAGGTACGGCCGCCGCCCGGTCGAGCTGCTCGACGACCTCGGGCTGCTCGGGCCGGACACCGTGCTCGCGCACGCCGTGCACCTCACCGACGGCGAGATCGCCGCGCTGGCCCGCACGGGCACCGCCGTCGCGCACTGCCCGGGGTCGAACCTGAAACTCGCCGCCGGGGTCGCCCGCGTACCCGAACTGCTCGCCGCGGGCGTCCCGGTCGGGCTCGGCACCGACGGCGCGGTCAGCTCCAACACCCTGGACATGTTCACGGCGCTGCGCACCGCGGCGATCGTGCACAAGGGGTTCAGCGGCGACCCGACCGTGGTGGACGCCCGCCAGGCCGTGCGGATGGCCACGATCGGCTCAGCGCGGGCGGTGGGCATGGGGGACCGGCTCGGCTCGCTCGAACCCGGCAAGCAGGCCGACCTGATCGTCGTCGACCTGAACGCGCCGCATCTGCTGCCGCGCCACGACCCGTGGTCGACGCTCGCCTATGCCGCCACCGCCGCCGACGTGCGGGACACCGTGGTCGCGGGCCGGGTTCTCATGCGCGACCGCCACCTCACCACCCTCGACGAGAGCAGGATCGGAAACCTCCTCCAACGAGTCACCGCCGCCCGGTGAGGGACTCGACCTCTACCTGATCGCGATTGAGCCCGCCTGATCACGCCGGAACCACGGCCGTGATCGTGTATTCAGCAGGTCCGGCGGTGGGGGATCTCGGGAATGTACTTCCTCCACTCCGCCTTCGTTAGCGGCCCACCGGTCGCCGTGCAGAGCGCGGACGTGGCCCGGGTCAGGTCGAGGGCGTGCTCGCGCAGAGCGCCGTCCCAGCTCACGGTGTAGAGCGATCTTCCAGTCGCGTCGAACGCCAGGCCCGTGATGTTCGAGGGATTGGGCGTGAGCTCGAAGGCGAATCGCCGGTCGTCCTCGGCGTCCCAGAGCCGGACGGCGCCGTCCAGGTCACCGGTGGCGAGCAGGCGGCCGTCCGGGGAGAAGGCCGCATGGGTCGCACGGCGCGTATGCCCCCGAAGCGGGGGGCCGCCGGTCTCCCCGGTACGGGGATTCCAGAGGAAGACGTCGAGGGACCGCGCCGAGGCGATGGCCGCGGTCGTGCCGTCGGGGCCGAGCGCGAGGACGGTGCCCGGCGGCGGGCTCTGCCCGCTGAGCGGACGGCCGGAGGGGAACTCGAACAGGCCCGCGCCGTCGCCCACGGCGATCGCCCGGCCGTCCGGCTGAAAGACCATGCCGGGCCGGTCGTTGATGTCCTCGGGCTCGCTCGCCGTAATCGGGGACGAGCGGATTCGCTGCGACGAGGTCACGTCCCAGAACTGCAGGATTCTCTGCCCGTCCACCTTGAGGAAGAGGGCCATGCTCTTCCCGTCGGGTGCGAACTCCATGTCCTGGAGGCCGGTTCCCGGACGGTCGGTGCCGTCCCGCCCGAACGCGGGGTCCTGGAGGGAGGCCACCTTCCGCCGCGCGCGCACGTCCCAGATATCGACGTTGATGCCGGAGATATGAGCGAGCAACCGGCCGTCCTTACTCAGCCTCGTGGGCTCTGTGACGGCCTCGTCCGGTGACCCGACCTCCAGCGGAGGTCCGGTCGGCCGTCTACTGCGCACGTCCCACATCCGGATCGAAGCACCGGATTCGGTCGCGAGCATGCCGCCCGCCTTGCCGAACGCCGTGTGGTCCACCCTGCCGCTCGTGTCCTCCACGACGGACAGTACGGGCGGCCTGGTGTAGTGGCTGATGTCCATGGTCAGCACCGCGCCGTTGCTTCCGGCGCAGCGCAGCGTACGGTCGCCGGGGCCGAACACGTGAGCGTCGGCGCAGTCGGGGTTCCGGGGGCCGCCCTTGATGGGCGACTCGAGACCGTTGTCGAGTCCCCATATGGTGGTCCCGTCCGTGATGAACTTGCCGTCGGAACTGAAGGCGAGGGGACCGGACACCTTCTTCTGGGCCTCGAAGGTTCGTCCGGACGTCAGATCCCGCACCTTGAGGGTGTTCCCCACGGTGCGCGCGAACCGCCGGCCGTCCGGGCTGAACCTGAGATCGTCCCGCTCGCCCTTCGGTTTCTCCTTCGGGCCCGGCCAGAGGCGTGAGAGCGGGAGCCGCCGCCGCTGCGGGATGTCCCACACCTCTATCTCCCACTCCGCGAACACGACGAAGAGGCGGTCGTCGGGGCTGGTGTCGAACACCGCCTTGAAGCTGTCGCGTCGGAGGATCCGCCGGCGGCTGCGCACGTCCCAGAGCTGTGTCGTCCCGCTGGTGAGCACCACCAGGACGCCGCCTCCGCGGCTGAAGGACACTGCGGGGGCGCCGTTGCTCAGGTCGTCGTCCTCGTCGACGTCGAACTCGGCTCCGATGGGCTGTCCGGAGCCGGCACTCCACAGCCGGACCTTGCCGCCGGCCCGGGCGAGCGCGACGTGCTGCGGCGACGGTGGCGCGCAGCGATTCGGGCAGCGCGGTGAGGTCGGGTTCGTGGTGCAGGACGTTGCGCATGATGACGGCGAACTGGTCGCCGGCGAACGGGGCACGGCCGGTGGCGGCGAACAGCAGCACGGCGCCCCAGGCCCAGATGTCGGCCTCGGGTCCGGCGCGCTCGCCCTGGAAGGTCTCCGGTGCCATGTAGCGCGGGGTGCCCTTGATCTGGCCGGTGGCGCTCCGTGACATCTCGTCGGTTCGGGCGATGCCGAAGTCGATGACACGAGGCCCGCCGGGACCGAGCAGGACGTTCGCCGGCTTGAGATCGCGGTGGATCACCCCGGCCTGATGGATCGCGGTGAGTGCCGTGGCGACACCGACGCCGAGCCAGTGCAGCTCGTCGGGTCCGAACGTGCCACCCGTCGCGACCGCCCGCTGAAGGTCGGGACCCGGAACGTACTCACTGACGATGTAGGGCCGGGTGTGCTCGAGGTCCACGGCGATGATCCGGGCGGTGCAGAACGACGACACCCGCCGGGCCGCCTCGACCTCCTTGGCGAACCGGTCGAGTGAGCCGTCTCCGACGAAGTCGCCGTGCAGTGTCTTGACCGCGACCCGGTTTCCGTCCGGGTCGTACGCCTCGTACACCACGCCCTGCCCGCCGGCCCCCAGCCGGCCGGCGAGCCAATAGTCGCCGAGCTGCCGCGGATCACCGGGAACGAGCGGTGAGGATCCGACGCGTGAGGTCCTCGAGGAATGTGTCGTCGCCATCGACTAGATGATCGCCTAATGACGGGCCGTGCGGAACCGGCCCGCCCCGGCCCGTTTCAGGACACCGATCCGCTGGGCGGGTGCGGTTCGCCGGACTCAGCGGCCCGCGCCGCCGGGCGCTTGGTCGTCGGTCATCTCGCCGGTTCCGAGCAGGGGGAGTTCGAGGACGAACAGGTCACGAGGCGGCCGCCGAGGGCGGTGACGTAGTCGCCCGGACGTCGGGTGGGCAACGGTCCGTTGCCCACAGTGTCGGGCACCCGTACGTCGCTATCATCGTCGCCATGAGCGAACCGCCCGTCGACGACCCGCACGAGGCGATCCATCTCGGCGACCACACCGCTGTCGTCGTCCCCTTGGGGGAATATCTACGTTTGCGGGAAGGCCAGGTCGAGGCCGAGCAGTTGGCCGCCCACCGCCACTACCTGGATCGCAAGGTCGCCGGGACGGTACAGCCGGGGATGGCGACAGATCAGTTGCGGCAGATGCTGAAACGCGACCAGATATGACCCACACCGTCATCTGGGAGACAGCGGCGACGGGTCTGCTCTCCCGTTACCTGGGCGGGCAGACCCGGTAGTGGTGCCAGTAGAGGAGTTCCAGCGGTTGCGGCATGCTGCTCTGCACGCTCGTTTCCTACGCGCGAAGGCCGCAGACGAGACCGAGCGTTTCACGGTCGATGAGTTCATCGAACGCACGGGGCTCCCCGAAGAGGTCAAGCGGGAGTTGCGCTCCATCCCGGAAACTCGCTGATAACGGGCTGATGTCCTTCCATATCGAATGGGAGCGGCTTGCCTCCCAGGCGTACGACATGCTCGACCTGAAAGCTCAGGCGGCGATCGCCAGAGTGGTGGTCCACCTCGCCCGCCAGGGCATCCCCGATGAGGCCGATGCCCGGTGACGATGGGAGATGGACGCTCCGGGCAGGCGATCACATCATCGTCTTCATCGAGAGCGACCTCGACCTCTACCTGATCGCATTGAGCCCGCGTGACCTCAGTGGAGTGGGGTCCTCACGGTGGATCGTCGAGCGAGTTCGGCTGTCAGGAGATCACCGGTCGTCTCGTCGAACGCGACGAGCTTCACGCGCTGGACGCCGGTTGATGCGGAGGTGATCGTGATCGCGATTCGCGCCGCCTCCTCGGCAGGGAATCCATAGACGCCGGTGGCGATCGCGGGGAAGGAGATGCTGCTTACGCTGAGTTCGTCAGCGACCTCGAGGCAGCGGCGGTAGCAGGATGCGAGGACTTCGGCCTCGCCGTGGCCGCCGCCGTCCCAGACGGGGCCGACCGTGTGAATCACATGCCTAACCGGCGGATCGAGGTCGAAGGCCGGTGTGGCCATCGCATCGCCCGGATCGCAAGGGCCGATCGCCGCGCCCGCTTCGGCCAGGCGCGGGCCGGCCGCCCGGTGGATCGCGCCGTCCACTCCGCCACCTCCCATGAGCGATTCGTTCGCCGCGGTGACGATGGCCTCGGTTCGCTCATGGGTGATGTCGCCGACGACGACTTCGATCATTGCCATGCCCTGATGATGCTTGAAGCCGGCAGCTGCCGAGACGACCTGCGCCTCGGCGGGCCTCGCTGAGGTGCGGCGGTCCGGGAACAGGGAACTGGTCGCTCGATGGCATGGTCGACCGCTGGTCTCAAGGTTGAGGTGCCGCCGAGTGTGCCTAACGCCCACTGCTGCGCGCGAACCCCACGTGCGACAGCATGCGGGTCATCGGTTGTTCGGTGATCCGCAGCACTTCTTGTACTTGCGGTCTGAGCCGCACCAGCAGGCGGCGTTGCGCTCGGGCGGCCAGGCGAGGGTGGGGGCACCTTCGGCGATGCGGTCCTGTAGATGGTCCGCGCGAGTCTGCTGATCCCTCGGGTCACGCCCCTGCTCGGCGCCGTACTTCAGCACGTCGTCCACCGTTATGGGAAGAATCCGAAGACCTGCCGTGCCCAGTTCGCCGGTCGTGGCGCGCCATCCTTTCTCCACGCGGCGAAAGTACGAGGCCACATCGTCGTCCCCGGGAGCGTCGACGTGGACGAGGTCTTCGGCGAAGGCGCGCTTCACGTCCTCGCGGACGAAGAAGGATCCCGCGTTCACGGGCTGTCCGGCAGCGGATGATGGGGCCGCACGGTCGAGTGTCCGCACAAGCTCGGCGTGCCCCTCGGTGACCTGCTGGTCGAGGGCATCGGGTGGTAGACCCAGCGCCTTTCGGACACGTGCCCGTCCCTGCAATTCGCTCCGTACGATCAGGGCGGTCTCTGTGATCTCCTCGTCCTGGCCGGGGGGAAGATCCCGGCAGGCGATGTTGAACCAAGTCAGAGCATCTTCCAGCCGACCCTGGGCCTCCAGGAACTCGGCCACGATGCTCGCCGGGCCGGAATGGACGTCGGCCCGCTTCAGACGTGCGATCTCCGCCTCAACGTCCTCGTGCCGCCCCAGCTTGGCGAGAACGTCGATCTGGCTTGCGGTGGCCCACTGCGCGTCCTCGTGGGACGCCGTCGCGGCCAGATCGTCATAGATGTCCAGTGCACGCTGGTCCTCGCCCGCGAGGGACCATTGCGCCGCCGCCTCCAGCAGAATCTCCTCGCGCTCGTCCGGGTACGCGGCGGCGTCGCGTTCGAGGGACTCCGCCTGCTTGAGTGCCTGCCGTCGTCGTCTCTCGGCCCGGGGTGAGTCGGCATGCTCAGCCGCCGTCGGCTTCGCGATATCCGGATCGATCTGCTCGTCCATCACGGGGACATCGTCCCGCACATCCGGGAGCGGCGGGCCGCAAGAGCGCCATGGACGGGTTCGCTACGCCGAATCAGCGCTACAGGTCGAATGCGCCGTTCTTCGCGTCCGCGCTGAACGCTCGCCATGCGGCAGGGGAGAAGGTCAGCCTCGGCCCGTCCGGGTCCTTGCTGTCGCGAACCGCGACGACACGGGGAAGCCCGGCGATCTCGACGCACTCGCCACCCTGACCACCGCTACGGATGCTCTTACGCCACTGGGTGGCCGACCGGTTTGGGTAACTCACTTGCAGTCCTCCATGCTCATGGTCATGTCAGCGGCACGTGGCAATGCCCCGCTGATGACGAGATCGAACGTAAGGGAACGGCTTATCGCCCACGCGTACGACATCTTCCGTCTCGACGCGTGCTCAAGCACAGAGCCTCGTGGATACGGACTACTACGCCGCGTCAGTGCTGCAGGTCGAACGTGCCGCTCTTGACGTCCGCGCTGAACGCCTGCCATGTGGCAGGGGAGAAGCTGAGCTTCGGCCCGTCCGGGTCCTTGCTGTCGCGAACCGCGACGACACGGGGAAGCCCGGCGATCTCGACGCACTGACCAGTGTCGCCGCCACTGTGTGTGCTCTTGCGCCAGACGGCGGCTGAGAAATCCACCGTGTTCATGTCGCCTCCATAATCGCGGTGATCAGCTTGCGCGACTCGTGCACCGGCAGGGCGTCGGCTCTGATCAGCTCGAATCGTTCGGCATAGGAGGCTACCGCGTCAACGTCCTCCACTACGTGGCCATGCCCAGCGGATTCGAAATAGGCGATCCTGGTCATCCGATCGAGGGTGAGGACCGTGAAGATCCCTCCAGTCCGCCGTAGCCACCAGTGCTGTAGGGGACTACTTGGAGGAAGACGTTCGGTCGTTCTCCCATCTCGATGAGGTGCGCATGCTGCCCGCGCATGATCTCGGGTGCAGCGATAGGGCGACGTAGCGCTGTTTCGTCGAGGCGACCCACAGACGAGGTGGGGTCGCCTGCCCGAATATTTTCTGCTGGCGCCTCATTCGATTCGCGACAAGATGCTCTAACTGCTCCTCGACTGGTTGGCCAGATCGGAGCAGTTCGCGTGCATAGTCTTCTGTCTGAAGAAGCCCGGTTACCGAGAGTGCTTCGAACTTGCGGATCGACGGCGATCGAGCCTCGAGTTCTGCGTACCTGAGAAAGCCAGGCGCAGCGAAAATCGCTTACCCGCGCGCTCGATTTCTTCGGCGAGTGTTTGGAAGGTCTTCTCAGGGATCTTGAAGAACGTGTCGAGGTCGATGGCCGAATCGATCGAGGGTTTCTTTCCCGTCTCCATCTTCTCGATCCACTGATAGCTGCAGCCGAGTGCTTCGGCGAGTTGGCGGCGTGATAACCCTGCGGCTTCGCGATATCGGCGAAGGAGGGCGCCGAACGCCCGGATGAGGGGGTCCGGCGTGAAGTCGCCTTGATCCTGTGGCATCACGACTCCCATGGTGCTTCACGTCCGGATCATGAGGAAGCGGTCATGCCGGAGTGAGGGGTGTTCGGGGGGCATTGGTATGTAGCCGAGCGTAGCCGGATAGGTGAGGCTGGTGTCGGCGCCGCCCGAGTCCCGGTCATGTTCTTGTCATGACCGGTGCGGAGAGTTAAGATCGATTAGAACTTATTAAAACGTTTTAATAGCCATGCGAGTTCCGGTGGACGCTTGGGGCTCGCGTCATCCCAGCATGCCTCGACCCCCCCGATCCCGATGCGGAGCCGAGTTGGTGGCCCGCCATCGATGAGCGCCATATCCCGCTGAAACGATCTAACGTCCACGAATAACGAGAGGCACCACCCCCATGAACTCTCGCGCGTGGCGCGGCTTCCTCGCACTGTCCGTCGCCGTACTGCTCCTTGCGGCGACCGTTCCGCAGGCCGCGCAGGCCACCGCCCCCGGCGGCACCGGGCGGTCCGGTTGGGACGCGAAGACCGGACGGCTCGACCCGGCCGCGTTCGCCCGGCCGCCGGGAACCGGTCGGCCGCACGCCTTCTGGTTCTGGAATGGCGAGCTGACCGAGGCGGAACTGTCCCGGCAGCTCGACGAGATGAAGGCCAAGGGCGTCGAGGAGTTCTTCATCCACCCCAGGCAGGGGCTCGGCGGGGAGTTCGGCGTCAGTGAGAACGCCTACTACCTGTCCAAGGACTACTTCGACAAGGTGGGCTTCGCGCTCGCCGAGGCGAAGCGCCGCGGCATGAAGGCCTGGCTGTATGACGACCTGAACTGGCCGAGCGGCTTCGCCGGCGGCCGTACGGTCAAGGGCGGTGACGTCGACGGCAAGGCGGTGCCGGCCGACCCCGACTACCTGCCTTGGTACCTCACCCCGGTCGCCAAGGACCTGATCGGGCCGTCCCGCTATGACGAGCCGGTGCCCGTTCCGGTGCCGGGCGGCTGGTCGGTCGCCGACGGCGTCCTCACCGTCAACGGTGGGGAGGTCGGCCTGTCGAAGGACGGGGCCGGTTGGTCGGGATACCGGATGGAGTTCGACCTGACCGTCGACGCGCTCGCCGGCGGGTGGACGCTGCACAGCCGGGACGCGGCCAACCTCGTCATGGTCAACCTGACGACGACCTCCCCGTTCAATCCGGAGGCGGCTTCGACGTTCGGCGTGCACGTCCGGGTGAACGGGGCGTACCAGCTGGTCGGCGGACGGCTCCCGGCCGGGACGACGATCCGCGACGGCGAGCGGCACCATGTCGCGACCGAGATCCGGGGCGACACGGTGACGCTCTACCTCGACGGCAAGGAGGTCGGCAGCCGCAGCGACCCGCGGATCGGCGCGCTCGACAAGGGTCGCGTCGGCCTGCGCTCCGGCCAGGACGAACGGGCCAGGTTCGACAATCTGAAGGTCACCTCGCTGGACGGCGGAGCCACGCTGCTCGCGGACGACTTCTCCGCCGCACTCGCCCGCTGGGACGTCACTCAGTCGCCGGCGTCCTCGCTCGTCGCCGCCGTGGCGTTGCGCAAGAGCGGCGACGGCAACTGCGTGACCGGCGGGCAGGCCCGTGGTGGCGCCCTGGCTGGTGACTCGGCAGTCGAGCTGACCGGCGAGGTCGGCCCGGACGGCCGGCTGCGCTGGGACGTGCCGGAGGGGCGCTGGTGCCTGCTGCACCTCGTGCAGCGGCCGCTGGTCAACTACCACCCGGACCTCGAACCCGACCAGCCCTACGTCGACATGCTGAACCCGAAGGCCACGCGGAAGTTCATCGACATCACCCATGAGACGTACGCGCGTCGGTTCGGCGCCCACTTCGGCTCGACGATCCAGGGGATCTTCAATGACGAGCCCGGCTTCTACAACAACTTCCCGGACAACCGCGGCGGCGTGGACTCGCTCGGCTCCATCCCGTGGACCCCGGGGTTCCGCGACTACCTGAGCCGCAACGCCGGGTACGACCTCACCGCACGGCTCACCGCGCTCTGGTACGACACGGGCGCGGTCACCACGAAGACCAGGATCGACTACTACGACGCGCTCTCCGACCGCTACAACGAGGCGCACACCAAGCCGCTCGCCGACTGGGCCGCGGCGCATGACATCGCCCTGATCTCCAACCCGCTCGTCGAGGAGGACCTCGGCAGCCACCGGCTCATCGAGGGCGGCAGCTGGTTCGAGATGAGCAAGCATTATCAGTTGCCGGGCATGGACCTGATCAGCGGCCTGGACACCAGCGCCATCACGCCCAAGCTGAATTCCTCGGTGGCGCACCTATTCGACCGCAAGCGCAACCTCGCGGAGACCTTCGGCGCGTTCGGCTGGGACCTCACGATGGAGGAGATGAAGCGCACCGTCTCGTGGGAGGCGGCCGGCGGCGTCGACCTCATCGACAACCACGCCTTCTACTACTCGATCGACGGGCAGCGAAAGTTCGAGTCGCAGCCGAGCGAGTTCTTCCAGAACACCTTCTGGCCGCGCTTCGGCGCGTACGCCTCGTTCACCGGCCGGCTCGTCGAGCCGGCCCGGGGCGCCACGGCGGTGAACCCCGTGGGGCTGCTCTATCCCAGCTCGTCGGTGATGGCCGAGGGCACGCCGTGGACCGTACGCGGCTTCGCCGGCAACGGCCCCGGGCTGAGCGAGGTCGACGGGTCGTGGAAGGGCACGTCCAACGCCCTGCTCGCCGCCCAACTCGACTTCGACTATCTCGACGAGCTCGCGCTCGCCGGGGACCCGGACCTGGACGTCGGGCTCAGGGTGGACAAGGGCCGCCTGCGCCTGCACGACCAGACCTTCCAGGCCCTGGTCATGCCCAAGACGACGGTGCTGTCACTGGAGGCTCTCGCCGCCGCCGAGCGGCTGGTCGCCCAGGGCGGCACGGTCGTGGCCGTCGACGGCCTGCCGACCCGTGAGGCGCAGGGCCGTGACGCCGAGCTGCGCCGGCGCCTAGAGGCGCTGTTCGGCACCGACCCCGCCCGGCCGGCGGTCTCGCGCAAGGCCGGCGGCGCCGGTGGTCTCGCCGTCTACCTGCCGTCCCGCGCCGACCTCGCCGCGACCCTGCGGGACCGGATCGACGCCGGTGTCACCCTCTCGCCGGCCGCCCCGGACGTACGAATCCGGCACGTGAAGCGGGCGGCCGACGACGCGGTCCTCGTCACCAACCTCTCGGCCTCGACCGTGCGCACCGACGTTACGGTCAGCGTGCCGCAGGTGCCGGAGATCTGGGACCCGGAGACGGGCCGTACCGGTGTCGCACCCGTGTTCCGGCTCGGCGACGACCGGGTGACGGTGCCGATGGAGCTGAAGCCCTACCAGGCGACCTGGCTCGCCTTCCGCCCCGGCGCGCACCCGGTCGGCCGGACTCCGCACGCGACCGCGAGCAACGCCACCGTCACCTCCGTGCGGCAGGACGGAGCGCGGCAGGACGGAGCGCGGCAGGACGGAGCGCGGCAGGACGGCGACGCGTTGCGGGCGCGGGTCACGGTGGAGCGCGAGGGTGAGGTCTACGTCACCGGACGGTCCGGTGGGAAGGCGTACGGCGGCAGCGCGATGGTCGACGGCCCGCTCACGCCGATCGCGCTCGACGGTGCGTGGACGTTCCGGTTCGACCGGGACGGCGCGCAGCCCGTGAGCCGGCCGCTCGGGTCGTGGACCGCACTGGACCCGGCGTTCTCCGGCACCGGGATCTACCGCCGGGAGGTCGAGGTCCCGAAGGACTTCCTCGCCGAGGGCCGGCGCGTGCTGCTCGACCTCGGGTCGGTGCGGGAACTGGCCGCGGTCTCGGTGAACGGCTCGCAACCCCGGCACGTCGACTGGCGGCCGTACACCGTGGACGTGACCGATCTGCTCCATCCCGGCACGAACACGGTCGAGGTGCGGGTGACCAACACCCAGGCCAACGAGTTCGAGAACAGGGCGAATCCGTCGGGCCTGCTCGGCCCGGTGGTGCTTCGCCCGCAGCGCGTCCTCGACCTCACGC
The DNA here is from genome assembly GCF_014323705.1 of Actinomadura alba. Classification (GTDB taxonomy): domain Bacteria; phylum Actinomycetota; class Actinomycetes; order Streptosporangiales; family Streptosporangiaceae; genus Actinomadura_C; species Actinomadura_C alba. The sequence goes on from NZ_JABVEC010000006.1 coordinate 155,400, forward strand.
TTCGCCCGGGCCAGGAGGTTCGCTCGCTCGCGATGGACGCCGCACCAGGGTCGGTACGGGTGCCGCCCGGCGGCAGCGCCGCCCTCACCGCCACGATCGACGGCATCGCGCCCGACCGGCTGTCCGGCACGCTCACCGTCTCGGCGCCGGACGGCTGGACCGCCGAGCCGGCTTCGCAACGGTACGACGCGGCCTCGTCCGGGGTTCCGGTCACGGTGCGGCCCGGCGTGACGGTCACGGCCCCGGCGTCGGCGAAGGACGGTCCGTACGACGTCACGCTGACCGCGACCGGCGACGACGGACGGAAGGCGACCGACACTGTGCGGGTCGAGGTCACCCGCGCGCTCGCGGCGTGGGAGTTCGCGAAGGACGGAGACGCCGAGGGCTGGACGGCCGCCAACCAGCTGACGCCGTTCACCGTCTCCGGGGGAGTGCTCGCCACCACGGCCACCGGCGGCGATCCGTACCTGGTCCACGACGGGCCGCTCTCGCTCGACCTGGCGCGGGGGCTCACCGTCGAGGTGACCATGTCGACCTCCGCGAGCAGCCAGGGGCAGGTCTTCTGGACGACCGCGGCCCAGGGGTCGTTCTCCGAGGACAAGAGCGCGAAGTTCGCGGTGACCGGCGGCGGCGCCCGCACCTACGCCGTCACCGTGCCCGCCCAGGGGACCCGGCTCACCGGGCTGCGGCTCGATCCCATGATGACCCAGGGCGACATCCGCATCGACGCGATCAGGATCCTGCCCGGAGCCGGCGCGTGAGCCCGCTCAGCGCCCCTCATCGGAGGTATGGCATGAGGCCCTTCACCCTGCGGGTCGCCGCCGCCGCGCTCGCCGTGCTGTCCTCGCTCGCCGCCCTCACCTCCGCACGGTCGGACGCGGTCGCCGGGCCGGCGCCGAAAGGCATGGACTCCGCGCGGTTCGCCGACCCCCGCCCGGACAGCCGGCCCACGGTGCTGTGGTTCTGGAACGGCACCGTGACGCCGGCGCTGGTCGACCGGCAGCTCGGCGAGCTGCGAGCACAGGGCGTGTACGAGGCGATCGTGTTCCCGTTCGACACCACCGCGCTGAAGCCGGCGTTCTTCAGCGAGGAGTGGTTCACCGTCATCGAGCACACGCTGCGCGAGGCGCAGCGCACGGGCATGCACCTGTGGCTGTTCAACGATGACTTCTTCCCCAGCGGCCGGGGTGGCGGGCTGGTCGTCAACGGGGGCAGGGTCGGTGACCGCACGTACGAGCCGCATCCCGAACTGCGCCTGAAAGGCCTCGGCCGGACCACCACGAGGGTCACCGGCCCGGCGCGGGTCGATCTCGGCGCGAACACCACCGGGCTGGACGTGACCGGCGGGCGGCTGGTGGTCGACGGAAGCGCCGTGGCCGGCGCGACCGTGCTGAAGACCGGAGCGGAGTGGGCCAATTATACGGTCACCGCTCGTGCCCGTCTGGACCGGGGCACGGCCGGCATCGTCGTCCGCGCCACCGACGACCGGAACGGCTACTTGGTGGAAACCCGCCGCGCCGACGGCGGGGTGGACATCTGGCGCCAGCAGAACGGGGCGTTCACGCTGCTGAGCCATCCCGGCGGCGTGCCCGGGTGGGATCCGGCCGCCGAACACGAGATCAAGGTCGTGGTCTCCGGGAACACGATCACCCCCTACGTGGACGGGCAGGCCCGTCCGTCGGTCACCGACGGCACGTTCCCGCGCGGCACGGTTGGGGTCCGCGCGGTCTCCGACCAGCGCTCGGCGTACGACGATCTCACCGTCACCGCCGCCGACGGCCGGTCGCTGTACCGGCAGACGTTCGACGACGCGGCGGCCCTCGCGGACTTCGCACCCCGCCAGACCGCCGCGAAGCCCGTCTCCGCGGTCGCGCGCCCGGCCGGGTCGAGTGACGTCGGCGAGTTCGTCGACCTGACGGAGTACGTGACCTCGGGCCGGGCCTGGCAGGCGCCCGCGGGACAGTGGCGGATCGACACCTTCGCCGCGACCCCGCTGGCCGACGACAACGCCGCGTCGTTCCGCCGTAACTACCTCGACCTGCTGGACGACGACGCGGTCGCGCGCATGCTCGACGCGGTGCCCGGTGAGTACTACCGGCGGTTCCCATGGGCGTTCGGCACCGTGCTGCGCGGCTTCTTTGACGACGAGCCCTTCATCGCCTCGGCCGACGCGCATTTCCAGCGGAAGCCGTGGTCACCGAGCCTGGACGCCGCGCTGAAGAAGGCCGGCGCCAAGCCGGGCGTGGCGTACGCGGCGGTCTTCGACGACCTGGGCAGGGACGGGCGGACCGAGCGGGGCCGGTACTGGCGGGCCGTCTCCGACCGCTTCGGCGAGGCGTACTACAGGCAACAGGCGCGCTGGATGGCCGACCACGGCGTCGGCTACATCTCCAACCCGCTGTGGGACGAGTACGGCCCCGCCGAGCAGGTCGCCAGCACCGGCGACCTGCACAAGCTGAACCAGTGGGCCCAGGTGCCCGGCACGGACGCCGTGTTCGACCACTACGCCGCCGGCGGGCGCACGATGCTGCCCCGGTACGCGGCGAGCGACGCCCACCAGAACGGGCAGGAGCGGGTGCTGCTGGAGGCGTTCGGCGGGATGGGCTGGCAGGTCTCACCCGAGTTCGCACGGGCCATGCTCGGCGGGTTCGCCGCCCGGGGGATCAACCTGACCGTGTTGCACGCGATGTGGACCGACGAGAACAACGTCGTCTACCCGCCGCCGTTCGGCTCCGCCAACCCGTGGTGGCGTACCGCGAAGCCGCTGACCGACTGGATCGGCCGGGTCATGGAGGTCGCTCGCGGCCGCGCCGTCGCGCCGACCGCACTCATCCAGCCGCAGCGCGCCGCCGAGTCCTGGCAGGGCACCCCCACCCAGGACACGATCGACCGGGACTTCACCGCCGCGGCGTACGCCCTGGAGGACGCGCAGACCGACTTCGACCTGCTCGACGAGGGCGCGCTCACCGGTGACGAGGCGATCCGGGCGCACGCCCGGGCCATTGGCGGACGGCTGCAGGTCGGGAAGCAGTCCTACCGCTTGGCCGTGCTCCCGCAGACTCCCACCCTGGACCTGGCGACGGCTCGAACGCTGGAGAGCTTCGTCCGGTCCGGCGGCACGCTCGTCGCGATCGGCGACCTGCCGGCGGAGGAGGCCGGCGGCCGCGACGCCGAGCTCCGGGACGCGCTCGCGTCGCTGTTCGGGAACGGTACGGCGCCGGGCGAGCACCGGTACGGCGCCGGGCGCACCGTCCGCCTGACCGCGCCGGCGGAACTCGGGGAGGCGGCCCGTTCGGCGGGCGTCGCCGCGGCCGTGCTCCAACCGGCACAGCCGGCGGTACGGGTGCTGCGGCTGGAGACCGGCACGGACAGGGCGTTCCTCGTCACGAACGAGAGCGGGGCGGTGGTACGCACCACCGCGACGTTCGCCGCGAAGGGCACCCCGGAGCTCTGGCGGCCCGAATCCGGCCGGACCGCGGCAGCCACCACCTTCCGGGACGGGCCCGGCGGGCAGGGCACCGCCGTGCCCCTGGAACTCCAGCCGTACGAGACCCTCGCGGTCGCCTTCCGGTCCGCGGTGCCGCCGCCGGCCGCGGTGCCGCACCTGGTCTCCGGCGACGTCCCCGCGACCGCGGTGCACGCCGGCAAGGACGGTGAGCTGCGGGTCGACGCGGTGCTCGACGCGCCGGGCGACCACCGGTTGGTCGGTACGTGGCGGGGCCGGCTGTTCAGCGGCACCGTCGCGACCCAGGACCCGCTCACCCCGGTCGCACTCGGCGGTGACTGGTCGGTACGGCTGGACAAGCCCGGCGCCGAGCCGCAGAGCAGGCCGCTCGGGTCGTGGACCGCGATCGATCCGTCGTACTCCGGCTCGGCGACCTACTCGCGGACGGTCGACCTGGACGCGGCGACCCTGGACGGGCGCCGGTTCGTCCTCGACCTGGGCGACGTCCGGGACGTCGCGGAGGTCACGGTGAACGGGAAGACGTTCGACCCGCTGCTATGGAAGCCCCACCGCCAGGACGTCACCTCCGCGCTGCACGCCGGGCGGAACGACATCCAGGTGCGGGTCACGAACACGCTCGCCAACCAGCATGGGGACCACCGCCCCGCAGGACTGCTCGGCCCGGTGACGCTGCGGCCGCAGCGGGCCGTCTCCGCCGAGCTCGCGCCAGTGGGCAATGAGCCGGTGTACGAGATCGGCATCCCGGTCGCGCCCGCCGTGTCGCCCGGTCAGTCCCGGGAGTTGCAGGTGCGGGTGCGCCGCTTCGGCCGCGGCGGGGGCGGTACTGAGCAGGTCGGGTTCGCCGCGGCCAGCGGGCTGACCGTGACCCCGGCCCAGACCGACGTGACGTTCGGCCGCGACGACGAGGCGACGGTCCCGGTCACCCTGACCGCCCACGCGGACGCGACGGTGCCCGCCACCGGCACGCTCACCGTCACGATCGGTGCGCAGCGACAGGAGGTGCCGGTGACCGTCGACCTGGCGACCCGGCTCGGCCAGGCGAGCGCGTCGTCCACCAACGGCTCCTTCCGGCCCGAGGGTGCGATCGACGGGGATCGCGGCTCGGACTCGTGGGGTCAGGGGAACGGCTGGAACGATGCGACCCAGGGCGCGTTCCCCGACACCCTGACCGTCGACTTCGCCGCGCCGGCGCCGGTGGGCCGGGTCGACCTGTACACGATCGACTCCGCGACGTACCCCGCGAAGGACTGGGGCATCCGCGACGCCGACGTACAACTGCTGACCGGCGGCGAGTGGCGCACGGTCGCCGAGATTCGCGGCAACACCGAAGGGCTGATGAGCCGGGCCTTCGAGCCGGTCACCGCGAGGGCGATGCGCGTGGTGGTGCGGTCCGCGAACGACGGCGCCTTTTCCCGGATCATCGAGGTGGAGGGCTACCCACCGGCATAAGCGCGTTGGGATCTGGTGAACGCGGCGGTATGTCCGAGGCCTCCCCTACGGTTGGCGCATGAGTGATCAACTCCCCGCGCTCCGTGACGAGAACGCCCTGATCACCCCCGATCGGTGGCGGGAGCATGTTCTTCCCCGTCGTGGTGGGCTGACTCCGGTTCCCGAGGCCACCCCGCAGGCGTCCATCTGTGACGAGGTACGTACGAATCTGTCGGCCGCTCGGCCGATCATCGACGCGGTGCTCGACGATCCCGCCAGCAACCGCGGGCTCGTCGAAGCGGCCCGGGCTTATCTGCGGGGTGACCTGGATCCCCTGGGTGCGGCGGTGGTCGCGACCGTGGAGACGGTGGCGCGGCAGCAGTCGCGGTTCGGCACTGACGCGGACTGGGCCGACTTCCTAGTCGCCGAACACGGCGTCGCCTTCGCCGCCTGCGCCTTCGCGGAGCTCGACGGGATCTGGGCCGATTGCGACACGGAAATGTCCAAGGACAAGCCCAGGAAGGTCCAGCACGACGGATGGTGGGACACCGGTTACGCGCACTGGGCGACGGGCCCCGCGGGACGGCGGATGCGGGCGCTGCTCGCGGCGGCCGGCGACGACGACCACGCGGAGGCCGTGGAACGGCTGGCGGAGCACCGCCGGAAGTGGCTGCAGCGGTTGGTCGTGTGCTTTCTGGTGCCGTCGTGGCAGGACTGGGTGGACGAGTGCTGCGCGGCTCCGCCGAAGCGGGGTGACTGGTGCGCGGACGGCGCCAAGCTGCTCTGGTCGTCAATCGAGACCGTCGAGCAGATCGAACGGCTCGGTGACTGGGCGCGTTTCGGGGATGGGGAACATCACCAATACGGGGATGGGGAACGTCACCCCTCGGTGATTTATACCGTGATCGACGGGGCCGGGGTGGCCGCGGCGCCGGCGCTCGCGCGGTCCCTCAACGACGCGACCGAGGCCAAGGACCGCCGGTTGCTCCTTGAGGCGCTCGGTGTCCTGCCGAGCGATGAGGCGTTCCTGCTCATGGGGGAGCGGCTCGATCAGCGGAATGTCCTGCCCGCGATGGCGGAGATGATCGAGCGGTTCCCGGTGCGGGCGCTGCGCGTTCTGGCGGAGCTGAGCGTCGGCACCTCCAAGCGGGCGCGGCTGGCGGCCGGTCTGCTGAACGCGCATCTGCTGGCGCGACCCGATCTGGCCGCCGAGGCCCTGCCTGGGCTCGGGGACGACGTCAAAGCGGCGATCCAGGCCGTCGAGGAGACCCGGGTGGCGGAGGCGCCCGCGAGCGACGTGCCCAAGGCGCTCCTGAAGGGCGGTACGAAGGGGGCGCCGGACTGGGCAGCGCCCACCGCGATGCCGCAGGTGCTGCTCAAGGGCCGTGAGCGGGCGCTGCCCGCTGCGGCGACCGGGCACCTCATCGAGGCGCTGGCGAAGGCGAGCCCGCGCCGCGAGCCGGGCGTGGGCGTCAAGACGGCGTTGGACGCGCTGGACCCGGGGTCGCTCGCCGAGTTCGGCTGGGCGCTGTTCGAACGGTGGCGGATCTGCGGTGAGTCGACCCGGATCGGCTGGGCGCTGTCGCAGCTGTACTGGACCGGAGACGACGAGACGGCGCGGCGGCTGGGCGGGATGGCGCGGTCCTGGCCCGGGCAGGACGGGATCAAACTGCCGCTGAACGGGCTGGACGTGCTCGCCGCGATCGGCACCGACGTCGCGGTCATGCAACTGCACCTGGTCTCGGAGAAGGCTAGGCCGAAGCGGCTCAAGAAGAAGGCGCTGCAGCTCCTCGACCAGGTCGCGGAAGAACGGGGGCTGACGCTGGAGCAGCTCGCCGACCGGATGGTGCCGGACTTCGGGCTGGACGCCGACGGAAGCATGACGCTGGACTACGGGCCCCGGCGTTTCGTCGTGGGCTTCGACGAGCAGCTCAAGCCGCAGGTGACCGATGACAAGGGCAAGATCCGCAAGGCGCTGCCCAAGCCGGGTGCCAAGGACGACCAGGAGCTGGCGCCCGCCGCGTACCGGGCGTTCACCGGGTTGAAGAAGGACGTCCGCACCGTCGCCGCCGACCAGATCCGGCGGATGGAACGGGCCATGAGCGAGCAGCGCCGGTGGGAGGCCCGGGAGTTCCAGAGCCTGTTCGTCGAGCACCCGCTGCTGTGGCACATCGTCAAGCGGCTGGTCTGGGTGCACGAGGAGGGCGGGAAGGCCACCGCGCTCCGCGTCGCCGAGGACCGGACGCTCGCGGACGTGCACGATGAGATCCTGACGCTGCCCGAGACGGGGAACGTGCGGATCGCCCACCCCCTGCACCTCGGGGAGACGGTGGGGGCGTGGGGTGAGGGCTTCGCCGACTACGAGATCCTCCAGCCGTTCCAGCAGCTCGGGCGGCCGATCGACGCGTTCACCGAGGAGGAGCGTGGCGGCAACAGGCTGAGCCGCGTCGAGGACATCACCGTCTCGACCGGCAAGGTGCTGGGGCTGGAACGCCAGGGCTGGGTGCGCGGCACGCCGCAGGACGCGGGTGTGCAGTGCTGGATGACCCGCGATGTGCCGGGCGGCCGCACGATCACTCTCGAGGTCAGCCCCGGCTTCCCGGTCATGTCGCCGGGCGAGTGGGCCGAGCAGACGCTCGGCACCGTCTGGATCACCGAGTCCCCCGATTCCTACTGGCGCGACTCCCAGGCCCGCTTCAGCGAGCTCGACGAGGTGACCGCCTCCGAGTTGCTGCTCACGCTGAGCACGCTGGCGGAACCCGCCCAGTGACCTGTTGGGCGAGGAGCCCCGCTAACCCGGACGCGTGACGCGACGCACCGCGTGACGTGGCCGTACCGAGGTGGCCGCATCGCGTGACGTGGCGGACCGCGTCGCCGCCCGACCGTCGAAGGCACCGACCACACCGACCCACGACAGGAACGAATCCCCGATGAGCGACGACCCCGCGACGCGTCCCGATGAGGACGCCCTGACCATCCCGAGCGCCTGGAAACGGCAGATCCACCCGCGGCGCGGCGGCACGCCCGGGCCGAAGATCAAGCTCGGCGCCGGCGCGCGGAAGGCCATGAGGGCGTGCCTGGCCAACGGCCGGGGCGAGGTCGAACGCGCTATCGCCGACCCGCGAACCGACCCGGACCTGGTCGCGCCCACGCGGTCGTACCTCGACGGCACCCTCGACCCCCTGGGTGCGGCGGTGGCTGCCGTCGTGTCGGCCGGGATCGACGCGTGGTCGGACGACATCCGGTTCGTGGACGGCTGGACGTTCACTCACGGAGTCGCGTTCGCGGCCTGCGCGTTCACCGAGATGGCCACCCTGTACGCGCGTTTCGAACGCACGAGCGGCCGGGTCGCGAGCCGAAGCCCGTCGTCGTCACCGGGCTGACCGCGCCCGGCCCGCACGTGACCTGGGCCGAGGGTGAGCGGGAGGCGTGGGGACGTGAGCCGATGTCCTACCCCGCCGACTGGTATGACGAGGTCAGCAAAGCGGCCACGTCGCGTGGGGTTCGTACACCCCCGACAAGAGGACCGAGGTCTGGGAGCGGCGCGCCGCGGCCTTCGAGGCGGGCAGACTGGGCGGTCTCAAGGAGCTGGGGCTCCTGACAATGGCGGCGGACGAGATCGCCCGGCCCCTCGTCCGCGACTGGAACCCCGATCGCAGTGACGACCCCAGCATCACCGGGATCAAGGTCCTCGTTTCGCGCTTTGAGGTCGACGCGCTGGCGGTCGCGGTGCGGCTCGCGCGGAGCAGGCCGGGACCATGCGGTTCTCTGTTCGGCGAACTGGACGCGGTCACCGCGTCCGAGGTGCTCGCCGACCTCACCCATCTGCAAGGCGCCGCCCTGTGAGCGAGCCGCCCTTCATGCCGAGCACGTTCGTCATCCCCCCACCTCACGGAGACAACACCCCATGAGTGACACCGTGTCGCGTCCGGACGAGGACGTATTGATGCCCGGATTCGGTCCGAACTGGGGCAGGCGTCCGCATGGTCCCCCGGTGGTGAACTCGGCACGCCGTCAATTCTCGCCAACAGCCACCGAGCGGCCTGGTCATACCTCGCCACAGTGATCGGCAAGGGCTTGTGAGTCACGACCGAACGACCCTAGCGTTCCTGTCGCGATCTTTCCCCCCGACCTCGGAGGTCACTTGTGAGGCGCCTACCCGCCCGCAAAACCCGTCTGGCCCTGCCTGCGGCGTTCGCGCTGACCGGTTCTCTCATCGCCGTAACACCCGTGACGGCGAACGCCGCAGAACCGGCGCAGGGCAACTGCAAGACGTTCGACGACCCGCAGTACAACGGCTGGACGACGTACGAGGAGCTCGGCCCGAAGCTGCGCGCGATCGAGAGCACCAGCAACGGGCGCGTGCGCGTCGACGTCGTCGGCCGCACCCAGCAGGGCCGCGAGCTGTACGCCGCCCGGGTCGGCACCGGCCGGCGGGTTCTGCTCGTGCAGAGCGCCATCCACGGCAACGAGCGCACCGGCACGGAGGCCCTCCTGGGAATCCTCAAGAAGCTCGGCTCCGGCGGCGACCCGACCACGAAGCGCGCGCTGCAGGGCATCACGCTCGTCGCGATGCCGATGGTCAACCCGGACGGCGGCGAAATCAATCGACGCGCCAACGTCATCTCCTGGGACCAGGTCACGGCGACGTACCCGCAGCTCGCCGGCGCCCCGCGCGCCTGGTACCACTCGTTGCGCGGTGACGGCATCGAGCTGCCCGGATTCGACCTCAACCGCGACTTCAACCCGGACCTCGACTACGTGCCGAGCGCCGGCGACCTGCCCGGCCGTCAGGTGGACGCGGGCTTCTTCCTGTCACCCGAGTCGCGCGCGATCCGCGACGTGTACGTGGGGCTGAAGCAAGAGTTCGGCAAGGTCGACGCGGCCGTCGACCTGCACCACATGGGCCCCTGCGACCCGCTCACCGGAGGGCCGCAGGACGGTAAGCCCATCTCGGTATCACTGGACTACCCGCCGCTCGGCGTGAACGACGGCGCGGCCTACAAGGAGAAGTGGCCGCTGCTCGACCAGGACGCGTCACGCCGGCACGCCCTCGCCGTCGCCAACGGGATCCGCGCCTCGTACGGCAGCCAGTCGCCGCTGGCCGCCATCGGCCGCTACTACCACCCCGACGACCGTGAGTACGCCGGCCAGGGCCGTTCCGCGTTCGCGATGAACGGATCGGCGACGGTTCTCTTCGAGGTACGCGGCCAGCAGGACGACCTCGGCCAGAAGTTCAAGGGCATGCTGGCCCGAAGCGTTCAGACCGGTGTCGAGTCGCTGATCGACTCGATGGCCACCGGCGCGGTGGACAACCTCGAGGGTGACGACTTCTTCGGGCTGCCCGACTATGGGTGGGACACCACCGCCGACTGATCGTGGTGACCGCTGTGCCGCACGCAGCGGGTGTGCGGCACAGCGGGCCAGGCCCTGGTACGACACCGGCGGCGCCCCGGCCGGGCCTGCGGAGAGCAGAATTGCTGGGCATCGGCGCTGGTAGGAGGGGTCCCACCGTGCGAGGTCCGAACGTTCGCCCGTGACGCTCCGCCCAGTGGATCCGGGGGAGCGGGGACGTGCCCGGACCGGGACGGCACCGGCGATAGGCGCCATGACGTGCAGTACTACAGCGGGCGGCTGGAGTGAATCCGGCTGGCGCCGACCTTCGTTGACTCGTGGCGTGTCGGGCGATCGACGGCTTTCGCGACCCCGACACGCCACGACTCGACGAGCGTGGTCGGTGCGGAACGTGGGGTTGCTTCGCCGCTGCTACTGCTGAAGCATGCGGTCGGCCTGGTCGAAGGTCGCGACCTCGGGGTGGTTGCCGACCCCTCGGTCGTAGTGCGGCTCGCCTGGGCGGCGGACGCCGATCGTTCGCCAGCCGGCCGCCCGCGCCGCGTCGAGTTCGGCGGCCAGGTCGGACAGGAAGACGATCCGGTCCGGAGCCGCGCCGATCGCCCCGGCGATCTTCTCGTACGACGCCGCGACCCGCTTGGGCCCCGCGTTCTCGGTGTCGAAATGACCCTCGAAGAGCGGCAGCAGGTCGCCTTCCGGGGAGTTGCCGAACCACGCGAGCTGGGCGGACACCGAGCCGGAGGAGTAGACGTACATCGGATGCCCTGCCGCGTGCCAGGTGCGCAGCACGGGGATGACGTCGGGGAAGAAGTGCGAGGTGAGCTCGCCCGAGGCGAATCCGGCCGCCCAGATCCCGCCCTGCAGGGTCTTCAGCGGGGTCGCCTTCTCGTCCCGGTCCAGCCAGTCGTTCAGCGCTCTGACGACCCGGTCCGTACCCGCGTCCGGCTCGCCGAGGGCGTCGCGTACTTGCGCCACGGCGCGGGTCACCTCGGGGTCGCCCGCGTGCGTGTCGATCCACGCCGCGAACCGCTCGCGCGAGTACGGGTACAGCCGGTCGACCACGAAGCCGGTGGCACCGGTGGTGCCTTCGATGTCGACGACGATGGTCAACGGATCACTCACGCGCGGGTCTCATCCTCGAGGCGACGGGGTCCTCCACGATACAAAGCCCCAGGGAGCGGCCGGAACGCAGGTGGTCACCGCCCGAGCCTGCGCACCAGCTCGCCGGTGAACTCGGCGGTGGTCGCGGACCCGCCGAGGTCGGCGGTGCGCGTGTCGGTCTCGGCGAGGACGGCGGCCATGGCCCCGGTGACCTCGGCGCTCGCCTCGGGATGGCCGAGGTGATCCAGCATCAGGGCAGCGGACCAGATGGCGCCCATCGGGTTGGCGATGCCGCGACCCGCGATGTCGGGGGCCGATCCGTGCACGGGCTCGAACATCGAGGGATGCTCGCGTTCGGGGTTGAGGTTGGCCGAGGGGGCGATGCCGATGCTGCCGGCGACGGCGGCCCCGAGGTCACTCAGGATGTCGCCGAACAGGTTGGAGCCCACGATCACGTCGAACCGCGCCGGGTCGAGCACCAGCTTGGCGCACAGGGCGTCGATGTGCTCCTGGTCCCACCGCACACCGGGATGGGACTCGGCCCGTTCGCGTACCAGTTCGTCCCAGAACGGAAGGGTGTGGACGATCCCGTTGGACTTCGTCGCCGAGGTGAGATGCCCGCCCCGGCGCCCGGCGAGGGCGAAGGCGTAGTCGAGGACGCGGGTCACTCCCGCCCGGGTGAAGACGGCCTCCTGCACGGCCATCTCCTCGGGGAACCCGCGGTTGAGACGCCCCCCGATCTCGCTGTACTCGCCTTCGACGTTCTCCCGTACGACGACGAAGTCGATCTCGCCGGCCCGCGCGGCCCGCAGGGGGCTGTCGATGCCCTCGAAGACGCGGATCGGCCGCAGGTTGACGTACTGCCGGAACGCCCGCCGGATCGGGATGAGCAGCCCCCACAGCGAGATGTGGTCGGGCACGCCGGGGGCCCCGACCGCGCCGAGGAAGACGGCGTCGAAACCGCGCAGCCGGTCCACCCCGTCCTCGGGCATCATGGCCCCCTCGCGCAGGTACCGCTCGCACGACCAGTCGAACTCGGTGTAGGCGAATTCGAGGCCGTGCCGCCCGCCCACCGCCTCGAGGACCTCGTAGACGGCCGGGGTGACCTCGCGGCCGATTCCGTCGCCGGGGATCGATGCGATGCGGTGTGCGCTCATGACCGAATCACAGCAACCGGCCGGCGGAGATGTCCAAGAGCAGTGCGCGATCCCCCTTATAGGCTACGGCTATCGATGGCGGCCGGGGCCAGTGCGATGGCGAGGAACTCGCTGGCCGCCGGCGTCAGCCGGGCCTTCCGGCTGACCAGCGCGACGTGCAGGTACGACGGGGGGATCAGATCGAGCACGAGCGCGCCGGCGCGCTCGGCCAGCGGTGTCCACGCCTCGGTGAGGACGGCGACCCCGACGCCCTTGAGCACCAGCGGCAGGATGGCCTCCCGGTGCTCCGTCTCGACCGCGATGGTGAGGTCGACCCCCTGGGCGCGCAGGTCCTCGATGACCTGGCGCATGCCCGTGCCCTTCTGGCCGGCGATCAGCCGCTGCCCGGCGAGCAGGTCCCCCGTCACCGGCCGTCCCGGCGGGAAAGGGCCGTCCGGCCGGGCGACCAGCACGAACCGGTGCTTCTCGATGGGGTGCACCGTGAGGTCGGCGGCGGCGGGCGGATCCATGGCGGCCAGCAGCCCGAGTTCGGTCACGCCGGTGCGCACCATCTCCATGACGGTGCGCGGCCAGGGTGCCGCGCGGACGGTGAGGCGCACACCGGGATGCCGCTCGCTGAACCTGCTGACCATGCTGCTGAGCGGCTCGACGGCCTGGGAGGGCATGGCCGCGATGTCGACGCGTCCGGTCCGGATGGCGTGTACGGAATCGACGCTCGCCCGCGCCACCTCCAGGCTCCGGACCACCTGGCGGGCCGGCTCGATCAGGGCGTGGCCGGCCTCGGTGAGCACGACCCGCCGCCCGATGCGGTGGAACAGCATGCCGCCGAGGTCGCGTTCCAGATTGCGGATGGCCTGTGAGAGCGACGGCTGGGCGAGATGCAACGCCGCGGCCGCGCGATTGAATCCGCCGTTGTCGACGACGGCGAGGAAGTATTCCAATTGTCGGGCGTCCATGCCTGTCTCGGTCTGCTCTCCGGACCTGTCCTCGGTCCTGTATCCGGGGCTCACGGGGATGCTCAACGTATAGGCGCAGCCTTTCGCACTAGTAGTTAAGTCATCTTGGACCGGTGAGCGTTACGGGTTCTTCAATGAGCGGCAACTCGGAGCGTGTGTCCGCCAAATGGAAAATCCGTCCCGACCAGCGGAGAGGCCGATGACTACCGACAAGAGCGAGCCGCCGACCAGGACCGATGTCGACAAGGCGCTGCTGGGCGGGGCCACCTATCGCAGTCTGGGCGAACAGAAACTGTCCCTGGCGGAGGAGCGGTTCGAGCGGGCCAGACGGACCACCGGCCTGTGGCTGGCGCCGCTCGTCTCCATCATCTTTCTCGCGCTGCCGCTGGACATGGCGGCCAAGCAGCAGACGCTCGCCGGAATCCTGCTCGGCGTCATCGTCTTGTGGATAACCGAGCCGGTCCCGATCCCGGTCGGCGGCTTTATCGGCGTCGCCGCGATCGTGCTCCTCGGAGTGGCCCCCGCCGCCGACGCGCTGGCACCCTTCGGTTCCTCGACGGTGTTCACATTCATCGGGGCGTTCATCCTCGCCCAGGCGATGCTGAAATACGGGCTCGCCCGACGATTCGCCTTCTTCATCCTCTCCCTGCCGGGAGTCGGCGGCTCGACCTTCAAGCTCATCGCGGCGTTCGGGGGCATCACCTGTCTGCTGTCGGCCTTCGTGTCCAACACCGCGACCGTGGCCATGCTGCTCCCCACGGCGCTCGGGCTGCTGGCCGTCATCGCCAAGATGCTCCAGGACCGCGGACTCGTGGCCGAGGACTTCGACCCGCTGCGGTTGCGGGTCGGCGCCGCCCTGGTGCTCATGCTGGCGTACGGCGCGAGCGTCGGCGGCCTGCTCACTCCGGTCGGCAGCCCGCCGAACCTCATCGGGCGGGGTCTGATCGAGGAGGCCACCGGCGAGAAGATCTCCTTCGCCCAGTGGATGGCCACGGCGGTGCCCATCTGCCTGTTCATGTTCGTCGTGCTCGTGGCCGTCCTGCTCCTGCTGAACAAGCCGGAGATCCGGCAGATCGAAGGCGTCGAGGAGTACGTTCGCTCCGAGCGCGCCCAGCTGGGCCGGTTCTCCCGGGCGGAGAAGAACACCCTGATCGCCTTCGGTTTCACCGTCACCCTGTGGATCTTCCCCGGTGTGGTGGCGGTGGTCGCCGGCACCGACGCGTCGGTGTACGAGACCATCAGCGGCCGGCTCAACGAGGGCGTGGTCGCGGTGCTCGGCGCGTCGCTGCTGTTCATTCTCCCGGTCGACTGGAAGAAGCGGGAGTACACGCTCAACTGGAGCGACGCCGCCCGGATCGACTGGGGCACGATCATGCTGTTCGGCACCGGCATCATCTTCGGATCCCTGCTGGAGGACACCGGGCTGGCCAAGACCATCGGCGAGTCGTCGTCCGACGCGCTCGGTCTCGGCAGCCTGTTCGCCATCACCGCCTTCGCCGTGGTGCTGGCCATCCTGGTGTCGGAGACCACGAGCAATACCGCGGCCGCGGCGGTGGTCGTGCCGATCATCATCCCGATCGCCGTGGCGGCGGGGGTCGATCCGTTCGTACCCGCGCTGGCGGCGACGTTCGCGGCCTCGTTCGGCTTCATGCTGCCGGTGTCGACACCGCAGAACGCGATCGCCTACGGCTCGGGCGTCGTGCCGATCACGAAGATGATCCGGACCGGGATCGTCTTCGACATCGCCGGTGGGCTCATCATCCTGCTGCTCCTGCCCCTGATGGTCGGGATCACCGGCATCGGCGGCTGAGCGGAGGAAGGCGGTGACGGCCGGCGACGCGACGCGTCCCTTCGGCGTTGCGACGTAGTGGAGGTCGTCGCGGCGACCGGCCGGCCGGCGTCCGCCTGACCGGCGCGATCCCCGCGACCGGGCCCGGCGACGGGCTCAGCCCTGCGCCTGGGCCGTCTCGAGCTGGCGGATGACGGGGTTGAGCAGTTCGTTCAGTTCCCTGACGAGGGCCGACACCGCGAGCCCGGCGGTGTCGGCCAGGGTCTCGGACGGGCCGTCGGGGGCCGCGGGGAGCGTGCCGAGCGGTACGGGTGCGTCGATGAGGAGAGTCGTCCGCAGGAACGGGCCGCGGGCCTGATCCTGATCGGTGGGGTCCAGGTACTGGCCGAACGTCTGGGGCCAGTCGCGCCACCCTCGGTCGCGCCACCAGTGGCGCGAGGCGGTGAGCTCGGCGGGCAGCGGTGAGACGACGAGCACATGGGCGGTGAGGCCGCCGTCCCAGGGGTTGCGGTCGCACGCGGCGGAGAGGATGCGCCGGTGCCATCGCACGTAGGCGGGCGACGGGGTGGTGGCGAGCCGCCACGCGGCGCAGGCGAAGGTGACCGGGGCGATGTCGCCCCACGACCCGTCGAAGGCGGCGCTGTTGGTCATGACGTGCTCGGCGTAGCGGCTCGACCCGCCCGCGGCGCGTTCCCGGTCGTATCCGTGGTCGATCCAGAAGGCCTCGTGCTCGCCCATGCGTCCCCTTCCGCGGCGTATCCGCTGCCAGTCAACGCGATCAGGCGGTGGGGCATGCCGGTTGTTCTCTCAGAGCCGAGGGCGGCGCGGGCCGGACGTCGAGATCTGTCGCAAAATCTCAAAATTATGTCGCATAATTATGTTGCAAAATAGCGGCCTGTGGCTGCTACACCTGTGCTTCCTCGATGGGCTCGTCACCGTGATCTTCCGCATCCCGTAGATGCCGGTAGACCGTGGCCCGGGAGACCCCGAGTGCGGTGGCGATCTCGGTGACGCTGTGCGAGCCGGCCGCGTACATCCGTCGCGCGGCGGCGGCCTTCCCGCCGTCCATCACGCTGGGCCGGCCGGCGCCGCGACGTGGTCGCGGAGCCGCCGAGCCGACGCCGGCGGGGGAGGGCGTGGCGGGCGGCGCCCCAGGCGAGGGCCGCTCGCCGAGGAGCAGTCGCGCCCCCGCGAGGATCTCCGCGCGCAGCCGCTCGGTGGGCACGTCGGCGAACATCACGATGGGGTCGCCGAGCACCGCCATCATCTGCACCGCCCTGACGCGCTCGCTCAGGCCGGCGTTCGGACCGGCGACGACCTCGTACATCCGCATGATGAGCCGCACCAGCCGCTGGAGTTCGGTCTCGTGCGCGAGCATCGTGAGGTCCTGGAAGATCACTTGGAGCAGGCGGCGGTGGCTCAGGTAGGCGTCCAGGGCGTCTTCGATCGCCGTCCAGCGCGCGCCGGCCGGATCCGGCCGCGCGGCGGCCGCCGCGAGGACGTCCTCGAAGTCCGCGACCATCGGCTCTGTCAGCGCGGCGACGATATGCGCCTTGGACGGGAAGTGATAGAGGATCGCGGCCTTGCTGAGATCCAGCCGCTGGGCGATCTCACGCAAGGAGCATCGCTGGTAGCCCTTCTCGCAGAACAGGGCCAGCGCGACGTCCATGATCCGTGCCCGCGTGTCGAGAGTCGCGTTCCCGGTCTGCGCGTTCCCGGTCTGCGCGTTCCCGGTCTGCGCGGTCTGGTCGTTCCGCTCGGCCCGCCGGTCCTGTCGCCCGCCCCGCTCCTCCACATCCCGAGCCTAACTCCGATTGGCTAACCGCCGGAAAACCGTTTACGCTGATCTGACTGACCGGTGGTCAGTACGAAAGCGCACATATCGGGCGACAGCCATTCTTCGGGGTGAGAACTGCAATGACCGATGCGATTCGGATTTCCACGCTGGTCAAGAGCTTCGGCGACCTCCGGGCGCTCGACGAACTCGACCTCACCGTGCGGACCGGAGAGGTGCACGGCTTCCTCGGGCCCAACGGGGCGGGCAAGTCGACGACCATCCGGGTGCTGCTCGGCCTGCTCCGCAAGGACACCGGCGACGTGCGTGTCCTCGGCGGCGACCCGTGGCGCGACGTGGTGACGCTGCACCGGCGGCTCGCCTATGTCCCGGGTGACGTGAACCTGTGGCCGAACCTGTCAGGCGGCGAGGCGATCGATCTGTTCGGCAGGCTCCGTGGGGGGCTCGACCCCTCCCGGCGCGCCGACCTACTGGAACGCTTCAACCTCGACCCGACCAAGAAGTGCCGCACCTACTCGAAGGGCAACCGACAGAAGGTCGCCATCGTCGCCGCCTTCGCCTCCGACGTCGAGCTGTACCTGCTGGACGAGCCGACCTCGGGTCTCGACCCGTTGATGGAGGCGGTCTTCCAGGACTGTGTCAACGAGGTCAGGCGGGCCGGCCGGACCGTACTCCTGTCCAGCCACATCCTGGCCGAGGTCGAGGCGCTGTGCGACCGGGTCAGCATCGTCAGGGACGGCAGGACCGTCGAGTCGGGGACGCTCGCCGAACTGCGCCACCTCACGCGGACGACGATCTCGGTCGAGACGGCCGGGCCGGTCAGCGGGATCGAGGATCTGCCGGGAGTGCACGACCTGACCGTCGACGGTACCCACGCCCGGTTCGAGGTCGATACCGGCGAGCTGCAACGAGTGCACCGCCATCTCGCGCACCTGGGCGTGCGCTCTCTCACCAGCGCGCCGCCCACGCTCGAAGAGCTGTTCATGCGGCACTACGGCGACGAGCTCGAGCCGGCGGTCACCGGCGAGGCCACGGCGGCCGTCCGATGACGGCGTTCGCGGGCACGCTCACGCTCACCCGGCTCGCCCTGCGCCGAGACCGGATCCAGCTCCCGGTCTGGCTGGTCGGGCTCATCGCGATGGCGATGGCGACCGCTTCGAGCGTCACGGGGCTCTACGACACCGCGCAGGAACGTGCGGCCTACGCCAGGACCAACGTGACGAGCGTGGTGTCGCGGGTGTTCAACGGCGCGGTCACCGATCCGGGCATCGGCGCGATCACGATGGTGGAGACGTTCGGCCTGCTCGCCGTCCTCACCGCGCTGATGAGCACGATGGCGGTGGTCCGCCACACCCGGCAGAACGAGGAGACGGGGCGCGCCGAGATGGTGGGCGCCGCGGTGGTCGGCCGGTACGCGGGCCTGACGTCCGCGCTGATCGTCGCCGTGGGGGCCAACGTCGTGCTGGCGGTCCTGTTCGCCTCGGCACTGCTCGCCAACGACCTGCCCGCGGAGGGCTCCCTGGCGGCCGGCGCGGCCCTCGGCGCGGTGGGCGTCGCCTTCGCCGGCATCGCGGCCGTCACGGCGCAGGTGTCGGAGAGCGCGCGTGGCGCCAATGGCCTCGCCGGTTCCTGCGTGGGCCTCGCCTACCTGTTCCGCGCGGCCGGCGACGGCCTGGCCGAGCCCGGGCCGAGCGGCATGGCGGCCGAGAGCGCGTGGCCCTCGTGGCTGTCGCCGATCGGGTGGGGGCAGCGGATCGGCCCGTTCCACGATGACGACTGGTGGATCCTCGCGGTGTACGCCGCGTTCTTCGCGGGCCTCGTGGCGGTGGCGTTCGTCCTCACGGCCCACCGCGACGTGGGCACCGGGATGATGCCGGTACGCTCCGGACCCGCGACGGCGTCGCGCGGCCTGCTCAGCTCGGTCGGCCTGGCGTGGCGCTTGCAGCGCGGGGTGCTGATCGGCTGGGCCGCCGGGATGGCGGTCATGGGTGCCGCCTTCGGCGCCGTCGGCCATGACGCGGAGGAGATGCTCGGCGGCAGTGATGACCTCACCGACCTCATCGGCCGGCTCGGCGGGGGAGGGAGCCTGATCGACGTCTACTTCTCGGCGATGATGGGCATCCTCGGCACGGTCATCGCCGGGTACACCGTGCAGGCGCTGCTGCGAATGCGGGCCGAGGAGACCGGGCCGCTGGAGTCGGTGCTCGCCACGGCCGTGAGCCGCCCGCGCTGGATGAGCGGGCACATCGCCTGCGCCGTGCTCGGCACCGTCGTCCTCCTCCTGCTCACCGGCCTGAGCACCGGTCTGGCTTACGGGATCGCGACGGGCACGATGTCCGACCTGCCCGGCCTGATGGCGGCTGCGCTCGTCCAGGCACCGGCGACTCTGGCACTCGCCGGATTCGTCATCGTGATGCTTGGGCTGCTGCCCCGCTGGTCGGTCGCATTGTCGTGGGCGGGGTTGACGGTGTGCCTTGTGATCAAGCAGATCGGCCCGATCCTGGAGCTGCCGCAGGCGGTCATGAACATCTCGCCGTTCAGCCATGTCCCGGCGCTTCCGGCCGGCGATGTCACCGTCGTGCCGATCGTCGTGCTGCTGTCGGCCGCGATCGCGCTCGGCGCACTGGGTCTGAGAGCGTTCCGCCGCAGGGACCTCGCCTACTGAGGCGCGGTGGTGGGGCCGGTGGGATTCGAACCCACACTGTCAGGTACCTAAAACCTGTGTCTCCTGCCGTTGGACTACGGCCCCTTACGCGACCACGGGTGAGGAGGTGCACCCGATCCTACGCGGATCGGGTGCTCCCGGACGCTCAGACGCCGAGCTCGCGGCGGATGCGGTCGACGTGCCCGGTGGCCTTCACGTTGTAGTAGGCCTTTTCGATCTTACCGTCGGCATCGACGATGAAAGTGGACCGGATGACGCCCACCAGCTTCTTGCCGTACAGCATCTTCTCCCCGTACGCGCCGTAGGCCCGCAGGACCTCGGTGCCGGGGTCGGACAGCAGCGGGAACGTGAGTTCGTCGCGGTCGCGGAACTTGGCCAGCTTGGCGGGTTCGTCGGGGGAGATGCCGAGGACGGTGACCCCGGCGGCCTCGAGTT
This sequence comes from Actinomadura alba, assembly GCF_014323705.1. Lineage (GTDB taxonomy): Bacteria > Actinomycetota > Actinomycetes > Streptosporangiales > Streptosporangiaceae > Actinomadura_C > Actinomadura_C alba. The sequence goes on from NZ_JABVEC010000006.1 coordinate 175,544, forward strand.
CGGGCAGCACGTCGCGGAAGTTCACGGCCTCCTTGGTGCAGCCGGGTGTCATGGCGGCCGGGTAGAAGTACACGATCACTCGCCTGCCGCGCAGTGACGAAAGGGAAACCGGCTTGCCCTCTGAGTCGGGAAGCTCGAACTCGGGGGCGATATCGCCCGGTTGCAGCCGCTCGGACACCAGATCTCCCTTTCAATCTGTGGACGTGTCTTACCGTACCGCTGTCGCTGGTTCACACTGCGCAGGTGGTCCGTGCGCGATTCCGGGGAAGACCTGACAGACTACGGATCACATGACGCGCGCTGGATGCCCGAACGATAAGGACACCTCATGGCCGACAGAGCCCGCGATCCGGAGGCGCTGGAGCGGGAGATCGAGCGCACTCGGGAGGAGTTGGGGCGCACCGTCGACGCGCTGGCCGATCGCCTGAACCCCAAGACCGCGGCCCGCCGCGGCGTCGAGCGGATGAAGGAAGAGGCCGGTCAGGTCGCCGCGGCGATCGGTGCCGTCTCCGGCCCCAAGGAGTTCGGTGAGCCGAATCGCGGCCGTCGCACCGCCGCGCTCGTGGTCGGTGTGGGTGTCGCCATCTCGGTCACCGCCGTCGTGCTCTGGCGTCGCAAACGCCGCTGACCAGGTCCCCTCGGAGCGCTGTGACCCATGCGGGTCATGGCGCTCTGGTGTATCCGCCGTCTCATCGGGCACATCCCCGAGCCGCCTGGCGGGTGAACGCGCGAGTGGCCGGAACGTCCGGTTCGGCTGCGACCACGGAACCTGGTGTGTAGCTTTGCCGTCGATCTGGGGTGGCGAGTGCCGGACATCGGTCTTCGCGCGGTATGTCGCTATGCGCTCAAGCGAAAGGGACAGAGGGGTACGAACATGTCTTCGTGGGCCGACCGGATCAACGCGGCCGTCCAATGCTGGGAGCGCGGCGAGCTGGACGCGGCGGTCACGCTGTTGCGCGAGGCCGTGGCCTCGGCCGATCCACAGGCGGCGCGGGAGGCGTCCCATGTGCTCGGTGGCGTGCTGGAGGATCAGGGCGACGTCGAGGGCGCCCGGGCCGCGCACCGTTCCGTGATCGAGAGCGGTGATCCGGTCCTGGGGCAGCGATCGGCGCTGTCGCTGGGTGTGCTGCTGATCAACGGCGAGGACTGGGCTGCGGCGCACGGCGCGCTGGGCATCGCGTCGGCGGGGTCCGACCCCGAGATCGCGGCACTGGCCGACGCCGCCCTGGCACAGGTGCTCACGCGGCTCGGCGACCTGTCCGGAGCCCGGACGGCACTGGAGCGCGTTCGCCGGAGCGAGTACCCCGAGGCGGCCGAGTTCACGGCCGGCCCGACGCCCTCCAAGACCGCTCCGGCCAGTGCCGTGGAACCCGATCTCGAGGACTCCCCGCCGGGCCCGCGGCAGCCGGAGGTCGTCGCGGCGGACCGGCCGGACCTCGACATCGGCGGCGCGCTGGAGCGGCTGCGGTCGGGCGATCTGGCCGGAGCCCGCGCGGCGCTGCACCGCGTCATCGACGCCGAGATCCCGCGGGCGTCCGGGCACGCGTCCACGGTGCTGGCGCTCATCGAGCTCGGGGAAGGCGACGCGGAGTTGGCCGACGAGTTGCTCAGTCACGTGGCCGACGAAGCCGACCCGGCCCTGGGATTCGGCGCCGCACTGCTGCTCCACCTGCTGCGCTCGCCGCGCGGTGACCGGCATCCGCTGCTCGTGGCCGCCGTCGATCATCAGCGGTACGGCCGTGAGCACGGCGTGGCCGGTTTTCGCGCGGCGACCGAGGACGATGACCCGGCGACCTCGGCACTGGCGACCGCGATGCTGGCCCGGCTCTTCACCGACCTGGGCCTGGAGCCTTCCACCTCGGCGGCCATGTTCCGTACCGCCGCCACCACCGGGGACCCGCTCACGCTGTCGTACACCGCCGTGGTCCACGCGGAGTCGCTGCCGTCGCGGGGCGACGACGACGCGGTGATCGCGATGCTCCGCCGCGCGCGCGAGGACGGCGACCCGGTGCTCGCGCCGTGGGTGGCGCGGTCGCTCGGCACCGTGCTCGCCGCACGTCACGCCAAGGTCGCAGTGCCCGCCGAGCCGGCCGGTCCCGCCGAGGTGGCAGAGCAGCCTGAGGCTACAGGGCAGGCTGAGGTCGCAGAGCCTGAGGTGGCAGAGCAGGCTGAGGTCGCAGAGGTCGCAGAGGTCGCAGAGCAGGCTGAGGCGGCAGAGACGGCCGACCTGGCAGAGGCGGCCGCGGCCTACCGCGCGGTGCTGGCCTCCGGCCATCCCGGCCTGCGCCCCGGCGCCGAAAGCGCTCTCGTGGCGGTGATGGAGCGGCAGGGAGACCTGCCGGGCCTGTGCGCGCTGCACGAGGAGGTGCTCGACCGGGGCGACCCGGAACGGGCGGCCTGGCACGCGTGGCTGCTGGGCTTCACCAGGGTGCGCTTGGACGACCTCGGCGCGGCGCGCGACGCCTTCGCCCGGATACCCGAATCCTCGTCCGAACCGGCGAGCGCCGCCTCCTTCGCCCGGTACCTGCTCGACCAGGACTTCGACGCGGCGACGCCGGCGGTGGCCCAGCTGAAGGCGCTGGGCGACGCCGACGACGGATACGTGATGTCATCGAGGCTCGCGATCGAGACCGCTCGCGCCTGGCAGCGGTGTGGCGACGCCGCCGCCGCCGACCGCGCGCTGTGCCTGATGGTCGCGGATGGCCACCCCGAGGTCGCGCAGCAGGCGGCGATGCGCCTGGGTGGGCTTCGCGACGACGCGCACGACCGGGTCGGCGCGATCGTCGCCTGGGAGAAGGCCGCCGCGGGGGACGACCGCGCGATGGTCGCCCGCGCGACGCACGGGATCGGCCGCGCACGGCGCGAACTCGGTGATCTCGACGGCGCGGCGGAGGCGTTCCGCCAGGTCGCCGACACCGGCGACGAGCACGGGGAGCCCGAGTACGCGGCCGACGCGGCGCGGCGCCTCGGTGAGGTGCTGGCCGAGACCGGCGACGTCACCGCGGCCCGGGAGGCCTTCGAGCGGTTCTCCGGCCCGGACGCCGTCATGGAACTGGCCTCGGTGCTCCGCCGGGCCGGGCACATCGCGGCGGCCATGGAGGCCTACCGGGACGCCGTCGAGAGCCCTGACCCGGCCACGGCGCTGGTCGCCGCGTCGACGCTCGCGGCGATGCTGCACGAGCAGGGTGACGTGCCGGGCGCGATCACCGCCGGCGAGCGCGCCATCGCCGCGGCCGAGTCGGCGGGCGATCTCAAGGCCATGGCACGGGCGACCCACGATCAGGGCTGCCGCCTCGCCGACGTGGGTGATCTGGAGGGGGCGAGGCAGGCCTTCGAACGGGTGGCCGGGATCGATCCCGAACAGGCCGCCCTGGCCGTTCTCACCCTCGGCGACCGTTTGGAGCAGGCCGGTGACGCCGCCGGCGCCCGCGCGGCCTTCGAGCGCGCCGCGACGCTCGACGACCCGCGCATCGCGGCGGAGGCGCGCGATCGGCTGGGTGCGGCGACGCTGGAGGAACGGGCCTGGACGCGCGCGGAGAACGGCGACCGTGCCGGTGCGCTGGCGGCCTTCACCGAACTGCACGGCTCGGCCGACGTCGCCGAACTCGTCCTCGCCCTCCACGAGGATCGGACGGTGGCCGTACGCCCGCTGCTCGCGCAGCTGGCGACGCACCCCGGGCACGCGGACCTGGCTCAAGAGCTGGTGCTGAACGCGGCGCAGCGGCACAGCGGCGACGGTGACGCGGAGGGCACCCGGGCCCTGCTGCAACTCGCCGTCGAGTTCGGCGACCCGGCCCAGACCGCCCGCACCGCGATCGATCTGGCCGTGCTCACGGCCGGCGGCGGCGACCTCGCGGAGGCCGAGCGGCTCGCTCTGCGGGCGGCGGAGCACGGCGACCCGCAGCTGGCGGGGCCGGCCTGGGGGCATGTCGCGACGTGGCGCGAGCGCCGCGGTGACCGTACCGGCGCGATCGACGCCGCCCAGCGCGCGGTCGGTTCCGGGCACGCCCACGCGGTCGTCGGCGCGGCGCTGACCCTCGCCACCCTCCTCGAGGAGGCAGGGGACGTGGCCGGTGCCCGCGCGGCGCTCGCCGACGGCGCGGCGGCCGACCACCCCGAGGCGTTGTACTGTCTGCGCCGGCTGCTGGCGCTGCTGATGCGCGAGGGCGAGCACGACGCCGCCCTGGCCGCCGCCGAGCGGGCCATCGCGACCGGCGATCCCGAGACCGTCGCCATGGGCTGCCGGGTGTCGGGCGACGTCCACAGGGCCGCCGGGGACACCGACGCCGCCGCGACGCTCTATCGGCGGGGGATCGAGGCGGGTGATCTCGAAACCGCCGCGAACCTGCACGTCGAGCTGGCTCAGTTGTTCCACGATCAGGGCGACGCCGAGTCGGCGAAGCGGGAACTCGAGCCGGCGCTCGACTCCGGCATCGCGCACGCGGTCGCCCGCGCCGCGAACAGGCTGGGCGGATGGCTGCACGGAGAGGGCGACGCGGCCGGTGCCGTGGAGGCGTACGGGCGCGCGGCCGGCGTCGGCACCGGGGCGGACCCCGCCCTCATCGCGTGGGCGCGGGACGCGTTGACGAACCTCCTCGCCATCGCCCACCGGACCCACGACGCGGGCGATCACGCTCTGGCTCTCCGATCGCTCGAGCTCGCCGCCCGGGCCCGGCCGCGCGGGGTGGCCATGGCCCCCGGCATGGCGGACGGGGCGGACGCCGACCCGATCGGGATCGCCAAGGGTTTCGCCGCGGCGTGCGCCGCGGCCGGTGACATCGAGGCGGCCCGCCGGTATTACGACGGCGCGATGGCCTTCGACGCCGGCTGGGCGGACTTCCTGGAACTCGATTTCGCCGACCTGCTCGCCGAGCACGGCCGGCGCGGCGAGGCCCTGGCCCGGTACGAGCGGTTGCACGGGCACGAGGACCCGCAACTGCGCCACGTCGCGGGCTCGCGGCTGCTGACGCTGCTGCGGGAACAGGGCGACGAGGCGGCCGCCTACGCCGTCGCCGAGGCACGGGTGGCCGATCCCGAGTCGCCGGCGGGCTCGCTGTTCCACACCATGCTCGGTGTCATGCAGAGCGAACGGGGCGACACCGAGCAGGCTCTGCGCACGCTGCGCGGGGCGGCCGAGGGCGGTGATCCGATGGCCCTCTACACGCTGGCCGGCACTCTGGTCGAGGCGGGCGAGGTGGTGGAGGGCCGCCAGGTCTACCAGCGGCTGGCCGAGACCGGCGACGCTGAGTTCGCGCCCAGAGCCATGCTCGGCCTGGGCCAGAGCCACCGCGACGAGGACGAGGCACGCGCGCGCGAATGGTTCATGCGGGCGCTCGAGACCGGCAGCCCGCTCACCACGGTGCCGGCCGCCATGCTCCTCGGAGCGTCCGCCAAGCGGCGCCGCGATCTGCCCGAGGCACTGATCTGGTACCAGCAGGTCATCGACTCCGGAGACCCGGCCGAGGCGCCGCTGGCCGCGGCCCATCTCGGCGAGCTGTGCTACTGGGTCGGCGACCGCGAGGGCGCCGTGCGGTTCTACGAGCAGACGCTCGCGATGACCAAGGAGTCGGAGGTCGTGGCCGAGGCGGCGTTCCGGCTCGGTGAGATCCGCCATCTCGAAGGGGACGCCACGGCCGCGTGGGAGTTGCTGCAGCGCGCGGTGGAGAGCGGCGACGACGTCTTCGCCCCCCAGGCCCGCGAACTGCTCGCCCAGATCACCTGAGCGCCCACATCACCTGACCGCTCACATCACCTGACGGCCCACATCACCTGACGGCCCACATCACCTGACCGCTCACATCAGCTCACCGCCCGCGTCCTCCGGCGGTTCACAGCTCGGGGGCGGTCATCGTGAAGCGCGCCTCGACGGCCGCCCGTACGACCTGCTTCTGCGGTTCCAGATCGATGGCGGGGAGGGCGCCCGAACTCGACGCGGGGACGGCGGCCGCGACCATCCCGTACACCTGCTCACGTCCTCCGCCGTCCGTGCTGAGCCCCTCGTCGGACAGCCGCACCAGCCCGGTCAGCCGGCAGCCGAGCGCGTCGGCGTAGTCCGTCGCCCGGGTGACGGCCGCCCGCACCGCCTGCTGCGCGGCCCGGCGGTAGACGTCGCTGTCCCGGCGCAGCGCCCACCACGGCCCGTGCACGCTGGTGAGTTCGAGATCGCCGAGCCGGGTGACGATCTCACCGAGCACGGAGAATTCGGCGACGGTCACGGTGGTGTGCACCGTGCCCTGGTAGCGGTCCACCTTCTCGTCGCGGCGCTTGTCCCGCACGATCGGGGAGATGGACAGACCGGAGGTCTCGACCTGCTCGACGGCGTCGCCGTACTCCCCGATCAGATCGAGGCACTCGCGGTTGCGCTCGGTCAGCCGTTCGAGCGCCCGCCTCCGGTCCTTGTCGCGGGCATGGACGTAGACGGTGAGCCGGGCGATCTCCGGCTCGACCTCGAGTACGGTTTCACCGCGCACGCTGACGAGCGGCGGCGTGGGCGAATCGGCGGTGTCGCTCATGGGCCCACCCTCTCAGCGGAGACGGCCTAGAGGAAGGCGTGTCCCTCGCCGCGGTACGTGGGCACCGCCCCGATGACACGATCGCTCTCGATCAGGTGCAGCTCGGAGAACCGCTCGCACAGTTCACCCGCCTTGGTGTGCCGGAACCACACGCGGTCGCCGACGCGCAGCAGGTCGGCGGTGTAGCCGATCAACGGCGTCTGGACCTCGCCGGCGCCCTCGAGGCCGTCGAAGGAGAGTCCGGACGGCAGGTACGGCTGAGGCAGGCGCACCTTGTCGCCGGGGCCGGATGCCAGGTAGCCGCCGCCCAGGCAGGTCACCACGCCGGCGCTCGGCCGCCGTACGACCGGCAGCGCGAACAGCGCTGCGGGCCGGCCGCGGAAGTTGGAGTAGTGGTCGAACAGGTGCGGCTGGTAGAGCCCTGACCCCGCGGCGACCTCGGTGACGGCCCGCTCGGAGGCGGTCTTCTCCACGCTGCCCGTGCCGCCGCCGTTGACGAACTCCAGGTCCGGCCGTACGGCGTGGACGGCCTTGACGATCGCGGCCCTGCGGCGGGCGAGTTCGATGCGCGAGCGCGACTGCATGGCCCGGATCACGCGCCCCCGGGCCGGCCGGCCCGGCGGGATGTCGCCGACGCCGGCGATCTGCGACTCGTACGCCATGATGCCGACGAGAGTCAGGCCCGGCCGCCTGGTGATCTCTTCGGCGAGCGCGGCCGCCTGCCGCGGGGTGTGGACGGGGGACCGGCGGACGCCCACGCGCAGAGCGCCGCCGAGGGCGCGGAAGGCGGCGTCGATGTCGATGCAGACGCGGACCGGGCGGCCTCCGGTGGCCTGTTCGATGAGGTCGAGGTGCTCGACGGAGTCGACCATGACCGTGATGGTGGCGGCGGCGCGCTCGTCGGCGGCCAGCTTGCCCAGCGCGGCCTGGTCGGTCGTGGGGTAGGCGACGAGGACGTCGTCGCTGACCCGCCGCTCGGTCAGCCAGAGCGCCTCCGGCAGGGTGAACGCCATGATCCCCTCGAACCCGTCCATGGCGAGGACCTGCTCCAGCAGGGCACGGCAGCGCACCGACTTGCTCGCGACCCGGATCGGCTTGCCCTTCGCCCGCCGCACGAGGTCCGCGGCGTTGGCGCGGAAGGCGTCCAGGTCGACGACCGCGAACGGTGGTTCCAGACCGGACGTGGTGGCGTCGTAGCGCTGCCGGAGGTCCATGCAGGTCAGGGTGCCACAAAATGACCAAATACGAGGAGAGTTCATCTTCAATTAGGACACAAGATCACGGCTCAGAATTCGCTGCCGCAACTTCCTTCCCGTCCGCCTCCGCGGTCGGGTCTCGCGGACGCCGACGCGGTGCGGAGCGCGGGCCCGCGAAGCAACGCCGACCATGCGGGTGGCGGGCGCGCCGAGGGCACAGGACGTAAGCTCATAGGCCTGACGCCGGCGATCCACGGATGCGGCCATGGGGCGGTGAGCCGCTGCTCCGCGGCGCGAGCCCGCCGGGACGACACAGCTGTCGCCACCCGTCCGCCTCAGGACGTACAACAACGACCCGACCTCAGGGGAATGAATCGTGAGCGCTGAATACGTCTTGACGCTGTCGTGCCCCGACCGGCCGGGTATCGTCGCTGCCGTCTCGGGCCTGCTGGCCGAGCACGGCTGCAACATCCTGGAGAGCCAGCAGTACGGCGACCGCGACACCGGCCGTTTCTTCATGCGGGTGCAGTTCGAGACGGCCGACGGTATCGGCGACGACGAACTGCGCGGGGCGTTCGCCGCACTGGTCCCGGAGCTCGCCATCGACTGGCGTCTGAATGACATCCGCGTCCGGCCCCGAGTGCTCATCATGGTCTCGAAGGGCGGGCACTGCCTCAACGACCTCCTCTACCGGCAGCGGTCCGGGCTGCTCGACATCGACATCGCCGCTGTCGTGTCCAACCACCCGGTGCTGCGCCCACTGGCCCAGTCGTACGGGATCGACTACCACCACCTGCCGGTGGCCCCCGGCGGCAAGGCCGCGCAGGAGGCCGAGGTGCTCGCGCTCGTCCAGCACTACCAGACCGATCTCGTCGTGCTCGCGCGCTACATGCAGATCCTGTCCGACGACCTGTGCGCCAAGCTCCAGGGCAAAGTGATCAACATCCACCACTCGTTCCTGCCGAGCTTCAAGGGCGCCAGGCCCTATCACCAGGCCCACGCCCGCGGCGTGAAGCTCATCGGCGCGACGGCGCACTACGTCACCCCCGACCTCGACGAGGGACCCATCATCGAGCAGGAGGTGGCCCGGGTCGATCACACCCAGGGCCCGGCGGAACTCATGGCGGTCGGCCGCGACATGGAGTGCCTGGCGCTCGCCCGCGCGGTCCGCTGGCACTCCGAGCACCGCGTCCTGATGAACGGCGACAAGACCGTCGTCTTCCGCTGACCGCCTCGCGGGCTCCGACGTCCCTCAGGACGTTCAGCCGGCCGCCAGGTCGTCGGTCGCGGTACGGCCGGCGGTGACGGTACGGCGCAGGAACCCGGCCAGCAGCTCCAGTTCGGCGTCGGAGTAGCCGGCGCAGATCTCGTCCATCGTGGTCGTCATGCCCGCGTAGAGGTGGAAGAGCTCGGGGTTGCGGTCGCGGAGGGCGCGGACCAGAACGGCCCGGCGGTCGGAGGGATCGCGGTCGCGACCGATCCAGCCGCCGCGCTCCAGCCGATCCAGGATCCCGGTCAGCGTCGCCGGGTGGAGACCGGCACGACGCGCCAGCGCGCTGGGACTGAGCGGACCTTCGCGGGTGATGAGGTCCAGGCAGCCGACGTCGATCTCCTTGAGTGCGAGGCGCGCGCCGACCTGGCTGTTGAGCAGGGAGAGCTGGACGCTCAGCTCACGCAGCGAGTCCTTGACCGACGTGCTCAGCCGCCTGTGCCGGCGGGTCGCGTCGGCCTCCGCATTTGATATGGAACTCATATGATATGGTCTCCGTAATATATGAACCGCGTAGTTCAGATTACTCCAAGCCGCTCCCGGAGGAGCTCGCATGATCTTGATTACCGGAGCGGCGGACAATGCCGCCGCCTTCCGTGACTAGGAGTCCAGGATGAAGCTCACGATCTTCGCCGCGACCGGCGGTATCGGCCGCCTGGCCGTGGAGCAGGCCCTCGCCGCGGGGCACGACGTCACGGTCGTCGTACGGAACCCGGCCAAGGTGACCGCGGACGTTCGCGTCGTCGCCGCCGACCTGGCGGCTCCGGATCCGGCGACGCTGAAGTCGGCGGTCGCCGGGTCGGACGCGGTACTGTCCGGCCTCGGCCCCGTGACCGCGGCGGAGGCGGGAGTCGCCGAGCACGGTACGCGCGCCATCGTCCGGGCGATGACGGACGCCGGCGTACGGCGCCTCGTCGCCGTCAGCGCCGCGCCGATCGGGACCGTTCCCTCGGGCGGCCGGCCGAAGCCGCCCAGGCACGACCCCGGTGACGGGTTCTTCATGCGGCACCTGTTCGGTCCGCTGACCAAGGCCGCACTCCGTAAGCACTACGCCGACCTCGCGGAGATGGAGGGCGTCCTGCGCGACAGTGGTCTGGACTGGACCGTCGTGCGGCCCCCGCGGCTGACCGACAAGCCGCCGACCGGCGCCTACCGTACGGCGGTCGGACAGAACCTCCGGCGCGGCCTGTTCGTCTCCCGTGCGGACGTCGCCGCGCTCATGCTCGATGTGCTGGAGCGGCCCGAGACGATCGAGCAGGTCATCGGCATCGCGAACTAGCCCGCAGGCGCCCCGGCCGAATCGAGCTCAATTCGTGCTCGCTCACCAGCGGGGGAGGGACAAGCCGGGGAGGGAACCAGCGGGGCGAGGGAACTGGCGGGGCGAGGGACAAGCCGGGGAGGGGACAGCCAGGGAGGGGCCCAGTGGTGGACGGGCCAACAGAGGACGGGGCGGAAGGCGGTGGCGCTTAAGTGCATGATCACGCCAGAGGATTCCCGGTCGTGATCATGCAGTTGTTCGCGTCCCGACAGGGTTGCTTCGTGGCGTTTGTCGGTGATGTGAGCTCGCGAGGTGCTGCGCTTGTCCACAGATGGCGCGGACCCTCTGTCGACGCGGTAGTGATCGGACGCATCGTGAGCCCATGGACGGACTCACCTTCCGCGAGGCGGCCGCTCGAGGAATCTCGAAGGGCCTGCTGTCACGCCGTGTCCGCGACGGGATCCTCGTACCCATCACCCGTGGCGCGTACCTCCGGCCCGATCAGATCGGTTCACTGGAAGCGCGCGCATCCGTGATCAGTCGGCTGTTACCGCCCCACACCGTTGTGGCGCGCCGTACGGCCGCCTGGCTATGGGGACTCGACGTCCTGCCGCCGGGGGTCGACGCCGCGCGCTGGCCGGTCGAATTGGTGGTGCCGCCCGACCACACCCCGCCGCGGCGGCCAGGCATCGAGGTGAGGTTGTCGCAACTGCCGCCGGACGAGATCACCGAGGTATCCGGAGTGCGTGTGACCTCGATGGAGCGTACGGCCATGGACTGTGGCCGCTGGTTGCCCCGGCTCGAGGCGGTGGCGGCGGTGGACCAGTTCCTTCGGTGGAACGTCGATCCGGGCCGGCTCGGCGAGATGGCGGCACGGCTGGCCGGCGAGCGCAACGCGAGGTTGCTGCGGCGCGTCCTGGCCGCGGCCGACCGAGGCGCCGAATCACCGGGCGAGAGCTGGAGCAGGGTCCGCATCATCGACGCTGGCCTGCCGAGACCGGGCACACAGATCCCGGTGATGGGGCGGCACGGCAACCCGCTCTTCGTTGACCTGGGGTACGAGGACTACCGGGTGGGAGTGGAGTACGACGGTGAGCCGTACCACAGCACTCCCGCGGCGCGGGCCCACGACGAAGATCGTCGGCGCTGGCTGGAGGCGCGCCACGGCTGGGTCATCATCCCGATCACCAGTGTGGACGTGCTCGTGCGACCCCGGCCGTTTCTGACCGCCCTCGTCACGGCATTGCTCGACCGAGGCTGGCGGCCCGACGACGAGCAAATGATCGAGATCGGGACGAACCTCTCCCGGCTGTCCGGCCCGCGAGCGGCGTGAGATCTCTCCGCCGTGATCATGCAGTTGTTCGCGTGTGAGTCGTCAGTGCCCGACGGGCGGGCGGGCGGGTGTAGGGCTGTGGTGCTTAAGTGCGTGATCACGGCGGAGGGTTCTCGGCCGTGATCATGCAGTTGTTCACCAAGGGCTCCTCGGGGGATGCGGAGCAGGGGGGCTGGGCGGATCGTCGCGGGAACAAGTGCATGATCACGACGGAGGTTCGGGGGCTGGCGAGGACCTTGATGAGTGAGCGCATGACGTGGGAGCGCCACCCGCTGCCCATGCCCTGGAATGCGGACGCCTGCAGGGGGATCATCGCGAAGCCCGCGTGCTCGATGAACAGGCGGGTCCCGCGGCCCTCCGCCACCAGCCGCCACGTGACGGTGGTGTTGAGCGCGCCGCCGCCCCAGCCGATGCGGAGCAACCGTTCCTCGTCGAGTTCGAGGACCTCGCAGGGGATGATCCCGTCGTACCCGACCGAGGCGATCGGCCGGGTGTGGAACGTGAACCGGTGACCGACGACGGGCTTGAAGTCGCTCGGCATCAGCCACCGTGCCAGCAGGTCGGATCGGTGAGCGCCCGCCACACTTTGGACGGTGGGTGCGCCAGGAACTCGTCGACCTCGATCGATCCGCGCCGGGCGCTCATGTCCGACCCTCGCTCTCGTCCTCACCGGCCTCGTCGACCAGCTCGCGCAGTCCGGTGAGCCGCTCCCGCCAGAACCGTTCGTACGGCGAGAGCCACTGCGAGAGCTCCATCAGCGGGCCCGCCTCCAGCCGGTAGAGCCGGTGCCTGCCGCTGCGCTGCTCGCTCACCAGCCCGGCGTCTCGGAGCACCTTCAGATGCTCTGAGACGCTCGGGCGTCTCATCTCGAAATGCGAGGCCAGGTCGTTCACCGAATGCGCCCCGTCGAGCAGCAGGTGGATCAGTTCACGCCGGACCGGGCTGGCCAGCGCGGCGAAGACGTCCACAGTGTCCATGGCGGGAAACCATATGTAGGGAATTCCCTACCGGTCAAGCCGTGGACGGGCTACGGGCACACCAGTCGGAACCGCACGATCGTCGGCAGCTCGTACATTTCGAGTTCGGTGCGGAGCCGGACCAGCGATTCCTCGCCGAGGTGGCCGCGCAGCAGGGTGAGGTCGGCGTCCTCGTCGCACACCACCGACACCACGAACCGGGACCACGCGGCGGATCCGGTCAGCCTGACCTGCACGCTCTGCACCCCCGGCAGGTGCCGTACCTCTTCGACCAGGTCGCCGGCGGCGACCCGCACACGCACGCGGGTGCTCCACCGGGTCAGGTTCAGCCGGCGCAGTACGGCCGCCCGCGCCTGCGAGAGCAGCCAGAGCAGCCCGACCAGTGTGAGCGAGACGCTCACCCCGGCCACGCCCGGCCAGAACCACGGGTGCCCGGCCGCGAAGCGGGCCAACGCCGGATCCAGCACCGGCCGGGCGGCCGACGCGGGGCCGAGGACGCCGAGCCCGACGAACAGCGCCGAGGCTCCGCAGGCCGCCATCGTGAGGCCGGTGAAGATGAGCCCGAGCCGCATGTCAGTCCTGTCTCCACTTCAGCCGTACGGCCACGCGCCGCCACCGGATGGGATCGATCTCGTCCAGCCGGACCGCCACCGCGGTGCCCACGAGGTCGGCGAGGTTGCCCGGGTTGCGGTACTCCGTGGTGGCGTGCACGACCACCCGGCGCCGGAACCGGCCGCGCAGGCGTACGGTCACCCGCGCGATGCCGGGCACGCCGAGCGCGGCCGCCGTCAGCGAGCGGCGCAGCCCGGTGCGGGTGATGGCCGCCGCGAGCTGCGGGTCGGTGCCCCGCAACGGTTCCATCCCGGTACGCCCGGGCAGCGTTCCGAGCAGCAGCAGGGCGGCGCCCGCGGCCGTGAGCGCGCCGGTGGCGAGCAGCACCTGCGGGTCGTTCCAGGACAGGTCCCGCAGGAGCGCGCTGCCACGGGCGACCGTGGTCTCGTGCGTCGGCCGGCCGACCAGCCGCGAGATCACCTCGAGCGCCGCCAGCGCGCCGACGGCCGTCAGCAGCCCGGCCGCGCACAGTGCCGCGAGGACCCTGCGCGAACGGAACTCGCGTAGCGCGGCCCGCCGGGCCGCGCGTGGCGACACCGGGTTCTCCAGCAGATCCGTGAATTGCGTCTCGCTCATCGCCCTCCCCCGGCGGAGCGTCGAGCAGCGGCGCCCGACGCCGATCAGTCTGGCCTAAAGAATGGCCGGAACCTAACACCTTCACGGCTTTGGCTGCGAACAATTGCATGGTCACGGCGGGGGGATTCGGTGGTATTGAATGAGAATGTAGCGATAAATTACAGCATTCAGTAATTAGTCGGGTGGACTTGTTATTCTTGGCAAAACCATCGGCGAACATCGCCATGTGCCGGTGTTCGGGACGCACAATGGCAGCAGTGCCGCTTACGCGGCGCTTCCGCCCTGTTACCGGCCCGAGCAGGTGTCCATGGTCGATCGCCCTGTCCGCCGTGTCCTGGTCCTCGTCTCGGTCGTGGCCGTCCTGGCGACGGGAGCGGTGCGACCGGCCGTCCCGGTGTCGGCCGCCTTCGCCCCGTTCGCGTTCGTACCGGCCAGGATGGCGGTGCTCGGTGACTCCATCACCCGTGGTTTCAACGCCTGCGGCTGGTACGTCGACTGTGAGAGTCGTTCGTGGGCCGGCGGATCCGAGGCGCCGGTGAGGAGTCACTACGCCCGGTTGCGCATGAGGAACCGTTCGCTGGTCGTCCACAACAACGCCGTGTCGCGCGCCAAGGTGATCGCCCTGGAGGGCCAGGCGCGCTCGGCCGTCGCGCAGCGCGTGGACTACGTCACGATCCTGATCGGCGCCAACGACGCGTGCACGCGCTCGGAGCAGACGATGACCTCGGTCGCCGATTTCGAGAGCCGGTTCCGCGCCGGGATGGACACGCTGCGGCAGGGCGTCCCGAACGCGCTGGTCTTCGTCAGCAGCATCCCCGACGTCAAGCGCCTCTGGCAGGTGGGCAAGGAGGACGCCGTCGCCCGGGTCGCCTGGACGCTGTTCGGCGTGTGCCGGTCCATGCTGTTCCATCCATCGTCGATGGCGGCGGCCGACATGGACCGGCGCGATCGTGTCCGCCGGCGGGTCATCGCCTACAACCACGTTCTCGCCAGGGTCTGCGCCGAGTACCCGAGATGCGCCTCCGACCGCAACGCGGTCTTCGACTACCGCTTCTCGCTGTCGGAGGTGAGCCGGTGGGACTTCTTCCACCCGAACGGCAACGGCCAGGCGGCCCTCGCCCGGCTCACCTTCCACGCGGGGTTCTGGTCGCCGACGGCGAACCGTCGTGCCCACGCGCGCCTGAACCGGTGATCGCGAAGTGAGTCGCTCTCGTCGCTCGCGCACCTGAAAGGTATCCGATCGGATACCCTGGGCGTGGAGGTGGTCGCCATGGCAGCGGAAGAGCTGCTGAAGCGCGCCCGGCTGGCGGCCGGGAAGACCCAGGCCGACATCGCCTGGGCCGCGGGCACGTCGCGCACCACGCTCTCGGCGTACGAGCACGGCCGCAAATCGCCGACGCTCGACACCGCGGAGCGGATCGTCGAGGCGGCGGGGTACGAGTTCGCGCTCGACCCGCGCGTCGAGTTCACCGATCACCTCACCCGCCGGGGACGTCCGTTCTCCGTCCCCGATCGCCTCTTCCGGCTGCCGCTCGATCGGGCGTTCGCCAAGGTCGTGCTTCCGCTTCACCTGAACTGGTCAGACCCCGGTGCCGAATACGACCTCTCGAATCCGGCCGACCGCCGGCTGGTCTTTCAGAGAGTCCTGCTCGAAGGGCTGCCCGAGGACATCCGCAGATATGTCGACGGTGCCCTGCTCATAGATCTGTGGCCGGAGTTGGTACTACCCACGGAGATCCGCGAGGCATGGGTGCCGCTCGTCGAGCACGTCGTTGTCCGGTGACGGCACCGTCAGATGGCGGTCTGACCGCTTTTCAGATCCAGGTGGCCCGGCTCTTCTTCTCATTACCGGAGAGTGAAGGCTTTCTCCTTGCCGGTGCTGGGGCGCTCTTGGCTCAAGGGCTGACCCACCGCAGCACCGAGGATCTCGACTTCTTCGGTGGACAGGGGGAGGTTTCGATTTCAGCAGCTGCGGATGCGCTTCGCAGTGCGGCCGAGGATCGAGGCTGGGAGTCGGCTGTCATCCGCAAGTTCGATACCTTCTGCCGACTCGAGATTTCCGCTGCTGAACGGCTCGTCGTGGACTTGGCCGTTGACTCTCCGCCGGTCAGAGCGCCGAGGATCACTGTTCTGGGACCGCCATTCGATCCTGTAGAGCTTGCGGCCAGAAAGATGCTGGCGCTGTTCGGACGTGCGGAACCTCGCGACTTCGCGGATGTCTTCCAGCTTGCCCAGCGCTTCGGAAAGGAGCCGTTGCTCGCTGGCGCCGCCGAACTGGACCGTGGATTCCATCGGGAGATCCTCGCGCAGATTCTTCGTAGCCTGGCGCACATTGAGGACGCGCGGCTGCCTGTCGGCTTGACGAGGGTTCCAGAGCTGCGTGCCTTCTTCGCCGCCTGGGCGGATGAGCTCGACGGAGCGTAGCCACGGTATGCCCGCCGAGCAGTAGCGGCGTGAGCGGTTGCGGGCGGCCGAGCGATTTTTCTTCTCCGGAGTGCGAAGAAGATTTGCGGGTTCGGGCAATCAGCGCTGACCACTTCGTCAGAGAGGCGCCAGATGCATGACCCTGACAGCTGTTCCTCCCCCGCGGATGTCTGAGGAGACGACCGACGCGTCGATCATCGAGAGGTCGCGGCATGAGCCGGAGCTGTTTTCGATGATCTTCGATCGGTACTTCATCGCGATACACCGGTACGCGGCGTCCAGGCTTGGTCCTGGTGCCGCGGAGGACATCGCCGCCGACACGTTCCTGACCGCCTTCGACCAGCGGGACCGCTACGATCTGGCCCGCCCCGAGGCGCGGGCCTGGCTGTACGGGATCGCCACCAACCTGATCGGCCGGTACCGCCGCAACGAGATCCGGCTCTATCGCGCCCTGGGCCGTTCGGCGGCCCGGGACGACGCCGGGAACCACGCCGGGAACCACGCCGGGAACCACGCCGACCAGGTCGCGGACCAGGTGACTGCGGAACGGTTGAGCCCCGACCTGGCGCGGGGCCTGGCACGGCTTTCCAAGGGCGACCGCGACGCGCTGCTGCTCGTCGTCTGTGCCCAGTTCAGCTACGCGGAGGTGGCACACGCCCTCGCCATCCCGATCGGCACCGTGAGTTCCCGCATCAACCGGGCGCGACGCAAGCTCCGCAAGACATTGGGCCCCGCAGCACAGGAGGCGATGAACCATGGATGACCTGCAGCAGGTACGCGACCGGCACGACGCGCTGCCGGACCCGGCCCCAGAGACCATCACCCAGGCCCGTGCCCGGCTGACCGCTCACATGCGGCAGGTCCCGTCCAGGAAGCGGTCCTGGCGTCCGGCCTGGCGCCTCGGTCTGGCCGGGGCGGCCGCCACGGCGCTGCTCGCGGCGGCTGTGGCGGTCGGCGTTGGAACCGGCGGAGACCGTCCCGGCGGGCAGCCGCCCGCCCAGCTGCGCCCGGTCGCCAACGCCCAGGACCTGGCCAGCAACGCGGCGATCAAGGCAGCGGCCCAACACGACCCCATGCCCAAGCCCCACCAGTGGGCGTATTCGAAGACTCTCAGCGCCCAGACCAACGAGGATGGCGGCGACTGGCTGAGGGGGACCCCGAAGGTGAAGCACACCTGGGAGATGTGGCACCGAATCGACGACTGGGGCTTCGCCGACTACCCGGACGGAAAGCTGAAGCTCCACAAGGGTTCCGAGCGCCGGGTCAGCTACCAGGACATTTTCTCCCTGCCGCAGGACCCCGACGCACTGCTCGCCGAGGTCTACAAGAGGGTCACTGCGGGCGGCACCCGGGAGCCGCTGCCGGGAGCCGGGTCGGGAATCACGAAGCCCGGCGCCATGGGCGATGAGGAACGCAACATGTATGCGTTCTTCTACATCCACGCGTCCATGTGGGACACCGTGCTGCCGGCCAAGCTCCGCGCCGCCATGTACGGTGCCCTTGCCAAGATCCCTGGCGTCGGGTACGAGGCCCGTGCCGTGGACCTCGCCAAGCGCCCCGGCGTCACCTTCTACCGCCTCCAGAACGGCTACCAGCGCGACGAGATCTTCATCGATCCGAACACCTACGAGTACCTCGGCGCCCGCTCCATCGTCGTCAAGGACCACAAGGAGATGGGCGTGAATGTAAAGAAGGGTGACATCATCAGCTGGGCCAGCCTCCTCAAGGCCGTCATCGTCGACCGGCCCGGCCAGCGCCCCTGACGACCCGCACGTGGCGACCGGCCCCACTCGGCGGGGCCGGTCGTTTCAATGGCTTCTAGCTGTACCGGGTCGACCGGCCCGCACAGTGACGGGACGGACGGTCAGCACTCGATGACGTTGACGGCGAGGCCGCCGCGGCTCGTCTCCTTGTACTTGTCGAGCATGTCGCGGCCGGTGTCGCGCATCGTCTTGATCGCCTTGTCGAGGGAGACGAAGTGCTCGCCGTCGCCGCGCAGGGCGAGGCGGGTGGCACTGATCGCCTTGATGGAGGCCACCGCGTTGCGCTCGATGCACGGCACCTGGACCAGTCCGCCGACCGGATCGCAGGTCAGGCCCAGATTGTGCTCGATGCCGATCTCAGCGGCGTTCTCGACCTGCCCGGGCGTGCCGCCCAGGACCTCGGTGAGCCCGGCCGCCGCCATCGAACAGGCCGAGCCGACCTCGCCCTGGCAGCCCACCTCGGCCCCGGAGATGGAGGCGTTCTCCTTGAACAGCACGCCGACCGCGCCGGCGGCCAGCAGGAACCGGACCACCCCCTCGTCGCTCGCGCCGGGGACGAAGCGGTCGTAGTAGTGCAGGACTGCCGGAATGATGCCGGCGGCCCCGTTGGTGGGAGCGGTGACGATCCGCCCGCCGGCCGCGTTCTCCTCGTTGACCGCCAGCGCGAACAGCGTCACCCAGTCCATGGCCTGCAACGGGTCGCCGGGTTGCTCTGTGGTGAGCTTGCGGTGCAGTTGAGGGGCTCGCCGCCGTATCTTCAGCCCGCCGGGCAGCAGTCCTTCCTGGTCGCAGCCGCGGCGGACGCACTCGCGCATGACCCGCCACAGGTCGAGCAGGCCGGTCCGGATCTCGGCCTCCGAGCGGCCGAACGCCTTCTCGTTCTCCAGCATCAGCGCCGAGATGGGCAGGCCGGTCTTCCGCGTCCATTCCAGGAGATCGGCGGCGTTGCCGAAGGGATGGGGGAGCACGGTGTCGTCGGCTTTGATCCGGTCGGCGCCGGTGGCCTTCTCGTCGACGATGAAGCCGCCGCCCACCGAGTAGTAGACCCGGGACCGCAGTTCGGCGCCCGTGACGTCGTGGGCGGTGAACCGCATGCCGTTCGGGTGCCCGGGCAGCGACTCCTTGCGTTCGAAGACGAGGTGGTCGCCGACCACGAACGGTACGTCGCGCTCGCCGAACAGCCGCAGGGTGCCGCTCTCGCGGATGCCCTGGACGCGCTCGGGCACCGCGTCGACGTTGACGAGTTCGGGCTTGTCGCCCTCGAGACCGAGCATGACGGCCTTGTCGCTGCCGTGTCCCTTGCCGGTCAGGCCGAGCGAACCGTAGAGCACCGCCCGTACGGACGCGGTCC
Source organism: Actinomadura alba (assembly GCF_014323705.1). GTDB lineage: Bacteria > Actinomycetota > Actinomycetes > Streptosporangiales > Streptosporangiaceae > Actinomadura_C > Actinomadura_C alba. The sequence continues at coordinate 194,816 of NZ_JABVEC010000006.1, forward strand.
GGGGGAGCAGCCCGTCGGCGTGCAGGCTACGGGCGAACCGGTGCGCGGCCGCCATCGGCCCGCCCGTGTGCGAGCTCGACGGGCCGATGCCCACCTTGAACAGGTCGAAGACGCTGATCGCCATGGCTGTTCCACTTCATTCCTGCCGCGAGGCGCGGCGAGCCGCCCGGCAGAGCGATCATTTGGGACGAGCCGGGACGTGGGCGGCCGGCGGCTCAGTATGCCCGGCGCCGCGGCCGCCCGGTCATCGCGGTATCACAGGCCGGGGTAGAGGGGGTGCTTGTCCGCGAGGGCCCGGGTGCGGGCGCTCAGCGCGGCGGCGTCGAATGACGGCTGCAGCGCCAGGGCGAGGATGTCGGCGACCTCGGTGAAATCGTCGGACGTGAAGCCCCGGGTGGCCAGCGCCGGCGTGCCGACGCGCAGGCCCGACGTCACCATCGGCGGGCGCGGGTCGTTGGGCACCGCGTTGCGGTTGACGGTGATGCCGATCTCGTGCAGTCGGTCCTCGGCGTCACGCCCGGTGAGCTCGGAGTCGACCAGATCGACGAGCACCAGATGCACGTCGGTGCCGCCGGTGAGCACCTTCACCCCGGCCTTGGCCGCGTCGTCCTCCATCAGCCGCTCGGCGATCAGCCGGGCGCCTTCGAGCGTACGGGCCTGCTGCTGGCGGAACTCCTCGGTCCCGGCGATCTTCAAGGCCACGGCCTTGGCCGCGATGACGTGCTCGAGCGGGCCGCCCTGCATGCCCGGGAACACCGCCGAGTTGATCTTCTTGGCGTACGGCTCGCGGCAGAGGATCAGGCCGCCGCGCGGGCCGCACAGCGTCTTGTGCGTGGTCGTCGTCACGACGTCGGCGTACGGCACCGGGGAGGGGTGCAGCCCGGCCGCCACCAGGCCGGCGAAGTGCGCCATGTCCACCATGAGCAGCGCCCCGACCGAGTCGGCGATCTCGCGGAACGCCGCGAAGTCCAGCTGCCGCGGGTACGCCGACCAGCCGGCCACGATCATTTTCGGCCGGTGCTCGGCGGCGAGGGCGGCGACCTCGTCCATGTCGACCAGGCCGTCGTCCGGGCTCACGTGGTAGGGCACCACATTGAGCGTCTTGCCGGAGTAGTTGAGCCGCATGCCGTGGGTGAGGTGCCCGCCGTGCGCGAGGTCGAGGCCGAGGATCGTGTCGCCCTGCTGCAGCAGCGCGAAGTAGACGGCCGTGTTCGCCTGCGCCCCCGAGTGCGGCTGGACGTTCGCGTGCTCGGCGCCGAACAGGGCCTTGGCCCGGTCGATCGCCAGCTGCTCGGTGACGTCCACATGTTCACAGCCGCCGTAGTAGCGGCGTCCCGGGTAGCCCTCGGCGTACTTGTTCGTCAGCACCGAACCCTGGGCCTCGAGGACCGACACGGGCGCGAAGTTCTCCGACGCGATCATCTCCAGCGTGGAGCGCTGGCGGTCGAGTTCGGCGTCGAGCGCCGCCGCGACCTCGGGGTCGACGGAGGCGAGCGGGTCGTACATGCTCATTGGTCGTGCTCCTCGATGAGCTTCGAATAGGCATCGGCGTCGAGCAGCCCGTCGTGGTCACCCCCGGTTCGCACCTTGAAGAGCCAGCCCTCGCCGTACGGGTCGGAATTGATCACACTGGGATCATCGATCGCGGCGGCGTTGACGGCGCTCACCTCGCCCGTCACCGGCGAGTAGATGTCGCTCACCGACTTCGTGGACTCGGCCTCACCGCAGGGCTCTCCGGCCGAGACCTCGGCGCCCTCCTCGGGCAGCGACACATAGACGATGTCGCCGAGGGCGTCGGCCGCGTAGGCGGTGATGCCGACCGTGACCACGCCGTCCTCGGCGTCGTGGTCGGCGATCCACTCGTGTTCCTCGGTGTAACGGAGCTGCTCAGGAACGCTCACGACTCTCTCTCCCAAACTCAGGAACGCTTGTAGAAGGGCAGGTTCACCAGCTCGGCCGGCTCCGGCCTGCCGCGGATGTCGACCGCGAGTCCGGTGGTGTCGACACCGGTGTTCAGATACGCCATGGCGATCGGATGACCCAGTGTCGGTGACGGGGCGCCGCTCGTCACGACCCCGCACGGCGTGCCGTCGGATGTGATCACGTCGTACCCATGTCTCGGCACCCGACGCCCCCGGGTGACCAGCCCGACGAGCGTGCGTCCGGGTGGTGTCTGAGAAAGCGCGGCGAATGCCGTCTTTCCTACGAAATCATCGGGTTTGTCGAGTTTAACCACACGGCCGAGCCCCGCGTCGTACGGAGTGGTCTCGGTGGACAGCTCGTTGCCGTAGAGCGGCATGCCCGCCTCGAGCCGCAGGGTGTCCCGAGCGGACAACCCGGCCGGCCGCAGGTCCTCGCCGCCGGCCTCGGTCAGCGCCCGCCACAGCCGTACGGCTTCGGTGTTCGCAACGAACAGCTCGAAGCCGTCCTCGCCCGTGTAGCCGGTGCGGGCGATCAGGGTGTCGATGGCAGCCACCCGCCCCGCCATGATCGCGTAGTACTTCAGCTCGTCGAGCGGAGCGCCGGACACGCGAGCGAGGATCTCCTGCGCCCTGGGACCCTGCACCGCGATCAGGCCGTACGACTCGGAGCGGTCGTCCACGGCGGTCTCGTATCCCTCGCTGCGGGCGAGCAGCTCCGACCGTACGGTGTCGCTGTTGGCGGCGTTGGCCACGACCAGGAAGGTCTCGGCGGCGACGCGATAGACGATCAGGTCGTCGAGCACGCCGCCCGCGGCATCACAGATCATCGTGTAGCGGGCCCGGCCGACCGCGAGGGTGGACAGATTGCCGACCAGCGCGTAGTCCAGCGCCGGGGCGGCCCCGGGCCCGGACAGGAAGATCTCACCCATGTGGGAGAGGTCGAACATCCCGGCACTGGTGCGGACTGCCGTGTGCTCGGCGGTCTCGCTGCCATAGCGCAGGGGCATCAGGTGACCGGCGAAGTCGACGAGGTTCGCGCCGAGGTCGCGATGGATCTCGTGCAGCGGCGTTTTCTTCGCGGTCGCGTCAGGTGGCGCGGACATCGGGGCAGGCTCCTTAAGACGCGGCTCGTGGGCTTATCGTCCCACCACAACACCGTGCTGTGTCGGTGCCTCCCCCTCTGTCATCGGTGCCTGAGAGCTTCACCCCGGATCGGGGCTTGCACCTTCGGCGGGGGACGGAGTCCCCGCTTTCCAGAGGTCGCCTGGCCCGTGCGGTCCGTTGGCCTGAGAGGTTCCGGGGAGGAGTTGCTCCTTCGGCGGCCCGCACCGGCTGTGGGGGCGCTCTCCCGCACGAGATCGACAGCTGCGCTCAGGCTAGCAGTTCGGGGCTCACCCGCCACCGGGTGATTTCCTGGCGCCCGAGGACCCGGAGCCCCCGCGGGGACGCCGGAGCCGCCGCGCTGGAACGCGCGCATAACGTAGGCTGTTTTGACTTGGAGGAGATCATGGAGGCGAGCGGATGGAAACGCTGATCATTCTCGGCGGGGCGGCGCTGTTCTTCTTTCTGCTCATGGTCTCGATCGCTCTGCACGAGCTCGGTCACATGTCCTTCGCCAAGCTGTTCGGGGTCCGGGTCCCTCAGTTCATGGTGGGGTTCGGTCCGACGCTGTGGTCGCGGCGCAAGGGCGAGACCGAGTACGGCGTCAAGTGGATCCCGCTCGGCGGCTATATCCGGATGATCGGGATGCTCCCGCCGGGCAAGGCCGACGCCCCGGGCAAGGTCCGGTCGTCCTCGACGGGGCCGTTCCAGAACCTGATCGAGTCGGCACGGGGCGCGGCGCTGGAGGAGGTCCGGCCGGGCGACGAGGATCGGGTCTTCTACAGCAAGAAGTGGTGGCAGAAGTTCCTGATCATGTTCGGCGGCCCCGCCATGAACATCCTTCTGGCGATACTGTTCTTCGCGGTCCTGATCATGGGGATCGGGCTCGACACCGCCACCCCGACGGTCAGTTCGGTGGCCAAGTGCGTCGTCCCGGCCGATCAGGCGGGCAGGGAGTGCCGGCAGGGGGAGCCCGCGACGCCCGCGGCGGCGGCCGGGCTCAAGGCCGGTGACCGGATCGTGTCGTACGGCGGCGCGAAGATCGACTCCTATGGGCAACTGCAGGGTCTGATCCGCGGCTCCGGCGGCCGGGCCGTGCCCATCGTCGTCGAGCGCGACGGCGCGACCGTTCCCATCACCGTCAACGTGACGACCAACCAGATGGTCTCGCTGACCGACCCCGACAAAGTCGAGAGCGTCGGCTTCCTCGGCATCACGCCGCTCATCGCCAAGGAGCGGCAGGGGCCGGGCGCCGTCGTCGACTACATGGGCCAACTCACCGAGCACACGGTCGGCGCCCTGTTCCGGATGCCGGAGAAGATGGTCGGGGTCTGGAACGCGGCCTTCAGCGACCACAAACGTGATCCGGAGGGACCGATCGGCGTCGTCGGCGCCAGCCGCATCGGCGGAGAGATCCTCGCGTCCGACAACGAGGGGATCAACAAGGTCTCGTGGTTCATCTCCGTGCTGGCCTCGGTGAACTTCGCGATCGGCGTGTTCAATCTGGTTCCGCTGTTGCCCCTGGACGGAGGCCACATCGCGGGTGCGCTCTGGGAGGCGTTGAAGCGCGGGATCGCCAAGCTCATCCGGCGGCCGGACCCCGGCTATGTCGACGTTGCCAAGGCGCTGCCGCTGACCTATGCGATGGCGATCGTCTTCATCGTCATGGGCGCCCTGCTCATCTACGCCGACCTGGTGAACCCGATCCACTTCACCGGATGAGGCCGGTCGTCACGGCCGGGGCGGCGGGAACTCCCCGGTCTCGAGGAAGGCGTGGAGCGCCTTGAGGTAGGGCTCGATGTCGATCCCCTTCGCGGCCAGCCACGCGTCCGAGCCGTAGGTGTCGGCGTAACGTTCACCGCCGTCGCAGATCAGCGTGACGACACTGCCCCGCTCGCCTCGCGCGAGCATCTCGCTGACCAGCCGGACGACCCCCCACATGTTGGTGCCCGTCGATCCGCCGACGCTGCGCCCCGAGACCTCGGTGGTCCAGCGCATCGCCGCGATCGAGGCTCCGTCGGGCACCTGGATCATCCGGTCGATCACGGTCGGCAGGAAGGACGGTTCGACCCGGGGGCGGCCGATGCCCTCGATGCGCGATCCCGGTGCCGTACGGCCGAAGTCGCCGGACGTCCAGCCGTCGAAGAAGGCCGAGCCCTCGGGGTCGACGACGGTCATCTGGGTCCGCAGGCGCCGGTAGCGCAGATAGCGGCCGATCGTCGCCGACGTGCCGCCCGTGCCGGCGCTGACCACGATCCAGGTGGGCACGGGGTAGCGCTCCAGCGACAGCTGGCTGAAGATCGACTCGGCGATGTTGTTGTTGCCCCGCCAGTCGGTGGCGCGCTCGGCGTAGGTGAACTGGTCCATGAAGTGGCCGCCGGTCTCCTCCGCCAGCCGCCTGGATTCCGCGTAGATCGCCGACGGGTCGTCGACGAAGTGGCAGCGGCCGCCCTGGAACTCGATCAGCGCGATCTTCTCCGGGCTCGTGGTCCGCGGGATCACCGCGATGAAGGGCAGGCCGAGCAGCCGGGCGAAGTACGCCTCGCTCACCGCCGTCGAGCCGCTCGACGCCTCGATGATCGTGCCGTCCTCTTTTATCCATCCGTTCGCCAGCCCGTAAAGGAACAGTGACCGTGCCAGCCGATGCTTGAGCGAGCCTGTCGGATGTACGGACTCGTCCTTCAGGTACAGGTCGATTCCCCATTCCGGCGGCAGGGGGAAGACATGGAGATGGGTGTCGGCGCTGCGGTTCGCGTCGGCTTCGACCCTCCGGACGGCCTCCGCGCTCCAGGCACGGCAGGCCGGGTCGCACCGGTCGATGACAGTATCGGCTGGCTCCATAATCAAATTCTTTCCGGTGCGATAATTCGGGTAGGTGACCTGCGTGTTCGCCCCTGCCCAGGCACGGGCGGGACGGCGAGGGACTGGGCGTACATGGCGGGGGGCGTAGTCAGGATATGGGGGACTTGTTCGTACACCGGATCCTGGACACCGGCAGGCTGCCGCTCTTCTGCTTCTTCGTGGCCTTCATCGTCACGTTCGTGCTGACGCGCGTCAACGTTCGCCTGATCCGGGCCAGGGTGCGCTGGTTCAAGAACGTCCAGGCGGGTGACCTGCACATCCACCACGTCGTCTTCGGGGTGGTACTGATGCTGATCGGCGGGGTGACGTCGTTCGCGACGCCGGACGGATACGACGCCCCGTACGTCATCGCCGCGGCGGTCTTCGGCATCGGCTCGGCGCTGGTGCTGGACGAGTTCGCGCTGATCCTGCACCTGCGCGACGTCTACTGGGCCGAGGAAGGGCGTGCGTCGGTCGACGCGGTGTTCGTCGCGGTGGCGCTCACCGGGCTGTTGCTGCTCGGCGCCCGGCCGGTCGGCTTCGCGGGCGTGGAGGACGACACGGGCAAGGACTCGCTGCTCAATCCGTTGATCCCGCCGAGCATCTATCTCCTCTCGCTGGTCATCAACCTCAGTCTCGCGGTGGTCACGCTGCTCAAGGGCAAGATCTGGACCGGCCTGATCGGGCTGTTCGTGCCGCTGTTCGTCTACGTCGGCGCGATCAGGGTGGCCCGGCCCGGCTCGCCGTGGGCGCGATGGCACTACCAGCCGAACTCGCGAAGGTACCGGCGTGCCCTGCACCGCGAGCAGCGGTTCCGGTACCCGCTGATCCGCGGCAAGATCTGGATTCAGGAGGCCATCGCCGGGCGGCACGACCTGATCCTGGCCGATCACCTGCAGCGGCAGCGCAGCCGGATGAAGGACGAGCACATGAGCGCCTCGGGCCCGACGCCTCCCGGCCCCGGCGGTTAGCGCCACGGGGGAACCGTGGTGCCGGCGGCGACTGCTAGGGTGGTCGGCTGCCCTCCGGACGGAACGAGAGCGCGAATGGCATCGAAGATGGACGAGACCGATCCGCCCCTGATCAGCGACGAGGAACTCCAGCGGATCACGGTCGGTGAGCGCACCCCGCACAACGCCCCTGTCGTCCTCGCCGAATACGACCCCGAGTGGCCCCGGCTCTTCGCCCGCGAGGCCGCCCGGATCGGTTCGGTACTCGGCGGCAGGGCACTGCGCGTGGAACACGTCGGCTCGACCTCGGTACCCGGGCTGGCTGCCAAGCCCATCATCGACATCCTGCTCGTCGTGCCGGACTCCGCCGACGAACCGTCGTACGTGCCCGCCCTGGAGGCGGCCGGATACGTGCTGCGGATCCGCGAGCCCGACTGGTTCGAGCACCGCATTCTCAAGGGACCGGACACCGACGTCAACCTGCACGTCTTCGGTGCCGGCAGCACCGAGATCGACCGCATGCTGCGCTTCCGGGACCGCCTGCGCGACAGCGACGCCGACCGGGACCACTACGCGCGTACCAAGCGGGAACTGTCCCAGCGTACGTGGCGGCACGTGCAGCACTACGCCGACGCCAAGACCGCGGTGGTGCGGGAGATCATGGCCCGCGCGGCCGCCGATCCCGGTGAACGCCGGCCGCCCGCGCACTAGCGGGAGCCCCACCGGCCTCAGCCGGAGCCCTCTGCCGGTGGCGGGTCGGTCAGCGCGGCGATGGTGCGGACGGTGTCGACCGTGTCGGCCTCGGCCGCGGACTTGTCCGGCCGGTGCCGCAGCACCCGCGCGAACCGCAGGGCCATCCCGCCCGGGTATCGGGAACTGCGTTGCACCCCGTCAAAGGCGATCTCGACCACCAGCTCCGGCCGAACATGGACAGTCCACGAGTCGTCGCTGATCGCCAGCTCGCGCAGCCGCTCAGTTTGCCAGGCCAGCATCTTGTCGGTGAGGCCCTTGAACGTCTTGCCGAGCATCACGAACCCGCCGGTCGCCGGGTCACGGGCGCCGAGGTGCAGATTGGACAGCGTGCCATTGCGCCGGCCGTGGCCCCACTCGACGGCCAGCACGACCAGGTCGAGGGTGTGCCGCGGCTTCACCTTGATCCAGCCGGCCCCGCGGCGCCCCGCCGTGTACGGCGTGTCGAGCGACTTGACCATGACGCCCTCGTGGCCGTGCGCGACGGCGTCGGTGAAGAACCCGGTCGCCTCGGCCGCCGACCCCGTCACCAGACGGGGCATCAGCAGCTCACCGGGGAGCACGCCGGCCAGCGCGGCCTGCCGCTCGGCACCCGGGCGGTCGAGCAGGTCGGCGCCGTCCAGGTGCAGCAGGTCGAACAGGAACACCGACAGGGGCACACCGGGGTCCTTGTGGCTCGCGGTGCGGGCGGAGGTGATCTGAAACGGATGGGGGCGCCCGTCGGGCCGAAGCGCGATGAGCTCGCCATCGAACACGGCCGACCGTACGGGCAGATCGCGCAGCGCGGTGACCACCTCGGGCAGCCGTCCGGTGATGTCGTCGAGCGTGCGGGTGAACACCCGGGTCTCGGAGCCGGCGACGTGGATCTGCGCGCGGACACCATCGAGCTTCCACTCCACCGCGACCCTGGCGTCCGGCGCACCGAGCCGGCCGAACGCCTCGTCCATCGAGGGCGCACTCGCGGCGAGCATCGGCTTGACCGGGCGCCCGACCTCCAGGCCGAAGCCGCGGAGCCCCGCCACCCCCTGGGCCAGCGCGGCGGTCGCCACCGGCGGCAGGGCCCCGCGGAGCATCGCCGCGCGCCGTACCTCCGTCGCGGGCACCTGCGCCGCGGCGGCCACCGCGTCGGCCATCACACCGTCGAGGGCACCCTGGCGAAGCTCACCGGCGAGCAGCCGGATCAGGAAGTCCTGCTCGTCCCGCGTGGCCCGGCCGAGCAGAGCGTGCAGTCGCTCGCGCCGCCCGGCGACCGAACCCTTACCGGACAACGCGCCGATCTCGGTGAAGGCGGCATCGACGTCGGCCACAGTCAGACCGGCCTCGTCGGCGGGCGGCGGCAGGTCGCGGAGGGCGGCGTATCCGACTCCGATCTGGCGCTGCGGCAGCTCACCGGAGAGGTACGCGACGGCGACCGCGGCCTCGGCCGGCCCGGCGTCGCGCAGGCAGCGGGCGAGCAGATCGATCTTGGCGCGGCGGGCCGGGGAACCTGCCACGCCACGGGACGTTCGGGCGATCTCCGCGAGAAGCACATCTTCATTGTGTCCCCCGACGGTGACAGAACCGCGGACCCTCTGGATCGATCCATCCGGACTGTCTAGGTTTCTTGGAGTAGGCGTAGAGATCGGTGGAGTTGGGAGCCGGATGGGCCTGCCGCGTCCTTCAGAGACCTTCGACCGGGTCTACTCGCCGCCCGAGCCGCCGTCGACCGCGGCGCGCAGGTCGGCCGTTGTGAAGATCTTCACGGTGGTCGCGGTGTTCGCTGCGGTCGCGTCCGTCGTCATGATCCTGCTCGCGGACGGGGGCGAGGTCGGCGGACCGGGCGACCGGGCCACCGTAGTCGCCCGGTCTTCCGCGCGCGTCGCTCCACCGCGGCCCGCGCCGTCGTCGACGCGCGGCCGGCTGCTCACCGCGCTCCCGGCGCCGTGCGGCACCGTGAGCCGGCCCACCGTCGATCGGCTGGTGCCGAGGGCGAGGGGCGGGCAGAGCGCCAACCTGACCCTCGCCACCTGCACGTACTCCTCCGCCGGTGCCGGCTCGCGGTGGCTGCGGATCGAGACCCGCCGCTTCGATCCGGCGGACGGCACCGATCCGGTCGCGGCCGCGAGGACCTTCTTCGCCGCCCAGTGGACACGTGCCCGCGAGGATCCCATGGTGCGAACGGTACGGCTGGAACGCCAGGACGGGCTCGGCGACGAGGCCTACCGTTGGTACAAGATCGACAAGGGGCCGCCGACGGTGGTCGGCGAAGTGGCGATCCGGATCGGCAACGGAGTCGTCACGGTCGGTTACAGCGGCGAGCCGCCGGGTCCGTACGCCGGTCCGGAGAATGAACGAAAGTACCTTGCCGAGGCCGCTGGAGTGGCGCGGGAAGTCCTCGATGCGCTGAAATAAGGGGTGGCCGCCGAGCTTTCTCCACCATTCTGACCCGAACCGGTCGACTGCAGGATATCCCGGTGTCCTGACTCGTAAGGTTGGGCTCAGTAACAAGGGTGGACGGCAACGGAGCGCATCGGTCTGGTTACGCGATTTAAGGGTACGAAGAACGGGTAGTGACGTTTCTTCGGCTCGCGCGTCACCATAAGGAGGAGGCGACGGATGTGACCGCGGCACGCGACGGAATATCCTGGGTGCGATAGCCCCAGGTCGGCAACGACGTCCGCACGGAGGGTCGCCGAGTGTGCGCACTCGGCGACCTTTCTGTTTACCTCATGAACAGAATCCCGCTCTCGGCGGCCGTTAAGCGGTCGCGGCGATCCGCGGCCGGGTGGCCTGCAATCGGGAAAGCCGCTTCGTCACGTGGGGCTGTCGAGAGTGTGCGGAGAGCCATTTCGGGAAAGGGCTTTCCGTTCAGAAACCTTACTGGTAATGGGTGCGCGGTAAACCCGGCGATTGTGGTATTGGCGGATGTTGTGGTGCTCGGAGGTGCCGCATGCGTTCTGCCATCGGACCGCTACGCAGAGCCAGGGCGAATTCAAAGTTCCCCGCATCGCGGTTGCGCTATGAGCCGACAGGGAACCGGATCACCTTTACGGTGACACCAAATCTGCCGAGCGTCGTTTCCTGGCACACTCCCCGTGATGGGAAGGTGAGGAGGCGCCCGCCATGACCGACGATCCGGCTGAGCGGGAACGGCGCATCGCGGCGGCCATCGAGGCCGGACAACCGATCGATCTGCGCACCGGCGACGCCGGGCGTGACGATCCGGCGCGGGGGGCTACCTGGGGCGCCGACCGCACGGTTCCCGCCGGTTTCGCCAGCGCCGACCGGTCTGCGGCCGATCGGGCACGCCCTTGCGATCGCCGACGACGCCGGATTCGACGGTGAGACGTCCGTCCGTGTCATGCGAGCGCTGCTCTGCTACGCCATGGGCGCCCAGATGCGCGTGGTCGGTGCCGCCACGATGCTCGATCACCTGCTCGACGGCCCCGCGTGGCGGCTGCCGGAATCGGACGCCGAGTGGTGTCGCACGTCGTCGCACTCCGTCCCGCTCTGCTGCGCCACGACGCCGAGACCGACTTCGAGTTCGGTCTCGATCTGCTCATCACGGCTCTGGACTCGCTGCCGGGTCGCTCATGACCGGACCGCTCACAGGGGTGGCTCGTCACCCCGGTGAGGGAGTGGCGGCGCCAGGGCGCGCAACCCCTGCCAGCTGAAGTCCATCACGTAGCGGGCGGCCTCCTCGGCCGTCACCTCAGGCCGCCTCGCCCGCCAGAGCGACACCCTCTCGCACGCGCCGATGATGATCTCTGCGTAGGCCTCCACCGCGCGGGCCGGAACGTCGGGCGCGAAGGCGGCGAGCAGCGAGGCGGTGAGCCCGCTCTGCCGGCGGCGGGTGGCCTCGATGGCGTCCGCGGCGGCGGCCGGGATCAGCATCGGCTGCTGCGCGATGACGGCCAGGGCCCGGTTGTGCCGGTCCATGAAGGCGAAGTAGGCGAGGAGCCCCCGCCACAGCGCGTCCTCGGGCGAGCCGGCGCCCGCCATCGCCTCCTGGGTCGCCTCGTAGAGGTCGGTGCGGATGCGGGCGACGCAGGCCGACAACAGCCCGTCCTTGGAACCGAAGTACTCGTACAGCATCGGCTTGGAGACGCCGACCCGCTCGGCGATCTCGTCCATCGACGCGGCCCGGTATCCCTGCTCGGCGAACACCTCCTCGGCGATGTCCAGCATCTGCCGCTCACGCTCGGGGCGGGACATCCGGCGGCGTCTGGTCGGGATCGGCCTGTTCACACGTGAACCATATCCCGGCATCTACCGCCGGTAACTTACTCCTGGTAGCTTACTTGGAGTAGGTGCAGTGCGGCAGAGAGGCTGAGAGCATGACCGACCAGCCGTCGATCGTCATCGTGGGCTCGGGCTTCGCCGGTCTGGGCATGGCGATCCAGCTGAAGAAGGCCGGCTTCCACGACTTCCTGATCCTCGAGAAGAACGCGGACCTCGGCGGAACGTGGCGGGACAACCACTACCCCGGCTGCGCGTGCGACGTGCCCTCGCCCATGTACTCCTTCTCCTTCGAGCTCAACCCCGGCTGGTCCCGGCTGTTCGCGCCGCAACGGGAGATCTGGGACTACATGCGCCGCTGTGTCGCCAAGCACGGGCTGGAGCCGCACCTGCGCTTCGACAGCGCGGTCGAGACCATGGAGTGGGACGAGGCGGCCGGGCACTGGGAGGTGACGGCCGCCGACGGCTCCCGCTACACCCCGAAGGCGGTCATCGCCGGTTTCGGCGGCCTGCACATCCCGTCCCATCCGGACATCCCGGGCCTGGAGCGGTTCGCCGGGCCCGCCTTCCACTCGGCCGAGTGGGATCACTCGATCGACCTTCGGGGAAAACGGGTCGCGGTCATCGGTACCGGCGCCTCCGCCGTCCAGTTCGTGCCCCGGCTGGCCGAGCACGCCTCGCGCTTGTACGTCTTCCAGCGAACGCCCCCGTGGATCCAGCCCAAGCCCGACTTCGCGTTCCCCGCCCCGGTGCTGCGGGCGCTCAACGTGCCGGGTGCCGCCAGGGCGCTCAGGACCGCCATCTACTGGATGCTCGAGGCCCGGTCGGTCGGTTTCACCGTGGACCCCCGGCTGTCCGGGCCGATGAAGAGCGCCGCCCTGCGGCACATCGACCGGCAGATCCCCGACCCGGACCTGCGCGCCAAGGTGACCCCGGACTACACGATCGGGTGCAAGCGCGTCCTGCTCTCCTCGGACTACTACCCGGCACTGACCCGCCCCCATGTCGATCTGGTGACCGAGGGGATCACCGAGGTCACCGAGACTGGTGTCGTCACCGCGGACGGATCGGCCCATGAGGTCGATGTGATCATCTTCGGGACCGGCTTCGAGGTCACGGACGCGCTGACCCGTCAGCGGATCACCGGCCGGAACGGGCTCAAGATCCAGGAGGCCTGGGCGGACGGCGTCGAGGCCCATCACGGCATCACGGTCCCGGGCTTCCCGAACCTCTTCCTGCTCGTCGGCCCGAACACCGGGCTCGGCCACAACTCGATCATCTTCATGATCGAGTCACAGATCCAGCACATCCTCGGCTGCCTGCGGCTCCTGTCGTCCCGCCGAGGGCGCACCATCGAGGTGCGAGGGCCCGCCATGCGCCGGTACAACGATCGCGTTCAGCGCCGGCTGGGCCGGGCCGTCTGGAGTCAGGGCGGCTGCCGGAGCTGGTACCTGGACGAGAACGGCGTGAACCGCACTCTGTGGCCCGGCTTCAGCTTCGAGTACTGGGCCGCCACCCGCAGGCCGAACCCCGCGGACTACATCGTGACCGGCTGAAGTATCGGCCCGCGCGGGACCGAGCCCGGGAGTGTGCGGAGGTGTCAGCCGGCGTAGAAGAGCGGCCGCAGCCCGGCGACGAGCTGCCGGATGACCGGCCGTTGCTCCTCAACGGTGCGGCCGTGCAGGCCGAGCACCGGGTCGAGCCCGTCGTAGTACGGCGCGAGCGCGACGTGCTGGAAGAGCAGGACGGCGAGAGTGGAGATGACCCGGAGATCGGCGTCCGGCCGGATGTCACCGCGCTCGGCCCACGTGGCGAGCAGCGGGTCGATGATCTGCAGATAGTGCTGGTTGGAGGTTTCGCGCACCAGCCCGCGCACGTCGTTGTCCAGCTCGAAGATGCCGGCGGCGGTGATGCCGCGTTCCAGCGGATGGACGGCCATGTACTCCGTCCACTCACAGAAGACGTCGACCAGCCAGTCCTCGAAGGACTGGGCGAAGTCGAGACGCGACACCCGGCTTTCCATCCCCTCCCGCGTGCGCCGGGACGCCTCGTCGCACACGTAGGCGAAGAACTCCTGCTTGTCGGTGAAGTACTGGAACAGTGAGCCCTTGGCGATCTCGGCTTCGCGGGCGATCGTGTTCAGGCTGCCGGTCGAGAAGCCGTGCTCGCCGAATTCCCGCATCGCCGCGTTGAGAATCCGCTCACGCTTCGCGACGTTGAGCCGGAACCAGGTCGACGTCGGCATGAATCAGCTTTCTCTGGATGTGTGACTAGAGGGTCAGATTACTAGTCGATTGCACACGTAGGGGATGAAATGCCGTCGTCGAGCGTGTCGCCGGGCGCGCGGTAGCCGGCGTCCACTCGTGCTCGCGTCTTCGGTTCGCGGTCCCGCGCGATGCCGCCCGGCGGCGCGGACCATCAGTACCAGTGGTTGGCCTGCCAGAACCCCCACGCCTTGCAGGGGTCTCCGTACCGCGCCTTGATGTAACCGAGTCCCCACGCGATCTGCGTCGCCGCGTTGGTCTGCCAGTCCGACCCGGCCGAGGCCATCTTGGATCCGGGCAGCGACTGCGGGATGCCATAGGCGTCACTGGTCGGGTTGTCGGCCCGCTCGTTCCATCCGCTCTCGCGGGTCCACATCGTCTCGAGCGACGGCCAGCAGCGGGCCCAGCCCTTGAGGGCGTTCATCTGCTTGCCGATCGCCTTATTGCGCGCGGGGCTGGTGTCGAGCTTGGCCAGTGCCGCAGCCGAGGCCGACGCGCGGGCGCGCGCCCGCTGCTGTGCCCTGATCTTGGCGTCGCGCTTCGCCTTCTCCTTGGCGATGCGCTCGGCCCGCACCTGTTCCTCGTGCGCCCGCTTCTTGGCGTTGGCGACGGCCGCCGCCTCGATCGGTGACATCTCCGATCTGGTCATCATCGCGACCAGTTCATTGGCGGACATGTCCCCGGCTGCGGGCGGTGGCTCCCCGCCGCCCGGGCTGAAGTGGATCACCGCCGCCACGAGCGCCACCGTGACCAGCGACATGATCGTCACAGTGTGGGTGAGGATCCGGCGGAGGACGCCCGGGTCGCCCGGCTCGCGCCGGGGCCGGCGTTCGCGCCGCTCCGACCGTACGTTCGTCGTCTTCCGCCGGGACGATCGCTGCCCGGGGGGCGACGGCCGCCGTCCCCGCGATCCGCGTTGCGGTTCCACCGGCCTGGACCGCGTGCGCGTGCCCTGCTCCTGATCCCGCATGAACACGTAGATTGCACCACGTTGGTGGTCGGTCGCTCGGTTTTGGACAATCTCGTTTGAGTAAACCGGCGGACGCGCAGCCGCCGGAACGGTATGCGCTCCCGTCACACCAGCCTCGCCGGCCTCCGCGGAACGCCTAGAGGGCGGTGTCTCCGACGGCTTCCCGGACGGGCTGCAGCGCGGCGAAGAGCTCCTGGTAGAGCCCGCCCAGCCGGTCCAGGGGGACCGTTTCGGCATGGGTGAGCGCCTCGTTGGCCCGCTTGACGCACTCCCTGCCCCGCTCGGTGATCTCGACGAGCGTCGTACGGCGGTCGTGGGCGTGCGGCCGGCGGATCACCAGGCCCTCGGCCTCCAACTGGTCGATCGTGAGCGTCACCGTGGTCTGGTGCACCATCATCAGCCGGCTCAACGCGCTCAGCCGGGCGCTGCCGCCCGTGCTCAGGGCCAGCGTCGTGAGCAGGAAATAGCCGGTGCGGTTGATGCCGAACCGCTTGAGCTCCGCCTCCAGCGCCTTCTTGAGGAGCTGATGGAGCCTGCTGATCGAGCAGAGGGCCATGAACGGCCAGGGCTCACCGGTGAGGCCCTGCCCGTCCCAGCGGTCCAGAGCCCCGGTGACCAGCGGGTCTGGGCGGCCTCGCGTGGGTGTGTGCACGCACAGATCGTAGCTTTCGACAAACAGTGATGTAAGTACTCGCTTCTTAGACTTTATTGGCTTAGAGTGCTCTAGATCACATCCGGGGCGAATCGATGCGATCCGGCGACGGCCGTGCGGGTCGCACGGTGGCATCGCCCGCCGGTCGTGACCGGAAGGCGCCAACGTCTGCGGACGAAGGAGGCTGGGATGATCCTGATCGCCGTTCCCGGTGAGGGCCCCGCCCGATGGTCCTGAGCCTCTACGAGGTCCCCCGGTCGGCCGCGCGGAAGGCCGGGTCCGCGCTCGACCAGACCGGCCTGCTGTTCGTCACGCTGCTCGAGGGCCTGCGGCGCACCTGGGACGTCCGCCGCTGGTGGGGCGAGTACATCGAGCAGTGCTGGTTCATCGCCCGCGTCACCAGCCTTCCGGTGCTGCTCATCGCCCTGCCGCTCGGCGCCACCATCTCCCTGCAGGTGGGCGAGATCTCCCGGCAGATCGGCGCCCAGTCGGCCACCGGCGCGGCCGTCGTCACCGCACTGGTACGGGAGGTCGCGCCGCTGGCGGCGGCCCTGCTGATCAGCGGTGCCGCCGGCTCGGCCATGACGGCCGACATGGGGGCGCGCAAGATCCGCGACGAGCTCGCCGCCATGGAGGTCATGGCGGTCAACCCGGTGCATCGCCTGGTCACGCCCCGGCTGTGGGCGGCCAGCACGGTCGGCGTCCTGCTGTGCTCGCTCATCGTGCTGTCCGGGGTCGCGGGCGGCTACTACTTCAACGTCGTCCAGCAGGGCGTCAGCCCGGGCGCCTACTTCGACGGCGCGGCCTCGCTGCTGCAGCTGTCGGATCTGCTCGTCACGCTCTTCAAGGCCTGGATCTTCGGATTCATCGCTGCGGCGGTCGCGTGCCACATGGGCATGAACTGCGCGTTCGGCCCCGTGGGGGTGGGCCGCGCGGTCAACAGGTCGGCGGTGGTCGCGTCGATCCTCGTCTTCGCGGCCAACTACGTGATCAGCATGCTGTACTACGCCCTCGTCCCCCCGAGGATCTGATGGTCGCGATCCAGCCCGCGCGCCGGCTCGGCCGGCTGGTCCGGGATCGGGCGGCCCGCGTCGCCGATGCGGCCGAGCTGCCGGTGTTCCTCGGCCGGGTCCTGTACAGCCTGGTCTTCGAGATCATCCTGCGCCGCAAGTACGGCAAGACCGTCCTGCGGCAGGTCAGCGACATCACGATCGGGGTCGGCGCCATCGTCGTCGGCGGCGGCATGGTGTTCGTGATCTTCTCGATGTCGTTCTTCACGGGCCTGCAGGTCGGCATGCAGGGCTATCCCGGCCTCCAGCGGATCGGCGTCGAGTCCTTCACCGGCCTGGTCGCCAGCTTCGCCAACGTCCGTGAGGTCACGCCCGTCATCGCCGGCGTCGCCCTCATCGCCCAGGTCGGCTCGGCCTTCACCGCCGAACTCGGCGCGATGCGCATCTCCGAGGAGATCGACGCCCTCGACGTCATGGGCATCAACTCGCTGGCCTACCTCGTGTGCACCCGCGTCGCCGCTGCCGTGATCACCCTGGTGCCGCTCTACCTGCTGTCGCTGTTCGCCAGCTTCTTCGCCACCCGCTTCATCACCACCGAGTTCTTCGGCCTGTCCCCGGGGATCTACGACTACTACTTCCATCTGTACCTGCCGCCGATCGACGTCTTCTACAGCGCGCTGAAGGTGGCGTTGTTCGCGTTCGTCATCGTCTTCATCCACTGCTACCGGGGCTACTACGCCGTCGGCGGGCCGGTCGGCGTGGGCGTGGCCACGGGCCGGGCGATCCGCGAGTCGATGGTCGCGGTCGTTCTGCTCAACCTGCTCCTGTCGTACATCTTCTGGGGCGATGGCGGAACGGTGAGGCTGACCGGATGAGCGTCTTCGACCAGTCGCTGTCGCGCAGGTCCCGTGCCGCGTTCGGCGCCATGGGCGCGGGCGTCATCGCCCTCGGCGTCTTCGCGGCCGTCGAGGGGGTGACCCCGTCGCGCTCCGGCACGTACTACACCGCGACGTTCGGACGCGCTGGTCAAGGTCTGGACGACCACTCGGACGTGAAGATCCGCGGCATCACCGTGGGCGGCGTCGAATCGGTCTCGCTGGACCGCCGGGGCCGGGCGAGCGTGCGGATCCGGGTCGAACGGGGCATCCGCGTCCCGAGGAGCACCGTCGCCGGGATCGAGCCGGTGTCGGTGTTCGGGCCGAAGGACATCGCCCTCGACCTCGGATCCGGCGAGGGCGCCGGCCCGTACCTGCGCGACGGCGCGGCGATCGCCAGGACCAGGGATCCGCGGGAACTCGCCGACGTGGCCTGGCCGGCGTACAAGCTGACCGCCGAGATCGACCCGCACGAGCTGTACACCATCGTGCACACCTTCGCCGAGGGGCTGCGCGGAAAGGGGCCGGCGCTGGGCCGCACCGTCGACAACGGCGGCAGGCTGCTCGACCAGGCCGACGGCGACCGGGCCGAGATCCGGCGGCTGCTGTCCGACGTCGAGGGCATCGGCGCCACGTTCGGAGACCGCGGTGACACCCTCGTCGGCATCACCCGCGACCTGAACGACCTGTCACCCGTCGTGACCGACCGGCCCGACAAGGTCGACCATCTGCTCGACGGGTCCGCACGGCTGGCCGGAACCGTCAGCCGGAATCTGGAGGTCCAGGGCGACGAGCTCGGCGCGCTGCTCGACAGCGGCGGCGCGGCGATCGACGCGGTCCACGCCGAGCTCAGGAACGTGCCGATCCTCATGGACGGTCTCACCGCGTACTTCGGCACGCTGGGAACGATCGTCCGGGTGCCCGGGCCGAACGGCAAGCTGCTGGCCCAGGTGGTCGCGTACCTGCCGCTCGACATCTGTAAGACGCTGATCGACCTCTGCGTGCCGCCCGGTCCCCTCGGGCGGAACGCCGGCCAGGGAGGCCCGCGATGAGCCCGCGGACCGGCCGCGGCGGGGGACACGGGCCCTCGCGCGGCGCGCTGGTGCGCTTCACCGCGTTCGCGGTGGTCACCGGGCTGCTGACGCTGTTCATCGCCGTGCAGATCACCGGTACCTCCTTCGGCGACCGCTACCGGCTCACCGGAACCTTCGACGACGTCACCGGGCTGCTCGAGGGCGATCTGGTCAAGGTGGCCGGCACCCCGGTCGGCCGGGTCACGGGCATCGGGGTGACGGACGGCCGAGCCGAGGTCACCGTGGCGGTCGACGACGGCGTACGGCTGCCCCGGGACTCCGCCATGTCGATCCGCTGGCGGAACATGATCGGCCAGCGGACGGTCTATCTGGAACCGGGGCGCAGCGCCGCCATGCTGGAACCGGGGGACCGGGTGACGCGCACCCGCTCCGTGGTGGACCTCGGCGAGCTGGTCAACGGCCTTGGGCCGCTCACCCGCAACCTCGATCCCGGCCAGCTCAACCAGCTGCTGAACGCGTTCGCCAAGGCGCTCGACGGCAACGCGGCCGACATCAACCTGCTCATCGCCAATCTGGACGGCCTCACCCGGACGTTCGCCGCCCGAAGCCGGACCATCAGCCAGATGATCAAGGATTACAGCACCGTGAGCGGCGCGCTCGCCCGGCGGGACCGGCAGATCGCGCAGAGCGTCGACAATCTCGCCGAGCTGACGGAGTTCTTCGCCGGCAACACGAGGCTCCTCGACGACGCCGTGGTCGAGATCTCCGGTGTCACCACGAACCTCAACGCGGTCCTCGGCGGCAATGAGGAGCGGCTGGGTCGTACGATCCGCAGCCTGTCCCGGTTCACCGGCACCGCGCGGGCGAACATCGACAAGCTGGAACAGGTCGTCCGGCAACTCCCGCCGGCGATGCGGGCGCTCTTCCAGACCTTCAACGGCGGTCATTTCATGCGTACGACCGCGCTGTGCGTCAACCTCGTCCAGGGCCCCTGCCCGTTCCCGATGACGTTGCCGGGGCAGCCCGCGAACGCGAACCCCGCACCGGGCGACCTCAAGAGGCTCGAATCCCTCCTGCGGGGAGGACGCTGATGGCCGGTCGCCGCAGGAACCCGTCCCGTCCGCGCCTGCCGTCGCTTCGCGACGCGAACCGGCGGGTGGTCGCCCTCGTGTCGGTCGCCGTCATCGCCGGCTCATGCGTGTTCGCCTTCGCCGCCGGACAGTTCCGGCTGTTCGAGCGCGGCTACGAGATGAGCGGGGCGTTCCGCGACACCGGCGGGCTCAGGAAGGGCGACGACGTCAGGGTCGCCGGGGTCAAGGTGGGCCGGGTGACCTCGGTCGAGGCCGATTTCGGCAGGGGACACGTGGTCATCGCCTGGAGCGTCGCGCGGGACGTACGGCTCGGCCGCGCGACCCGGGCGGACGTGCGGACCGCCACGCTGCTCGGCGGCCGCTACGTCAAGCTGTCCGGCCCGGTCGGTGCCCCCTACCTCGCGGACCTCTCGCCGGCCCGGCGGCGGATCCCGCTGGAGCGCACCAGCGTGCCC
Source organism: Actinomadura alba (assembly GCF_014323705.1). Lineage (GTDB taxonomy): Bacteria > Actinomycetota > Actinomycetes > Streptosporangiales > Streptosporangiaceae > Actinomadura_C > Actinomadura_C alba. The sequence continues at coordinate 214,949 of NZ_JABVEC010000006.1, forward strand.
TTCACCGTCACCGACTCGCTCGACTCCGCCACGCACATCGCCGGGGCCCTCGACCACAAGGCCGTCGACAAGCTCCTTGCCGAAACGTCCAAGATCAAGATCCCGGCGCGCGAGAAGCTCGGGCAGATGCTCCGCAATCTCGACACGCTGGCCACGACGCTCAACGAGCGCGACCCGGAGATCCGGCGGCTGGTCGCCAACAGCAAGAAGATCACTGGAACCCTGGCGGCCAAGGACGCCGAGCTGATCCGGATCATCAATGCGAGCAGGACGCTCCTCGACGAGCTCGTCAAGCGCCGCAACGAGCTCGCCACGACGATCGGTGAGGGCAACCGGACCGTACGGACGCTGTCGCGGGTGATCACCACGCACAGCAAGGAGATCAACTCCATCCTCGGCGACATGCACGTGCTCACCCGGCGACTGGCCCCCAACATGGACGCGCTCAACGAGGACCTGGCGCTGCTCGGCCCGACCTTCCGCCAGGTCGCGCAGTCCAGGGGTGAGGGCCGCTGGATCGAAGGGCTGCTCACCGGGCTCGGGCCGCTGCAACCGCCCGGGCCGATCTCACAGCCGCGAGCACCCGGAGGCGGCGGATGAACGGATCGCGTGCCTTCACGGTCGCCGCCGCCATGGTCGCGGCGGTGGTCGCGGCGGCGACCGCCCTCGGCGGATGCTCCGCGCTGGAGAGCCCGCCGCACAAGGACATGACCGCGTACTTCGCCCGGGCGACCTCGTTCTACGAGAAGTCCAAGGTCAAGATCATGGGCGTCGACGTCGGCACGGTGGAGAGGATCCGGATCGACGGCGGCCGCGTCCGGGTCGACTTCACCGTGCGCGAGGACGTGCCGGTCCCGCGCGACGTCAACGCCGCCATCGTCCCGCTCAACCTCGTCGGCGAACGGAACCTCGTGCTGTCGCCGCCGTGGCGGCCCGGGCTGCCCGAGGCCGGCGACGGCACCGTGATCCCGCAGGAGCGCACCACGCTTCCGGTCGAGACCGACGACGCGCTCAAGGCGTTCACGAACGTGGCGAACGCCCTCGACCCCACCAAGGTGCGCGGCGCGCTCGGCGGGGCGGCCGACTCCTTCCGGGGCAACGGCACGGAGTTCAACTCCGCGCTGCAGCAGTCCGCCCGGCTCACCGCCAACCTGGCCGGTCAGGACGAGCAGCTGCTGGCGGTCGCGCGCAACCTGAACCGGCTGGCCGGCGCCGTCCGCGGCCGGGAGCGGACGCTCGCGTCCATGATCAGCGGCTTCTCGACCGCCACCGGGATGCTCGCGGCCGAACGCCGGGACCTCCAGCAGCTGATCAAGGCGCTGCTGGAGCTGACCACGCAGGGCACCGGCATTCTCACGAAGTACGAGGGGCAGCTCCCGGGCGACCTCGCCGTCCTGACCCGGGTCGCCCTCACGATGCGGGGGCAGAGCGAGCGGCTCGCCATGATGTTCAAGGCACTGCCAGAGGTCAGCGAGACGTTCATCAACGGCTACGACCCCGCCAAGGGGTCGCTGGTGCTGCGCTTTCCCACCGACGCCTTCCTGCGCGCCTGGTTGCAAGGGCTCAGCGGCGGCCTGCTGGATGGTTGCCCGCTGCCCCCGCCCAACTCCAACTGCCCGTGGGAGGGAGCCCGGTGACCGGGGGTGCGGTGACCGGGGGCGCGGTGACCGCGGGTGCGGTGACCGGGGGTGCGCGGCCGGCCCGGCGGTCTCGAAGCTCGCCCGGCATCGGCTCGGTGCTCGTTCCCACCGTCCTCACCTTGGTGCTCGCGCTGCTGTGCGGCTGCTCGATCCGCACGGCCGGAGCGCCGCGGGGGCGGCTCACCCTGACCGCGACCTTCGACGACGTACAGAACCTGGTGACCGGCCACAGCGTGCAACTCGCCGACGTCAAGGTGGGCACGGTCACCGGCGTACGGCTGGAGGGCCACCGGGCGAAGGTCACGATGTCGGTCAAGGACGGCGTCCGGATCCCCCAGGGCACCTCGGCCGAGATCGCGGTGACGTCACTGCTCGGTGAGAACTTCGTGCGGCTCACGCTGCCCCCGGGCGGTGACCTCTCCAAGGGGCCGTTCCTGGCCGACGGCGCCAAGATCACGAAAACCCGGGTGCAGCCCTCGTTCGAGCAGGTCGTCGGCCAGGCCGGGCCGATCATCAGCGCCCTCGCCAACAACGACCTCGCCACCGTCGTGGACGCGGGCGCCACCGCCTTCGGGGGCAAGGGGGACCGGCTCAACGCCATGGTCGGCACCTCCAGCCGGCTGCTCGCCCTGTTCGCCGGACAGCGGCAGGAGCTCGGCGTGGCGGTCGACCGATTCGCCCGGCTCGGCCGCGAGCTCGCCAAGGGCGAGGACGAGTTCGCGCAGGCGCCCGAGCAGCTCGAGAAGACCACCTGGGCGCTGAAGCAGAACAAGGACAAGGCCCTGCGCACGATCCGGGAGCTCACCAGGCTGGCCCGGCTGATGAATGACAAGGTTCTGGAAGGCCGGGTGGTGCGGCTCCGCACCATGCTGCGCCGGCTCGACCCGGTGCTCAAGACGCTCGGCGACAACCGGGCCCGGCTCACCGCCCTGCTCGAGCAGGTGGTGAACTTCGAGGCCAAGGTTCCCCGAGCCGTGTACGACGGGCAGCTGCTGCTCTACCCGCTGCTCCGGCTGGTCCTCCCGAACGGGAGCACCATCCCGGGCGGCGGATCGCCCGGAACCGGTGCGACCGGCGGCACCGGCCGCACCGGGGACGAGCTGCGGCTGCCGCTGCCCGCGCCGGGAACGGATCAGCGGCCCCCGCGTGAGCGCGTTCCCGAGGGCATCCGGGACGTACTGCCCGACCTCGACGACCTGCTCGGGGGCGGCCGATGAACCGGCGCATCCTCGTCAACCTCGCCGCCTTCGCCGCGCTGGCCGGTGTCCTGGTCGTCTGGGCGATCCAGAACGTCGTGCGGTTCGACTTCATCGAGCGCCCCTACCGGCTCACCGCGGAGTTCTCCTCCTCACCCGGCCTGCATCCGGGTTTCGAGGTCGCCTACCTGGGCGTGCGCGTGGGCAAGGTCAGCTCGGTGGAGCTCGAGGGGAACAAGGTCGTGGCCCGGCTGGACATCGACCGGGGGGTCACGATCCCGCGGAGCGTGACGGCGGCGGCCGCCCGGAAGTCGGCGGTGGGCGAGCCCTACATCGAGCTCACCCCGGCCGCCGGTCAGGGCCGGGCGCCCGCCCTGAGCCCCGGTTCCGTCATCCCGGTGTCGCGCACCTCCGTCCCGCAGTCGTACGGCGAGCTGTTCGGGGCGGTGAACAGGGCGCTGAGCGCCGTCGATCCCGAGGACGCGGGCACGCTGGTGCACGAGCTGTCCGTCGGCTGGGACGGGCGGTCGGAGTCACTGCGCGAGCTCATCGACGGCGGCGACCAGCTCACCGGTACGTTCGCGGCCAACCCGGAGCTGATCGACGGGTTGACCAGGGACCTCACCACGATCACGAACGTCGTCGCGCGGCACCGGGGCGAGCTCGGCGAGGGCATCGACGACCTGGCCGCGCTGACCGCCGCGCTGCGGGAGGTGCGCACCGAGCTCACCGCCCTCCGGGACCGGGGACCCGGTTTCGTCGACCGGGCCGACCGGCTCCTCGGCAGGGCCGAGGCGGACTACTACTGCGCCGTCGACGCGCTCGGCACCACGCTGCCCAGGCTGCTCACGCCGGAGGCACTGGGGGACCTGCGGCACACCCTCGCCCTCGCCCCGGATCTGGTGGAGGCGCTCAACGGCGTGCTCGGCACCGACCAGGGCCAGGCCGTGCTCAACGTCGTCTTCATCATCACGACCAGGCAGAAGGCGGCGCTGGAGTACAAGAGCCCGCTGCCGCAGCCCAAGGTCGCGAAGATCCCATCCTGCCCGGACGGCCGGAACCCGGGTCTGGTGAAGCAGCGGGCTCCCGCGACAGGGGACCCGTCCGCGTATTCGCAGGCCGCCGCCGTCCGGAAGGTCACCCAGCCCGGAGACGCCGTGAACACAGGGAAGAACGCCGCTTCGGAGACTCCCGCCGGGCCGCCGGCTTGGCTAGTGTACGTCCCCCCGCTGCTCGCCCTGCTGGTGCTGATCAAGGTCATGGCGGGCGCGCTCCCGCTGCTGCCGAGACGACGCCGCAGACAGTGACGACCCACCCCAAGGAGATCCACGTGACCTCGAAGACCACCAAGGGGCAAGCCGCCGCCGAGGACATCGAGGAGCCCGGTGACGTCGCGACCGAGGGGTCGGGAGACGAGGCGGCGAAGGGCGCCCCGGCGTCCTCTCCCACGCCGAAGAAGCGAGTCCGCCGGGTACGGGTCATCGAGGTCATCGACGACGAGGACGTCGACGAGGATCTCGGGGACGTGCTGAACGCACTGGACGACGCCGACAGAGCCAACAGGACCGACAGGGCTGACCGGGCGGACGATGATGACGAGGCCGACGAGGCCGAACCGCCGGCCGGGAGGTCCCTTTCGCGGTCCGACGCTGCGGATGATGACGAAGCCCCCGGCGAACGCGCCGAACGGCGGGCACAGCGGACACACCGCGACCGCGACGCGGACCGGCTCGCCGGTCCGCGCGCCGTGCTCGCCTCGCCGCGGCTCACCACCGGGCTCGTCGTGGTGCTGGTCGCGGCGCTGGCGGCGCTGGCCGTCTGGCAGTGGCGCGCGGCGGCGACCCGCGCCGAGGCGGAGGCCGAGCGCCGCGACGTGGCCAAGGTCGCCGGGGAGTACGGCAACGTCGTGTTCTCCTACACGCCCGGCACCGCGCAAGCCTCGATCGACCGCAACCTGAAGCTCATCGGCGGCGACCTCCTCGCCAACTACCGGCAGACGACCGCGGCCAACCTCCCGGCGTTCTTCACCAAGAACCCGGAGGTCTCCATGACCTCGAAGATCAAGGGAGTCTTCGTCGGCGACGTCAACGGCAAGCTCGCCACGGCGGTCATCCTGCTCGACGTACGGCTGCAGACCCCCCAGGGCGCCAACGACGCGCCCAACACCCTGCTCCGGCTGTCGCTGTCCAAGGAGGACGACGGCTGGAAGGTCACGGAGCAGAAGGCCTCCGGTGACGCCGAGGGAGCCGCTTCAGGCGGTGCCGGCCAGTTGCCGGGCCTGACCGGCAATGGTGCGTCTCCATCGCCCGGCACCGGAGAAGACTCCAGGGAGAAGAAGGACTGAAGCAGCCCCCGGTCGTCTCAGAGGTAACGGGCGGCGGGTGACTCGGTCGGGGCGTCGGCTCCGGTGGTGCCGCCCGGGCCCTTGGGGACACCGTCGTCGACGTCGGCGGGGGCGTTGATGGTGACGCGGTGCATCTTGCGGCGCTGGGTGTAGTCGGCGACCGCGTAGTGCTGCGTGGGCCGGTTGTCCCAGAAGGCGAGCGTTCCCACGCGCCAGTTCAGCCGGACCTGGAACTCCGGCGAGCGTACGGCGTCGTACAGCAGCGGCAGGATCGCCTCGTTCTCGCGGTAGGACAGGCCGACGAGGCGGGTGACCGAGCTGCGGTTGACGTACAGCGCCTTGCGTCCGGTCTCGGGGTGGACGCGCACCACCGGGTGAACGGCGGGCGGGTTCTTCTCCTGCATCGCCCGCAGGTCCATCCGGTGGCCCTTCACGATCGCCTTCGACACCGACATGGTCAGGTCGTGCTCGGCGTACAGCTCATCGCAGAGGCGCTGGATCGAGGGGTGCAGCGACTCGTACGCGAGGTACATGTTGGCCCAGTTCGTGTCCCCGCCCACGTCGGGCAGGATCACCGCGCGTAGCAGTGACCCCATCGGGGGCGTCCGCATGAAGGTGTTGTCGCTGTGCCACTGGTCGCCGCCCTCGCCCTTGGGCTCGGTCTGGTCGAGGACGTGCACGGCGCTGCCCGAGGTGTCCATGGGCGGAAGGTTCGCGGTCCCGAACAGCTTGGCGAACCGGACGTGCTCCTCATCGCTGATGTGCTGGTCGCGGAAGAAGAGGACGAGATGGTCCAGCAGACCCTGCCGTACTGTCGCGACCTGCTCTTCGTCCAGGGGTTTGGCGAGGTCGACCCCGGTCACCTCGGCCCCGATGCGGCGGGTCACGGGCTTGAATTCGATCAAGGGAGCCTCCGTCCACCAAAAACAAGCAATCGCTAGGTTGACAGTAGCCGATCGGGGTGGCGGTCTGTCCAGCCTCGGGCCGCGCCGGTGTCAGGGCCGGGACAGGGCGAAGCGACCCTGGTGCGGTGTCGGGCTCGGTCAGTGCGAGTAGAACTCGACGACCAGCTGCTCTTCGCAGATGACCGGAACCTCCGAGCGCTCCGGAATCCTGATCAGCCGGGCGGCGAGGGTGTCGGGCCTCACCTCCAGGTAGGGCGGGTGCAGTTCCGCGTACGCACCCGTGGCGGCCACCTGGAACGGTGTCATCGCCCGGCTCTTCTCGGCGATCGTGATGATGTCGCCGGGGCGCAGCCGACACGAGGGCTTGTCGACCCGGCGACCGTTCACGAGCACGTGACGGTGCACGACGAACTGCCGGGCCTGGTAGATCGTGCGAGCGAAGCCGGCCCGCAGGACGAGCGAGTCGAGGCGGGTCTCCAGATCCGCGATGAGCTCCTCGCCGGTCTTGCCGGACTTCTTGGCGGCCCGGGCGAAGGCATTGCGCATCTGTGCCTCGCGGATGTCGTACTGCGCGCGCAGTCGCTGCTTCTCGCGCAGCCGGACCTTGTAGTCCGACTCCTGCTTGCGCGCCCGGCCGTGCACGCCCGGAGGGTAGGGCCGGCGCTCGAAGTACGGCACGCTCTTGGGGGTCAGGGGAAGGCCGAGCGCCCGGGACAGTCGCACTTTGGGACGGGATCTGTTCATGGTGTTCCCCTAGTCGTAGCCTCTGATTTAGGTAAGCCTAACCAAAGGAGAAATCTGGGTCGACCGACGACGCCGGGTGGTCAATGCTCCCCATACCCACTGAATCGCCCATCGTGGCGGCTCTGGCCGGTGAGTTCGACCTGCCCGCGACCGGAGCCTGCGCGGACGGAGGAGAGCGCCGGATAGTCCACGTATCCGGTGCCGTCTCCGCCGTAGAAGAGGTCGGGGATCGGTTCGTTGAGCGGCGCTCCGGCGGCGAACCGGGCGGGCAGGTCCGGGTTGGCGATGAAGAGCCGGCCGTACGACACCATGTCGGCCAGCCCCGCCTCGACCAGGTGCTCGCCGGCCTGCCGGGTCATCGGCCGCGGCCCGTTGAAGTTGGCGATCAGCATTCCGGGCCAGCGCGGCCGCAGGTCGGCGAGAGCGCAGTAGCGACCACGCTCGATGATGTGCAGGTAGGCCGGTCCGAGCGGCCGGAGGGCGTCGAGCAGCGCGCGGTAGTCGCCCTGCGGGTCCCGCTCGGCGATGTCGTTCTCCGGGTTGTCCGGTGAGATCCGCAGGCCCACCCGGTCGGCGCCGACCGCGTCGATGACCGCCTCGACCACCTCGATCGCGAAGCGCAGCCGGCCGGTGCGCGAGCCGCCGTGACGGTCCGCGCGGCGGTTGGTGTTGTCCGCGATGAACTGCTGGATCAGGTACCCGTTGGCACCGTGCACCTCGACCCCGTCGAAGCCGGCCCGGATCGCGTTGCGCGCCTCGGCGGCGAAGGCCTCGATCGTCTCCACGATCTCCGCTCCCGTCATCGCTCTGGGGGTGACATAGTCGCGCCGGCCCTCGGCGGTGTGGACGGTTCCGGGCGGCCGCACCGCCGAGGGGGCCACCGGCGGCCGTCCGCCCGGCTGCGCGAGCGGGTGGCTGAGCCGGCCGACGTGCCACAGCTGCGCGAAGATCCGTCCACCGGCGGCGTGCACGGCCGACGTGACCGCGCGCCAGCCCGCCACCTGCTCGTCGGTGGCCAGGCCGGGAATGCCGGGGCCGCCCTTGCCGGTCGGCGACGGCCAGATCCCCTCGCTGACGATCAGCCCGGCGGTGGCGCGTTGCGAGTAGTACGTCGCGGCGAGCGGGTGCGGGACGCCGGTCCGGTCGTCGGCCCTGCCCCGCGTCACGGGAGCCATCGCGATCCGGTTGGGCGCTCTCAGCGGGCCTTCGGTGTACGGGCGCAGAAGTGGACTGGACACGCGCGTCTCCCTGTTCGAGTGATTGCTTGTGCATGCATATGTTGGCTCTGCATATATGCTGGTGTCAAGGAGGAACCGCGATGGCGATGGAAACACAGGCGTGGGGCCGGTTCGTGGCACTCCACGCCCGGGTGGAGAACGACCTGGCCAGGGCGTTGCAGCGACGGCACGGCATCGGGCTGTCCGAGTTCCGTGCGCTGAGCCGGCTGGCCGAGGCCGAGGACGGTGAGCTGCGGATGCAGGAGCTGGCCGAGCTCATCGGGCTCAACCAGAGTTCGGTGTCCCGGCTGGTGGTCCGGCTCGAGTCGGCGGGGCTGACCCGGCGGGACATGTGCCCGGACGACCGGCGCGGTGTCTACACGGTCATCACCGACGAGGGCCGCGCCCGGCGGGCCGACGCGGATCCGACGTACGAGCGGACGCTGAGGGAGTCGCTCGACCAGGCGGCGACGGACCACCGTCTCGGTGACCTCGTCGCCGCCCTGCGGAGCTGACGGGCGGGTAGCCGCCGCGCCGTCAGCCGGCCTTGGTCAGGGCCTGCTCGAGGTCCGACCAGATGTCCTCCGGGTGCTCGATGCCGACCGCGATGCGTACGGTCCCTTCGCCGATCCCCGCGGCCGCGAGCATGGCGGCGTCCAGTTTCCGGTGCGAGGTGCTCGCCGGATGCATCACCAGCGTCTTCACATCGCCGAGCGACGCCGCGAGCGAGGCGAGCCGTACCGCCTCTATGAACGTACGGCCCGCCGCGCGGCCACCGGCGAGGTCGAACGAGAGAACGCCGCCGGAGCCGGACAGGATCCGCCGTCCGATCTCATGGCCTGGATGCGACGGCAGCCCGGGGTAGTGCACCGCCGCCACGGCGGGGTGGGCGGACAGCCGTTCGGCGAGCGTCTGCGCGTTGGAGCAGTGCCGCTCCATCCTCAGCGACAGGGTCGCCATCCCGCGCAGGATCAGCCACGCCGCGAACGGATCGGCCGTCGCCCCGAGTTCGGTCCCGCTGTCCCACACCTCGCGGAGCAGCCCGGCGTCGGCGAAGACGGCGACGCCGGCGAGGACGTCGGCGTGCCCGCTCAGGTACTTCGTGGCCGAGTGCACCACGACGTCCGCGCCGTACTCGATCGGCCGGCACAGCAGGGGAGTGGCGAAGGTGTTGTCCACCACGCTCACGACCCCCGGCGCGGCGGCGATCAGCGCGGGAAGGTCGACCACCTGGGTGGTCGGGTTGGCGATCGTCTCCAGGTAGAGGATCCGGGTCCGCGGCCGCAGCGCGGCGCGCACCTCCTCGGGATCGTCACCGGACACGTACGTCACCTCGACGCCCCACCGGTCGGTCAGCTCCCGCAGCGTCGTGTGCGTGCCGCCGTAGAGGCATCGCTGGGCGATGACGTGGTCGCCGGTCCGCAACAGGCCGCGCAGCACGGTGTTGATGGCGCCCATCCCGGACCCGGCCGCCAGCGCGCCCGCACCGCCCTCGAGATCGGCCACCGCGTCCTCGAGGGCGCGCACGGTCGGGTTGGCCAGCCGGCTGTAGATGAACCCGCCACGCGCGTGCACGCCCTCGCCGTCCCCCTCGGCCGCGCCCGCGGGCGGACCGTCGAAGGCGGCGGCCATCTCATCGGCGTCGTCGAAGGCGAACACGCCGCCCTGGTACAGGGGGACGTTAAGGGCCCTGCTGCCGGAGGGCAGTGGAATCGGCACGTGGATGGCACGCGTTTCGCGGTGATGCTGGGTCATGGGACAAGCCTGCTCGGCACCGGGCCGACTTTACAGGGCCAATTCGGGGCATTGGCCCGCTGGGGTGCCGGCCGTGGCCTGCTCAGAGGTAGAAACCCGTCGCACCGGCCGGCTCTTGGGCGGGCTGGTGCCGCTCGCCCTTGCGCAGCGCGACCAGCTCGGCCAACGTGGCCCCTTCGGCGCCGATCTGGTGAGCCGCCTCGGAGCCGGACCCGGAGCCGGAGCCGGACCCGGAACCGGAACCGCCCGCGTCGCGCAGCCACGCGATGGCCTCGGCCTGCGAGAGCCGGCCCACCTCGATCTGGGCGAGGCAGCGCCCGGGCCGGATGACCGCCGGATGCAGCCGGGTGAGGTCCTCGTTGGTGGTGATCACCACCAGTACGTCCCGGCCCTGCCCGAGCATTCCGTCGGTGAGGTTGAGCAGCCGGGACAGCCCCTGCCCAGTGGACTGCTTCGCCTCGCCGCGGATCAGTTCGTCACAGTCCTCGAGGATGAGCAGCCGCCAGCGGCGCTTCTCCTCGTCGTCGTCATCGGTCCCGACGGCGACCTGCATGAGATAGCCGGAGTCGCCGAACAGCACCTCGGGATCGAGCACGCAGTCGGCCTGGCACCAGTCCAGCCACGCGCGTGCCAGCGCGCGGAGCGCCGTCGTCTTCCCGGTGCCGGGCGGGCCGTGCAGCAGCAGAAGCCGGCCGGACACCTCGTCGCGCGTCATGGCCATCACCCGGTCGAGGATCTCGGTCACCTCGGCCGTGTAGTTGCCCCGGATCTCCCCCCAGGTGTCGGCGGAGATCACCCGCTCCCTGCGGACCGAGCCGTGCGGCGTCATGTGCCAGAAGCCCATCTGTACCTGGGTCTCGTCGGGCACGGGCGGCTTGGTGGCGTCCCTGACCGTCTCGCCGAGGACCTCGGTGGCGAGCGCGTCGCTGACCGCGGACACCGCGACGTAGGCCGTGCCGTCCTTCCACCGGTTGGTCAGCAGCGTCCAGCCGTCGCCCTGGGCCAGGACGGAGTGCTTGCCCTCCTCGTGCGCGACCCGGAGCAGCCGGGCGGCCGCCGGCAGGAGCGCGGCGTCGGGGAGCACGTGTTCCAGCCGGGTGGAACGAGACCAGGGCTGCTCGCCGGAGGCGAACGGCCGCAGTGAGAGCACGTCCATCACGTCGGCCGGCGAGTTGTTGTCGTTGAGGTTCAGCAGGATCGCCGGGGCGGTCTCCGCAGCGGTGGGCTCGGTTGTCTCGACGAGATGCAATACCTCCTGCTGCGTGTTCTGTGCAGTGGCCATGCCGTCGATGATCAGGGCCGCCCGCCGGTCGCGTCCACCGAATTACCTGATTGCGGCCTCCGCGCCGGAACCCGCTCGGTGCGCGGATCACGCCGAGCGGCGGATCTCCTTGTCCTGGCGGTCCAGCTCGGCCGCCTCTTCCGGGGTCGGCGCCGATCCGCCCAGATAGGCGGGCTGCCACCAGGTCTCGTCGCCCTTGGGCACGTCGGGGTACTCGCGCTGCGCCTTCTCCAGCAGTTCTGTCATGCGGTCGCGCAGTTCCTTGGTGAGCTTCTCGAAGTCGTCGCCGCGTTTGGGATGCATCGGCTCGCCCACGAGGATCGTGACGGCCACCTTGCGCTGGAAGAGGCGGCGCGGCCGCCCCTTGGTCCACAGCCGCTGACCGCCCCACACCGCCATCGGGATCATCGGCACATCGGCGGCGGCCGCCATCCGGAGCGCACCGCTCTTGATGTCCTTGACGGTGAAGGACCGGCTGATCGTGGCCTCGGCGAACACGCCGATGACCTCGCCGCCCTTGAGGGCGTTCAGGGCGGCGCGGTAGGACGAGGCACCGGCGTTCCGGTCGACCGGGATGTGATGCATTCCGCGCATGAGCGGGCCGGAGATCTTGTTGTCGAAGACCTCCTTCTTCGCCATGAACCGGACCAGCCGCCTGGACGGATGGGCCCCGAAACCGGCGAAGATGAAGTCGAGATAGCTGACGTGGTTGCTGACGAGCACCGCGCCACCGGTGCGGGGCACCTGCTCGGCGCCCTCGACCCGGAACCGCAGCCCCATGAGACGGAACAGGGTGCGCGCCGTCGCGATCACCGGTGGATATACGAACTCGCTCATAGCGGAACCGTAGCCTAGGTGACGTCGCGGGAACACGAGCGCGGCGTGCTCGAGGGGGAAGGAGGGGCGGCCGTGCGGGTGATGCTCAGTGCCGACATGGAAGGTGCCACGGGGGTCACCGCGCCCGCCGACGTAGAGCCGGGCACCGAGGAGTGGCGGCGGTTCCGCCGCATGCTCACCGGTGACGTCAACGCGGCCGTCGACGGCCTCTACGCCGGCGGTGCCACGGAGGTCGTGGTCAACGAGGCGCACGCCACGCAGCGCAACGTGCTCATCGAGGAGCTCGACCCCCGAGCTTCAATGATCACCGGCCGGCACAAGCCGCTGGCCATGATGCAGGGCGTTCAGGACGCCGACGCCGTTGTGTTCCTCGGCTACCACACCGGGGCGGGGGAGCGCGGCGTGCTCGCGCACACCTATGTCTGGTCGGGCCTGCAGCAGCTGCGGATCAATGGTGCCCCCGCGAGTGAGGGGCGGATGAACGCTCTGCTCGCGGCGGAGCTCGGCGTGCCGGTCGTCCTGGTCACCGGCGACGATCTGACCTGTGCCGAGGCGGAGTCGTACGCGCCGGACGCCGAGCGGGTGACCGTGAAGTTCTGCGTCAGCCGGTACGCCGCGCGGTGCCTGGCGCCGTCGCGGACGGCCGCGCTCATCCGCGAGGCGGCCGAGCGCGCTCTGCCGGCGGCGGCCGGCCGGGTGCCGCCGCGGCCCGACGGACCCTTCCGCTTCGACGTCGACCTGAGCGCCACGCACCTCGCCGAGTTCGTCACGGTGATTCCCGGTGTCGAGCTCACCGCCCCGCGCACGGTGACCTACACGCTGCCCACCATGATCGAGGCCGTGCGCTGCTTCCGTGCGGTCACCACCATCGTCGGCGCCGCCAAGGAGACCGTCTTCGACTGAGCGTCTTGTCTCAGGCGACCAGGCGGGCGATCAACGGTCTGTCATGTTTCGGTAGCTCACGGAGTCCCCGACGCACGATGAGAACCGCTTCGATGAGCGCACAGGCGCGAGCCGTCTCAGCAGCCAGATGATCTACTTCGCCAAGTTTCGCGGCGGTGAGCCATGCCGAGACCTCGGCCCATGAATAGAGGCTGGCGCGCGGACGCTCCACCTTGGGTTCAGGGAAGCCTCCAGGGCCCCTCTCACCTGCGATCCAGTAGCGGGCCGACGCAGTGGTGACTCCCGCTCGCTCGGCGATGTCGTCAATGGTGACCCGGTCCTCGGCAATGCCGGCCACGACCATCCCTGCTGATTCCACGTCGTCGATGGCCGACACGATGGCTTGTACGGCGTCGTCGGCTGGACGGGAGAACATGATCGTCCCCCCTCGGCGGTCGGCCTGTACGGTGGCGTCGATGCCCTCTCGTGCAGTGAGAAGTGCCCCCAGGCTCTCGATGTGCGCGTCTGTGACGGGTCCGGCGACCTCGAGATCGAACCAGTAGACGTTCACGAGAGTTGCTCCTCCTCTTCGTGCGGGCATCGTCTCAGCGCTCGCCGGATCTTGAGTGCTTCATGCTCCGGCACCCTTGGCGACCCGTAGACCGTCAACGGTGGACAGCATGCCGAGCTGCCTGGGCAATAAGCCCGCGCATAGGCATGGGCCTGTGCGCCCGATAACCGTACGCGCCAGCCCGCCACCTCTAACTCGCGGACCGCGGCAAGGATCTCTTTGGCCGGCATGTTAGCTAGTCTGCAACAGATGTTGTGTTGGTCGCAACACTAGGAAGTGTGCAGGTGGCGATGAGCGTCTTCACGGCAATGGGGCGTCGGCGAGGATCTTCAGCTCTTCGAGGGCGTCGCGCAGGTAGTCGATCAGGTCCCAGCTGCCGGGCACCAGCTCGGGGCAGGCGACGATGCCGATGTCGAGGCTGCCGTTGTAGGAGAACACGGTGATGTTGATGCCGCCGGTCAGATCGCTGATGACCGACGCCGGGTGATAGGCGAGCACCCGCGCGCCGCAGATGTACAGGGGAACCTGCGGCCCAGGGACGTTCGAGACCATCAGGTTCACCGGCTGGACGAACGCGGGAGCGACCTGCAGGGCCATCCGGGTGGCCATCGCGGAGAACGCGCCAGGGACCATGCCGCTGAGCTGCTCGAACCAGTCGCCGGCCGACGTGGAGACGAACCGCCGCTTGACGGTGGCCATGGTGGAGTGCACCGCTTCGAAACGTTCGGCCGGATCGGCGATGTGCGTCGGCAGCGGAGCGATCATGGCCGACAGGCGGTTGGCGCGGTCGCGCGCGGCGGCGCCCCTGCGCATCGACACCGGCACCGCGGCGACGAGCGGCTGCTCCGGCAGCGCGTCGCGCTTGTCCAGCCAGCGGCGCAACGCGGTGGTGCACATCGCCATGACGATGTCGTTCACGCTCGCTCCGAGCTCGCGCCGCAACCGCCGGATGTCGCGCAGCGGCACGGACCCGAAGGCGAAGGTCCGGCGGGCCCCGATGGGGCCGTTGAAGGGCGTGTGCGGCGGAATCAGCCGCGCCAGCCTGGGCGGGCTGTCGCGCCGCAGCATGCTGTGGGCGGCGCGCGCCACGAGGTCGGCGCCCGGATACTGCCCGAGGACGGGGATCTGGTCGAGGTACGGAGCGGTGCGCGCGATCGAGCGCGCCGCGTGGAGCGGGTGCAGGGCGGCCTTGGCGAGCCCGAGGCCGAGCATCCGCACGGGGCCCGGCGGCCGCTCCGGCTCCTGCGGCTCGTCCGACTCCTCGGGGGCGGGCACCGGCCGCGGCGTCGGGCCGACGTCGAGGAGCGCCGTGAGCAGCTCGGCGGCGAGCACGCCGTCGATGGCCGCGTGGTGCACCTTGGCGAACAGGGCGACCCGGCCGCCATGGAGCCCCTGCACGAGGTACAGCTCCCAGAGCGGGCGTCGCCGGTCGAGCGGGCGCTCGTGCAGGCGCGCGATCTCCGCGCCGAGCTGCAGGTCGGTGCCCGGGGCGGGCAGGCCCACCTCGTGGACGTGCCAGGAGGGATCGAAATCGGTGTCCTCGACCCAGTAGGGCCGGTCGATGCCGAGAGGCGCCGCCGACAGCTTCCGGCGCAGCGGCCTGGCCAGATGAGAGCGCTGCCGTACGAGTTCGACCACGACCTCGCGGGTGAGCACGCCGCCTGGACACTCCGTCGGATCAACGATCCCGAGCCCGCCGATATGGGCGACGGTCCGCCCGCTCTCGACATGCAGGAAGTTGGTGTCCACTGCGGTCAGTTGGCTCATGTGAGGCCCCCACGGCACGTAAGCGCATAAGCGATCCTCACCACGAATTACGTGGTACCCAACAGTAGGTCAATGGAGATGGTGAGGAAGTAACCCGCACTTAACGGCACGTTGACATGGGCAAGTGCACCCGGGACGTCCGTCTTGTCACTAAACTGAATGCCCATGGCGGGACGTTCACTACATGAAATCGTTGAAGCCGGCTGGGCCACGGCACTCGAACCGGTCGCCGGGCGGATCGCCACGATGGGCGACTTCCTGCGCGCCGAGGTGGCAGCCGGGCGCCGCTATCTGCCCGCCGGTCCCCATGTGCTGCGGGCGTTCCAACAGCCCTTCGCCGATGTCCGGGTCCTGATCGTCGGCCAGGACCCCTACCCGACGCCCGGCCACCCGGTGGGGCTCAGTTTCTCCGTCGCCCCTGACGTGCGGCCCCTGCCGGGCAGCCTCGTGAACATCTTCCGGGAGTACTCCGAGGACCTCGGCCATCCGCTGCCGAGCACCGGCGATCTCACCCCCTGGACCGAGCGCGGTGTGCTGCTGCTCAACCGCGCGCTCACCGTCGCGCCGCGCAAGCCCGCCTCGCACCGCGGCAAGGGCTGGGAGGAGATCACCGAGCAGGCGATACGCGCGCTCGCCGCGCGCGAAACGCCGCTCGTCGCGATTCTGTGGGGCCGTGACGCCCGGAACCTCCGCCCGCTGCTGCAAGGCGTGCCCTGTATCGAGTCGGCGCACCCCAGCCCGATGTCGGCCGACCGCGGCTTCTTCCGCTCCCGCCCGTTCAGCAGGGCCGGCCGGTCGCTCGAGGAGCAGGGCGCCCGGCCGATCGACTGGAAGCTGCCCTGACCCGGTCAGAGACAGGCGTCGAAGGCCCGGCGGAACAACTCCAGTGAGCGGCGGATCGCCGCCTCGACCTGCTCGTGCTCGTCCTCGCGAGCGGTGAGTTTGATCAGCTCCAGGGCCTCGCGGGGATGGGCGTCGTCGTACTCCGCGTGCTCGACGAGCCACATGAGGGCGTGCTTGTCCTCACCGCAGCGGCGCTTGAAGGCGGGCAGTACCAGGCGGGTCCACTCACCGGTGACGCCCTCGATGGCGTAGTTGATGGCGCCGAACGCCTCGGCGAGCGAGCCGCGGTAGGCCATCGACCACAGGAACTCGTAAAGAGCGCCCACCTCGGGGCCCGGCCGGTGGGCGACCATCTCCTCGTACGGGATGCCCAGTGCGGCTGCCCAGTCGATGTACCACTGCGCGTGCAGCGCCTCAGTGCGGATGTTACCGATCAGCCAGTCGCGGGCCAGGATGTCGCCCGGTCGCTGCCCGAACGTGGTCCTCGCGAGGTAGGCGCCCATGTACTTCGGGAACGCCTCGATGACGCAGAAGAACTCCGGCAGGGACGTCCGCCAGGCGCCCTCGGGGAACGGCTCCTGTGCGGTCGCCGCGAACAGAGGAGATTTCAGGACACCGTTCCACTCCGGCGCGATGTTGGCGATCATGGTCTCGACCCACTCGGGATGAGGGGTCTCGGACAGGTCCTCCTTCACAGCCCGGTGGTACTGGGTGCGAGATGGCGGTCGAGTCGCAGTGCTCATCGGTGTGCGCTCCTAGGTGGATGGCCCTACCCCGATTTCCTCCGTGCGATGGATTAGAGTATCGGCACGCTGGGCTCAAGGGGCAATCAACGATTTCCTTACCGTTTCGTTAGATATGTCGGTAACGCATACATTTCGCACACTGATCCTTGGTTAAGCCATCGGACGGGCCGACAATCAGTCGACAGTCGCCGAGACCAAGGAGGCGCCGGTGCCGGAGAGTCGCGACCACGCAGTGGTGGTCGGAGCCAGTCTGGCCGGTCTGCTGGCCGCACGGGTGCTTTCGCGTCATTTCGGCCGGGTCACCATCGTCGAACGCGATCACCTCCCCGGCACACCGGACGTACGACCGGGCATCCCGCAGGGCCATCACCTGCACATCCTGTGGACCCGCGGGCTGGAACTGATCGAGGGGCTGTTCCCCGGGTTCGAGGAGGAGATGCGCGCCGCCGGGGCGCCGATGCTCCGGGCGCCGCAGGACGCGCTCTGGCTCACCGCGGCCGGCTGGCGTCGGCGCTTTGCGGTCACCCGCCTGCTCACCTTCGGCCGCGGCCTCCTGGACTGGACGCTGCTCGGACGCCTGGCCGGTGACGTCGAGCTGATGACCGGGTACGAGGTCACCGGCCTGGTGCCTCGGGGCCGGGGCGTCGCGGGCGTCATCGCGCGCGAACGGGGCGAACCCGGCGCGGGCGAGCCCCTGCGGGCCGACTTCGTGGTCGACGCGAGCGGGCGGAGCGCCCGTACGCCCGGCTGGCTGGCCGAGCTGGGCTATCCGGCCCCCCGCGAGACGGTGGTGGATCCGCTGCTCGGGTACGCGAGCCGGCACTACGCCATCCCCGAGGGCTTCGCCGCCGGCTGGAAGGCGCTGTACCTGCAGGCGGACCCGCCCGCCACCAGGCGCACGGGTGGCCTGTTCCCCATGCAGGGCGGCCGCTGGATGTGCAGCCTGAGCGGAGCCGGCCGCGACTACGCCCCCACCGGCGAGGAGGCATTCCTGGACTTCGCCAAGAACCTGCGCAGCCCGCTGCTCTACGAGGCGATCCGGGACGCCGAGCCGCTCACGCCCATCGTGGGCTTCCGCCACACCGCCAACCGGCGCCGCCACTACGACCGCCTGCCCGCGTGGCCGGACGGGTTCGTCGTGATGGGCGACGCCTTGTGCACGTTCGACCCGATCTACGGTCAGGGCATGAGCGTCGCGGCGCTCCAGGCCGTCGCGCTGGACGGCTGGTTGCGCGGCCACGCCGACACCCGGAGGTTCCAGCGCACGGCCGCGCGGGTCGCCTCGGGCGCCTGGCTGATCGCCACCGGCGAGGACCTGCGCTACGCCGAGACCGAGGGCCCGCCGATCCGGCTGCGGACCCGGATCGTCAACCGGTACGTCAGCCGGGTCGTCGGGGCCGCCAACGTGGACCGGCGGGTCTGCGCTCAGCTCCTCGACGTGCTCGCGCTGAGGTCGCGGCCCGCGTCGCTGTTCCTGCCGCCGGTGCTGCTCCGCGTGATGACCGCCGACCGTTCCGCCGCCCCGCTCGAAGAGGACCTGGTCAGCGGCGCGGAGCCGGGCCCTCCGGCCGGAGGTGCCGCATCAGGTCACTGAACAGCGACCAGGCCGCGGGGTCGAGGCCGTCGCCGAGCGGATACCACATCGCGCGGGCACGGCCGGGCCCGATCGGCTTCCCGGCCACGGGGCCGGCCTGGGCGTGTTCGAGACCGATCTCGCGTACCGCCTCGGTCCCGATGGCCAGGCCGACCGGTGCGGGCGCGCCGCACCAGCGGGGCGAATAGGTCAGGTCCGGGCGTCCGGCGGTCCGCTGCACGGTCATCGACAGCAGGGTGCCCGCTTCGGCGAACTCGGCGGCGAGCCGGGGCAGCAGGTCCAGCGGCGGTTCCTCGCCCGGCTCGTGGCCGACGACGAAGCTGATCTCCTCCTTGACGCCGGACGTCACCCTTGACACCGTCTGGCCGCCGATGAAACGCCGTTCCCCGGCACCGGTGAACATGACCCAGGTCGACTTAGGCGACCGGCGGTGGCACAGCTCGGTCAGGGCGGCGCGGTCCCACGGGTTGAGGGCCGGCTCGGCGATGCCCCAGCCGGCTGGGCCGCCCCCGGCGAGGACGGTCGCCAGCCTCTCCACGGTGCCGCCGAGCACCAGATCGTTCGCGGCCTGGTGCAGGACCTTCACGTCCAGCACCAGGTGGGCGCCGAGTTCCGGCGCCGGACGGGCGAACGTCGGCGAGGGCCCGGCCTTGAGGCGATCGCCCGGTGCCACCGAGAAGGCCGAGCCGTCCCAGACGAGCGGCATGCCGGAGAAGCCGTCGAAGTAGCCGGTGTCGCCCGGCTCGCGCACCACCCACCGGGCCTTCGGCTGGGAGAGGGTCATCCGCAGCGGCATGGTGATCCGCGCGTCGGCCGAGGTCAGGATCTGCAGGCCCTGGCGGGCTTCGGCGCACGCCTTGGCCGCGTCGACCAGCCATGTGGCCAGCGGGACCACGGGGCGGTCCTGGATGACGACCGCCGCCTTGTCGGTGACGATGTCCACCGCGGGGTGGAGCGTCGTCACGGCGTCGTCCTGGACTTCCGCCGCGCCGTCCGGCTCGCTCATCTCTGCCCCTCACGCCATCCGGTCCATACGGTGCCGCCGAGTCGGCGGACCAGCTCCTCGGCGAATCTTCGGCCCAGCGCGGCCGAGCGCGGGTCCGTTCCGGACGCGCGCGCCTCGACCCACCAGACGGGTGCGGGGGCCCGGGCGGCGACCTCCGCGCCGAGCAGCCGCTCCACCTCGCCCTCGACGCGGACGAACTGCGGGGGTTCGATGCTCACGAGGGTCCGGCCCTGATCGTCACAGAGCTGGATGACCGCGCCCTCGATGGCCCCGCGGACCCGCAGGTCCTTGCCGGTGTCGACCATGCTGTCGATGATGGCGCGCACGTCGGGTGCCTTCTGGACCAGGGCGACGACGTCGTGGGTCACTGGTTCCCCTTCGTGGTGTCGGTACCCGCCGGCGCGGGGGCCTCGCTGAGTGCGGTCTGGATCAGATGCGCCGATTCGCCGCGGCGGATCCACTTGCCCCTGCCCGGCGGCTGCTGGGCGGCGTAGACCCGCGGGAACAGCTGGCCCTCGGACCGGTCCCCGGACATCAGCAGGGCGCCGGTGCCGATCTCACGGATCGCCTGGATCAGCGGATCGTACAAGCCCCGGCTCGCTCCGGCGACCCTGCGGGTCACCACGAAGTGCAGGCCGATGTCCCGCCCGGCCGGCACGAACGGCAGGAACGGTGCCAGCGGCTGTTGCCCGGCCGTGGTCAGCATGTCGTAGTCGTCCACGAGGACGACGATGCGCGGCCCCTCGAAGCGCCCCTCGTCGGCGAGGGCCGACTGGTCGCCGTCGCCGGGCATCCGCTCTTCGAGCTCCTTGGCCACTCCACCGGCCAGGCCCGCGCACACCCGCGCGTTGCTCGCGTAACCGCCCAGGTAGGTCTCGGGTACGAGGTCGCGCAGCCCGCGCCGCGGGTCCATGACGGCGAACACGACCTCCTCCGGGGTGTGGCGGTCGATGAGGCCCTGGGCGATGAGCCGCAGCAGATTGGTCTTGCCGCATTCGCCGTCGCCCAGCACCAACAGGTTCTGGTCGCGGTCGAACAGGTCGAGCAGCACGGGGTCGAAGGCGCGCTCGTCGATGCCGATCGGCACCCGGTGCCGCTCGTGGTCCGGTCCCGGCAGCGACCTGACGGCCAGTTCGTACGGGAGCACCCGTACCGGAGGCGCGGTGACGCCGTGCCAGGCACTGCGCACGGTACGGGCGGTCGTCTCGACCACCCGGCCGAGGTCGCTCGCCTCCGGCTGCCGGTCGATGCGGGGAAGGGCCACGTGCGCGAACAGTTTCGAGTCGGTGAGGGCACGGCCCGGCAGCTTGGCGCTGATGGTCTCGGCGAGCTTGCGGTCCACCGCCGAGTCGGACGGGTCGTTGAGGCGCAGTTCGATCTTTTGACCGAAGTTCGACTGCATGGCCATGCGCACGTCGTTCCAGCGCAGCATGCCCGCGACGATGTGAATGCCGTAGCCGCCACCGCGTTGCAGGAGGTCGCCGACCATGTCGTCGATCTCCTCGAAGTCGTTCCTGATCGCGCCGAAACCGTCGATGAGCAGGACGACCTCGGCGGAGGGCAGCTCGGGCACCTGCCCCGCGGCGTGCATGTCACGCAGTCGCTGGACCGAGTCGATGCCGCGCACGCGGAACACCTCCTGGCGGTGGTCCAGCATGCCGCAGACCTCCTCGACGGTGCGGCGCACCCGCTCCCGATCGCCCCGCCCCGCGACGCCGCCGACGTTGGGCAGGCCGGAGAGCACCTGCAGGCCGCCGCCGACCAGGTCGACCGCGTAGACCGCCGCCTGGCCCGGCGCGTGCGTGAGCGCCATCGACAGCACCAACGTGCGCAGGAGGGTGGTCTTGCCGGTCTGCGGACCTCCGATCAGCGCGACATGGCCGCCGGCGGCGGTGAGGTCGATGTTCCACAGCCCCTGCCACTGCCGCTTGGGGTCGTCGAGCACGCCGACGGGCACGTGCATGGGCGGCACCCGGAGGGGCAGCCACATCCCGTTGTCGGTGACCCGCACCGGACCGGTGAGCATGTCGAGGGTGATCGCCTCGGGCAGCGGCGGGAGCCAGATGTTCTGTACCCGGTCGCCCTGCTTGCCGAGCTGGTTCACCATCACGTCGAGCAGTGTCGGGCCGACGGTGCGGTCGGGCAGATCGGGGCTCACGTCGCCGGCGGCGTCGTCGTCCTGCTGCCCGGAGGCGATGGTGTTGTACGACGGATAGGGCAGGACCGGCGCGGCCTCGTCGGTCTCCTGGACCATCACCGCCGGGCCGCGGTAGGGCCCGGAGACGTACCCGGCCTTGAACCGCTGGTAGACGCTGGTGTCGACCTTGAGATACCCGAAGCCCGGCAGCGCGGGGAGATGGAAGGCGTCGGGCGTGTCGAGGACGGTGCGGCTCTCCTCCTCGGAGAAGGTGCGCAGCCCCAGCCGGTACGACAGGTAGGTGTCGAGCCCGCGCAGCTTTCCGCCCTCGATCCGCTGGCTCGACAGCAGCAGGTGCACCCCGATGCTGCGCCCGATCCGGCCGATGGAGAGGAACAGCTCGATGAAGTCCGGCCGGGCGGTGAGCAGTTCACCGAACTCGTCAATGATCACGAGGAGGTGCGGCAGCGGCGGCATGCCGGAGTCGTGCTGGCGCCGGTAGGTGTAGTCACCGATGTTGGCGATGTTGCCGGCGTCCTTGAGGACCTGCTGACGGCGCTGCACCTCGCCGGCGAGGCTGGAGTAGACCCGCTCGATCAGGCCGGCGTCGTCCTCCAGGTTGGTGATGACGCCCGCGACGTGCGGCAGGTTCTCGAACGGTGCGAACGTCGCGCCGCCCTTGTAGTCCACCAGCACCATGCTGACCCGCTCCGGCGGGTGCGAGGCGGCGAGCGCGAGCACCAGGGTGCGTAGCATCTCGCTCTTGCCGGATCCGGTGGCCCCCACGCACAGGCCGTGCGGACCCATGCCCAGCTGGGCCGCCTCTTTGAGGTCGAGAATGATCGGCTGCCCGGCCTCGTCGATGCCGATCGGCACGCGCAGGAAGTTGCGCTCGGTGCGCGGCGCCCACAGCCGCCGCACGTCGAGGTCGCTCGGGTCCTCGACGTTCATGAGCGAGGTGAACTCCACGCTGCCCGCGTGCGCCGCCTCCTCCTCGAGCGATTCGCGCGACAGCCGGATGGGGGAGAGCATCCGCGCCATCCCGCTCATCATCGGGCCGCTCACGTCGTCCACGGTGCCGGTCAGCACCACGGGCGTCTCGCCGCGCAGGTCCTCGACCCGTACCTGGTCGCCGGCCACCGTCATCCGGACGCTGACCTCGCCGGGCTCGGCGACCTGGTCGGCCACCAGATGGATGACGGTCGTGCCCAGGGCCTCCGGCGACAGGCCCTCGTCGGGACGGATCAGCTCGTCCGCCACCTGTCCATGGGTGTCGTGCACGACCAGCAGCCGGCGCATCAGGCGGTAGGCATCGCGCTTGCCCATGCCCCGGCGGATCTCCGCGGCGAAGTCGCTGCGCTGGCGCAGGTCGTCGGAGAGCAGCGCGCCGAGCCGCAGCGGAGTCGGCGCGATGAGCCGGGCGTTCACGCCGCCGTCCCGCCGGTGCGGGTCGAGCACGTGCGGCAGCCACTTCAGCCAGTCCCAGTCCGGGGTGTGCGCCGCACGGTGGGCGACGGCGATGGCGATGTCGCCGGGGGCGTGGAAGGCGGTCACCTGCAGCAGCAGCGCCCGCATCAGCCGCAGCACGTCCTCGCGGGGCCCGATGACGCTCACGTTCCCCGCGAGGTCCAGCGGCACCGTCAGCGGCATGTCCGGCATGCTCTCGAACCGCCGGATGGCGGCCCTGGCCTCCGAGGCCATGAACGGGTCGGTCGGTGCCAGCGCGCTGCCCTGCTCGCCCAGCATCAGCGGGTCGCCCGGCATGTAACCGGTGCCGATGCGCACCTTGAGGAAGTCCGCGTGCTGGCGTCGGCGCTCCCACAGCCGGGTGGGGTCGCGTACGACGTCGTACAGCGCCTCGGGGGGCGGATCGAGCAGCCGGGCCTGGGCACGGATCTCGCGTTCCTGCCGGCCGAGGTCCTCGCGCAGCTCCTCGAGGTAGTCGAGGTAGCGCTCACGCTGGCTGCGGCGCTGCCGGCCCACCTGCCCGCGCCGCGACAGCAGCATGGCTGCGGCGGCCACCACCGCGACGACCAGCAGTACCGCGCCCAGCCCCATGAAGGCCGGATTGCGCACCACGGTCATCAGGGTCAGTGAGGCCATCATGCCGACCATCGGCAGAATGGCCATGAGCTGGTTTCCGCCGCCCTGCTCGTCCGGCAGGGTGGGCGGCGCCTCGATCTGCCGAGGACCCTGCCCGGCCGGAGGGTGGACAGTGCGCGCCGGGCGGTGGACGATGCGGGTGGTCACCAGCCCTCCTCCACGTCGTCGATTGTCGTGTACAGCCTATGGGCGTGGGCCATCGCGCCGATCGTTCCTGCGCCGAAGCTGCGATCGCCGAAGCGGCCGCGATGGTAAGAAGGATCTGTGAGTGCAGCCCTTTCACGGGGGACGGGCCGATGAGCACCGAACCGCCGGACGTCCCCGACGTCGCGGCCGACGTGCATGCCCTCATCCAGGACCTGCTGCCCCTTCTCGTGCCGGACGCGCGCTTCAACGCCGAAGCGGCCGAGGTCGTCCTGCCGGTCGGCCGGGCCGAGCCGCGCGCGGCCACGGCGGTCATCGTCGAGCGGTGCGCGCGCGCCCCGCAGCACAAGTGGCCGAAGCTCATCGAGGAATGGCTGCTCGGCGTCAGCGACCGGGCGGCGATGGCCATCGGAGAGATCGAGCTGCTCGGTGACGTGCGGCGGCTGCTGCGGCTGCGCATCGTGCCCAGGGTGCCGGACACGGCCCGGGAGACCTTCGTGGTCACCGAGTTCGGGCGGCACCTGGACGCGATGGTCGTCATCGACCATCCGCTGTACGGAGGGCCGCTGACCAAGGAGCGATGCGCCCGGCTCGGGCTGTCCCGGGTCGGCAGCCTGGCCGTCAACAACACCCACGAGCGCGAGCTCATCGGCGTCATCGCCACCGAACGGCCGATCACGATGACCGAGTCCGTACGGCTGGTCACCAAACCCGGCAACCGCTACGTGTCCGCGGCGCTCACCGAGCTGCCGCAGTTCCTGCCCGGGCCGTGCCCCTACGGCGCGCTGGTCGGCGTGCCCGATCACAACACGCTGCTGCTGTACCCGGTGACCTCCACCGCCGTCTTCGACGTACTGCCGGTGTTCACGGACGTCGTCGGTGAGATGTACGAGCGCAGCGACGACGCGTGCTCCAGCGACACGTTCTGGTGGCTGGACAACCGGCTCGCCCTGGTGACGCCGGACGGCGCGCCGCCGGCCGAGCTGTCCGGCCTCATACCGCGTATTCCGCCCAAAGGGTGACATTGGGGGGCCGCCTCAGGCTGCGACCGCGCGGCGCATGGCCTCGGCGGCGATACGTACGCCCGTGAGCCTGGTGGCATAGGCCATCCGGCGCGCGTCCAGAGTGGTGCCGAGCGCGACGTGCCGGTCGTAGGCGAACCGCACGGCGCCGGCACCGGGTTCCTGGACCAGGGTGGCCGCCCGGCCGAGATCGAGCACCGACTCGGCGTCCGGGTTGCGGGCGACGAACACCACGACCGTACGGCGGACCAGCTCGGACAGGCCGCCGAGCATCATCCAGTCCAGCGCCTCACGGGCGCTCACCGCACCGTCGTACGTGGCATGGGTGACGAGGATCTGGGCGTGCGCGCTGCTCAGCACCGTGCGATGCAGGTCACCGAGCAGGCCCGCCCCGCAGTCGATGACCGTGAGTGCGAAGAACCGGCTCAGTGGCGCGGCGGCGCCCTGGTACGTTCCCGCGTCCAACGTGCTGTCGTGCACAGCGGACCGGGTGCCCGGCAGAACCCACATCTGCCGGCCGGCGCGCGTCAGATACGGCTGGACCTCGTCGAACGAACCGCTCTGGGCGAGGTTCGGGTCCAGGTCCCCCAGCGAGTGGGTGGGCGTGATGCCGAGCCGCAGGGCCAGCGAGCCGAGGCCGGGGTCGACATCGAGGGCGAGCACGCGGTCCTGCCGGTAGTGGCCGTACACGGTCGCGAGCAGCGCCGCGATCGTGCTCTTGCCCGCGCCGCCGCGGATGCTCGTCACGGCGATGCGCCGGCCGGTGGTGACGGGATGCTGGACCCATTCGCCGAACTGCGCGGCCGTCTGGACCTCTTCGGCCGGC
This sequence comes from Actinomadura alba, assembly GCF_014323705.1. Classification (GTDB taxonomy): domain Bacteria; phylum Actinomycetota; class Actinomycetes; order Streptosporangiales; family Streptosporangiaceae; genus Actinomadura_C; species Actinomadura_C alba. Next base: position 240,510 of record NZ_JABVEC010000006.1, read on the forward strand.
CGGAAGACCTGTGCGACCCCGTGGCCGACCCGGCGCATCAGGGAGTCGCCGTGCGCCTGCTGCCCGACGAGCTCACCGGCTTCCCGCCGTGCCCCCGGCAAGAGAGCCTCGGCGCCGAGGCTCGGTACCCCGGCCGGCGGCACCTGCGGCACCTGCGGCACCTGCGGCACCTGCGGCACCTGCGGCACCTGCGGGCCTGGGGACCCGGGCTGCGCGGGCGGAGCGTAGGTCCATGAGCCCTGCTGGTGCGGGTCCGGCTGTCGCCCGGCGACCGGCCCGGCCGCCGCCGGCTGTTCGGACCCGGACCCAGACCCGGCTCGAGGAGGCTGGGGCTGGGACGCGGGCTGCTGATACCACTGCGCGTTGCCGGGCGGAGGCTGCTGGGGATACCACTGTGCGGGTGCGGGTGCCGGTGCCGGCGCTGGGTGCGGGGCCGGGGGAGCCTGGCCGCCGTACCACTGCCCGGGCGGTGCCTGCGGTGTGGACCGGGGGTCGGGCGCCGCCGCGGGCCTCGACGCGTGCTCGCCTGAGGCGGGCGGCTCGCCCGGCCCCTGGTCAGGGTCGGGTCGTGCGGCGCCCGGCGGGTCGTCCCACCCGCTGCGGTTCTGGTCCGCCACCCCGGCTTCCTCTCGGCTCAGAAGGTATTGAGCAGGCGCTCGAAGGTCCCGAAGGCTCCGATCGCCACAGGCACCATCACGACGACGGCCACCGCCTCGATGCGGTTCGTGATCCGCCGCAGCCTGGCCCGTACGTGCTCCGGCTGCTCGGTGGACAGCACCACGATCGGCAGCAGCAGGATGAGCAGCAGTACGGCGATCGCCGGTGCCACCGCCCATGGCTCATGGTCGGCCCAGGCCAGGACCAGGTGGACGATCACCGAGATGGCGGCGCCGAGCAGTGTGATCTTCTCGATCGCCAGCGGGAACACCCTTGCCCGGCTGGCCACGACGATCGCGAGCAGGACCGACAGCGCGGCGGTCCAGCCGTTGAAGACCGTCTTCGTGCCGTACCCCGCCACGACCACCGCGATCGCCACCGCGACGGTGGCGATCACCATGCTGTGGTGCGCGCTGGCCAGTGCCGTCGTGACGTCGCTGCGTGCGACAGTGGCTCCGGCGCTGCGCCGGTCGTCCAGCGTCGTGAGTCCCGAGAGCATCAGCGCGATGCGCAACAGCAGGCTGAGCAGGATCACGCAGACGATGGCGAGGACGGCCGAGACACGCGCGGCGTCCAGGTCGAGGCCGGTGCTGATGGTCCAGGCCAGGGCGAGGACCAGGGCGAGGGCACCGCCGATCGTCCCGCCGCCGCGCAGCGGAGACGTGAGGCCGAGTCCGATGGTGACCAGACCGGCGAGTACCGCGATGCCGCCCCAGCGCGCCCAGCCTCCCCAGGCGTAGAGGTCGGCGGCGAACCAGATGGACAGGCCGCCCATGCCCGCGCCGCAGAGCGACAGCGCCGTGCCCAGCGGCTCGCGCCAGGTCGCGCCGATCGCCATGCCCGCGAGGAGCAGGAGGAAGGCCGCCGCGGCCACGATCGCCAGTCCTCCGGCCTCGGGCAGGCCGTTCCTGATGAGCAGCCCGATGGTCAGGGTGAGCGCCGTCGCACTGAACGTGGCCGTCCATCGCATCGGGCCGGGTCCCCAGCGCCAGACATGGCCGTCGAGAGCGTCGCCGACCACCTCGGGGACCTCGTGCACGACGGGGGCCGGCAGCGGTTCTTCGGCACGGATCAGCCGGAGCACGGAACCGTCGGGGATCCTGCGCTCGGCGAGGGTGGAGTTCCCGTCCAGCACGTCGCCGGTCGTGGTCACGAGGTGCCGTAGCCGTGGCGGGTTCTCCACCGGGTCGCCGACCAGTTGCAGCACGTCCGGCATGAGGGCCCCGATCGGCTCCTGCGCGGGCAGGACCGCATCGACCCTCCGCTGGTCACCGACGATCGTGACCCGGCTCCACGAAGCCATGAGCGCCTTCCGTTGACGTCACTCCTCCGGTGGCCTTCGCCCCGGACCTGCATGATGGTGCGCGCGACCGCCGAGCGGCCCCGATCGCCCGGCCTAGTCTGGGATGGTCGCCACCGTGATCCGTTCAAGGTAGCCGTTGCGCAGGAGCCAGCGGACGCTCGGGAGGGCGGGCGGCTGGCTGAACAGGGCCGGCGCGATCGTGAAACGCATGGCTCCGCCGGGTCCTCCGGAACCGGCGGGCACGACTGAGGCGTCGACCTGGAAGGGTCTGACCACTCGGTAGCGGTGGTAGTTCGACGGCACCTGCGAGTTCACGGTGAAGCGCGCGGCCGGCGGCTGTCCCCGCTGGGCGAACGGTGTGCCGGCCGGGAACAGCGCGGATCCGCTCTCCTGACCGAACTGATCCACCAGGGTGCCCTGTGGCAGGGGATAGGCCAACGAGCCGCCGCCCCCCTGCTGCGCCATCTTGGCCCTGACATCGCCGACCAATGACGTGGCGAGCCGAGGGGCCTCCTGCTCCTCGAGCGCGGTCAGGCGCGCCGGGCGGGTCTCCTTGACGACGAGCTCGCCGTACATCCAGCGGCACGCCTCGTCCTCGGTGCCGAACTCGGCGCCGATCCGGCCCTCGCGGCCCTCGACGATCCCGGCGGAGAACTGGGTCTGGTTCCTCGCGAGCAGGTAGTAGCTGGAGGTGCGATGCGCCGGGGGACGCGGCTGGCCCGGGAGCACGTACAGGGACGCCGGAACCCGCGCCCTGGACAGCGCGGTCCGGAGCATCGGAATCGTGACCTGGGCGCCCACCCAGTCGGCCGGCACCTGCGCCGCACCCGGATTCGGCGCGGTCTGGGACTGGGCGGCCTGCTCCTTCTTCTGCTTCAGCAACTGGGTCTGCACGACCGACCAGCCGACGCAGCCCGCGCACGCGACCGCGGCGATGCACAGCCCGATGAGGATCTTGTTGATGTTCTCGTCGAGCGTACGGCGGGTGCGGTGTTGTCCGAACAATGCCGCGTCACGAAGACGCCGACGACGCACTGCCACTGATTCGAGCAGCTGTGTGTCATAGTCCCGGGCCACCCACGTCTCCCGACAACGAACCGGCCCGCCTGCCGGCGGGCGTTGAACACAGTGCGGGAGGGACGCCCCTCAGCGGGTGTCCCCCCCGTACTCGAGCCGTCTGCTTGGCCCTGCCTGGCCGCGCGGTCCGTCAGATGGCCTGGACCGCCGCGCCGGCCTTGCTCAGCGTGGTCTGCGCGGTGCCGTCGTTGGCCTCGAGCGTCCCCTTGACGAGCCGGATGATCTCCCGGACCTCATTGGCCGCGTTGTGCCACTTGAGCTCTTTGGCGCTGTACTCATCGGAGACCCCGGTGGCCTCGAAGTCCGACATCGCGGTCGAGACATCGGTGTCGCGCTGGCCGATGAGGGTTTCGAGCTGACCGATGATCGCGTGGATATTGGTCTGTGCCTCCCCCGAGGCATCGATGTCGTAGCTGCGCCGTCCGTTGCCGCTCATTACAGTGCGTCTCCCTCGATCTCGCTCAGCTCACCGGAACTTGGCGGCGTCGAAGTTGGCCGAGCCCATCCTCGACTGGGCCTCGTCCGCCATCGACTGGTCACCGGAAGAGAACGCCTGCTCCATGCCCATTTGACCGGTATTGACCGATCCCAGGCCGGCGTTGAGGTCCGCCGTGATCTGGTCGGCATTGGCCTTGAAGGAGTCGAAAGTCGCCTTGCCGGCGCCGTTGAACTTGCCCACGAGCGGCTCTGCCGCCTGGATCAGCTGCCTGACCAGAGTCCCCAGGTCCTGGTTCGCGCCCTGGGTGCCCCGCGCCAGGGTGACCAGCGTCTGATCGCCCTGGTCCCACCGCCCTGACATGCTCTCACCTGCCCACTCAGTTCGTCACTTGTCGCGCTCTGTCCGTTCGAGGGAACCTCAGCACGAACGCCATCGCCCATGCTCTCACAGGTCGTGGCTTCGGCTCTTCCCTATATGTAGATGTGACCGGAGGAGCGTTGGTTCCCACGTATCCAATGTGTTCGTCCTTGAATGTACGGCCGCAAAGGGCGTGCGGACCAGATGCGTCCCGGCATAGTCTTGCTTTACCTTGATTTGACCGGAACCTTCGGAGGGTTCGCGCCATCAAAGAGTCTGGGCGACATGGCGGATCAACGGGAGGCGGGGTCATGAAGTTCGAGGTGGTGGAGCAGCCCGGCTGGGACGCTCTGGGCGACCATGCGGACGACCATGCCGAGATGAACACGTCCCGTCCCGACGAGGACGGCACCGGCGCGTCGGATCCCCTCACGGCGCTCAAGGCGGGGACCGCCCGGCTGGCATCGGACATCAAGGCGGACGCGCAGCAGATCAGTGAGAGCGTCGCCCAGATGGCGGACCTGGCCGGAATGGCGGCGGCGGCGACCGTACGAAAGCACGGGCCGACGACCACGCGCCCGCCCGCCGGTTTCCGTGCGGGCCGGTTCAGCGGCACCCGAAAGTCGCCCGACGTCGAGTCCGCATTCCAGTGGCCGTCCGGTGGCACCGGGTCGATCGACTGACGAGTAGGAACGGAGAACAGCGGCATGTCGAGTTGGGACATCGACCCTCCCGGCGTGAGCGGCGTCGTGACCAGGGTCGCGGGGCACGTCACCGACGGCGCCGGCGGCGGGGGCGGCGACGGCAAGACCCTCCAGAAGCAGGTGACCGACTTCGCCAACCACGTCGAGGACGCGGGCACCGGCGCCGCCAGCGCTCCCATCGGCACCGCGCTGAAGGAATTCGTCGAGCACTACTCGCCCACTCTCAAGAGCATGGGCACCAAGACGAGCAGTTGCATCACGGGCGCGGTCGCGGCCACCAGGGCGTATATCGACGGCGACCTGGAAATGGCCGCGGAGGCCCAGCGGAACGCGACTCGGCAGTGAACGGGCCGGCGGCGTCGGATGCCCGTACATGGGCGAACGGGATGCCGCCGGCACCAGTGGACACCAGTACGGACGCCGGGGACGCCGGCGCGGATTCGTGACGATGACGGAGACCGGGCAGATCCGGTCATCGGGTTTTGGGTGGTGTGACGACGTTGAGTGGTGTGATCGATCCGGGTGCGATTCCGATTCCTGCGGTGAATCCGGAGGAGGTGGATGCTGCTGGGCGGGCTCTGAAGGCGGATGGGGTGAGTATCGCTCAGAAGGGTCATGACATCGATTCGGCGTGGCAGGGGTTGTCGCAGTTTTATTCGGCGCCTGAGGCGGGGTTGCTGTTCGCCGGGACGAATCCGGTGGCGTCGGCCGGGGATTCGTTGAAGGCGCCTACGGGTACTGCGGGTGATGCGTTGGTGACGTTTGCGGCGACGGCGCGGACGTTGGTGGGGGATCTGCGGCGGTTGAAGTCTGAGGCGGTGTCGTTCCGGGCGAGTATCGATGGGGACGATGATTGGCGTGAGGATGAGGACAAGGTCAATCAGCATAATGACCTGAACAATGATGTGATGGCCAAATTGGTGGCCTATCAGGAGGCGGAGCGGACCTGCGCGAACGCGATTACGGCGTTGTTCGGCGGGACGCGTTTCATTGGTTCTGATCCGACTGCTGATGAGCAGTTGGTTCGGAATGGTGAGCAGGTTTACGGGTTGTCGCGGACGATCGAGGACATCGAGACTCCGTGGGCGAAGCCGCAGGAGTACGACGCGCCGTGGTACGAGGATGTCTGGAACGGCGTCAAGGACTTCGGTGTCGGGATCGTGCAGGACCTGGCCTCGCTGGTGGGCATGTACGGCGAGGACGGCTGGGGCTGGCAGGGCTGGGACGGTCTGCTGGGCAACTGGGAGGCCATGGCGGGTGGCCTGGTGGGCCTGGTGGGTTTCTACGGACCGGACGGCTGGGGGTGGCAGGGCTGGGGCAACCTCGGCGACAACTGGCTCGGCCTGGTGAACGCGTTCGTGCCGTACCGGGAGTGGGACGGCGGCAACGGCGCGGGGTACGTCATCACCCAGAGCGTGCTGAACATCGGCAGTTGCTTCCTCGGTGGTGCCGGTGTGGTCAAGGGCCTGATCCGGGCGGGCCGGCGGGGCGACGCCGATGTGGACGTCGATTCCCCGGACGCCAATCGGGTCGACCTGGACCAGGCGGACCTGCCCGGTCAGCAGTCCAACCTGCCCTCGACCCAGGATCTGCAGAACTCCCTGGACGACCTGGATCTGGACACCGACGAGCTCAACGGCCTCGACGACGCCCTGCGGGACGCCGACGGCTTCGACGACGTGCCCGCCGACAACACCCCTGACAGCACGACCGACAACACGCCCGACCGCGAACCGGTCAACGTCGGCGGACGCGAGCAGAACGGCGACGGCGGCCAGCAGCAGGGTGACCCTTCACCCACGGACGGCGGCGGAGACGGTCCGACCGACCCGCCCAACGGCGACTCCGACGGACCCGGCGATCAGCAAGGTCAGGGCGACCAGAACCCGGGTGATGGGAACACCTCCGACCCGGACAACGCAGATCCGGACAACGCAGATCCGGACAACGCAGATCCGGACAACGCAGATCCGGACAACGCAGATCCGGACAACGCAGATCCGGACAACGCAGATCCGGACAACGCAGATCCGGACAACGCTGACCCGGACAACGCTGACCCGGACAACGCTGACCCGGACAACGCTGACCCGGACAACGCTGACCCGGACAACGCTGACCCGGACGGCGCAGACCCGGATCATGACGGTGCCGACCCCGGTGGGCACACCGATCCGCTCCCCGGGCGGGTCGAGGACGGTATCCGGCGGTTCGACTCCGATGCCGATGGTGAGCGCTACGGGGAGGAACGCCTCGGCGACGTCTACCGGAATCTGCCTCCCGACCTGCAGAACGCGGTGCGGTGGTACACCAGGCAGTCGTTCCCGAACCCGTTCCTGCGCCCGGGTGCCGATCTGCCGGCCGCCCTGCACCGTGCGTGGAACAGCGTCCAGCCGGGATGGCATCTGTTCGAGATGAACGGTGGACGTCCCCCGTCCATCGCCGACATCTACGATGCGTCACGCCGGACCGATCTGACACCGGATCAGCGGTCCATCGTCGACGACATCCTGCGCCGCCCGGACCCAGAGGCGCGACTGGAGGAGTGGCTCAACTACTCGGGCCATCGCGGATTCCTGGCCCGGTACTTCGACGGATTCCCGAGCGAGGCCGACTTCTGGCACCGGATCGACGAGATCGATCGGGCGCTGGACCAGCCGCTTCCGGAGGGCGTCCAAGTGCAGCGAGGTCTGCACGACGTAAGCTTCATGGATGGGTTCGATCCGAGCAATCCCAGGGCGCTGGAGGGGACGACCCAGACCGAGCCGGCCTACATGTCGACCTCGCTGGGCAGGACACCCGCCGTCGTCGATGGGAATCCGTTCAAATTCAACCTGCACATCAATGTGCCGGAAGGCTCGCCCGGGCTGTGGATGGGCAAGCAGAGCGTGTTCGATGACCAGCGTGAGCTGATCCTGCCGCGGGGCACCCGCTACCGCATCAACAGCGTGACGCCGAACGCCCATGGTGGATACGACATCGACGCCGACGTTCTGCCGTAGGTGAGCATGTACGAACAACGTGAAGGGAGTGCGGCCGGTGGGCCCGCAGAGCAAGCAGAGTGATCCGCTGTCGGGTGGACAGAACGGCCCGCCTCCCGGCGGGACCGGATCGGGGCCCTCGGCCGCGGACCGGCCGCGTCGTTCCGGTCCTCCGCCGGGCACGTACCTGCTCATCACGAAGGGCCCCGTTCACTACCTTCCCGTCACCCTGACCGGTGAGGTCATCGGCTACCTGTGGGCATCGCCGACCGAGAAGGCGGGGGGGTATGTGCGCCGGCTGACCGCGTCGGAGGAGGCGTTCCGGTCGCCGGTGACGTGGTCGGAACGGATGCGAGAGTCCTATGGTGAGGGCCTGTCGGCGTTGCAGGCACTACGCCGCTGGCAGGGTGCCCCTGAAGATCCGCAGGGTGGTGCGATCGCCGCCGACGCCGAGGAGGGCGAGGCGGCGAGTCTGGCGGAGTTGTACGAGCTGGCCAATCCGGGCGGCGACCCTCCCCCTGACTCCCTCGGGCCGGAGGGCACGTTCCCGGATGGCACGCCGATGGACCGGTCGAAGGGGTGGGGTGATCTGTCGCCGTTCACCCTGGAGAAGCCGGGTTACTCCTTCCAGGCCGATTCGGCCGTGCGCTATCTGCCCGTGACCAAGGGCGGTGAGGTTCTCGGCTACCTGTGGGCGTCCGGTACCGAGGACGCCGCCGATTACCAGCGCCGCCTGTCCGCCGGAGCCGAGGGCTTCCGCGCCGGTCGACTATGGATTTCCCGGCTCGACCAGTGCAAGAAAGAGGGGTTGCCCCCGCTGGACGCACTGCGCCGTTGGATCGGTGTGCCCGAGGACCCGGAGTGGGGTGGCGTCGCCGCCGATGCGCAGGAGCAAGAGGCCCCCAGCCTGGACGCGCTGAAGGAGATCGCCGGACGCTGAGCGCGCGTTCTGCCAGCGCGCTCGTCCACTCCCGGCGCGGGCTCAGAGGGCCGCCTCGGCCTTCGCTGAGCGCGCGGCGTCGTCGGCCTCGGTGCTGGAGAAGGTGGTGCCGCCGCGGACCAGCAGGGGCAGTGGCGCGATCACGAGGACCAGGAGCGCTCCGGCGACGAGCACGTCGCGGGTGCCGAGTGCGCCGACGACGACACCGGCGAGAGCGAAGCCGAGTGGCGTCAGCCCGTCACTCCCGAGCCAGTCGAGGGCCAGGACGCGGCCGAGCAGGTGGTCGGGCACGTCCTGCTGGATCGCCGTCATCCAGAGGATCTCGAAGATGGTGAGTCCCATGCCCGCGATGGCCCAGCACAGCACGACACCCGGAAGCGGCAGGAAGGCCAGCGACATCATCGCCCCGAAGATGGTCATCACTCCGAGAGCCCCCACGACGCCGGGACGGCCGGTACGGATCCTGCTGCCGAGCAGGGCGCCGAGGATCGATCCAACCCCGAGGGCGGTGAACGCGGCACCGTAGGCCTGGGGGCCGCCCAGGCGTTCTTCCGCCACGATCGGGGCGGCGACGATCGCGGGAGCCATGACGAAGCCCATGACCAGCGTGGACATACAGATCGACGCGGCGAGCCAAGGCCGCACCCGGATCGCTTGTACCCCCTCGGTGAAGTCGCGGGCACCACGTCGGAGCAGACCCGCCTCGGCGGCTCCGGCCTTCTCCGTACTCGCGTGTTCTCTTATCAGCGACAGTGTCGCGAGGCTGGCGGCGAACGTCGCGACATCGATCCACAGGGCGATCCCCGCCCCGTGGGTGGCGATGACGACGCCCGCGAGCGAGGGTCCGATGACGATGGCGATGTACTGCGACAGCGAGGTGAGCGCGTTGCCGGCCTGCAGATGGCTTCGGGGGAGGACCCGCGGCAGCGCCGCGCGGTAGGCGGGCTGGAACATGCCCTCGGCCGCGCCGATGCCGACGATCGCGCCGATGAAGACCGGCCACGGCAGGGTCGCCGGGGCGAAGGCGATGATGATCACGCCGACGATCCGTACGCCGTCGGTCGCCATCATCACCCGGCTGCGCCGCCAGCGGTCGCCCACCGAGGTGGCGACGACCGTCCCCACGAGCAGGGCGATGCCCTGGACCGCCAGTACGAGACCCAGCCCGGCCGCCCCGCCACGACGGTCGAGGACCACGAGCGCGACGATGATGGGGAACATCCGGTTCCCGATCGCGCTGAGCGACTGACCCGACCACAACAGCGCGAAGTCGCGATGGGACAACGCGGCGAGCATGCCGGGATTGGATGGAGGCGGTTCCTCGAGGGCGGACGGGTCATCGGGTGTGCCATAAGCCATGCAAGGGCCCCCAATCACTTTACCCAGATTCTGACTGGTTTTCATTCCGGATGCAGCATCCAGCCATGACTACGAGATTTAAAGCGGTAATGGAGTGCCGGTCAATAGTGCTATGCGCCTGGACCCGGGTGGTTGACCATATTTGGACATCGGCGTTATTATTTGCGGTAAGCGTGGCAAAGTGCTCAGGTGGTGACACATGGCGATCGAGTGTGATCCATAGTAGTCGTCCGACCGCGCAACGTGACTTTCCGTCTTATTGCCAAGGATTACCCCACTGGCGAAAACTAGGACCATGCGAATCTGTCTTGTCTCGATGCCATGGCAGTCGGTCAAGCTGCCGTCTCTGCCCATCGCCCTGCTGCGCGCGCGCCTTGCCGAGAGCCGCCCCGGTGACACCGTCACGGAGTACCACGGTTATCTCCGATGGGCGGAGTTCCTGCTGGAGTCGAGTAACGGTGAGCTGACTCCCGCGCACTACATGTCCGTCGCCGACGACGGTGTGTTCCATGGGCTGGGGGACTGGGTCTTCTCGGGTGTGCTGTACGGCGACCCGCACTGGCGGACCGGCGTGCTCGAGGAGTACGCGCGGGGCTACGGCGTGGACATCGGGGTCGTACGGCGTGCTCGTTCGCATGCCGAGGAGTTCGTCGAGCGAGCGGTGGAGGAGATCCTCGCCACCGAGCCGGACGTCGTGGGATTCACAAGTACGTTCATGCAGAATGTGCCGAGCCTCGCGGCCGCCCGGCGGCTGAAAGAACGCGCTCCGCACATCATCGTGGTCATGGGCGGTGGCAACTGCGACGGTCCCATGGGTCAGGTCCTGCACCGAAACCATCCCTTTCTCGACTACGTCGTACGAGGTGAGGGAGAGCTCGCATTCCCCGAGCTGCTCGGCTGCGTCGAGGCCGGCGTGCGGCCCGTGGACGTGCCCGGCGTGTGCTGGTGGCGGGGCGATGAGCCGGTGGCGAACCCGCAGTCGCGTCGTGCCGTGCCACCGGAACTGATCCCCCGGCCGGACTTCGACGGTTGGCAGCGTGCGCTGGACGCCTCGGGAATGGCCGACCACTTCGAGCCCGAGCTCGTACTCGAAGGAGCCCGGGGCTGCTGGTGGGGTGAGAAGCACCAGTGCACTTTCTGCGGGCTCAACGGGTCGTCGATACAGTTCCGGAGCAGGCCGGCCGAGCGTATGTGGTCCGATATCCGGCACCTCGTGACCCGGCACCGCATTCTCGATCTGATCATGGTTGACAACATCATCGACATGGCGTATTTCCGTGACCTGCTGCCGCGACTCGCGCGGGCCGACTGGGACCTGCGGATCCATTACGAGGTCAAGGCGAACCTGCAGCCGGAACAGGTGGAACTCCTCGCCGCCGCCGGCGTGACGGACGTACAGCCGGGAATCGAGAGCCTGAGCCGCCGGGTGCTCGGCCTCATGGACAAAGGCACGACCGGTGCCATCAACCTGCGGCTGCTCCGCGAGTGCGAGGACCGCGGGATCACCGTGTCGTGGAACTACCTGTACGGATTCCCCGGTGAGAACGCGGCCGACTACGAGGCCGTCATCGACCAGATCCCGGCCCTGGTCCACCTGCAGCCTCCGGGCTCGGTCTCGCGCCTGCTGCTGGAGCGGTTCAGCCCGTACTTCGACCGGCCCGAGCTCGGATTCCGCGCGCGGCGCCCCGCGGAGATGTACGAGCACGTCTACGACCTCCCCGAGCGGGAGCTGCACGACCTGGTCTATTTCTTCGACTCCCCGCCGCTGGGCATCGGCACCGACACCGCGAGACGGCTCCACGAGGCCGTGGAGCGGTGGCAGCGGGACTACCCGCGCTCCAGGCTCATCGTTCGCGACGGATCCGGTGACACGCTGGTCGTCGAGGACGCCCGGGCCGGCCGGCCGCAACGGGAACACGTCCTGACCGGTTGGCGGGCCGCCGCGTACCGGGCGCTCGAACGGGGCCGCGGCCCGGAGTCACTCGTCAAGGCCCTGGCCGCCGCGGGCCACGAGCAGACCTTGGCCGACGTCGAGGACTGGCTCGCCGAGCAGGTGGCGAGCGGCCTGGTGTTCGTGGACGACGGCGTCCACGTCGCGCTCGCCACGCGAGCCGCGCCCCGAAAGGCGGCCGGCCGGCCGGCCGAGAATCTGAAGGTCAACCCGCACGTCATGCTGCCGCTCACCCTCCCGTGGGACAGGTTCGAGAACGAGCCCGCCCTGGCGCCGCCGGTCCCGAGCGTGCCGACGGTCCAGGCATGAGCATGGCCGCTCTCGACGCGACCGGACTGCCCGGCGTGCCGGTGCGCCAGGCGACATACGATCACGTCGAGATCGACGCGCTGATCGAGCTCGGAGCCGAGCCGATGTCCACGGCCCGCGTCGTGGCGTTCCTTCGCGACCAGTGCGCACGCGACATGACGGTCGGCTGGCGAGGCCGGCTCACCGGCTCGCTCGACGTCACCCCGCTCCACCACCTGCCGCCGCCCGAGGCCCTCGAGGGAGCGGCCGCGGAGCGCGCGGGCTGGGAGGAGTCCCACCCCCGGGCCTTCTGCCATTTCCGGCGTGGTCCCGGCTTCATCGTGGTGAAGGACGGCAGGGATCCGAGGTTCGTCGGGCGGTATGTGCTCGACCGGCCCGACCTGGTTGCCGCGTTCACCACCTGCCTGCGGCCCACGCCGCTCGACCGGCTCGGCGCGGCCGAACGGGAGGCCGCGGTGACCTTGTCCAAAGAGCGGCTGCTGCTGGTGATCGAGGGCGTGGCCGTGACGCTCCCGAGCCGGGTGCGCGAGTGGCCGGCATCCGGGCGAAGCGACCGGCCGATGCCTGAGCCCGGGTCCGCGTCCGGGTCCTGACCGGCCGATCAGGCCGGTGCCGGAAGCAACAGCCGGTCGAGCAGCGCGAGCGCGCGCGGGTGGTTCACGAGCCGGTCCACGAGCCGCGTCCCCGGCGATTGAACCGGCCCGGTCCGGGCATAGGGCCCGACCTGGGCGGTGACATCGGCCACTGGCAGGAACATGCGACTCCGCTCCCATCGTTGTTGCCATGTCCAGGAGCTCCGAGATCGAGCCGGAAGGAGAGTCGAGTGAAGATCCCCAAGCCCGTCAACGCGGCCTGGGACTGGGTGGAGGGGCACATCCGCCCGATCGCTCTTGTTGTGGTCCTGTTCATCGCGGCCGGGACGGTGTTGTGGATACCCCAGATCGCGGCGTTCGTCGTGGGCGTCGCCATCGGTGGTCTCGTCGTCCAGATGCGGATGGCGAAGCGCCTGACCAGGTTGCGGGCCGAGGCGGACGACCTGTTGCGGGAGAACGGTTCGCTGCGCCATGAGAAGACCGTGCTCGCCAGCGGCGTGATCTCGTCACAGGCCCTGCTCACCCAGCGACTCCCGGTGATCCCGGACGATCCCGAAGGTCGGTGAACCCGGCGGGCCCGCCCGCGAGTCGGTATGTTCGCACGGGAGGCGAGGGGTACCGATGACGACGAGCGAGCGAGAGTTCACGATCGCGCAAGCGCGTGCGCTGATGCCCGAAGTGCGGGCGAAGGCCGCCGAGATCGTACGACTCCGGGCCGACCTGGCCGAGCTCACCCTCGATCTGCACACCGCCGGATCGTCGGCGATGGGCGGCAGGCCCGAGGCCAAGGCCTATGAGGCCCGGTTGCAGGAGCACGTGACCTGGTTCACCGACCAGGGCATCGAGGTCAAAGGTCTGGCCCCCTTCCTGGTGGACTTCCCCGCTCGTCGCGGTGGGCGATCCGTACGGCTCTGCTGGATCGAGGGTGAACCCGAGCTGGCGTGGTACCACCTCACCGAACTCGGCTTCGCCGGCCGCCGCCCCCTGGACTGACCGGCCGGTCCGCGCGGCGCGCGCCTGCGAGTGCCGGCTCCGACATCGCGCACGTGGCCGTTAGCCTTGAGGGGGAACACGGGGCTCTCCAAGTGGAGGCGGGACGAGGATGTCGGCGACGCGGCTGCTGGTGCTCGGAGGCGTGCGTTCGCTCGGGCGGGCGCATGGCTACCAGATCCGCAGCGAGCTGCTCTCCTGGGGAACGGACGAGTGGGCCAACGTCAATCCCGGGTCGATCTACCACGCGCTGAAGCAGCTCGGCAAAGAGGGGTTGCTGCGCGCCCACGATGTGGAGGAGAGCGATGCCGGGCCGCCGCATACCGACTACGAACTCACGCAGAAGGGCGATGCGGAATTCTTCCGCCTGCTCACGGAGTCGTTGACGAAGGTCGATCAGCGGCAGGACATGTTCTGGGCGGGTCTCGGTTTCCTGTCCGAGCTGACGAGAGAGAAGGCGATCGGCCTGCTGAGGGAGCGGCTGGCCGCGCTGGAGGAATGGCGCGCCTCCGTGGCCCCGCATCTCGGCGACTGGGACCACAGCCTGCAGGAACTGCTGGGCCTGTGGGTCTACTCGGCCGAGACGGGCGCGGAGTGGACGAGGGGGCTGATCGCGCGGCTTGAGGGCGGCGCCTACGTCATGGCCGGCGAAGGGCCTGACGCTCCGGGCCGCCATGCCGCGGGATGCGTCCATGACCTGGAGAACGCGGAGAACAAGGACGGCGCGGCGGTGCCGAGCACGGCCGTGACCGGGGGCGCCGCCGGCGCCTGACGACGACCCGGCCATCCGAACGCGAGTGCCTCCCCGCGTATGCCTATTCAAACTTGACGACTTCCCTCTGGCTGGCTACGCTCCGACTGGTCATCAAATTTGAATAATGAAGTGGGGGTGGGTGCCGTGAAAGACGCAGGAGAAGACGCGGTCGTCGCCGACGGGCTGCGCAAACGCTACGGCGGGACCAGGGCGCTCGACGGGTTCGATCTCAGGGTTCCGGAGGGAACGGTGTGCGGGCTGCTCGGGCCGAACGGCGCGGGTAAGACCACCGCCGTCCGGATCCTGTCCACGCTGCTGCGGCCGGACGGCGGGCGGGCCGAGGTGGCCGGGCTGGACGTGGCGCGTCAGACGCGGCAGGTGCGCTACCGGATCGGGCTGCTCGGGCAGCACGCGGCGGTCGACGAGATCCTCACCGGCCGCCAGAACCTGGAGATGTTCGGCCGGCTCTTCCACCTCGACGGCCGGTCCGCCCGGCGCCGTGCGGACGAGCTGCTGCGACAGTTCGGGCTGGCGGACGCGGCCGGCAAGCCGCCCAAGCAGTACTCCGGCGGCATGCGACGGCGGCTCGATCTCGCCGCCAGCCTCATCCTGGCGCCTCAGGTGCTGTTCCTCGACGAGCCGACGACCGGACTGGACCCGCGCAACCGCGGGGAGGTGTGGGAGTCGATCCGCACCCTGGCCGCCGCGGGCACCACCGTGCTGCTCACCACGCAGCATCTCGACGAGGCGGACCGGCTGGCCGACCAGATCGCCGTGATGGACCACGGCCGGGTGATCGCGGAGGGCACACCGGATCGGCTCAAGTCGAAGGTCGGCGGCGACCGGATCGACCTCGTCGTCCGTGACGCGGCCGCGCTGCCCGCGGCCGCCGAGCTCATCGCCCGCGTCTGCGGCGCCGAGGCCGAGACCGAACCGGAGCTGCGCCGGATCAGCGCTCCCGTCCGGGACCGGATGTCCGTGCTCACCGAGGTCGTACGAGCGCTGTCCGACGCGGAGATCACGGCCGAGGACATCGCCCTGCGCCGCCCGACACTCGACGAGGTGTTCCTGCGGCTCACCGGTCACCGCACCGACGAGGAGGCCGCGGCGTGAAGACCACGACCCCGGCGGTCCTGGGGACCCCGCCGACGCCGGTGCCGCCGGCCACGCCGCTGAGCCTGGCCCGCTGGGCCGTCCTCGACGGCTGGACCATCGCCCGCCGCGACCTCATGCACTGGGTCCGCGAGCCGACACGCATCCTCGGCACCCTGATCTTCCCGATCGTGTTCGTGGTGCTGTTCGGCTACGTGTTCGGCAGCGCGATGTCCGTGCCCGGCGAGGGCGCCTACCGTGAGTTCCTGATGCCGGGGATGTTCGCCCAGACCATGATGTTCGGGATCGGGACGACGATGACCGCCGTCATCGCCGACACCGCCGCGGGCGTCACCGACCGGTTCCGCTCGATGCCCATGGCGCCGTCCGCGGTGTTGACCGGCCGGAGCCTCGCCGACATCGTCAACTCCGTCATCGACGTGGCCATCCTGGTCGCCTGCGGCTATGTCGTGGGCTGGCGCCCGCACGGCGGGGTCGCGGCGACGCTCGCCGCGGTGGGGCTTCTGCTGCTGCTCCGGTTCGCCTGCGTGTGGATCGGCATCTACCTGGGGCTGGTGATCCCGAGCGTCGAGGCGAGCGGCGCCGTGTGGGGACTGCTGTTCCCCTTCACCATGATCGCCAACACCTTCGTGGCACCGTCCCAGATGCCGAACTGGCTGGGCGTGCTGGCCGAATGGAACCCACTGTCCTCCACGGTCGCCGCCACCCGGGAGCTGTTCGGCAACCCCGGACTCGAAGAGGGCTCCTGGATCGCCGGGCATCCGGTGCTCATGGCGGTCGTGTGGCCGTCGGTGCTCGTGGTGCTCTTCTTCCTGCTGTCGATGCGGCGTTACCGGCGGCTGAGCCGCTGACGCCCGCCGGTGCGCGCGGGTCTAGCCTGACAATGGGTCATGTGAACGGTCCGGGCAGGACCACCAACGTGGTCACGCCTGTTCGCGGCATTGGATTCGAGGCCGGAGCAAGCCCGCGGCCGCGGACGCGGATCACGGGGGATCGTACGGACGGTCATCCAGCGCCGGCCGTACGGTCCTCTCGGCCGAAGGCGCGGGTGCTCCTCGCTCCGCCGGCCCGTCGGCGGCCCGACCGGATGGCGTAGCGCGGGACATGGCGCCAGGCCCGCGGCAATAGGGTTTCCACATGTCGATAACCGGAAGAAGCGCGGAGGTACGGCAGGCGGTCATCCTGGCGGGTGGTCAGGCGACCCGGCTGCGGCCCTATACCGATGACCGGCCTAAGGCGATGGTCCCGGTGGCGGGCCGGCCGATCGTGGACTGGCAGCTCGAGTGGCTGGCGCGGGAGGGTTGCGAGCATGTCGTGATCTCGTGCGGCTACCTGGCCGACGTGCTGGAAAAGCACTTCGCCGACCATCCCCACCCGCTGCGGATCGAGGTCACCGTCGAGGCCGAGCCCCTCGGCCGGGGCGGGGCGCTGCGTTTCGCGGCCGGCCACCTGCCGCATCCGGACGAGCGCTGGCTGGCCCTCAACGGCGACGTCCTGTGCCGGTTCCCGCTGACCGATCTCATCGACCGGCATGCGACGGCCGAGGCCAAGGCCACGATCGCCCTCGCGCAGTACCGCACCACCTGGGGCATCGCCACCCTGGACGAGGAGGACCGCATCGCCGGGTTCGTGCAGTCACCGAGACTGCCGTACTGGATCAACGGCGGGATCTACGCCTTCGAGCCCGAGGTCGTGGGGCTGCTGCCGGTCAAGGGCGATCACGAGGACACCACGTTCCCGCAGCTGGCGGTGGACAAGCGCCTGGCCGCGTACAAGATCGATGGCTACTGGCGCGGGGTCGACACCGTCAAGGACGTCAAGGAGGCGAATGAGGAACTGCCCCGGCAGGGCTGGTAGCCGGCACCGCGTCGAGTCCTCCGCCGAGCGATAGTCAGGGCGGCCGCGGCTGCCTGGCCGGGCCGTCCTGACCTGTCTGGAGATCTGAATTCAACGGTAGAGGCTCAGCCGTCCTCGCGGATCACGTCGTAGTCGCCGAAGACGATGGGCCCATCGCAAAGCTCGGCCATCCGCTTGGCGAAACGCTCGGTCTCCTCCATCCGGTTATTGCGCTGCGCTTCCTCGTAGGACGAAAATTCCATGACCGCGACGTAATGGCTCGGGCGGTCATGACAACGGCCCATCATGTCGTGGCTGACCGGGCTCTTCCCCATGGTGTGGACGCGCCACTCGTCCAGGAGCGTCATGATCTCCTGCGGCTTCTTCGTGTCGAACTCCATGATCTGAATGAACACGATATTCCCCCCTTTTCGGTGGTACGGGCACCTCTCATTAGACCTGCGAGGTGGGCACGCCGCAAGGAAAGAATCCCGGAAGTAGGCTTTACTGCGGCCAAAACCGGAATCGCCATTTATGTCGGATTTGGCCGGTGTCAGTGCCGACGGCGTTTGGCTATTTATCGTTTATGCGTGAAATTTCGAAATTGTCATAGTCTGCAGACATTTGTCCACCGCTGCCGCCGCCCTGCCGCATGACGACGATGCCGGCCTTGCCCCGCGTCAGCGGAGTGGCGGCGTCGGTGTACTCCGCGGCGAGCTCGCCGTTGAGCCACATCCGCAGGTGCATGCTCTTGTCCTGCTGCTGCTCACAGGCGATCTGGATCTTGTTGACCCCCTGTGTCTCGAACCCCTTGGCGTCCGGGGGCGCCACGAGCTCCTTGGAGATGTTGGAGCCGGACACCTTGCGGATGACCGCGCCGTCGCCGTCGAGGCGCACCAGGAACAGGTAACCGTCCAGGTTCGTGGTCTCGCCGAAGCACCAGAGGCCCACCTGCCCGTACTTCGGTCCGGACACCGGGGTCACGTCCGCGGACACCAGGACTCGTGGCGGCAGTTCCGCGTCGTACGGCGCCACACTGGACTCGTCGGTGTCGTTGCCCGTGGTCCCCAGCCGGTACCGGCCACCGAGGTAGCCGGTACCGAGTATGGGGTTGTACTCGCCGCCCGACCACCTGGTGCCGGTGCTGGAGAAGTCGTCGCTGAAGACCGGAGTGGTGCTGGTGGGCGGGCCGCCCGAGCCGGTGAGCCACAGCACGGCGAGGAGCGCGAGTACCAGGAAGCCCGCCACGACCGCGCCGGCCAGCGCCAGCGTACGGCCCCGCCCCCCGCCCGAGGTACGGCCGGGACCGTGGCCCGGGGCCCGGCCGGGCGGCACCGGAGCGGCGGGGCCGTTGCCCGGGAAGGCTCCGGGCGGCGCCATCAGCGTTCCCGGGCCGTCCGCTCGCGTCGGCTGGCCCGGATACGGCCCGCCGGGCGGTGGCACGGGGGACGGTGGCACGGAGGACGGGTGGGTCTGCCAGGTGCTGCGGAGCGTCTCAGCGGTCTGGGCGGTGTCGGCCCGGTCCTGGCCGACCAGGCCGTCCAGAAGTTCCTGGGCGGACGGCCGCAGTGCCGGATCCTTGGCCAGCGCCCGCTCGACGAGCTGCCGGATCTCGTCCTCCAGCCCCTCGATCTGCGGCTCGCCGTGCGAGATCCGGTAGAGCACCGCAGGCAGGGTGGCCCCCGGGAACGCGGTCTCGCCGGTACCGGCGTAGGCGACGACGGCACCCCATGCGAAGACGTCGGAGGCGGCGGTGGCCCGCCCGCCACCGATGATCTCCGGTGCCATGTAGGCGGGGGTACCGACGAACTGGCCGGTCTTGGTCTGGTCGACGACCGTGTCGAGCGCGCGGGCGATACCGAAGTCGATCACTCGTGGGCCGAGCGAGGACAACAGCACGTTGGCCGGCTTCAGATCGCGGTGCACGACGCCGGCGCCATGGATCGCGGTGAGGGCCGTGGCGACCCCGACCGCGAGATGGTCCAGGGTCGCCCCCCGCATCGGCCCGGAGTCGCGCACGAACTCGTGCAGGTTGGGGCCGTTGACGTACTCCGTCACGATGTAGAGCAGGTCGCCGTCGAGGTTGGCGTCGAGCACCGGGGCCGTACAGAACCTGCGCACCCTCCGAGCGGACTCGACCTCGCGGCGGAAGCGGTCGCGGAAGGACGGGTCGTGGGCGAGGTCAGGGTTGATCACCTTGACCGCGGCCCGTTCGCCCGCGGACGACTCGGCCAGGTAGACGGTGCCCATGCCGCCCCGGCCGATCCGACCCACCAGCCGGTAGGCGCCCAGCGTTCGCGGGTCGCCGGGCGTCAGGGGATCGACCACGTTCTCTGCCGACACGGTTAGTCCACGCCTCCCTTTGCGTCGTGCACGAAAGCGCACGTTGAGGCAGATTAGCGAAGAGTCGTGTCCTAAGGGAGAAGTAGTAGCTTGCCCGTGGTGCGGCGGCCCTGGAGGTCCTCGTGCGCCGTGCGCGCGTCGGCGAGGTCATAGCGCCGGCCGATGTGCAGCCTCAGCGTTCCGCTCTTCACCCAGCCGAGCACGTCACCGGAACGGGCGAGCAGTTCCTCGCGCGTGGCGACGAAGTGGGCCAGCGTCGGGCGGGCGAGGAACAGCGAGCCGCCGGTGTTGAGCCGCATCGGGTCGAACGGGGGCACCGGTCCGCTCGCCGCGCCGTACAGCGCGAGGGTCCCGCGCCACCGCAGGCTCTCCAGGCTGCCGTCGAAGGTGGCGGCGCCCACGCCGTCGTACACGGCGGCGGCGCCCTCCCCGTCCGTCAGCCGCCGGACCTCCGGGGCGAATTCGGTCTCGGTGTACCGAATGACCTCGTCGGCACCGGCGTCACGGGCGAGCCGCTCCTTCTCCGCGGTCGAGACGGTGCCGATGACCCGGCCGCCGAGCAGCTTCACGACCTGGGTGAGCAGCAGGCCCATGCCGCCCGCGGCGGCGTGCACGACGACCGTGTCGCCCGGCTGCACCGCGTAGACCGAGCTGGTGAGGTAGTGCGCGGTCATCCCCTGGAGCATGGCGGCGGCCGCGTCCTCGGCCGAGACGCCGTCCGGGACGTGTACGGCCCGGTCCGCCCGCACGATGGCCTTGGCGGCGTACGACCCGTTCACGTCCGACGACGCGACCACGTCACCGACGTTCACGCCGGTCACGTCCGGGCCGACCGCCGTGACGGTGCCGGCGCCCTCGGTGCCGATCACGAACGGCGTCGGCTTCGGGTACCGCCCGGTGCGGAAGTAGACGTCCAGGTAGTTCACCCCGGCGGCGGCGATGTCGATCACGATCTCACCCGGGCCCGGTACGGGATCGTCGAACTCGGTGTAGTCGAGGGCCTCTGGTCCGCCCGGCTTCGAGACGACGATCGCGCGCATGGAAACTCCTGGGGTGTGATCGTTACGAGGTGGTGTGATCGTTGCCAACGGGTGGCGGCACCGATCTGTTCCCGCCCCAGCCCGCGCTGGGAGCGTCGCGGGTGAGATCAGGACGGGGCGATGCGGTGGCAGAGCCACGCCAGCGACAGCGGATAGCGGTAGTCGATGGCTCACCCCGGACCGGTCCGTTCCGACTTGCCCTGACGGCTCGGCGAACGTATGTTCGAATCGTACTGCGCCTGCCTTCCCCCGGGCGATGGACTCGGGAGGTGGCCAGGGTGAGTCGCGTGTACGGCGACCCGATCGAGGTGTGGGTGGCCGACGGCCGTCCGGTGCGGTTCGTGTGGAGGGGCCGGCTCTACACGGTGCGGTCCGTGCTCGAGCACTGGGTCGCCACCAGGGACTGGTGGAAGGACCTGCATCCCGAGGCCGAGGAGTCCAGCGAGCGCGAGTTCTGGCGGGTGGAGGCCGCTCCGGACGGGGACATCGGCGTGTACGAACTGCGCTTCGACGCGGCGACGGCCACCTGGATGCTGTCCCGGGCGTGGGACAGGTCATGATCGGCCGGGTGCCGGACCGGTTCCCGCGATCCCGGCGACGTGCCGGGATTGGGGTTAGCCGCAATGCGGCGGGAGCGAGGCGGCCTCCATCCTGGCTCCATGGCGATTCGCTGCCTGCTCATCGATGACAGCCGGCATTTCCTCGAGGCCGCCCGTCATCTGCTCGAGCAGGAGGGGATCTCGGTGGTGGGCACCGCCTCGACGGGAACCGAGGCGGTCTGCCGCGCCGAGGAACTCAGACCCGAACTCGTGCTGCTCGACATCTGCCTCGGCGGCGACTGCGGGCTCGAACTGGCGCACCTGCTCACCCAGGTCGCGCGGACGACGCCTCCGCAGGGCTCCTGGCGGCCGTCGATCATCCTCACGTCGACCCACGCCGAGGAGGACTACGCGGATCTCATCGCCGACAGCGACGCGGTCGGATTCCTGAGCAAGCCGGCGCTGTCCGCGGACGCGATCAGGGCGCTGCTCGCCTCAGGGGCGATAGACGCGCCGGCCACCGGTCGGCCGTACGGTCCCGGCGCATCGCCGGTGCGGTGGTTCTAGAGCCGGCGGGACTCCAGGAAGGCCAGCACGGCGAGGACCCGGCGGTGATCGGCCTCGGTCTCGGGCAGCCGGAGCTTGATGAGGATGCTCCGCACGTGCTTCTCCACCGTTCCCTCGGTGACCCACAACTTCCGTGCGATGCCGGCGTTCGAGCGTCCTTCGGCCATGAGGGCGAGCACCTCGCGCTCGCGCGGGCTGAGCTCGGCCAGTGGGTCGTTACGGTGCCGAGCCGCGATGAGTTCGCCGACCAGTGACGGGTCGACGATCGCGGCCCCTTTGACGATGCGGTCGAGCGTCTCGATGAACTCGGCCACATCGGTGACCCTGCTCTTGAGCAGATAGCCCACGCGGTCACCGCCGGCCAGCAGCTCCATCGCGTGTTCCAGGTCGACATATGCTGAGAGGAGCAGTATTCCGACCTGCGGAAACCGTTCGCGGATCACCCGGGCCGCATCGAGACCCTCGGTCGTGAAACTCGGTGGCATCCGAATGTCGATGATCACAAGATCAGGGCCATGCCTGCGGACCAGCTCGATCAGCCGCATGCCGTCGTCGGCCTGCGCCACCACCTCGAACCCCGTGCGGGTGAGCAGGCTCGCCAGACCTTCCCGGAGCAGCACGTCGTCATCGGCCACGACCAGACGCCCACGGTGTGTCACCGTGGCGTCTTCATCGAGCCCTGAGCTGTGCGAACGCGGTGCCTCCATCGTCACGGCCACGATATCCGCTGGGGCACGACCTGGGGAAACCCCGCTCTGGAGGCCGGCATGAGCGGCTCGACCGTCCGTAGGCTGACCGCGAGCGCCCTGCTGGTGAGCATGGTCGGCGCGGCCTTCGGCTACCTCGTGCGGGCGATCATAGGGCCCGTGCGCCGGACGGACCGGATGGCCGGCCGTCTGGCGGACGGCGACCCGTCGGCTCGGGTCCCCGAGACCGACAGTGGTGAGATCCGCAAGCTCCAGCGGGCGTTCAACAGCATGGCGGTGGCACTCGAGCACCGAGACGACGAGCGGGCCGCGTTGCGGCGGGTGGCGACGATCGCCGCACACAGCGCACCGCCGCGCGTGGTGTGCAATGCCGTGACCGATGAGATGTGCCGGCTCCTCGAGATCGACGGTGCGCGGATCTTCCGCTATGACCCTGACGGCCTGGCGACCGTCGTCGCCACGTGCTGCGACACAGCCGGAGGCTTGGAGGTCGGCAGCCGCTGGGCGATCAAGGGCGAGAACATCCCGGCCGTGGTCGCCCGCACCGGCCGTCCCGCGCGGATCGACGACTACGCGGACGCCTCCGGCCCGATCGCCACCTACCTGCGCAGGCAGGGCGTCCGCTCGGCGGTCGGCGCGCCGATCATCGTCGACGACCGGCTGTGGGGAGTGGCGGTCGGCTTCTCCACCCGCAAGGTGCTCCCCGGCGACGCCGAGACGCGCATCAGCGACATCACCGAACTCGTCGCCACCGTCATCGCCAACGCCCAGGCCCGCGCCGAGCTCACCGCGTCGCGGGCGCGGCTCGTCGCCGCAGCGGACCAGGAGCGGATGCGCATCGAGCGCGACCTGCACGATGGCATCCAGCAGCGGCTGGTCTCGCTGGCCCTTGATCTGCGCGCCGCCTGGGAGAGCGTTCCGCCCGGGCTGCCCGAGCTCAGCGGGCGGTTGTCGGCCGTGGCCGACGGGCTCGCCGATTCGCTGACCGATCTTCAGGAGACCTCGCGCGGCATCCATCCGGCCATCCTCGCGAAGGGTGGGCTGGCGCCGGCGATCAAGGCCTTGGCGCGCCGCTCGGTCGTGCCCGTCGAACTCACGCTCCGGATGGGGACCCGCCTCGACGAGAGCATCGAGGTGGCCGCCTATTACGTCGTCGCGGAGGCCCTGGCGAACGCGGCGAAGCACGCGAAGGCCTCGGTCGTCGAGGTCGAGGCCGAGGTACTGGACGGCCGGCTGTGCCTCTCGGTCCGCGACGACGGCGTGGGCGGCGCCGATCTGGCGCACGGCTCCGGCCTGATCGGCCTGATCGATCGCGTCGAGGCGGCGGGCGGCACCATGAAGATCGCCAGCCCGGTGCGCAAGGGCACCTCACTGTGGGTCTCGCTGCCGGCCTGCAAGAGCCCGGCGGCGCTCATCTGAGCCATGCCGCGCCGCCGACCTCTACCGGCTAGCGGTAAGAGCGCGGTACCCGCAGGCCGCAAGCGCGGATGGCCGTTGGCCGCAACGACGCGCCGCAGGTTGTGAGCCATGCTTGGGGTGCCAGAAGTCTGGAATCAGTCGTCTAGCGGCCAGAGCATGTCTGTGGGCATGGGGGGACAGCCGATGCTGCGGGTACGGGTCCGGAGGGACCGCGCGGGTCGCGTCCGCAGACGCCGTGAGCACGATGAACCGGTCATCGCCGATCTGCGCGATCCTGGCGTGGCCGCCGCCAAGCAGGCGGGCCGCCGCCGGGTGCGGCGTGTCTGACCGACCATCGGTTCGCGACCGCGCACTTTACGAGCCGGGTGCCGATCGGCGAGCCGCCGGCCGGCGCCGTCGTCTGGGTGCCGCCGTGCGGGCGGGGGCCCTTCGGCTCCGGCCGCGGTCGATTCGCGGCCGGATGGCGCTGCTGGTCACCTTCATCGCCGTGCTGCTGCTGGCGCCCGCGGGAGTGATCGGCGCCATGCTGGCGCGCCAGGCGATGACCCGGGCGATCTGGCTGGAGGCCCGGCAGCAGGCGATGCTCACCGCGGTCCGCGTTCGCGACGGTGGGACGC
>NZ_JABVEC010000060.1 GCF_014323705.1 Actinomadura alba
TACGCCACCCGGAGCCTCACTCCGGACCTCTCGGGCGACTCCTGGGCGAGTTCATCGCGGGTGCCGGCCCGGACCTGACGGCCGGCAACGACTCGAAGGTGACGAAGGACCGGACAAGAGGAGCACGCCGTACCAGTGCCGATCCCGGCCCAAGGCGAAATAGGCGCCGACCACAAACCCCCTGCTCCCCGTGCTTTCCCCGCAGAGGGCAGGGCACCGCATCAGAACTTGATCGAAATCATTGCACTGGGAACTGGTCCCTAGCCTGAGTCCTCGTGTTCGAACGGGTGACGGAAATCGAACCGCTCTATTAGCTTGGGAATCAGACCGATCCTGGCCGTTACGGCCGCTGACCTGCTCGGCCAGCTCTCCCTGAGTGACTGCGGCTGACCCTTGATCACCGGCCTTAATGGCACGCTAATGGCACGCTAGAGACGCATGCCTCGGTCAAACGGCAAGGCGGCTCGGAGCGTCGCGGTGACCGCAGCAGGACCACGCCGCTTTCAGAATGTCGCCCTCGATGGTCGGTTCCCTTCGGGTATCGGGGAGAGGCATAGACGATCCACACTGTGCGAAGTCGGTTACGTCGACGTCTATAGCATCATTCGCCGCACGCCCCTAATGTGCGCTTTGCATCCCCAAGATAACTTCGCTGGCTAGAAGCCTGACCAGCCTCACATCGGGCCAGAGAGATTCTGCTTCAAAACTTTGCGGGAGCAGTGCCGGGACGCCTTCATACTTCGGATCGTCTTTTGTATGAACAATCCTATTTCTGATTCTGTAAACCCGGTCTGCCACTTGTGACGGAAGCGGAGTTCCGCTATTTGCCGGATTGATGTTGTCCACGACCCCAGAGATTGGACCTTTCTTGGTGAAATAACTACCCCAATCGACGAGAGAAAAGAATTCATGCAGCACGTCGTCTCTCACGAATTCTCTAAGAAGAGTTCGCAACAAGACGGCTTCGGATGCATTCGTCGCCATCTCGCCAAATGACAATAGGCGCATCAAGTGGCGATCGTTCCTCTTGTCGAATCTTGGGTCAGCCATCTCAAGCCGAGCCCGCTTCAGCGCCTCAATGCGTCCGGCTAGCGGAAGGTGACTCTCTAGGACTTGATAGTAGGAGAGAAAGGCTATGGGCAAGTTATCTTGAGCGCTAGCAGCGAATCGAAATAGTGTGGCTATTTCGGAGGAAATTTTCGTCTGAGGGAATCTAATGGTATCAATCCGAGCTTCTGCGGTCTGCGTCCTTACCTCTTTACCGACAGCGCCCGGCCAGCGCTCAAGCCTGATATCTAGATTACTCCTGATGTCTAGTTCGTACAGCAGAGAATCTAGGAGCTTCTCCGCCTTACTTTCTAGTTCGCCGATCTTCATCGCGCTGCCAAAATCTACTTTTATACTCAAAGGGAAGCGAGGAGATTCCGGCGAATAGCCATAATTAACGAAGATATGACAGGCCGGAGAGGTTCCCGAAATCTCCATGCAGACGCCGTCGCCCTGCAGGTGAATGCTGACCGGTCCATTGTCTTTATTATCCGATATCAACCTATCTCGAAAATGTATAGAAGGGACCACCTCATTAGAGGAGATGTGCCTACATTCCCGCTCGGAATTTTCCGCAGACAAACCTCTAAGGCTGGCCTGTAGAAACTCATTAAAAAACCGAAAATTCCTACCAAAGACAACCTCTAGATAACCTGTCGTCGGAACGGCAACCCCGACCCATCCGTTAAGATAGACAACTCCTCTATCAAGTTGGTCAGTCAAAATCGCCGCAGCATACCTTGGCAGTGATACCGTTTCTCTTTCGCTCCGCCCCCATTTAGGCGTGCAAGAAAATTCCAAATACTTAACGTTTCCACCCTTCAGGTGAATGTCATGAGCGGCGAGATCTACAACGACTCTGGCTTCTATCGAGCTGAGGGATTCGCGTAGCTCTCGTACTTTTGTGCGCCCAGCAGAGCAGGGAGGTGAAGCTGCGTGAGTAGCTGATCTTTCTTTCGTAAGCTCGTCGTCGCTTGCCGGTGGGAGTCCGGTCCGGGTAGCTGCCAGGAGGCCCGGTAGCAGGCTGGCGGCTTCGTCTGGAAACGGGCGGGGTCGAAGCCCAGCGTCAAAAGCCCTTATGGGGGAGCGAGGGTGTGGTCCGTAGCATTACGCGAAGCCTGCGGCGTCGTTAGAGGTCTCGCCCGCGAGGGTGGGAACAGGGAGTGCCGAGCCCCCGAAATCAGGGTGAAGGCCATGGAAGCGGTGTAGAGCCTGGAGGCGCAGCCGTGAAGGACTCCCCGGCGTATGGGGCGCGGAACGCATCGATAGTGACGGCGGGAACTGGGGAGGCCCTCCCCGGCCCGGTGACCTGCGAATCGTGTCGCCGGAGCATGGTGTTCTATAACCGGTCGAAGCCGGGAAGTGGACAACTGGCCGGGTGGGCGTCGGAGGCGGCCGTAGTACTGCTTGAGCCGACTGGACAACACAACCGGCGGTGAGGGAAGGGCCGCTGCTTCGTCGATGCGCAGCGTCTTTGAGGAGGGGCCCGGTGAGTGCCGGTCAGGCTAGTCCCTCCGCGTCGGGATCACGGGTTGTCCGTGATCCGGTCCGTGCCTTGCAGCATGCGCTTTACCGGGCGGCCAAGGCCGATCCCGGACGCAGATTCCACGCGCTGACGGACAAGGTCTATCGCAGAGACGTCCTATGGCGTGGGTGGACCGAGGTGCGTAAGAACAACGGCGCACCCGGCATCGACAAGACCACGCTGGCGGAGGTCGAGGAGTACGGTGTGAACCGGCTCCTCGGCGAGCTGGCCGATGAGCTGAGGGAAGGGCGGTATCGGCCGCTTCCGGCGCGCAGGGTATTCATCCCCAAGCCTGGAACGACCGAACAGAGACCGCTCTCGATTCCCTCGGTTCGCGACCGGATCGTGCAGGCCGCGTTGAAGATCGTGCTCGAGCCGGTCTTCGAGGCCGACATGCTGGACTGCTCGTTCGGGTTCCGGCCGCGACGGTCCTCGCACGATGCCCTGCAGGTTCTCGTGGACGAGAGCTTCCGGGGTCGTCGCTGGGTGGTCGAGACGGACATCGCCGACTGTTTCTCGGCGATTCCGCATGAGAAGTTGATGCACGCGGTCGAGGAACGCGTCTGCGACCAGACCATCTTGAAGCTCCTGCGCGTGATCCTGCGCGCCGGGGTGATGGAGGACGGTCAGGTCCGGCGAACGGAATCGGGGACCCCACAAGGCGGGGTCGTAAGCCCCGTTCTCTGCAACGTCTACCTGCACCGGATCGACCGGGCGTGGGACGAGGCAGAAGGGACTCTGGTCCGCTATGCCGACGACGCGATCGTCATGTGCTGGTCCCGCAGCCAGGCCGAACGGGCACTGGCTCGCCTGGTCGAGCTGCTGGCCGAACTCGGCTTGGAGCCGAAGATGGCCAAGACCCGGATCGTGCACCTGCGCGTCGGTGACGAAGGCCTGGACTTTCTGGGCTTCCACCACCGGCTGGTGCGCTCACCGGGACTGAACGGGAAACGGCCCGTGACCTTCCTCGCCCGCTGGCCCGCAGACAGGGCCATGCAGCACGCCCGCGATCGGATCCGGGAACTCACCCGCCGGTCCCGGCTACTGCTCCCCGTCGAAGCGATCGTGGCAGATCTGAACCGGTTCCTACGCGGCTGGTCCGCCTACTTCCGGTTCGGGAACTCCGCGAAACAACTCGGCAAGATCAGAAACTACGCGCGGATGCGGCTGGCGCTCTTCCTGGCCAAACGCTATCGGCGCTCCCGCGGGTTCGGCTGGTCGGTCGTCGCCTTCCAGTCATCGAACCAACTCGGGCTGGTCACCCTGTCTGGAATCGTCGTCGCACCCAGACCCTTCCGGGACTGGCGGGGAAGACCGAATGCCGGCGGTGAACGACGTCGGTAAGCCGTGTGCGGGAGAACCGCATGCACGGTTTGACGGGCGGGGACTGGAAACGGAGCACCTCGGCCACGGCCACTGGGGCGGCGCAACCGATCGGGAAACCGACGGCCATGAAGACCCCAGGACCTACCGGCGGGAATCGCCACCGCGCCAGTCCCCGACCCTACATGTTTTCATTATTCACGACGGCTAACCACTATTCCTCGGACGTGCACAACTTTTGGAACTACAGAGGATACCTGCACGCTATGCGCGTCAGAGGCTACCTGCAATTTTGTGTTGCTGGTCGGTGACTCGACCGCAGGCAAGATGCGGGTGCCGTTCGCGCGGTATATATACCGGCACTCGATCCCCATCACGTACGTCCTCGTCGATGGCGCTGGAGGATTTTCGGCGAGGGACAGAATGCAATCTTATTGTAATCGGATCGTTTATCTTCCGCGCCCGCGGTAGCTTCCCACCCGGTGTGAACGTTCCTTTGGACAACTCTTGGGCGAGCGTCTCGCGCCTCTGGACGGCTATTTCCAATCGGCTTACAGGTGCCGGCGAACAACGTCGCAACCGGGGCCACGACACCGGCAGCCGTCAGGCATCGCCAATCCTTCACCCCCGCTACCGTCAGCACCCCCGATGCTGCGACCAGCAAGGCGGCAGCAGTCGCCAGAAACGCCACCCCGATGATCCGGTTCCCGCGCACGCGCACACCCCATATCCCCGGGCCGACTCGCTCGGATCAGGCTCCCATGCCAGCGCACCTCAAAAGAGGATTAGGCGCACAATCGTGACCGAACCCGGCCACGCACCGCGTGTACCCGCGCTCTTAGCTTGGGAAGTCACTTCCAGCGCTCATCGCTCACCTGCGGCATGGCTGACCAGTGCCGACGCGATGATGTCCCCTTGAGTTACCGTACGTGTCCCTGATTGCCCGCTCTCACGGGCACGCAACGGGCACGGCCGAACGCCGACCACATCAGAGGAGGCCGTGGCTTCGCGCCCACGTACTGTACTCACTGCCACTGCATGGCAGCCGCATTCCGGTGTGTCTTAGCGCGTCGATCAGATTAATGACGTTGACCTCGGTAAGTTTGCCGTCGCTACATGCACGACTGAGAAGCCAGAGCGTTCCGTGGACCGTGAGGCCGTATCGTCGGCCTACCCGGACCGCCTCTTGGTCATCTGAGATTGCGACGGCTCCGAGCAACTCAGCCGCCGAGAAGACGCTCGCCTCTCCCAGATTTCTGCTTGCAGACCCAAGGCGCTGAACCCACTCGGCAAAGCACGCCAGTTCTTGGAGGCTATCCAACCTCTCAATGATTAGCCAGTCCAGGTTCAGGGCATCCAGCAACGCTGGGTGCTTGTCCACTCCAGCACGCAACTCTTCCCTCACCACGTGCGTGGTGTGGCAGATGTGATCCACGTAGAGGGCACGAAGCACGTCGAGGCGGTCAGCAAGTGCGAAATGGCTTAGGCACATGCAGTCGAATACCAGCGGGAAGGGCTGCCCAGTCTCGGTCATGGCTCGGGGTCAGGCTCCTCACGGATGGGGAGGTCCGAGGCCGATAGCTCTCCCCGCATCATCTCCACCGCCCTCGCCGAAGTGATCATTGATTGCCGCCATGCCTGGAGAACTGCCTGAGCAAACACCGGGGGGACTCGGAGCGATTCCAAATCAGGTTGGGGTGCCCAGCCTATGGCTTCCAATAGCTCTGCCTTCGTAGGTCGATCTCGGCTTAGGTTCCGGTCTCCCACGCCCGCCTTCACAGCTTGGTTGACAGCGAGCGTCCAGGACACGCGGTAAGAGGCAGCCAATCTGACCAGCTCATCTCGCGAACAGACGTTGTTAGCCGCACGATCCTTCACCACGGACATAGGCAGCAGAAGCTCCGCCGCGAAGCTGTTAATCACCTTCTCCCGGTCCTCTCGCGAAGCATGGATACCGAGATCGCTTGAGTACTCATCGCCGAGAACAAAGTGTCCGAGTTCATGCGCAGCGGTCGTTCGACGACGACCGGGGTCGCCAGTCAAGCTCACTACGGCCGCAGCGATTACATCGTCAATCAAAGAGGCGCCGTCACCAGGCGTCTCCACCACGGCGATCAGCTGACCCATTTTTTCACAGATGCTCATCAGCGTATCGATGGGCTCAACGCTCAGTCCAAGCTCGCTACGTACCCATCGTGCCGCTGCACAAGCCGACTCGTGATCGCGCACGCGTTCCGGGTAGTTACGGTGTTCGGGCACCTCAAGTACACCATGAGCCACCAACTGACGGATGTCAGCTAGCCAAGTTTGCAAAGAGGCGTCCAAGCGGTAGGACTCCCCTGCGGCCTCGCTTGCCGTATCATCCGAAAGTTCGGACCGACGGGACAGCGCTGCAGGCGGCTTAGAGAGGAAGTGCCCCAAAGGGAGACCTAGCGCTTGGGCGAGCCTGCTGAGCTCAAGAGCGTCTATCTCTCGCTTTCCCGCTTCGATCTTCGCGATCATCGTACGACCGAGATCAACAGCCCTTGCCAAGTCCTCCTGGGACAGGCCTGCGGCGATACGAGACTCGCGCACGCGCTGCCCCACATCAAGCCATGACCGCGTCTCCTTCATGGTGCGATAATCGCACACTCTGCTTCGTTCCTGCTAGGGCGTCTGGGTAAAGAGTGGCCCCAGCCGATCGATCATGCTCGCCGTACCTTGGTCGCCGCTCTCAGGAGTGATCTTTATACTCCCCGTTAGATGGGCGGTACGAACATCCAACGCCCGCGTTACCGAATCAAACGGCGGGGCGTCGCCCATCCACGCCGCCATCTGCCACGACGGCCCACCGGACCGCACCCAGCGGGCTGGCCACCTGCCAATCCCCCGCCCCCACCAGCGAGTGGCCGCCCCGTTGGATGCGCCAAGGATCGCCTGTTTCACTGCGGGCCGGGGCGAATCGATCTACGTGAGCACACTCGCCGTACCCATTTTCCTGACTCATCACCCTTGTAGCTGCCTGGTCGTGGGCCGGAGCGGAGTGGGTCGAGGGGCGGCAGAGCCGGCCGATCGCAGAGCAACGCGGTAGGCGCCCCTGATGCGTTCCGTGGAGGCCATAGATGACCGCGTGGAGGAGGACGACACCACCCGGCCGCTGGTCTCACATGTCGCCGATTTCTTAGTCCCGAACTTCCGGCACTCCTGGCCTGTCACGGCCTCGCCCAGCTCGTGACGTGTGCCGTCGTAAGCTCGCGTGAGCGGCTGTTGCTGTACTTCCGTGCTGTACAGTCCCATTGACCTTCGCCAGCACCCGCACACTCCGAGGGCAAGCGGATCCGGAGCGCAGGGCCGGCCACGGCCCGAGCACCGGAAGCCGCGCGGCAGCGATCGGCCCCAACCACTTGACTGCCTCAGCCATGCAGGGGCGATCGTAGGGCTGTACCGGCAAGAGTGCCGCACTGAGCATGGGGATTTCGCCGGGCTGTGATCGCAAGGCCTAGCCTCGCGGGCGCTCAGACTTGAACTGGGCAGGTGGCATGACTACCTCGATGCGAAAATCCTTAGACGTCTTCCTCGCCGTCGTTCGCATCATCTTCACCGGGCTGTTTGGTCTTAGGAATCTGCTCGGAAATTCCATCGGGACGGTAGTAGCGGAAGGCGCTCGGATAGCTTCGGTCATTGTCTTTGTACATGATCGACCAGCCGACCAAAGCGCTGATCTTCCAGCCAGTTTCCAGGTGCCCAGCGACAAGACGGAAGGCCTCATCGACGGTCATGTCAGATGTGGGGACATCGATCTGCCGCTTCTTGAACGTAGCGGAGCGCTGGTAGCGAAAATTGAAGGATATTCCGCTCTTGATCGCTTGGAGCACCGCATAGAGCGACTGTCGGCCCGGCTTGATCCCAGACGCTTTAAGAGATAGGTCGATGGGGTATTCGAGGTCGAAATGGTTGCTCTTGTTGACGGTCCCGTCTCGGTTACGGCCAGGGTCGTTGATTCCGAACCCGCGGTTGTTCCAGACGATTCTTCCGGTCTGGAGGTGCCTTTTGATCAGCATCTTTTCGGGCGAGACGGAGGAGAGGTCTTCTTCGACGAAGAGGCACTTGAAGGAGATCTCTTCGATTGGGATCCCGACGCGACCGGAGAGCTTGAAGAGGTGATCACCAAGGCGCCTGGGCAGAGGCTGATCGGCCTTGCCGACATAGGTAAGTTCCCTAGCCCTGCCCGGCTCCTGCCGGTAGAGCTGATACACCCCGGACATGCTGGGAAGCCCGAGCGTTTCCGCCTGCGCTTCGAGAGCTCGCAGGTTGTCGTGGGTGAGCGGGGCAGGTTCTAGACGGTCGAGAGCCGCGTGGAGCTGTGTGCTCAACGCCTCGGTGATGCTGAGCCGGAACTGGTTGCTGTAGGGGGTGGTCATGCGAGGCTCCGCCGTCCGCCGTGTGCATGATCGCTGCCGCGCCCGCCAAGGCCGGCCGTCGTACTGACGAAGCCCGTCATCCGCTACTCCCGACACTTCGTCCGCTCAAGATCTGGTCAAACTATCGCAGGCCCCAGGGAGTCCCGCATATGGGCTGGCTGCCGTCCAGGGATCACCAGACAGGAAGGCACTTGCTCATGTGTTCGAAGAAGGTCGAGTGAAATACCTGCAAGATCGCTAACTCCGCGGTACGCTTCTCGTATGGTTGAACAGTCAAAAGACCCGTTGGTGGATAGAACCAGTGTCGAGCTGTTCGCTGGGGGTGGTGGCCTGGCCATGGCCGTGGAACGCGCTGGCTTCCGGCCTCTTCTGTTCAACGAGTTCGCTAAGCGTGCTTGTGAGACGCTGGTCGCAAACAACGCTGAGCGCCATGAGCTGGGGCTCACCCCGCCAATCCCCAGACCGGGTGAGCGTCCCCCCTTGATCGAGGGTGACGTGAGCAAGCTGGACTTCGAGTACCTCAAGGGGCGGGTCGACGTCCTTGCGGGCGGACCGCCGTGCCAGCCCTTCAGCCTAGGTGGTGTCGCCAAGGGCGACGAGGACGACCGCAACGGCTTCCCGCACCTGTTCAAGGCGATCCGACAAATGGAGCCTAGGGCCGTCATCTGCGAGAACGTGCGTGGACTCCTGCGGCCGTCGTTCAAGCCCTACTTCGACTACATCACGCGTGAACTCGCCCTGCCCTTCGAGGAGCGGAAGGAGGGCGGCAACTGGCAGGAACACGACGAGGTACTCCGCCACATGCTTGAGACCACGACCGTGGACGAGCACGAGCGTTACGACGTTAGGCACTACCCCGTCAACGCGGCGGACTACGGCGTTCCACAGATCCGGAACCGCGTGATCCTCATCGCGTTCAGGCGCGACGTCGGAGTGGACTGGGACCGGTTCGAAGATCTGGTGAGACCGCAGTTCACCGAGGCTCGCCTATACGAGTCCATGGCCGATGGCACCTACTGGGAGCGGCACCCCGAAGTTCCCAGGGGCGTGCGCGACCAAGTAATGGCCCGGCTTCCACAGCGACCACAGCCGCTCGTGGTCACTGCGGCTGAACAGCTCCAGCCCTGGCGAACGTTGCGGGACGCTATCAAGGGCATCGACGGGCAGCGGCCCTTGCCGCCGGTCAAGAAGCTCGACCGCAAGGAGTACAACATCGATGGGTTCACCGACCACATTGGATGGCCGGACGCTCGGATCTATCCTGGGCACACCCCCAACGAACTCGACCGTCCAGCCAAGACGGTCAAGGCCGGAGTCCACGGCGTCCCGGGAGGCGAGTCCGTTATGCTCCTCGACGATGGCAACCATCGGTACATGACAGTTCGCGAGACCGCCCGTGTCATGACCTTCCCCGACGACTGGGCCCTCGCCGGCCCTCGCGGCGAAAAGATGCGCCAGCTCGGCAACGCGGTCCCAGTGCTGCTAGGGCAGGTCTTCGCGAACGCGGTCGCAACAGTCTTGGATGAGGCCGGACGATCGAAGTGACCGCCTCCCCCGCAGCGGAGCCCGGGCGCTGGAAGGACAAGCCCCCTCCCCCCCGAGCGTGGAAGGGTAAACCGGGTCTCAGCCGAGCCAGACGTACCGCAGAGCAAGACCGCGCCGCTGGCGGCAACGACCGCCGATATGTAGATCTTGGAAACGGGCGGACTGCTCAGGCCTCAGTGGAGCTGAAAGTTCTTCCCAATACCCGCCGAATTCGGGCCTACCTGCGATGGTCCGATTCAGGCAGATCTCCCGCCAAGTACCTGGGTGAGGTCTGCGAGACAACCCGAGCGCGTAACCTCGCGGCGGCTTGGCGCATGGCGTTTGAGCAAGAGTTGTTGATCGTCCCTGAGATTCCTAGCGACTCGTGGGCGAGCACTCCCGCCTCGCGGAAGGTCATGAAGGCCAACCGGAGCCGAGACACCAAGCCCGAACTCGCCTTGCGGTCCGCGATACACAAGCTTGGGCTCCGTTACCGGGTGGATACGCCACCGATCGAAGGGCTCCGACGACGGGCGGACATGGTATTCAGCAGGGCTCGGGTAGCAGTATTCTCCGATGGCTGCTATTGGCACGGCTGCCCAGAGCACTACCGATCCTCTCGCCAGAATGAGGAATTCTGGAGCGAAAAGATCATGGTGAACCGAGCTCGCGATCGAGACACGGATGCCAAGCTCCTTGACGCTGACTGGCTAGTCATCCGAGTTTGGGAGCACGAGAATGTGACTGACGCCGCCAACCGGATTGCCCAGGCCGTTCAAAGTCGCTCAGGTCAGCCTCCACGCTCCACTTAGTGCACATGAATAGCTGCATCGCGAACGGACGCGGGCAGGTCCGCCCGGGGCGGGTCGGCCCGGAGCGGCCGCACGCCCGGCCCGGACGGACCTGCGGCGACGCGTAGCGGCGCCCTTGAAACCGTAGAGAAAGTCCTCATCCGGAAGTCTGTGATCTCTTGTCGAGCCTCATGACGTGCGTGACACATCGTGCTCAGGAGGTGCGTGACACTTCGCCGAGTGTTGGTGGAGTTGAGCGTGGTCGAGCAGCGGTATCAGGCGGTGCTGCAGGTGTTGTCCGGGGCGAGCGTTACCGAGGTCGCTGGACGGTTCGGGGTCTCGCGCCAAGCCGTGCATCGGTGGCTGGGCTGGTATCGCGAGCAGGGGCTTTCGGGTCTGGCTGATCGGTCCTCACGTCCTCGCAGGTCGCCGACTCAGACGCCTGCGGAACCCGTAGCGGCTTGGCCCTGAGACGCCGGTCATGGCATCCGTGCATCCGGAAGCCGCTCTCTAAAACTGACGGACATCGTTGGCACCTGGGTCTCCGGCTACTACGGAGACCATCTATGTCGCGTCTGCGGAGCTTGGTTACTCCTGATAGGGATCACTCGGCGATGGCTGGGCCTTCAACTGTCGGCAGGCCGATCGATCCAGGCGTCATGACGGGCGCGCGCTTCCGACAGCAGAATCGTACGTAGCTCTTCACGCGTGCTGCCGTACGTCCGGATCGTGTGGCAGTTCGGGCACAGGGCGACCATCTTGATCGGGTGGTCGCGGCCGCCGCCCGCATGCCCATCGAGGTGGTCCACCTCAAGGAGCGGGCGGCCGTCGTCGTAGACGTCCTGCGGTTGCCCGGTGCATCGGGGGTTCTCGCAGTGACCGCCGCTGCGAAGGAGTACCGCACGCTTGGCCTGGTCGAGGCGGACGCGCTCTTCGCGCTCGGTGCGGCGCGTGCGGAGATGCTCTCCGCGTTCCTCTCGATCCTCCACCGCTCGGCAGAGCCGTAGGTACTCCTCTACGGGGCTCCGCTCCGAAGCCGTCGGTTCAGCGTCGCTGAGACCGACCTCTTCGAGGAGCGCGGTCGGGCGGGTGTCGTCGAAGAACCGAGCCGTCAGGTTGTCGATCGCGGCGACCCGTGCGCCCGCGGAGGTCGCGACGAGTTCGTACGCCCAGGCGGTGAGGCCGCCGGACGGGTTGTTCTCGCGCAGCCAAGCGGCCCGGCTGTTTCGGGCTCGCTGCGTTGTCGTGTCGAAGCCGGGCAGTTCCCACAAGTCGCTCTTGTCCAGTACGACGAACGGATATTCCGGCGTGGCCTGTGAGCCTGGCCGGCCGTACCGCTCCAGCAACTCGCGTAGCTCGTGATGGACCTCGCTCCAGGGGGCCAGCCGGGGCCGGCGCTGCAGAGCCCGGCCCATCGCCCACAGCAGGAGGATGGCCTGGTGGCGCGCCGGGCCCTCTGGCGTCGTATGCGGTCTCAGCTCGTCGAGGGCGGAGAGCAACGGGGCGTACGGATCGACCGGTCCGTCGATGACCTCGAACCCCAGGCCCTTGAGCAGCCGCATGACCGTCGCGCGCCCACCGGAGAACTCGCCCGCTTGCAACGGCCGGTCCGCCACGTAGCGGTGGGACACTCCGACGATGGCCTTGGAGTCGTAGTGCACGCCCTCGTGCACCAGGACGTACTGCCGAGCCTGGTCGAAGCCGTACTGCTCCAGGAAGGCGTCACGCCCGAGTTGGTCGCACTCCGCGATCGCCTTCAGCACCGCTTCGCGCGTGATCGCCGAGAGATCCATACATGGGGATTATGTCGCGATAGATCCGGTGAATCCGTCTCTCCGACCGTGTCGGCGCAATTCGAGGAGGCCAAACCCGGCCAGCACCGACTAGCGCCCTTGCATATGGTCGCCGTTGACGTCCCGCTTTAATGTCACATGGGATACCGGGCGGGCGCGGTGGATGCTCCGTCCTGGACTGCGGTACGCGCGCCTGGCGGCGCATGTCCGCGCAGAGGCCGACCGGGAGCATCGCCTGGCGGAACTGCGTGCCGATCATGAGCGCAGGGTCAAGCAGGAAGCCGAGGAGACTCGGCGCCACAATGCCGAGATCAAGCAGTTCGAGCGGGATTTCCGTGCCGGAGATCCGGAGGCCGTCGCTCAGTACTTCACCCTCGTGCTGGATTCGGCCGCCTACCCCGAAGGGTTCCCGCACCTCTCCCGGATCATTTACCGGCCGGAGCCCAAGGAGATCGTGGTCGACTACCAGCTGCCCGGCCAGGATGTGGTCCCATCCGAGCGCGGCTACAGATACATCCAGAAACGCGATGCCCTCGATCCCCTTTCCCGCCCGGCGAAGGAGATCAGGGATTGGTACGCCTCGCTCATCGCTCAGGTCGCGCTACGGACACTACGGGACGTGTTCGGGGTCAACTTCCCGGACCTGGTCGAAAAGGCCACGTTCAGCGGGTATGTCGAGACCAAGGACAAGGCCACCGGCCAGCCGATCAAGCCTTATCTGATCAGTGTGAGCGCGACCCGCGAAACTTACGCCGGGCTGGTCCTGGCCGATCTCGACCCCGTGATCTGTGTCAAACAGCGGCTTGGCGCGTTGGTCTCTCCGCATCCGTACGACCTGGAGGCGGTCCGGCCATGGTGGATTTCGAGACGCTGCTCAAGCAGTTCGCGTTCATTGAGGGCATGGACGCCGTGGCCGGCCTCGACAGTAGACCCGATCTGCTCGATCTGACGCCCACCGAGTTCGAGCACTTGGTGCGCCAGCTATTCGAGGCCATGGGGATAAAGTCCTGGGTGACCCAGGCATCCAAGGACGACGGCGTCGACGGCG
Organism: Actinomadura alba; assembly: GCF_014323705.1. Taxonomy (GTDB): domain Bacteria; phylum Actinomycetota; class Actinomycetes; order Streptosporangiales; family Streptosporangiaceae; genus Actinomadura_C; species Actinomadura_C alba. Next base: position 13,452 of record NZ_JABVEC010000060.1, read on the forward strand.
TCGCCACGAACGAAGATCCCATCTTTGGAGGACTGAGCATCATCCAGGCCAAGCGCTACCGCATAGCCGTCGGCGTGGACGCCATTCGTGAGCTCGCCGGCACCATGGAGGACAAGCACGCCACCAAGGGCATCTTGGTGACCACCTCCTGGGTCACCAAGGGCGGCCACGATCATGCCAACCGTCACGGCCGGATGCAGATGATCGAACATGAGGAGCTGAAGTACCTCCTCAAGGAACATCTCGGCCTTGACGTGCTGATCAGTCTGCCCAAACGTCCCCCAAAGCGGAAGTAGCCCGGGTGCGCAAGTTGAACCGCAACAGGGGCGGCTTCATGGGTTAGCCGATGTCCGGTATCGGTCAGATGGTCCCTGCAACCCGACTCCCCGGACCGACGACTCCTACTGGCAGATACCTTGGACTGACCTGGGAAGACTTGACTCAAGGGGTTCCAAGGCGATGGAAGTAACTCCCGTCGTCGAGTTCGAGGGCGTGCTGCCGCAGCTCATCCTCCGAGTAGGACTGTTCCGGGAAATTACCGACCTTGACCTTATATAAGCCCCTGCTGCCCGGAACGTTTACTTTGAAAGGGAGGTAGCACCGGGGTTCGCCGTCTTTCGATTCCTTGACCGTGCCAGACCGCAACCTGCCGATTCCGAGTGTCCCCCTGTCGTCTGAGACGATGACGGCGGTGCCGACCTGAACGAGGGACCATCCCGGCGAGTCTTCGCAGTAGCTCCCGGGGGATTCGCCGTACAGACCACGGTGAAGCAGAGTATGTACTTCTCCTCGAACCATGATCGGCACCGGGTTTGCCGAGGAGCTGCTGGCGGCAGTGCACCCTGCTATGGCAAGGAGGCTGACTCCGCTTATTGGGATAGTTAGCTTGCCGACGAGCCCACGTATCCTCATGACTGCGTCCTCCGGTCCTTGTCGAGCCCGGTCCACTCAGCGCGGCGTCGATGCCACCGGACTCTCCCCATCACCAGCTCGGGCGTCATCTGAGTCCACCAGGGGGCCGTCGCCCATCATGGAGCCCCGCAGTGCCGGCGTACGGCGGCTTGATCCTCTCCAGCGCGCCGGCCTCGCCCTGGGCATCGATGTTCCTACGGAGCGCCGTGTCAGCCTCCATGAACGCCTTGAAGGTCACCGACGTCTCGCCGTACTGATCCGCCACGATGGTCGTGAGATTGTTCTGTTTGAGTCCCTGGCTCATCAACTGGACATCCATCGTCAGTTTCACCATGACGTTGATGACGCACTCCTCGCCTCGCGCGGATCCGAGAGCGGCGGAAATGCTCGCGTCGACCCCGCTCGGAGACGCATCGCCAGCCGCGTCGTTCGACGAATCGTCCTCCGCACGCCGTCAGGCTGCCGGCCAGCGCGCACGCGACGAGGGTAATTCCGATTTCACTTTTCTCCGTGCTCCTTTTGCCCGCCATCAAAGAAGACTTTGAACCTACGATCTCCTTAGAGCATGCGGGCTAGTACTCTTCCCAACGCTCGTCATAATCGCCACGCTCACTGAGGTCGATGGTCGGCTCTAGACCGGCGGCCGTGAGTTCGTCCTCTCCGCTCAGCTTCAAGTCACAAACACCGCAGATGAAGCTCTCCGCGCGGAAGATGGGGTACACGCCTGTGACGAACGAGTGGTAGTTGCCATGGCCGTCACCTTCGACGTCATAGTCGACGATCTCGTCGTCCTCGCCGATGTAGGTGGCGGACTCGTCCTCGCAGGCAGGACATTTCTCGGTGAGGATCTCACGGCCAGGAAGCAGAACCCTCGTAAGAGAGGACTGGCGTGCGGTCATCACGGACACGTGCTCATTTTCAGGAATTTTGGTTAGCAGCTCGTTGATCCTGAACTTGGCTGCGGCCAGCTGTTGCTTAACGGTCCGCTCAATCTCAGACAGAGATTCTGAGATCAGAGTGTCCACCATCTCCTGATGATCGCCCCACCTCTCGTCTGGCGACACCTTGAGTTCCTCGAACAGCTTGTTGCAGCACCGGAGGTAGACCGTGAAGACCTCGCGGGTGTCTGTCTCGTCGAGAAACCCGGTGTGCACGACGCCGTCTCGTACATCGATGAGCTCTTCCAGCTTTTCCTTGGGAACCCCCAGATCGGAGACGATTTTCCTAATCCGGTCGAGCGCCTCGCGTGCACTGATCGTACGAGGGTGCTTCTTCTTGGCCTTGGGTCCGTGACCCGTTAGGTGGAGCAGGGAGTCGAGCGACCCGGGCCGGAACTCCACCAGGAGGGCAGAGTTCATATCGCACAGGACCGCCTTCATCAGGTGCTCCAAGCTCATCGCGGAGTGCAAGAGGATGACCTGATCGTCATCGTCGATGTACGCCCTCAATGCCCGGCCCGCGAAGTTCTGTGCAGATGCGAGAAGCTGATCACGGCTGATCGTCGTCACGCCGCAGGTCGCGCAGGGCACGCCCTTACCGCGCTCCCGCGCCTCGGCGAGCGTCACGGCCTCGGGCTCGTACACCTTGTAGCCCTGTTCCCGCGCCGATTTCTGTGCGCCCGTGATGCCCGAGCAATTGCGGCGGGCGTGGTACTTGTCGCCTTGCGCGGTGATGAAGACCGCCTCGCTCATGCTTCCGCCTCCTGGATCCGTGGCGTAGGTCACGGACTTGCTACCAGCTCGGCGACGTAGTACATCCCGTCGCCTCTGTCCTCACTGACGCGGTAGCCGACCGTTCGGTTTACTCCCCTCAGCGTCAGGATGCCGTCTCTCAGTGGCACAAAGGCGCTGTCGAGATGCTCGGCATCGTCCACCAGCTCAGCCGAGATCCGTTCCACAGGATCCGCCTGAAGTATCTAAACGCCCGCCGGCGAGAGCTGCTGCAGGACGACCTCGCCGTAGCTCACGCGTCCCCACCCTTCAGCAGCCGGCGGATCGCTCGACCTCGTCGAGGGACTTGCGGCCGTCGCAGTAGTCGACGTTCAGGGGGCGGGCCTTTACCAGCCGCAGCTCCTTGACGATGCGAGGCTCCGCCAGCTCACTCACGAGGCGACGTCTCACTCACGAGGCGACGTCTAATCCACTGGTGACCATAAACTCTGAAGATCGACAAGTAGGGCCAAAAAAAACTCGCTGGAGGTGGAGCCACTTTACGCACGTGAAATCGGACGTCTGATCGTCGGCGCTCGCGGCCTCCGTTCTCAAGTTACTTGGCTCGCGTCTTCCGCGGTAGGGAGGGGTGTAGGTTCCGCGATCCTGTGAGCACTCGCAGGCCCTGCTACCTGCGATGTTGCCGGAAGTGAGCAACGGGCTATGGCGAGGTTTCCGGGTGATCATGAGCAATTCACCTCACCTCCCTTTGAATCTCGGTCGTTCAGGGCAGAGTCAGCGCCCGATTCGCGGCAGATAAGTGCACTTGATCTTGGTTCAGGTGGCAGTAAAGATCACTGCGCGTTCCGCTGCGGCCGCTCGCTCGTAGAACGCCTGAACATCGACGAAGTTATCCCAGGTGTACTCGAAATCCCCGTTGTCGTGCGCACCGTCGTAGCCAGGGTCATCGATAGCCTCGAAACGGCGGCGTAGCCATGTCCGGTCTGCACCCCGCAAGGCGTCGGCCACATCCCGCACCTCCGCGGCGCTGACGTATACGACGTAGTAGTCATCGTGCAGGTGCCGCCCACCGAGCACCGCGTGCGACAACGGATACACGCCACCGTCTGGGTCGAGCGTGCCATCGGTCACGCAGCGGTGGATGGCGTCCCAGGCCTTATCGGTGTCGACCTTCAACGCGTCATCGTCCCAAGACTCCTCGATTTCTTCGAGAAGTTCAGCCACCGTGTCGCCGTCGTCGTCTGCCGCTAGCAGCGAGCGCTCCTGCTCCGATGTGATGGCGAAGTGCACCCCCAACATGCCGGCAATCGTACGGGTGCAGTGGGAGTCTCAGGAAAGATCACGCCGAACGTGCCGCAGTGTTCACACCGGAGCGGGCGCCCGCCGCACGAAGACGCGTGGGCTGGCGAGCGGGCACCACTCGACCAGCGGCATGAGCATGTCTGAGTCTCTCTGGTTCAGCCCGGGTCTCTCTCGGCGACCCGGCCGTTGGTGAGGTGTAGACGGCGTGTGGTGCGCACGGCGTTGATCATCCGGCGATCGTGGGTCACCAGCAGCAGGGTGCCGGGATAGGGGTCGAGCGCGGACTCCAGCTGTTCGATGGCGGGCAGGTCGAGATGGTTGGTCGGCTCGTCCAGAACGAGCAGGTCGAGCCCAGAGAACAAGGCACGGTCACCGTGGCCGGCGGCGAGGCCCTTCGCGACAAGGGTTGCGGTCATAGAACGCCAACGCTATCCGCCATCGGACGACCGCTGAACCCAGCACGGAGCGGCCTCACCTCTCCCGTGAGGCCCGCGTGTTTGTTCCAGCGCCACCCGATCAACCAATGCAAAGCTCAACCGGAAGCATCACCCCGAGACACCACGATCAGCGACATGAGCGGATGCCACGCTGTGACGATGGGCGTCCAACTATCGACGTGATCACGGAGGTTGCGCGGCTCACCTGCCAGATTTGCCGCTATGCGCCGCAATGCAGCTCCTCACCAGCCTCTTGGTTGCTAGGGCGAGACGCCTATGCGGCTGAGCCCTAGTTTTACGATGTACCCAATTCGCGCAGCGCCTTGAAAACCGAGTCGCTATCCAACTCGTGGCCTCGGTCCAGACTCTTCAGTAGAGCCGTGGAACTCGTCATGCGGTCGGGGTAATACAACTCGGGTGCCAGACACGTGGGGCAGTCGCGTAGGAGACAGAACGGTGAAAGCAGAAGCGGCGCATCGTGCGTCGTGATGAGGTAAAGACGGTCGTCTGCCAGAGGGTGTGCCGTGTCGAAGGTAACCGTTGCGAAGTCGGGGTGGTCGCCCATCAAAGCCAGGCCTGATACGCGGAACTTTCCGGCACTGGGTAGCCATTGGAGGCGGTCTGTGTGAACCCACCGGGTGCGGGCGAGGAAGGCGCATCCGGCCAGGCTGCTGAGCATCAGCGGTTCGATGCGCCCAAGGCTTTTCTCCAGCTCTGCCCGTGTCCGAGGGCCTGCGCCATGGCGAACTTTATTGCGGAGTGTCACCAGTTGATCGAGATCGGCAACCAGGCCCTTCCCGCCCTTCTTTCGGGCTGTTGCCTCGACGAGGCCTGCGGCAGGTTCACCGTGCTGCCGGGCGTCCTCGGCCACTGCCTTGACGGCCCCCATCCAGTGACCGAGGGAGACACCACCCCGCTCAACAGACTGGCTCCACTGCGCGATGGCCGGCAGATCCTGACGACCACGGTCTGCGGCTAGAGCAAGCGCCATGATGCCCAAGGAGAGGATCAAAGACTCGGCGCACTGGATCGCTGCCTCGTGCTTCTCTGCAAGGGAGAGCGAGTGCCGGAACTTGCGGACCGCGCGGGCTATCGCGTAGGGGTATGACTCTTGGAAAAGCTTATAGGGCTCGTTATGTCGGCGCAGGTTCTGGGCAGTCAGCGAGCTGATGGCAGCGGCATCATCCAGCCGCCCTCGCCGGGCTGACCCCGATCCACTTTCGAAAATCTGGATCCGAGCCCGGCGAAGTTCGTCCTGGATGTGCGCGGCTTCCCGTTCCCCTTCTTCGAGCATGGCGAGGGAGGCCCGGATCTCCGATGGGTCTCCGTCACACTTGGGGATCCAGATGTCGGCCATCTCGCGCGCCTTGATGCGCGGGATCGTTCCGTACTTGGGAAGCTGCTGTTCTGCCAGCGGGCTAGACAAATATGCGATCACGTACTCAAGGGGGAAATCCTCCTGGGTTAGCCGAATAATGATCAGGCCCTGGCCGGGTTGCACGCCGTCGTACTGGCTCGGCACAAGCGTCCAGTGACGCGTGCCGACAAGATCTCGTCCGATGATGTCGCCCTGCCGCAACCGGCGCGGGGGCTCGCGCTCATCTGCCCGCACGGGCAGGCCTGCTACATCCGGCAGAACATCGGTCAACAGAGTCGGCGTTAGAACCCGCCTTCGTCCATCTGTGTCAGTCACGTCCGGTTTCTTGTCCAAATCGGAACTGCGCACGGACCCGGAGAAGATTTGAGCGAAGTCCCCAAGACGAATGCCTTCCTGTGCGGCCCGCTGCATCTCATGGATCTGACGGAAATGCTCTAGCGTCAGGTTGTAGTCCTCTGCGGCGATCTCCGTTCTGGTCACGCAAAAGCTCTGTTCGGACCGGTCACGCCGACGCTCGCTGCTTTGCCGGAGCCGCCAACGCCGCATGAGATCCGGAAGGTTGTTGCGCGTGTGATCGGCAGCATCTAGCACGCTGTCGGGAGCCAGCCCAAGCTTGTCCTCCGTCAGCAACGGCACACGACGGTCGTCCAGGCTCCACCCGTCCGCCTTGAGGTCGTAGAACCACACGCTGTCTGCCTGTCCCGCGTCCTTGACGAAGAACAGAATCGCTGTCGACACTCCGGCATACGGTTTGAAGGCACCGCTAGGCAGCTTCACCACGGCCTCCAGCCCATGCTCGTCCACCAGCATCCGACGCAGTTCGATATGAGCAGCAGTCGAGCCGAACAGCAGACCAGCGGGGACGATCACGACCGCGCGTCCACCTGGTTTCATCAGTCGCAGAATCACGGTGAGATGAAGAATCTCGGATCTCTTCGTCCGGACCAGTTCCAGCAACTCGGGGGCGATGGCCTCGTAGTCGACACTCCCAGCAAGCGGAGGATTGGCCAGGACGACCGAGTAGCGCTCGCCATCCGCTCCGGCCCCCTCCAAGAGGTTGTCCCGGTACCGCAGATCGGCACCCTCGAAGCCCTGAAGCGCCAGCCGCATGCTGCTCAGCCGCAGCATGGTCGTGTCGAAGTCAAACCCGTGGAGCCTGCCGCTCACCTGAGCGGTATCTGTGCTCGATCGGTGCACAAACTGAGCCGCAGCGGTCAGCAGACCGCCCATGCCGCACGTCGGATCGCACACCCGGTCATCGGCTCCAGGCTCAGCCAACGCCATCATCAGAGCCGTCAGATGGAGAGGTACACGGAAGGTGCCGGAGGCACCGGCGGTGGCGACCTTAGCGAGCAGAAGCTCGTACAGATCGGACGCGGCGGTGTCGCCGGCTGAGAGCGTCTCCTCGAGCAGGTCGACGGCCTTGGCCAGAAGACTAGGGGTCGGGATCGTGAACCGAGCATCCTTGACGTGCTGCGAATAGGCCAACCCCTTGAACGCGTGACTGCGTAGCCGCGGGAACACGTCTTCGGCCATCAACGCGTACATGTGTGGAGGCGTCAGGTGGATGAGATGGGACCAGCGAAGATGCTGCTCGTCCTGAGCGAAGATCGGTTCCCTGTCCGGCGTCTCCGATGGCACCGCCCGCTGCTCCCAGTGTTCCTGCACGCGGTCCAGTTCGCGGAGGTACAGGAGGTGGGAGATCTGGTCCACGATCTCCAGTGGATTGGATATCCCCGCAGACCAGAAGGCGTCGAAAAGCCGGGTGATGATGGTAGGCACGAGACCGTCGTTCGTCACGTACCGGAGACTATCCACCGCAGACACCGCATGTGCGCCACCATCCGGCATCGCAACAGCCTTCCTTTCCGCCGCCGCGACATCGTCGAACCCTGCCGTTTCGCCGTCACCTTCGAAGCAGCATGGTCCGAGAAGGATATGCAGGCCTTCACACATACTCGGCAAACCAAGATCTACTCAAAGCCCATTGCGATCAAACGCTCCGGTTCGCAGGGACCTTCGTGGGAACGTCCGCTCCTCGGCTTACTTGTTAACTGGACCTACGACCGCAGCCCGGCCAGGCTTGGTCGGAGGTGACCGGCGGGATAGCTCTCACATCGGCTGCCAACCGCAATCTGGTGTGGCTCTCATCTGGCGTGCGCCCCGCCGGTCACCGTGGCGCGGAGAGGCTCAAGAGGGGTTTGCCCAGCTCAAAGTAGCGCTGCCCTCCTCGCCGACATCAGCTCGGCCTGATCGAGGAGGACAGCGTGGCACGAGTGATCATCGGCATGGATCCCCACAAACGCTCCGCGACGATCGAGGTCATCAACGACCACGAGAAGGTCCTCGCGCAGGGCCGGTTCGGCACCGACACCGTCGGCTACCAGGCCATGCTCAGCCTCGGCCGGCAGTACAAGGACCACGTCTGGGCGGTCGAGGGCTGTAACGGCATCGGCCGGCACATCGCTCAACGCCTGGTCGCCGACGGCGAGACCGTCATCGACGTGCCCGCGAAACTATCCGCTCGTGCCCGGGTGTTCGCCACTGGCCAGGGCCGTAAGACCGACCCCGTCGACGCGCACTCCGTGGCCGTGTCCGCCCTGCGCACCGAGGGGCTGCGGCAGGTCACCGTCGATGATGCCAGCGTCGCGCTGCGGCTGCTGGTCGACCGCCGCGACCGCCTCGGCCGGACCCGCACCGACATCATCAGCCGGCTGCATCACCTTCTCTTGGAGTTGGTCCCTGGCGGGGCGAAGAAGTTCCTGTCCGCGCTACAGGCCCGAGCGCTGCTCAACACCGTGCGTCCCCGCGATGTCGTCGGGCGTACCAGGCGTCAGCTCGCCTCCGAGCTGATCACCGAACTCGCGAGCGTCGACAGGAAGATCAAGGCCGCGAACGCGCAGCTGACCGAACTCGTCGAGGCTACCGGCAGCCGACTGCAGGAGCTCAACGGTATCGGCCCGTCCGGCGCCGCCCGCCTGATCGGCGACATTGGGGACATTCACCGGTTCGCCAGCCGCGGGCACTTCGCCTCCTGGAACGGCACCGCACCGATCGACACGTCCTCCGGCGACCAGCAACGCCACCGCCTGTCCCGGGCCGGGAACCGACGCATCAACCGATCGGTTCACCCGGCTTCGTCGCGCCCGAGCGGCTGCGCGATGAGCCGTACGGTCCGGCGTCGGATCTGTGGTCGCTGGGCGCGACGCTGTACGCGGCGGCCGAGGGCCGGGCACCGTTCGCGCGGGATGAACCGCTTGCCGCGCTCGGCGCGGCCCTCACCGAGGAGGCACCGGAACCCCGCCGATCCGGGGTGCTCGCGCCTGTACTGGAACACCTGCTGGTCAAGGACCCGGCCGTACGGATCACAGCGGAGCGGGCCCGGGCCGCGCTGCGCCGCGTTGCGGACGGCGACGACGCCGGACTCCCGCGCCTCGCTCCTCCTCGGACCGCCGGCGTCCCCGAGCCGGGGCGTGCCTCCCTCGCCGCCGGCGTCCCCGAGCCGGGGCGTGCCTCCCTCGTCGCCGGCGTCCTCCGGGTCGCTCGTCGGCACAGGGCGTTCACCGTGACGGCGGCGGCGATCGTCGTGATCGCCGCGATCGTCGGTGTGGCCACCTGGCCGCGCGACGATGACGGGCGCGAGGCGCGCGGAACTTCCGCATCGCCCCGCCTGATCACGGCGGCCGAGGTCGACTCGTGTTCGCTGTTGACCGATCGGCAGGTACGCGGGCTCATCCCGGAAGCCGAACGACGTACGACGGACACCGGCGAATGCGCGTGGTGGAACAGGCTGGTCGACGGGTACCTGAGCGTTCTTCCCGTCGAGATTCGGGTGTCTCGGGAGGAGGCTCACGACCAGATGGCGATCCGATGGAACAACGCCGGGTCGGCATCCGCCGCCACGGGAAAGCGAGCCACCACCGAATGGACCGCCCCCGCGCCCCTCTTCCTCACCGTGGAGGGCATCGCCGTGCCGCCCGCGAGGGTGCCCGGCGTCGGTGACGAGGCGTACTCCACCGGGATACGCGGCTCGGGCGAGGAATTCGACTGCACGACTCTGCGGGT
>NZ_JABVEC010000061.1 GCF_014323705.1 Actinomadura alba
AGCCGAGGGCCGATCACCTTCCTGGCCTGCGTAAAGCTCTACCCGTCATTGGCCGCGTGGTGCCGTTCCGCTGCGGCGGTGAGGCGTGCAGGCCAGGAGACGAGCGAGGCCTTCTGGCCGTACCTTGCAGGGCGCTGACCTGCGGGCGGGGCGATCCGGCACCGAAATCAATGAGATGGCGAAGGTCGACTCCCCGCTGCTTTGATGTCCGGCGTGATCTATGTGGAAAGCCGTGACCGGACATTGTTGGACCAGTTGGAGCAGTACTACGACGCGGTGCCCCGCAGCGCCGCACGGGTCGAGGAGTTCGGTCCGCTGTCATTGTTCGTACGGGAGGGCCAGGGCGGTCCGTTCTACGCCCGTCCGACCCGGGGATGGGCGGATGCGGCCGGCACCGCCGACGTCGCCCGCGTCCGTGCCCGGCAACGTGAGCTCGCCCTGCCGGAGAGCTTCGAATGGGTCGCCGAGACCACGCCTGCGCTGCGGGCGGCGGTCGAGGAGTCGGGCCTCGTGGTGCACGAGCACCCGTTGATGGTGCTCGACCCCGAGGACACTCCGCCGGCCGGAACCGAAGTGTTCGACGACCTGCTGGTCCGGATCGTCGGCTCGGACGACCCCGCGTTGCCGAGCGCGCTCGCCGTACCGCATCTCGCGTTCGCGGAACCGGGCACCGGCGTGGGCTCGGCCGACGTGGCGGACATCGCGGAAGCGGTACGGGCGCGGGTCGCCGACGGGTCGGTGGAACGCGTGACCGCACGCATCCGCGCGGGCCTGACCGTGGTGGCGGCGGCCGTACGGGGCGAGACGGCGCTGTGCGCCGGGCAGCACCAGCCGGTCGGAGCGACCACTGAGATCGTCGGTGTCGGAACGCTGCCCGCCGCGCGCCGCCGCGGGCTCGGGCGCGCCGTCACCGCGGCGCTGGTGACCGACGCGTGGGCACGGGGCGTACGGACGATCTTTCTCTCGGCGACCGACGACGATGTCGCGCGGGTGTACGGCCGGGTCGGCTTCCGCCGGATCGGTACCGCGCTCATCGCTGAGCCGGCTGAACAGGCCTCCGCGTAAACGTCGTTTCGCTTGGTACCGGTGAGTCGTTGAGCGGTTCATGGCGGACACCCGAGCCTCATCGGCCACCGCGGACTCGCCAACTGAATAACGTTCAATGCCACCGTCGTCAGGTGTCAACGGACAGCCCATTCGTCGGCCGGAACACAGTCGTGCACGGTGTAGGCCCAGCCATGGAATTCCGCGAAAAACGGGCGCGACAGAAGGATGTCTCCGGCTCGCTGGGCACGCATCATTATCCCGAGTTCGTCTGATGCCGCATCACCCTCGACAGATATTGCGGGGCTCATGCCGCGCTCCTCCGCATATCCACGGAATAGATACGCCAACTCGGAAGGCACTCGTCCGACCAGCCGAATCCCATCCATGGACACCTGTGGACCGAACAGTGCGTCAACGGCCACGCAGGCCAGACCACCCGCGTCCCTGTAGTAGACCGTAACAGCCTTTATGTACGGTGCCGCGGTGGCCGGGCGAAAGTCGACCCGCTGTACAATCGCGCCGTGTCGCCGGCGCATTGGGAAGTCGGTGCATGAGAAACCCTGTCGACCCATTGCAGCGCCCGCTTCCTCGGGGGGCATGCCGAAGCGGAGCGGACCCACGCTTTCGAATGGGATGTAGCGCCACTGCGCTCGATCGGAGTCGTTGACGACGGACCACATCCGTGAGCTCCCCTCCATCCATCGCCAGACGGTGCCTCAAGACACGCTGGTCAGCGACTTTATAACTCTCCCGTCCGCTGCTCGCGCTCGCGCCGCTCCGGCGCGGCGATGATGTCGGCCCGCAACCGCCTGGGAAGGGCGGGGGCCAACCGCGCGCTCAACCCGTCATGTCGCGCTGAACGGCTTCGCCCGCTGAGCACGCCGGTTCAGCACGTCTGCTGAGCGCTCCGCAGCCGCTCAGGTCGGGACGACCGGTAGCGGCGAGGCGGGCTTGATCTCCTCCATCCGAAGGGAGGTGATCAGTCGCTGGCCGCCGCGGAGCGACAGGCGGAGCAGTACCTGCTTCAGCTCGGCGACGTCCTTAGCGACGACCACCAGGATGGCGTCGGTCTCTCCGGCGACCCAGTCGGCGGCGACGACCTGCGGCAGTGCCCGTACCTCGTCCTCGAACCCTCGGACGGTCCGCGGGTCGGAACGGCTCAGCGTCACCGATACGTACACCTGCAACGGAAAGCCCGCCACCGCCGGATCCACCCGGGCGGCGATCTGCCGGACGATGCCCGACGACTTGAGCCGCCGTACGCGGTTCAGGGTGGCCGCGGGCGACAGACCCACGAGCCTCGCCATTTCGACGTTGGTGCGGTCGGCGTCCACCTGGAGCTCGGCGAGCAATCGGACATCGATTTCATCAAGTGACTCGGCCATGAGACCGAATTTTATTTCGTAGATGCGCCTGCTCGGAGAATACGGCCATGGTGTGACCGACGATGGTCAGATGGCGCCCATGAAGACGGCCGTCGACCGGTTCGACCGGTGGATCAGGCACGAGTTCGTCGAACTCAACACCGAGCTGGAAGAGGCGTATTTCTCGGTCCGTCACGAGGTTCTGCTCGGCCACCCGGAGCTCGAGAAGCTCAAACAGACGATCGTGGTGGACGGCGCGAAGCTGATCGCCGGGATCGCCGAAGACGGCGAGATGCCGGCGGACCCGCAAGAGAGATACGAGCTGCTCGGAACGGTCGGTTTCTATCTCGGCGCCTGCCGCAGGCACGAAGCCGACGGCCCCGAGAGCGCGAACCACGGGGCAATCGCCGCTGCCTGGCCGGTCGCGAACCTGCTGGGCTCATCGCTCGGCGTCGCCCCGAGATTCGTGTTCGCCCATCAGTCCCTCTACAACGTGGCCGTCGGCGACACCTACCGGAGCTTCACGTCGATCGAGGACGAGTACGTCTTCACCACCAACAACGGGCTCGCCGTGCTGGCCTACCAGCGTGCGGCCGACGCGCTTCGACGGATTCCCGCGATGGGCGTGTCGAACCCGATGGCGACGTACCTGTTCGAGGACGCGCACGCGGCGCTCAAGGACGTTCTGAGGTTCAACCGCACCCTCGCCGAGACGCTCGACGTCGACCGGTTCTTCTTCAATATCAGGCCGTACTTCAGGCCGTACCGCGTCGGCCGCATCGAGTACCGCGGTGCGAACGCCGGCGACTTCGCGGCGATCAACGAGATCGACCTGTCGCTCGGCCTCTGCGAGCCGCACGATCCCTTCTATCAGCACGTGCTGGCGGAGAAGTACGCCTACGTCCCACCCGAGGATCAGTCCGCGCTGCGGGCGGCGGTGACGGGCGAATCGCTACTGGCGAGATTCCTGGGCGAGGCGGCGACCGGGCCGGTCACCCCTCGGTTCCGGCTGAACGCCGAGCTGTTCCTCGCGGTGTGCCGTGCGCATGGAGCCGCGTACGCCTTCCATCACAACCGGCTGGTCAAGCCGTTCCTCGAGGCACCGGCCAAGGCCGTACCGCAGGAGCGCCTGGGCGATCTCACCGCCAGCGGACCACCCCTCGACGTGGTGGTCGGCGGGCTCGCGCGCCTGAGCGACCTCCGAGCCGCCCGCGACCGGCCCGGTGTCGTCAGCGCCCGGGCCTCGCTCGACCGGCTGAGGGAGCTGGTGTCGACCGGTTCCTGAGCGGGTGAGCGAGAACGCCGAGCGGCCTGCTCCACCGGACACCGGCCCTGCCTCGGGCACGTGTGCGCCTGGGCCGACGACGGCCGCGCCCTCGACATGACGACGTCGCCGTCGCGCCGCGCACCGGCTGAGCCAACTCCTCACCAAGCCCGGCCGAAGGCGCGGGCAACCGGTTCGGTCGCTTGTTGAAGATCGCCTCTGCTCGCGGCACGCATTCGTTCCGCTCGCCCGCCGCCGACTCGGGCGCCGCGGGTTTCCGGGTATTCCGACCTTGGATTTTTGACCACAGCACGGAACGAGGCGAGAGTACGAGGAGGTGTCATGCCGGGCAGGATCCATCTGGTCTTGGTGGCGACGCTGGGCGCGGGAGCCGCCGCCATCGCGGTCTCGGGGGCGGCCGAGGCGATGCTGGGGCGGCCCGACCCGCCGGCGGGTGCCGTCATCAGGAACGCCGAGGGTAAGGTCGTCGGCTCCCTTCGGATCGAGAGCGAACGCTTCGGCAAGTCCGGAGTGACGGTCAGCGTGACGGATCTGCCGGTCGGCTTCCACGGCTTCCACATCCATACGAAGGGCGTCTGCGATCCCAAGTCGATCGACCCGGCCACCGGCAGCCCGTTCTTCAGCGCGGGGGGTCATTTCAATCTCGGCTCGGGCGCACATCCCGACCACTCCGGCGACCTCCCGGCTCTGCTGGTCGCCGCGGACGGCACCGGCAGCGCCTCGGCGGTCACCGATCGCTTCCGGGTACGGCAGTTGCTCGACCGCGACGGCAGCGCGATCGTGATCCACGCCGGGCCGGACAACCAGGCCAACATCCCGGACCGCTACCGGCAGGCCGACGGCCGCCCCGGCCCCGACGCCGAGACCCTCAAGACCGGTGACTCCGGCGCCCGGATCGCCTGCGGGGTGATCGGCGCACGCTGAGACATTGGTCGTCTGGGAGAGCACCGCACCGCCTCTGGCCTGACTCTTTTCACCGCCTTTCATCGCCCCATTGACCGGCTGCCGAGCGCGACGTACGTTGACCGCTGAAACAATTCATTCATTTCTACGAAATGTTTCGAAATGAGCTCGAACATCCCCTTCGAGTGAGTTCCGCGGCGACCGCCGCGCGTCACCGCGCCGGTGAAGGCGCTGGTCAGCGGCGTGGATCGGCATGTGCTGACCAGAGGAGAAGAACCGATGCGAATGAAGGCGAAGGTATTCGGTGCCGTTGCCGCGGCGATCGCGTTGATGGCCACCTGGCTGGTTTTCGCGCCATCGGCACCGGCGGCCGCGCTGACCGAGGTCACCGGATTCGGCAGTAATCCGAGCAATCTGAGAATGCATTTGTACGTGCCGGACACTGTCGCGCCGCGGCCGGCGATCGTGGTGGCCGTTCACTACTGCACCGGCTCCGGCCCCGCCTTCCACTCGGGAACGGAGTTCGCGTCGCTCGCCGACCGGTACGGGTTCATCGTCGTCTACCCGTCGGCCACCCGCAGCGGGAACTGCTTCGACGTCTCCTCTCCTCAAGCGCTGCGGCGCGACGGCGGCAGCGATCCGGTGGGCATCGTCTCGATGGTCAGGTACGTGGAGCAGCGCCATAACGGCGATCCGAGCCGGGTCTATGTCACCGGCGCGTCTTCCGGCGCCATGATGACCAACGTCCTGCTCGGTGACTACCCGGACGTCTTCAAGGCGGGTGCGGCGTTCATGGGCGTGCCCTTCGGGTGCTTCGCCACCACCGACGGTTCCGGCTGGAACAGCACCTGCGCCAACGGCAACCTCATCAGGACCCCACCGCAGTGGGGAGACCTGGTCCGGGCCGCCTACCCCGGCTACAGCGGACCGCGCCCCCGGATGCAGGTGTTCCACGGCACCGAGGACACCACACTGCGGTATCCGAACTTCGGCGAAGAGATCAAGCAGTGGACGAACGTTCTCGGGGTGAGCCAGACGCCGTCCTTCACCGACCGGCCGCAGCCGAACTGGACACGCACCCGTTACGGCGGCAGCGGTGTCGACGCCCCGGTCGAGGCCATCAGCGTTCAGGGCGTCGGCCACAGCCTTCCGCTCGGCGGCATGGCGGACATGGCGATCAGGTTCTTCGGCCTGACCGGCGGGCCGACCTCACCGCCCACGAGCACTCCGACGCCGCCCGGCGATCCCGGAGCCTGCCGCGTCACGTACACCGTGAACGCATGGAACACCGGCCTGACCACCGGCATCACCATCGCCAACACCGGTAGCGCGCCTATCAACGGCTGGTCCCTGGTGTTCACCCTGCCCGGCGGGCAGACCATCACCTCGGGGTGGAACGCCACGTACGCCCCCGCGAGCGGCCAGGTGACCGCGCGGAACGCCGGTCACAACGCCACGATCCCCGCTAACGGATCGGTCGGCATCGGCTTCCAGGCGACGCACACCGGTAACACCGGCAAACCCTCCTCGTTCACCCTCAACGGCGCCGCGTGCGCGGTCGGCTGAACGAGAGCGTGGGGCCGGCGGCCGGCGGCAGTGCACCCGGAAACGTGTGCCCTGCCGCCGGTTGAGCCGGCTCTTCACGAGGACGATCGTCAGCGCACTTCGTAGATGGCGGTGGTGCCGCTCACCTCGTTGCCGACGACGAGCAGTGGCCGGCGCGTCGGGCTGTCGGCGGCCGGGACGAACAGCACGCCCTCGGGGCCCACATCACCGGCGGTCCCGTCCTCGACCGAGCCGGCGAAGTCGCGGGTGCTGAGGTAGTCGGCGAGCACAGGGCGCCGGGGGTCGCTCATGTCGTAGGCGACGATGCCGCTGACCCGCTCCAGCCCGGCGAAGGCGTAGGTGCGACCGCGCACTTCGCCGACCGTGACGCCCTCGGGCTCCGGGCCCTTGTTGTCACTGCGGCTGTCGAAGGAGTCGTTCTCCTCGTTGTCGGCGTTGAAGTTCTCGGGCGACTCGCGGGCGATCAGCCGCTCCAGCTGGTCTCCCGAGTCCCAGACGAGGGCGCCGTCGGTGGAACGTACGGAGATCGACCGGCCGCCGAAGGCGTGCAGCCGCGTGTAGGCGCCGGACGCGTCCCTGGGCGAGTCGGCCGCGACGGTGAGCCGGCCGAGTTCCTCGTCCTTCTGCAGGACGGCGGCGTTCGGGAACGCGGTGGCCGACAGGTTCAGGTCCTTCACCCGTACCTCGTCGGCGTGGCAGTCCCAGTCGCGCCCGTCGCCCTCGTTGGCGGTGACCAGGTAGGTCCGTCCCCGGGAGCGCAGGTGGGCGATGCCATCCGGCATGTACATCTGCGCGGCCCCCACGTGCGGACGGATGTCGATCTTGCCGTCCTTGTCGGAGGCGTCCATGCCGACGCGCCCCGTGTCCTTCAGGCCCAGTGGCGTGATGCGCTCGACCTTGGCGCGGTCGAGGTCCACGACCGCGACCGCGTTGTTCTCCTGCAGGGTCACGTACGCAGTGTCGCCGTCGACGGTGACGTACTCGGGCTCGAGGTCCTGAGCGACGCTCGCACCGGGACCCGAGATGCGCACGCCCTGGGCCCGCAGCCGGCCGGCCTGGTCGTCGAACGCGCGGAAGCCGGCCGTGCGCACCGTCCCGCGGGCGATGTCGATGATGCTGACCGAGCCCTCGGGGTCATCGGCGGCGCCCTCGCAGTAGGACGAGGGCTCGCCTTCGTTGGCGACGACCAGCCGGCGGCCGTCGGGGGTGAAGGTCACCATGTCGGGCAGCGCGCCGGCGCGGAACTCCTTGAGCCTCTTGCCCGAGCGGGCGTCGAAGAGCGTGACCTTCCCTGCGGCGGTCTTGTCCTCGGCCTGCTGGGCGACGGCGACCTTCCCGCCGCGCACGCTGACGCTGTTGGCGCCGGGGGCCGCCAGGGCCATGACGCGAAGGGGGGCACGGGGGTCGCGGATGTCGAGGACGTCGATGGTGCCGTTCTGCGCGTTCACGACGAACACCCGCCTGGTCGCCGGGTCGTAGGCGGTGATCTCCGAGGCTCCGGTTCCGACCGCGCCCGTCGTGACCCGGCCGAGGAAGGCCAGCTCGATTCCCTTCCCATGGTGACCATGACGGTCGTCATGATCACCGCGCGAGGTCGCCCCCTGGGCCGGAGTGGTGATGAGGGCCAGGGACACCGCGGCCGTGCCGGCCGCGGCCGTCAGCCGGGTGATCTTCGTGGTACGCATGTGGCGGAGTGTGGTCAGAGGCCATGAATGCTCTCCCTCATCCAGATGGCCGCACGGTGAAATACCAGGCTGCCGGGGTCTGTGACGGTGCACCGCATGGTTGAGGGTGCGCTTACTCTCGGTGAGCTTCGGGTGTGTTTCGGCGTGCTGTGGCTCCCGGGGTGGCGCAGGTCACATCGCCGCGTGGGAGTAAAAGGGACAAACCGCCGCTTGATAACACTGAAGCGAGCGTGACTCGGCTTCCCCAGTGCCTCACCTGACCGCCTCTGATGGCGGGCAGTGACGTGAGCCACGTGGGACGGGTGACACGTTGAGCGGTTCATCGTCGAGCCGCCCCAGGCACCGAGTGCCCTGTCCGACCCACGACATCTGAACACCCTGTCCGACCCCGCAGCAGTCCCCGCCCGGCCGTTCGTTCGTCCAGGCGCTGAGCCGCCCGTATCTGACCGGAGACACCTTTTTTCATGTCGACGACTGAACCGGCCCCTGACAACCCCTTTCCGCGGCGCTGGATCGCGCTGCTCTTCATAGCCCTCGCCCAGCTGATGGTCATCCTCGATGCCACCATCGTGAACATCGCGCTGCCGTCCGTGCAGAGGGCGCTGGACATCTCCGACGGCAACCGCCAGTGGGTGATCACCGCCTACACCCTCGCGTTCGGCGGGCTGCTCCTCTTCGGGGGCAGGATCAGTGACCTCGTCGGGCGCAAGCGGACCTTCCTGATCGGCCTGATCGGCTTCGCCGGCGCGTCGGCGCTCGGTGGCGCCGCGCAGACCGAGGGACTGTTGCTCGGCGCCCGTGCTCTGCAGGGTGCGTTCGGCGCGCTGCTCGCTCCGTCCGCGCTCTCACTGCTCGCGGTGACCTTCACCACCCCGCGAGAGCGCGCGAAGGCGTTCGGCATCTACGGTGCGATCGCCGGCGGCGGCAGTGCCCTCGGCCTGATCCTCGGCGGCGTGCTGACCGAGTACCTGAACTGGCGCTGGGCGTTGTACGTCAACGTGCCGATCGCGGTCGTCGGCTTCATCGGCGGCATGTCCTTCATCAAGGAGCCCGCGACTCGGCACCGGTCCCACCTGGACGTCCCCGGCGTCGTCCTGGTCACCGCGGGCCTGATCTCCCTGGTGTACGGCTTCACCCGCGCCGAGTCCGAGGGCTGGGGCGAAGGCGGTGTGATCGGCCTGTTCATAGCGGCGGCGGTCCTTCTCGTGGCCTTCGTCGCCGTCGAGAGCTTCACCAAGAACCCGCTGCTGCCCCTGCGCGTGGTGGTCGACCGCACGCGTGGCGGCGCGTACCTGTCCGTCGGCCTGTCAGTGATCGGGATGTTCGGGCTCTTCCTGTTCATGACCTACTACCTGCAGACCATCAAGGGCTATTCGCCCGTCAGGTCCGGCCTGGCCTTCCTGCCGATGACCGCCGCCATGATCACTGGTTCGACGCAGATCGCCGCGCGCCTGATGAACCGGGTGCCGCCGCGCCTGCTGATGGTGCCCGGCCTGCTGCTGGCCGCGAGCGGGGCGGCGCTGCTCACCCAGCTCGAGGTCGACACGCCCTACACACACCTGCTGCTGCCCGCCGAGCTGATGCTCGGCCTCGGGCTCGGCGTGACCTTCATGCCCGCGATGAACCTCGCCACCACCGGCGTCGACCCACGGGACGCGGGCGTGGCCTCGGCGATGGTCAACACCTCCCAGCAGGTCGGCGGGTCGATCGGCACCGCGCTGCTCAACACCATCGCCGCGACCGCGACCGCGGACTACCTCGTCGAGCACTCGAACGGCGTCCCGTCGCCGCAGGTGGCGGCCGTCGGCCTCGTACACGGCTTCAACGTCGCCCTGTGGTGGGCCGTGGGCGTGCTCGTCCTGGCCGCTCTCTTCGTCGCCGTACTGATCAACAACAAGGGTCGCGGCCGGCACGTCGCCACGAAGCTCGACCAGCCGGAGGAGACGGCCCTCATCACGACCGAGACCAAGGCCGAGGCGGCGCTGGTCCGCGAGCTCGAGCGGCTACCCGCCGGTCGCCACCGCGCTGACGCTGGACGGGGCCGCTGAGAGCCGAGTTCGGCCTCATGCTGGGCCACCCCTCCGATGCCTGAGCGGGCACCGGACCGGGCGATGGACGAGCGGGGACTCCGTGCGCGGATCGTCACCGGGAACGGCTGGGCGATCCCGCACGCGGTCGTCACGATCGCCGACCGGACTGGTCTGCCGCTCTGCCGAGCCGTGCGCCGCGCGCGTTCAGCCCGGATCCGGTACGGCGGTGAGCTTGTCCGGGTTGCGTACGACGTCGATCGCGATGATCAACCCGGCGTCGAAGGTGAACGCGATGACGGACAGCACGTCGTCGGCATCGCGCAGCACCGACGTCGCACCCCTCCAGGGCGGCGTCCAGCCCCTCTCCGGTGCGCAGATCAACGCGGTACATCGACACGCTTCGGCTGAGTGCCCGCACAGCGTGCCCCCGCGAGCGCAACTCCTCGGCGACGCGGCGTCCGAGCGTACCCGTCCCTCCGACAATGGCGATTTTCATGCCCTCATGACGACATAGGAGCTTTTTGTGTGACATTCAGTTCTGCCGGTGCCATCCGCCGTCAGGCGTCGCGATCCGGTGCACCACGGTCCCGTGCCGGACGGGTAGGACGGCCGCTTCTCGCGGCCGCCCCACCCGGGTCGCTCAGTTGACGTCGCGTCTCCTCACCAGCACCCCCGTGAGGACGGCGAAGACCGCGAGGTAGGCGAGTGCGAGTGCGATGGACGAGCCTCCGGAGAGGTTCGTCACCACACCGGGCGTCCCGCCCTCGTCCGATACCGGCGTGGCGCCGAGGGCGGCGGCGACCGAACCGGCCACCGTGCCCGGCGTGACGTCGGTCAGCGGCTGGAGCCAGTCGAGCAACGTACCCGCACCGCGCAGCAGGTTCTCGACGACCAGCACCCACACGGCGCCGAGGCCGATGGCCAGCGCCGGGCTGCGGGCGAGGGTGCCGATGGCGACTCCGGCCACGGTCCACATGCCGAGGATGAGGAGACCGCCTCCGAACGCCCCGGCGACGTCACCCGCGGCCGGCCAGGCGATGCTCTGCCCTTCGACGGTCGCCAGCGTCGACGCGAAGCCGAGGTCGACGGCGAAGGTCACGACGACGAGGCCGACGACGACGCATGCGAGCGCGGCGAGCGTGCCCGCGGTCACGGTGAGCCGCCCGGGGCCCTGGCTGAAGGCGGTCTTCCAGGTGCCCCACCCGTACCCGCTGCCGGCGGCGAGCGCGCCGAGGGTCAGCATGATGGCACCGCCGAACATCGGCATGCCCTGCACCACCGCCTCCGGCACCGCGTCCGGCATGAGCCCGGCGAGCAGCCGCTCCCGCGAGACGCCCTCGCTGGCGAAGCCGCCGCCGTTGCGGTACGCGAGATACGTGAACACGTAGTCGAAGATGATGTTCAGCAGCAGCCAGACGCCGAGCATCACCCACAGGGCCGGCCAACGTCGCAGCCTGAGCATTTCGGCGCGGGTACCGGCCATGATGGCGGTCATCGCTGGTCCTCCTCGGTGGCGGTCATCTCGAAGAACACCTCTTCGAGTGAGCGTTCGGACGGGCGTATCTCGTGGACGTCGACCTCCGCCGACACAAGGGCCCGGGTGACCTCGGCGGCGAGGCCCGGGTCGACGAGCAGCCGCAGCGTGCCGTCGACGACCGACACGGCGTTGTCCCCGACGACCCGCATGCATACGGCCAGGGCGGCGTCCAGCGGGTCGGCGCGTACGAGCAGGCGGTTGCCGCCGCGGAGTTCGGTGACCGTCGCCTCGGTGATGAGCCGGCCGCGCGAGATCACCCCGACCCGGTCGCACACCTCTTGTACTTCGCTGAGCAGGTGGCTGGACAGCAGTACGGTGTGGCCGGCGGCGGCCAGGTCGGCGATGAGCCGCCGCATGTCACTGACGCCTGCGGGGTCGAGGCCGTTGGTCGGCTCGTCGAGGATCAGCAGCTCGGGTTCGCCGAGCAGCGCCGCGGCCACTCCCAGGCGCTGCTTCATGCCCAGGGAGTACGACCTGAACCGGTCGCCCGCTCGGTCGGTGAGGTCGACCTGGGCGAGCGCCCACTCGACGTTGTCGTCGGCGAGGCCGCGGTAGCGGGCCAGGACCCGCAGGTTGTCCCGGCCGCTGAGGTACGGATAGAACCCGGGGCCCTCGATCAGCGCGCCGATCCGGCTGTTCGCGGCCGGTGCGCCGGGCCGCTGCCCGAGCACGGTGGCCGCGCCGCTCGTAGCGCGGATCAGGCCGAGGATCATGCGGAGTGTGGTGGTCTTCCCGGCGCCGTTGGGGCCGAGGAACCCGTACACCTCGCCACGCCGCACGGTCAGGCTCACGGCGTCGACGGCCACGTGCTCGCCGTACCTCTTGGTCAGGAGCTGTGTGCTTACGGCCGCCGCCACCTCAGGCGGCGCGGCCGTGTCGGTGAGTGTTGTCATGCCTTCGAGGGTGCTCGCAGGGGCGCTACCAGGTCGTCCCCGCGGCGGCGGCATCGCGGATACGCGGGATCACGTACGCGTGCTACGCCCCGCCGGGGACGCCCGCCGGGCCCGCGGCCTTCTATCGTCGAAACCGTGAGGAGTGTCAGGGAACGCGGGCGGCGGTGGCTGCTGGACCTATCGCTCTGCCTGCCGTTCCTCCTTATCGGCCTGATCGGCACGTCGGGCGCCGCGAGGTTCCAGCCCGGGGCCCATGCCGCGGATGCGATCGCTTACGTGCTGGTGGCGGCCGCGGCCCTGTCTCTCGCCGCGCGCCGCAGCCCGGCGGTGTGCCTCGCGCTCAACGGCGCGGTGGTCGCCGCCTACCTGGCGGCCGGTTACCCGTTCGGCCCCATCCTGCTGACCGTTCCCGCCGCCGTCTACGCGGTGGCCGTACGGTGGCCGCTGCCCCGCGCGAGCCTGGTGGTGGCCACCGACTTCGGCGTGCTCCTTGTCGCGTCGTTCGCCAAGCGGGTCAGGGAGCCGGGCGGCGCTGACATCATCGAGAAGATGCTCTGGCACACGCTCGCCTGGGGGGCGGTGGTGGCCGCCGCGCTCGCGGTGGGCGCGGCGGTACGGGTGCGCCGCGAGTCGGTGGGCAGGGTGCGCACCGAGACGGCCCGGCGGGTGGCCTCCGAGGAGCGGTTGCGGATGGCACAGGACCTGCACGACTCCATCGGCCACGGGCTCGCGGTGATCGCGATGCAGGCGGGCGTCGCGCTGCACGTGCTCGACCGCGACCTGGACGGGGCCCGGCAGGCCATGGAGGCGGTACGGGCGACCAGCCGCGAATCGCTGGACGACCTCCGTGCCGAGCTGGAGGCGCTGCGCAGGCCCGGCGCGGCCGAGCGGCGGCCCGCCCCCGGCCTCGGCGATCTCGGCCGGCTCACCGACCGGGTGCGGGCAGGCGGTGTGACGGTGCGCGAGGACCTCGATTTCGATCTTTCGGCGGTGCCCCCCGAGGTGAGCAAGGCCGCGTACCGCATCGTTCAGGAGTCATTGACCAATGTGCTGAGGCACTCCGGCGCCGCGGAGACCCGGATCCGGGTGTGGCGCGAGGACGGCGCGCTGCTCGTCGAGGTCACCGACACGGGCCGGGCCGGCGCCGTCGAAGGCACGCCCGGCAACGCCGGTAACGGCGTCGTACGGACTGGCGGGCACGGTGCCGATCACGCCGGTGGCCGCGGTGGTGGGCGCGGTGGTGGGCGCGGCGGTGGTCACGGCGGTGGTCACGGCATCTTCGGTATCCGGGCGCAGGCCGAGGCGCTCGGCGGTACGCTCCACGCCGGACCGCGCCCTGCCGGTGGGTTCGTGGTCGAGGCGCGGCTGCCGCTGCCCGGTGGGAAGGGCCGGTGATCGAAGTGATCCGGGTCGTCGTGGTCGACGATCAAGCTCTCGTACGTGTCGGGGTGCGGACGCTGATCGGCTCCGAGCCCGACATCGAACTCGTCGGTGAGGGCACCGACGGGCGCACCGGTGTCTCGGCGGTCCGGACGGCGGTGCCCGACGTCGTGCTCATGGACATCCGGATGCCGGAGATGGACGGCCTGGCGGCGCTTCGTGAGATCACCGCCGATCCCGCGCTCAGCGGCGTGCGGGTCGTGATGCTCACGACGTTCGGGCTCGACGAGTACGTTTTCGAGGCGTTGCGAAGCGGGGCGAGCGGTTTCGTCCTCAAGGACGCCGAGCCCGAGGAACTGCTCCGGGCCGTACGAGTGGTCGCCGAGGGCGGATCGCTGCTTTCGCCGTCGGTCACCCGCAGCGTGATCGCGCGCTTCGCCCGCCCGGGTCCCGCGACCGTGGCGCACCCGGGCATCGAGCGGCTGACCGATCGCGAACGCGAGGTGGTGGGCTGGGTGGCCACCGGCATGTCCAACGACGAGATCGCCGCGCAACTGGTCGTCAGTAGCGAGACCATCCGTACCCACGTGAGCCGGGCGATGCTCAAGATGCACGCCCGCGACCGCGCGCAACTCGTCGTCTTCGCGCTGCAGTCCGGCCTCGGCCCTCCTCTGTGAACCGGTCATCGGCCTGCGATGAGGGCGCGGAAGCGCGCGTCATGGATGTCGATCACTGGATCGGCCGGGTCGGCGACGAACACCGCCACCGCCCAGTCGTCGGGATCTACGATCTCGTCGAGGATCCAGCGCCAGGCCCGCAGGTTGGGATGCTCGTAGTCGGGGCACGCCTCGGCCGGTTCCAGGAGCCTGATGGCTTCCTCTATCTGCTCGGGCTCCAGCGGATGGACGGCGGTGCCGCCCGTGTGACCGCAGACGGTGGCCAAGACGGCGGCGGGCAGGTGGCCGGCGCCCACGTTGACCACGGGGAAGATGGTTTCGTCTTCGGAGTTGAACAGGGCGAGGCCATAGGCGTACGGGCGTTCCCAGCCGGGGATCGCGGCCTCCATGCGAGTACGCGCCGCGTCGATGTCCTCCTTAGTCGGCCACCGTTCAGCGGGTGCGGAGCTCTTCGCCATGGGCGGAACCTATCTGTGGTCGGCCGGTCGATCTCACCGGAGGTGTCGCCGGCGTGCTCCGTACAGGGCGGCAATGCTGGTCGGTCACCGGGTCGCGGTGGGCATCGGGCAGGTCCGCGGGCCGAGGTCAGGGGTGCCGCGGTCGGGGATGCCGTGGGCCGGGACCGTATGAGCTCGGCCGGCTTCGCCGTGCGATCGGTGGCGGGGCCTCGCCTGCGTCTGGCCGAGCAGCGTGCCGCCCAGGGCGATGACCATGCCGAGCAGCTGCACCGGTGTGAGGTCCTGGCGGAGTACCGCCCAGCCGATGATCGCGGCGGACACCGGGCTGAGCAGGCCGAGGAAGGCCACCGAGGTCGCGGGCAGGCGGGAGATGCCCCGGAACCAGAGCCAGTACGCGATCGCTGTGCCGATGACGCCGAGGTAGATGTAGCCGAGCAGGTTCTCACCGTTCAGGGCGGGCGGCGGGCCCTCGACCAGGAGGGCGACGGGGACGAGGAGCAGCCCGCCGGCGGTGAGCTGCCAGCCCGTGAGGGTCAGTGCGCCGACGCCCTCGGGACGGCCCCAGCGTTTGGTGAGCACCGTGCCGGCCGTCATGGACGCGGCCCCGGCCAGACCGGCGAGTACCCCGACGGTGTCGAGCCCCGCGTCGGCACGGAGGACGACCAGGCCGACTCCGAGCAGTCCGGCGAAGCCGGCGAGCAGCTTGCGCGACGTCGGCCGCTCGGCGAGCAGTGCGGCGGCGAAGGCGAGAGCGAACAGCGGGCCGACCGCACCGAGCACGGCGGCGACGCCGCCGGGCAGCCGGTACGCGGCAAGGAAGAGCAGCGGGAAGAACGCGCCGATGTTCAGCGCTCCGAGCACCGTGGCCCGCCAGATCCACGCGCCGCGCGGCAGTACGCGGGTGACGGCGAGGAGGACGAGCCCGGCGGGCAGAGCTCTCATCAGCGCGGTGAAGAGCGGGCGTTCGGGCGGCAGGAACTCCGTGGTCACGGCGTAGGTCGAGCCCCATACGAGCGGGGTGAGCGCGGTGAGCGCGAGGTAGTGGGCACTGCGCTGGGGGGACACCGTGCCCGGAGCCGCGATCACGGCCATATCGATCACTCTCCATTGATAATCTCAACGTTGAGATAAAATCATGAGAGTCTCGCAGCGTCAAGAAGATTAATGTTGAGATACTTCATATTGAGGGGACATGCATGGGCGACGCGGTGGATCTGGTGCTGGCCCAGTGGCGGCGGGAACGGCCGGATCTGGACGTGTGGCCCATGGGCGTCATCGGGCGGATCTCCAGGTTGTCCCGGCTGCTGGACCGCGAGTTGAAGGAGTTCTTCGCCGCGCACGGGCTGGAGAACTGGGAGTTCGACATGCTCGCCACGCTGCGGCGGTCCGGGCCGCCCTACGAGCTGACGGCGGGCGCCCTGAACAGGGCGGCGATGGTGACGTCCGGGGCGATCACTAACCGGATCGACCGGATGGCGGCCAAGGGGCTGGTCGACCGGGTGCCGGACGGTACGGATCGGCGCTCGGTCCGGGTCCGGCTCACCGAGCGGGGGCTGGCGACGGCCGACGAACTGGTCGTGCTGCACGTGGCGAACGAGGCGCGCCTGCTGGAGGCGCTGGACCCGGAGGAACGCGATCAGCTGGTGAACGCGTTGCGCCGGCTGTTGGAGTCGCTGGGCGACACATCGCTCGGATAGGAGCCGCGGCGCTTCTTGGTTTCAGCGACGGTGTGGCGCTGCGCCCGCACTTTCTGCGGGTGGTCGGTGTGCCGCCGCAGACCTACCGCGCCGGCTTTCGCGTCGCCTGACACGGGGGGCCTGCGGCTCCGCTTGATTCTGGCCGAGCAGGGTGCCGCCGAGGGCGATGGCCATGCCCAGCAGTTGGATCGGGGTGAGGGTCTCGCTGAGTGCGGCCCAGCCGATGACGGCGGCCGACACCGGGGTGATCAGGCTGACGAAGGTGACCGAGGTGGCGGAGAGGCGGGAGATGCCGCGGAACCAAATCCAGTACGCGACGGCGGTGGCGATGATGCCGAGATAGGCGTAACCGAGGATGTTCTCGCCGGTGAGGGCGGGAGGCGGGCCCTCGATCACCAGGGCGATGGGTACGAGCAGCAGCCCACCGGCCGTGAGCTGCCAGGCGGTGAGAGTGAGCGCGCCGACGCCTTCGGGACGGCCCCAGCGCTCCGTGAGCACCATACCGGCGACCATGGACGCCGTCCCGGCCAGCGCGGCGACCACCCCGGTGGTGTCGAGATGCGCGTTCGCGCGCAGCACGACCATGCCGACGCCGAGCGGCCCGGCGATGCCGCCCAGGAGCTTGAGCATCGTCGGCCGCTGGGCGAGCAGCACGGCGGAGAAGGCGATGGCGAGCAGAGGGCCCACCGCGCCCACCACGGCGGCGACACCGCCGGGCAGCCGGTAGGCGGCCACGAACAGCAGCGGAAAGAACGCGCCGATGTTCAGCACGCCGAGCACGGCGGCCCGCCCGATCCAGATGCCGCGCGGCAGGACTCGGGTGAACGCGAGTAGCAGCAGTCCGGCCGGCAGCGCCCTCATCAGCGCGGTGAAGAGCGGACGGCCGGGCGGCAGCAACTCCGTGGTGACAGCGAAGATGGAGCCCCAGACGAGCGGGGTCAATGCGGTGATTGCGAGGTTTCGGGCGATCGGCACGGGGATGGCCGTGCGCGGGGCCGTGTTGGCGGCCATACTTAATGACTCCTTGTTGATTATTTCAACCATGAGATAACAGCATGGCGAAAACCTTCGTGTCAAGTAGATCAATGTTGAGATTTTTCGGTCGAAAGGGCTGTCGTGACCGACGCGGTGGACAAGGTGCTGGCCCAGTGGCGGCGGGAACGGCCTGATGTGGACGTGTGGCCCATGGGGATCGTCGGGCGGATCGCCAGGGTGCACCGGCTGCTTGATCGGGAGCTGAAGGAGTTCTTCGCCGGGCACGGGCTGGAGACGTGGGAGTTCGACATGCTGGCCACGCTGCGGCGGTCCGGCGCGCCGTACGAACTGACGGCGGGCGCCCTGAACAGGGCGATGATGGTGACCACCGGGGCGATCACCAACCGGATCGATCGGATGGCGGCCAAGGGACTCGTCGAGCGCGTGCCGGACGGGGTGGACCGGCGGTCGGTACGGGTCCGGCTCACCGAGCGGGGGCTGGAGACGATCGATGAACTGGTCGCACCGCACGTGGCGAACGAGGCCCGTCTGCTGGCGGCACTGGACCCACAGGAGCGGGATCAACTGGTGCACGCCTTGCGCCGGCTGCTGGAGTCGCTGGGCGACACGTCCCTGGTATAGGCGCTGTCGGGGGACGTCCGTGACCGGTGCCCGAATCTCCCGCTCCCGTTGAACCGCCGGTCGATGCCCCGGCCGTTCGGTGATGGGCCCGTACGCTCAGCGGCCGAGCCGCCGGCGCGCCCTGTACAGGGCGGCGCCAGCGCACAGCACGACGGTGCCCATGGCGACCGAGGCGAGTGGGAGGCTGATGGCCAGTGCCGCGCAGCCGATCAGTCCCAGGACGGGGACGATGCGCGGCGGGCGGCCTTCGCCGGGCGTCAGGGTCCAGGCCGATGCGTTGGCGATGGCGTAGTAGACGAGCACGCCGAACGACGAGAAACCGATGGCGCCGCGCAGGTCGGCGGTCAGCGTGAGGACGATGACGGCCACGCCGACGGCGAGTTCGGCGCGGTGCGGAACGTGGAAGCGCGGGTGGACGGCGGCCAGCACATGCGGCAGATGCCGGTCTCGGGCCATGGCCAGGGTCGTACGGGAGACACCGAGGATCAGGGCGAGCAGTGAGCCGAGTGCCGCGATCGCGGCACCGGCGCCGACCATCGGCACCAGCCCCGGCGCCCCCGCGGCGCGAACGGCCTCGGCGAGCGGTGCGCTCGCGCGTGCCAGGCCGCCGGGCCCAAGCACCGTCAGGGCCGAGACCGCCACGGCCGTGTACACGACCAGCGTGATGCCCAGAGCGATCGT
Source organism: Actinomadura alba (assembly GCF_014323705.1). Lineage (GTDB taxonomy): Bacteria > Actinomycetota > Actinomycetes > Streptosporangiales > Streptosporangiaceae > Actinomadura_C > Actinomadura_C alba. The sequence goes on from NZ_JABVEC010000061.1 coordinate 18,821, forward strand.
GATCGCCCTGGGAATGGTCCGCGCGGGCTCGCGGACCTCTTCGCCCAGCGTCGCGATCCGCGCGTAGCCGGCGAAGGCGAAGAACAGCAGACCGGCGCTCTGCAGCACTCCGCCCACGCTCGGGTCGGTGGTGACGTCCAGGCGCGCCGCGTCGGCGTGGGCGCTGGTCAAGGTGACCACCACCACGGCGGAGAGTACGGCGAGCACCAGCGCGACGATGATCCGGGTCAGCCAGGCGGCCTTCTGCACGCCGCTGTAGTTCAAGGCGATCAGCGCCACCACGGCGGCCACCGCGACCGCGCGTTCCCGCCCCGGCCAGGCATAGGCGCCGACCGTCAGGGCCATCGCCGCGCACGACGCCGTCTTGCCGACCACGAAACTCCAGCCGGCCAGGTAGCCCCAGAACGCGCCCAGGCGTTCCCGGCCGTACACGTAGGTCCCGCCGGAGGCGGGGTGGCGGGCGGCCAGGCGGGCCGAGGAGGTGGCGTTGCAGTACGCCACCACCGCCGCGAGCCCGAGCCCGAGCAGCAGCCCGGACCCGGCGGCCTCGGCGGCCGGGGCGAGCGCGGAGAACACCCCGGCGCCGATCATGGCCCCCAGGCCGATCATCACCGCGTCCCCGACGCCCAGGCGACGCTGCAGCTCCGGCCGGCCGGTGCCGGCCGCCGTACCGGTCATCCCCGTGTGCCGTCGGCGGCCTGCGCAGTGGTCTCGTACGCCTGCGGGTCGGTCGCGTACGCCCGCAGGAAGGTACGGACCCCGGCCCGTGCGACGGTGTGCAGTTCGGCGTCGGGGATGGGCACGGTGCCGAGCCTGGACCGCGCCTCGATCGGGCCGGTCAGCAGGGCGACGAACTGCTCGGCCGCCTCGGCGGGGTCGCCCGCGCGCAGGCGGCCGGCGAGCGAGAGCCGCGCCAGCCGGTCGGCCAGCGCGTCGTTGACGCGGCCGGTCCCGTGCCCCCTGACGGTGTCGAGGAGCTCGGGGAACCTGCCGAGCTCGGCGTGCAGCAGCCGCCGGAGCGCCCACGACCGGTCGTCGCAGTAGCACTGGAGCAGGCGGTGGCCGACGTCCTCCAGTGCCGTACGGATGTCGTCACCGACGTCGCGCAGCCGCTCGATCGCGGCCAGCTCGTCGGCCATCGAGCGTTCGGCGGCGGCCGCCATCGCCTGGCGGAACAGGTTCGCCTTGTCGCTGAGGTGGTTGTAGACGGTGGGCTTGGCGACGCCCGCCTCGTCCGCGATGTCCTTCACGCACGCCTGCCCGTAGCCCTCACGGGCGAACACGGTGAACGCCGCGTCGAGGATCGCCTGCCGCTTGTCGATGCGCCCGCGTGGGGCGCGCCGTTCCGCCTCCGCCGAGGTGGCTGTTCCCGTCACGTCGTCATCGTATCGGGACGCCTGGACTTCTGAACGTACAGGTTCAGATCCATGGTCTTGTCGGTTGTGCAGGACGCGGCTGGACCGCTCATCCGCTCCCGCGGGCGAGGTCGGCGGGCGGGCGGCGCAGCAGGCGGTTCACCCCGAGCAGGCCGGTGAACGCCGCCACCAGGAGGCAGCCGGCAGTGAGCCCGGCCAGTGGCCGCCACGGCACGGTGAGCGGCACCCGCAGGTAGGCGCCGTTCAGTCCCTCGCGGTAGACGATCAGGGCCAGCGCGATCAGCGCGGCGGCGACGAGGACCGCGACCGTGGTGACCAGGAGGATCTCGCCCAGGATGAGCAGGCGGACAGTCCAGGGCCGGGCGCCGATCAGCCGGAGGCCCGCGATCTCCCTGCCTCGGCGGCTCAGGGCCATCACCAGGACGTTGGCGATCGCGATGAGCGCGAACAGCGACGCCGGTCCGGCGAGGATCAGGAAGACGAGCCGGTTGAGCCGGTCCTGCTCGCCGGCCGATGCGGAGACGAACCGGTCGGCCGGACCCACCCGTACCTTCTCCGGGTCGAGTACGGAGGCCAGGGCGCGCGCGGCGGAGGCCGGGTCGGCCGGTGGTGACGCGAGCAGCACGGACGCCCGCGGCACCGGTCCGGCCTGGTCGCGGGCCAGCGCCGGCGACAACAGGATCGGGGGAGCGTCGGCCCGCCGTCCAGTACCGCCTGGATCGTCGCGTCGATCGTCCGGCCGTCGAAGAACGCCAGCCGCACCCGGCCCCCGGCGCGCAGGCCGTACCAACCGGCGTACTCGTCGCTCACCGCCACCTCGGTGGGTGGTGTATCTGCGCGCGTCCCCCCGGCGACTGCCCGGCGTATGACTCCGGGGAATCTCGCGCGGCAGAGAGCCATCGCCGGAGTCGTGGCGGATGATCGAGCAGGCCAGATCCCATCTGGGGTGGCGTGCTCCGGGGTTGGTCCCCGGTGACCGGTCAGGGATCTGGACCGAC
>NZ_JABVEC010000062.1 GCF_014323705.1 Actinomadura alba
AGGCAACGCCAAGTGCTCCGCGCCCTGTACGCCACCTGCGTCGTGGACGGATGCGACATCCCCACCGGGCTCTGCGAAATCCACCACACCGACGGATGGAAACTCGGCGCACCCACCGACATCGACAAGCTGGCCCCGGCGTGCGGGTTCCACAACCGGTGGATCGAAGACAATCCGGACCGGGTGCGCACCATCCGGAACGCCAACGGCCGCTACACCATCCACTGCCTCCCACCCTGGGACGCAAAACACCACACAACCGACACCAGGCAAAGTCGGCCGAGCCGACCGCAAGAGAGCGACCGACAACCCGAAGGACCATGACCACCACCACCGAACCCGGCGAGTGCGCGCACCGCGAGGGGCGGCGCACGACGCCCCTCGAGATCGAGTCCAATGGTCCGCCGGGCTGTGACATGCCGGTCCGCCCTGGCTGACTCGTCCCTTCGTCGCTGTCCCGACTCAGCGGACTTGATGCGGGCTCGGTGCTTTGACCTGCGCGGCATCAGATACGCCGATCCAGCCGCGCCGCCTCTGTGGCTCAGCGCACCTGATGCGAGCGAAAGGAACGGACGCGCCGAACGCGGGCCCATCCGCAGCACGGGTGCGGTCGCGAACGGGTTCGACGCCTAGTCAATGATTACTGGGAATGATTGCATGGGTGCACACAGTATTCCAACGAGAGGGAACCCATGCGCTTGTCACCCTCCCCTGCCAATCGGCCTGACCCTGGGCATCGCCACGGGCGTACTGGCCCTCGCCCCCGCCGCCCAGGCTGCCACGGTCTCGGCTGCGGCCGGCGAGCCCACCTACACCTGCCAGACCGATACCCCAGGAAACACCGGCGTCCCGATCTCGATCCGCGGCATCGGCTGCCAGGCCTCCAACGGCGCCCCCACCACCGGCGTGAGCGGACCGGTCAAGCTGGTCATCAACCAGCCGCGCTACCACCCGCATGTGCCGGCCTGGACGTGCCATCAGGCTCGGGCACTCGGCCTCGCCAACGCCATGGAGGTCATAGCCATGGACTGCCGGCCCTAGACGGTCCACCAACGCCGCCCCGGGCCGCGCCCGGGGCGGCCCCAGTACGGCATCAGATCCACTGAGCCAGGCATCAGATTGATCTCCGTTCTCATCAGGTTCGGTGAGCCGTCATCAGGATCACTGAGCCAGGACAGTCGCGCAGCAGATCAGTACCGCAGCGGCGATGTGCGCCCATAACGTTGGCGCACAACTGCGGCGGTGAGTGCGCGCATTACGATGGCGCCCACCGTGCGACCCATTCGATCGGGCCGGCGCGCGGAACCGGAGGGACGTCGTGGACGGGCGAGCGGACGAGCCGGGCGGTGCCGAGCAGACCGCTGTGGTGGCGGCGATCCACTCGGGTGACGAGGCGACGTTCGCCAGGCTCGTCGAACAGCACCGGCACGAACTCCAGGTGCACTGCTACCGGATGCTCGGCTCGTTCGCGGACTCCGAGGACATGGTGCAAGAGGCGTTGCTGCGGGCCTGGCACAAGCGGGAGAGCTTCCAGGGCCGCTCGACGTTCCGGGCGTGGCTCTACCGGATCGCGACGAACACCTGCCTCGATGCCCTCGCCGGCCCGTCGCGCGCGCGTGAGGTGCCCATGGCCGCCGACTCCGGCGGGACGCGCTCGTCGATGGCGGAGATCCCCTGGCTACAGCCCTATCCCGATCATCTGCTGGACGCGGCCGCGCCGAGCGACGGTCAGCCGGACGCCGTGGCGATCGCCAGAGAGACGATCGAACTGGCGTATCTCGCCGCCGTCCAATATCTGCCCCCCAAACAGCGGGCGGTGCTGATCCTGCGCGACGTCCTGGGCTGGCCGGCGCCCGCGGCGGCCGAGGCACTGGAGATCAGCCTTCCTTCTCTCAAGAGCGCGCTGCAGCGCGCTCGCGCGACCCTCCGCACGCATCTGCCGGAGCAACGGTCGGAGTGGGGGCCGTCGACCCATCCGAGCGACGAGGAGCGCGCCGTACTGCGGCGGTTCATGGAGGCCACCGAGCGGGCCGACCTGAAGACGCTGACCGCCTTGCTGCGCGAGGACGCTCGGCAGACGATGCCGCCGGAGCCCTTCTGCTTCGAGGGCCGCGACGCGATCCTCGCCATGTGGACACCCGTCATGATCGGCCCGGAAGCGTGGGGCGACTGGCGGACGGTGGCCACCGCCGCCAACCGGCAGCCCGCGGTGGCGAACTACGTGCGGCGGCACGGCGAGCCGCACTACGAGGCCGTCAACCTCGACGTCCTGCGGATCGAGAACGGCCTCGTGGCCGAGATCACCACCTTCGGCCCCGAACTGTTCCCCGCGTTCCGCCTGGCGGCCCGGCTCTGAGGAGGAGCCGGCCCTTGAAGAAGCGCCCTGAGAAAGCGGTCCTCTGAAGAAGCCGCCCTGAGTGATTCCACGGACATCAAGCGGCCCGACCACCTCTAGAACCCAACGACCATTCGGCCCCATTTCTCGGTCTCCAGAGGCGTGATCACGGACGAGTTCTGGGATCTGGCCCATATTTCGTGATGGTCACGGTGTGTCGGTCCCCTGGTGTCTCGGGTCAGTTCGGCCGCTCGCTCAGTAGACGGGCACCTTCGGCTGCTGCTTTTGCTCCGAGACGTGTGATCCAGCCGCGTAGCAGGGATCCCAGAGGCCTCCGAAGCCGTACTTCAAGGTCCACACCGACGCCCCAGATTTCGCGTAGGCGTTCGGCGGCCTGCTCCGGTTCGGTGGTGGGATCGAGAAAACAGCGGACGAGCACACCGTTGCGCGAGGTCAGGTCTCGGACATCGCGGAACGTTAGTCGGTTGGCTTGAGGACGATTTCGGTGAATTCGACGCTCACGACCGATACGGCGGTTAGCCCGTGCGCTGTCTGATGTTGCCGTCTGGGGGTGAGGCGCATCGGCGGCCTCCCCACCCTGCGCGGTCTTGCCGGACTTGGCCACCACGGCGTCCGTCTTCGCCTCGGTTGTCGCCATCAGGTGTCACTCCTTGATCAGGAGTTACACCGAAAAACCGTACGGCCGAACACAGCCGAGCAGAGTGATGAATCTGGCATGGGTGGTGCTGGGTGTCTGCCAAGATCTGGAACGGCTGGATGAGACGGGCTGCCTGATGCGGAGGGACCAGATGAGCGACGCTCAGCAGGATGAACTGGCGATCAGTTCATCGACAGGAAGGGTCGCGGCCGTGAGTGTTGCCATTTCGCTGGCTGCGACTCTGGCTGGCGCTGCCATCGTGGTGTTGGTGTTCATACTGGCTGGAAGCTTCACGTCAGGACTCTTGATCGGCGTGATCTTCATCGTGGTGGGCTTGTGCTGGACGGCCGCGCTGGTCTCAAAATCGATTCGCCTTGCGGCATTGCCCCCAAAGATCACCCGTGATGGGCTCGCTCTCAGGCAGCAGTTCTCGAAGAACTATGACCTGCTGATCGCGTGGCCACAGGTAAAGCGGATCTGGATCGATTCAATACAAGGACAGCCGTACTTGCTTGTCGAACCCTACGACACCGTAGACGTCGTCGGCGGCGACACCAACAAGGCAAAGTTCGGCGCGCCCGTCGCCATCGGGATCAAGGGAACATCTGCTACCCCCGAACAGATCGCCCAGGCTGTCGCGCGCTTCAGCGATGGAACCCTCGAACTCGCCTGAGCAGGATGGTCAGGCAGCCACTGGTGCAGCCGAGGCGTAGTCGCAACCGGTGGGTGTGGATGCCGGATACTCGGCCGCCAGTTGTGACCTGGGGTTTCCTGTTCGGTGGGTCCTGCGACAGTTGATCTTCCTCTCTGCCAGCGAATCTTGCTGGATCGGGGGTCTTTGCACACGGGTTACTCAATACATGATCAGTGGAGCTGAGAACCTCGGCCTGGTGGCCAGGTGCTTGCTAAACCGAGGGCCAGTGGCCAAGGGTCGTCTGGCGGGGGCGTTCCCTGCGGGCATTCTTGTCGGCGGCTGGTGCGACGCTCTGGCGACGCGGCAGGACTGGGGAAAGGCAGATGGCCGGGTCCGATCCGTCACACAGTGACGTGCAGATCAGGGATGTCGAAGACGGTGACGTTGAGTTGTTCTTCGAACACCAAACAGGCGATAGTCGTGGACGGCCACGTGGCCGGCAACGTCGTGAGCTGGGAGCAGTCGGGGAAGCGCACGGTCGGCTACTGGATCGGCAGTCGCCACTGGGGCCGTGGCAACGCGACGAAAGCGCTCACACTCTTCCTCGGCCGCGTGACGTCGCGGCCCCTGTATGCCTACGTCGCCGTCCACAACGTCGGCTCGATCCGGGTATTGGAGAAGTGCGGCTTCCGGCGAGTCCAGACCCAAGACGTCCAGTCCTCCACCGCCGACACGGGGGAGGTCGAGGAAGTCATGCTCATCCTGGACGCAACGCCGGTAGCGACCCGACCGCAGCGCTGACCCACTGCGGTCGGGCCGACGCCGTCCAAAACTCAGAGCCACACGACATTGAGCAAGGCCTACTGGCGAAATCCACCCCGCCAGTTCCCATGCGGGGTGAGCGAGACCGGTGTTCGCCGATCAAGTTTCCCCCTGCAGGTCTGATCGGGTGCATCGAGGAAGATCTTTTGTCGCCGGACACCAGGAGCGGTCACGAAAGGTCGTCGACAAATCCCCCAGACGACCGATTCCTTTCGGCTCGCTCAACCGTCAGACGTCCGAGCACCGCGACGGTGCCGCGAAGTCACGAAGAGAGGAACACGGTCATGACGGAGAACGCGCAGCGGATGCCCGAGCCCGACGCCGAGCTGAGGAGCCTCGAACGGCTGGTCGGCACCTGGAAGGTGTCGGGTGGTGCAGAGGGCGAGGTCACTTATCGGTGGATGGAGGGCGGGTTCTTCCTGGCGCAGGACATCGTGCTCGAGCACGATGGGCGGCCGATCAAGGGAATCGAGATCATCGGCCGGGAGCGCCGGTTCGAAGCCGAGCCGAGCGAGGACATCAAGTCCCGCTACTACGGCAGCCAGGGCGACACATTGGACTACGTGTACGAGCTCGAGGGCGATGTCCTCACCATCTGGGGCGGGGAGAAGGGCTCCCCCGCCTACTTCAAGGGCACCTTCAGCGCCGACGGCGACACCGTCACCGGCGGATGGGTCTACCCGGGCGGAGGTGGCTACGAGTCCACCATGACGCGAGTCGAGTGAGACGAGCCGGTGACCGCGGCCGGGCGGGCACCTCTCGGCCGCGGTCATGTGCGGACTACGGCGCCTTCTGTGCGATCTAGAGACCGAGGCCGCCGGCGATGGACAGCGTCTGACGGGTGAACTCCGCGGTGAGCATCGGCATCACCTTGCCGATGGCGGCCTTGGTCTCGGGCAGCTCAAGCGAGTTCTTGTGATGCCGCTCGCTCTTCCAGACCTCGCTCACCCAGATCGTGACATCGTCGTCCTCGGCCACGCCCACCACGTACAGCTCGCATCCCGCCGCGCGCAGACCGTCCGCGCCGCTCAGCAGATGGGCGACGACCTCGTCCCGCCGACCCGGCATGGTCTTCATAGAACCGATGTAGCCGTACGTCATCGGGGCCTCCTCGATCGTGCCCGAGGTGTCTGCATAATGGCCCATCGTGCCAAGTGCACGTCACGAGATCGGCTTCGGGTCAGCCGACCGCCGTCGTGTCCCGCCGCCGTATGCGCGCGCCGCGACCGGTGGGATCGCTCGGTGACCGGGATGCGGCACCGGGCCGGCCTGAGCGCCCCTGATCGCGTCGGCGAGCTTCAGCGCAGTGTTCGCCTCGATCAACCGATCATCCACCAGCGCCCAGTAGTGGTGCGTCGCCTGCCCGAACCACACGGTGATGGCCGGGAAACGCCGTCTGAGCAGGTGCAGCTCATACGTGATGTTCATGCTCAGGTCTCTCCGATGGGTGGTCGGCTGACGGCTTCCCGACGTACGCCGATGGTCACCGGTCGTCGGCGCGGCGGTACGGGATGCGGCCTCCGGGGGCGTGAGACCGTGGCATCCGCACCGCCGCGCCGACTCGTGGTCGTACGGCCCGGCTCCTTCCGCTCCGGCGTTCGCCGAGCCGTACGACGTCGTCCGGGCCTTCCCCTGCCCGGGACGGGTGTGCGCGCCGTCCGGTTCCGGCGAGCACACGTTCAAGTGCCAGGCGGCCGGGCCCTTATCAACACCTCGCCGAGGAGTTCGAACGCCGACTCCAGGATGGATCTTCGGCTGGCTGGAGAGATCCCTGACCCTCGCGATGCGCAGATCGTCCGTCTCAAACCCGAGAACAGCGAACTCAAGAGACGGCTGGCCGAATGCGATACCACCATCCGGGAGCTGACCGACTTCAAGACATCGGCGATCTCTCGCCTGGCCGCCCAGCACCAAGAACTTCAACGATTGCTCCAAGGCCAACCCGGCCCCATGGTGGTTCGGGACCTGCGGCCGGAGGACTCGTTGCTGGCCGGCGACAAAAGATCTTCCTCGATGCCCCCGATCAGACCTGCAGGGTGGAAACTTGATCGGCAAACACCGGTCTCGCTCACCCCGGGAACTCGTCGCACTGGGAACCGGCGAGGGTGGATTTCGCCAGTCGGCCTTGCTCAACGTCGTGTGGCTCTGAGTTTTGGACGGCGTCGGCCCGACCGCAGGGGGTCAGCGCCGCGGTCGGGTCGCTACCGGCGTTGCGTCCAGGACGAGCATGACTTCCTCGACCTCGCCCATCTCGGCGGTGGAGGACTGGACGTCTTGGGCCTGGACTCGCCGGAAGCCGCACTTCTCCAATACCCGGATCGAGCCGACGTTGTGGACGGCGACGTAGGCATACAGGGGCCGCGACGTCACGCGGCCGAGGAAGAGTGTGAGCGCTTTCGTCGCGATACCACGGCCCCAGTGGCGACTGCCGATCCAATAGCCGACCGTGCGCTTCCCCGACTGCTCCCAGCTCACGACGTTGCCGGCCACGTGGCCGTCCACGACTATCGCCTGTGTGACGACTGTTTGGTCGGCCCGGATCTTGGCCCAATGAGCCATAAACGGATCCCGTTCCCTTGCCGGGAACGCCGCCATCCGGGTCGCCTCCGGGTCCATCTGGTGTTCGAAGAACAACTCAACGTCACCGTCTTCGACATCCCTGATCTGCACGTCACTGTGTGACGGATCGGACCCGGCCATCTGCCTTCCCCCAGTCCTGCCACGTCGCCAGAGCGTCGCACCAGCCGCCGACAAGAATGCCCGCAGGGAACGCCCCCGCCAGACGACCCTTGGCCACTGGCCCTCGGTTTAGCAAGCACCTGGCCGCCAGGCCGAGGTTCTCAGCTCCACTGATCATGTATTGAGTAACCCGTGGTGGCAAAGACCCCCGGTCCAGCAAGATTCGCTGGCAAAGAGGAAGATCAACTGTCGCAGGACAGTTGCTCGGTCCGTGCTGAGCAGTCCCCTTCTGGCTGTTGCCAATCCGAGTTGGCCCCACGGCGGCCCCGCTGCGCCGATCCCACCAGCATCTGGATGGTTGGCGTTGCGGTCAGGCCGGGTGCTGTTCTTCGTTTCGCGTCCTTGCATGACCGTGTCGGCGGTATCGGCCTGGAGCGGTTCCGTACTCCCGTTTGAAGGCGTTGGCGAAGGCGAACTCGGAGGTGTAGCCGGTCTGGGCAGCTACCTGGCTGAGTGGGGTGTCGGAGGCGTGCAGCAGTCGTGCAGCGGTCGTCATACGCCACCAGGTCAGGTAGGTCAACGGCGGTTGGCCGATCATGGTTGTGAAGCGTTTGGAGAAGGCGGCGCGTGACAGTCCTGCCTCTGCGGCCAGGGTCGCGACGGTCCAGTGGTGGGCCGGGTCGCGGTGGATGGCGTGAAGCGCGGCGCTGATCGCCGCGTCGGCCAGTGCCGCGGCCCATCCGGTGCCTGTGCTCCGCTCGGGATGCTCGTCGAACCAGGCTCGCAAAATGTAGAGGAGCAGTGTGTCGAGTAGGGCGGGCACGATCGTGTCGGTGCCGAGGCGGGGATGGTCGAGTTCGCCGGCGAGCAGGTCGACGGCGGCGCGTAGTTCGGCGCGGTGTCCGAGCCGGGCGGGCAGGTGGACCATGTCGGGTAGGTCGCGCAGCAGCGGGTGGGCCCGGGATGGGGCGAGTTGGTATCCGCCGCAGAGTGTCACCGTCGGGGTGCCGTGCAGGGGCTGGCCGATGGACGCTGAGGCGTAGAGGGCGGCGTCGTCGAGCGGGTCGCAGTCGGGTTCGGCCAGTGGGATGGCGGGGCTGTCGGCCAGGCCGTATCCGTGCCCGTGGGGGAAGAACACCACGTCACCGACGCCCAGCGCGATGGGCGTGCCGCCGCCTAGCGGGGTCAGCCAGCACGAGCCCTGGAGGATCACCTGAAAGCCCGCCGAGCCTAGGGCGGAGGGGAAGCGCTGTCCCCAGGGGGCGTGCCATTGAACGCGGGCTGAGCGGGGCCGTCCGGTACGCATGATGGCGATCACATCGCTGAGCACGTCCATGGGTCGGAGAGTCTATCCCCGGGGCGCAGTGAAGACGATTGCAAATAAACCGGCGACTCCAACGCATAGGAGATCTTCTCCTGCCTTCCTACGGTTGATCACAGGACGAAGGGATCGAACTGCGGCGCCGAGGTTGGGCTGCGGGACCTTTGAGGAAGAGGAACTGCTGATGAATAGGCAGGGCAGGATTTTGGTCACGGGCGCGACTGGCACAGTGGGCCGGCAGGTCGTGGCTCAACTGGTGGACGCGGGAGCCGAGGTTCGGGCATTGGCCCGTGATCCCCACGCGGTGAGGCTGCGGGCCGGCATCGAGGTCATACGTGGTGACCTGACCGATCCAGACAGCCTGCACGCGCCACTGTCCGGGATCGGTGCGGTGTTCCTGGTATGGCCTTTTGCCACGGCCGAGGGGATGTCTGCGGTCTTGGACGTGGTCGCCGAGCACGCGCGCCGCGTGGTCTACCTGTCGTCGGCGGCGGTACGCGACCATGAACAGCGGGCCGAGCACTTGATCGAGCAGAGCGGGCTTGAGTGGACGTTCCTGCGGCCACATGTCTTCGCGGCCAACGCTCTCGGGTGGGCTCAGCAGATCCGTGCCGAAGGCGCGGTGCGCGGGCCGTACGGGGCGGCCACCACGGCCCCAATCCACGAGCGTGACATCGCCGCCGTCGCGGTGCGTGCGCTCACCGGCGAAGGGCACGCCGGCGCGATCTATGAGCTGACCGGACCGGATTCCCTGGCCCAGGCGGACCAGGTGCGCATCATCGGTGAGGTGATCGGCCGCCCGGTGCGCTGGATCGAGGCACCCGCGGAGATCGCGCGGCAGCAGATGCTCGCACGCGGCTGGCCAGACGCGGCCGTGGACGGCATTCTCCACGCGCAGGCCGAGCTGGTGACCGAGCCGGGGCCGGTCACCTCGACGGTCGAGAAGATCACCGGGACGCCCGCCCGTACGTTCCGCGAGTGGGTGAGCGACCACTCCAGCGTTTTCCGCGACACCATGAGCGCCGCGCGCATCCACGAGTACGGCGATGCCGATGTCATCCGTTACGAGGAGGTGCCGCTTCCGGTGCCCGAGCCGGACCAGGTGCTGATCCGGGTCGCCGCGACCTCCTACAACCCCTCCGACGCCGCACTTCGCGCCGGGTACTTGCAGGATGTACTGCCGGTTGAGCTGCCCTACACCCTCGGCTTCGATGTCTCGGGCACGATCACGCAGGTCGGAAGCGAGGCTGGCTCGTTCACCGTGGGCGACCGGGTGATCGGCCGCCTCGACTACGGCGGGGCTTCGGCCGAGTACGTCGCCGCCCCCGCTGACGTACTGATCCACGCGCCCGCCACCATCCCACTGGCCGATGCCGCCGCCGTCCCGGTCGCCGCGCTCACCGCCTATCAGGCGGTGCAGGAGCACGCTCACCTCACCTCAGGCCAGCGAGTCCTGATCAACGGCGCCGGCGGAGGCGTCGGTGCGTTCGCCGTCCAACTCGCCAAGCGCACCGGGGCAACAGTGATCGCCACCGCGAGCCAACGCAGCGCCGCGGCGGTACGCGCCCACGGCGCCAACCAGATCATCGACTACACCAGCACCCCCCTCGCCGACGCGCTCGACGCCACGGTCGACGCCGTCATCAACCTCGCCGTGATCACCCCCACGGCGGCCGCCGACCTTGTTCCTCTAGTCCGGTCAGGCGGCGTCATTGTCTCGATCGCCACGCCGGTCGAGCCGCCCGCCGGCGCGCAGGTCACAGCCGTCCACTTCCTCGCCCGCAACGAACCCGGCCAGCTCACCGAGATCGTCGAGCTCATCGACACGGGCGAGCTCACCGTCGAGGTCACCGGATCGCACCGGCTGGCCGACCTCGCCCTCGTCCACGGCAAGAGCCAGGCAGGCCAGACCCACGGCAAGATCACCATCATCCCCTGACATCCGACCCCGGCATCGGCCGAGCGCTACAGCGAGGCGAACGACTTCGTGCACGCCTTCGACCGGTTGAACCAGACCCGCCACCGCCGCACGACAGAGCCGTCGTGATCACGCAGGTGTTCGCGCCGGACAGCCGCGAACACCCGCATTGATGACGAGAGAAGGACGGCCTACACCACGGAGGGGTGGCCGACGAGTTCGGCACTGCGCCGCCAGAGTTCGGCCCGGGCGTCGGCGTCGTAGGCCTGGGCGTTCGCCCGGGTCTCGCGGGTGCGGTCGAAGAATCCGCCCGTGGTCTGGGCGAGGCCGGCATCGGAGATGAGCCGGTGGGTCGCGGTGACGCCGGTCTCGAGGCTGTCGATGTGGTGCCCCACCTCGGCCAGGACCATCTTCGTCGGCATGTAGGTGGCCGGATGCAGGCTGTTGACGGTGACCTCGGCGGCGGGCACGCGGCCGGCCAGTTCGAAGCCGGACATGATCTGGGCGAGCTTGCTCTGGCCGTAGGCGCGGCCGCCGCTGTAACCGTGTTCGATCATGAGGTCGTCGAAGTCGAGCGGGTGCTGCCCGATGGAGGCGACGTTGACGATGCGGGCCGGCGCCGAGGCCCGGAGCAACGGGAGCAGTTCCATGGTGAGCAGGAACCCGGCGAGGTAGTTGACGGCGAAGCGGAGTTCGTACCCGTCGGCACTCGTACGGCGGGAGCGCCCGTCGGGTTCGCCGCTGCCGATCCCCGCGTTGCTGACGAACACGTCGAGCCGGCCGGTCGCCTCCCGTACGTCGTCGGCCAGGCGGCGAACCTGCGCAAGATCGGCGAGATCGGCCAGCACCGTGCGCGGGCGCGGCACCCCGTGAGCGGCCTGGATATCGGCGGCGACCCCGTCGAGCCGGTCCCGGTCGCGGCCGTGCAGGATCAGAGTGGCGCCCTCGGCGGCGAGCCGGTCGGCCACGGCGCGGCCGAGACCGTCGGTGGCGCCGGTTATGAAGATCGTTCGTGCGCTTGTCATGTGCGGCTCCGGATGGACGGCGCTTCGGTTCGGTTCGACTCGGTTCAGTTCAGTTCAGTTCAAATCGGTTCAGTTCGATTCGATACACGAGAGCCGTCAACGGCGGCAGGTCGGCTGCTCTGCCGCGGGGACTGAGTGCTCACCAACGATCATGGTGGATCGCCGCGTCGAGCGGGCGGCGGGCGCGCCATCCGTGCCGTTCGAGATCCGGTGTGGTCTCCAGATGAGTGACCGGGCCGACGCACAGCCAGGCCACCGGGCGGATGCCGTCCGGGATGCCGAGCAGCCGCCGTGCGTACGGTTCCCGGTAGAACGAAACCCAGCCCACGCCGAGTTCCTCGGCGGTGGCGGCCAGCCACAGGTTCTGGATGGCCAGGCAGACCGAGTACAGCCCCGCGTCCGCGATCGCGTGACGGCCCAGCACGGCCGGGGAGCCACGCTCGGGATCGTAGGTGACGACGATCGACAGGCTGCTCTCCAGCACACCGTCGATCTTTATCCGGGCGAAGCGCTCGGCATCCGCCCCGGTGAGCGTCGCCGCGAAGGTGGCGCGTTCGTGCTGGACGTGCTCGTAGAAAGCACGCCGTACGGCCGGGTCGGCCACGAGGACGAAGTCCCACGGCTGGGACAGCCCGACGCTCGGCGCGGCGTGCGCCGCCGTGAGGATCCGGCGGAGGACGTCCTCGGGTATCGGCGCGCCGGTGAATTCGGCACGCACGTCACGGCGGCGGTGGACGACCTCGTAGATGTCGGCGTTCATGGGCAGGCTCCCGCTGCGTCGCGCCACCGTGGCGGTGGCCGGTGGAGCGAGGCCGGTCTTCGGACTCCCGGATCTACACCTCACCACCCGCCTTCCCGGCCTGGCGGCCAGTGGCTGCGCGTACGCGCGTGGACGGCGGCTCCCCGGTCACCGCGGCGGGCCCGTGCCGGAATCACACCGGCTTCCCGATTCTCCCCGTACGGGGCACCTCGCATCAGTTCATGCCGACCGTGACTCTACCTCGCATCGATCTTGAGCGGCCGTACGGCCGGAACGCAGCGTGGCCGGGTGCGGAGCCGATAGGACACGGCGGCGATGGCGAGGGCCCAGCCGTACCCGCCGAACGCGGTCATCGCCGCCCCGGCCAGCAGCAGCGTTCCGGCGTCGTAGTCGCCGACGACACCGGCCCCGGCCAGGATCGTGTAGACGCCGCCTCCCGTGCCGTACAGGGCGAGCGTCGGAGCCACCAGCCACACCGGTGTCAGCGGCAGGAACCGGGGCACTCGCCGGCCCGCCAACCACCACGTCCAGCGGGGAAACGCCATTCCCCACGGCCGTACCAGGCCCAGCAGCAGAAAGGCGGCGAGCCCGATCAGACCGCCGAGGACGAACCAGGCGGCCCATGGCACGGTGTGACCCGCCGTACGGAAACCGTGCACGGCATAGTACGGAACGAAGGCGGCGCACCCGGCGTAAGCGATCCAGCGCACGCGGCGCGGCGCGGCATGCGGTGCCGGATGCTCCACGGCCGCCACCGCCTCCGGGGAATGCGCGTCGCCGCAGCGGGCGCAGGTCGCGGCCGTACGGTGGCGCCACGACAGCGCCGTGGCGACCAGCAGAGCGGCACCCGCGGCGAAGCACAGGCGAGCGGCGAATCCCGACCAGTCCGGGTCGCCCTCGCGGTCGCGGACCGTGCCGGTCACCGCCAGCTCGATCAGGTTGAGGAGCAGGAACGCGCTGGCGCCGAGGGTCAGCGCGGCCACGGTCCACACGCCGCCCGACACGGCACCGCGCGGGACCCGCCGCCCCCACGGGCGTACGGTGGCGGCCGCCGCGACTGCGGCGGCGAACATGACGGCGGCGGCCACCCACGCTGCCTGCGGTAGATCGAACAGTGATCCCCTGGCGAGCGCGACCACCACCAGCACGCAGCCGTACAGCACGGCCCAACCGCACGCGGCGTAGCCCACCCACGACGGCCACCGCCGCCACCATCCTGCCGCCGGCGTCGTAGCGCCGGCGATGAACGAACTCGTCATCGTCGCCCTCCAAGTGAACGTCCGTCACCCGACAGGCTCCCGGTCGTCCGCTCGACCCACCTCCCCCGCGAGCACCGGCCGGCTCACCCGCGAAGGTGACGCGGCCTTACCGGAAGCGGGCCGCCCACTCTTCCGCGTCGGCCGGGGATGGGGTGCCGCCCAGGCCGGCCGCCGCGAGCCAGGGCAGAGTGCCGTGTTCCCAGAGTTGGAGCCACTGTTCGTGCCGGAGGCTGAGGAAGAGCAGTCTGTCCAGGTCGAGGAGGGTTTCGATGTCGTGTACGACGGCGCGCGAGAGGTCAAGGCCGTGCAATCGAGGGAGGGTACGCAGCACGCCGAGGTCCACGGGGTTCCGCGAGCCGAGCCGCAGGGCACGCAGAGTCGGGTGGCCCGCCAGCGGGGACAGGTCGTTGTGGTCCAGGAAGAGGTGGGCGGTCTCCAACGGGGCGTCACACAGCGGGTGCAGGTCGACGGGGCCGGGACCAGCCAGCGTCACGCTCCGCAGCAATGGCGCGCGTCGCGCAGGTTCCAGATCGAGCCCGGCCGCCTGGTACGAGGTGAGGTACTGGACGGTGGACGGCATTTCCCGCAGGGATTCCCCATGGTCACCGGCGTCCCAGCCGAGCTTCTCCTCCAGATTCCATCTGTCGGGCCACTGGGCGCCGACATCGAGGTAGCCCTCGTCGAGTTCGTAGTCCCCGCGCCGCAGCGCCTCCACATGGCGGCGCAGCATCGCCGTCACCGAGTCGGCCACATACACCGGGCCGACCAGATCGATGCCCACAGCGATGACCTGGCCGGGCCGGCCGGCCGGCCCGGGGTCCATGTCGACCGCCAGGAAGGCGCCGCCTTCGCTGGTGGCGAACGGGATCCATCCAGGGCGGCTCCGTGACCGGCGTACCCTTCCCGGCGGGACGGCATCGAACCGCTGGCCCCATACCGGGTTGCCGGACCAGCCGGGGATGTCGTAGTCATAGCCGGGCCCCTGCACGGTGGACTCGAGGTCGAACCACGGGTGGTTGTGGAAGATCCCGTCAAATTCTCCGTCGGCCTCCCCGTACAACGCCAGCAGGTCGGCGGGCAGCGCAACGCGGCAAGCCGCCGCCAGCTCCGCGCGCCGCGCCGGGTCCAGTGGGGCGGGTAGTTCTTCCTCCTCTTGGCCGAGGATCTCCGTGCGCAGCCGGAGGTACTCCCGGAACAGGCGGACCGCCTCGTCCGGGTCGCCTGCCGGGGTCGGGTCGGCGGGGCCGTCCTGCTCGTCCCCCGGATCGGCCGGCAGCGTCCCGGGCCTGAGCACCAGCACGGCCTCCTCCGGGTTCGTACGGATGAGCTCGTGCCCGGCTTCCTGTACGTCGTCCATAGATGCCCCTTCACGCTCAGTTTCCGAGGAACTTCTACCACCCCACGCCGACAGGGGTTGGCTCATGGCCGCGCGTGCCAGACTTACCTTCCCCGCCGTCGCGACAGAGCAGATGGGCGACCCGTGTCAGACACCCGGCCACTCCCGCCCGGCACTCGAAGCGACCTGCGGTTCTTCGCCTTCTACCTCGGCAACGGCACGTTGCTCCTGCCGGCGTACGGCGCGGACGACCCGGTGGACGAGCTCGACTACACCGAGATCGTCACACGGTACGACGACACCATCGGACGGCTGTTCGCGATCCTGCTCGACGGCTATCACCGGCCACCGGACGACCGGGACCTGGCATCGCTCGCCCCGTACGACCGGGTGGAGGCATGGCTCGCCGCACAGTGCGATCCGGCCCGCCATGAACCGCCGTCGCTGACCGACGCCGAACTGGCCCTGGCGGGGTTCGACGAGGGGTGGAAGGACGCGACCGTGGCGTTCGGCCGCAGGCTCGGCCGTGGCACCCTCGTGCCCGACGTGCTGGACGGGCTCGACTACGTGCCGGACCTCTTCAAGGGCGGCTCTCTGCCGGAAGCCGTCGTCATGGTGTTCGCCAACGTGCTCCGGATCGGTTCGGACGGCACCCCGGTCAACGCCGGCCACGCCGAGCGCCGAGCCGCGCAGTGGCTCCGCAGGTACCTCGAGCACGACTACCGGGTGGATCCGCCGTTCGAGCACTGGGAGTTCGAGCTGCTCTAGCGCCGCGCACCTCGATCGGGCGCGTCCATATCGAGTCAGTCATGCCCGCGCCGGGGTGAACGCCAATAACCTCGATTCATGGCGTCCGCTGCGAGCTCCGGCTTGATCGCTTCGCTCATCGGCCTACTCGGCCTCACCTTGGCATGGGTCGCCTTCCGGCGGGCGAACAGGAACCGGGAGGCGTCACCACCGGCGCCACCGGCTGAGCCGGTAGAACCGGTGGAGCGGGTGGAACCCGCGGAGTCGGCACCATCACCCCCGGCACCATCGATACCGCCGCCGGCGCCACCGCTGCGGCAATCGCGGCCGACACCGCCACCGCCACGGCCGTCGACACCGTGGCCGCCGGACGATCAGACGCTGTGGAAGCCCCCGCCGACGGACCCCGGGGGCGCACCGCCACGACCGGCCCCCGGCGGGGGCGCACCGCCACCGCCGGAATACGAAGGTCAGCCGGCGTACGGGTATCAAGCGGCGGGCCCGCCTTCGATGCGACTCGGCTGCCTGGCTGCGGTCGCCGCGATCGTGCTGTCGGTCGTGACGCTGGGGGGCATCCTCATGTGGAACTGGGCGGGCACCGACGATCGGCCGCCCGCCCAGTCGGGTCAACCGTCCGTCAGTTCTTCGATCCCTGCCACGAGCGCGCCCCCCGCTACCGCGACCGTCACGGTCTACGTCACCCAGCCGAACACGCCGACGGTCTCAGCGACCGGTGGCGGCGGGAACGGGGCCGCGTGGCTGGCCGCGCTCGGTGCGATCATCGCCGGTCTCGGGACGGTGGCCTCCGGCGCGGCCGCCATGGCCACGGTACGCCGGGACGCTCAGCGCGGAGGCCGCCGGATTCACCGGCGTACGGGTGGCCAAGGGCACCGGTCGCGCCGGTAGCGCAGGCAGCGGCGCCGGTCGGGGGCGGAAACCACCTCATCGGCACGTCAAGTCCTTCCGTGTTCGCTCCCTCAACTGTCCGGCCTCGACGGTTGTGGGTATGACCTCTGGCGATGGGGCAGGCCACCGCGGTCGCCGATGACCGGCAGCTCCGCCGGGACCGTCTCGCAGCCGCCCCGAATCCTGTGCGTAGTCATGCCAGAACAGCGAGCGGGGGATGAAGTGGCAAATAAATCGAGGCAAATCAGCATTCTGATCAGGCGACCGGCCGTGGTGGCCGCCACACTGGGCGGCACGCTCGGCGGCGCACTGGTGATCGCCAGCGCCGTCGGAGTCTTCGCGCCCGGAACGAAGAAGTTAGCACCGGCCGCCCACCCCTCGGACACTGTCATGTTCAACGTCCCGGCCGCCGACAACCCGCGTCCGTCCCAGGCGGCGCCCGCCCCACGGCAGAGGGTCGACTGCCGCAGGCAGAAGTGCGTCGCGCTGACCTTCGACGACGGCCCGGTCCTCGACACCACGAAGGTGCTGGACATGCTCAAGACCAAGAACGCGCGCGCCACCTTCTTCGTGCTCGGCATGCAGGCCACGCAGTACCCCGACATCGTCAAGAAGGCCGCCGCCCAGGGCAACGAGATCGGCAACCACACGTTCAGCCACGCCAAGCTGCAAGGGGCTCCGGCCGCCACGGTCCAGACGGAGATCGGCCGCACCCAGCGCATCCTCAAGGAACTGACCGGCAAGTGGCCGACGCTGCTACGTCCGACGTACGGATCCACCGACAAGCAACTCGACGGCATCTGCAAGCAGCACAAGCTGTCACAGATCCTGTGGACGGTCGACACGGTGGACTGGCAGGACCGCGACACCAAGAAGATCGTCGACAAGGTCGTGACCCAGACCCAGCCCGGCAGCATCGTCATCCTGCACGACGTGAAGCCGACGACCGTGGCCGCGGTACCGGAGATCCTCAACAAGCTCACCCAGAAGGGCTTCACCTTCGTCACGGTCCCGGAGATCTACGGCAACCAGCTGAAGCCCGGCGAGAAGTACCCGGCCTTCCTCGGCTCGCCTCAGGCCGGTCTGGCCCCTCCCGGAACCTGAGCCGGTGAGCGCCTCGGGCCTCCCGTACTCCCCGCGCCCGCGAACGCTTCACGAAACGTCTCACGAAGCGCTTCACGGTTCGCGTCGGCGATCGCGTTGTTCGCGGGCGCGGAGCGGGGCGGCCCGCACCGTCGCGGGGTCAGGTCCGGGCGGGGGTGAGCAGGTCGGCCAGGCCGATACGTCGCAAGGAGTCGGCGCGGACGCGGTCGGCGACGTCGCTGACCTCCTGCGAGCCGTCGTCGGCGGGGGGACCGCCGTTGGCGAAGTGGATGGTGCCGGACGTGAAGGCACCGGGGTACGACGATCGAGGTCTCGATGCCGAAACGCGCCAGTTCGGCCGCGTAACCGACGCGAGGGCGTCCAACCATCGCCGCCATCGTCGGTCTTCGGTCAGGCGAGGCCGCCGTTGGCCCGGATGACCTGCCCGTTGACCCAGTGGCCCGGGCCGGCGAGGAAGGCGACGACCTCGGCGATGTCGTCGGGCGTGCCGAGGCGCTCCAGCGGAGGCTGGGCGGCGAACCGGGCGACGGTCTCTTCGTCCTTGCCCTCGAAGAAGAGCGCGGTGGCGGTGGGTCCCGGCGCCACGGCATTGACGGAGACGTCGCGGCCGCGCATCTCGCGGGCGAGGATCCGGGTGACGGCCTCGACGGCGCCCTTGGTGGCCGCGTAGCCCGTGTAGCCGGGCAGGAGGAGCCCGAGCACCGACGTGGAGAAGTTGATGATCGCACCGCCGCCGCGCACCCGGCGGGCGGCCTGCTGGTTCACGACGAAGGTGCCACGGACGTTGGTGCGGAACATCCGGTCGAAGACCTCGAGGTCGAGGTCGACGAGCGGTGACAGCGACATCTGGCCGGCGGCGTTCACGACGACGTCGACGCCGCCGAAGGCCTCCTCGGCCGCGTCGAACAGCGCGCCCATCGCGGCCTCGTCGGCGACGTCGGCGCGTACCGAGATGGCCCGGCCACCGGCGGCGGTGATGGCGTCGACCGCCTCCTTGGCCTCGGCCTCGTTGCGGGCGTAATTGACGACGACGGCGAAGCCGTCCGCGGCCAGCCGTTCCGCCGTCCGGCGGCCGATGCCGCGCGAGCCGCCGGTGATGATCGCTACGCGTGTCGACGTGGTGTTCATGGTGGATTCCCCTCCGGCACATGTTTACACTATGTACATATACCCTCAAGTGAACACACTGTCCATATATTTCGTTAGGTGACGCATGACACAGTCCGCTGAGCCCGTCCGCCGGGGGCGTGGACGACGCCCCACCGACCAGGTGCGCCGTGAGGTTCTGCAGGCGGCCGGCGAACTCCTACTCGCGGAGGGAATGGGCGGCTTCACCATCGAGAAGGTCGCCGCCCTCGCCGGCGCGAGCCGGGTGACGCTCCACAAGTGGTGGCCCTCCAAGGGGGCGCTCGCCCTGGCCGGCTATTTCAGCGTCGTCGGCCACACCTTGGCCTTTCCCGATACCGGCGACATCGCGACCGACCTCACCGCGCAGATACGGGCCTTCGTCCACCTGATGCGCGACACCCGGGCGGGGCACGTCATACCCGAGCTCATCGGGCAGGCTCAGACCGACGCGGAACTATCGGCCGCCTATCGGGAGCGCTATTCGGCGCCGCGCAGGGCACTGGCCGTCGAAGCCCTCGAGCGCGCCAAGCAACGCGGTCAGGTGCGGGCCGACGTCGACTCCGAGGTGGTCGTCGACCAGCTCTGGGGGGCCTGCTACCACCGGCTCCTCATCCCCGACCTGCCGCTGACCGACGAGTTCGCCGAAGCGCTCGTCGCCAACCTGCTGACCGGGATCGGCCGCCCCTGACGTCCTCCACACCCCGTGGACAAGCCACCGCGCTGCTCGGGCCGGGCATTGTCGCTGGACCCGCCCCGCCCGGCACGAACTGCGACTCGTCGCGGACCTGTTGCGTCCGGGCGGGCACCTGTGGCTCTTCTACAACTCGCCCACCGCGGGTGGTGTCCGACTCTTGGAAGAGCTGCTGGTCGCCCGGCTCGATCGAGCCGGTTTCGACCACCGGACCACCACCATCGCGGCGGATGACACCACGCTGCTCTCCCTAACGGCCCGACCCGTCGCGCTCGTGCCGAAGGAGCGTGGTCCGGGAGCCGAAGCGCAGTACCCGGACATCATCTCCCACCCCACCCGCCCATAGAGGAAGGTGTCGACGCAGGCTCCTTCTCGTCATGTTCGGCCGGGCCACCTTCGCGTCGGCGAAGGGGTCCTCGGGCCGTCTGGCGAGGGCTCCCCGAGACCGGAGTGTTCCGTCCGGGGCACCTTCATGAATCAGGTCGGAGCCGTCCACGTGCCTTCGACATCCCAGGGAGACCATTCTTCCGGGGAGCTTGGGGGACGGGCGCATCATGACGTCGGCGGCTGGTCACGGGCGCTTGTTCTGTGTTTTCATTCCGCGGTGAACAGCGAGAGCGTCATCGCGTCCGGTGAAGGTCCGCGCCGTCGTGTCCGGCGTCGAACCGACCGTGACCTCGATGAGTGTGTCCGGATGCTCGCCGCGGTCCACGAACGCGACGGCTATCCGCTGAACTGGCCCGCCGATCCGCGCGACTGGCTGTGTCGGCCATCGCTGCTCGCGGCCTGGGTGTCGGAACTGGACGGCCTGGTGGTCGGCCACATCGGTCTGTCCCGAAGCGAGGCGGGCGATGTGGCACCTGCCTTGTGGAGCACCCGTCAAGGCGTGACCGGCGACGCCACCGCAGTGGTCAGCCGGTTGTTCGTCGCTCCGGGAGTACGAGGCCACGGGATCGGTGCGTCGTTGATGGCGCAGGCCGTACAAGAAGCCCAGGGACGCGGCCTGCACCCGGTGCTCGATGTCCTGGCCTCGGACACCGCGGCGGCCGCCCTGTACGAATGGCTGGGCTGGGAACTGCTGGCCACCGTCGAGCAGCAGTGGCCGCCGGACCGGACCGTGGCCGTCCGCTGTTACGCGGCGGCGTCCTGACGCCTGTGTGATCAGTCGTCGGCCAGTACGCGTTCGATCGTCTCGACCTTCTCGGACAGCGCATCGGTGACGCCCTCGCGCATGTCCGCCTTCAGCACGAGACTGACCCGTGGTGCCTGCTCGGCGACCGCGTCAACGGCCTGCTTGATGACGGTCATGACCTCGTCCCACTCACCCTCGATGGTGGTGAACATGGCGTCCGTACGGTTCGGCAGGCCACTCGCCCGGACGACCCGCACGGCCTCGGCGACGATCTCCCCAACGGCCTCACCCGCGCCGATCGGAGTGACGGAGAAGGCTACGAGCACGGAGAAGTCCTTTCAGCGAAGCCGGCGCAGCGACAGCTTCATACCCCGCGGATACCGCGATTCCACCCCGTCGGCAGAAGTATCGGGGCG
>NZ_JABVEC010000063.1 GCF_014323705.1 Actinomadura alba
CCCGGCGACAGCCTCCCTGATGACCGGGCCGCCCGGCGTGTCCCCACCGGTCCCCACCGCTCCCCTCCTCCGGTGGGGGCACGCCGGGCCACGGGCTCAGAGCGGGTCCGAGAAGGCCCACCCCTTGTCGAGGACGGCGTCGACGGCGGCGACGGCCGCCTCCAGCCGCCGCTCGTGCGGACCGGACACCACGATGTACGGCAGGCCGCGCCGGTCGAGTTCCTCCCCGAACCGGGCCGACATCCACTCCCTGATCGACTCGCCGTCGCGCCAGCCGTCCTGCTCGAAGGAAACGCCTGCCGTGTCCGTGAGGATCCACAGGTCATGCCGCGTCCGGGCATGGAGGCGTTCGACCTCCGGAGCGGGCGACTCGAGATAGCGCTCATGCCAGAGCGCGGTCGCGAAGGCGTCGGTGTCACAGATCAGCAGTGGCGAGCCGGACCGGGCCGCGGCGTCCTCGAGCGCCAGGTGCCGTTCGGCGATCAGCGTGAACTCCTCCGACGACCACGACAGGTCGCCGATCCACAGGCGGGGATCGTGCCGGTGGGCCACTGCGAGCTTCTCCTCGCAATAGAGCCGGCCGTACTCGGGAACCCAGCGCGTGGCCGACCACACCCCGCCACGGGAGGCGTAGTGCGCCGCCAGAGCGCGCGCGAGCGTCGTGGTGCCCGAGGACTCGGCCCCGACCACGACCACCCGTCTGGCCAGATGCTGCCGTACGGCCGGTGACAGCCAGTCCCAGCAGGCGGCGGGATCCCGCCGTACGGCGGTGCCGCTGACCGGGAAACGGGCGCGCGGTGGGTCCACCGGCACGTGCTCGGCACCGAACCGCCGGGCGAGTTCGGCGCCGTAGTGCTCCGAACTGAACACCGCGTCGACCGGCGGCACGTCGACCGCGCCCACCCCGAGCCCGGACGCGACCTCCAGCCCCGCGCGGAAGGCCGCCACGTGCTCGGCCCAGATCAGGTCCGAGTCATAGTCGATCTCAGCGTCGTCGACCACCGCGACGATCTCGACATGCGCCTGTGGATGCCGTTCCCGCAGCCAGGCGGCGCGCAGCGCGATCGGGATGCTCTCCACGCTCGACGCCGCAGCGACCACGGTGAGCCGCTCGCATGCCGCCGCCGCGGTGTCGATCAGGTGGTGGTGCCCGGCGTGCGGCGGATAGAACTTGCCGATGACCAGGCCGTGCCGGAACGTCACGGGGCCGTGGAGACCGGGGCGGCGGCCTGCCGGGTCCGCCAGTCGCTCCGCCAGGCGATCAGTCCGGCGACGCAGAGCCCAAGGAAGATGACGTAGAGCGCACTGGTCAGGTACAGCTCCTTGTGGAAGTACAGGGGAATGTAGACGAGGTCCGCGGCGATCCACAGCCACCATGACTCGAGCAGCTTCCGGGACTGCCCGTACGTGGCCGCCAGCGAGATCGACGTGGTCAGCGCGTCCCAGAACGGGACGTCCGAGTCGGTCCAGGTGCTGAGCACCCAGGTCAGCACGCCCGTCGCGGCGGCTGCGGCCACGGCGAGGAAGATCCACTCGCCCGATCGGGTGCGCCGGGTGACGAGCGCCGTCCGGTCCCTGCCGCCGTAGAGCCACTGCCACCAGCCGTACACCTGGAGGACCACGTAGACGACCTGCAGACCCGCGTCGGCGTACAGCTTGCTGTCAAAGAAGATCAGACCGAGCAGCATCACGTTGGCGATGCCGATCGGCCAGTTCAGCAGGTTCTGGCGCACGACCAACCAGACGTTCACGGCTCCGGTGACGAATCCGAGGAGCTCGGCCCAGGTGGTATCGGTGCCGCCGATGGTGACGGCCGTTTCGAGAAGGGGTTCGAGGAGGTCGTGCAGCGTCATGGCGGCTCCCGCGATCAGAAATCGTCAGCGGGACGCTAACAGGTCATACGGGGGTGAGCGCGACTCCGTCGGCGGGTCAGCGGCCGAAGCGATCAGAACGGGTGAGAACGCTCCACTCCGTCAGGGCGTCGAGCAGCCCCGGTGTGGTGGGCAGCGCGCGCAGCGCGTCCGGCGTGACCCAGCGGACCTCGTCGGCGTCGTCGCCCGGTCGCAGACCGCCGCCGGCCATCACCGCCGCGTAGTCACGGATGTCATAGGTCACCCCGCCGGGCCCCGGCCGCGTCACCGCTCCGATCAGCCGGCCGACCGTGACGTCCAGGCCGGTCTCTTCGAGGACCTCCCGGACGACCGCGTCCGCGTCCGCCTCACCCGGCTCGACCCGGCCGCCGGGCAGCGACCAGAGCCCCTGACCTGGAGGGCGGCCGCGGCGTACGACCAGCAGCCGACCCTCGTCGTCCACCACCACCGCACCGACACAGGGCACCCGCATGTCACCATTGTCTGGGGGCCGGGAGGTTGACGTCAGTGTCATCGACCGACGACAGTGAGTTCTCATGAGGGCGGAGCCGACCTGCCCGCGGTGCAGCGGGCCATTGCAAGCGCCGAATCTCTGGTCGAGCGACTGGAACTGTGCCCTGCACGGTGCGGTGCTTCCGAAACAACCGCCGAAGAGCCCCTCCCTCGAGGGGCTCGCGGCCGTCGTCCGGGACGCGTGGGTGCCGGTGTGGCTGCCCTGGCCGCTGCCGCTGGGCTGGCTGGTCACCGGGTTCGGCGTCGTCGGCGACGAGCGCACCGGATCACGGGCGTGCACGGTCGCGCTCTCCGGGCCGGGCCTGCTGGGCGGTCTCGCCGACATGCTGCTGATCGCGGAGGAGCCGGGGATCGGTCTCGGCGCCTCCTATGCCGGGCTGGACGGCCTCGATCCGGGAGTGGTGAGCGATTCCTCCGCTCCGCACGCCAAGGTCGAGGTTCGCGGTCATCCGGTGCCACTGTGGGCCGTCGATGCCGCGCCCGACCGTGCCGTCTACGTCGGCGAGGCGATGGGCAACTGGCTGTGGGGAGTGCTGTGGCCGGCCGACGCGGGTGTGCTCATGGTGGGAGATCTCGCGCTGATCGACCTGAGAGAGCCCGGAATGGAGCTGGATCTTCCGTTTGGGGCGTTGAGCTCGCGTCTTTCGTAAAAATGCGCATCTACCATGAGGTGTGCGAATTGACCTCCACAGTCACAGTAATGCCTCAGACGGCACTGATCCGCCGGCTCACGTCGTGCGGCGGGCGGCCGACGCCAGGGTGGACGTCCTCGCGCTGACCGACCACGACACCGTCTCGGGCTGGGCCGAGGCTCGGCGTGCGCTACCGGCCGGGCTGACCCTCGTACCGGGCATCGAACTCTCGTGCCGGCACACCGCGGTGACCGGGCAGACCCCGCACCGGGCGGCCGGAGAGGGCGCCGCGAGCGTGCACATGCTGGGCTACCTGTTCGATCCCGAGGAGCCGGTGCTGGCCGCCGAGCGCGAGCGCCTCCGCACCGACCGGGTCGGCCGGGCGCGGGCGATGGTGGCCCGGCTGAGGGAACTCGGCGTGGAGATCGGCTGGGACCACGTACGGCGGATCGCGGGCGGCGGCGTTGTGGGGCGGCCGCACATCGCGCGCGCGATGGTCGAGGCCGGCGCAGTGCCGACGGAAGACGCGGCCTTCACCCGGGACTGGATCGGCTCGGGCGGCCGCGCACACGTGGACCACTACGCGCTCGACCCGGTGCGGGCGATGTCGCTGGTCGCGGCCGCGGGAGGGGTGAGCGTGCTGGCGCACGCCCGAGCCCGCCGGCGGGGCTACGTGGTCGACGACGGGCTCATCGAGGAACTGGCCGGCGCAGGACTGGCCGGTCTCGAGGTCGACCATCCCGACCACGATCCGGCCGACCGCGCGCACCTGCGAGACCTGGCCGGTGCACTGGGGCTGATCCCCACCGGGTCCAGCGATGATCATGGAAAATCGACCGGCCACCGCCTCGGCTGTGAGACCACGGCGCCCGAGGCATATGAGGCACTGGTCGCGAGCGCAAGAGGGAAATGAGCGACTACTTCGATGCCAAGCTCTTCGGCGAGGCATTCATCACGCTGTTCGTCATCATCGATCCACCGGGGATCATCCCCGTCTTCCTCGGGCTGACCAGGGGGTATCCGGAGAAACAACGAACCCGGCTGGCCTGGCAGGCGGCCACCGTGGCGTTCGCCGTGATCGTGGTCTTCGCCGTCTTCGGGCAGACCCTGCTGAACTATCTCGGTGTCTCGGTACCCGCGCTCATGCTGGCCGGCGGCCTCCTGCTGCTGCTGGTGGCACTGGAACTGCTCACCGGCAAGGCGTCGGCACCGGACGAGGCGATGCGCGGCAACGTCAACGTGGCCATGGTGCCGCTCGGCACGCCCCTGCTCGCCGGCCCCGGCTCCATCGTCGCGACCATCGTGTTCGTCCAGCGGGCCGATCACCTGAACCAGATCGCGGCACTCGCGCTGGCGATCATCGCGGTGCACCTCATCCTCTGGCTGGTCATGCGGTTCTCGCTCGGCATCATGAAGGTGATCAAAGAGAACGGTGTCGAGCTGGTGACCCGGATCGCGGGGCTGCTGCTGGCGGCGATCGCGGTGCAACTCTGCGCGGACGCCGTCCGAGACTTCATTCAGGCCGGCTGAACGCTCTTCACGCCGCGGGCCCGTCGCGGACGGGCACGTGGCCGCCACGGACGCCGCCGCGGCGGTCCGCGGCTCTCGGCGACGGGGTCTACCGTCCGGAGGCGGAGGCGTCCGCAGGCCGATAGGCTGCGATCGTGGACGCGCGCATCGAACAAGTGGTGTCGGCGGGGAAGTGCACCCTGGACGACACCGAATACGACGTGGAGAACAACACGTGGATCGTCGGCGACGACGACACCGTGATCGTGATCGACCCGGCTCATGACGCCGAGGCCATTCTCAAGGCGGTGGACGGCCGCGAGATCATGGCCGTCATCTGCACCGATGGCCACGACGCGCACCTGAACACGGTGCTCGAGGTCGCCACGGCCGGTGAAGACGACGAGGAGGACTGGGCACCGATCGGGCTTCACCGCGGCGACCGGTTGCTCTGGCGGGACTACTTCCGCCGGCTCGCCCGAGAGGCCGAGGCGACCAGGCTGACAAAGGACACCGAGGACACCGAAGAGGCCGAGGGTTCCGAGGAGGCCACGGAGTCCAAGGACGCTGAGGCTTCCAAGGGCGGCAAGGACTCCAAGGACTCCAAGGGTGCCAAGGATTCGAAGGCGACCGAGGATTCGAAGGCCACCGAGGACACCGAGTTCCTCAAGGAGCTCGAGCCGGACATCTACCTCGAGGACGGCGGCGTCTTCGAGATCGCCGACATCCAGCTCGACGTCATCCACACGCCAGGGCACACTCCCGGCAGCATCTGCCTCTACAGCGATCAGCTCGGCGTGCTGTTCACCGGAGACACCCTGCACAAGGGCAAGCCCGGGCAGGTGGGCGACGTCTACCCCGAGCTGCGCCAGCAGCTCAACTCGATCGGCTCGCTCCTCGCCCCGCTGCCCAAGGACACCAGGGTGCTGCCAGGCCAGGGCGACGAGACCACCGTCGGCGAGGAGGACTCCCGCTGGGAGAGCTGGTTCTCGCTCACCAGGGAGTCCGACGACTGATCCGGTCTCGCCACCTGTGATCGTGCATGCGACGCGACCCGATCGCAGTGGGGATCTCGCTGTCGTTCGCGTGGACGGCAGCGAGATCACGGCAGCGGAAGAGGGCTGAGTGGTGGGAACCGAGCAGCTGGGCTTCGAGGGCATGCCGCAACGGCTGTACTCGTGCACGCCCTCGCGGCTGAACAGCTGGTTGGACTGCCCGAGACGGTACCGGATGACCTATCTCGACCGTCCGGCGCCGCAGAAGGGCCCGCCGTGGGCGCACAACAGCGTCGGCGCGAGCGTGCACAACGCGCTCGCCGCCTGGTGGCGCCTGCCCCGGCACGAGCGCACCGCCGAGATGGCCGGGACGCTGCTGCTGCGCGGCTGGCTGACCGACGGCTTCCGCGACGCCGAGCAGTCGCGGCGCTGGCGCGAGCGGGGCCGCGAGATGGTCGAGAGGTACGTCGCCGACCTGGATCCGGATGACGAGCCACTCGGAGTCGAGCGCACCGTGGCGACGCGCACGGACCGGATCGCGATGTCCGGCCGCATCGACCGGCTGGACGCCCGCGGCCCCGAGCTGGTCGTGGTCGACTACAAGACCGGCCGGCGCGTGCTCACCTCCGACGACGCCCGGGGCTCCCTGGCCTTGGCCCTGTACGCGCTGGCCGCGTCACGGGTCCTGCGCCGCCCCTGCCGTACGGTCGAGCTGCACCATCTGCCGACCGGGCAGGTGGCGGTCTGGGAGCACACCGACGAGTCGCTGCGGCGCCATCTCGCCAGGGCCGAGCAGATCGCGGCCGAGGCGGCGCGGGCCGACGAGGCGTTCAAGGCGGAGCTGCCCGCCGACCGGGTCGACGAGGTCTTCCCGCCGCGGCCCGGCTCGCTGTGCTCCTGGTGCGACTACGTGCGGCACTGCCCCGAAGGCCGGCGGGCGGCGGCGCCGAAGGATCCCTGGTCGGGCCTCGCCGGCGAGGAGCCCTGACCGGCCACCGGCGCGTCCCCCGGTGACGGTTCCGGCACTCACCATTGACGATGGTGCCGGCGTACCTGACCGGCGGCCCGCTCAGGCGGGGACGCGGTCGCGGTCCGCCGGCCAGCGGCGTGGGTCCCGCAGGCCGAACAGGCCCTTGCTCATGTCGTAGCCGTCCTCGCCCAGCCGCACCCTGGCCCGCTCCAGCATCTCCCGTGTCGGCTTCATGAACGAGTGGTCATGCACGGATTCCGGCACGGTGTTCATGGCCAGCCGGAACGATCTCAGGGCCGCCGTGACCGCGGGTCGTGGCACCTCGGGCAGCGCTCCGTACATCGCGCGCGCCCAATCCGGCAGCGAGTAGTAGCACAGCGCGCCGAACGGGAAGTACGCCGGTTTCCCGGCGGCGAGGAACCGCAGATTCCGCGGCAGCCGCGGCCACATCAGGAACCGCACCGTGGCGGCCGCCTCCTCGGTCACCCGCAGCACGGGCCGCATCTCGCGGAAGTACGTCTCCATCTCGCGGACGCTGCCCGGGATGTCCTGCTCGTGCAGTCCCACGTACGCTCCGCTGCGTCGCTGCTCGGTGAGGTAGCGGTCGGCCATCGCCCCGGTGAGCGGCAGGCCGGCGCGGCGGGCGGCCCGCAGATAGGAGTACACCTCGGCGCAGTGCACCCACAGCAGGAGCTCGGGCTGGTCGAGCCGCTCGGTCCGGCCGGTGTCGCGGTTGCGGATGCGCATCCGGCGGTGGATGCCGCGCACCCTGCTGCCGATCGCCTCGGCCTCGTCCGGGCTGCCGAAGGTCGCGACGCCGACGAAGTCGGCGGTCCGCTGCAGCCGCCCGAAGGGATCATGCTGAAAGTCCGAGTTCTGCCACACGCCCCACATGGCCATCGGGTGCAGGGCCTGCAGCATGAGGCTGCTCACCCCGCCGATCCACATGATGCGATCGATGTGGATTCGCCAGGTGACGCTCTCTGGCGGCTGGACCGTCGCGGCCATGGACACCTCCCGGGGCGGAGTCGCAGTAAGTATAGCCTTACTCGCTGCGGAGCCCCAGGCGGCTCAGCCGGGATGGACCGGCGTCTCAGCCGGGATTCCCCTCGCCGGCCGGCGGCAGCGACTCAGGCGGTCGGCGGTGACGCTCACGTCGTCGAGCACCGGGCCGTACCCGCTCCCGGTGGTGCTGGTGAAGCCCAGGGTCGCCGTCGAGCTCAGCGACCGGAAGTAGAAGGTCCTGCGCACATAGCCCATGTCGTCACGGCTCTTGCCGGTGATGTCGAAGGCGAAGTCACGCCGCGTGGGCCGGGACTTCAGGCCGAGAATGCTCTGGCTCACCTGCGCGTAGCCCGTCTTGACGGCCGGCCCGCTGTCGACGTTGCCGGCCAGCGCGAAATGGACCGCGTAACAGACGCCGACGGTCGTGGCGAAGGTCTGCTCGATCGAACCGGGCACGTCGCCGTCGAGATCCAGGGACTGCCCCCCGGCGGCGGCCTGCCAGTAGCCCGGCCCGATCAGGTCGGTGTCGCCCCCGGTGATCCGCCACTGACCGATGTCGCTGCCGGCGCCGTAGCGCACCACGAATCCCACCGGCACGCTGGGCTCCTCGAATCCGCCGTCGTCGAACGGCGGTACGGGCCTCGGAACCGTGCCGCCGGCGGCCGTCACCGGGGCCGCGGAGACCCCGAGTGTCAAGGCGACGGTCGCGGGAACCGCCGCGATCAGGCGGGTGAGCCGACGGCGATGGGCGATCCGGGTGGTCATCGTCGTCCTCCGGTCGTGGGCGGGGCGCGCTGCGACGAGCGGGCGGATCCCGGCCGCGCCCGGTCACGCGTACCGGCCGGGTACGCGTCCGGCCGCGGCCCGGCATCGCGCGACGTCGCGTGATCTTCTTGCTACTCTAAGTGATCATAACTGGTGAAGTGCCGCCCGCCAAGACGTGATCGGCCGTCAGTTCAGCGGCCGCCGCGCTCGGCCCTGTTCCAGAAAGCGGTCAGCGCGCTCGCGGTGGTCTCCGGGGCCTCCACGGCGGGGGAGTGGGCCGCCCCGGGAATGACGATCTTGTCCGCCGCCAGCCGGTCGGCCATGACCGCCTGGACTCGGGGCTCCCACGCGTTGTCGTCCTCCCCGTAGATCACCAGGATCGGCAGGCCCGCGTCGTGGGACACCTTCGCGAGCTCGTCGACCCGGTCCGCGCACGACAGGATCGCCTGGGCCATGCCGACCAGCCCGGAGGTGGAGTTCTTGAGCATCCGGTCACGCAGGAAGGCGACGACCTCGGCGGGCACACCCTTGGCGACCGCGTCCGGCCCGAGCTTCAGCGCCCAGATCTGCTCCATGTCAATCTGCGGAACCGCTTCGCTCAGTGCCTGCGCGTTCTGGGCCGACTGGCCGCTGACCGCCGCCGGGCCCGAGCTCATGAGCGTGAAGGACGCGACCTGTTCGGGGCTGGAGAGGACCGCCTCGCGGCAGACCAGCCCACCGAAGGAGTGGCCCACCAGGTGAACCTGGTCGGGGCCCAGGACGTCGAGCAGGGCGTTGATGTCCGAGCCGAGCGCCGCGCAGGTGTAGGCGGCGGGATCGTCCTCGCCCGGGGTCTCGTACTGCCCGCGCATGTCGAGGGCGATGACACGGCGGCGACCGGCCCGGGCGAGGGTGTGCAGCACCGCGATGAAGTCCTCTTTGCTCCCGGTGTAGCCGGGCACGAGCAGCGCCGGGTAGCGCTCTGGTACGCCGGACCCGGGAAGCGCCTCGAGCACGGCGAACGTGCCGCGCGGTGTGTCGATGTCCAACCGGCGAACGTCGGGAGGCAGGTCGAGGAAACGGGGCGTACTCACGATGCTCCACCCTACCGAGCGTGGCCGGGGCCCAGACCGGCCAAGTCGCTCCAGCTGGTAGCTTCCGGGCATGACCGCGATCTCGGTGCACAGGACCGACTCCGCCGGCGCTGATTTCTTCGAGACCGCGGTCGCGAGCGGCGCCGAGTACGTGGAGATCGACGTTCGGCGGACCGGCGACGGCGAGATCGTGGTCCGGCATGATCCGCATGTGAACGGCACAGTGCTGGCCGAGGCGTCCTACGCCGAGGTGTGCGCGGCGGCGGGGCACCGGGTGCCGCGTGTCAGTGAGGCTATGGAGGGCATCGCCGGCCGGATCCGTGGCCATCTCGACCTCAAGGAGGAGGGCATCGAGCTCGACGTCGCCGAGCTCGGCCTGCGGATCCTCGGCCCGGGCAACTTCGTGGTGACCAGCCGCGAGCCGGCGTCGATCAAGTTGATCAGCCGGAACCACCCCGAGGTGCGCACCGCCCTGTCGATCGGCCGTGGTCTCTGGGAACGCGGAGCCCTGCGGGACTTCTCACCGTTGGCGGCGCTGCGGGGGTGCGGGGCCGACTGGGTGGCGATCAACCACCGGCTGGCCCGGCTCGGGGTGCTGCGGCAGTGCGCCCGCGAAGGGATCCCCGCCATGGTCTGGACGGTCAACACCGAGCGGCTGATGCGCCGCTTCCTGGCCGACCCCGCGGTGGCCGTTCTGATCACCGACCGGCCGGACGAGGCCGTACGGCTGCGTGACGGCCGCTGACGGATCCGCCCACCCGGTGCGGGTGGGCGGATGGCAGTGTTTCCGGGCCGCGTCCCCGGGCCCCCGGCCCTGGGCGTCTGCGGGCGAGCCCCCCGGGCCCCGGCCCTGGGTCGAACCGAGGCCGGGCCGGTCGATCGGCTAAGCGGTCGCCGAGCTCTCCCCGTTGCCGCCCGCCGAACCGCCTCGGGTCCTGCGCCGGCGACGGCTGCGCTTGCGCTCGGTCGCCACCGCGTCGACGACGTTGTCCGGGGCCGGCTCGGCGTCGGACACCGCCGTGGCGGTGTCGACCGGCTTGCCGGCGCGGGTGCGGGTGCGTTGCCGGTTGCGCTTGCGTGGGCGCGGCCGCGGTTCGCGGTCACGCGAGGGCGTACGGCTGCGGCCGGTCTCACCGATGTCCTCGAGCTCCTCGGCGGCAAGCCCCTCGCGCTCGCGCTGGGCCTTGGGCAGGGTGCCGGTGACCTCGGTGGGGATGTCGAGCACTGTGTAAAGGTGCTCGGAGGTGGAGTAGGTCTCCTCGGGCGTCGCGAACGGCAGGTCGAGGGCGGTATTGATGACCTTCCAGCGCTGCAGGTCGCGCCAGTCGACCAGCGTGACCGCGATGCCCTCCTTGCCCGCCCGGCCGGTGCGGCCGATGCGGTGCACGTAGGCCTTGTCGTCCTCGGGGCATTCGTAGTTGATGACGTGCGTGACGTCGTCGACGTCGAGCCCGCGGGCCGCCACGTCGGTGGCGATCAGCACGTCGATCTTGCCGTGCCGGAACGCCCGGAGGGCCCGCTCGCGCTGGCCCTGACCGAGATCGCCGTGCACGGCGGCGGCGGCGAAGCCACGCTCGGCCAGATCGGACGCCACGCGGTCGCACGCCCGCTTGGTCTGGCAGAACACCATGGTCAGACCGCGCCCGCGCGCCTGCAGGATGCGGGCGAGCACTTCGGGCTTGTCCATCTGGTGGGCCTGCCACACGTGCTGTACGGTCTGCGGCGTCGTCTCGGACTCGGCGTGCGACTCGGCCCGTACGTTCGTGGGCCGGGTCAGGTAGCGGCGGGAGAGCGCCACGATCTCGCCCGGCATGGTGGCCGAGAAGAGCATGGTCTGGCGCTGTGCCGGGACGAGTTCGATGATCCGCTCGATGTCCGGCAGGAAGCCCAGATCGAGCATGCGGTCGGCCTCGTCGAGGACCAGCACGCTGATCTCGGAGAGGTCGAGCCGCTTCTGGCGCACCAGGTCGAGCAGGCGGCCGGGGGTACCGACGACCACCTCGACCCCCTCGCGGAGGGCATCGATCTGCGGCTCGTACGCGCGGCCGCCGTAGACCGACAGCACCCGGCTGCCGAGCTTGCCGCCCGCGACCCGAACGTCGTCGGTGACCTGGATGGCCAGTTCGCGGGTCGGCACTACAACGAGCGCCTTCGGTGCCTTGCCGCCGTGCGGGATGCGCTGCAGCAGCGGGACGCCGAAGGCGAGGGTCTTGCCGGTGCCGGTTCGGGCCTGGCCGATGATGTCGTGCCCGCCCAGCGCGATGGGCAGGGCGAGCGTCTGGATGGGGAACGATTCGATGATGCCCTCGGATTCCAGGGCATCTGCTATCTCGGGGATGACCCCGAGTTCACGAAAGGTAGTCAGAGCTTTCAGCCTCCATAGTGCGGGGTCCGCGCTCCCGATCCGCGGCGCTGCGGCGAGCTCTGGGCACGCCATCCACGCGGTCACTTGTTCGCGGCAGGGCCTCGGTGCCTTGCCGATCTGCTCTCAGGGCCGCGCGCTCGCGCGGGAGGGACCAACCGTCAATCATCTCTCGGTGACCGCCATCAGGGGTGACGCAGCTGCTCACTGCTGCTGCGCGCGGTCACACTCCGCGACGCAGTGTACCGGGCTTCGGCATCTACGCGCTATTGGCGGCTCACGTGTGTTAACACGCAGGTCCCGTGACGTATTCCGCGGGAACCTGAGGCATGTCCATTTTCGTGACGATGTGATGACACACAATGAGTCAGATCCGCCGCGCTGAATATCATTTGTCGCTCCACGTGTTGACGACCCGATTTGCGAACCTCTCGGGCGCGGCCGTCGTCTCACCGGTCCGTGGACAGTGATGATCAAGGCGGCGTGATGAACGAATGGCGGCTTCCGGGGTTCAGTGAGCTCCGCGAGCTGGGTGCCGGCGGACAGGGCCGGGTGGTGCTGGCGCGACACGATCGGTCCGGCACGCTGGTGGCGGTGAAGTACCTCGCGCCCGGCCTCGCGGGTGATCAACGGTTCGTGGAACTGTTCCGGAACGAGGCGCGGATGCTCGCCCGCGTGACCGATCCCCACGTGGCCAGGCTGCATGAGTTCGTGGTGACCGAGCAGGGCAGCGCGATCGTCATGGAGGCCGTGGACGGGGTGTCGCTGCGCGAGGTGCTCCGGCGGCACGGGCGGCTCGCCCCGGAGGCGGCGCTGACGGTCCTGAAGGGATCGCTCCTCGGGTTGGCCGCCGCGCACGCCCTCGGCGTCGTGCACCGCGACTACAAGCCCGCGAACGTCCTCGTACGCGGCGACGGCCAGAGCAGGCTGGTCGACTTCGGCGTGGCGGCGCACACCGGCGCGGCCGGCCTGCGGACCGGCACCCCGGCGTACATGGCACCGGAGCAGTGGCGCGGTGAGGCGGCGGCACCGGCCACCGACGTCTATGCCGCCACCTGCGTCTTCTTCGAGTGCATGACCGGGGACCGGCCCTACCGCGGTGACGGGGCGGCGCTGATGGCGCAGCACACGACCGCGCCCGTCCCGCTGGCGGCGCTGCCCGAACCGCTGCGCCCGCTGGTCCATCGGGGCATGGCCAAGGAACCCGGGTCGCGCCCGGCGGGAGCCGCGGCCTTCGTGACCGAGCTCGAGGCGGCCGCGGTGGCCGCGTACGGTCCGGGGTGGGAGCACCGCGGCGTGCGGAGCCTCGCGGTGGCGTCGGCGGCGCTGGCCGTGCTCTTCCCGCTCTCGGTGCTGGTCTCCACGTCGGCGGGCACCGGGGGCGGCGTCGCCGGCGCGGCCGGTATGGCCGGTCAGGCCACGGGCAAGGCCGCGGTCGCCAAAGGACTGCTCGCGGGCACGGCCGGCAAGGTCACGGCCGCCGTCGCCGGGGCGGTGATCGTCGTGGCGGCGGGCGGGGCGGCGGTACGGGCGGTGCGCGACGATCGCCCGGCGCCCGTCCGGAGCACTCCGGTGGTCGCGGCCGCACCGATCGACGTCAGGATCGACGACGTCGACCGGACCACGACGAGGCGGCAGTACGTGACGGTCGGCGGCCATTCGGATCCCGCGGTGCAACAGAAGATCAACGCGGCCTTGCGGGCTCCGGTCGACGAGGAGATCGCCGCCTACGTCCGGCAGTTCGGCGAAGGTACCGACGTTCCCACCGGTACCGCCACCATCGGTCTGCTGTCGGCCCGCCTGCTGTCGGTGAGCTACGGCTTCGGTGTCGACCCGGGAGACGAGGCCACCGGGAACTGGGTCAAGAACTTCACGAGCACGCGGTCGGTGACGGTCGATCTCACCACGGGCGACGGCCTCGGGGCCCGTGACCTGTTCCAGCCGGGGGTGCTGTCGACCAGCGGGCTCGCCGCCCTCAGCCGGCGGGTCATGGCCGCTCCCGACCTCTCCCCGCCACAGTGCCTCGAAGAGGGCCCGGACGCCGCGCTGCGGCTGACCGCGGAGGATCTCGTCTCGGCGGACCCGGAGAGGCGTTCGGTGGAACCGCTTCTGCGACCCGGCGCGTTGGTGCTCGACCTCGACCTCAGCGGGGGGAACCACTCTCAGGCCTGCCGGGTGGTCACCGCCACGCTGCCGCACGACCGGCTCGCCGAGGTGCTGAGGCCGCAGATCCTCCAGCAGGTCCGCAGTGTCCGGCCCACCGCCACCACCTCGCCATCGGGCCCCACCTCGTGATCGGGCCCGGACACGGCGAAGCTCCCGTTGCGGGGACGGGAGCTTCGCGGTCCGAGTAGTTCTACCGCTCTAGCGGCGGTGGGTGGTCCAGCCGCGCCAGCCGCTGCCACCGCCACGATAGGCGGCCGTCAGCAGGGCCACGCCGAGCGCCGCGATGATGAGCGCGAACACGAGCGCCACGAAATGACCCGCCCCCAGCGCGTTGGCGATCAGGCCGCCGATGACGGCACCGACGATGCCGACAAGGATTGTCAGCAGGATGCCGATCGGGTTACGGCCCGGCACGATCAGCCTTGCCAGCGCGCCGATCACGGCACCGATAATGATGAACCAGAGAACTGTCAGCATCTGAGACCACCTTCCATCAGCCGGACCTTCCAGCTGACCAGAACGGCGCTCTGACCTCTGTCCGCGTCGCTTTCCGGTCGGCGCTAGGTATGCCCTACCTGTGCCGACTAAACATGATTTGCGCCTCGTGAGTCCCCGGACGGCTACATCGTCCCGAAGCCGACCCGGCGGGAGTCGTCCTCGGCGATCTCCAGATAGCCGACATGGGCGGCCGGAACGACCACCCGGCCGCCGTTGCGGTCGTCCTTGAGCACGAAGATCCCGTTGTCGGCGGCGAGTGCCTCGCTCAGTGCCCGCTCGATCTCATCGGCGGACTGCGACGTCTCGACGACGAGTTCCTTCGGCACCAACTGGACCCCGATCCGTACCTGCACAATGCTCCCTCCGGCTGGTCTTTCTCCGATGGTCGCACGTGTGCCGGGCCGGTGGGCGATCAGGTGGTACGGGGAAATCCGCTGATGCCGCGCCAGGCGAGGCGGGCGATCATGGTCTCGGCGGTGTCCTTGGGGATGGCCTGGTGCTGGGAGAGCCAGAACCGCGCGCTGACCTCGGCCATGCCCACCAGGCCCATGCCGAGCAGCCGGGCCTCGTCGCTCGAGGCGCCGGTGTCCTCCTGGATCACCTGGCTGATCATCTCGGCGCACTGCTGCAGCGCACGATCCACCCGGGCTCGTACCGGTGCGACGTTGCGCAGGTCGGACTCGAAGACCAGCCGGAAGGCCTCGCCCTCGCCCGCGACGAAGTCATAGAACGCCTGCATGGTGGCCTGCACGCGCAGCTTGTTCTCGTTGGTCGAGGTCAGCGCCGCGCGAACGGTTGTGACCAGGCCCTCGGCGTGCTCGTCGAGCAGGGCCAGGTAGAGCTCGAGCTTGCCGGGGAAGTGCTGGTAGAGCACCGGCTTGCTCACCCCGGCCCGTTCGGCGATCTCGTCCATCGCGGCGGCATGGTAGCCCTGCGCGACGAATACCTCCTGGGCGGCTTCGAGCAACTGCCGGCGGCGGGCCACCCGCGGAAGTCTCGTGCCGCGGGGGCGAGCGTCCGAGGCTGCGGTCACCACTTCTCCGATCACCTGTGAGCGCGGCCGGATTCGGCCGCGTGAACTTCGGTCTCATCATCGTACGCGCCGGTAACCCCCCTGGTCACGTAGATGGGAGCACAGGGCGCGGGTGTCGTCACCGATAGTCGTCGTCATCCAGTTGGACGGGGTGTCTCTGGTCGGCCGCGTCGGCCTCGTCGGCGTCGAACGGCATCTGGTGCGGCAGGTCCGGGCCGACGTCTTCACGCACCGGCCTGCGCTGCTCGACCGCGTCCGCCTCGTCGGCGTCGAAGGCTGCCTGGGACAGATCCACGTCGGCCTTGTCGTCGAGGCCCTCGAACTGTTCGACGGCGTCCGCCTCGGGCGTCTCGGGGCTGAGCTCCTGATCCATTTCACTCATGCGACGTCCCCTCCCAGGAGGCGCTCGGCCAGTTCACGCAGGGGCACCTCGATGGCCTCACCGTACGTCGGGAACGCGTGGACGACGTCGGTGAGAACGCTCAGCGGAGTCTCGGCGCGGATGGCGAGCGCGATCTCGCTCATCCATTCTTCAGCGTAGGGCCCCACCGCCGTGGCGCCCACCAGGACGCCACGGGCCCGGTCGGCGTAGATCTCGACCCTGCCGCCGTCGTCGTCCTCGACCGCCGCCCGTGCCGTCGAAGCGAGGTCGTACCCCGCAGCCAGCAGATCCACACCCTGCGCGCCGGCGCTCGCGGGTGAGAGCCCGACGGCATAGACCGTGGGGGTCGTGTGGACCACCCGTGGGATCGCCCGGTAGTCGGCCTCCCGGTGCACGCCCAGCATGTTGGAGACGACCACCCGCGCCTGATAGCGGGCCAGGTGGGTGGAGGGTGCCGTGCCCGTCACGTCGCCGGCCGCCCATACGCCGCCACGTGCGGGCCCGGTAACGGCGCCGGCGTCGGCGGCGGTGGAGCCCGCGTCAATCATCGAGCCGGCTCGTGGTCGCGGCACGAGATGTTCGTGCGAGCCGGCCGGCGGCCGGGCGGGCGGCTCGGTCACGAGGACCCGGCAGGTCGCGTCGACGCTCAGCCCGTGGGCCGGGTCGACGGCGACCCCGAGCAGTTCCAGCCCGAGATCGCTGATCCGCGGACGCCTGCCGGCGGTCACCAGGATCCGGTCGGCGTCGAGCGCTCCGCCGTCGGACAGCGCCATCCGCACCCCGAAGTCGGTGCGCCGCACCTGGGACGGCGTGACCCCGAGGCGCAGATCGATGCCCATCCGCCGCAACGCGCCGGCGAGCAGGTCGCCCGCGAACGGCGCCTCGGTGCCGAGCAGCCGCCGCGCCGCCTCGATCAGGGTGACCTGTGAACCGTAGGAGGCGTAGACCTGGGCGAGTTCGCAGCCTGCCGGATCGCCCCCGAGGACCACCAGGCGGCGCGGCAGGTCCGGGGAGAGAAGGGCCTCATCGCTGGTCCACACCGGCGCGTCCAGGAGCCCGTCGACCGGCGGAAGCGCCGGTTCGCTGCCCGTGCACACCACGAGGTCGGTGAACGCGTGCGTGATGCCGCCGACGTGGAGCGCGTTCGGACCCGAGATCCGGCCGAGGCCGCGCAGGACCGTCACCCCCGCGTCGGCCATCCGCGCCGTGGCGGGGGCGTCGTCGAGGTTCCCCGTCACCTCGTCGCGCCGCGCGACGGCGAGCTCCCACGTCTCGTCACGCCGGGTCGAGTGCAGCATCGACGTCGCGGGGATGGACGCGAAGTTCGGGGGCCGACCTCCCACGAGCACGTTCTCGACGAGGGCCACGCCGCACCCGGCGCGGGCCAGTTCGGTGGAGACGAGCCGGCCGGCCGTCCCCCCGCCGAGCACGATGACGTCATGATGGTTCTGCGCCATGGACACGCGACCGTCCCTCCACCGGCGGATCCCGACACATCTCCTTCCATGGTGACGCAGATGGCGACTCCACGTGTGCGTTCGGCTACTTATGGCAACTTCTGCCGATCGGTCAGCAGCGGTCGGAGCAGGTCGCCGTGTTCATCGACCCGGTCCAGCACCTCGTCGGCGACGAAGCGCAGATCCTCGGGCTCCCGGCACTCCTCGACCTCGGCCCACGTCACCGGAGTCGAGACGGTGGGCCAGGGCGCCGCGCGCAGAGAGTACGGTGCCACGGTCGTCTTCGCCGGGTTGTTCTGTGACCAGTCGACGAAGATCTTGCCCTTGCGCAGCCGCTTGGCCATCTGGCTCACGACCAGGTCGGGGTGGTCGCGTTCCAGCCGCTCCGCCGCCTTCCTGGCGTAGTCGTACGTACGACTGGTCTCGGCGACCGGCACGTACAGGTGCAGGCCCTTCTTGCCGCTGGTCTTCGGGTACGACGCCAGGCCGTCGGCGTCGAGCAGGTCGCGCAGCATCAGCGCTACGCCGCAGGCGTCGACGATCGTGGCCGGTTCGCCGGGGTCGAGATCGAAGACCAGGAGGTCGGGCTCGTGCACGCCGCCGCGCGGCCCGACCCGCCACTGCGGCACATGGAGTTCGAGCGCGGCGAGGTTGGCGCACCACACGAGCGTGGGCAGGTGGTCGATGACGATGAAGTCGGTCTCGCTCGCGCCCCGGGTGCTGCTCGGGGTGGGCAGCGTCACCCTCCGCACCCATTCCGGGGTGTGCGATGGCGCGTTCTTCTCGTAGAAGGCGCCGTCGTCGACGCCGTCGGGATAGCGGATGCGCGTCGCCGGCCGATCGGCGAGGTGGGGGAGCAGGACAGGTGCCACCCGCGTGTAGTAGTCGATGACCTCACCCTTGGTGAAGCCGTACTCCGGGTAGAGCACCTTGTCGAGGTTGGACAGCGTCAGTTCCCGCCCGTCGATCCGCACGCGTATCCTCCGCGTCTGCTCCGGACTCATGCTCACCTCGATGGGTTCAGGGGTTCAGGGCCTCAGGGGTTCGGGGGGCGGGGTCAGGGGTCTCGCGTCACGTCCGCCGGGGTCTTGTCGTCGCGGAGGCCACGCCATGAGGGGGCCCGCAGCCGGCGCTCGGCGGTCCATGAGGCATATTCCACCTCGCCGACGAGCCGTGGCCACACCCAGTGGGCACCCCTGGTGAACTCGCGCGGCACGTCGTCGTCGTACGGGCTCGTCGGCGTCTCGAGCGGGCGGAGCAGAGCGGCCATCTCGTCGAGCATCTGATCGGTGAACCCGGTGCCGACGTGACCGACGAAGCAGAGACGGCCGCCCTCGTACACCCCGAGTAGCAGAGAGCCGACGCCGCCCGCGCGGCGTCCCTTGCCGGGCTTCCATCCTCCGATGACGACCTCCTGGGTGTGGAGGTTCTTCACCTTGCGCCAGTGGTCGACCCGCCTGCCCGGCCGGTACGGAGAGTCGAGCCGCTTGGCGACCAGCCCCTCGAGGTGCTGTTCGCGGGTGAGCTCCAGCAGTTCCACGACCTGTTCCGCGTCGGCGGCGCGCAGGTGGGCGGGTGCCTCGATGGCCCCCGCGGTGAGTTCGAGGGCCTCCAGGAGCTCGCGCCGGTCGGCGTAGGGGAGTTCGTACAGGATATGGCCGTCCAGGAAGAGCAGATCGAAGACGACGTAGCGGACCGGCACCTCGCGCAGCACATGGCGATCGGGCCGCGCGACGTGCATCCGGCGCTGGAGCAGTTCGAAGCTGGGCCGGCCCGTCGCGTCGAAGGCGACCACCTCGCCGTCGAGGATCACCTGCCGGCCGGGCAGCAGATCGGCGAGACCGGCGAGTTCCGGGTAGTGGCCGGTCACCTCCGTGCCGCGCCGTCCGGTGGCGCGGACGCCGTCGGGGGAGACGTACGAGATCGCCCGGACGCCGTCCCACTTGAGCTCCAGTCCCCAGCGCGCCGCGTCGCGGGGCGGCTCACCGGGACTCGCCATCATGGGCGCGACCGGGAACGGCATGGGAACGACCATGAGGGGCA
This sequence comes from Actinomadura alba, assembly GCF_014323705.1. Taxonomy (GTDB): domain Bacteria; phylum Actinomycetota; class Actinomycetes; order Streptosporangiales; family Streptosporangiaceae; genus Actinomadura_C; species Actinomadura_C alba. Next base: position 19,275 of record NZ_JABVEC010000063.1, read on the forward strand.
TCTGCCCGGATTCCGCGAGGGTGATACGGGTTTCCGGAAAAAGATCAGGATTGGACATATGGTGCAAATCGAACTGGGTTGCGAAGCTTGAAAGGTGACTCCCCATGGGTAAGGACAGATCATGCGCAGCATCTGGAAGGGCGCGATCTCTTTCGGCCTGGTGACCATTCCGGTCAAGGTCTACTCCGCGACCGAGCAACGCGACATCTCGTTCCATCAGGTCCACCGCAAGGACGCGGGCCGCGTCAAGTACAGACGCGTGTGCACCGTCTGCGGCGAGGAACTGGCCTACTCCGACATCGCCAAGGGTTACGAACTGCCCGGTGGCGAGATCGTCGTGCTGACCGACGAGGACTTCGCCGACCTTCCCCTGCGCACCAACCGCAACATCGAGGTCCTGCAGTTCACCCCGCTGGAACAGGTCGACCCGATCTACTTCAACAAGAGCTACTACCTCGAGCCGGACGCCGCGGGCACCAAGCCGTACGTCCTGTTGCGCGACGCGCTGGAGCAGTCGGGGCAGGTCGCGGTGGTGAAGGTCGCACTTCGCCAGCGCGAGTCGCTGGCCGCGCTGAGGGTGCGCGACGGGGTCTTCTTGCTGGAGACGATGCTGTGGCCGGACGAGATCCGCGAGCCCGCCTTCCCGTTCCTCGATGAGGACGTGGAGGTACGGCCGCAGGAGCTGACCATGGCGACCTCGCTCATCGAGACCATGGCCGGTGACTTCGACCCGACCCAGTACAAGGACGCCTACCGCGAGGCGCTGCAGGCGGTGATCGAGGCGAAGGTCGAGGGCAAGGAGGTCGCGGCGCCCGCGGCCCCGGAGGAAGAGCCTGCCGCCGCCGACCTGCTCAGCGCGTTGCGTGCCAGCGTCGAGGCGGCGAAGAAGAGCCGAGCCGAGGGCGCCGGCGACGACGGCAAGCCCGGTGCCGCCAAGTCCGGCCGGCGGCGGCCGTCAGCGAAGGGCCGGCCGGGCGAGCAGGGTGAGGAGGAGGTGCCCGAGAAGGCGCCCGCCAAGAAGCCCGCGGCCAAGGCCAAGACCCGGAAGTCCGCCTGACCGGGTGCCCGGGAGATCATCGTGATCCCCCCGGCCACACCCG
>NZ_JABVEC010000064.1 GCF_014323705.1 Actinomadura alba
CGGCGCCGCGCGGCATCCGTCACGTCGTCGTGGAGCCCGGCGCGAGCCCGCGCAGCCAGCGGCGCACGCAGGGAAACCGGTCGAATCGGTATCCCGGTTCGCGCGATCATCGTCTGATGGACAGGGGAACGTTGGTCTTCGGGCACCGTCTGGACGTTCTATCCAGATGATGTACTATGCGTCCATAGTGGTGATGACCTGGCGCGCTGCGGCGAAACAAGACGGCCTGAACCGTGACCGCCTGAACTGAGACGGCCTGAACTGAGACGGTCTGAACCATAGACGGAGGGGTGCCATGGCGGCCCATGACCGGGACGCGATCCTGGCGGCACTGACACCCGTCGTGCCCGGTATCGCCGCCACGATGGGCGGCTTCTGTGAAGTGGTCCTGCACGACTTCCGCAGGCCCGAGCACTCCGTGGTGGCCATCGCCGGGGACGTCACCGGTCGTACGGTGGGCGGTTCCATGAGCGAGATCGGCATGGGCGTCCTCGCGGAGGGCGACGAGGCCGCGGACCGGCTGAACTACGTGACCAGGACTGCGGACGGCAAGCTGGTCAAGTCCTCGACGATGGTGCTCCGGGACGCCGACGGCGCCGTGTTCGGCGCCCTGTGCGTCAACCTCGACATCACCGCGATCAAGCAGGTGCACGACCTCGTCGGAGACCTCGCGGGCGTCGAGCACGACACCGCGGTGCCGCTGACGACGTTCACCGAGGACATCGACACGGTGGTCGACGCCGTCGTCGACGCCCAGCAGCTCCGCCTGGGCAGATCCTGGTCGGCGCTCGGGCGCGACGAGCGCCTCGGGCTCTTCCGCGCCCTGGACGACAAGGGCGTCTTCGCGTTGCGCCGGGCCGTCCCCCAGGTCGCCGCCCGGCTGGGCATCTCGCGCGCTTCGGCCTACAGCCACCTCGCGGACGCCCGGGCGCAGCCCGAGCGCGCCCCCGGCGGCACCTCGTACGACCATGACCAGCAGGGAGAACAGCCTCGATGAGCATCACCCCCGTCACTCTCGACGACGTTCGCGACGCGGCCGGGCAGATCAAGGGCGTGGCGCACCACACGCCCGTGCTACGTTCCCGGACCCTCGACGAACTGGTCGGCGCGGAGGTCTTCCTGAAGTGCGAGAACTACCAGCGCATCGGCGCCTTCAAGTTCCGCGGGGCCTACAACCTCATCTCCAGACTGTCTCCGGACCAGCTCGAGCGCGGCGTCGCCGCCTACTCCTCGGGCAACCACGCACAGGCCGTCGCGCTGGCGGCGCGTGAGCTGGGCAGCACCGCGGTCATCCTCATGCCCGAGGACGCCCCGAAGAGCAAGCTCGACGCCACCGCCGGTTACGGCGCTGAGATCGTGGCCTATGACCGCTACACCGGCGACCGCGTCGCCATCGGCGAGCGGCTGGCCGCCGACCGAGGGCTCGCCCTCGTCCCGCCGTACGAGCACCCGCACATCATCGCCGGGCAGGGCACCGCCGCGTTGGAGCTCATCGAAGAGGTCGGTCCGCTCGACGCGCTGCTCACTCCGGTGGGCGGCGGCGGCCTCATGGCGGGCAGCGCCACGGCGGCGACCGGCCTCGTCCCCGGTATCCGCATGATCGGAGTCGAGACGGAGAACGGCGACGACACAAGACGCTCCCTGGAGGCCGGTGTCCGCGTGAGCATTCCCGTTCCCCGCACCATCGCGGACGGGCTCGCGGCGGAGATTCCCGGCGAGCTCACGTTCTCCATCAACCAGAAGCTGCTCGACGGCATCGTCGTCGTCAGTGAAGACGCCATCCGCGACGCGATGAGGTTCGCCTTCGAGCGGCTGAAGACGGTGATCGAGCCCAGTGGCGCGGTAGGTCTCGCCGCGCTGCTCACCGGGGCGGTGCCCGATCTGCCGGCCCGCGTCGGCGTCATCATCTCCGGCGGTAACGTCGGACCGGCCCGGTTCAGTGAGCTTCTGGCGCACTGACCGACCGCGCCGGGGAGCACGGCAGGTCCACCGGCCGCTGACCCGGTGGCTACGGTCAGGCCGCCTGCAGCGGCGGGTCCAGCGGCGGCTCGCGCTCCTCGAGGACGCGTCCGTCGGGTCCGATCGCCGTGGTCGTGCCGTCGGGGTTGAGCCGTACCTCCCAGCCCCAGGAGTGGACGGCGATGAGGTGGTGCATCGAGCACAGCGTGAGCAGGTTCCCCAACCGCGTGGGCCCGCCCCGGGACCTCGGGATGATGTGGTGGACCTGGGACAGGTGCGCGGGGTGGTCGCATCCCGGAAAGCGGCAGTGTCGATCTCTGCGCCGGACCAGCCGCTCCAGGGACGCGGGTACGGATCTGTCGTCCGGGCCGGCGTCGAGCACGACGCTCGGGCCCGCCAGTGGCGCTTCCAGAAGCCCGGTGCGTAAGTATGACGCCAGGCCACCGGGGCCGGACAGCACCTGGACGGCCCACCGCAGCATGCTGCGCCGCAGACGCGCCAGAGTCTCGGCCGAAAGGTGACGACCGCGATGGCAGCGCCCTTCGGCACCGCCGCACAGGGTGGCGTCGCAGTTCCGGGCGGGCCGGCCGCCGGCACCGGTGCACGCGGTCTCACCATTCTGGGCGGCGTGACCATGGGCGGCGCTGCGGGTCGTGTCGGCGTCGTGGGCCGCGCATCCGGTGGCGTCGGCGTTCCGGGCGGCACATCCGGCAGCATCGTCGCCTCTGGCGGCGGGGTTGCCGTCGACGCAAGCGTCGCACTCTGACAGCCCCATCGTGTCCAGCCATTCCATCGTCATCGATGTCAGGGCGTCCTCGTCGACGGTGCCCAGCACGATGGAACTGGCCACGGAGTCACAGGCCAGGCCGGCCGCGAGGCCGTCGCTGATCGGCCCGACCCCGGTGAGCACGGCGCCTCTGGAGAACCCCGGCAGCTCGGGCGGTTCCGGCCGACCCGCTGTGGCGCTCTGCCCGCCCGGGCCGGCGAACGCGGCTGGGAGCCAGCCGGCCGACCGGTTCGTCGATGAGGAGTTGGCGGACGGTGTCGCCGGTCAGGCGCCGGCGGGCCAGCGCCGCCTCCTGCCGTTCGACCCACTCGTCCTCGAGTCGGCTGGAATCAGGAAGGCTTCGGAGGTCCGCCAGTCCGATCTCAATCTTGAGATGCGGCTTGGCGCCACCCCGCTCGGGCATCAGATCCGATTCCACCAACCGTCGCATCGCGTCGGCGAAGGCGTCATGGCGGCGCTGGCGTTCGGTGCGAGCGTCCTCGGGACCCTTCTTGACCGCCAAAGCTTCGATGACGGTCTCGGCCAGCGCGGTCGCCTCGGCGGTCAGGTCACCGTTGATCCGCCCGACTCCACCCAACGTCTTGGACAACGTCAATCCACGATCGGCCATGCGCTGAGCCTCGTCGCGTTCGGTGCCGCCGGGCCGCAGTCTTCGCAGCGCGACGGTGGCGATCGTGACGAGATCCTCGATCGGCGCGTCCGAGACCGCGGCCTCGACCAGGATCTGCTCGACGGCGTCCTGGTCCTCGGGGTAGAAGGCCGACACCGCGTCACGGATCCACTGGCCGTACGACACCGTGATCGCGCCGTCGGCCAGCGCCCGCCGGACATGGGGACCACCGCGGATCCGCCTCGCCGCGCCCGCCTGCCGCCGCGCCGCGGCGGCCGTGCACCGGGTGAACTTCGCGAGCCACGCGCTTGTCGACCTCTGCCCGTCCGCACGCGGGCCTCCGCCCGCATGGAAGGCTCCCAGCAGGTCCGCGTGTGCGGCCGCCCCCTTGGCCTCGGCGCGCGACCACGATCGCAAGCATTCCGCCTGTACGGTGACCGGCAATCCGGCCAGATCCTCGTGGTTGAGAAAGTCGAAGGCGGCCTCGACCATCGCCAAGGCCTCCACCGCGCTCGATGGCGGTGGCACCGGCGACGGACTGGACACCACGGAGGACCTCCGACTTCACCCTGAGTGATCACATGACCGCGAACAGTCATAATCTATCGCACGTATGTTCGAGAGGCAAGCCGTGATGTCGAGGGGTCGGAGCTCACTCGCCTTCGAGGTAGCGACGCCCCAACCCCAGCGCGGCACCGGTGCGTGCCGCACCGGGTGGGCGCCCGGCCGGGAGTTCGCGAGTGCGAGGCGGGTGCCCCACTCGATGTAGCCCGCGAACGCCGCCCGGAACTCGGGATCGCCGGGCAGGCCGGTCTCGTCGGCCGCGTCCATCAGCAGGTCGACCCACAGACGGAGGGTCCCGTCACTCCTCGGCGCCGTTCTCGGTACCCACGCCGCCGATGACATGGAAGTCCCGGTCGAGATTGACCTCGACCTCGCTGCCGTCCGGACGGGTGATCTCGACCTCGTAGGTGCCGTCCTCCTCCACCTCGGTCTCGGTGATCTTGCCTCCGCCGGCATGCTGCAGAGCGACCGCCGACGCCCTCTCGAGCGCCTTACCTGTGATGGGCGTGTCGAGGTCCTCACCACCGCCCGCCGTGGTCGCGCCGCTCGCCCCGATGACCGCGAGTGCGATGGTGCCAAGGATGATCGGTTTGTTCTCGCGCTTCATGTCGGCTCCTTCCGCTCTTCCTCGACCGCGAGTGCGGAACCGCGCTCTTCTTGTCCCATGCCCGGCGGGCCGGCACGGAGGGGGCGGATGCCGCTGAACGGCCGCTGAACGGTACGAGACACCGCGGCGTCCGCCGCGCCTGGTGAGGGACACGAGGCCCACGCCCTCGGCGGGCGCGGGCCGTACCAGCCCGCCGTCAGGCGTCGCGGCGCCTGAGCACCGCGTAGCCCCCGGCCAGCGCCGCCACCGCCCACACCGCGAGGATCAGTAGCCCGACGATCGGCGGGTAGGGGTCGGTGGCCCCGCGCAAAAAGCGCGCCCCGGCCACGCCGGGCAGGGCATCGCTGATCCGTTCGAAGAACGTGATATTGCTGTTCTGAAGGCTCGCCGGGATGATCGTCAGAAACAGGAACACGCTGGTCAGCGTGCCCACCGCACTTCGAAGCGCCGTCCCCACGCCCAGCGTGAACATACAGATCAGCGCCAGATAGAGGCCGATGGTGAGCAGGTCGCGCGCGGTGCCGGCGAACGAGAACGATCTCCAGCGGCCCAGGATCGCCGCCCCGACGGCCGCGCCGACCGCGCCCATCAGAACACCGGCCCCGAAGGTGACGCAGGCGACGACCGCCGTCTTCGCCATCAGCATCCAGGCTCGTCGTGGCATCCACTGCAACGTCGCACGGATCGTTCCGGCCGAGTACTCCACCGTGATCGCCAGCATCGCCAACGCGATCACCGCGAACTGCGCGAGATCGATCGCCTGGATCGCGATCTCACTCGCCGCCACGATCCCCTTGTCATCCGTCGGATCGGTGTTGGTATTGGTGTCGGTGGTGTAGATGCCCAGCTGCGCTGCGGTCGCCGCCATCAGCAGTAGCGCCGTCAGCAGGCTCCACCAGGTGGAGCGCACCGACCACGTCTTGGTCCATTCGGCGGCCATCGCACCAGGCAGCCCACCGTTGTCGAACGACCTCCGGCGCGAGGCCGGTACGGAGGGAAGGGACGGTGTGGTGGCGGAAGGGGAGATCATCAGGCCTCCTCGCGTTCGGCGGCTCACGTGCGGCCTCCGCCCGGGGCGGCGTATTCGACGCTGTCGGCGGTCAGTTCCATGTAGGCCTGCTCCAGCGAGGCCTTGCGCGCGGTGAGCTCGTGCAGCGGGACTCCCTCCTCGTGGGCGAGTTCGCCGACCCGCTCCACCGGCACGTCCGTCACGATCAGCTCGCCGGGAGACGGCTGCTCGGCGTGGCCGGCGGTGAGCCGATCCCGTAGCCGCGACAGTGCGGCCGGGTGCGGGCTGCGGACCTTCACGGTGTTCCGCGAGCTGCTCGCCAGCACTTCGGCGATGGGCGCGTCGGCCAGCAGCCTGCCCTTTCCGATGATCACCAGTCGGTCGGCGGTCTGCTGCATCTCGCTCATCAGGTGGCTGGAGACGAAGACCGTACGGCCCTCGGCGGCCAGTGAGCGCATCAGCTCACGTACCCACCGCACGCCGTCGGGGTCCAGCCCGTTGACGGGTTCGTCGAACATCAGCACCCGGGGGTCGCCGAGCAGCGCCCCCGCGATGCCCAGCCGCTGTCCCATGCCCAGCGAGAACGTCCCCGTACGCTTGCCGGCCACCTCGCTCAGACCGACGGTGTCCAGCACCGTCTCGACCCTGGCGCCGGGGATCCCGTTGCTGCGCGCCATCGCCTTGAGGTGGCTGCGCGCGCACCGGCCCGGGTGCGCCGCCTTGGCGTCCAGCAGCGCGCCCACCTCGCGCAGCGGGTGCGGCAGAGTCGCGTACGGGCGGCCGCCGATCAGCGCGGTGCCCGACGTCGGCCGGTCCAGCCCCAGGATCATCCGCATCGTGGTGGACTTGCCCGCCCCGTTCGGGCCGAGGAAGCCTGTCACCTTGCCCGATTCGACCCGCAGCGACAGGTCCCGCACGGCGGTCGTCTCGCCGTAGCGCTTCGTCAGCCCAGTCAAAAGGATCATTGGCTCTCCGTTCGTGTCACCCACGAAACGTAAGGACCGGTGGATCCTCCCGGCAGTGGCCGAACGGTGCCCGTCACCCCTGACTTTCGTCAGCCGGCTGTCCCCGCCGTCAAACCGCAGGTCCGTCAGGGGCCGTTGTCACGTGCCTTCGACGTACGGGGGAGCGACGCCCCAACCCCAGCGCGGCACGGGTGCCTGTTGGACCGGATCGGCATCCCGCTGGGAGTTGGCCACGGCCAGGCGGGTGCCCCACTCGATGTAGCCGACGAAGGCCGCCCGGAACTCCGGGTCATCGGGCAGACCGGTCTCGTCGGCCGCATCGAGCAGCAGGTTCACCCACCGGCGGCGCTGCGACTCGGTGATGGCCTTGCCGAGATGCTGCGTGAGCATGTGGTGGTAGCCGCCGCGTTCCTCGGTGTAACGGGGCCGCCCGCCGAAGACCTCGCCTAGCCACATCGCCACGTATCTCGGATGGTCGCGGTCCATGCCCGCGAAGAGCGGCCCGACGACGTCGTCCTCGAGGACATGCCGGTAGAAGGCCTCGGTGAGGCGCTCGAACACCTCCGCGCCGCCGGCCCAGTCGTACAGGGTGGGCACCGAACTCCCTTGGCCCGCGACCGGCGTGTGTTCGTAGTGCCGCATCTCCTCGATCTGCTCGACATATGGCTTGATCTCGGCGAAGAACTCGCGGAAGTTCGCGCTGCCGCGAAATCCCGTCAGGTGGTCCTCGGCGGATGTCCAGACGATGCGCAGGACGTACGCTTCCGGATCTTCTACACAGCGGTTCAGGTCGTACTCGACGCACTGCGGAGCACGGGCGAGTGGCACTGCGGCGCGTGCGTACGCCGCCTCGTACTCTTCACTTCGCTCTACGGGGACGCGGTAGCGGATGTACTCAACGATCATGAACCCACCAAACCCGGATCTCGTTTCCGCGATCGTACTGTAATGATGTAATCCTATTTGCGAACGCTCGTACTACGGTGTGGTTCGCCGGTGCGCGGTCGCGGCGGATCAGGCCCGAGCGTCCGGGGCCAGCTCGTCGCGCACCCGTGAGTACACCCGCAGTGCGTTGCCGCCGAGCACCAGTGAGACGGTCTCGTCGTCCAGGCCGAGGTCGGCGAGCTGCGACCGGCCGAACCGGCACGGTCGCCGACCGCCACTGGCGCGATCTTGCGGAGGACGCCTGAGCCGGTTCGGACGTACGATCCAGCGGACAGGGCCTTGCCGCCCGTGCGATCAGCGGACGTACGGCCGGTGGAGGCGATGGGACCGACCCGAGGAGTACCGTGACACAGCCCGACGAGCACCAGGCCGGCTTCGAGAAGCTGCTGGGCATGGAGCACATCGAGCTCACCGCCGACCGCGTCGAGCTCGCCTGTGAGATCACGCCGGACCTGCTCCAGCCGTACGGGATCGCGCACGGCGGCCTGCACTGCTCGCTCGTCGAAACGGCGGCCAGCTACGGCGCCGCGATCTGGTTCCACGGGCGGGGACACGTAGTCGGTGTGGCCAACCACACGAACTTCCTGCGGGCCGCGCGGACCGGCCGCCTGAAGGTCGTCGCCGTCCCCATCCACCGCGGGCGCACCCAGCAGCTCTGGCAGGTGGACATCACCGACGACACCGGCCGCGCCGTCGCCCGCGGCGAGGTGCGCCTGGCCAACATCGCCTCCGCCGACTCCCTCGGCCACGACACCGGCGCGGCAGACCGGGCCTGAGCGCCCGCGCCCCGGTGCGGCCACCGAAGATCAAGCCGGTGTAGGCGGAGTCGAGCACCATCGCCTTGCCGACGGGAACGGCGGGAAGTCCGCGTGCTGGTGCGGGAACCAGCGCCGGCGCCGACGCGGGCGCACGCCGATGTCGCGTCGCCGTCGCGTGCACTGGACAAGTTCAGTAGGGTGCCCGAGGTGTTTCGGCTCCATGGCAAGAGGTGACCGGTTTGACCACGTCGATCACGTCGGAGAACCAATCCGCGATACGGCGCTGGCTGCTCGACGGGCTGCGCCGGCCCGACCGTAAGGCGGCCGGGCCCGAGCACGAGCAGGCACCCGAGAAGCAGCACCCGTGGTGGCAGGTCATGTGCCTCACCGGGGTGGACTACTTCTCCACCCTGGGCTACCAGCCGGGCATCGCCGCGCTGGCGGCGGGCGCGCTCAGCCCGATCGCGACGCTCCTGCTCGTGGCGCTGACCCTCTTTGGCGCGCTGCCGGTCTACCGAGCGGTCGCGGCGCAGAGCCCGCACGGCCTCGGGTCGCTCTCGATGCTGGAGAGCCTGCTGGCCGGCTGGCGCGGGAAGCTGTTGGTGCTCTTCCTGCTCGGCTTCGTCGCCACCGCGTTCATCGTGACCATCACGCTCTCGGCGGCCGACGCCACCGCCCACATGCTGCACAACCCGTTCTTCCCCGAGTCCCTGGGCGGCTGGCAGGTACCGCTCACGCTGATCCTGATCGCCGCGCTCGGGGCGGTGTTCCTGGTCGGGTTCAGCGAGGCGATCTCGATCGCGGTCGTGCTGGTGGGCGTCTACCTGGTGCTCAACGTGGTCGTGGTGGCGACCGCACTGGAGCACGCGCTCACCGAGCCCGACCTGGTGGCGAACTGGCAGAACGCCCTGACGGTGGACTACTCCAGCCCGATCGCGATGATCGCCGTCTCGCTCTTCGTCATGCCCAAGCTCGCGCTGGGCCTGTCCGGATTCGAGACGGGCGTCGCGGTGATGCCCCTCGTCAAGGGCGACCTGTCGGCGCGCATCAGGGGAGCGCAGCGGCTCCTCACCACGGCCGCGTTGATCATGAGCGTCTTCCTGATCACCTCGAGCTTCGCCACCACGGTCCTGATCCCCGAGCGGGAGTTCGAAGAGGGCGGGAAGGCGAACGGCCGTGCCCTCGCGTACATCGCCCACGAGTACCTCGGTGACTGGTTCGGCACCGCGTACGACATCAGCACCATCGCGATCCTCTGGTTCGCGGGGGCGTCGGCGATGGCGGGCCTGCTCAACATCGTGCCCCGCTATCTGCCGCGGTACGGGATGGCGCCCGACTGGTCGCGTGCGTCACGGCCCATGACGCTGGTCTTCACCGCCGTGTCGTTCGCGATCACCGTGTTCTTCGGAGCCGAGGTCGAGGCGCAGGGCGGCGCCTACGCCACGGGCGTGCTGGCGCTGATCCTGTCGGCGGCGGTCGCGGTGACCCTGGCGGCCTGGAAGAGCGGCCGGCGCCGCGCGGCGCTTCCGTTCGGCGTCGTCGCGCTCGTGCTCGCCTACGCGATGGTCGCGAACGTCATCGAGCGCCCCGACGGCCTGGTCATCGCGTTCATCTTCGTCATCGGCATCGTCGTGACCTCGCTGCTCTCCCGCGCCACCCGATCGACCGAGCTCCGGGTCACGGGTGTCACGATGGACGAGGCCGCCGCTCGTTTCCTCGACGAGGCGGGCGAGATCCGGTTCATCTCCAACGAGCCGGACGAGCGCGACCGCAGGGAGTACGTCGACAAGGCCCGCGAGGCGTGGGAGCTGCACCGGATCCGCGGCGACGAGCAGGTTCTCTTCCTCGAGGTGACGGTGCCCGATGCCTCGGAGTTCGAGGCCGAGCTCAAGGTGGCCGGGGAAGAGTCGCACGGCTTCCGGATCCTGCGGGTCGACAGCCCGAGCATTCCGAACGCCATCGCGGCCATCCTGCTGCACGTTCGTGACGAGACCGGCGAACTGCCACATGTCTACTTCCACTGGGCCGAGGGCAACCCCATCGGCGCGCTGCTCCGCTACCTGGTCTTCGGCGGTGGTGACATCCCGCCGCTGACCCGGGAGATCCTCCGTCAGGCCGAGCCGGACGTCGAACGCCGTCCGCTCGTCCACGTCGGCTGACGTCCGGGGCGCACCAATGCCTTGAGAGAGTTGCGAGTCCCGACCGGATGAGGACCAAAGAGGCACAGCGCCTCGGAGGCGCCGGTAGCTGGTTCGATTCCCGTCTGAGGCACCGTTCCCTGCGTATCGGTGCGCACCCAGACTCAGTTTCTCCAGAGGCTTGACGCAGTCGGCCGCACGACGAAGCATCAGGCGGTCAGTTGCTCGCACACCGAAGGGCCACCACAATCAGGCCGACCGAGGCCTGGTGCGGGCCCGTGTCAGGGGGATGTCCAGGTGAGGGAGAGCGACTCGACGCCGTATATCCCCTCGATGCCGGCGAGCTCTGGAGGGCCGTCCAGAGCAAGGTCGGGCATTCGCGGCGCCAGGAACGTCAGCGCCTCCTCCAGCTCAGCGCGGGCGAGATTGGCACCGAGGCAGTAGTGGGAGCCGGCGCCGAACGTCAGCGGGCGGCCGTCGCGCTCGGCGGAGATGTCGAAGTCCTCACCCGTGGGGGACTCGCGATTGGCCCGTTCAGCGCAGATGGCGACGATCGTGCCGGCGGGGAAGACGACGCCCCGGTGTTCGACCTGCTCGACGCAGATCCGGGCCGTGAACGGGGTGATCGGCTCGTATCGCAGCACCTCTTCGACGGCGCACCCGGCGAGCCCGGGGTCCCGGGCCAGCAGCGCCCACTGGGCCGGATGTTCGGCGAAGAGGCGTAGGGCGTGCGCGAGCTGGGCCTGGGTGGTGTCGATCCCGCCCGAGAGCACGTTGAGTACGAGGTTGACGCACTCGGCGTGCGACAGCCGGTCGCCGTCGTCCTCGGCGGCGAGCAGAGCACTCAGCAGATCGTCCGACAGAGCCGCCCTCCGCTTGTCGAGCAGGGTCTCGACGTACTCGTACACCTCGTCGGCCGCACGCTCGATGCGTGGAAGGTCGTTCGACAGCGACCGGATGTCGAACTGCCGCTGCACCCAGTTCGACCATTCGTGCAGTTTCGGCGCGTCGTCCAGCGGGGCGCCGAGGACCGCGGCGATGGTGAGCGATGGGTACGGCCTGGCGACCGCTCCGACGAACTCGCACGAGGTGGCGGCGGGGTCCCAGAGGCGGTCGAGGAACTCTCGCATCGACGGCCGCCACCAGTCCGCCGCGCGTGGGGTGAACGCGGGGCCGACCAGCCTGCGCAACCGGCGATGACGGTCGCCGGTCTGGTTGAGGATATTGGCGTCGATGTGTTCCCACAGCGGCCCGGAGGCGATGCCGAAGATCTCGGCGATCTCGCGGCCGGGGAACGCGGTCGCCCGGGACCGCAGGAAGAACTCGCCGGCCTCCCGGTCCAGCACGACGTACGACAGCGGGCCCTGCGCCAGCCAGCCCTGCTCGGCGACCTCGGCGAGCCGCCCGTGGTACGACTCCGGGGTGAGATCGGGCGCGGAGTAGTCGAAGACCGGGAGCTCCAGCTCTGTCACGATCGTCACAGGTCCTCCAAGGGCCATGGCCACGAGGCCCCGGGCAGGGGAAGACCCCGCGACGGGTGACTCCAACGGTCCGAGGCCGCCCCACGAACCGTACCGCCACTGATCGACCCTGCATACCGGTCAGTAGGTCGCGATCCCGGCGCGACCGATGTTGTCCGCTGCTGTCGGTGGCCGGGGCGGCGCCCGGTTCGGCGGATCTCTGACGACGGCCCTCTCGCGCACTCGCCGCTCCGGCGTGGCCCTCGCGCGAAGGGCTTTCATCCCGTTTCGGGAACGTCCTCACGGTGGGTGAACAGGGCGAGGAGCCCCTCGATGCGGTGGCCGGCCTCGGCCGGGTGCCGGAACCGCCGGCTGGGGTCGATGGTGTAGTGGTTGCGGCGGCCGACGCGGACGCGGGTCAGATATCCGGCAGCTTCGAGATCGGTGACGATCGCCTGGGCGGCCCGCTCGGTGATCCCGGCACGGGTGGCCATGTCCCGCAGCCGGATCTGCGGATTGCGGGCGATCTCCAGGAGTACGCGGGCATGGTTGGTCAAGAACGTCCAGCGACGGACCTCGCGGTCCTGATCGAGAGTGCCCATCGTCCTGTTCTTCCGATCTGGGTCGTATCCGGGCGGCGATCTGGTCAGGGTATCCAGACCATCTTATGACGAATCTCAATTCCGGTATTTCTTGACGGGTGACGTTGCCGCGAGCATGCTCGGAGCATGCGGCAGAACACCAGACCCGCACCGGCAGGGGCCCGCGGAGTTCGAGGTGACCGCGGTCGGCGCGTACGGCTCAGGCGGAGGCGGAGGCGGGCGAGCGTGTTGTACGAGGACGGGCATCTGCGAATCACCCAGGCGGTCCGGCCCGAGCTGCTGCTGGTGCGTGGCGAGATCGACATCACCAATAGTGCCGCGGTGGCCCAGGTGCTCGCCGAGACCCGGGAACGGTTCGGGCGGGTGCTCGTCGACACGAGTGAACTGACGTTCGTCGACGTGTCCGGTTGGCGGGTGCTGACCGCGCTCCATGTCGAGCCGCCGGACCGCCGACCACAGCTGACCAGCATCGCGCCGTGCCTGGGGCGCATGAGCAGGTTGATGACCGACCTGGGACCCTGATGACCGGCGCGGGCGGCCGGCCAGGTGGAACCCGTCCTCCTGGATCACCGGGTTCGCCAAACGGCTGCCGCTCGCCGACGACGTGGACGGCGCCATCGCCGCCGGCGGCGGCCACCTGATATATGGGCCCCCTACTCGGGCGGGGCGGAGAACGGGGTGAGTGGTGAGGGCCGAGGCCATGCGCATGCCCGCTTGGTGATGGCGCGCGTACATCCCGTGTTCGGTCGCCGTGCGGAGGGCATGACGAAGGTGACTGATCGTGACAACCGCGGGAGGGCGGCATGGCGAAGCAACCGGGCTCGATGGACGAGGGTGACGTGGTCGATCTGCTGATCCGGCAGCATGAGGAGATCCGTACCCTGTTCGCCGAGGTGACGGTGTCCAAGGGGGACAAGCGCAGAGAGACGTTCGACAGGTTGCGGCGGTTGCTGGCCGTGCACGAGACGGCCGAAGAGGAGATCGTGCATCCCAACGCGCGCCGGATCATCCAGGATGGTGACCGGGTGGTCAATGAACGGCTGGCGGAGGAGAACCTGTCCAAGCGGATGCTGAGCGAACTCGAGCGTATCGGCACGGACTCTCCGGAGTTCGCGAGGAAGCTGGAGCAACTGCGGCAGGCCGTCGAGAGTCACGCGGAGTCCGAAGAACGCGAGGAGTTCCCCGCGCTGCGCAGGAACAGCAGCCCGGAGCGGTTGCGGGTCATGAAGACGGCCGTGAAGGTGGCCGAGGCGCTCGCGCCGACCCATCCGCACCCCGGAGTCGAATCGACCGGTGCGAATCTGCTGGCGGGGCCGTTCCTGGCGGTGATGGACCGCACGCGAGACGTGATGCGCAAGGCGGTGAAGCGCACCTGAGACGGTCATCCGAGTCATCCGCGTCATCCCGGCCGGCCCGGCGTCGAGGTCTTCTTCAGGTCGTACGGGTGATCGGTCGCGGGCGTGGTCGCCCGGGCGCCTTCGGCCGCGTCGCCGGCGTCGTCGGCGTTGCGGTCGGTCCGTCCGGGCCCGGCCTCGCCACCCGGGCGTACGTGCCGGAGCGCCGACGCGGCGAGCGCCGCGAGAACGATCAAGAGGACGGTACCGACGCCGGCGGCGGTGTTCAGCCCGGCGGTGAACGCTTCACGGGCGCCGCCGAGCAGTTCCCCGGCAGGTCCGGCGGGCAGCCTTTCCGCCGCGGACGTGGCCGCCGTGATGCTCTCCCGGGCCGCCACGGCTGCTTCGGGCGGCACGTTCGCGGGGATCGATTCGGTGATCTGGTCGCGGTAGACGGCGGTGCCGACGCTGCCCAGGACGGCGATGCCCAGGGCGATGCCGAAATGATTGCCGGTCTCCGAGATCGACGCCGCCGACCCTGCCTTCTCGGCCGGAGCCGAACCGACCACCAGGTCTGTGCCCAGTGCCCCCATCGGACCGGCCCCCAGGAAGACGAGCACGAATCCGCCGACCAGGAGCGGCAGCCCGCCGTCGGCGTCGATCTGGGCGATCAGCAGGTATCCGAGCGCCGAGACGGAGAGCCCGCACGCGATGACGTTCGCGGGGCGTACCCGCCGCGTCAGGCCCGGAGCGGCCATGGAGCCGATGACGATCGCGATGGCCGAGGGCACCAGCCACAGGCCCGCGCGCAACGGCGAGAGTCCCACGACCACCTGTAGATACAGGCTGACCAGCAGATACATTCCGCCCAAGGTGAGCGAGCCGAGCACCAGGATGAGCAGTGTGGCGCCGAAGGCGCGGTCACCGAAGAGGCGCAGGTCCAGCAGCGGGCTGGACAGTCTGCGCTGGCGGATGACGAAGGCGGCGGCGGCGGCCACGCCGGCCGCGATGCCGAGCGCGGGGAGCGGCTTCGCGCCGTCTTGGGCCAGTTCCTTGAGGCCGTAGATGATCGGCAGGGTGGCGGCCAGGGACAGCACGACGCTGGGCGGGTCGAGCCGCCCGGCCCCGGGATCCCGGTACTCGGGAAGCAGCACCGGTCCCAGCGCCAGGAGCAGGACCATGACCGGCGCACCCATCAGGAACACCGAGCCCCACCAGAAGGTCTCCAGCAACGCCCCGCCGACGACCGGGCCGATCGCACTGCCGACCATCAGGCAGCTGAACCACACCGCGATGGCGACCCCGCGCTGCTTGACGTCCTGGAACATGTTGCCGATCAGCGCCAGGGTGGAGGGCATCAGCGTGGCCCCGGCGATCCCCATCACCGCCCGGGCGATGATCAGCATCTCGGCGCTGGTGGAGTAGGCGGCCAGCACCGTGGCGGCACCGAACGCGCTCGCGCCGGTCAGCAACAGCCGGCGACGGCCGATGCGATCGCCGAGCGTGCCCATCGTGACCAGGAACCCGGCGAGCATGAACCCGTAGATGTCCAGGATCCACAATGCCTGGGTGCCGTCGGCCCCGAGGTCCGCGCTCAGCCGCGGCAGTGCCAGATACAACACGCTCTGATCCAGTGCCAGCAGCAGCGTGGGGATGGCGAGCACCCCCAGGCCGATCCACTCCCGTCTACCAGCGCCCAGTGCGGCGTCAGAAGTCACCTTCTCGCTCCTCGTCGTCTCGTCTCGTCTCGTCGTTTCCACGACTGTTGAGACGGCTGAGCGAGTCGAGAGGAATCGCCGTCAGAGTGTCGGCGGCAGGCCGAACGCGGGGAAGAGAGCGGAGGCGAAGGCGGTGATCTCCACCACCTTCGCGTCCTCGATCCGCAGCACGTCGAGCGTCATGGGCCGGTACTCGGATCCGGCCGGATCGCGGAGGTAGATCGCGGCCGCCGGCTGCAGATTGGCCCTGGTCGGCAGGGTCCGCAGGTGCCCGACATAGCCGGGAGACCCGGGATCGAGGATTTCCGCCAGCAGGGTCGCGATCGCCTCGCGGCCCTCGTAGCGATCCGGGTAGGGGGGCATCGTCACTCGCGCGTCCTCGCTCAGCAGCCCGGCGATTGCGGTGGCATCGGCTCGTTCGTGGGCGTCCATGTAGCGCTGGAGGAGTACGCGCTCCTCCTCGGTCGGATCCGCCGACGGCGCCCAGTCGGCCCGGCGCTGCGGGAGGTGCCGCTTCAGCTCCGGCCGGGCCCGCTGCAGGGCGCTCTTCACCGCGGCGACGCTCATCTCGAGTGCCGCCGCCGTCTCCTTGGCGGGCCAGCCGAGCACGTCCCGGAGGATCAGCACGGCCCGCTGCCTGGGTGAGAGGTGCTGGATGGCGACGAGGAAGGCCAGCTCGATCGTCTCCTTGGCCACCACGGCCGCGTCCGGCTCGGCGGCACTCGGCGCGATCGGCTCCAGCAGCCGGTCCGGGTAGGGCTGCAGCCACGCGATCTCGGGCGGGGGAGGCGCGGCGGCGTCCGGGTCGGCGGCCGGCGCGACGCCACGCGCCCGCTGATCGCGCAGACGGTGCGCGAGCGCGTCCAGGCAGGCGTTCGTCGCGATCCGGTACAGCCACGCGCGGAACGTGGAGTTGCCTTGGAAGCTCTCGCGCTTGCGCCACGCGCGCAGGAACGTCTCCTGCACGAGGTCCTCGGAGTCCTCGAGCGACCCGAGCATCCGGTAGCAGTGCACGTGCAGCTCGCGCCGGTGCCGCTCGACGAGCCCGGCGAACGCCTTCTCGTCTCCCGCCCGTACGGCCGCGACCACCTCGCTCTCAGCGGCTCGGGCCAGGGTGGCGTCATTTCTGCTCACGAAAGGTCCTCCGGCATCGTACGGTCGGTCACCCGCCGATTCGTGACCGCTCAACGTTATGACGTTCGCCGGACGGAAAAGGAATCGCGTGTTACTGCAGGTAACGGGACCCGGCGGCGTACGCCTTCCCCCAGGTCACGCGCACTCTCCGGCCGCAATTACGATGACGTACCGACGACGCAGACAGCGTAGGACGACCTGGACGGCGAGGAACGACCTGGACGGTGAAGGGCGACCTGGATGGCGACGACGGGCTCGACATGACAGAGCGATGACGCAGCGCACGGAAGACGCCACACCGCTGTCCGGGCGGACCGCGTGGGCACGCGGCCTGCGGACGCCGCTGCAGGAGTTCCTACGCACCGAGACGGGCAGCGCCGCGGTGCTGCTCGCCGCGACGCTGGCCGCGCTGATCTGGGCGAACGTCGACTCGTCGTCGTACGAGTCGCTCTGGCGGACGCAGCTGTCGGTCCGGGTGGGCGCCTGGGACGTGACGCAGGACCTGCGCCACTGGGTGAACAGCGGGCTGATGACGTTCTTCTTCTTCGTCGTCGGGCTCGAGGCGCGCCGAGAGTTCGACCTGGGGGAACTGCGGGACCGCCGGCGGATCGCGCTGCCACTCGTCGCGGGCATCGGCGGCATGCTCGTGCCGGTCGCGATCTATCTCGGCGTGAACGCCGGTGAGTCCTCGGCGCTCGGCTGGGGCGCGGCGATGTCGACCGACACCGCGTTCGCGCTCGGCATGCTGGCCCTGGTCGGATCCCGGCTTCCGGCGCGCCTGCGCGTCTACCTGCTCACGGTCACCGTCGTCGACGATCTCGTGGCGCTCGGGGTCATCACCGTCTTCTACAGTGAGCACATCAAGCCACCCGCGCTGGTGGCCGCGCTCGCCGTCTTCGGCGTGATCTTGCTGATCCGCGCCCGCGGCGTGCGCCACGGCCTTGTGTACGTGCTTCTCGGGGCGGCCGTCTGGGTGGCGCTCTTCGTCTCCGGCGTCGAACCGATCATCGTCGGCCTGGCCATGGGCCTGCTCACCTACGCGTCTCCCGCCGCGCGCGATGACCTCGAGCGCGCGACCGATCTCTTCCGCCTGTTCCGTGAACAGCCGACGCCCGAGTTCGCCCAGTCCGCCCGGGTGGGACTGGTGGCCGCGATCTCACCCAATGAACGGTTGCAGCAGCTCTACCACCCGTGGACCAGTTACCTCATCGTGCCGCTGTTCGCCCTCTCGAACGCCGGCATCGCCATCAGTGGCGCGTTCCTGTCCCGGGCCTTCACCTCGCCGATCACTCTCGGCATCCTGTTCGCCTACCTCGCGGGCAAGCCGATCGGGATCCTCGGCTCCTCGTGGCTCGTCACCAGGCTGACCCGCGGCCGGGTCCGTCCGCCGGTCGGCTGGGCCGCCATCGCGGGAGGCGGCACGATCGCCGGTATCGGCTTCACGGTGTCGCTGCTGATCGCGACGCTCGCTTTCGAGGGCACGCGGCTCGAAGAGGCCAAGTTCGGCATCCTGACCGCGGCCCTTACGGCGTCCGTGCTGGCCTGGGTCATCTTCCGCGCGACCGCCATGCTGCCGAAGCGGCTACGGATTCGAGCGCTGCTGGGCACCGCCGAGGAGATCGTCGACCTCGCCGTGCCGGTCGACCCGGACCGCGACCACATTCGCGGCCGCAGGAACGCACCAGTGACCTTGGTGGAGTACGCGGATTTCGAATGCCCCTACTGCGGCCAGGCGGAGCCGATCGTCCGTGAGCTGCTCGCCGACTTCGGCGATGTGCGCTACGTCTGGCGCCATCTCCCGCTGACCGACGTCCATCCGGGCGCCCGGCTCGCCGCGACGGCGGCCGAGGCGGCGGCGGCCCAGGGAGCGTTCTGGGAGATGCACGACCTGCTGCTCGAGCACCAGGGGGATCTCCGGCTCCGCGACCTGATCGGCTATGCCCGGCAGGCCGGACTCGACGTCGAGCGGTTCCGCGCCGACGTGCGTGACGACGTCGGCGCCGCCCGCGTCGCCGAGGACGTCGAGTCGGCGGACCTGAGCGGGGTGTCGGGCACGCCGACCTTCTTCGTCAACGGACGTCGCCACCACGGCGCCTACGACATCGCCACGCTCACGGCCGCGGTGAAATCGGCTCACATCCGCGCCGCTCTGAGCCGCTGACCACCGGCGCACGGGCTCCGGGGTCGGACCGCCCCCGCTCTCTCAGTCCGGTAGAAGACACGGAGGGCCATGGACCGCTCTCCGCCTTCTTTCAGTCTTCGCCGTGATAGGCGCGTAGTTCGCGGCGCGCCTGGTGACGGCTGCGGCGGCGTTCTTCGCGTCGGAAGTAGTACCACTCCCGGCCCCATCGCCGTAACCGAACAGGTAGTAGGCATAGGCGGTGGCGCTCCAGTAACAGCCGCTTGTGCGGTGGCTCAGGGACGCGTTGTCGGCGGTGATCTCGTCCGGCAGCGTGCACGGCCCGAACCGATGATCGTGCACGGGCAGGCAGGTCACCATCGCCGCGTCGGCCATCCGCACCCACCGGGGCCGGGTCTTGTCGGTCTTGCTCATACGGTCACCTCTCGGCTCCGTGACGCCCCGGGCTGGGGCTGTCATGGGACCGGATGCACCGTGATCACCTCCGACTTCGCGCACGATATTTATCGGGACCGAAAGCGACGCTGCCGCTCAGAGAACCTGATTCTTACGCTACCGGGAGCCGCAGGAGCACGGATGCGGGCGGCGGCACGGCCTGGGGTGCGTGGAGGTCGCCGACCTCGTCGGCGCTGAATGCGGCAGGGTGACTTGGACCCGTAGCTGCACAGCTACTCAGCGGGTCGCTGACGAACGCTCGTCAGCGATTCTACGTTTCCCGTACTGGATGACCCGGCGCACCCTCCCCACTCTGAAATGGCATGGCCGCTGGAGTCGGTCGCCGCGGCGGGCGCTGATTTCTGTGGTCGGGCTCATTGGGCGGGAGGCGGCTGCTCCGTGTAGCCGGCGGTGGTGCGGTCGGCCATGAGGCGCGCGTTCGCCTCGTTCTCGCCGGCCTCGACGTTCGCGTCTTGGCGTCGTACCAACGCTCGCATTGATGCCGCCCTCGAGCCGGTACCGACCGCCCAACCGCAGATCGCTCAAGACGGGCAGGAACCGCCACCGCCCAAGGCGCTCGGTGTCGGTGCAGGCATCCCAGACGTCTTCGAGGGATGCGTCGTAGGTCTGGCAGATGGTCACGACGCGCGCCTCGCCCGCCTCGAGTACGCGCTTGCCGACCCGCGTTCGGCGCACGCATGCTGTGCATCAGCATCCTCGCTCAGTAGCCGGTTCGTCGTGGCGCACCGGTCGGGGGGCACTGGCGCGCGGCGGCGAGCGTAACCTGCGCCGCCTGGTCGGCGTATGTTGAGAAAATTCCTATATAGCCGATTCGGCAATCGTTGCGATCAACAATGCAGGTCTATGACTTAATAAGAATGGCGTTCTGTTCGCTTATCACGGTTACATCTCGGCCATGGATTCGATAG
>NZ_JABVEC010000065.1 GCF_014323705.1 Actinomadura alba
CTCGCGGCGTTCACCTTGGTAGTCGATCGGCTGCAGCAGATCGCGGCGGCGCATCGCCCGCTCCACCGACGACGCCGAGGCCGCGATCCCGTCGGCGGCCATCAGCCAGTGGATCTTCCGATGCCCCCAAGCCGGCCAGTCCGCGGCGTACTTGGCCACCACCGGCTCGATCGCATCGACGACCGGCGCCGGCCACGGCCCCTTGCCGACCGGGCCGGAGCGCATCCCGGCGAGCTTGCGTGTGTAGGTGCGGCGCGGGATGCCGGTGAGCTGGCAGAACCTCGAGACCGGCATCGCCGCGTCTTGGCGGATCACCTCGAGGTCCGCGAAGGGGCCAGGCGACCCTCGGCCGACTTCTTCCACACCCGCAGCTGCACATGCGCCTCACCCAGCGCGGCGTGCAACTCGGCGATCTCGGCCTCCAGCTGCTCCTCGCGGCCGGACGGCCGTGAGGAGCCCCCCGCGGCCAGGCCCTGCTTGCCGGCCTCCAGGAACTGGGCCTTCCACTTACCGATCGAGGTCTCAGAGGTCTTGTTCCGCCGAGCGGCCTCGGCGATCGTCATCTCACCCGCGAGCACGGACAACACGATCCGCAGCTTGTCCTCGACGGGGAACTGTGGGGGGCGACTCACGATGCGTCTCTCTTCCAGGCTCAGGAGTCCCAACTAACCCCTGCGCCACTAAGTCTGACGCGCGACAACACCAACGGCGCAGCCACATAGACCATGCATCATTGTCCCGCCCACCCAAACGTAAAACAACTTCCAACACGCGACACTACCTACCCACTCGAAGCCCCTCACGCCCAAGAAATCCAAGAATCCTGGCGCTGCCAGTTCAGCCCTACCGCCCGTACGACTCTAGAAATTGAGGTTTGCCCGCGTTTGCGGACATCTCCTGAGGGTCAGATCGTGGACGCCTCCATTAGTGAAATGGGTGCCGCGTACCCGAGATTCTGCACCATGGATCCTCACAGTAGGGAGGGGTCGCATCTGCCTGCATAAAGCGGTACTCGTCAGAGGCATCCCGATCCCAGCAAACTGCCGCAGGCCGCTGCCCGCTCCTCAGTTCACAAAACTCCTCGACGGCCGCACGGATGTCAGAGACTGGCAGTGTACTGCGAGGCTCGAACAGCCTCCCATCACTGAGGTCAGCAACAACTTTCGGATCCGAAACCGGCGGTTCCGTATTTTTGGAGATCCAGACACTTCTCGCAATCTCCTGATCCATCCGAACTTCAGAGCCCTCGGGAACCAGCCACCTCAAGGCACCATATCCCGTGAGCGAGTTTACCGAGACTTGAAGGTAACTGTCGAAATACCGATCCGATTCCATCGGGTCTCTGTGCGGCATCAAAAGGACAAAAGTGGCGAAAATGCCACCCTCTGATTGTCCAACCACTCCCGAGTCTCGACCAGATCCCCCGCTCGCCAACTCATCAATCAGGCGCCTAATAACATCCCCTGATGGCGCGTGGTACGTTGCGTCGCCAACAAAAACAGTCAGAATCATCAACATCCTCCAGCGCTTGAGGAGAGGGAGGCGCGACACGGGAAGATCCACGAATCAGACCGGCCTCTCCCGTGGGGGATCTTACCCCAAAGGAAAGGCTGGCCGGATACCACACTCGAGATTAACCGCCGCCGAGCATGGTTACGCCATGCCAGCCTTCTTCAGTGCGCCACACAGCTGTCAGACTAGACCCCCTCGGTAGAATTGCAGACACTCCGGTCATGCACGAAAAGGGGCCAGAACAAACAGGGTTGTTGATCACAACCGTCGCCCTCTGAATATTATTACTTCGCATCGCCATCGCAATCTTGGTTTCTACATGTGAGGCCGCCGCGAAACCACCCGCAGGGTCGTGAGGCAGGCCAGAATCCCTGATAGCGTCCCTCACTTGAGGGAATGAAGCATTTTCGCCGCTTGATACGGGAGCGCCAACTCTATTTCCAGCATCGTCAACGACCTGGCCGGTCGTAATCTTGCTGTCTGCCAATTCGTCCGCTATCTCATCAAGCGGATTGCAGTTGTGAACGAGGACCGGCGTGACCCCAGCCAGCACATAGTAGGTGTGGTCTTGGGTGACGGTGAGGTTGTGGACTCGGGAGGTCTGGGTCCAGGCGGTGACGGCTTTGATCTGGACGTAGGTGCCTGCGGAGGTGCGTAGCCACATGCCGGGCTGCAGGTCTGCGGCGTCGACCCAGGCGCGCAGGTCCTGGACCCAGAAGGGGTGGCCGTCGGTGGCTATGACCGTGCCCGTCTTGTCACCGGCGTCCTTGGCGGAGTCGGCGTTCGACGTTGCCGGGAGGGTGACGGTGATCTGGACGAGGTTCTTCTGGCGCTGTTTGTGGATCTTGCTTGGTCCACAGAAGAATGCTGACGATGGTGACGACGGCCCGGTAGTGGCCGGCGAGAGCGCCAGCGTGGACGACGCCACCGCGCGGCTTGGTGACGCAGCTCAGCAGCGCGATCTTCACGACGACGCCCGATCCAGGGCCGTCCTGCGCCGTGGCACCGGATAGGCAGGATCCGACGTAGCGTCCACCAAGATCTCCGATCATGTAGCTTGAGGCGCCCTGGACGGTGGCCTCACTTGAGATCCGCCTCCCCCTCCACACGTGGTCGGGGGTAACCACGCGCCGGTCCCGGTCGGCCTACCGTCCAGGGCGCACGACATGAACGCCCGACTCGACCCCGAGCGTCAAGGCACGGCCAACCAATCACCCATACACCGCGGCGAGTAGCCCGGTTAGCGAGTGCCCCGAGAGCAAACTGCGCTACACATGCCGGCGAATTGGTAACAGTGTCGATAGGTCGAGGGCATGTGCGGTCGGTTGCGATCCCCCCTCCGATTTGAACCCCCATGGTCGGTGGCTACGAACGGTTGCGTGGACGTGACCGCTACGAACCGCTCCTTACGACTCGGCCTGTGTCGCTTGTGCACCCTGGGTGGTGGCCTGCGGAGATTCGCCTCCCCTCTTCCACACGCGACAGGGTGGATGACCGCAAGTCGGTCCTGGCCGGCCTCCCACCCAGGGCCTACGGCATGAACCTGTGGGATGCGGAGATTCAGTCTCGGTTGCTGACGTGCGCCGGTCGAGTATTGGCTCGGTCGCTGATCTGCCGGTTCATTCAGGAGTGAGCCTGGACACTTCATAGGCACCCGATCAGCAGACCCCTACTGGCCGCGCGCCCACATCTCTGTCCACGCCGGCCTTTGAACGCTAAAGATCACCACTGCCGGCTCCGAGTGGGCCCGCCAGCGATCCGAATGGTTCCGCAACCGGGTTCATCAGAGCAAACGCCCGCAAAGCGGACCGATGCTGATCGTGGATCGCGACCGAACGTCGTCGCATGTCAGAGAGAAGACCACCGCGCTTAGCCGGTTCATGCTCCTGCTGCTGCCGCCCGGAGCAGGCAGCGGCGGGTGTCCATCATGCCGCGTCGTGCCGTTGCGTTACATGGCATACGAGCAACCACCGAGCAACCTTGGGCGCCAATAGGGCACCCCCGGTCGGAGAATAAGCAGCTTAGGTCGAAGTTCTCGGCTCCCATCCAGCACAACGAGCAATGACCCCCGCGATCGCAGACCGCTGAGCACTCCTTCGCCCTATCGATGCGACTTGCCGACGAAAGGCTTCTCGTGAGTCCCTCAGTTCACGGATGACCTTCAAATCTACCGACTGCCAGATATCCTCCACTCCCCGGAGCGTGGTCTTCAAGCCAGTAAATTCCGGCGAGCGATACCCATCTATTCGATGGACGATGTCGTCACATGCATTCCAGAAATTGCCCGTTGCATGCTGGATCAGGCGCGCCCTGCTTTCAACATCACCCACTCCCGCCGATGCGAGGGCGATTTCAGCGGCCCCGTCCTGAAACCACTCGGGCGCATCGATATCCTGCACAATTCCAATCCGATCCATCCAGGAAGAGATTGAATCGATGCATCCGTCAATATTCGACGCACGACCTTCACCGCGAGCGTCAATGATTTCTTCTATCTCCTCCAAAAATGGGGTCGCGGCAACCTCAAGAACGGGAAGCATTCGCTTCAGACGGAGAGCCCCGCAGTACACCATCACACTTTCGGAGCCAAATATAGGGACAGTGCTCATAGACGTACTCCCAGTAGTTGACTACTCCCTTCGCACTAGCACACGGAACGGAGTGTACCCCGGGGGCAGGTCGTCCGCGTTATATCCGATGCGAGTCGTCTGTAGCCCCATACGTCTCGCACGCGTGAAACATCTGAAGCACATGCGTGTCGAGGACGCCATACCTACAAGTTCCCAGTCATTGCCTAGGGCATTCATGATCGTAGTTTCGGCGTGCCCATTTCCCAGAACCAGCCTTTCCGTTCCGGTCGGCATGTTCCCTCGCCAGTCATCAGGAATTCCCGCCGGACCACTGTTCGCAACCCACGTATCGGTGACGCTGTGGTCAGATCTTTTCCTGACCCTCGCGACCGCAACCGTCGACTTTTTCTCGGCCAGCAGGCCCTTGAGTTGAAGAGCCCTTTTATAGAGCGCGACGCCACAATTGTGGACCAGAACCGGTTCGGCACCGGCCAAAACATGGTACGTATGCTCGGCAGTGACCGTGAGGTTATGGACGCGGGATTTCTGCGTCCAAGCTGTAACGGCTTTAACCTGGACGTAGGTGCCGGTGGAGGTGCGCAGCCACATGCCGGGCTGCAGGTCTGCCGCGTCGACCCAGGTGCGCAGGTCCTGAACCCAGAAGGGGTGGCCGTCGGTGGCGATGACCTTGCCCGTCTTAACGCCGCGGTCCTTAGCAGCCCCAGCGTCCGCCTTGGTTTGGACAGTGACAGTGATCTGGACGAGATTCTTTTGGCCGTCGCCGACGATGGTCGCGACGACCTCACGTTCAGCGGTCTTTCCTGTGCCGGGGTCAGCGGTCAGCACCTTGTCGCCGACCTTGACGTCTTTAATGGGTTTGGTGGATCTATCAGCCATCAAGACTTCGGTGTCGGGTGTGAAGCTGTTATTGATCGGGCAGCTGGCTCCACCGCCGTCGGGTTTGGAGGGTTGTTTCTTACCGGCGGCGTCCGGTAGGTCGTCGGCCTTCTTACTCGCGTTGGCGGCCGCAGCGCGCGCTCGGGCGATTTTGTCTCCGGCGGCCTTGATGACGTTATCGGCCCACTTGACCTGTCCCATCCAGGACATGACACCCTTGACCGCCCGGTAGGCGGCCTTGACGAACTTCCCGGCTTTCCAGACGGGCACGGCTCCGAGAACGGCCGAGATGCAGGCGCCGATGCCGCCCTTGACGCAGTTGTAGACGTCGCTCACGCCAATCACGTCCAGCAGGGCCGCGCCGCCGGTCTCCAGGATGACCTGGGTGAGGGACTTCTTCTTGACGACCTTGGCGTTGGCGAGGTCCTGCTGTTCCTGAGGGTTGAGCGGCGGCGGAGGTCCGCCCGAACCGCCACCGCCGTGCGAGTCGCTACCGCCGCCCGAGTCGCCTCCGTTATCCCGGCTGTTCTTCCAGTCTTCGCATGCCGCTTTTTCCAGGGGGGTGATGCAGGGTGACAGGCCGTCGGGGTCGCTGTAGGTGACGGGGCTGTTGTTGGCGTAGGAGTAGCCATGCATCTGCTGGGGGTCGCCCACGTCGAGGATGGGGTCGACGGAGATGAACCGGCCGATGGCGGGGTCGTACTCGCGCGCGCCCAGGTGGGTCAGGCCGGTGGCTTTGTCCAGGGTGCCACCGACGAAGCCGAGGTCGGCGACGAGGCTGGTGGGCTGGCCGCCGCGAGGGTTGCCGAACGGGGTCTGGTAGCGGCGTTGCACGCCCTGGCCGGCTCCTGCAGTGGCCTGGATGGACATCTCGGCGGTGCCCTGGTGGTCGGAGGTCAGCCATTTGACGCCGGTGGCGTCCTTGGCCGCCACCACGCCGCCGCCGTGGGTG
Organism: Actinomadura alba; assembly: GCF_014323705.1. GTDB lineage: Bacteria > Actinomycetota > Actinomycetes > Streptosporangiales > Streptosporangiaceae > Actinomadura_C > Actinomadura_C alba. The sequence continues at coordinate 5,932 of NZ_JABVEC010000065.1, forward strand.
ATGTAGCGGGTGCCCTTGACCTGGCCGTTGGCGGCGGACAGCTTCAGTTCCTGGCCGCCCAGGAAGAGGGTGGTGCCTTCGGCGTCCTTGCGGAGCAGCCGGTTACCGTCGGCGTCGTAGACGAAGGACGCCTTCTCAGCGGCGCCTTCGGTGACCTTCTCCAGCCGGCCTTCGGCGTTCCAGTGCATGGTCTGGGTGGTGCCGTTGACCGTGCGGGTCTTGGTGCTGCCGGTCTGGTCGTAGGTGTAATCGTCGAGCTTGTCGATGCCGGGTTGCCCATTGGCGGGTGGGGTCTGGGTGCGGACCGAGGTCAGCGAGTGGGGCTTTGCGGCACCTGGATCGGGGACGGAGTAGGTGCGGGTGGTGGTGGCCGCACCGCCCAGGCCGTGCAGGGTCTCGGTCCTGCGGTTGCCGGTGCTGTCGTAGCCGTAGGAGTGCCAGTACGGGGCCGGCCCGCCGATGGTGGTACCGGTGTTGGCCTCGGTGGGGGCGGTGGAGCAGTCGGTCTTGGCGGTCCAGGCGGTCGTCAACCTGCGCAGGAAGTCGTAGTCGAAGCACTGGGCATCGGCCGCCGTGCCGTCGGTGGGGGTATCGGCGATCGAGGTGATATTGCCCGCGTCGTCGTAGTCATAGCGGGCGTCGTTGAGACGTACACCGGACTGGACGTCGCGGGTGGTGTAGGCGCGGGTGAGGCGGTCGGTGGAGTCGTCGTACTCGAAGGTGCGGAACGTCTTCGGGCCACCGGTGGACAGGTGCAGCTGCATGAGCTGGCCGGTCTTGGAGTAGATCGAATCGGTGACGTAAGTGCTGGCGCCCTGCGTGCGCACCGGCAGGCCGTAGTTGTCATAGGTGGAGACCATGACCTCGCGGGCGAGATCGCCGGCGACCGGCATGGCCTGGCTGGCGACGGTGCCGTCGAAGTTGTAGGTCGTGCTGAACAGGTGGTTGCCGGCGAGGGTGCCCGTCCCGGTGGAGTACTTGGTGAGACCGTCCTTGGTCGGGATGCTCACGGTCGTCTTGGTGGGCCGGTAATTCTCGTCATAGCCGGCGATGGTGGTCTTGTAGGCGACCCCGTCCTGGTAGCGGGTCGAGGACGCCGGATAGCCCTTGGCCTTCGTTATCAGGTCCGGCAGCAGGACGGTGTCGTAGGTCCAGTCGGCGAGCACCGTGCCCGAGGTCGACCCCGAACGCATGGTCGTCTTGCGGCCCACCTCGTCGTAGGTGTAAGCCAGGACGCGCTCTTCGGCGTCCTTGCTGGTGGAGATCTGGCCGAGGACGTCGTAGGTGAGCTCGCTGACGCCCTTGTCCGGGTCGTGCACCTTCCAGGGCAGGCCGCGGTGGTTGTACTCGGTCCGCCAGACGTTCTGCCCTGTGGGGTCGGTGACCGTCTCCAGCTCGCCGCGCTTGTCGTAGGCGTACTTAGTGACTGCGGCGGCGGTCCCGGTTGGGGTGGTGCCGTCGAACTGGTGCAGTTCGGTGGTGCGGCCGCCGATGTCGGTGACCGTCATGGTGGGCGTCTCGCCGTCCGGTGGGGTGACGCGCACGCGATCGCCGCCGTACTCGGTGATACGGCTTGAGCTGAGGTTGTCGCGGGCCAGCAGCTTCTCGGTGGTGACCCGGCCCGCGCCGTCGTAGACGAACTCGCTCGCGGCCGGGACGGCGTCCCCGTTCGGAGTGAACAGGGTGGTGGAGGGAGGCTCGGTGTCGATGTAGTTGGCGTTCTTGCGGACGACCATGCCGCGGGAGTCATACACGGTGTCGGCGAGGACCCGCCCACCCCCAGGGGCCGGAAGCTGAGTCTGCCGGGACCGCAGATGGCCGTCGTAGAGCTCGTAGCTGACCGAGTAGCTGCCGTCGTTGCGGCGGGTCCTGGTGGTCACCGCGGACGGGCCGTTCTTGCGGATGTCGTAGACGAACTCACTGTTGAACGGCTCGCCGTTCATGGACTGGCCGGGCAGCCACACCTTCGAGACCCGTCCGAGCGGGTCGTAAACGAGGTCGGCGCGCTGGCCGTTGGTATCGACCTCGGCCTGCGGCACACCCCACGAGGGATCGACGTTCGTGGTGGATTCAAAGCCCTTGGGGTCGGTGGTCTTCGCCGAGGTGGTCAGGCCGCCTGTGTCGGTGTACTCGGTGGTGGTGGACTTGCTGTCGGCGTTGGTGACCTTGGTCTCGCGGCCGTAGCCGTCGTACTCCTTGGTCGAGATCGTCGTCCAGGTCGGAGTCGTTCCGCTGAAGTCGGTGACCTCTTGCACCTTGACGACGTCGCCCTTGGTCGGCGGAGTCCCGTGCGCTGCGGCGGGGTCGTCGTAGAAGACCTTGGCGTGTGAGATGAAGTCACCGGGGAGCGCCGGCGTCACGTCACAGGTGGTGGCGTTGGTCTCGATACGGCTGGCGTAGGTGAGCATGTGGGCGTCGGCGTTGGGCGCGTAGGTGTACTTGGTGCAGGTCTCGTCGTCGCTCACGCCGAGTTGGCCGTGGTCGGTGACCTGCTTGACCTGGCCGTCGGGGTTGAACTCTCGGACCACCGCGCCCTTGCGCCAGCCTCGGACGCCGTCGAGTGCGACGTAGGTGTTGACCTGCTTGGTGTTGGCCAGGTACGCGGTCGAGGTGCCCCAGGGCATGACGCGGCGTGCGGTGTGCGCTGACAGCCAGGGCTCGTTGATGGTCTTGGAGACCACCTGTGAGCCGTTGTAGACGGTGCTCTCGAACGGCTGGCCCTGCCATCGCCAGTGGTCGGAGTACTCGTGGTCCTCGCTGGAGGTGAGCTTCACATCGCGTGGCGGGGCGTCGGCGCCGGACTGTTTGTCGCCGTCCATCCCGGTGAAGTAGACCGACTCCTCGCGGGAGCGAGTGCCGGTGGTCGCGCCGGTGCGGACGGTGACCTTGCGGTAGCCGTGGTACTGCGACCAGGTCTTGCGCTTGGGCGGGGTGATGCCGTCATCGTCGTCGTAGTGCCAGAACGGGCCGGTCGACTCGTCGTACTCGTAGTCAGTGATCATTGGGGCCGTGGCGGCGGCCAGGTCGTTTTGCACCACCTGCTGGACGACGTACTTGTGGAACCAGTCGAGCCGGTCCGGTTCGTCATCGGGCGCCCAGTGCTGGGGAAAACACCGCATGGTGTTGCTGTCGACCTGGGAAGGGATGTTGCCGGGGCGGCTGCACTCGGTCGGCTTGTAGTTGATCCGGATCTCGCCGCCCGACTCGGAGATGATCGACTGCATCCGCCGCTTGTAGAGCGGGACCGCGCCGTCTTCGGGGTCGGGGTTGAAGACCCGGTTGGCCAGTTGCACGCCGGTGAACGTCACTTCGGGAAGCGTGGCGCTGGCGCCCCGGTGGTTCCCGGTGTGCTGGATGGAGTTCAGCCACAGTGCCGACCGGGACAGGTCTCCCGAGGGCGGGTACGACTGGTTCAGCGTCCAGGAGTCGACCGGGCAGTAGGCGGTGGCGCAGTAGTCGGCGGCCGGCCGCCGGATCTGGGTGGTGACCTTCGTCAGCCGCTTGCGGGACCAGAACGTCGGTGAGTGACGTTTTTCGCACTCCTGTCCTGACGCGCAGTACTGGTCGAACGGCACGTCCCTCCAGCGTCCGGCGTTCGGCTCGGTGAACTGTGACTCGGCGCAGGTCACCGTGTCATCGGGCTCGCAACGCTCACCCACGGCGAAGATCACCTGGGCCGGGGCGGGGGTGCTGTAGACGGCATCCTTGTGCTGCCCGTAGTCGATGCGCTTGAGGTAGCCGCCCCGGTGGTAGGGGGTGCCTTCCACGTCGGCCTTCATGTTCAGGCCGTAGTGGTTGGTCTCCTTGGCGTAGTAGTAGGTCATCGCCCGGCCGCGCGGGTCGACGACCATGTCGAGGTTCCACCGCCAGCCCTGCTGGCACCAGGAACCGGCGAAGCTCCCGCTGTCGTGGCAGGGTTCGCCGGAGTCGTTACCGAAGACCGGCACCCGCCAGGTGGAGTCGGTCTCCTCCTTGTCCGTGGTCCAGTTCGGCAGCCGGTTAAGGCCGAAGAAGTACTGGGTACCGTCCGGGGAGGTCAGCTTCCAGTGCTCACCGTTGTCGTCGCCGTTGACGGCGCCGGTCAGCTTCTCGATCTTGGAGCCGTCGTCGGTCCGAGGGTGCCAGCCGCGCCCGTCCTCGTCGCGGACGAGTTCGGTGGCGGTGCCGTTGAGCACCATGGTGGCGTTGTCGTGACTCCAGCACAGGTCGCCGGTCTTGGGGCTACCACCCTCGGTGTCCTCCAGGCACGCCTTGTACTTGCGCTCGATGTAGCCCTGCCAGAAGTCGAACCCCTCGCCCACCCAGGAGGTCTGGTTGTTGGTCGCCGAGGTACGGCCGTCCACGCCGCCCGAGGAGTAGGTGATCGTCAGATCTGGTGACGGACCACCGGGCACCGGCGGCACCCGCAACGGGTACGACCAGCCGAAGTCACCGGTCTGCGCGCTGACCTGCCACTGCGCCGACGAGGCCAGCGGGGTCGCCTTGTAGTCACCCGACCCACTGCCCGCCGCGGCGGCGACCGCGAACAACGCGCCGGACGCCGATGTAGGACCAGTGACCTCAATGTCGGCGCTGAGCCGTCCCTTGGTCACGTCATTGGCGGTGGGGATGGGAGTACCACGCAGGCATTCGGGCCTGTCGGGGGTCGTGGCCGCGCAGTCCGGCAGCCGTTCCAGCCGCAGCCGGGAGGCGTAGTCACCACCGTAGGCGTAACGGAACGAGGAGTAGTCCACCTCAATGCGGGACCAGCCGGCCTGCGCCGCCCCGTCCTCACGGGATACCTTCAGCAGCAGCCCGCGCACCTTGGCGCGTCGTGCGGCGGCCTGGTCGAGCAACTCGACCCGGACCTTGCGGGGTGGCATAGCGGCCGGCACGGAACGGGCACCGGTCCCACGTTGTGGCTCGCCCACCCATACGGGCAGCGATCCGGCGCGCACCCGCTCGCCGTCGCCGGTGGGTGTGCTCACCTCGGCGGCTCCAGCGCGAGGCCAGGACGTCGGGGGTGGTGGCTCGGGGTTGGTCTGCTCGCGGGGCGGTTTCTTCACTGTGCCCAGCGGGCGGTTCTCGCCCTTGACGGTGCGCTGCTGCTTGACCTCCGGGGGCCCGCCCGGCTCGGCCTTGACCGGCATCGCCAGCAGAAGCGGGGCGGCGACGGCACCGGCCATGATCAGAGACAGACGGCGGATCACGCGACCCGAACCCGACAAGCGCATCAACGACCTCCACCTAGGGCGTACCGAGACAGCGAGGTAAGCCGGCCCGGGCACCAGCGATGCCCGGGCCGGCGGCCGCTAATGGACCATGTCGATCGGGTAGGCGGCTGACATGACCTGGAGCACGTCCTCCCGGGTGAGCACACCTGCGTAGAGACTCACTTCGTCCACCTGGCCGGGGAAGAAGTCGTTGGCGAAGCTGCTCTTGTACTTTCCGGTGCCGATCCGGAACTGCTGCATCGCCGCCCAGGCGGTGGTGTAGGGAACCTGCGCGGATCGCACGAGCTGACCGTTCACATAGAGCCGCATTTGCCGATCGCTCATGTCATAGACACCGACCAGATGTGTCGGCTCGTACTGCACGACGTCCTCTGACTGGGCCCGGTACACCTTCACTGCACTGTCGTCGGTGCTGTTCGCGCTAAACGCCCATCGGAAACACTCGGTCTCCTCCGGATCACAGACATCCGTGGTGTTGTAGCGCGCGGCATAAAGCTTGAAGCCACTGTTGACAGCGCCGTCCTGGCTGATGACGGTGGCGCCGGGCTTCGTGCCCGGCCAGCTCTCAGGAACGTTCGTCACCCGGACCCAGGCCGCCACGGAGAAACTGCGATCGGTGCGCAGCAGGCCCGCCGGCCCAACAGCCTGATCATCGACGCCATCCAAGTTCAGGAAGCCCATGCCGTCTGCGGTCCAAAAGACCTGGTCGTCTGCGAGGAGCTGAGCTCCGCTCTGCAGGGTCAACGGTGGGCCGTGTTCGGACGGCGTGGTTCCGTCTCCGGACCCGCTCTCGGGCGGATTGAGCTTCCAGTGCCCGGTGAGCTGTACGGGCAGATTCGCTTCTTTCCAGATCTCTGACTTGCTCTGCGGATCGGCGGGGTCCTGTGTCCGAGTGGGCGGCCCTGTCTCCCGATACGGGTCGTCGTCGAGGGCGTAATCCCAGACCTTGACCTCGTCGATCCAGCCGTTCAGATTCTCCTGCCACGCGCCGTTCCACTTGCTACGGCCGACCTGGAGCTGCCCACTGGCATGCCACGGAGTGGTGAACGCGACGGACGCCTCCAGGCGGCCATCGACATAGAGCCGGATCTGCTTGGCCACCGGGTCGTACACGGCGAGCAGGTGCGTCCAGTCCGTGGTCGGAACCGTTGTCGAGATCGCGCGGACGATCTGGGTGTCGTCGGTGTCCGAGACGTGCCGGTTGAAGATCCACCGGTCGTATGTCTTGGAGTAGTAGAGCTGGAAACCACTCGCCCGAGTCCCGGCCTGGCTCAGCAGGGACATGTTGACGTTCCTGTTGGTCAGCTTGACCCAGGTGCTCACGGAGAACGCCTGATCCGTGCGCACCGCCTCGGTCGGTGTGGTGGCGTAGGCGTTGGCGGTGCCGTTCAGTGTGAGGCCGCGTCCGTATTTGGCGTTATCGGCCTGGATCGCGCCGGCCCCGAGGGTGAGGGTTCGCCCCTCGTAGATAAGGTCCTCTGGCGGCGTGCCGTTCTCCTCATCGAGCTGGAAGTACGCCTCCGGCTCGAGCGTGGGTTCGACGACGACCCGTTGCCAGATCCGTGCGTTGTCCACCTGGCCGGCGAAATTCTCGCTGAACGCCCCGTTGTATTTCAGGCGCCCTATCTGCAGGCCCCCGGTGGCGTTCCAGGGGGTGGTGAAGGCCGCCCAGCCCTCCAACCTGCCGTTGACATACAGCCGTATCTGCTTGTCGCCGGGATCGTAGACGCCCAGGAGATGCGTCCAGGCGTTGAGGTCGGGGGTGCGTGACCCGATCGCCCGGGTGATCGCCGGACTCTGGCTATCCGTACCGTGCCGGTTGAAGATCCACCGGTCGTAGCTGGAGGAGTAGTACAACTGGAAACCGCTGTTGACGCCACCTGCCTGGGACAGCGCCGTATAGTTGGCGTCCTTTTTGGTCAGCTGGACCCAGGCGCTGATCGTGAACGCCTTGGACGTGTCGACCACAGGGCCGCCGGTGGCTGCGTAGGCGGTGGTGCCGTTGAGCGACACGGCACCGTCGACCCGCCCGGGCTTCCAGCTCGCCCCGCCGGCCAGTGTGGCGGTAAGGCCGGTGGGCTTGGCGTCCTGAGCCGACGTGCCCGTGTTCTCGTCGAATTTGAAGTGCGATACCGGCGCGGCGCCGCTCTTCACCTCGAACGTGTAGGCTGCCACGCACTTTTTGCTCCAGTTGCCTGCCGCGTCCACGCTCGACGCGTACATCACGCGGGGCCCGACGGCACGCGGGGTCGCCAGGACCGTCTGGGTTCCTCCCGGGGCGCTCGCGTTGACCGGCCCCTGAGAGCAATAGGGGTCGTCCAGCCCGTAGCGGAAAGCGGTCACATCGGTATCGCCGTTGGCGGACAGAACGAATCGGCCCGGATGCCCGGCGCCTTCACTGCCTTCAGGCAGCTCCTCGATCGAGGGATAGTCGGTGGAGGTGACGCTGGGCGGCCGCTCGGGGTCGGTGGTGTCTATCTTGATCCAGCAATGCAGGCTGAACGCACTGGCGGCGCCGTGTTCGTCGATCGCCTTGACGTTGAGCCGGTACAGCTTGCCGTCGACAAGGCTGCCGGTGGGCAGCTGCCACTGGTGCTCACGGTTGGTGGAGATCGGCGGCGAGGTCCAGCTGGCGCGCAGCGGGTCGGCGACGGCCGGGTCGTACTCGCGGATCTCGAACAGGCCCTTGACGGTGTTATCAGCGTCGAACAACCGGGCGTAGACCACTGGGTTGGTCTTGTTGATCAGAATCGGCTTGTCCAAGGAGCCGCCGGAACACCAGCCGCCAGGAACGGTGCGCATGTCCGACAGGGCCGGCTGCTTGGGGACGGAGTTGTACTCAGTGACGACCTTGGTCAGGTCGTAGGTGCTCTTGAACTTCTTCCAGGCGTAGTTGTCGGTCTCGTCTTCGGCCTTGATCCCGAGTGTCAGAGTGGACCACCTGCCCGCCGCAGCGTCGGACACAGCGTCCTTGACATTGAACTTGATACTGCCCGCCGGGCACTCGGAAGAGCTGTAACCCTTGGCGGTGTTCACGCTGGACAGGTGGTCCTGCCAGGCGGGCTGGTTGCTCCAGTTCGTGCCGGAAGAGAATCCGCCCGTCCGCCACGCCTGCACCTCACGGTCCTGGCACGACCACGAGTGCGAGACGTAAATGTGGAAGTAGGAGCTGAGGATCTGCTTGCCGTGCAGGGTGGGATAGATGTTGAACCGGTAGAAGGTCCGCCACTTCTGGCTGGCGTCCCCAGCGTGCCCGGTCTCACCGTACGGGCCGTCGATACCTCCGTTCGGATACTCCTGGGCGGGGTAGCCACTGGAAACCTTGGCCCAGGCCACCCGGCCGACCGTGAACGGCGGGTCGATCACCACCGGGAACGTGGTAGCGGGATCCTCCAGCATCTCCTGGTCGGGAATCACCGACAGCTCATCGACCCCCACGTCCACCTCGATGGCCTTGCGCCGCGCGCCCACCGCCGGCCCCTCAAGATTGGGAGTGACCTCGCCCGATGCCCTTAGCCGCTCAGGGGTGCCCGGTGCCGCGGTGTCGGAGGAATCCCACATGATCGGGGTAGCGGCATTCAGGACCAGGCCGCCGGAGGCATCGACGACGTCCACCCCGCCGCGCGGGTTCTCCCGCACAGACATGCCCCGGCCGGACGTGCCCAAGGTAATGCGCCGCAACTCTGGATTCTGGGCGGCCTGCGGCGTCTTCACCACCAACGCCCACACAAAACCCTCAATGTCGGCGCGGACCTGGAGATCCACTCCAGGCAACACCTCAGGGTAGGTGGCGGTGTCACCGTTGAGGCGGGGCCCGGGCAGCGAGCCGGGCCAACTAAAGGCCAACGACTGCCCACCATCGGAGACCTCCGCCAGTGGCCGCTCATCCCCACCCCCGGAAAAGCGCACACCCAGCACCGAGGCGACCGGCCCGACCGTGCCATCAGCTCGCCACCGCAGCGTGGCATCCACACCCACCCAGGAATCCCCCTGCCGCACCCAGCGTGGCCGCAGGCTCTGCTCCATGCGCAGCACGCCCGAGGGCTGGGCGAAAACCTGCCGGGTGGTAGTGCGCAGACCGGAGATCTCAACCGGGTTCCCCGACTCACGCGCAGCGCGCAACGCGCCCTCTTCGGAACTGGAGTCACGGGCCGGCTCGGCCGCTGCCGGTCGAGCGGCACCCGGAACCACGGCCAGCACGGCAGCCGCCACGGTCAGTGAAACGGGAATTACAAAAATCCTCGCTACTACCGACGGCAATACCCTAAAGACCATGGAAACCCCGTCCGGGCAACAGGTGAATAAACCGGGCTAAAAGTAACCCGACAATGATCACCTGGGAAGATCATGGAGCGGGACCCTCAAGTGACGTAGATCACTGGAGGATCTACTTGATCGACCAGGGGGATCACATAGCCCCTGCTCACGCCTGCACCCAAGAGCGCCAAACACCGGCCAAGACAAAGAGCTGACCACACTCGGACAGCGATTCGGGCTCACCAGCACAGCCGGCGCAGGGTGCGAGCGGGCGCGAACGCACTGCACTCCACCACGACCAGCCGAACTCCACGGCCAATGTCTTCGGAATCTTCAAGCGGCTTGATGCGACAGGCAGGAGGTGTGCGGCGGTGCTCAGCAGCACGTCGCGCGACTCCGCCGTTTCCGATGCCGGATCATGCCGCGTCGCGCTGCTGCGTTCGGCCTGGTCTTCACCAAACCTGTCGGTTGTCCCTTCGACCCGGCCAACCTCACCCGCCGCCTCGGCCGACTCCTCGACCGGGCCTGGCTCCGCCGCACCCGGTTTCACGATCTCAGGCACACCGCTGCGACCCTGCCCTCGAGCAGGGTGTTGAACTCATCGTGATCAGAGAACTTCTCGGTCACGCCCACATCGGCGTCACCGCCACCGTCTACGCTCACCTCTGACTCCGCCTCCAGCGCCAAGCCGTCGACACCCTCGGCAACTCGCTCCGAGCCACCAAGAACCCCGACGGCCAGCCAGACGCAGAACCCGCCCGCTGACGTTCCCATCAATGTCGCCGTCAATACGTCCAAAAGGGCCTCGCCCAGAAATTTGGCGAGGCCCTTTTCTTGTGGATCACATTGTTCCTTTAAAAGCCTCGGACCCTCTCAACACCCGGGCACTCTCAGTGCCGTATAATTCCAGTGTGGAAGAGCTACTAAAACCCCGGCACGACAGCGTCCAACGCTTCCTAGAACGCTGGTACGGCCCGGCCAGCAACGGCGGTGATGTCATTTTTCCGAGAGCTTGGGAAATTCCTCGCGAAATAGTCGACTGGCACAAGGCGGTGGCATCTACAGGGATGAGCGTCACGTTCGCGGACTACCCAGTAGCGCTGACCGACCTGAAGAGATCCGATGACGGGATGATCGTCTTCTGGGTCGAGAACGAAAAAACTTACTACTGGGCCATCGATCCAGACCTGGAAGAACATGAGGTCTTCTACAGGGAGTCCGCATCAGACGTGTGGCGAAACACCGGCGAAACCCTTGGCCGGTTCCTCCTGCACTGCACCGTCCATGAGGCCATTATCGGAACAGAATCCAAGTTCTCCGCAGTGGCACCACCAGCGTCGGCTCTTCAGAACGCACTAACCGGGTTCTCCCCCTTGCCTTTTCGCCCTCTCGCGAGCGAGGAACCCTCAACCCGGCTGTTGTGCAGTAGCAACGCCTTGGCCAGAATCGCCCCACCGCCGGTCGGGTACGCGCGGCAAGGTGAGCAGAGCTGGATGCTAACCATCGCCACGGTCCCCGGTGTGAACATTCAGGAATACCGCATGGGCCTTGAATCCTATATTCCCACCGGGGCAGGTCGGAAGCCGATCAAAGTGTCCATCGAGGATCTTCCTTTCTGAGGTTGAGTGTGTTCTGCGGTCTGCCGGTGAGGCTTTTGACGCGGTGTTCCAGAGCGCCGGCATAAGGATCATCAGGAGCCCGGCGCGGGCGCCTCGCACGAACGTGAGCACGGAGCGGTGGATCGGTGTCTGCCGCCGGGAGATCCTCGACCGGACCCTGGTGTGGAATCAGGCGCACCTGCGGCTTGTCCTGGCCGAGTACGAAGATCATCACAATCGGCACAGGCCGCATCGCACGCTCCGACAGGCCAGTCCGCTCACCAAGCTCCCTGAGCCCGCGATCCTAGATCAACTCAAGGTCGGCGGGCGTGACCGTCTCAGCGGCATCCTTCACGAATACTCCCAGGTCGCATGACGTGGACGAGGCTTTCGGCACGCACAGGTGCACCATGGCCGTATGAGGACTACGAGGAGTGCCGGTGGGGTGTACCGGCGGTGCGGCTGTGAGGATCCGCGGTTCGGCCGGGCCGTGGGCCAACAGGTGCCCGCGGCCGCAAACGGCGAAGCGCCGCCGCAAGTCCCGTGGGCCGCCGTGCCGCAGCTTGATCAGAGCATCTGCTCCCCGCTCCGAACCGTCTGAGCCGAAAGGCCAACTGAACACGCCGCCGCGTCCGGCGCCGAACAACGGCCGGATGCGCGTGCGCCCCTGACGTGGCCGCGGGACCCAAGTGGTGAGAGCATGCCGCGGCCGCCGCACCGTCCGACGCCCGAAGCTCCGGCCCCAGGATGGCCCCATCCCGGCCCCAGGCATGATCCTCAACGCATCTCGCTGAGCGCGTCTGCGCTGGTCAGACGTGGTGGGCCGCCTGGGACTCGAACCCAGAACCGACGGATTAAAAGCCGCTCCATGCACACCGGACAGGCACTCTTGCTGTCGCCCTGTACCGGTTCATCCGCGACTCCGCCGATTCCGATGCCACGTTCTGTCGCATCGTGCTGCTGCGTTCCGTGGCATACGAGCAACCGACGAGCAACCATGACCATCAGCACAGAGGTCTACTGCCGATTCACTCCAGCAGTACCGAAGACACCGAGATGTTAGGAACTGCCGCTAGGGCGATGGGGCCTTACGCTGTTCACGTCCACGGGAGTGGTGTATGGGGCCTGTGTGACCTTCTGCCCGGTTTATG
>NZ_JABVEC010000066.1 GCF_014323705.1 Actinomadura alba
CATGTCACCCCGGCCGCATGTCACCCCGGCAGCACGTCGCCCGGCTGCGCTTCGTGGGCGGGTCAGGCCACCCGGACGACGGCGAGCGAGGTGCCGGGCAGCGGGTCGCCGGGGCGCACGTCCGGCGCGGATGCGAGGAGCACCTCACCCGCCGGCAGCGGCGCACCCGGTTCGGCCCCCAGGTTCGCGACGACCAGCAGCCGCCCCCGGTGCAGCACGAGCGAGTCCTCGTCGTGCTCCACGACCACCTCCGCCAGGCACGTGTCGGTCAGCTCCGGCCACGCCCGGCGCAGCGCGATCAGCGCGCGGTACCACTCGAGCAGCTCGTGGTGGCGGGGCTCACCCGGCTCGGCCCAGTCGAGCACCGAGCACCGGTGCGTCCGCGGGTCCTGCGGATCGGGCACGTCCTCCATGGCCCATCCGTGCGAGGTGAACTCCCTGCGCCGGCCGTCGCTGACGGAGCGGGCGAGCTCGGGTTCCTCGTGGTCGGTGAAATAGCGCCACGGAGTGCTCGCACCCCATTCCTCACCCATGAAGAGCATCGGCGTGAAGGGCGCGGTCAGCAGCAGCCCGGCGCCGACCTTCAACAGCCTGGGCGGCAGACCGGCCGAGATCCGGTCCCCGGCCGCCCGGTTGCCCACCTGGTCGTGGTTCTGCAGGAAGCCGAGGAAGCGGTGGCCGGGCACGCGCAGCCGGTCGACCTTGCGGCCGTGTGTACGCCCGCGGAACGTCGACCACGACCCGTCGTGGAAGAAGGCCCCGGTGAGTGTCTTGGCCAGCGCGCCGAGCGACCCGAAATCGCAGTAGTAGCCCTGGCGCTCACCGGTCAGCGCCGAGTGCAGGGCATGGTGGAAGTCGTCGTTCCACTGCGCGTCCAGGCCGTACCCGCCGGCCTCGGGCGAGGTCACCAGCCTGGGGTCGTTCAGATCCGACTCGGCGATGAGGAACAGCTCCCGGCCGGTCTGCGCCTTGAGCCGCGAGACGGCGTCGGCCAGTTCCTCCAGCAGGTGCACGGCGCGGTGGTCCTCGATGGCGTGCACGGCGTCGAGGCGCAGCCCGTCCAAGTGATGGTCGCGCAGCCACATCAGCGCGTTCTCGACGATGAAGGCCCGCACCTCGTCGGAGCCGGGCCGGTCAACATTGACCGCCGGGCCCCACGGCGTCTTGTAGGCGTCGGTGAAGTACGGCCCGTAGCGGCCCAGGTAGTTGCCGCTCGGGCCGAGGTGGTTGTAGACCACGTCGAGGATCACGGCCAGCCCCCGCCCGTGGCAGGCGTCGACGAACCGCTTCAGGCCATCCGGCCCGCCATAGGGCTCGTGCACCGCCCACAGATGGACGCCGTCGTACCCCCAGCCGTGCCGCCCGGCGAACGCGGCCACCGGCATGAGCTGTACGGCGTCGACGCCGAGTTCGGCCAGGTGGTCGAGCCGCTCGATGGCGGCGTCGAAGGTGCCCTCCGGCGTGAACGTGCCGATGTGCAACTCGTACAGGACGCTGCCGGCCAGCGGGCGGCCCCGCCAGAGCACGTCGGTCCAGGCGAACCGGCCGTGGTCGTAGATCCGGCTGAGCCCGTGCACCCCGGCAGGCTGCCAGAGCGACCGCGGGTCGGGAAAGGGGCCCTCGCCGTCGAGGAGGAAGCCGTACTCGTCCCCCTCGTCGCCCTGGACCTCCGCCGCCCACCATCCGGTGAGCTCGGCGGGCGCCATCGGATGCCGTACGGCTCCGGACTCCACCTCGACGGTCTCGGCGGCCGGCGCCCACACCTCGTACCTCACTGCTCCTCCACCAGGACGGCGACCGGCAGGGCCGCGAACAGACCACTCATCGCGGGGTCGGAACCGTACGACCGGTCGGTCAGCAGGTCGCGCCATGGGCCGCGGGGCAGCGGGAGCGCGGTGTTCCCCCAGCCGCCGCGCCGTTCGAGGCCGGCCGGCAGCCTGGTCACGGCGATGGTGGCGCCACCGCGCCGGTACGCCAGAACGTGTTCGGCGGCCGGCCCGGTCGCCGCGAGCGGCTCGTGGCCGCCGGAGAACCAGTCCGGATGCAGCCCGCGCAGCCGCAGCGCGCGCGAGGTGACGAGCAGTTTCTCGCCGTCGAGGTCGGCGGGCGCCGTGCCCGCGTCGAGGTCGGCGAGCAGTTCGCGGCGGCGGCCGTAGTCGACCGGGCGCCGGTTGTCGGGGTCGACCAGGGAGAGCCCGCTGAGCTCGCAGCCCTGGTAGATGTCTGGCACGCCCGGCATGGTGAGCTGCACGAGCTTCTGCCCGAGCGAGTTGACCCGGGCGTACGGCGCGATGCGCGCGGCGAAGGCGTCGAGTTCGGCGGTGAGTTCGGCGTCCGCCAAGACGGCGTCCGCGTGGGCGAGCACCGCCCGCTCGTACTCGGGGTCCTGGTCGACCCAAGAGGTGCGGGTCTTCGCCTCGCGCATGGCCTTGGTGAGGTACTCCCTGAGCCGGTCGGCGGTCAGCGGCCAGGCTCCGACGATCGTCTGCCACATCAGGTAGTCGAGGTCGGCCTCGACGACGCCGGCGGGTGCGCGGGAGCGCCAGCGGCCGACCGTGGCGGCCCACTCGGCGGGCAGCTCGGTCAGCACCGCCAGCCGCGCGCGTACGTCCTCCTGCCGTTTGGTGTCGTGCGTCGACAGCGTCGTCATGGTCTGCGGCCGGTCGCGGGACGTCCGCTCGCAGTGGTCGTGGAACTCCTCGGGCGGCACCGCGAAGCGGACGGGGTCGCCGCCGACCTCGTTGAGCGCGGCCAGCCGCGACCAGCGGTAGAAGGCGGTGTCCTCGACGCCCTTGGCGGTCATCGGCGCGGCGATCTGGTGGAACCGTACGGTGAACTCGTCGCGCAGCGGATCGCTCCCGCCCAGCCCGAGCACCAGAGGGACCACCCGGTCGAGCAGCTCGCCCGGCGGCAGCGCGGCGCGGGCCTCGGCGGCGGCCAGGGCGACGACCTCCAGGGCCTCGGTGGGCGGCTGCTCACCGGGCACGACGTACGCGCGGTAGACCGGCATCGCGATGAGGAGCTCGACGAGCACCTGCCGCAGCGCTGCAGTGTCCTCGCCGGGGAGGATGCGGGCCAGCAGCGCCGTCAGGCGCCGGATCTCGGGGACGAGGATCCGGTCGGCGGCATGCCGCTTCGCCGCGCGCTCGACGTCGGCGAAGTCGGCGGGCCCGCCGGTCACGCGGGTGTGGAGGGAGGTCAGCGGCTCCTCGCCCGCCGGGTCGGTGAACAGCCCGCCGACGATGCCGAGCGCCTCGTAGCCGGTCGTCCCGGCGCACGGCCAGTCCGCGGGCAGCTCCTCACCCGGCCCCAGGATCTTCTCCACGACCACCCAGGCCGGGTGCCGGGCCAGTCTGCGCAGGTAGCCCCGTGGGTCGGCGAGCCCGTCGGGATGGTCGATCCGCAGGCCGTCGACGAGCCCTTCGCGCAGCAGCCGGAGCGGCACGGCGTGCGTGCGCTCGAAGACCTCCTCGTCCTCGACCCGCAGGCCGATGAGCGTGGAGATGTCGAAGAACCGCCGGTAGTTCAGGTCCGGCTCCCGCCAGTACGCCAGCCGGTAGCGGCCCTCTCGCGGGAAGACGTGCTCGTGGTAGCGGACCACGTCCCCGTCCGGCCGGGCCTCGTCGCCGGCCGCGCCGAGCACCGGCAGCACGACGTGGCCGGGCGTCCAGTCGATGTCGAACCAGCGGGCGTACGGGGAGTCCGGGCCGTCGCGCAGCACGCTCCACAGCGCCTTGTTGAGATCCTCGGGCGCGGGGATCGCCATGTGGTTGGGCACGAGGTCGACGACGATGCCGAGGCCGTGGTCGCGCAGCTTGGCGGCCATGGCGCGGAAGGCCTCCTCGCCGCCGAGGTCCGCGGAGATCCGGTCGTGGTCGACGACGTCGTAACCGTGCACCGAGCCGGGCACGGCCTGCAGGATCGGCGACAGGTACACGTGCGAGACCCCGAGCGCCGCCAGGTAGCCCGCCAGCGCGCCCGCCTCGGCGAACCCGAAGCCCCTGCACAGCTGCAGCCGGTAGGTCGCGACGGGCACCCTGACCTTTTCCTTCGCCGGGGCCTCAGACACGGCGGAGCACCTGGATCGAACGGGCCTCGACGGTGAGTTTCTCCCCCGCCCGCACCGAGGGTCCCTCGTAGGTGTCGAAGAGGTAGGTCGTGGTGGTGTCGAGTACGCACATCCAGAGCCCCTCCGCCGCCTCGGGCACCGCGAACGTCAGATCCTCCGGCGAGGCGTTGAACAGCAGCAGGAACGAGTCGTCGGTGACGGGCTCGCCGCGCCGGTCCGGCTCGGGGATCGCGTCGCCGGTCAGCAGGATCATGACCGCCTTCGCGTACCCGACGTGCCAGTCGGCGTCGGTCATCTCGCCGCCCGTCGGGGTGAACCACGCGATGTCCCCGTCGCCGGTCAGGAAGCGCCGGCGCCGGAACACCGGGTGGTCGCGGCGCAGGGCGGTCAGCCGCCGTACGAAGTCGCGCAGCGCCCGTTTCTCCGGTGCGTCGGTCCAGTCCACCCAGGCCAGCTCGTTGTCCTGGCAGTAGGCGTTGTTGTTGCCCCGCTGCGTGCGGCCGGTCTCGTCGCCGTGCGACAGCATCGGCACGCCCTGCGACAGCAGCAGCGTGGTGAGCATGTTGCGCTTCTGTTTCTCGCGCAGCGTCTGGACGGCCGGGTCGGACGTCTCGCCCTCGGCGCCGTGTCCCCAGGAGCGGTTGTCGTCGGTGCCGTCCCGGCCCTGCTCGCCGTTGGCCTCATTGTGCTTGTGGTCGTACGACACCAGGTCGTGGAGGGTGAACCCGTCGTGGCAGGTGATGAAGTTGACCGAGGCGGTCGGGAGCCGCCCGTCGTCGGCGTACAGGTCGCTCGAGCCGGTGAACCGGCTGCCGAACCAGGGCAGCGTGCCGTCGCGCCCGCGCCAGAAGTCGCGCATCGTGTCGCGGTACTTCCCGTTCCACTCCGTCCACAGCGGCGGGAAGTTGCCGACCTGGTAGCCGCCGTCCCCGACGTCCCACGGCTCGGCGATCAGTTTCGCCTGGGACACGACGGGGTCCTGCTGGACGAGCTCGAAAAACGTCGCGAGGCGGTCGACGTCGTGCAGTTCGCGGGCCAGCGTCGAGGCGAGGTCGAAGCGGAACCCGTCGACGTGCATCTCGGTGACCCAGTAGCGCAGCGAGTCCATGATCAACTGGAGGGAGTGCGACCGCCGGACGTTGACGCTGTTGCCGGTACCGGTGGTGTCCATGTAGTACTCCGGCCGTCCCTCGACGAGCCGGTAGTAGTTGGCGTTGTCCACGCCGCGGAAGCCGAGGGTGGGCCCGAGGTGGTTGCCCTCGGCCGTGTGGTTGTAGACGACGTCGAGGATGACCTCGATGCCGGCCTCGTGCAGGGCCCGGACCATCAGCTTGAACTCCTGGACCTGCTCGCCCCGCTGCCCGCTGGAGGAGTAGCCGTTGTGCGGGGCGAAGAAGCCGATGGAGTTGTAGCCCCAGTAGTTCGACAGGCCCTTCTGGATCAGCATGTCGTCGTGGACGAACTGGTGCACCGGCATCAGCTCGACGGCCGTGACGCCGAGATCCCGGAAGTAGTCGATCATTCCGGGATCGGCCAGTGCCGCGTAGGTGCCGCGCTGCGCCTCCGGCACGTCCGGGTTGAGCCTGGTGAGTCCCTTGACGTGCGCCTCGTAGATGACCGTCTCGTTGTACGGCGTGCGCGGCGGCCGGTCCACGCCCCAGTCGAAGTACGGGTTGATCACCACGCTCTTCGGCACGTACGGGGCGCTGTCGTCGTCGTTGCGGACGGCCGGGTCGGCGAAGCGGTAGGCGAACACCGCCTCGTTCCAGTCGACGTCTCCCTCGATCGCCTGGGCGTACGGATCGATCAGCAGTTTGGCGGGGTTGCACCGCAGGCCCCGCGCGGGGTCGTACGGGCCGTGGACGCGGTAGCCGTACCGCTGGCCGGGGGTCACGAAGGGCAGGTAGCCGTGCCAGACGAAGCCCTGGACCTCTTCGAGGTCAACCCGGGTCTCCCGGCCGTCGTCGTCGAACAGACACAGTTCCACGCGGGTGGCGACCTCGGAGAACAGAGCGAAGTTCGTGCCGGCGCCGTCGTACTGAGCGCCGAGGGGATAGGGAGCGCCAGGCCAGATATGCGTCACATCAGGTCAATTGCCCGATAGTGATCGACTCACACGTCACGGTCCGGCACCACGGGGAAACCGGCCGCGATGATCTGCGCGTCGAGCCGTACGCGAGCGGCCGGTGGCCGCATCCGCGACGCGTGGCTCAGCCGAGTCCGGCGAGGGGCGGGGCTCCCTCCGACCAGGTGAGCACCCGTACCGCCTTGCCGACCTCGGTCCGGGGCACCGCGCCGGCCGGCAGGACGCGCACGTCGGCGCGTACGCCGAGCCGGTCGGCCAGGGCTCCCTCGACCTCCGCCTGGACTCCGTCGCCGCCGGACACCTGCTCACAGGCGACGATCAGCCGGGTGGGGCCGCGCCGGTCCATGACGATCACATAGTGGGGCGCCAGCCGGGGGTCGCTGAGGAGCTCCTGCTCGACCTCGCTGGGGTAGACGTTCACCCCTCGTACGACCAGCATGTCGTCGCGGCGGCCGAGCACCTTGCTCATCCGCACCAGCGTGCGCCCGCACACGCAGGGCTCCCGCGACAGCGTCGCGATGTCCCCGGTGCGGTAGCGGAGCAGCGGCAGCGCCTCCTTGGTGAGCGTCGTGAACACGAGCTCGCCGGGCCGGTTCTCGCCGGCGGGCTCGCCGGACTCGGGATCGACGGTCTCGACCAGGAAGTGGTCTTCCTGGACGTGCAGGCCGGCCCCCGCCTCGACGCACTCGACCGCGACGCCGGGGCCGAGGATCTCCGACAGGCCGTAGATGTCCAGGGCCTTGAGGCCGAGCAGTTCCTCGATCTGCGTCCGGAGCGCCTCGCTCCATGGCTCCGCACCGAAGATCCCCACCTTGAGCCGCAGACGGCCCGGCTCGATGCCGGCCTCCATCGCCGCCTCGCCGAGCCGCACCGCGTACGTCGGCGTGCAGGTGAGGACATCGGGCTCCAGGTCCACGAGCAGCCGCAGCTGACGGCTCGTCATGCCGCCGCTGAGCGGCACCACCGTCGCGCCGAGCTCGACCGCTCCCTGGTGGATGCCGAGCCCGCCGGTGAACAGCCCGTAGCCGTACGCGTTGTGGATGACGCTGGACGGGCTCGCGCCCGCGCAGACCAGCGAGCGGGCGCACAGCCGCGCCCAGAGGGCGAGGTCGGCGCGCGTGTAGCCGACGAGCGTGGGACGGCCGCCGGTGCCGCTCGACCCGTGGATCGCGACCACCTCTTCGCGGGGCACCGCGAGCATCCCGAGCGGGTAACTCGACCACAGATCCTGCTTGCCGGTCGTGGGCAGGCGCGGCAGAGAATCGAGCTCGACGTCCCGCCCCGAGGTGACCCCGCCCGCGCGCAGCCGGCCCGCCTGCTCCCCACCGGCCTCCAGCAACCGGTCGACCAGCCGCCGGAGGAGATCCGTCTGCAGTGCCGCACGCTCGTCGTGCGACATCGCCTCAGCCCGGGGTTCGTACATGGCTTCCTCCGCAGGACGCTCGCGATCAGCTGATCGTAGAGTCAGCGCGACCCTCAGGCCAGAGGCGGCGACGGCAGGCCTGCCCCAAGGAGCCGAGGCCAGCGTGGCTAGGGCCGTGCCGGTCCGGCGCTCGCCCGCACGTAGAGCCGGCGGGTGGGGTACTCGCCTTCGTACGGCTCCCGGACGTGCTGCTCGACCGAACCGAACCCGGCGGCCTCGACCATCGCGCCCAGTTCGCCGGCCGACATCAGGGTGGCGCGGACCCGTACCGCATGGCCGAGCCACCCGTCGGTGTCGAGGATCCCTTCGCCGACGTGCACGGCCAGCAGCAGGGTGCCCTCGCCCGACAGCGCGCGGCGGAACTCCGCCAGCGCCTTTGGGACGCGCTCTCGCGGTAGGTGGATGACGGAATAGAACGCGACGATCCCGGCCAGCGACCCGTCGCCGGCCGGCAGGTCGCACATGTCCGCGACGCGGAACGGCAGGCCGGGTTCGCGCTCCCGGGCGACCGCGACGGCCCCCGGCGACAGGTCCGTTCCAACGGCGTCGACCCCGCGATCGGCGAGGTACCGGGTGATGTGGGCGGCCGGGCCGCACCCCACGTCCCAGACCTGGCCCCGGCCCGCGACGGCCGATGCGAAGCCATCGAGCAGCTCACGGTCGAAGGGCTTGGCCGCGAGCTCGTCCGAGAACATCCGCGCATAGTCGGCCGCCACGACGTCGTACGTGTGCGCGATGTCTGGCCAGCCGGCGGCCTCGGCCTGCGGCGGTTCCTGGATCACGCCGGGCAGCCTAGCCGCACTGCCCTCGCCGGCCGGGCTCCGGCGGCCCCTGTCGGTCGCTGCCGCTCAGGCGCCGAGCGCCTTCTCGAGCTGCTGCTTGGTCATCGACGACCGGCCCTTGATGTTCTTCTTGCGAGCCTCGGCGTAGAGCTGTTCCTTGGTACGGCCGCGCGGACCGGGCCGGCCCGATCGCTTGCCCCCGCGCCGCTGTGGCGACATGT
The DNA here is from genome assembly GCF_014323705.1 of Actinomadura alba. GTDB lineage: Bacteria > Actinomycetota > Actinomycetes > Streptosporangiales > Streptosporangiaceae > Actinomadura_C > Actinomadura_C alba. The sequence goes on from NZ_JABVEC010000066.1 coordinate 8,582, forward strand.
CCTCGGTCGAGGTCTTGCTCGCCTGCTTGCTCTCGCCCGCCTGCGCCCGGATCTTGTTCACCGTGCGCGCCGCCATCTCCTCGGCGCGCTCCTCACTGACCCCGCGCTCCTTCTGCGACTCCTTGATGTGCTCGTACTGCCGTTCGCGCTTGTCACTCCACGCCCGCTGCGGCATCGCGTTCTCCCCCCGTCGATCATTGGCGTCCCGGCCGGGGCCGGTCTCTAACAGGTCTCCCGGTCTCGCAGGTCTCGTCTTTCAAATACCCGTGTTCCCGCTGTACTCGTGCCTCGTGCCTCGTGCCTCGTGCCTCGTGCCTCGTGCCTGGCGTGCCTCGCGTGGCTCAGTCGGCGACGGGCCCCGCCTGCTCACGGCCATTGGAGTCCGGTCCGTCGCCCCCTGAGCCGTTGGAGTCCCGGCTCTGCGGAACGCGCTCGACGGCCTGATCAATGGTGGGGTAGGTGGGAATCAGACGCTGCACCCCGGTCGTGTGCAGCAGCCGCATCAGCCGCTCTGGAACGGCCGCCAGGCTGAGCGAACCACCGGCGCCGTGCAAGCTGCGATAAAGGATGATCAGGGCGTTGAGCCCGCTGGAGTCGCAGAAGGGAACCGCGGACAGATCGAGTACCACGTGGGTGTGGTCGCCGGCCGCGGCCTGCGTGGCCGGACTGAGACGCTCGCTGGTGAACAGGTTCAGCTCGCCGGTGACGGTCACGATCGCCGCCGCCCCACTGGTGCGGGCCAGGCTGACGTTCAGGTCATCACGATGCACGTGTTGTCCTTTCGTCCAGCGACCGAATAGGGGTCGGCACGGCGTCCGTATCCTGCTCAGACTGAGCAGGCCGGGGTCGGCCATTGGTCGCCCCGCCACCGGATGCGAAGTGATCCGGCCGGCAGGCGTTCCCGCCGCGCCCCGGGACCTCGACCGGTTTCCCGCCGGTTACGGACATCGGCTCCACGTAGCCCTGATGCCCGCCATGTGGCATGTGAACCACGATGGGCAAGCGAACCACTACAGACCGGCGAACCCCGGCGTTTACTCCCCGGCGTTCACTCCCCGGCGTTCCGGCCGGCGGGGTCGCGGTCGCGGCGGTACGCCGGGGTGAGGCCGCGCAACATCAGCTCCAGCCAGCGGCTGCGAGCGCGGGCATCGATCTCGTGGCCCGGCATGGTGGTCAGCAGCAGGGCGATGTCGGCACTCGTGACGTCGGGATGCAGGTCGCCGTCCTCATGGGCGGCGGCGATGAGGCGATCGAGGCCGGCCCTGGCCCGCTTCCGCTGCTGTGCCTGGTCGTCACCGTTGATCCCCAGCGCGGCCGCCGCGCTCTTGACGGCGCGGTCCTCACCGCTGACGTCGACGAGCTCGGTGAAGACGGCGGTGATCTCCTCCAGCGCCCGGCCGCCGGCGTGAACGCGGTCGACCGCCGCCTCGACCGAGTCGACGACCCGGGTGGTCCGGTCGGTCAGGGCCGCCGAGATCAGGTCGGCCTTCGTCGGGAAGTGCCGGTACAGCGTGCCGACGGCCACCCCGGCGGCCTCGGCGATCTCGTCCATGCCCGCGCGGGGCCCGTACCGGGCGATCTGGGCGCGCGCCGCCTCCAGGATGCGGGCGCGGTTACGCGCGGCATCGGCGCGCAGACCCATGGCACACCATCCTTTACCTGCGGTTTCCGCGGCGGCCGAACAATATGAACTATAGTTCATCATAGATTGTGAACTGCGGTTCACCATCTGGCGAGTGATGACGGCCGCCACACGATCCGTCCGATGCGCTCAGCTCGCGCGGCCCTTCTCAGCTCGCGCGATCTCCTCCGCCACCGCTCGCTCACCGCAACGTGAAGACCAGGTAGGTGTGCGGCGCCGTGTCCTGAGGAGCCGCGCTTTGTGCCACCTGGTGACAGTGCGAAGGGACGAGAGATAAATGTGCGGAATCACCGGCTGGGTGAACTTCGAACGTGATCTGAGCCGCGAGGGACAGGTCGTACAGGCGATGACGGACACCATGGCGTGCCGAGGGCCGGACGACGAGGGCACCTGGTTCGCACCGCACGCCGCCCTGGGCCACCGGCGGCTGGCCATCATCGACATCGAGGGCGGCCGCCAGCCGATGATCCTCGACGAGGACGGGCGCACGCTGGCGGCGATGACCTACAGCGGCGAGGTGTACAACTTCCGCGAGCTGCGCACCGAGCTCGAAGGGCACGGTCACCGGTTCCGCACCTCCAGCGACACCGAGGTGGTCCTCCACGCCTACCAGCAGTGGGGCGAGGACTTCGTCGACCACCTCAACGGCATGTACGCCTTCGCCATCTGGGACACGCGCACTGAGGAGCTGCTGCTCGTACGCGACCGGATGGGGATCAAGCCGCTGTACCACTACCCGACCCCGCACGGCGTCGTGTTCGGGTCAGAGCCCAAGGCCCTGCTGGCCAATCCCGAGGTCGACGCCGTCGTGACCACCGACGGCCTGCGCGAACTGCTCGCCTTCGTGAAGACCCCGGAAAGGACGGTCTTCGACGGCATGTACGAGGTCCGTCCCGGCCAGATCGTGCGCGTGAGGCGCACGGGCATCACGAAGCGCCGCTACTGGCGGCTGGAGGCCCGCGAGCACACCGACGATCTCGACACCACCGTCCGCACCGTGCGAGAGCTGCTCGACGACATCGTCGACCGGCAGCTGATCTCCGACGTTCCCCTGTGCTCGCTGCTGTCCGGCGGGCTCGACTCCTCGGCCGTCACCGCCCTCGCCGCCAAGGCGCTGAGCGCGCAGCACGCCGGGCCGATCCGGTCGTTCTCCGTCGACTTCGTCGGTTACACCGAACACTTCAAGGCCGACCCGCTGCGCACCACCCCGGACACGCCGTACGTCCACGAACTGGCCGAGTACATCGGCGCCGACCACACCGACATCGTGCTCTCCACCGCCGACCTGATGGATCCGGCCGTACGGCGGACCGTGCTGCGCGCGAACGACGCACCCAACGGCATGGGCGACATGTACACCTCGCTCTACCTGCTGTTCCGGGCCATCCGGAGCCGGTCGACGGTGGCCCTGTCCGGAGAGTCGGCCGACGAGGTCTTCGGCGGCTACCGGTGGTTCCACGACACCGAGGCGGTCGAGACCGACACCTTCCCGTGGCTGGCCGCGATGTCGTACAGCCTGCGGGCCGACGACGACACCGGCTCCAGCCTGCTCGCCCCGGGCCTGGTCAAGCGGCTCGACCTGCCGGGTTATCGCGCGGAGAGCTACCGCGCCGCGCTGGCCGAAGTGCCCTACCTCGACGGCGTCACCGGACTCGAGCGCCGGATGCGGGAGATCTGCTACCTGCACCTCACCCGGTTCGTCCAGGTGCTGCTCGACCGCAAGGACCGCATGAGCATGGCCAGCGGCCTGGAGGTACGGGTGCCCTTCTGCGACCACCGGCTCGTCCAGTACGTCTTCAACACCCCGTGGTCGATGAAGACCTTCGACGGCCGGGAGAAGAGCCTGCTCCGCGCCGCCGCCCGCGACATCCTGCCGGAGTCGATCCTCCAGCGGCTCAAGAGCCCGTACCCGTCCACCCAGGACCCGACGTACGAGCGCGCACTGCGCGACGAGCTGGGCAAGGTGCTCGCCCAGGAGAACGCGCCCGTACGGAGCCTGATCAACGTGGACCGCGCGCACGAGGTGCTGGAGGACCGGGTCGGCGCGATCAGCCTGGACCGGTACCGCCGGAACATCGAGCTGGTGCTCCAGCTCAACATCTGGCTGGAGGACTACGACCTGAAGCTCGACCTCACCGGCTGATCGGGGGTGTGCGGTCGCCGCGCGGATGTCGAGATCCGCGCCGCGGCGGTACCCAACCCGGTGGGCCGGAACGAGAAATTCGACGGCACCGGCACCCGGCCGCGGCGTAGTAGCTCGGCCTCGGTGTACCGCGCGCATCTGCGATGCCATTCCAGGATTCCCGACATCCATTCCTTGAGGTGGTCGGCGTGGCGAGTGAGAACCCGGCGGACCGTTTCGCTCAGCTCGAAATCTTCGAACAGCGCCGGCAGGTCGCCTGCGACGATGTGCTCGAACTGTTGCATCCTTGTCGTCATCAGGTCGGCCACGATGTCTCGTGCCTTCATCCGGTCCACGTCCAGGAAGTTCTCCACCACCAGGACGAGGTTGTGCGCCTCACCCTCGAACTCGATCTCCTTTTGGTAGGAGAACAGGTCATTGGTGAAACAGGCGTAGTCCTGCGCCGCGGTGTCGAGCTCACGCATGACCCGGGTCTGATAGATCTCCGGTGGCACTACATCAGAGTGCGCGAGCCGGGCCAGGCTCATCGTCATATCCGACCCGAAGGTCTTGCGGCGCATCTCAACGTAATCGATCGGGTCGGGGATGCGGTGCTGGGCCTGGTTGGCCAGCTCCCACAACCAACTCGTGGTCATGTCCTCCACGGCTGTGCGGAACACCCGCCGGGCGGACGCCGTCATCGGACCCGTGGTACGCCGCCACAGATCCGCCAGGCCCCGCTCGACCTGGTTCACCGGCTCGGGGACCGGGCCGGCCTCGATGTCCAGCGGCATGAACGCGGGCAGTCGTTCGGTACAGAGCTTCGCGCCCGCGAGGTCGCGGGTGGTCCCGAACACCAGAGGGAAATAGTCGTCGCCATAGGTTCCCCAGGCCAGCCAGTCCGAGGACAGGTTGAGCTGATCGGGGCTCGCGTCGGCGTGGATCATCGCGGCGCAGTGTGCGAAGTCGAAGCCGATGAAGCGGCGCTCGTCCCACACCCCGCCGAATTCCACACCGGGCACGGAGTCGAACATGCCCATCCGCCGCGCCCAGCCGACCGCGTATCGTCGCGCGGCGTCCAGATGGGGGCTGGTACGGAACGGGTACGGCATGTGGAACTCCGGCAGTGGCAGATGTCCCACCGGCCGGGACGGCGGACCGGCCTGAGCGCGGGATCTGCGTCGCAGCCCCAGCCTCTCCGCCGCTCCAGACGGGGAGAACGCCGGTCTGGCGGCGGTGGTGCCCAGTCCGGTCGGGCCCCTGAGCACACCGGAGGAGCCCGAGGCGGCGCCGTCGTTCATGTACCGGCTGGATCTCGCGTGCCACTCGTGCCCGCCGGCCTGCCAGTCCTGTAGTCCCTTGACGTAGGCGGCCACCCCGGTCTGCTCATGAGCGGGCACGGCGTGCTCGACGAACAGCCCGGGAACCTCGGTCAGCGCCGTGTTCTCGAACTGCTGCAGGCGGGAGGTCAACAGGTCGTTGACGAGGTCGGCGGCCTCCTGCGTCGAACAGCCGAAGAACCGCTCGAATACCAACACCGCGTTGGAGTTCTCCCCCTCCTCCTGAACCTCACGCTGGTAGGAGAAGAGGTCGTTGCGCAGGTGCACCCCGTCCGAGAACGTGTCCGACAGGACTTTCATCGGCCTGGTCGCGGCAAGCCTGTCGGGTATCTCCGCACCGACCGCGTACTCGACGAGATTCGCCGACCATGGCGCTCCACCGACCCTCCGCCGCATCTGCACGTACTCGATCGGGTTGGCGATCCGGCCACGGTCGATGTTGTCCAGTTCCCACATCGACTCCACCATCAGGTTGTGCGTGCTGGTGGTGAAGCGCCGGCGCCACCCGTCCGACATCGCCGGTACGGTGCGCTCCCACAGATCCGCCAATCCCACCTCGGCCGGATTCGTCGGCTCCGGCGGCGTCTCACCGTCAACGGTCATGAACAGTTCGAGACGGTCGAGATGGGCCTTCGCGCCCGGGAGGTCTCGGGAGTACTTGAAGTGCTCGAGAAAATGATCGTCGAAGAAGAACACCCAGATGTACCAGTCGGTGATCAGATCCAGGGCCGGGCCGTCACAGTCCGGATGGGTATAAGCGCACATGAGGGGATAGTCCATCCTGGCCAGCGCCTGGTCGTCCCAGATGACGCCACCACCCGGCTTGGGCGCATCGAGCATGCCCATCCGCCGGGCCCAATCCGTACTGTGCAGACGGGTACGTTCCAGATGGGAATTGATCCTGGCCGGATGCGGCAGGTAGAAGTCGGGCATTGTGAAGGGCTGCATAACCGTGCCTACTTCGCGCTGGGTCGAGTTCAGTGGTCGCGTTGGGTGATCAGCCGCGCCAATGCCTCCAGTTCCGCCGCGGGGCGGACGGAGAGACCGGCCGACTGGAGATGCTTCAGCGCCTCGGCGAGCAGGCGGTCGGCCTCGGCGCGGCTCCAAGCCCGCCCGCCCGCGAGGTCGATCAGTTCGGCGGCATGGATCAGGTCGGAGTCGCAGAACGGCTGCTCGCGGTGGTAGAGCCGGCCCAGCTCATCTCCGGCAGCGGTGCCGGAGGTGAGGGCCGCGACGACGGGCAGGGATTTCTTGCGGTTGCGCAGGTCGCTGTAGACGGGCTTGCCGGTGACAGCCGGATCTCCCCAGATTCCCAGTAGGTCGTCGACGAACTGGAAGGCCAGGCCCATCTGCTCGCCGAACCGGCCGAGGTGCTCGATCTGCGCGCTGCCGCCCCCGCCGAGTGCGGCCCCGAGAGCACAGGAGCAGCTGAGCAGAGCGCCGGTCTTGGCCGTGGCCATGTTCCGGCATTCCGACAGTGCGACGTCCGCGCGTCTTTCGAACGCCATGTCGGCACTCTGGCCGCCCAGCAGATCCTGCACGGCGGCGTGGAGCCTGTGCACACTCACCGTGGAACGGCCCAGCACCCCGAAGGCCAGCGTGAGCAGCGTGTCGCCGGCGAGAATCGCGGCGTTGTTCCCGAACACCCGCCACGTCGTGGGGCGGTGGCGGCGGGTGGCGTCCGCGTCCATCACGTCGTCGTGCAGGAGTGAGAAGTTGTGCACCAGTTCGACCGCCACGGCCGCCGGCACCGCCGTGACCGGGTCGCCGCCGACGGCTTCCGCCGCAAGCAGCGTCAACGCAGGGCGGATGGCCTTTCCACCATGGCCTTCGAGCGGACGGCCCCGCTCGTCCCACCAGCCGAAGTGATAGCCGATCATGTGCTGCATCGCCGCGGGCAGATCGGAGATCACCGCGCGCAGGGTGGGGTCGATCGTGGTGCGGCTCCACGTCAGTACCTCGCGGGTCGACCTGCCCTTGGCCGTCTCCTCGGTGGTGGCCATCAGTGGCTGACCTCGACGTTCTCGAGGACGCCGAGTGCGTCGGGGACCAGGACGGCCGCGGAGTAGTAGACGCTGACGAGGTAGTTGATGACGGCCTTCTCGTTGATGCCCATGAACCGCACCGACAGACTCGGCTCGTACTCGTCGGGGATGCCGGTCTGGTGCAGGCCGACGACCCCCTCCTCCTCTTCCCCGGTGCGCATGACCAGGACCGAACTGGTCTGCGTCCTGGTGACCGGGATCTTGTCGCAGGGGAACAGGGGGACACCGCGCCAGGTGGTCACGGCGCTTCCGTCGACGTCCATGCTCTGCGGGTGGACACCGCGGCGGTTGCATTCCCGGCCGAACGCGGCGATGGTCCGCGGATGGGCGAGCAAGAGCTTCGAGCCGCGCCGTCGGCAGAGCAGTTCGTCGAGGTCGTCGGGGGTCGGGGGGCCGGTACGGGCGTGGATGCGTTGTTTGAGATCGGCGTTGTGCAGGAGCCCGAAGTCGGGGTTGTTGACGAGTTCGTGTTCCTGGCGTTCGCGCAGTGCTTCGATGGTGAGCCGGAGCTGCTGCTCGGTCTGG
>NZ_JABVEC010000067.1 GCF_014323705.1 Actinomadura alba
GGGGGCTGCTCGCCCCCGCGCCGGCACCGACCGACTACCGACCTAGAGCTCCCGCACCCGGATGTTGCGGAGGTCGATCAGGTCGGCGTTGCCGTGGTTCTGCAACCCGATGAACCCGCTGATGAACTGGCGCAGGTCCGTGGGCGGGTCGCCAGCGCGAGACGACTGCTTGCCCGGCGTGTTGTCGAACTCGTTGATCACCACACCGTTGCGGATGATCGTGTAGTGCTGTCCGACCACCCGGACCTCGTAGTCGTTCCACTGGCCCTTCGGGGTTGCCCCGGCCTTGTCCAGGCCTTGCGACTTGAAGTTGTAGATCGAGCCCGTCTTCTGCGGCTCGCCCGTGTCGCCGTCGTAGATCTGGACCTCGTGGCCGCAGTAGATCGCGACCCACGCTGGGGACGTACGGGCCGATCCGACGGTCCCGCAGCTTCCGGTCGGCCGCTGGTCCAGCGGCGTCCTCGGGTCGGGGAACCGCACGAAGACTCCGCTGTTCGCGCGGGTTTCACCGGCCGAACTGTCACGGAACTGCAGTCTCACGGAGAAGTCGGCGTACGCCTTCTTGGAGTACCACAGCATTCCCAGACCGCCGGAGCTGCGGATCGTGCCGTCCTTCTGCAGATCGAACTTTCCGGACGGAGCCTGGGACCAGCCCTGGAGGGACCACGGCGTCCCGTCGAAGATGGACTCATACCCGTTGGTCTTGCCGATCTCGGAATTGGCTCCCGCCGTCTTGAGCGTCGACGCCTCCTTGTTGTCGATGACGCCGTCCTTGCGGAACTGGTTCACCAGGTCGTTGAGGTGGCTCACGAACTGACCGTGGTTCGGCCAGGAGCGCTCGTCGTCGATCAGGTCGTTGATCGTGCAGCCGCCGCCGACCTGACGGTTGGCCACACCGGTGTCGGTGTCCAGCAGCCGAACCGTCTTTCGGGCGTCGGGCGCCGAGCAACCGACCTTGACGTCGATCTTCCCGGTGGCCACCTCACCATCGGCGTACTTCACGGTGAGCGTCGCGTGGTAGGTCCCGAAGTTCGCGTAGGTGTGCGTCGGGTTGGCCTCGGTCGACGGCTGGCTGCCGTCACCGAAGTCCCACTTCCACGACACACCGCCGGCCTTCGCGGCAGAGAACGCCATCGTCTTCGGCGTGCTCTCCTGGACGGCCCGCACCGCGGCTTCGCTCGGGTTCGGCGTCGCCGGACCACCGTTGTAGGTGATGCGGATCAGCTTCTGGTTCGAGTGGAGGCTGAAGAAGCCGCTGGCGTAGTCGAGCATGTAGAGCGCGCCGTCCGGACCGAACTTGGCGTCCATCCAGGACTGGAGCTGGGTGGTGCCGCCGCCGGACTGGATGATGCTGCGCAGGTCCTCGGCGAAGGCGGGCTGGCCGTTCGGGACGTCCTTTTTGTCCACGGTCATGGCGACGCGGTTGGGGGCGCACTCATCACCGAGGAACCACTTGTTGTCCCAGTGGGCCGGCCACGCCACGCCGCTGCCCGTGTCGACCTCGGAACGGTGGTAGGTCGGTCCGTTCATGACGGCCTGGCAGCCGCCGGTGACATAGGGCTCGGTGAAGGTCTCGTCACCCAGCTTGTAGGTCGGCAGACCGCTGCCATCGGTCCGCTTCGGGTAGACCGGGCCACCGCCCTGCGGCGAGTACCAGATCATGTTGTGGCGCGCCGGCGGGATGTCGACGAGACCGGTATTGCGCGGCGAGGTGTTCTTCAGGTTGTCGCAGTCGTACCAGCCGGCGGGCTGAGTGGCGTCGACGTTGCTGCGGTCACGGTAGGGCTGCTTGTTGCCCATGCAGTACGGCCAGCCCTGGTTGCCCGCAGAGGTGATGATCGTCGCGTTCTCGTACTTCGCCGGACCCCACGTCTCGCTCGGGGCGCCGGCGTCCGGACCGACCCATGCGGCCGTCAGCCAGTCGTTCTTGTTGTCCCAGGCGAGCCGCGAGATGTTGCGGACGCCCATCACGTAGATCTCCGGGCGGGTCTTGCCGCCGCCCTCTTCGTTGCCGGTGAACAGGTTGCCCTTGGGAACCGTGTACGTGCCATCCGGCTCCGGGTGGATCCGGATGATCTTTCCGTTGAGGTCGTTGGTGTTGCCGGAGGTGCGGCGGGCGTCCTGGAACGAGATGCCCTTGTAGTCCTGGGTCCAGTTGTTCCCGGAGTAGCCGCTCGAGCCGCCGGAGGAGTTGCTGTCACCGGAGCCGATGTAGAGGTTGCCCTGCTTGTCGAAGGTCATGCCGCCACCCGAGTGGCAGCAGCTGTGGATCTGGGTGTCCCACTTCAGCAGATCCTTACGGGTGCCCTGGTCGATCGACTGCTTCGCGGCGTCGTAGGTGAACCGCGAGACCGTCCGCTTGCCGATTCGCTTGTCCCTGTCGATCGACTCGTGCGGCATCCAGTAGGCGTAGACCCATCCGTTCTGCGCGAACTTGGGGTCGAGCGTGATGCCGACGAGGCCTTCCTCGTTCTTGACCAGCTCGTCACCGCTGCCGCGGTTGCCCATCACCTCGAGGGTGGTGAGGAGCTTGGGCTGCTTGGTCTTCGGGTCCCACTGGTGGATGGTGCCGCAGCCGAGGCCGACCTTGGGGTTGTTCCAGTCGGCGATCGGCCCGGACGGGCACGCCGCCTTGCCGATGTAGAAGACCTTGCCGTCAGGGGCGATGGTCAGGCCGTGCGGCTCGCCGATCTGGTCGAGTTGACCCGACTGGTTCTGCGCGGTCAGCCGCTCGATCTTGTAGTTCGACCCGATGGTCGCCTGGCAGTCACCGCGGACCAGGCCGGTCGCCCATCTGATGCCGCCGGCCAGGTGACTCTTGAATTGCTTGTCCGTGGTGTAGCTGGCCTCGGTGCGGCCCATGCCGGTGTAGAACGACCGGCCACCGTCGTAGTCGCGGCACCACGAGATCGGGTGGAACGGGCCATTGCCGGCCAGGCCCGCGTTGTAGGTCCGCTCCTGGACCTGTGCGATCGTCTGGACCTTGCCAAGCGGGTTGGGGCTCCAGTTCATCCACTGGTCGGACCGCTTCCAGTTGAGCGACAGCCCCTTGTTCGCCGGGTGCTGGCGGTCGGTGAGGTCCACGGTGGCCTCTTGGACCCTGTCCTCCGCAGGAGGCCCGGTGGTGGGTCCGAACAGCCGCAGCTCCGCCAGCTGGATCAGGGGCTCACCGCTGTTCGCGGTGATGTCCAGCCGGTAGTACTGGTACGCCGTGCTGTTGTCGAACTTGTATTCCTTGGTCAGGAACCGCTGAGCGAAGGTTTCCCCGGTCCGCTTGTCCAGGTCTTTCCAGCTCTGCCCGTCCTGCGAGCCCTGCAGCGTCCAGTCCTTCGGATCACGCCCGGTGAAGTCGTTGGCCGACGTCAACGCGTAGTGACCCACCGCGACCGGCTTCTCCAGCTTCGTCTCGACCCACCCGGTCCGCGCGAAGGTCAACCACTTGGTGTTGTTCTGCCCGTCTACCAGCTTTTCCTTGGTCTCGTTCGGCGGGTTGTCCGCGCTCGCCTTGATCTCCACCACCTTCTCGGGGGGCGGGAGACTGCCGGCGGGCCGGGTGCCGATCAGCTCGGTGAACCACGACGAGTCGGCCTGGGCGCGGGCGGCGTCATGGACGCCGACGAAGCCGCCGCCATCCCTGATGTACGCCTGGAACGCGGCCTCCTGGTTGGCGTTGAGCGTCACACCTTTGGCCGACAGGAACACAACCCCGCGGTAGTTCGTCAGGTTGTCGGCGGTGAAGACGCCCGGATCTTCGAACTCGTCAACGGAGAAGCCGTTCTCCTTGCCCAGTTCCTCGATCGCCGCCGCGGCGCGCTTGACCGGGTCGTCCTGCTTGTCGGCCGGTCCGTGGAAGACCATCACCTTGACCGCGGCGTCGTCGGTCGACGCCGGGTCGCCGGGTTTGGCATTCGCCTGCGCGCCAGGCGACACCGCCAGTCCCAGCACCAGCGCGACGCTCGACACCATGGTCATCGCACGGCGCCAGCTGGGCGTTCGGGGTCGCGGGATTAGGTCTCTTCGCGGGAAAAGGTCTCTTCGACCCATCGTCGCTCCTTCGTTCGAGGGCCACAACGGCACCTTGCGGAAGAGTTGTCAGCCAGTTGCGGTGGTCACCGCGCTTGCCGATGTCGGGGGTGGCGCCGACCTTGTCGGTGGCCTCCTCCTCGCGCTGGTCGATCGCTCCCTGGGCCGGCAGCGCTGCTGCGACAGTGCGACCGGTGCGTGCTGCCGACGACGGTGAACTCGATCGCCGTGGCGCTGCCGAGGTACTCGCCCGGCGCGATGTCGTTTCCGCTCACCACGGCAGACGTCTCCGGCGGCGTGGTATGGCCCGCTGAGGATGAGGGCCCCACCGGGAGTGGCTGTCCGGATGTGGTCAGGCCGGGTGAGGCGGCTGTCGGCCTGGGCGGGATTCTTCGAAACACCGCGACGCCTTTCGCAGACTTGCGGACGGTTGCGCGTGCAGCTGCCCGCAGCTCATGTCGGGCAGGCGGCGGACTCAGGGGGGCGGGGCAGCGGAGTCGGGGGTGGGGGGGTCGGACTCGTTAAGCCGAAGGCATTGATGGTGCCTGCGGTCACCTCAGTGCAATAGGTCTGGGCGGATCTTGCGCCGCTTTCGATCAGGTGTCAAGAACTATCGCCTCAAAAAGTAGAACTTTGTTAGGCATCTAGAGAAAGTCCCTACTGGACTGCTACCGTGAGCCCGCTTTAGCCCTGTATGCACTACTTCTGCCATCCGGATTCGAGATCCCGACCCACGTCGTTCAGGCCGACTTGCCGCCGGCTTCACGGACAGCTGCAGCTCGCCTCACTCGGGTGGGGCGCCGTCACCGATTGGGGAACCATGACCGAGGTAGGCAGAGGCGTACCGCGACGCGCGTTGTCCCGGCGCGCCTTCACCACGGCCGCGACAACCGCCGCGTTCACTCCGTTCATCGCGTCGGCTCAGGCCGCCGCGCCGCCGTCCGAGAAGACCGCCAACAAGCCCGACGGCGGCACCCGCCGCATCACCCTGTATGCAGAGAAGCTGCCGGACGGCCAGCTGGGCTACGGCCTGGAGCCCGGCAAGGCCACGATCCCCGGTCCGCTCATCGAGATGGTCGAGGGCGAGACCCTCGAAATCGAGATGGTCAACAATCTGGACGTCACCGCCAGCCTGCATGTGCACGGAGTGGACTACGACAACGCCAACGACGGCACGAGGATGACCAACAGCGTGGTGGAGCCGGGCGAACGGCGCACCTACACCTGGCGCACCCACGCCCCGGGCCGCCGTCCCGGCGGCTCCATCGAGCCCGGCAGCGCCGGCTATTGGCACTACCACGACCACGTCGTGGGGACCGACCACGGCACGGGCGGGATCCGAAGGGGGCTCTACGGGCCGCTGGTGGTCCGCCGGAAGGGCGATGTGCTGCCGGACAAGCAGTTCACCGTCGTCTTCAACGACATGAATATCAACAACCGCAAGGCCCATGAGGCACCCGATTTCGTCGCGAAGATCGGCGAGCGTGTGGAGTTCATCGTGATCACCCACGGGGACTTCTTCCACACGTTCCACATCCACGGACACCGCTGGGCCGACAACCGCACCGGTCTGCTGGAAGGCCCACAGGACCCGAGCCGGATCATCGACACCAAGATCACCGGACCGGCGGAGTCGTTCGGCTTCCAGGTGATCGCCGGCGAGCGCGTCGGGCCCGGGCATTGGATGTACCACTGTCACGTCCAGAGCCATTCCGACATGGGGATGGCCGGGGTGTTCCATGTGACCGACGCGGACGGGAACATGCCGCCGGGCCACCCCATGCCCGGTCACTCCGGCATGTCGCACTGACGCCGTCTCTCCGCCCCGGCATCACCGGGCCGAGACATGCCAAGCCGTACACCTGCACGGCGAACGACGTGAGTCGCGCATACGACCGAACATCGGTTTACCCCCATGGGAGCCGTAGAGGACAACAGTTCTCCCCCGGTGCGCGCTCCCGCTGCTCCCGCCGGAGCAGCGGGAGCAGCCGCGGCAGGCGAGCCGGACGCCATCTCCCTTCTCGGCCCCACCCACGAGGATCGCCGCACGGACCGCGGGGTCGGCGAGGATCTGAGCGAACGTCGGATCAAGGCCCGGGTAAACGGAGCCTGCCCTTTGAGGGACCCCTTGACCGTCGCCCCATCTTCTGTTTACCTCGAAAGCACTTTCCTGGGAAAGCGCTTACCCGACTCGTTGATCCTGATCACACTTCCGTTCGAGGTCCCCCAGTCACTGTGAGGGAAGATGGATCACAGCACCCCCCCGATCACCAGCCGGCCGGCACGCAGGCGACGGTGGCTTGGCGTGGCCGCCGCAGCCGCCGCGTTGCTCCTGCCGCTCGTGTCGACGCCGGTCCCCGTCCACGCGTCCGCCCAAGCCGACATTCCGGCCCAGGAACCAGGCGTGACGCTGCGCGTGTTCGACGTGCAGGTGCCCCTGAACGACTACTGCACGCTCAAACCAGGCCAGACACCCAACATCGACAAGCTGATGCCGACGATCGACTGGTCGACCACCGCGCACTTCGGGTTCACGGACCGGTTCGTCACCGAGGTAAGCGGTTACCTGAACATATCCACCGCCGGGACCTACGACTTCCGGCTCACCAGCGACGACGGCGCACGGTTCTTGCTCGACGGCACCCAGGTGATCAACCACCCCGGCCGCCACGGCGCCACCCCGAAGGACGGCGCGATCGAACTGACCGCGGGCTACCACGCGCTGCGCATCGACCACTTCGACGCCGACTTCGACCAACGGCTGAAGCTCGAGTGGCGGCCGCCGGGCGCGGCCGGTTATACCCTCGTACCGAACTCGGTGCTGAGCACCGACGCCGACGTCGTGCGGGTCACCTCGCCCGGCCGCAAGCAGTGCGAGGGCGTCACCGACGCCCCTGGCGACGGTCTGCCGCTGACCGGTGTACACCCGGACTACACGCTGACGAACCTACGCCCGGACGGCTTCGAGCCGCAGGTCACCGGCATGGACTGGCTGCCGGACGGCCGGCTGGCCATCGCCACCTGGGGCGGTGACCGGGAGACCGTGATCGGCTCGGTGTATCTGCTCGACGGCGTCACCGGCAACACCGACCCGACCAAGGTGACCATGAAGCGGATCGCCCACGACCTGCGGGAACCGATGGGGCTCAAGTACGTCGACGGCACCATCTACGTGTCCGAGAAGCACCAGCTGACCGCGCTCATCGACAAGACCGGTGACGAGGTCGCCGACGAGTACCGCAAGATCGCGACCTGGCCGTTCGGCGGCAACTACCACGAGTTCGCGTTCGGCCTGCTGTACAGGGACGGGTACTTCTACATCTCCACGGGCATCGCGATGGTCCCCGGTGGCGCGACCGCCGACCCGCAGCCCGTACCCAACCGCGGCAGCACCCTCAAGGTCAACAAGCGCACGGGTGAAGTGTCCTATGTGGCCGGTGGGCTGCGCACGCCCAACGGCCTCGGCTGGGGGCCGGAGGACGACATCTTCGTCACCGACAACCAGGGCATGTACCTGCCGGCGTCGAAGCTGTTGCGGATCAAGCAGGGCGCCTTCTACAACCACTACACCAACCCGAGTGGCCCGTACGACAGCCAGCCGGTGACCGAACCCGTGCTCTGGTTGCCGCACAACGAGATCTCCAACTCGCCGAGCAACCCGATCGTGCTGCCCAACGGCGTGTTCAAGGGCCAGATGGTGTTCGGCGACGTGACCTACGGCGGCCTGCAACGCGCATACCTGGAGAAGGTCGCCGGCGAGTACCAGGGCGCCGTGTTCCGCATGACTCAGGGGCTCGAGTCCGGGGTGAGCCGGATCAGCCTCGGCCCGGACGGCGCGATCTACACTGGTGGCATCGGCTGGGCGGGCAACTGGGGCCAGGCCGGCAAGCTCAAGTACGGCCTGCAGAAGCTCAGTCTCAACGGCGCCGACGCGTTCGACATCCACAAGATGCGGGCCATCAGTGGCGGCTTCGAACTCGAGTACACGCAGCCGCTGTCCGACGAGACCGCGCAGGACCTCGCCGCCAAGTACAAGGCCGCACAGTGGCGGTACGTGCCGACGCCCCAGTACGGCGGCCCGAAGGTCGACGAGGAGACCCTCGACGTCACCTCGGCGACGCTGTCGAAGGACCGCAAGAAGGTGACGCTGAAGATCGCGGACCTGAAGCCGGGCCGCGTGGTGTACGTGCACTCGCCGCGCCCGTTCGACTCGGCGTCCGGTGAGGAGCTGTGGAGCACCGAGGCGTGGTACACGCTCAACCGGCTGCCCGACGGCACGGTGGCGCCGCCCGAGTACGAGGCGGAGTCCGCCAAGTTGGCCGGCGGGGCCGGGTGGAACACCAACCACACCGGCTACTCGGGCGCCGGTTTCGTCGACCGCAACTGGGCACCGGGCAGCAGCACCACGTTCGCCGTCCGCACCGACCGGGGTGGCCGCCACGACATCGCACTGCGGTACTCGAACGGCCCGAACCCGAGCCCCAACCCGGTATCGAAGTCGATGAGCCTGTACGTCAACGGCAAGAAGGAGAAGCAGATCTGGCTCGCCGCCACCGGCAGCTGGGACAAGTGGGCGACCCAGGTGGAGACGGTGAAGCTGCGCCCTGGCGCGAACACCATCTCCTACGTCTACGAGCCGACCGACACCGGACACGTGAACCTGGACAAGATCACGGTGAGGCCGACGAAGCGGGTCGCACTGTTCAACGGCGCCGACCTCAACGCGTGGGAGACGACGTCCGGCGGCCCGGCGACGTGGCCTGTGGCGAACGGGTCGATGGAGTCGTTCGGCGGTGACATCCGCACGAAGGAACGGTTCGGCGACTTCCGCATGCACGTCGAGTGGTATGAGCCGGACTACCCGCCGGAGGTCACCGGGCAGGCCCGCGGCAACAGTGGCGTGTACATCTACGAGAGCTACGAACTGCAGGTGCTGGAGTCCTACGGGCGACCCCCGGAGCTCAACGGCGCCGGTTCCATCTATCTGAAGAAGGCGCCGGACGTGAACGCGGCGCGGCCGACCGGCACGTGGCAGACGTACGACATCAAGTTCCGCGCGGCGCGCTGGGACAGTTCGGGGAAGAAGGTGGAGAACGCGCGGATGACCGTGTGGTGGAACGGAACGCTGGTGCACAACAACGTGGCCATCGACGGCCCGACCGGCGCGGGCAAACGGGAAGACCCGGCCCCGGGCCAGATCAAGCTACAGGACCACGGCGACCCCGGCGCCAACCCACGATTCCGCAACATCTGGATCGAACGGCTCTGACACCGAGCCGCTGACACCGCGAGGGTGGCCCTTGCGACGCCCGGCGTCGCAAGGGTTTCCCTTTCACGCCACCAAGCACCCGGACCACAGCGGCCCTCCCCAGACCATCGCCTGAAGGGTGTCAGCCGCATTCCGATCAAACTGTGCACGATGGACGTGTGGGGTATGGATACTCGATTACGGCTGCTGACCAGTGCTTTCTTCCTTCGTCTACGCTGCGGGCCCGTACTGGCAGCGCTCCGCCCTACCGCTTGAACGGCGGCGTGTTAACGAGCGATCTTCCCTGTGGGAAGATGTCGCCATGAACGTGCCTCGAAGGGGACGTGCCTCGTAGGACGCCCGCATCGCTTCGGCCCCGCCGGCACCCCTTGCACAGCCCCTGGGTTTGGGACAGCCCCTGGATTCGCTACCGCGATGTTCCCGGGCTGTCGGGTCCGGCCAATGCCGCCATCCGACAGTTGGAACGACAGCGACTGGTACCCGGCTTGGTATCTGTTGCCGTGAGCCTATGGTCGGCGCACGTCCACGCAAGCCCTCGTCGTTGGCGACCATGGGAAGCGGAATTCACTTGCACTTGCTGCCGTGAGCAATGCATTTCCTGGGCCCGGGACCAGCTAGAAGAAGCCCTGGTCATGCTACCGGCACATGCTGCCCACGAGCTTCGGGCCGTGGTCGAGCAGCTGGACGAGACATATCGTCGCCGGTGTTGGACCACGGCTGGTCCTACCGAGCATGGATGAGTGCCTGTACCGGCAAAGTTGGATTTCGTGACGGCGGGAAATGGTTTGACCCCCTTCAGGACATGAGTAGATGATCAGGGCCTACATTTCTGGATTTCGCGGTCGGCCGTCGCCCACGTGCACTGCCCGCTGCTTCGGTTCGCAGGCGGATGGCGGGAGAGCAAGATGGCATGGCAGCAGTCCGGCGGATACTCCTACCCATCCCCGTATCACGGAGACGGCCGCCCCGGTCCAGCGGTGCTGGCGCCCGTACGTGGGCTCTCGATCGGTGCCGTGCTGGGACTGTGCCTGTCCGCTGCCGTCCAGTTGACCTACATCGGCGTCAACGTGTGGCGCTACGTGCTCGCCGGGCGAGTGGAGAACGGCGAGGAGGTCAGCCCCTCCGTCCTGGACAGGCACGACGCCGTGTACGAAGCCGTCACCTTCACGGTGATCGGGGCCACCGTGCTCACCGCCGTGCCGTTCATCATCTGGCTGTTCCGCGTACGGGCCAACGCGGAAGTGATCAGCGACAGACCCCACCGCTGGGGCAGGCCGTGGCTGGTCTTCTCCTGGGTCGTGCCGTTCGCGAACCTGTGGTGGCCGAAGCGGCTGGTCGATGACATCTGGCTTGCGAGCGACCCGCGATTCGTCGATGCGCCAGAGTCGAAGCGGTCGTGGCTGGTCCGTGGCTGGTGGCTCTCGTGGGTCCTCTACCTGATCATGGGCCGTGTCGTCGCTCAGATGCAGGATCGCTCGTCCGACGCCGCCACGCTCCAGAACACGGCGACCGGCGTGATGGTCGTGGCGTCCATGGGCGTCATCGCGGCGGTGCTCGCGGCTCTGGTCGTACTCCGCCTCAGCGAGCTCCAAGAAGTCCGAGGGCGGGAACTGGCGGCCATGGTCGGCTGACGCACACCTGACCCGGTCCGGACACCACCGGCCAGCATGGCTCGGTGCCGGACACGTCGGACCCGGGACCGACCCCGAACACGGCCGGTCCGCGCACCGAGGTCATCCGACGTCGGCGTTCAGATTCTGATCGGGGTGGCCTGCGCCGAAACGATGCGCCATGCGCCCTGTTCCTTCACCACGACGTAGTGTGCGTGCCGAAACTTCATCCATGTCACGCGACCTGGGCATATTCGCGGATGACGCCGCCAAGACGATCACGCCGACGGACCTTGAGTTGATCTACGTCAGCAGGCCCGGGGAGTGCCTTGAGGGGACTCGCCTGATGTAGTGCGCGATGAGGTCGATACCGCAACCTGGACACCAAGGCCCGCAAGTTCGCCGTGTGCCGCCGCCTCTGTCATGGCGTCCTGCGTTCTTGCTGGAGGTAGTCGCTGGTCGAGCGGAGCCAGCTGATGTAGGACCTGGTCGAGAACGCGTCGGAGACGAGACCGGTCAGCGGCCCCTGCCGGCTGGGCATTTCGGTGCACACCATCCTGGCGACTCTGCGCACGGTCTTGGACCTGGCGCGCTCGTAGCCGCGCGGGTCGTCGGGCGAGTTGCTCAGCGCCCAGGCGTCCTCAAGCGCCTGGCCGGCGCCCATCGCCATCGCCGGCGGCATCGTGTGGGCCGCGTCGCCCATGAGCGTGGTCGGCCCCCGGCCCCAAGTCGTCGGCACGCGGTGACAGTAGTGCGGGTAGAACTCGGCGCCCTGGGCGTGCCCGAGCAGCGTCGGGAACGGCTCTGGCCAGCGACCGAACCGCTTGCGCAGCCGGTCCATCAGGTTGGGTGTGTCGACCCAGAACCGGCTACCCGGCTTGGCACGCAGGTCGAACCACCACAGCGCCCTTCCATGCCCGGCCGGGGCCACGCTGCCGAGCGACCGCCCGTTGGAGATCATCATGGCGTCGCCCGAGTCGATGATCTCGGAGGGCAGCGAGGTGAACGCCTGCCAGGTGACCCAGCCGTTGAGCCTGCTCGGGTTGCCGCCCCACAGCGCCTGCCTGATGACCGATTTACGGCCGTCCGCGCCGACGAGCAGGTCGCCGCGCGCGGTGCTCCCGTCAGTGAAGGTGATCTCCGCGCGGTCGGGGTCGACCGCGGCGACCGCGTGGCCGTAACGGACCGGTACATCCTTGGCGAGGCGCTCGACGAAGTCGCGCCTGACGATGTGCAGGGCGGGCAGGCCGCCGAAATGGCGCTCGACGGCGGTGAGGTCGATCGTGCTGAGCCTGCGCCCGCGCACCGACCAGTTCGTCATCGCTCCCAGGCGGCGCCCCGCGCCGTCGAGGTCGACCTTGAACTCGCGAAGGATGCCGACGGCCGATGGCCAGATCGAGACCGAGCCGCCCTCGGTGCGCAGCTCCGGCGCCGCCTCGTACACCTCGACGTCGTGACCGGCCGCAGTCAGCCCGCGCGCCGCGGCCAGTCCCGCGACACCACCGCCAACGATGAGTACTCTCATGTCAGCCCCTATTCTGAGACTATGAGTTTCTGATACTCGGAGTATCACAATGAAGCCTCGCGGACGCAAGCCCGATCCCGAAGTCGACGCGCGCATCAAGCAGGCGGCGGTGACGCTGCTCGTGAGCAAAGGGCCCTCGTTCACCATGGACGAGGTGGCATCGGCCGCCGGCGTGGGCAGGGCCAGCGTCTTCCGCCGCTACGCCACCAAGCGCGACATACTGCTCGACGCGCTCGCCCTCGCCATGGACGCCCAGGTCCCGCCGGTTCCCGACACCGGCGCACTGGAGAGCGACCTGCTTGTGATCGTCACCGAGACGCTCGCCGCATGGAACTCGCCCGAGCTCGCGGAACGGACCCGGCAGATCTTCGGGGAGGCGGGCAGGGATCCCGCCGTCGCCGAGATCATCCGCACCGCCATGCGCGACCGGATGACGCGCAGCTGGGCGATCTACGACCGCGCGATCGCCAGGGGCGAGCTGTCCGCCGACGCCGACCTGTGGCTGCTGTCGGACATGTTGGTCGGCCTGGTCGTCTACCGCGGCCTCATCGACGTGCCGCAGCCGGACGCACCACAGATGCTCAGGGCGCTCATGTGCGGCTTCACGCGATGATCATGTGGCTATCGGATCGTGAACCGGAAGTGCCGCGGCCGGCGTCGGGCGCGGCACCGCCGAGATCGCCGCGACGCTGTACCTGTCGCGCGGAGCGGGCCGTAACCATCTGGACGCCATCGTCACCAAGTTGGCCGACTACATCCGCCAGGAGTTCGGTGGATCCGGCTGGTCCATCGACGCGAGTGCAATCCGAACCTGGCAGGTCCAGGTGGTCCATGGCCTGCTCCAGACACCCGACTATGCGCGCACCCTGATCCGTGGCCACTCACAGGACGACGCGGAGGTCGACCGGCGGTTGCAGGCTCGAATCCACCGGCAGGTGGGCCCGAGGCCAACGAGTGGGGCAATTACCGCTGCCGGTTGCTGGACATCGAGGGTTACGAGTGGACCTTCGGCATCTACCGCCCCGGTGAGAAACAGGACGACTGGTCCGAAGACGGCTGAACGAGCAGCGGCGCCCCGGACCGGTTCGGCACCCCTCCTCTCGACGGGCGCCAGGTCCCGTGGCCATCGCCATGAGCCGGGGCTTGGTCAGGCGGGCCGGCCCGGGGCCGGGACGGCGTGCTCGGCGGCTCGTGACCTGGGCGGGGCGGCCGACGGCGCCGCTCCGCCCAGGTGGCGTGCGCGGTCGCGCAGCCCGGCGCGCAACAGCGCCGACCGCCAGCTCTGACCGCCGTCACCGGTTCCGCGCCGCCGCAGGGCCGCCGACCAAATCACCTGCTTGCCCCTACGGGGTGCTTACGGCATTGGACGGCAGCCCCACTCCCAATGCGCTGGGTTGCGGTTCGTACATGCCTCCGGCGGGGGCCTCTGGCTCTGGGAAGCTCGGGGCGCACCCGTACCGGTCATCAGTGGTGAGGGTGGAAACAGGGGCGACCGCGCGCAAGCGCAATAGCGGATTGTTCGATGACGTGGACAGTCACAATGCCACGCATGGGCCGGTATCGCGCCGCCAACAACACCAGGTGAAGCATGAGGTGAGAGGCACAACCCCCCATCGACCGACTCCGCTATTTCTTCACCACTCCACGCCTCCTGCTTAAACTCATCGTGGTTTACGTCATCGCCATGGGCTTGTCACAATGGCTGCCGCCCTCCCCGCAGAATATAGGGGTGCCCAACTGCGCAGTGATCTTCTACGCCACCTGGATGGCGGGAGGAACCGTGGATTTCAAGATCCGCGAAGATGGTCGGTGCGGGTCTCAGCCGAGGTAAGCCGATAGCGGATCCAGTGTGAGGGTCTTGGCTCTCAGGTCCGGAGTGAGCCAACCGGTCATGTCGTCGCCGGGCAACAAGGCCGACCAGTCGATCTCATCTTCGGATCTGGCCTGACCGACGAACAGCGTGAAGGCCCACTGTTCTTGGGGGGAGCGTTTGACCTGGCCGATCCACGCGCGTCCACGTATGCAGGGCTTCGTGGCCTGAAGGTCGGCCTCCTCGGGAATGAAGCCGTCGCACCAGAGGAACCGGAGTTTGTTGTCCTCGAAGCCTGCGAGCTCTCGACAGACGCGGAACTCCAGGCTAACCCAATAATCTGCCCCAGACATCATCGCCAGAACTTCCTTGCCGGTATGGAGCGGACTGGGCCGCCCCAGCGATCTTGGAGGCTAGATCGCTGGGATGCCTGTCGCGATCTTAGCGGATTCCCGCGACTTATAGAACGATGCCTCGAACTCTTTCGGAGGAATTCCGTCACAGTACGAGTGGAGCCGCTCGCTGTTGTACCACGCCACCCATTCCATGGTGGCGATGGTCACATTAACCACCCCTCCCATGACCCGTGGAAGTCGATGAGCTCGCTCTTGTACAGGCGGTTCAGCGAATCCGCTGCGGCATTATTCGCAGGGATCGCCTTTGCAACCGACGAAACGGACCGCTCCGATCTCATCCAGACGGTCGGCGTAGCGAATCGACGTGTATTGGACACAAGGATGTATCGCCCCGAGCGCGCGGCGGAACTCCCCCGGGTCGGCCAGCGCCTCCTTCAGCTCTGCGGGGCCGTCGAGTTCCCGCCCTCGGCCCGTGGGGGCGCATCGTGCAGCACCCGGATCGGATCCGCTGCGCGGTCGGTGCCCAGGGGATAGTGGTCGGGGCGGGCCAGCCGTGACGTCCCGCCCGCCGCCGCTTCGGCTTTGGCCGGGAGGGGCGGGGTGGGGGTGGTGATGGTGGTGCGGGCGGTGGGCCAGGCGGCCTCAACCGCCCGCGCGACCAGTTTGACCGAAATGTTCCCGAGAGTCCAGATTTT
>NZ_JABVEC010000068.1 GCF_014323705.1 Actinomadura alba
TATAAACCGGGCAGAAGGTCACACAGGCCCCATACACCACTCCCGTGGACGTGAACCCGGCGCGAGGCGGCACTCGTGGAATTCGGAGTTCGTGTACTGACCGAGTCAGCCTCGATCACTACCGACGACGTGACCGAATTGCGCGCCCATGGATGGAGCGATCGGATCCTCGCCGAGGTCGTGGGCCTTGTCTCACTCAATCTACTGACCGGTGCCTTCAACCTCGTCGCCGGCATCAAGCCCGCCCCTGACGACGAGACACCCGATGCTCCAGCACGTCAGTGAACACCGAATGACTGAAGGGCACTGCACTAGATGTACTGACCGGGGACGTTGATCGAGATTCGCGTCCACGCGTTCGGTCGTCGGCAACTGCAACGGGGCTACGGCGTCGAGACCTACGAGACCAACCGCTCACCTGCGTGGCGATCTGATCTTGCGGGTTCGACCCCGCCGTCTGACTGGTTGATCTCCGCCCAGAGTGCATCGAGAGAAAGGCCGAGGACATCGGCGATCGCAGCGATGGTCGGGAAGGCAGGGGTGGCTACGCGACCGGACTCGATCTTTCGAAGAGTCTCCGGTGAGACACCTGCGTCCAGCGCGGTGCTGAGCATCGAGGTCTCCCCCCTGGCACGTCGCAGGAGGGCGCCGAGGCGCTGTCCGCGTTCGACCTCTGCGCGAGTGAGCGGCAACCTGACCATGACACCGATTCTAGTACCGGGATAGTATTACCGGGATAGTTATTGGTTGCACGGGGAAGGTGCCAGATGATCGAAATCTTGAACTCAACAGAACTGGCACGAGCCAGGGAGGCAGGTGCCCTGGTCGCCGGCATTTTGCAGACGCTGAAGAGCCGCTGCGAGGTGGGCACGAACCTCCGGGACATCAACCTGTGGGCCCAGGCCATGATCACCGAGGCCGGAGCGCAGTCCTGCTACGTCGACTACGAGCCGTCCTTCGGACGCGGGCCGTTCGGTCACTACATTTGCACGTCGGTCAACGATGCTGTGCTCCACGGGCTGCCCTACGACTACACGCTTGCCAACGGCGACCTCCTGACGCTCGACCTCGCCGTCTCCAAAGGCGGAGTTGTCGCGGACTCCGCCATCAGCTTCATCGTGGGCGACTCGAAGTCCTCGGAGAGCGTTGCGATGATCAGTGCGACCGAGCGCGCATTGAGCGCAGGGATTGCCGCGGCCCGTCCCGGAGCTCGCATCGGGGATATCTCCCATGCCATCGGCGCGGTCCTGAGCGAGGCGGGGTATCGGATCAACACCGAGTTCGGCGGTCATGGCGTCGGCTCGACGATGCACCAGGACCCGCACATCCAGAACATCGGGCGACCCGGTCGTGGATACAGGCTGCGCCCTGGGCTTCTGCTGGCATTGGAGCCGTGGGTCATGGCGGACACCGCCGAGCTCGTCACAGATACCGATGGCTGGACACTCCGAAGCGCGACGGGCTGCCGGACTGCACACAGTGAACACACGATCGCTATCACCAACGACGGAGCCGAAGTTCTCACCTTGCCGAAGCAGGCGCAGCCGTGAGACCACAGCGACCCGTGCTCCTCTTCTCCAAGAACTCCACCGCGAATCGTCGGTGCGACTTCCGGCGACACCCGTGAGCCGTGCGACTGCCTGGAGTAGCCGCACTTCGGGCCGTGTCGCCGACACGGTCTCTGGCGTGGTCAGTGGATACCTCTAGGAGGTATCCACCCGCCACGGAATATACCCCGTACGGGTATATGACGCAACATCTCGAGGAAACCAGGCCGATTTCGTCGCCACCTCCAGGGCGAGGGCAAAGTCGGGGACGGCGTCAACGACGCCACCCTTTCCAGGTCCGACCTCGGCCTCGCCATGAACTCCGGCACCGACGCCGGCCATCGAGGACGCCGACCTGACCTGGCCCGGCGACCTTCACGCGGCTGTCCATGTCATCCGCCGGCCCGCCGCACCACCGATCAAGGGCACCTGTTCTGGGCTTCGCCCCCAACATCGCCGCCCCCTCGTGGCTGCGATCCAGATCACATCCTGCCTTGAAATACCCCCTACCCGTATATGGTTCGTGACATCACACGAACCAAACGATCAGCGGAGGAGTGGGCAGAGATGAGCACCAGGACGCACACCGACCACGACGGAGCCACCCACGACACCGGGCATGCGGGCATGGCCCCCCGTGGTCTCGACGTCTCCCAGCACGGCTACACCCTTGCGGCCGAGACCGCGATCCTGCGCCCTGGGGAGACCGACTTCCGCTTTCAGATCCTCGGACCCGACGGACGGGCCGTCACCGCCGTCACCCCGATTCACGACAGGAAGCTCCACCTCATCGTCGTACGAGAGGACCTGACCGGCTTCTGGCACGTGCATCCGGTCGAGGAGGGCGACGGCATCTGGTCGGCGCGGCTGGCGCTGCCGGAGGCCGGCGCTTACCGGGCCTTCGCCGACATCGCCCCCGAAGCGCTGGGCGACGCCCTCACGCTCGGCGCGGACCTCGCGGTCACCGGCGTGGACGAGCCGCGGCCGGTACCCGAGCCCGCCACGAGTTTCTCGGTCGACGACTATGAGGTCGGCATCGAGGGCGAACTGGTGGCCGGCCAGGCCCGCAGAGTCACCCTCACCGTCAGCAAGGACGGCAGCCCCGTCACCGACCTGCAGCCCTACCTCGCCGCATACGGTCACCTCGTCGTGCTGCGCGTCGGGGACCTGGCGTATGTCCATGTCCACCCCGACGGCTCACCCGGCGACGGGGTGACCGAGGCCGGCCCCGGCATCACCTTCCACGCCCAGGTTCCCGGTCCCGGGACTTACCGGCTCTTCCTCGACTTCAAGCACGGTGACGTCGTCCGCACGGCGGCGTTCACCGCCATCACGAGGTAGGCCGCGCGATGGCGGCCACGTGGAGACGAGATCACCGAGGAGGCGACATGCCCTGTTGTCCACGCCCGACACGACGTTCACGTTCACCCCCTGACGCACCTCAAGGAGTTGTCTGAAATGAGAAGGATGCCACTGGCCCTTTGGGCCCTGGTCATCGCGGCCTTTGCCATGGGCGCCGACGAGTTCGTCGTCGCCGGCGTGGTCGAGGAGATCGCCGGTGCCCTCGACGTCAGCATCGGCGCCGTCGGATTGTTCGAAAGCGCGTACGCGATCGGTGTCGCAAGCTGCTGACGACACTGCTCGGCTACGGCGGGGTGTTCACCAGCTATGTCTATCTCGCCCCGCAGATCACTGAGGCGACCGGTCTCAGCGAGGCCTGGGTGACCCCGCTTTTCCTGCTCTTCGGAGTCGGCCTGTTCATCGGCAACCAGCTCGGCGGCAAGTTCGCCGACCGCAACCTCCGGGCCGCGCTGGTCACCACAGTGGGAAGCCTGGCAGTGATCTTGTTCGCCATGACCCTGCTCATCCAGAACCCGGTGACCGCCGTCATCGGCATCATGGCCTACAGCATCGCGGCCTTCTCCGTGGTGGCCCCCCTGCAGTTGCGGGTGATGGCCAAAGCGGGCGACGCCCCCGACATCGCCTCAGCGGCCAACATCTCCGCCTTCACCCTGGGCTCAGCGCTCGGGATCTGGCTCGGCGGTGCCGCCATCGACGGCGGACTCGGCGTGACCTCGGTCAACTGGGTAGGCGGCATCATCGCCGGCACCGGATTCATCCTGGCGCTGGTGTCCCTCTGGCTCGACCGGATCACCCCCGTGCAGCCTTCCAGGATCAGCCCGTCCAGCTGACCCACCAGTCACTGAGAACCGCTCCACCAGGCGGGCACCCGGACACCAGGGCGCCCGGATACCAGGGCGCCCGCCTGGTGGCGTGCGAAGTGCTCCTGCATCACCCGGCTTTCTCGGTCGGGGTCTTCGCCGTGATGGTGGGCCGGTACCGTACGTTCACGACCGACGTGGGTTCACCGCCGCCGAACCGGTGAAGGCGGATCGGCTCAC
This sequence comes from Actinomadura alba, assembly GCF_014323705.1. Classification (GTDB taxonomy): domain Bacteria; phylum Actinomycetota; class Actinomycetes; order Streptosporangiales; family Streptosporangiaceae; genus Actinomadura_C; species Actinomadura_C alba. The sequence goes on from NZ_JABVEC010000068.1 coordinate 3,950, forward strand.
TGCCGGGGTTGTCGTACAGCCGGATGCCCTCGCCGAGCAGGACCGGTGCGATATGCAGGTCGATCTCGTCGATCAGCCCCAGTTCGAGAAGCTGACGGCCGATGCTCGGAGAGAACACCTCGAGGTTCTTGCCGCCGGCCGCCGCCAGCCCGATCCGCACCGCCTCGGCCGGGTCACAGCTCAGGAACGTGACTCCGTCGGCAGGCGTGGCGTCCTCGGGATGGTGGGTGAGGATGAAGACCGGTCCGTCCCAGGCGCCGCCGTACGGCCGGTTGCCAGGCGCGGCGTCCCAGCCGTCCCGGCCACCCAGCACGGCGCCCGTGGTCCTGATGTACTCCTCAACCAGCCCGGGACGGCCCGAGATTCCGGTCATCATCCAGTCCATCTCGTGGTTCGGCCCAGCCACGAATCCGTCCAGTGACATGGTGAAGTGCCACAGCACCTTTCCGTCTGCGGTAGGCGGCTCGGTGTCGCTCATTCATCGCCTCCTGCGCGCACTGCTTGCCTCACGAACATTGAGACGGTGTCCGCAGGAAAAGCTCATCGGTCGAGGCTCGATGGCAGCTGAAACGCCGGGAAGAACGCCGGCTCGTGGAACGCGGTGATCTCTGCGATCCGGCCAGGTCAGGGCGGCGTCCGATCATCGGCACGAGAGTGCGTCGGTCGTGTCCGCTACGAACACTGACGTCCCCTCGAAACCAGGGACGGGCGAGCATGCGAGTCAGACAGTGATCAGCCGCGTCTCATCAGCCGTCCGACCGCCGCCATCATCTCAGCGGTCATCTCTTCGCCGCGTCCCTCCGCTGCGGCTGTCTGCACGCAGTGTCCAACGTGATCATCAAGAAGCCCGAGGGCGACCTTGTCCAGCGCCGCTTGGATCGCGGAGATCTGGGTGAGCACGTCGATGCAGTAGCGGTCCTGTTCGACCATGCCCTGGATGCCGCGGACCTGACCTTCGATTCGGCGTAGCCGCTTCTGCAACTGGTCTTTGTCGGCGCTGTAACCGCGGGTCGGTGTCTGTGTCGGTGAAGTCATGCTCTCAGTATATGGCAAAACCCCCGGGGGGTATGTTAGATTCTCGTTCGCAGAGCAGACAAGTACCCCTACGGCGTACCTGTAAGCATGCGCCGGCAGGCCGACGCGGTAGGGAACGGTCGGGTGGCTATGACGAAGGACACAGAGGAAGATACCCCGTAGGGGTATATATTCAGAAGAGTTCGAAGTGCCGGAACTAAGGAGACGAGAGATGACGACCACCGACTACATCGTCAAGGGAATGACGTGCGGGCACTGCGTGTCGGCCGTCAGCGCCGAGGTCGGGCAGATCCCCGGCGTGACCGATGTGAAGGCCGACCTGGCCACCGGCAGGGTCACCGTCACCAGCGACGCGCCACTGGACGAGCAGCCGGTTCGTGAAGCTGTCGACGAGGCCGGTTACGAACTTCAGGGCTGAGCTGACCAGAGCGAGCGCGATCCAGTGAGCGAGGTGGCCGGCCGGAAGGCGAGGCCGGCCACAAACCACCGAGGAAGGATGCGAGCGAAATGAATACCCCGACCAAACTGGGGGTGTACGTCGTGGGTCTGGCCGTCGTCTTCGGGGGCGCGGCGGCGATCGGCAACCTGACCGGCTCCCCCGGCGCCGCCGCCGAGAGCAAGCAGGCGGACGGTGGCCACGGTGGGCACGGCAACGATGAAGTGGCCGCGAACAAGACCGGCTCCGAGGTCCCGCGTGTTCCCGGGGGGCTGCAGGTCTCGCAGGACGGCTACACCCTGGTCCCGCAGGCGACGACCGTGCCTGCGGACGAGCGGACCGAATTCCGGTTCACGGTCACCGGCCAGGACGGGCGGCCCGTCACCCGCTACGTCCCCCTGCATGGCAAGAAGCTGCACCTCATCGTGGCGCGCCGGGACCTGTCAGGGTTCCAGCACCTGCACCCGACCGAGGTCGGGGGCGGGGTGTGGTCGGTGCCGCTCACACTGCCGGAAGCGGGGGTGTACCGAGTCTTCACCGACGTACAGCCAGAAGGCGCCGCCAAGCAGCTGACCTTGGGCACCGACGTCTCCGCGGCGGGCGACTACCGGCCCGAGGCGCTGCCGAAGGCCGAGCTGACCGCGCGGACCGGCGACTATGAAGTGAAGCTGACCGGCGCTCTCCAGCCCGGCAAGACCAGCAAACTGACCCTGTCGGTGAGCAGGGACGGCCGGCCGGTGACCGACCTGCAGCCCTACCTGGAGGCCTACGGGCACCTGGTCGCGCTGCGCGCCGGCGACCTGGCCTACCTCCACGTCCACCCGGACGGGGCGCCTGGTGACGGCAAGACCAAGCCGGGCCCGGAGATCACGTTCTATGCCGAGGTGCCCAGCTCCGGCGCGTACCGCCTGTATCTGGACTTCCAGCACGAGGGGAAGGTACGCACCGCCGAGTTCACCGCGGTCGCCGGAGCGGGCGGACCCGACCCGACACCGCAGCCCACCGCCGAGCCGTCCACTGCGGATGGCCACGACGCACACACCCACTGATACCCCACTGGCACTCCGCACGACCCTGAGGAGGACGCGATGACTTCCGGCGACACGTCCGGGCAGATCGAGCTGGCGATCGGTGGCATGACCTGCGCGTCCTGCGCCGCCCGTATCGAGAAGAAGCTCAACAAGATCGAAGGCGTGACCGCGACGGTCAACTACGCCACCGAGAAGGCCAAGGTCCTCATCCCCGACGGAGTGAGCGCCGAGGATCTGATCGCAACCGTCGAGAAGACCGGCTACACCGCCGCAGTACCCGAGCCGCCGCGCGTCGAGGCGCAGACCCGCGAGGGATCCGATGACCCGCGCGACGAGCTCCGGCCGCTGCGGCAACGGCTGATCACTTCGGTGGTGCTGTCGATTCCGATCATCGCGATGGCGATGGTTCCGGCGCTGCAGTTCGACAACTGGCAGTGGCTGTCGCTGACCCTGGCCGCGCCGGTGGTGACCTACGCGGGGTGGCCGTTCCACCGGGCCGCCTGGACCAACCTGCGGCATGGCGCGGCGACCATGGACACGCTGGTGTCGGTCGGCACGCTGGCCGCCTTCGGCTGGTCACTGTGGGCGCTGTTCTTCGGCAGCGCGGGCGACCCCGGCATGCGGCACGGTTTTGAGTTCAGCATGACCCGCGGCGACGGATCCATGAACATCTACCTCGAGGCCGCGGCCGGCGTGATCGCGTTCATCCTGGCCGGGCGGTACTTCGAGGCCCGCTCCAAGCGACGGGCGGGCGCCGCGCTGAAGGCACTGCTGGAGCTGGGTGCCAAGGAGGTATCGGTCCTGCGGGACGGTCGCGAGGAGCGGATCCCCGCCGGTCAGCTCACCGCAGGTGACGTCTTCGTCGTCCGCCCGGGTGAGAAGATCGCCACTGACGGCGTCGTCGAAGAGGGTTCGTCCGCTGTGGACGCCTCGCTGCTGACCGGTGAGTCCGTGCCGGTCGAGGTCAGTCCGGGCGACGCCGTGGTCGGTGCCACCGTGAACGCCGGCGGCCGGCTGCTGGTGCGCGCCACCCGGGTCGGCGCCGACACCCAGCTCGCGCAGATGGCCAGGCTGGTGGAGGAGGCGCAGACCGGCAAGGCCCAGGTCCAGCGCCTCGCCGACAAGATCTCCGGGATCTTCGTCCCGATCGTGATCGCCTTGTCGATCGCCACCCTCGGGTTCTGGCTCGGCACTGGAGCCGGCGTGGCCGCCGCCTTCACCGCCGCGGTCGCAGTGCTGATCATCGCCTGCCCATGCGCCCTCGGGCTGGCCACCCCCACCGCCCTCATGGTCGGTACAGGCCGCGGCGCCCAACTCGGCATCCTCATCAAAGGCCCCGAGGTACTGGAGTCGACTCATGCGATCGACACCGTGGTCCTGGACAAGACCGGCACCGTGACCACCGGCAAGATGGCACTGGTCGACGTCATCACCGCCGACGGCGTAGACGCCGACGAGGTACTGCGGCTGGCGGGTGCGCTCGAGGACGCCTCCGAACACCCGATCGCCCAGGCCATCGCCAAGGGCGCCACCGAGCGCGTCGGTGCCCTCGGCACCGTTGAGGACTTCGCCAACATCGAAGGCCTGGGCGTCCAAGGCCTGGTCGATGGCCGAGGAGTCCTTGCGGGCCGCCCACAGCTGCTGGCCGAATGGTCACAGCACCTCACCCCGGAGCTGGAGCAGGCGATGGCCGCCGCACAGCAGCGCGGCCACACAGCGGTCGCGGTCGGCTGGGACGGCGCCGCCCGGGCCGTGATCACGGTCGCCGACCAGGTCAAGCCGACCTCGGCGGAGGCGATCACGCAGCTGCGCGCGCTTGGTCTGAAGCCGGTACTGCTGACCGGCGACAACGAGACCGTCGCCCGTACGGTGGCCGAGGTGGTCGGGATCGAAGAGGTCATCGCCGAGGTCCTGCCCGCCGACAAGGTCGACGTGGTCAAGCGGCTGCAGTCCGAGGGCCGTACGGTCGCGATGGTCGGCGACGGCGTCAACGACGCCGCCGCACTGGCCCAGGCCGACCTCGGCCTGGCCATGGGCACCGGCACCGACGTGGCCATCGAGGCCTCCGACCTCACCCTCGTACGAGGCGACCTACGGGCCGCGGCCGACGCCATCCGCCTGTCCCGCCGCACGCTGCGCACCATCAAGGGCAACCTGTTCTGGGCCTTCGCCTACAACGTCGCAGCCCTGCCGCTGGCCGCCACCGGCCTGCTCAACCCAATGATCGCCGGAGCCGCCATGGCCTTCTCCTCGGTCTTCGTCGTCAGCAACAGCCTCCGGCTACGCGGCTTCAAACCACTCAGCCGCGACGCCGCCCCAACCCCTGCAACGGGTGCCCCCGCCCGCGAGACCGTCCCAGCTGCACGCTGACCGCACCGATCGACCCGGCCGGCCCGACATCACCGTCGGGCCGGCCGGGGGTTCAGCGAAGCGCCTCGGTGCCTATCCGCTCGGCGAGCATGGCCTGGAAGTGGGCGCAGCTGGTGAAGTCCTCATGATCGCAATCGAGAGCGCAGTCGATGAGGTCCAGCGATGCCTGCGCCTCGGCTATCCGCCGCGCCAGCCCGGTGCGGTGGCGCCGCAGGACGGCATCTCGCTCCACCGGGTCACGGGCGATGATCATCTCCCGGATGTCGTCGAGGCCGAAACCTGCTTCCTTGGCACGCAGGATCACCGCGACCCGATAGAGGTCGTCTTGGCCGTAGCGCCGGCGGCCGCTGCACCGGGCGGGCGACAGCAGGCCCATGGACTCCCAGTGCCGCAGCACATGTGTCGCCAGTCCGAACCGCTCGGCGATCTCACCGATGCCCACCAGGTCGCCACCGCTTGACTTCATGTCGGCATTAAGTCGCACCATGTCGTCCATGTCCACCAACGAAATCCAAGACGTCCAAGCCGTCGATGCACACGCGCTCATTTCGCTGCTGGATGCGGTCGACGCCTTCCCCGGCGCGGCCGAACTGCGAGCCCGTTCCTACCAGCTCCTCCAGTTGGCGGCGGGCGCACGGGTGGTCGATGTTGGCTGTGGCACCGGAAGAGCCGCCGCGGAAATGACCGATCAGGGCGCAAGAGCGGTCGGCGTCGACATCAGCGAGCAGATGGTCACGGTGGCACGAGAGCGCTGGAGCGGCCCCGACTTCCGCACCGCGGCCGCTTACGAACTACCGTTCGGCGACGGTGAACTAGCCGGCTACCGAGCCGACAAGGTCTACCACGAGCTCGATGACCCGGCCCGGGCGCTGACGCAAGCGCGGCGCGTGCTCAGCCCCGGCGGCCGCATCGTGCTCCTCGGCCAGGACTGGGACACCTTCGTCATCGACTCGGCCGACCCAGCGCTCACCCGGACCATCGTGCACGCACGCGCCGACACCATTCCCGGCCCACACGCCGCCCGCCGCTACCGCAACCTGCTGCTCGACACCGGCTTCACCGACGTCACCCTCGAGGCGCACACCGGAGTGTTCACCGACCAGATGATGCTGCCCATGCTGTCGGGACTCGCCGACGCCGCCCGCGCCGGCGGAGCGATCACCGGTGAACAGGCTGAGGCATGGACCGCCGAACAGGCTGAGCGTGGGCAGGACGGACGGCTGTTCCTGGCAATCCCAATGTTCCTCGCGGCCGGGACTCGGCCCTGAGGCGCAACGGGCAGGCCCATCACCCCGCAGGCGGTGCTTTCCCGGGGTTATGCGATTCGGACGGCTCCGGCCCAGGGGCGGCCGGTGAGCGGGCTGATCTTCACCACGTCGCCGGTCTGCGGGGCGTGGACCATCTTGCCGTTGCCGATGTACATGCCCATGTGGTGCAGGTCGGTGTGGAAGAACACCAGGTCACCTGGCCTGAGCTGGTCCCTGGTGACGCGGGTGCCGGCGTTGAACTGGCTGCCGGTGTAGTGGGGAAGGCTGATGCCCACCTGCGCGTAGGCGAAGAGGGTGAGCCCGGAGCAGTCGAATCCCTTGATATTCGCGCCTTGCGCGACACCGAAGGTCGGGCCAGAGGGGCCGCCACCGCCCCAGGAGTAGGGGGTCCCGAGCCTCGCCAGCGCCGCCTCGACGGCGCCCAGCGCCTTGGCCGATGCGCTGCCTGGAGCAATGTTCGGTATCGGTCCGCCGGTGGAGCGTTGCCCAGTGCCGAGCTTGCTCTCCACCTTCGACAGCGCCTTCTGCACCGACCGTTGTTTGCGGCGCGCCTCGCCTGTCAGGCGGTTGACCTGGTCGGCGCGTTGTTCGGCCGCTTTGCGGGCTCGGGTCGCGGCCTGCATGGTCTGCAGCAGCGCGGAGACGTGGGTTCCGTTCTGCTCGGCGAAGTAGTTCAGGGTGGCGGAGCGGTCCAGCAGCGCTTGGGGGTCGGTCGAGGTCGCCAAGGTGATCGTAGGGTCCACGCCCCCGTTCTTATAGCTGTCGGCTGCCACTTGAGCGACTTTGGCGCGTGCCTCTTCCAGGGCCTGCTGCTGACGTACGGCGTTGGCTTTGGCGATCTTCGCAGCGCGCTCAGCTTGCTGGAGGCGCACGCGCAGGCCGTTGTACTGCTCGGTGAGCTGCTCAGCCTGGTCGGCCAGCTTTTCCTGTTGTGCGGTCAGTTCGCGGCGCGAGGGGGTCGGCTCTGCCGACGCCTGCGTCATCGGCAGGACCGTGGTCAAGGTCACGGCCGCCGAAATGGACCAGGTCGCCACGGCTTTACCGCGGCGCGGCGCGCCTTGTCTACGGCCATCGACCCGTCGTCGCTCCATGCATGTCCTCTCCTCTGCCGCCTACCGGGTTAGCTGACGGGTTCGGGCCGGAGTCGCCCTACCGCTCATCGCGAGCGGATTCACCCCGGGCTGATATGGGGTCCCCGGTTCCAGGACCTTGTGGTCCGGTGGATTCGGCGTAGCCGTCGCTGCTCCCGGGCGGAGCGTGGCGCGATGGCTCCTACGAAGCGTAGGAGAGCGGATGCGCTTATGCCACCCAAGTGACCTGATTCACGCAAACCACCACAGAGTCAACAGGGCAGCAAGAGCCCCACAACCACCGTGATGACCGCGAAGGGGGCACCGATGGCGCAGGTGAAGAACGCCCACGCCGCCGTGCGCCTGGCCCGTGACAGTCGCCTCGCCGGCACATCCAGGCGAGCGAGCCGCCGCGTCAACGTCCGCCCATCGGAGCCTGTGGCGGCCAGAGCGCCGGCCGCTCCGGGGGCGATGGCGAGCTTGCGCAAGGCCCCGGCCAAGGCCGGACGCCCGCATCTGCGAGCGGCCACGTCGTCGGCGGCCATCTCGAGCAACAGCGGAAGACTCGCGCCGGCCCGGCGTACGGTCGGCAGCCAGGGCAGCAGCACATAGGCCAAGTCGAGCAGGAGCAGCAAGGCGTGATGCCGCTGCCGTAGATGGGCCCGTTCATGAGCCAGCACCGCCTTGAGCTGCGCGGCAGTCAACCTGTCCCGCGCCCCCGTGCTGATGACGATGCAACCACGCCGCGAGGGCAGGCAGTAGGCCACCGGGACAGGATGCTCGAGGACCAGCACATCGGCGTGCTCGCCGTCTTCACGGGCGATCAGGCCCAGCATCTGCCGATGCCGCCGCCGATGCGTCATCGCCCGCCACAGCCGAGGTAGGCCACGCGCGAGCCGAACGGCACAAGCGAAAAGGGTCACGGCACCAACGCCCGCAGCGAGGGCGACTCCGCTGTGCCGGTGAGCGTGCACGCAGTCGTGCAGCCACTCGAGCAGGCCATGGCCGGGGGCGGGTGACCGCAGCAACGCCACCGCAACCGCCCCGGTGAGCCCTGCGAATGTGCCACTCAAAGCCGCTATCCAGCATGCGATCGCGATCGCGGGGTTGGCGACCGGCCAGCCAGGCCTGTCCAGCACCGGGCCTGCCACGCACCCGAGCGCGACGACGGAGACGATCAGACCGGCCGCAACGACAAGGAACATCCGTCAGGTTCCCGGCTCATCGATCGCGCGTTCACGCAGTGCGTCGAACAGATGCCGGGCGTCTTGGGCATCCACGCTTTCGGCGAAACGCGCCAGCATCGCAGCGTGATCTGAGGACTCGGTCAGCGCATCCAGCATCAGCTCAACAGCGTGCTCATCGCGGGTCCGGGTCGGCAGGTACCGGAACGCCTGGCCATCGGGGACCCGCCGCAGCAGCCCCTTGCGGGAAAGCCGTTCGGCTACGGTCTGAACCGTGTTGTAGGCCAGCGGCCTGTCCGCACCCTCATTGACCTTGACCAGCAGCTCACGAATCCGAAGTCCGTCAGGCACCTCCCACAACGCGTTCATGATCGCGCGCTCGAGCGGCCCGCCCAAACCTCCCATGAAGCACCTCCACCCGCCATTCTGATGGAAGACGACCGGACGTGAACGCGTGCGGTGAACAGCGGCGGCGGCCGCTGTTCACCGCCGCTGAGCGACAGGCCCGGCCTGATGTCGCCGTCACATACTCGGCTATGGCGCATAACCGGGCAGGGCGCCGCCATCAGAACGCCTGACCTCCCGCGAGGAGCCAGCAGGGCGTCTCACCGATGGCACGCATCTGACAAGGTCCTACGGCTTGTAGGATCTGATGTCATGTCGGTACCGCAGCCGTTGCGGCTCCACTGGTACGGGCCGGTCGCGTGGACGGCGCTGCTGATCGCGCTCCTGACAGGTCTGCTCGCCATGCACGGCTTGCAGGCGTCGGCGAGCCCGAATGACAGCTCCGGTATCCCGGCCAACCTGGTGACCTCGATGGTGGCCGCGGACCGGCACGCCGATCATCCATCGCAGCACGCCACCGAAAATGATCCGTCTCAGCATGCGCCGGCGCACAAGCACCCAGGCGGGCAGGTGTGTCTGGGCCTGTTGATCCTGTTCCTTTTGGTTGTGCTGCCACCCGGTGGCCGTCACCGATGGCCGCGGCGGTCGGTCACCGTCCGCTCGATCCTGGCATCGCGCCAACGCGACGGCGGCAGACCACCGCCTCCGTCGCTGTCTCAACTGTCGGTGTTGCGGACGTGACAGACGTCGCGGCGTGTGCGTTCGCCGCGACATCTGCCAATTCACACCCTCAACACGGAAGGATCACCGCGTCATGAAGCGCGCATTCGCCATGCTCGTGATTCCGGTCGCCGGATTCACCCTTGCCGCCTGCGGTGGCACCAACGACGGGTCGGACTCCATGTCCGGTCACGCCATGAGCACGACCTCCGCTCCGGCGCCCTCGGCGGCCGGCCAGCACAACGACCAGGACATCAAGTTCGCCCAGGGGATGATCCCCCACCACCAGCAAGCGATCCAGATGGCCGAGCTGGCCAGCTCCCGAGCCTCGATGTCCGAGGTCGAACAGCTGGCAACAGCGATCAAGGCCTCTCAGGGCCCCGAGATTCAGCAGATGACGGGCTGGCTCAACAGCTGGAACGCGACCGTACCCTCTCCGGACATGCACGTGGGTCATGACATGGGCGACGGCATGATGTCCGTCCAGGACATGGAAAAGCTCGAAAAGCTGTCGGGCTCGAGATTCGACAAGGCGTTCCTCACCATGATGATCGAACACCACCAGGGCGCCATCACGATGGCCAAGACCGAGCAGGCCGGCGGAATGTCCAGCGCGGCCAAGTCCCTGGCCGACGCCATCGTCACCTCACAGTCCACGGAGATCACCACGATGCGGGCCCTGCTCAAAAAGATGTAGCCCGCACCTGGATCGACGCCGAGCTTGCACTGGGCTCTACTGTCGTGGGGGGCGC
>NZ_JABVEC010000069.1 GCF_014323705.1 Actinomadura alba
CAGCGCTTCCAGCATGACCATCCGATGTGGGGCGGGCTTGCCCGGCCACGGCGACGCCCAGGGCACGCTGGATGGGCTCAGGGGTCGGAGGCTTCGATCGCGGCGACGATCGCCTCGCTGGTGAGCGGTAGGTCCCGCACCCGGACGCCGATGGCCGCCGCGACCGCGTTCCCGATCGCCGCCGCCGTCGGGCCCTGGGCCGCTTCGCCCGCTCCCATCGGAGGTGTGCCCGGCTCCTCGACGAGCTCCACAGTGATCTCCGGCGTCTCGCTGAACCGGAGGATCGGATAGCTCTCCCAGGTATCGCTGGTGATTCTGCGCCGGTCGAACCGCACCCGTTCCTTCAGCGTCCAGCTCGCCGCTTGGACGGCGCCGCCTTCGATCTGGTTGCGCACGCCGTCCGGGTTCACGACCCCGCCGACGTCCACCGCGATGGTCAGGCGGCGAACCCGGACCTCCTGCTCCGCCGCCACCTCCGCGATCACCGCGCAGTACGCCCCTTTGCCCTTGTAACGGGCGAACCCGATCCCACGGCCGACGTCCTCCGCCACCGGCGTTCCCCAGCCGGCCACCGTGGCCGCCGTCTCGAGGACCTTCCTCCCGCGGGCGTCGCCGAGGTGCATCAGGCGGTACGCCAGCGGATCGATGCCGACGGACAGGGCGAGCTCGTCCATGAAGGACTCGATCGCGAACACGTTCATGAAGGCGCCGAGCGAGCGGAGCGCCGACGAGCGGATCGGTGTCTCCAGCAGCCGGTGGCCGGTCACCCGGCGGTCGGGGAAGTCGTAGATCGGCACCGCGTTGCGCATCGTACCGGCGCCGTTGGCGAGCGGCGGGTCGGCGGCCGCCGGCTGGCTCCAGGGATTCTCGAGGTACGCCCCGGCAAGCAGGCCGGGCACGCCGCGGTAGCCGGGGCGGCTCGTGTGCCCCTGGCTCCACACGTCGTACCGCCACGAGCGCACCGCGCCGGTCTCGTCGACGACCGCCTCGACGTCGGCGGACATCGCCGATCCGAAGGGCGACCAGGTGAGTTCGTCGCGTCGGCTCCACTGCACGTGTACGGGCCGGCCGGGTACGGCTCGGGCGAGCAGCACGGCGTCGAACGCGGCGTCGTCGGCGGCGTTGTGCCCGTAGCATCCGGCGTTCTCCGCGTGCTCGACCTCGACCTTGTCCGCGTCGAGGTCCAGGGCGAGCGCGATCGCGGCTCGCAGGTTGTGGATGCCCTGGCTGTGGCTCCAGACCGACAGGGTCCCGTCGTCGTTCCAGCGGGCCATCCCGCAGCTCGGCGCCATCGACGCGTGCGCGAGGAACGGCCGGCTGTAGCTCGCCCGCACTCTCCGACCTTGCGACGGCACCCCTTGCGGTGACGCCTCTTGCGGTGACGCCTCTTGCGGTGACGCCTCTTGCGGTGACGCCCCTTGCGGTGACACCCCTTGCGGCGCGGGCCCTTTTGGCGACGGCCCTTCCGGTGTCGTCTGCTCGCCGGCCGGCACCTCGACGGTCTCGTGCGGGCCGGCGCGCAGGAAGCCGCGCAGGTCGTCCTCGTCGGGCAGCCCGTCCCGCTCGTCCCAGGTCGTGGCGCCGGCCAGTGCCTCGACGGCACGCATCGCCTCGGCCTCGTCGGCGCAGACGACCCCGACGAACGAGCCGTCCCGCACCACCTCGACGTCCATGCCCTCGAGCCGGGACGCGTCCAGATGCCGCAGGCTCGCACCGGGCGAGGGCGGGCGCAGCACCCGCCCGAACAGCTGCCCGGGCAGGCGCAGGTCGTGGATGTACCGTGGCCGACCGGCGATCTTGTCGGGCAGGTCCAGGCGAGGAGAGCTCGTGCCGGCGAGCACCGGCCGGTCGCCGTGCGTGACGGGCACTTCGGGGTCGGCGGGCACGTCGAGATCCACGGCGTCGGCCAGGTCGCCGTACGACGTGCTCCGCTCACCGCTGCGGAGCCGTCCGTGCCGTACGGTGACCTCCTCGACGCCGACGCCCCAGCGCCGCGCCGCCGCAGCCACGAACCTGGCCCGCACCTGGGCGCAGGCCGCGCGTACGGCGGGGCCGGAGTGGACGATCGACATGCTCCCGGACGTCAGGCCCTCGTTGGGGCCGTACCGGGTGTTGGGCGGCAGCATCCGCACCTGGGCGAGGTCGACGCCCAGCTCGTCGGCGGCCACCTGGGCGAGTGCGGTGAGGATTCCCTGCCCGAGCTCGACCTTGCCCACGCGTACGCCGATGGTGCCGCCCGCGTCGACGGTGACCCAGCGCGACAGGATCGGGTTCGCCTCGAGGTCCTGGGGCAGCGGGTGCGCCCGCAATGTGTACTGTCCGGCCGTCATCCGGTCACCTCCGACGAGGCCGCCTTCAGGACCGCGCGTACGACGCGACGCTGGACGCCACAGCGGCACAGGTTGCGGTCGAGCGCCTCGATCACGGCCTGCTCATCGGGCGCCGGATTCCGGTCGAGCAGGGCGCTCGCGCTCACGAGGATCCCGGAGATGCAGTAGCCGCACTGTGCCGCCTGCTCGTCGAGGAACGCCTGCTGTACGCGGTGCAGCTCGTCGCCGGGTGCCAGCCCTTCGACGGTCACCACGGTCCGGCCTTCCGCCGACCAGATGGGCGTGTCACAGGACGCGACGACATGGCCGTCCATCTGGACGAAGCAGGCGCCGCAGAGGCCGACGCCGCAACCGAAGCGGGCACCCTTAAGATCGAGCTCATTGCGCAGGACGTGCAGAAGGGAGGTGTCCGGATCCGTCTCGACCCGGACCTTCCGGCCGTTGACCGTCAGCTCGAATGCCCGTCTCATGCTGTCGCCTCCGCGAAGACCTCGGGATGGTGGGCGAGCTCGATCCGGGTCCGCCTGATGTGCCCGCTGAGGCACCGTTCGGCGTCGATGGAGTCTCGCCGCTCGATGGCATCGAGGAGCAGCCGGTGCTCGGCGTTCACCACCCATCGCCGGGCCGGGCCGCTGAGGTGCATGAACGCGCGCCGGTAGTGCTGGGTGGAGTTCCACAGTCGGACGACCATCGAGGACAGCTGGTCGATGCCGCACCCGCTGTAGGTCAATAGATGGAGCTCCCGGTCGAGCGCGAGGAACTCACCGATGTCGGTGGTGCTCTCAATCTTTCGCTGGAGCTCTTGGAGCCGCCGGAAGTCGTCCTCGGTCAGGTGCGGAAGGCTCTCGGTCAGCGCCAGCGGCTCGAGCCGCTCGCGCATCTGGTAGATGACGTCCACCTCGTGCATGCCCAGCCGGGGTACGCGGGCGCCCTTGTGCCTGTGGTGCTCGGTGAGCCCTTCGGCCTCGAGAATGCGCAGGGCCTCGCGCACCGGCAGCCGGCTGGCGCCGAACCGTTCGGCGATGTCCTCCTGCCGGATCCGCTCCCCGGGCGCGATCTGCCCGCTCAGGATCGCCTCGCGCAGGTAGTCGGCCACGCGCTGGCTCGCCGCGTCGCCGTTGTTCCCGATCGCCGTTCCCATCCCCATCACCTGTCCTGGCATCAGCGACCTCTCACCCGCCGACCGGGGGCTTCGGGGCGAACACCTCGGCCTGCCGGTCGAAGGCCTTGCCGTTCGGGTAGGACACGAGCTCGAACTGCATGCCCCAGGGGGCGAGGAAGTACACCCAGCGCTGCCCCTCGCTCGGCCCTCGGCTGGCCGTCGGATCCCCCATGACCGTGACGCCCTGACCCTTCAGGTACTCCACCGCGGTGTCCATGTCATCGACGTACAGCGCGATGTGATGGCCGCCGACGTCGCTGTTCCTCGGCACGGTCATGTCCTGTTCCGGCGCGGAGTACTCGAAGACCTCGAAGACGGCCTGGCCGCCGCACCGGAAGAAGTGCAGCTCGCGCATCACCGCACGCGGATGGACGCCCAGGTGCTCGGACATCCAATCGTCGTCATGGCGGTACGGGCCGAGCGTGTACATGTACTCGCATCCCAGCACCTCCACCAGGAACGTCCGCGCCTCCTCGAGATCGGGCACCGTGAAGCCGATGTGGTCCACGCGGGTCAGTCCGGGGAGTCCGGTGGTCATCCTGCCCTCTTCCACTCCGCGAGCGATATTGGATCCAAACCATCGTAGCCCGCTCGGATGACAGCGGTCTATCGGGCATCTCACTAGATATTTGGATCCAATGTATGGCAGTCTGCGGTGGCATCACGATCGATCACTTGGGGAGTGCGTGCATGCCTCAGCACCACCGGCTCGACCCCGCGGCACCCTGGGTCGAGGTCGTCACCACCGACGCCGACTGGGACGCGGCCGATCCGGTCCTGCTCACGAGCATGCTCAGCCAGCTCGTCCTCATCCGGACCTTCGAGGAGTACGTCCTCGATCTCGCGCGGGCCGGGCTGGTCCACGGCCCGGCGCATTCGAGCATCGGGCAGGAGGGCGCCGCCGTCGGCTCGATCCTCCCCTTGACGAGTAAGGACACCGTCAACGGATCACACCGGGGTCACCACCAGTTCCTCGCGAAGGCTCTCGCCCACATCGAGCCCAAGGGGATCGATCCCACCCAGGAGTTCTCCGCCGAGGTACGGGCCGTACTGCTCAGGAGCCTCGCCGAGATCTGTGGCCTCGACCGCGGCTTCAGCCACGGGCGCGGCGGGTCCATGCACCTGCAGTGGAAGGAGGCCGGTGCGATCGGCACGAACGCCATCGTCGGCGGCGGGGTCCCGCTCGCCGCCGGCTCGGCGTGGGCGCACCGGCAGTCCGGCACTGACGCGGTCGCGGTCACCTACTTCGGCGACGGCGCGACCAACATCGGCTCGACGCTCGAGACGCTGAACCTGGCGTCCGCGTGGCGCCTGCCGCTGTGCTTCTTCATCGAGAACAACCGGTACGCCGTGTCGACCAACGTCGACGAGGCCACCGGGGAGCCCCGGCTCTCGGCGCGCGGGCCGGGCTTCGGGATCGCGAGCTGGAAGGTCGACGGCATGAATCCGCTCGCGGTGTTCCTCGCCATGAACGAGGCGCTCGCGCACATGCGCGCCGGCGAGGGGCCCGCCATGATCGAGGCGGACGTCTACCGCTACTTCCACCAGAACGGCCCCTTCCCCGGCAGCGCGTTCGGCTACCGCACCAAGGAGGAGGAGAAGCAGTGGCGCGACCGTGATCCGATCAAGCAGCTCTCCGGTCATCTCGTACGGCGCGCCATCCTCACCCGGGCCGAGATCGACGGGGCGACCGAACGTGCCACGACGCTGATGGCCGAGATCGGCGACGTACTGCTGGAACCGCTACCCGGCGGCGAACCCGGCCAGCGCCGGATCAGGCCGGACGAGTGGCCGGACCCGAGCTTCGTCGAAGTGGGAGTCCGTGGCGACCTCGGCGAGTTCTCCGGTGCCCGCTTCGCGGACCACGGCACGTTCGCGGGCGCCCTCGCCGAGCAGAAGTTCATCGACGCCGTGGCCGGCGTGATGGCCCGGCGGATGGCGACCGACGACACCATCGTCGTGATGGGCGAGGACGTGCACCGGCTCGCCGGCGGGACCAACGGTGCGACCCGCGGGCTCAAGCAGGCCCACCCCGATCGAGTCCTCGGCACCCCGATCAGCGAGAACGCGTTCAGCGGGCTCGGCGGCGGCATCGCGCTCGATGGCCGCTACAAGCCGGTGGTCGAGTTCATGTACGCCGACTTCATGTGGGTCGCGGCCGACCAGCTCTTCAACCAGATCGCCAAGGCCCGGCACATGTTCGGCGGCGACGGCGCCGTTCCGTTCGTACTCCGGAGCAAGGTCGCCATGGGCACCGGGTACGGCTCGCAGCACTCGATGGACCCCGCCGGGATCTTCGCGACCTCGGCGGGCTGGCGCATCGTCGCCCCGTCGACCCCGTTCGACTACGTGGGGCTGATGAACAGCGCGCTGCGATGCCAGGACCCGGTGGTCGTGCTCGAGCACGTCGATCTCTACGGGTCGACGGGACAGGGACCCGTGGACGACCTCGACTACTGCATCCCCGTCGGCAAGGCCGCCGTCCGCCGGGCCGGAACCCGGCTCACCGTCCTCTCCTACCTGGCGATGACCGGCTACGTCCTCGAAGCGGTCGAGTCGCTCGGCACCGTCGACGCCGAAGTGATCGACCTGCGCTGGCTCGACCGGGCGAGCATCGACTGGGACACGATCGGCGAGAGCATAAAGAAGACCAACAACGTGCTCATCGCCGAACAGGGCGCACTCGGCACGTCGTACGGCGGATGGCTGTCCGACGAGATCCAGCGCCGCTTCTTCGACTGGCTCGACCAGCCGGTGCAGCGCGTGACCGGCGGTGAGGCCTCGCCAAGCATCAGCAAGGTCCTCGAACGCGCGGCCATCGCCCGTACCGAGGAGGCGTCCGCCAAGCTCGATGAGATGAGCGGGTACTGACGTGACTCCTCCGCTCCCTGAAGGGAGCAGCTTCTCGCTAAGCCGCTTCCGCAGCCTCACGAAGGACAAGCCCTGCCCTGAGGATGTTGATGGCCGCGTTCACGTCGGCGTGTGCGGTGTGTCCGCACGCCGTACATCGGAAGGCGGCCTGGGATTGGCGGTTGTCTCTCGCGCAGTTCCCACAGCGCGAGCAGGTGCGGGAGGTGTTGCGGGGATCGACTGCGATCAACTCCCGACCGGCGCTTTCAGCCTTGCTCGCGAGGATTCGCAGGAACACCCCCCAACCCGCGTCAAGGATAGAACGGTTCAACCCAGTCTTGGCGGCGACGTTGCAGCCGGGCGCATCCAGGCTCCCGGAGGCCGACCGCGTCATATTCGAGATCTTCAGGTCTTCGTGCACGATTACGTCGTAACCGCCGACCAGCACGTTCGCGGTCTTGTGGGCGTGATCCAGGCGCCGACGGCGGATCTTGGCATGCGCAGCGGCGACCCGCGCAGCAGCCTTGCGACGCCGTCTGGAGCCTGGCTTGGTACGTGCCAGCGCCTGCTGCGCGGCGGCGAGACGGCCTGCCGCGGCGTGCAGGTGGCGCGGGTTGTCCACCTGCCAGCCGTCGCTGGTCGTCACCAGCGAGGCGACGCCCATGTCGATCCCGATAACCGCACCGGTCTGGGGCAGCGGCTCTGCGGGCACATCGTCACACGACAGGATCACATACCAACGGTTGGTCTCCCGCTTCACGCTGATCGTCTTCACCCTGCCACGCACGGCCCGGTGCCGGTGAACCCGCACATGCCCGACCCCCTGCAGACGAATCCGAGTAAGACGGTCGCAGGGGGTGGAGTCCCATCGGCAGCCGTCGCCGTCCTTGGGCCAGGTGACCGTGTCGAACCATCCCCGGCCCTTGAACCGCGGATACCCGGGCTTGCGCCCTGCCTTGACGCGGCGGAAGAACGCGGCGAACGCGATGTCCAAGCGACGCAGAGTGGCCTGCTGAGAGCTGAACGACCAATGGCCCTGGCCGCCGGGATCATCAGCGCGTATGTGTTTCAGCTCGGCCGACTGGTCGCCGTACCGCACGCTCACCCCCGCCCGCCGGTAAGCCTCCCGGCGATGCTCAAGCGCCGCGTTGTACAACTGCCGGTGCGCCTCAAGACATTGGCCGAGCGCGGCGGCCTGACGACAGGTGGGACGCAGCAGGAACTTGTATGTCCTACGCATGCCCACCACCTCGTCAACCCCGCAACGGCATGCCCAAGCTATCGGCAGACACCGACAAAACTGGAAGGGGGGAAGCGCGGATTCCCCCGGCCTGAAGGCCGGAGTATCTTCGCGCAAAACTGATGGCCAGGATCCTGCGCATGCCCGAAGTGGCGGCGAACGCGGTCGAGGCCGTACTGCAGAGCTGGCCGATCGCGGAGAACACCCCGTACGCGATGGGCGACGTGATCGCCACCGTCGAGACCGAGAAGGCCGTGGTCGACGTCGAGGCCGAGACCGGCGGCGTCATCCTGAAGACCCTGGTGGCCGAAGGCGCCGAGGTCCAGGTCGGCGCGCCCATCGCGCTCGTCGGCGAGCCGGACGAGAAGCCGGCGGACCTCGACGCGCTGCTCGCCGAACTCGGTCTCTCCCCCGCTGGTCCCGTCGTGGCGCCGAGCCCTCCGGAACCGCGACCGGCGACGAGCACTGCGGTGAGCGCTCCGGCCGCGTCGAGCAACGGTTCGGGCGGGCGCGTCTTCTCCAGTCCGCTGGCCCGCCGGCTGGCCAGAGAAGCGGGGCTCCCCGTCGAGAAGATCCCCGGGACAGGCCCGAACGGCCGGATCATCCGTAGGGACGTCGAAGCGGCGATCAAGACCCGAGACACCTCATCACAGGCCACGGTCCCGCCGGTCCGCCCCACCCCGGCGAGCAGGCCGGTGACCGTCCCGGCGGCCACGGCCGCCTCGCAGGCGTTCACCGACGTGCCCCATTCACGCATCCGCGCTGCCGTCGCCGCGCGGCTGACCGAGAGCAAGCAGACGACACCGCACTTCTACGTAAGTGGTACGGCGCGCGTCGGCAAGCTGCTCAAGCTGCGGCAGCGGCTGAACGACGGCGGCAACGTGAAGATCTCCGTGAACGACCTCGTGCTCAAGGCCGCCGCCCGAGCGCACACCCTCGTTCCGGCGATGAACGTCATCTGGACTCCGGACGCGGTCCGGTCGTTCTCCTCGGTCGACGTCTCGGTCGCGATAGCGACCGAGCGGGGCCTCGTGACACCGGTGCTGAGGTCCGCCGAGCGGATGACCATCTCGTCCGTGGCGACCGCGGTGAAGGACTACGCCGAGCGGGCGAAGACCGGCCGCCTCCGGCAGAGCGAGTTGGAGGGCGGCACCTTCAGCGTGACGAACCTGGGAATGTTCGGCACCGAGGAATTCGCCGCGATCATCAACCCCCCGCAATCGGCGATCCTCGCCGTCGGGGCCGTGCGTGAGGAGCCGGTCGTCAGGAACGGCAGGCTGAAGGCCGGAACGGTGATGCGGGTGACGCTCTCGGTCGACCACCGGCCGATCGACGGCGTGGTCGCCGCCGAATGGATGAGAGCCTTCCTCGCACTGCTCGAGGATCCCGTACAGATCCTGGCGTGACACGGGCCCCTCGAGCGATCGCGGGTGGGAGGCGGCTCTCTCAATGCCTCGCCTTTCACCGTCACACGGGGCCGGAGCCTCCCGTCACCGGGAAAGTCCGATTCCAGGGCCTGTCGCCGTTCGGTGTTCGCCCCCGAATGGCCACCCTGCGAGGCAGGGCAATTTGCATGGCACACGTTTCGGTGCGGTGGAGATCCATTCTGTAATACGTTTGGGCACTACGCGAGGTCGGGCCGGGCGTCACCACCCGTTCGGCTCCACGCGCGAGCATCAGTGATCGTTTGTCGGTGATCGTTCGGTCGGCCGGTCGGGGCCGTCCGCCATCGAGAGGGGACCATGCCTCGCACCGCGCACGCCCTCAGCGCCGTACTCGCCGTACTCGTGTCTCTTCTGGCCGCACTCGCGCTGGCCACGCCCGCCGTCGCCGCCGAGACGACCGTCGACGTCATCGCCCACCGCGGATCGTCCGGCGCCGCTCCGGAGAACACCCTCACCGCCGTCCGACTGGCCATCGCGCACAGGACCGACGTCGTCGAGAACGACATCCAGCGCACCCGAGACGGTGAGCTGGTGATCGTGCACGACACGACGCTCACCCGCACGACCGACGTCGAGCAGGTCTTCCCCGAGCGCGCTCCCTGGAACGTCCGCGACTTCACCCTCGCCGAGATCAAGCAACTCGACGCGGGTTCATGGTTCGCTCCCGAATTCGCGGGAGAGCGGGTGCCCACGCTCGCCGAGTGGGTCAACGCCGTCGGACGGCGGGCCGGCATGTTGCTGGAGCCGAAGTCGCCGGAGCTCTATCCCGGCATCGAGACCGACCTCGACAAGGAACTGCGTTCGCTGCCGGCGTTCAACCGCGCCCTCATGGCCGGCCGCGTCGTCGTCCAGTCCTTCGACCACGTGTGGCTTCGCGCCTACAAGGACCTCGCTCCGGACGTACCGGTCGGGTTGCTCTACAGCAACAAGCCGACCGAGGCGGCCATCGCCGCCGCGGCGACCTGGGCGCAGCAGGTCAACCCGTCGCTGGGCGCGATCGACCAGGCCACCGTTGAGCAGGTCCACGCGCACGACATGGAGATCCACGTGTGGACCGTCAACACTGGGACGGCCATGTACCGGGCGATCGACTGGCAGGTCGACGGCATCATCACCGACTACCCGCAGGTGCTGCGCGACATCCTCCGGCGCGGGTGAGCCGGTCTCCAGGTACGCCGGAACGGTCGCCATCGGAGATGGGCGGTCTCCGGATGCGACTTCGCCTCCCCTGACTACAGGGCGAGCTCCCCTGACTGCAGGGCAAGCGTGGCCATGTGGCCGGTCTTGTAGTTTCGCGGCACCCGTCCGCGGTACGGAGGCCGGCGTGCCGGGCGGCGATCTGCACATCTCGTAGGTCGACGGCCCATGCGGTCTCCGGCCGACAGTACCGCCGGGATTCCGCAGGGCGCAGGACGGTGGCGCCCGGTCCGCGCGGTCCCCTCAGGTCAAGCCCGCTTCATGGAAGCGGCACTTCAATGCCGACCCCGAGCATGGATTCGGTGGAACGGACCTTTTCCGGCGCGGAGGGAAGCGTTCACAGGAGATCTTTCCCTGGAGGCCGGAGGCTGGGCAAGGCCTGCTGAAAGCGCCGGAGTCAGCGGGAAGTGCGAAATGGACGCTCGCTGGAAGTCGTACTTCGCGGTCGCCGCGAACGATGGCGCCGGGGATGGGGAGAGGGCATGGAATCTGTTGGAATCGCACCTTCCGCCGTGCGGGATGCGGTCGCGGTCCGGGTGGCGGATCGGAGCGAACAGCGCCGCCAGAGGATCGGCGTTCTGCGGGAGCCAGGTGGGATCGCCCGAGCGGACGAACCACGTCGGGTGGCGACCCGCATCGACCGGCTGAGCCGCCACTATGCCGATGTGCGGCCGGTGAGCCCGGTGGCGATCGCCGCGGGGGACCCGGCGGCGGTGTCGGCGGCGGGTGCGGTGCTCGAGCGGGTCATCCAGACCAGTGATCTCCTCGGCGTGGGCTATCTGGAAGGTGGTGCGACGGCCGCTCGGGCGGTGGGCCGGATCAACATCCGCGACGAGCGGGGACACCTGGTGGGTTATGGCACGGGATCGCTGGTGTCACCGGAACTGCTCCTGACCAACCACCACGTCCTGACCGACGCCCGGACCGCCGAGCACAGCGGCATCGAGTTCGACTATCAGGACGGAGTCGACGGCCGGCCGCTGCCGCCGCGGGCATTCGCATTGGATCCAGAGCGATTCTTCCTCGCCGATCCCGAATTGGACATCGCGGTCGTGGCCGTGAAGGCGAGCCCGGCGGAGCTGACGCCCTTCGGGTTCAACCGGCTGGTGGCGAGCGAGGGCAAGACGATCGTCGGAGATTTCGTGACGATCATTCAGCATCCGCGTGGCGAGAAGAAACAGGTGGCTCTGCGGGAGAACCGGATAGTGGACGTCCTCGAGGCGTTCCTGCACTACGAGACCGACACAGAACCCGGGTCCTCGGGTTCCCCGGTCTTCAACGACCAGTGGGAGATCGTGGCGTTGCACCACGCCAGCGTCCCGGCACCGGAACACGGCGAGCTCGGAGGCATCGTCAACGAGGGGACCCGGGTCAGCCGGCTGCTCGCCTTCCTGCGCGGCCGAACGTTCCCTTCGACGCAGCAGACCCTCGTCGACCGGCTGTTCGCCGAGGGCACCGGTCCACCGGCCCATCGGCCGACCGGGCGTGACAGACCTTCCGCGGCCGGCGCGACGGCGCAGACCGTCACGCTGACGGTTCCGTTCGACATCCGGCTCCACTGCGACCCGGACGGCGCGAACGACGCGCACGACGCGCACGGCGGGGACGGCGCGGACGGCGCGGACGGGCCGGCGCCGACGCCGGAGGACATCCAGATCGATCCCGACTACGCCCGCCGGAAGGGCTATGACCCGGACTTCCTGTCCGCGGACCATCGCGTGCCCCTGCCCACGCTCCACCCGGATCTGGTGCCGCAGGCGGCGGTCAACCGCCTGGCGACCGGCAGTCCGGCCTTTGCACTGCCGTACCACCACTTCACTGTCGTGTTGAACAAGCAGAGGCGGCTGGCGTTCTTCACCGCGGTCAACATCGACGGCAACACCAGCGTCCGGCTCCGGCGGGAACGCGACCGCTGGTCCCTGGACCCGCGGGTCCCGGCCGACGAGCAGGTCGGTGAGGAGGTCTACCGCGACAATCCCCTCGACCGCGGTCACCTCGTCCGCCGGCTCGACCCCGCCTGGGGCGGCTCCCCCACGGTCGCCAAGCTCGCCAACGACGACACATTCCACTTCACCAACTGCACCCCGCAGCACGAGGACTTCAACCAGAACCAGACCACCTGGGCCGGGCTGGAGGACTACATCCTCGAGAACGCAGACAACCGGGACCTCAGGGTGAACGTCTTCACCGGCCCGGTTCTCGCGGCCGACGACGAGGAGTACAGGGGCGTACGGCTCCCCCGCCAGTTCTGGAAGGTCGCCGTGATGGTCAAACGCAGCGGCGACCTGTCCGCCACCGCCTACCTGCTCAGCCAGGACGAGCTCATCGACGGCCTGGAGTTCGCGCCCGGCGAGTTCTCCTACGGCGCCTACAAGACCTACCAGGTGTCCCTGCGGCGGATCGAGGACCTCACCCGCCTTTCATTCGGCACCCTCACCGACGCCGACCCCTTCACCCGTACCGAAGCGGTCATGACCGCCAAGGAGATCACCGATCCCCGCCAGCTCATCCTCTAACCCAACAGGCGCTCCATCACAGCGGCCGGCCCGCCGCGGTGCCGGAAATCGGGTTGCCCCCGCAAAGGAGGTTTCGGAAGGCTCGGCGGGTCAGTTCTTCCCTCGACGCCGAAGGCGAGACTTTGACCGACGCGCACGACGCGACCGGGAGTTCGGGCCCATGGAATCCGCACGCGCCCGGTGCCGCATTGTTCGACGCCATCGACCGCGATGACCTGGCCTCCGTTCGCGGACTGCTGTCGGAGGGATTCGACGTCAACGCGTTCGATCCACGCTGGCCGCCGCCCTTCGCCACCACCGCCCTGATCGCGGCGGCCTGCAGGGGGAACAGCGACATGGTGGCGTTGCTGCTCTCCCACGGCGCCGACGTCGACGGCCGGGACGGTGGTGGCGGAACCGCGCTGATCTGGGCCTGCAATGCGGAGAAGCTCGACTGCGCCCGCCTGCTCCTCGATGCCGGAGCCGATCCGAGCCTTCGCAACAATGACGGGTACACCGCCTACGGCCGGACTCCGTTGCGGAACAAGGAGCTGGTACGGCTGATCCGGGAACACGGCGGCACCTGACCGCCGGGCGCGAGCGACCGCGAGCCCCGCCGCGTCCGCGCTCGCATCGGCAGGAAGAGCCCGAGCATTCGGTTATTCAATGCCGGAGATGAACGCGGGCATCCCACAGCCCGGCGGGCCCGTAAATCAATCTCTAAGGACGGTGTGTGCGCCCTTTCGGATGGTGGCGGTGTCGTTGCTCACGGTCCTTCGGGTTGTCGATCGCCCTCTTGCGGCCGACTCGGCCGGCTTGACCTGCCTCGCCTGGTGTCGCTTTCGTGGTGTTTTGCGTCCCAGGGTGGGAGGCAGTGGATGGTGTAGCGGCCGTTGGCGTCCCGGATGGTGCACACCCTGTCCGGGTTGTCCTCGATCCACCGGTTGTGGAACCCGCACGCCGGGGCCAGCTTGTCGATGTCCGTCGGCGACCCGAGTTTCCATCCGTCGGTGTGGTGGATTTCGCAGAGTCCGGTGGGGATGTCGCATCCGTCCACGACGCAGGTGGCGTACAGGGCGCGGAGTACCTGGCGTTGCCG
>NZ_JABVEC010000007.1 GCF_014323705.1 Actinomadura alba
AAGCCCTCGGGCATGGCGGAACCGGTGGCTTCACCCGATGGCCGGCGGTCCTCCCGCCTCGCCCACCGTGCGGAGCCCCCGGTATGCCTCTCGCAGCTCGGCCGCTTCGGGAAGCCGCAGTGCCTCGACGGCGGCGACCACCTCGGCCGCGCGCCAGTGGTTCGACGGCACGAGCACGCCGCTCGCGATCGCCGCATGGGTCAGGTGGACGGCCTCGTCAGGTTGATCGGCGGACAGTAGTGCCAGCGACAGGTCCAAGCGCGCGGACGCGGCCCGACGCGGACGCGGCGGGCCTTCTTCCGCGGATTCCAGCCGGGCGAGGACCCGCCGGGCGTACGGCTCGGCAGACGGGTCTCCGAGCCATGACAGCGTCGTGGCGGCATAGGCGTCGCCTTTCGCCGGGTCGTATCGGTAATGATGCTCAGGCCGGTCGGGCATGGGCAACGGCTCTACCAGCCGGGCGACCCGATCGAGCGACTTGTGGGTCTCCGGCCGGGCGCCGAGCCGTGCCCAGGCCCGGCCCTCCTGCGCCGTCGCCTGGACATAGGCGGAGCTGCTCTTAGGCGCAACCGTCTGCGCCCCCTTGGACAGGGTCACAGCGCGCTGGTAGTCGCCGTCGGTGAGGGCCCGCCACGCCTCCGTCTCCAGGCACCACGCCGCGATCTCTGGATGGTCGGCGTGCTCGGCCATCTGAGCGGCCGCCCGCAAGCGCGCCGTCGCGGCCGACCGTTGGTGGAGGTCGGTGTGGCAGGTCGCCGCCAGGAGCGACAGCCATCCGCCGACGACCAGCAGGCGGCGATGTTCCGTGAGCGTCTTGCGGCCATCCAGCAGTTGCATGACGTAAGAGAGGGTCCGCCGAACGCGGCGGAGCAGTTCGGCCGGTGGCGTGCCGGGGTAGGCGATGGCGAATTCGTCGACGACCATCTCCAGCACCTCGAGCGTCTCCGCTCCGACATCGCTGGCGGCCGCTCGACGTGCCAGTTCGAGGGCTTCGAGCTCGTCATCGAAGTCCGCGGCGTCGGGCAGTTCGGCCATTGCGGGGCGCAGGAACAACGCCGCCTCAGGCACACCGAACGCGGTGGCGTAGGCGCCGGCCCAGTCTCGGGGGAAGTGCCTTCCGTTCTCCCAGTCGCGAATCTGCCGGGTGAGGGAGTCAAGTGATCCGTATGCATGGCCGGCAGCGCGCAGGAGCCGCCGGGCCATCTCCCGCTTGTTCCAGCCGCGCGCCTCACGCTCGGCTCGCAACCGTACGGCCCATCCAGGACGTTCGCTGTCGCTCATCCGCGTGCACCAATCGCAAGCCTCGAACATACGGAGGGCGAGGTCTCCGCGCCTTCTCCGCCAGTATCCGTCTCCCGGCACCAGGTGCGCAGGGCTTCACTGGCTGTGACCAAGAGGAACTCAGGGAGGAGACGGTCACGGTGCACGCTCAACGGTCCTCGGACCCTCCACGGCTCTATTCCTGGACTGTCGCGGGTGGAGCGGGCGCCGGAGCCATTGGCGTCACTGACGACCACGACCTTGCCCTGAACAATGTCGTGGATGCACTGAAGAGCGCCCCGGCCGGATCTCGCGGACTCGTCCACCGCGTGATGCTGAGCTTCCACCGCGTCGCCTATGTCTATGAGGGCCTTGGCTCGCTGCCGGATCGACCCGGCCGGGGATGTGGCATGGGACGACATCCCTCCGCCGTCCGCGTGGACCCATGTCCGGCCGATGTACACCGACCCCGGCCAAGCCCTCGACGACGCCATCCCGCCCGAGGCTCTCGCCGCCGGCTTCCTCGACCTCCAGGCGCACAAGGAGCGTCTGGAACAGACCACGGCCTCCAGTACGACGGACGGGCGGTGACCCGTGGGCATCTCGTGGGTCTGAAAACGTGGACGTGCCGAGCGCGGACGGCACGTCCACACCATCCCCGGGATGGAACTCCCGGGAAGGCGCCGGAGTCAGGCCAAGCCCCCGTGGCCCGGCCGGCGCGCGTACGGCCACGGCGCCGGTCTGGTCATTCCGGCGCCGTGGCCGTCGCTCGGTACTCGTTGGGGAGAAGCGCCCGAACAGGGCGGGCCCAGAGATCCTGGATCGTCGGCATCAGCGCTAGGCACGCACGTCGCGGATGACGCCGACGAGGTCGCGGGTGACGGAGCGGAAGCCCGGCAGCCGCGACATCGACACCATGCGCTTGACCAGCGGAACCGTACGATCGACCAGCAGGTAGGTCTTGCGGCAGCCCGGTGAGCTGTCATGCACCCAGTACAGAACGATGCCCATCGAGTAGAGCCACAGCAGTTCGGGCAGTTCCTCGCGGAAGTCGGAGTCGATCTTCAGGTTGGAGCCGTCGACGACCTCGCGGTAGATGGCGATGGCGCCCTTGCGGGACGGGCCCGACTCGGCACTGAACGGGTTGAGCGGGCTGGTCGGCTCGGCGGCGAACTTGAAGAACTTCCCGGCGAAGGCGTGGTAGGGCACCATCGTGTCGATTCTGGCCTTGAGCACACCCAGCAGCCGTGGCGCGAAGTCGCGCTCCCGGTCGAGCACCGCACGGCAGGCGGCGTTGTGCTCCTCCTGCAGTTGGTCGTAGTACGCCTGGATCAGCTCTTCCTTGGAACCGAAGTAGTAGTAGGCGTTGCCGACCGAGACGCCCGCCTCCTTGGCGATGCCCCGCATCGTCGTCGCCTCGTAGCCACGTTCACGGAACAACCGGAGCGCCGTCTCGACGATCAACGTCCGGGTGTGTTCGGACTTCACGGCCTTGGGCTCGGTCACCCTGCGATCGTAGTCGCGCGCCACGGCGGGTCCGGGCCGAGAGCGCGCTCCCCGCCGGTGCCGTACCACCCGCTCCCCTGTTCACCACCCGGCCGCCACCAGCCGTCACCGGCCCCCGCCTCGGGCCGGCAACGGCCACGAGCACGCCCCGTCCACGTCCCCCACGACCGTCCCGGCCGCGATCCGGCCAAGCTCCCCCTCGGTCGGCCCGGCGTCGTCGCTGGTATCGACGGTGAGCAGCCGGCCGCCGCCGAGGTCCACGGCGACCTTCCGGACGAACGTTGTCTCGTCGTGCGGCTCCAGGGTGACGATGCTACGGGCGGGGCGGCCCCCGATCCGCAGCGGAACACCCCGGCGGGGCAAGGCGCCGCGGCTCACAATGACGCTGACCGAGCGCAGGGCACTGGACGCGAGCAGGTCCGCCCGGCAGCCCGAGTCGGTCGCGCGCACAGCGAAGAGGACGGTGACGTACGACCGCGGCAGCCAGCCCACCGACAGCGGCTGTACGACCGTCGTCGCCCCGTCGGGGACCACCGATCGAGCGACCCGCTCGGCATCGTCGCACGTGCCGAGATTCAGGGTCTCGACGGACACCACCTGTCCGGCCGTGGGCCGCCAGGCCACCACGCACCTCCGGCCGTCCCGGAGCCGCAGGGCCGGATGCCCGCGGACGGTGAGCCGAACCGCCTCCGGCTGCCGCCGGAGCGAGTCGAAGTAGTCCTCAAGACCGCCTTGCGTGCGCCCGCTCGCGCTGACCGAGAGCAGCGGAGCCCGCTCGTTCGAGGTGCCGTCGCCGCGCAGCGCCGACGACCAGATGCGCTCCTGCCGCGCTCCCTTCCTCGGACCGACCCTGCGCGTCACCTCGGCCAGGCCCGGTGGCACCCAGGTCGGCCGGTAGAGGAGCGTCACCGACGCAGGCGGCGTGTCGAGCGGGACCGGACGTTCGATCGGCTCCGGCCGCTCGGTC
This sequence comes from Actinomadura alba, assembly GCF_014323705.1. Classification (GTDB taxonomy): domain Bacteria; phylum Actinomycetota; class Actinomycetes; order Streptosporangiales; family Streptosporangiaceae; genus Actinomadura_C; species Actinomadura_C alba. The sequence continues at coordinate 3,734 of NZ_JABVEC010000007.1, forward strand.
AGCGCGTACCGTCCCACCATGACGGCGGGCACCGCCACGGCAGCGGCGAGGGCGGCCGCGACGCCCCGGGTGATCGCACGCCGCCGGCGGGCACGCTCCGCGCGCACCCCGAACCGTGCGAGCACCTGGCCCGGGTCCGGTGCGTCCGCCGCCTGCCGCTCGAACTCCTGGCGGATCAACTCGTCGGTGGTCATCCGGCTCCTCCCGGCGGAATCATGACTTGGCGGAATCACGTCGCGGATCCGGCCTACGGTGTTCGAGCCTGAGCCCGGAGAGTGCGCGGGACTCGTGTGAACGCACGGTCGCCTCGGAACAGCCGAGAACGCCGGAGATCTCGGCGGTGGTCAGGCCCTCGTAGTAGCGGAGCGCCAGCACGGCCCGCTGCCGAGGCGGGAGCGCCGCCAGCCCGGACCAGATCGCGTCGCGTTCGTCGAATCGGCGGGCCGGGTCGTCCTGCGGTTCGATGGCCGCGTCGAGCGTCCGGTCCGCGGCCGGGACCTCCCGAGAGGAGCGCCGCCGCCGCCACGACAGGTACTCGTTGGTGATCATCCGTTTGAGGTACGCCTCCGGCGCGTCCATCGCGCGGATCCGCCGCCAGCGCCGCTGCGCCCGGATCAGCACGTCCTGGACGACGTCCTCGGCCCGATGCGGGTCACCGGTGAGGGCCGTGGCGAAGCGCAGTAACGCGGGAAGTCGTGCGGCGAGGAACTCCTCGAAGCCCACCGGAACTCCTCATCTCCCGACCCTCGGTCCTCGGTCACTCCTTCAACGTCCCGAGCGGGCCCGTTCGTTGAGTCGCGGCACAACGGAAAACGGCCCGGAGTGACTCCGGGCCGTTCACCTGCGAGTTCGTCGTCTCCGGCGGGCGGTCAGGCCGGCTCGGCCGCGATCGTAGTCGCGCGCCGTCGTATTCCCCGGCTCCTCGGGCGAGCAAGTCCGCTGGAGCAACCGGCCACCCAACCCAGCGGCGCAGTCACCCGGCTACCCGACAGCCTCTGACTGAGCGCGGCGCATCACGGGCCTGCCGCCCGAAAACGGTCGCGATACGCCGTCGGGCTGAATGCGAAGAAGTGCCCGAACCGGCGACTGGCGTAGTTGGGATCGGACCAGCCGACCATCCTGCCGATCGCCGCGACGGAAAGCTCCGTCTCGATCAGCAGCGCCGCAGCGCGTTCCGCACGCAGCCTGCCCAAATAGGTCATCGGCGGCATGCCGAACCGCGCGGTGAACAGGCGCGCCAAGTAGGAGGGCGACAGGTTCACCGAGGCGGCGAGTTCGGTGAGAGTCCAGGGGTGCTGGATGTCGTCTTCCAGCAGTCGTGCCGCCGCAGGTACCGCGGGGTGCATGTCACCGGCCGGGACCGGAGGGAGGGCGGCGGTCGTTCCACCGAGCACGCAGAGCAGTAGCCCCACCCGTACGGCATGCGCCACTCCGGCCGCATCATCGTTAAGCGCGGCGAAACCTGCCTCGGCGACCTGAAGCGCCGCGGCATCGAGCTGGAGCGAAGTGCAGGAGGTGTTCAGCACTCGGCCGAGCCGTGGCTCCGCGCGCAGCCAGGCCAGCTCGTGCCGGAACACCTCCGGGCCGACGTAGACGTTGTGCACCACCAGCCCACGGCAGTCTCGGTAGCCGTGCCAGTCCCCGGGGCGCAGCAGCACCGCCGATCCACGCTCGAGGGCCCACTCACCGCCGGCCGAGACGTGCGTTGCCGTGCCCGCGGTGACCACGGCCAGCTCGATGAAGTCATGGCCGTGGGCCTCGGTATCGCGCTGCAACTCGTACCGCTCAAAAACGACCGGCGGACGGCCCGGCGCGAGGACATCGGCCCGCCGAACGCGGTGCATCGACACTCCTCTCGCCCGCAGACAGCAAGATTGTGCTAGGGCCCGGCGCTCCTGTGCTAGCCGCCGGACCGCCACGACAGCGACGGTTACCAGTATGAACATCGGCACTCAGCACTCGCGCACCACACCGGACGACCTCAGCGACGAGATGGTTTCGGCCTACCGCCGGGAGGGTTTCATCCACCTGCCCGGGGTCATCTCGGCCCAGGACGCCAAGCGGTTCGCCGACGCGGCCATGACCGCCCGGCGTGCCCTGACCGACCATCACTCCGGAGCGATCTTCACCCAGCTGTTGCAACTCTGGCAGCACGACCAGACGTTGCGTGAGCTGACCCTGAACCCGGACCTGGCCGACCTCGCGACGAAGCTGGCCGGGGTCCCGCTGCGGCTGTGGCATGACCAGCTCCTGATCAAGGAACCGCGCAACGGAGCCGCGACCGAGTTCCACCAGGACCAGCCGTACTGGCCGCATGCCGGGTCGCGGCATGCGCTCTCGGCCTGGATCGCGCTGGTGGACATCCCCGTCGAGCGCGGCTGCATGACCTTCATCCCGGGCTCCCAGCACCTGGACGGACTAAGGCCGCAGGACCTCGCGGACAGCGCGGATCTGCTCGGGCTGGCTCCGGAGCTGATCTGGGAGCGGCGGGTGACCGTGCCGCTGCGCGCGGGCGACTGCACGTTCCACAACGCCCACCTCGCGCACAGCGCCACCCCCAACTTCACCGACGATCCCCGCGTCGCACACGTCGTGATCTACGTGGACGCCGATGTGACCTTCGCCGCCGAACCCTCGCATGTCGTCACCGACCGGCTCGGCCTCACCGTGGGCGGCCCGCTGCCCGACGAGCACTTCCCCCGCTTCGGCACTATCGGGTAGCGCGGAGCGCCTGGATGGACCAGTCGAAGGCCGGGTCAGCGTCGGTCCGGATTGTTCCCGGCCGGATTCAGCACGTCATCGGGTGAGTTCGGCCGCCACCAGTTCGGCGATCTGCGCCGTGTTGAGCGCCGCGCCCTTGCGCAGATTGTCACCGCACAAGAAGAGGTCGAGTGCCCGGGGATCGTCGAGCGACCGGCGCACCCTGCCCACCCACGTCGGGTCGGTGCCGACGACATCGGCCGGGGTCGGGAACTCGTACGCCTCGGGGTGGTCGACGAGGACCACACCCGGCGCCCCGGCGAGGACGGCCTGGGCCTCCCGCTGGTCGACGTCGCGATCGAAGACCGCGTGGACCGCGAGAGAGTGAGTGGTGACCACGGGGACGCGCACACACGTCGCGGACACCCGGAGGTCGGGCAGGCCGAGAATCTTCCGGGACTCGTTGCGGACCTTGAGCTCCTCAGAGCTCCAGCCGTCCTCCTTGAGCGAACCGGCCCATGGCACGACGTTGAGGGCCAGCGGCGCGGGGAACGGCCCGAGCCCGCCCACGACACCGCGGATGTCACCCGGCCGCTCACCGAGCCCACGCTTGCCCGCGACGCGCTCCAGCTGGTCGTACAGGGTGTCGACGCCCTCCTGGCCCGCACCGGAGGCGGCCTGGTAGGAGGCGACGACGAGCTCGCTCAGCCCGTACATCTCGTGCAGGACGCCGATCGCGACGATCATCGACAGCGTCGTGCAGTTGGGGTTGGCGATGATGCCCCTCGGCCGGTGGCGTACCTGCTCCGGGTTGACCTCGGGCACGACGAGCGGAACGTCGTCGTCCATGCGGAAGGCACCCGAGTTGTCCACCACGACCGCGCCGCGCTCGGCCGCGACCGGGGCCCACTCCGCCGACACCGCGTCGGGCACGTCGAACATCGCCACGTCGACGCCGTCGAAGACCTCGGGGGCGAGTGCGACGACCTCGACCTCTTCACCTCGTACGCTCAGCTTGCGACCGGCCGACCGGGGCGAGGCGACCAGGCGGATCTCGCCGTACACGTCCTGGCGGGTGGAGAGGATCTGGAGCATCACCGAGCCGACGGCGCCCGTGGCGCCGACGACGGCCAAGGTGGGCCGGTCGGCGCGGGCGCCGGGGTAAGCGCTCATCTGCCGGTGCCTCCGTAAACGACCGCCTCGACCTGATCGGCGTCGAGGTCGAAGGCGGCGTGCGCACTCTGCACCGCGGCGTCGATGTCGTCCTGGTCGACGATGACCGAGATCCGGATCTCCGAGGTGGAGATCATCTCGATGTTCACGCCCGCGTTCGCGATCGCGCCGAACAGCCGCGCGGTCACCCCCGGGTGCGAGCGCATGCCCGCACCGATGAGCGACACCTTCCCGATTCGGTCGTCATAGCGCAGCGATTCGAAGCCGATCCGCTCCTTGACCTTGTTGAGGGCGGCCATCGCCGTCTGTCCGTCGGTGCGCGGCAGCGTGAACGAAATGTCCGTACGCCCGGTCGCGGCGGCCGACACGTTCTGCACGATCATGTCGAGGTTGATCTCGGCGTCGGACAGCACCTGGAAGATCGTGGCGGCCTCGCCGACCTTGTCGGGCACCCCCACAACGGTGATCTTCGCTTCGCTCCGGTCGTGCGCCACACCGGAAATGATCGCTTGCTCCATCTCGCCGTCCTCGGTGTCCGTGGCCTCGATGCTGTCCCTGACCCACGTACCCACTCGCTGGCTGAACGAGGACCGCACATGGATCGGCATGTTGTAGCGCCGCGCGTACTCCACACAGCGCAGGTGCAGGATCTTGGCTCCGCACGCGGCCATCTCGAGCATCTCCTCGAAGGAGATCTGCGGGATGCGCCGTGCGGACGGCACGATCCGCGGGTCGGCGGTGAAGATCCCATCGACGTCGGAGTAGATCTCGCAGACATCGGCGTTGAGCGCGGCGGCCAGTGCCACGGCCGTGGTGTCGGAGCCGCCCCGGCCGAGCGTGGTGATGTCCTTGGAGTCCTGGGAGACCCCCTGGAAGCCGGCCACGATGCAGATCGAGCCCTCGTCCAGGGCGCTGCGGATCCGGCCGGGCGTCACGTCGATGATGCGGGCCTTGCCGTGCGAGCCGTCGGTGATCACCCCGGCCTGGGAGCCGGTGAACGACCGCGCCTCATGACCCAGATTGGCGATGGCCATGGCGAGCAGCGCCATCGAGATCCGCTCTCCGGCCGTCAGGAGCATGTCCAGCTCACGCCCCGGCGGAAGCGGACTGATCTGCTCGGCCAGATCGATCAGTTCATCTGTCGTGTCACCCATCGCCGACACCACGACGACGACATCGTTGCCCGCCTTCTTCGTGGCGACGATGCGCTGGGCGACCCGCTTCACACCGTCGGCGTCGGCGACGGAGGAGCCACCGTACTTCTGCACGACAAGGGCCACGAGTGTGCGCTCCTCGGATCGGGATCAGGAGTACCGGCCGTCGAGTCTACCCAGGTCGTGGACCCGTGACATGACCAGTGCATCCCGCAAGGTGAGACACCGGTATCAGGGGGTGGCGACGGGCTCGGTCTCGACGTCGAGCCTGGCGCCGGCCACCACGGCGTGCAGTGCCCTCAGCGCCGCACCGGCGTGGTTGCCCCAGTGGTTGAAGTAGCTGTACTGCCACCACCACAGGGCCTCCAGCGGGCGGCCCTTCTCGTAGTGCCGCAGGCCGTGGATCAGATCGCTGGCGACGTCGACCAGGTCGTCGGAGAGCCGGTACGACGTCGACTCGTTGTCCTTGTACGGGTCGAAGACCTCGGTGTAGTCGTCGACGAGGGCCAGCCGCTCGGCGAGCCCCTGCCGTACGGCGTCGAGGTCGGGGTCCTCGCCCACCTCGGGCTCCCAGTTGTCCGGCAGGATCACATCGGCGCTGGCCCCGAGCTGCGCCCCCGCGAGGATCACCTGCGAGACCTCGAGCAACAGCAAAGGCACGGTGTGCGCGCCCGCCTCACCACGCGCCACCGCCTCGAGCCCGCCGAGGTAGTTCCTGACGTGGAGCGCCACCCGCTCGGCAAGGGTGTTCCAGTCCTCTGCGGTGTTGAAGTCTGCGGTGTTGAAACTAGACATCGAGGAGCCTCCTTCCTTCGAACGCGCGGCCCAGTGTGACCTCGTCCGCGTACTCGAGGTCGCCTCCCACGGGGAGGCCGCTGGCCAGGCGGGTAACAGTGATGCCCATGGGTTTCACGAGCCTTGCGAGGTAGGTGGCCGTCGCCTCACCCTCCAGGTTGGGGTCGGTGGCGAGGATCAGCTCGGTGACCTCACCATCGGCGAGGCGCTGCATCAGTTCCTTGATGCGCAGTTCCTCGGGGCCGATCCCCTCGATCGGGCTGATCGCCCCTCCGAGCACGTGATAGCGCCCGCGGAACTCGCGGGTCTTCTCGACCGCGACGACGTCCTTGGACTCTTCGACGACACAGATGATGCACGGATCCCGTCGCGGGTCGCGGCAGATGCGGCACTCCTCGGCCTCGGCCACGTTGCCGCACGTTCGGCAGAACCGGACCTTGTCCTTCACCTCCTTGAGCGCGTCGCTGAGCCGGCTCACATCGGCCGGATCGGCGGCGAGGAGGTGAAAGGCGATCCGCTGCGCACTCTTGGGACCGACGCCGGGCAGCCTGCCCAACTCGTCGATGAGGTTCTGGACGACGCCTTCGTACATCGATCAGAGCCCGGGCAGACCAGGGAAACCGGCTCCGCCGAGGCCCTCGGTGAGCGGCCCCATCTTCTCTTCCTGGATCTCCTGGGCGGCACGTCCGGCGTCGCGGATCGCAGCGAGCACCAGGTCGGCGAGCGTCTCCGCCGTGTCCTGCGGGTCACCGGGATCGATGGCCTTGGGGTCGATGACCAACTCCAGGATCTCGCCCGTGCCGTTCACCGTCACGCTGACCAGGCCGCCGCCCGCCGTGCCTTCCACCTCCGTCTCCACGAGCTCCTGCTGAGCGCTGAGTAGTTGCTCATTCATGCGCTGCGCCTGCTCCAGCACATGTTGGAAGTTCAGCTCACCACCGGATTCCACGGTGCTCTCCTTTGCAAGTCCGTCTTCCCGAGACTACGGGTTCCGGCTTCGATGCGGTATGCGGACCCACCCCTGGGGCGCCGCCATGCGGCCCGCCGGGAGGGAGCGGACGGTCAGGTGTTGTCGATCTCCCTGATGATCTGCCCGCCGAGTTCTCGCTGAATGAGCGCCATGCCGTTGACCTCGGTTTCGGCCCCCGCGTCCGCGTCCCCGTCGGGATCGACCTCGTCGCTCTCGTCCATCGGAGGAGGCTCGTCGGGCGGTGGTGGCGGCGGCGGTTCCGCGGGGCGCTCCCGCCGCGCGGCCGGAGCCGCGCTCGGCCTCGCGGGTGGTGCGGCAGGCGCGGGCGCCGCCGGCCGTGCGGGGCCGGCTCCGGGCCGTACCGTACGGGGGTCGGCGAGCAACGTCTCGACCCGCCAGTCGACACCGAGGTACTCCTTGAGCACCTCGCGGAAGACGACTTCTTTGCCGCCGACGGAGAAGCCTTTGCGCTTCCCCTCCTCGGCGAAGGCGACGGTCAGCACGTTGTGCTCGACCGAGGCGGGCTGCGTGCCGTCGAGCATGATCCAGGCGACCTTGCTCCGCTGCTTGACCGCTTCGAGGATGTCACCCCAGGCACCATGGACCGCGCCGATGTCCAGGCCCGCTCCGGAAACGGGTGCGGACGCTGCCGCGGGCACGGGCACGGGCACGGGCGCGGCCGGGGGCGGCGGGGGTGCGGAAGCGCGCTGCACCTGCGGCCGGGCGGGCGAGTGATCTGGGTCGGGCTCGGGCGCCCGGGGCGGCGGCGCGGGTGCCCGTGCGCCGTCCCCGCGGGTCCGGCCGGCCCGGTCAGGGGCTCCGGCGGGCGCCGGAGAGTTATCCACAGAACGCCGTTCGGCTTCCGCGGGAGCGCCGGGGCGCTGGACAATGGAAGTGGGGTCGCCCCCCTGGGCGGGCGGGGGTTGTACCGGGGCCGGCGGGCGCACCGTGGCTTGGGGAGTGTGGGCCGGTCGCACCGGAGCCGGGTGGGACGGGGCCTCACCACCGCCCATGGCGAAGCGCCGCTCGATGCGGTCGAGCCGGGCGAACACCGAAGCCTCGTCGTCGTAGGCCCCCGGCAGCAGGATCCGGGCGCAGATCAGCTCCAGCAGCAGCCGGGGCGACGTCGCACCGCGCATCTCGGTCAGGCCCGTGTGCAGCAGGTCGGCGGCCCGGGTCAGCTCGCCGGGACCCATGGCGGCGGCCTGCTCGCGCATCCGCTCGAGTTCGTCCGCCGGCATGTCCAGGAGCCCGGTGGCCCCGGCGTCCGGCACGTTCGCCAGCACTACGAGATCGCGGAATCGCTCCAGCAGATCGGCGGCGAACCTGCGCGGGTCCTGCCCGCTCTCGATGACCCGGTCGACGGCGGCGAAGACGGCGCTTCCGTCCCGCGCGGCGAACGCGTTCACGACCTCGTCCAGCAGCGTGGAATCGGTGTATCCCAGCAGCGAAACAGCGCGCGCGTAGGTGATGCCGGCCTCGTCGGAACCCGCGAGCAGCTGGTCGAGGATCGACAGCGAATCGCGGGCCGAGCCCGCTCCCGCCCGGACCACCAGAGGCAGCGCCGTGGCCTCGTACGGCACCTTCTCGGACTCGAGGATCTGCTCGAGCAGCTCTCGGAGCACCCCTGGCGGCATCAGCCGGAACGGGTAGTGGTGGGTGCGGGACCGGATCGTCCCGATCACCTTTTCCGGCTCGGTGGTCGCGAAGATGAACTTCAGGTGCGGCGGCGGCTCCTCCACGAGCTTCAACAGGGCGTTGAAGCCCTCGCGGGTGACCATGTGCGCCTCGTCGATGATGTAGATCTTGAAGCGCGCGGCCACGGGCGCGAAGAAGGCGCGCTCACGGAGATCACGGGCGTCGTCCACTCCACCGTGCGACGCGGCGTCGATCTCTATGACGTCAATGTGGCCCGAACCCGCCGGCCCCAGCGCGACACAGGAGTCGCACTCGCCGCACGGGTCCGGAGTCGGGCCCTGCTCGCAGTTGAGCGAGCGGGCCAGGATGCGCGCGCTGGAGGTCTTGCCACAGCCGCGCGGACCGCTGAAGAGGTATGCGTGATTGACACGACCGTTGCGCAGCGCCTGCTGGAGCGGCTCGGCGACGTGTTCTTGCCCCTTGAGCTCGGCGAACGTCGCTGGCCGGTACTTTCGGTACAGAGCCAGACTCATGGGGGTCCGTCCAGGTCAGAAAAAGGGGACCCCCCGCACACCCGTCAGAGCCTGCTTATCCTTGCTGCCTTCCGGCCCTGGGGAGGTTCACAGGATGACGCCATGCGAGGGGTCTTCGCTGAGTCTATGGCATCCGAGAGGTGAGTTCGTTCAGGTCCGCCGAGTCCATAGGCTCGCTTCCCATGAGCCACATCTTTCACATCGCCGAGCGGGCGGACTGGGACGCCGCGCGGGCGGCCGGCGGGCCGTACGAGATCTCCACCCGGGGCCGTACCCTGCGGGAGGAGGGGTTCATCCACTGCTCGCGCGACGAGGCCCAGGCCGGCGAGGTGCTGCGGGCCTTCTACGCGGGCGTCGGCGACCTGGTCCTGCTGGAGATCGACACAGCCCGGCTGGACGTGCCCGTCCGGCACGAGCCCGCCGACGGTGACGTCTTCCCGCACATCTACGGACCACTGCCGCTCGACGCCGTCATCCAGGTACGGCCACTGCCCGCGAACCGGTAAGCTCATCGGCGGAGGATTCGCCTAGTGGCCTAGGGCGCACGCTTGGAAAGCGTGTTGGTGGCAACGCCTCAGGAGTTCGAATCTCCTATCCTCCGCCAGCTCTGACCAGGCAGAACACGAGGCCGGTGCCCACGGGGCACCGGCCTTTGTCGATCTTTGGTCTCCTTCTCAGTCTCATACCGGTAGCAGCGATGTGCCGGGCGTCATGCAGCCGAGCATCCCGGAGTCCGGCCTTCTCTCAGCAGAATGTGGCGCGGGCCCGCCCGACGGGCCGCCTGGCGGGGCGGTCCGATCGTGGCGAGCCTGCGACCGTCAAAACGGGTCTGAGACCGTCACACGGGTCAGAGGGAGCCGCGCCCCCAGGGGCCGGTGATCGCGAGGGTGACGCCGGGCGTCTGGATGTTGACGAACAGCCACTCGCCCTTCGGGTCGAAGGTCGCGCCGGCCCACTCGCTCCAGCTGTAGTCCCCGGGCTCCACGGACTTGCCCGGGATGCCACCAGAGGGAACGACCAGGTTGTTCTGGGCGAAGTGGAAGATCTCGCCGTCCTGGGTGAGTCCGCGGAGGAACTGGTTGCCGGAGCCGTCGTCGCACAGCATGATCCCGCCACGCGGGCTCACGCACACGTTGTCAGGGTTGTTGAGAACGCCGGTGTCCGTCGGGGCGATCAGCACCTTCAGCCGGTTGGCCCTGAGGTCGTACACGAAGACCTGGCCCTCCCCGGTCGGGCCGCCGCCCGAGGCGACGAAGAAGACCTTGCCGTCGTGGTAATAGGCCCCCTCCAGCGCGGCGAAACTGGCGGCACCCTTGGCGATACCCTGCCGCCCCACGCTGGGCTCTGAGGGTGCGGGGTCGGGGTTGTCGATCCGCACCCAGCTCAGGTCGCCGTACTCGACGCCGGTGGGGTCACTGCCGGTGTCGATGGTGGAACCGCCGATCGCCAGCATCTCAAGGACGCCCTCGTCCAGCTTCCCGCGCTTGTTGGGCCGGAATCGGTACAGCCCGGTCGGGCCGTCGTCCTCGGTCATGTAGACCCAGCCGGTCTTCGGGTCGACCACGGCCGCCTCGTGCACGAAGCGGCCCATCGCCTTGTATGGCTTGGCGGAGCTCACGCCATCGTGCGGCACCTCGAAGATGTAGCCGTGCTGGACTTCACCGTTGCGGAGGTCGGTCTCCTCGCACGACAGCCAGGTGCCCCAAGGCGTCACCCCGCCCCCGCAGTTGCGGATCGTGCCGGACAGGCTCGCCCAGCTCTCCACGAACTCGCCCTTGCGGGTGTCGAAGACGACGTTGCTGGTGCCCCCGCTGGCCATCGGGTCGTAGGCCGCGTCGATGAACGCGCCGTCGAGATCGTTGATCTCGTGGTTGCGCACGATCCAGACCTTGTGGTCCACCCCAGGGTCGCCGCCGGGGCGCTTGCCGGGGTCGCCGGCGAACTTGCCAGGTCGGAACGCTCCCATCCCGTCGTGTGCGCCGGGCGTAGGACGACCATCAGACATGCGGTCGCCCGTCCAGCCGTACGAGATGTACTCGAAGCCCTCCGGAAGCAGGATGAGCTCCAGCCCGGTCGCCTGGTCCCTGACCGGGCGCAGCGGGCCATAATCCGGGCTGCTGTGCGGCTTCGACCTCGGCGCGGCACCCGCCGGCCGAGCGGCCAGCGCGTCCAACGACCCAGCCGCCACCACCCCTGTGGCCAGGACGCCGGAGGACAGCAGGAATGACCGGCGATCGAACCTCATGCGCTCGCTCAACGCATCTCCTCTTGTTGTTACCGCTACTGGCAAAAGCCAGCCATCGGCGTACGAGCCTCTCGGGGGGTCATGAAAACGGTCAGAACATGGCTCATACGCGGAACGGCAGGATGATGACCTAGACCGTTCGATCGGGTGTCCAAGCAGCGAGGGACTAGCGAATCCGTCCCGGCCCCAACGAGTTCACACCGGTCCAGCAAGCCACACGCGACGGCCGGAGGCACAGGTCACGGACCGGTGCACACGCCGCCGAACAGGTGAGCGAAGACTTGGAAAGCGTGTTGGTGGCAACGCCTCAGGAGTTCGAATCTCCTACCCTCCGCACCTGGTTGAGACAGGAACGCAGAGAGGTCGACCCATCCGGGTCGGCCTCTTTCGTCATGTGCCGTCCATTGGAAGCGCCACGTAGACTCCACACGTGATCTTTAAGTCGGTGGGCGAAGGACGTCCCTATCCCGAGCACGGGCTCGAGCCCCGGGACTGGGCGAAGATCCCCCCGCGCCAGGTCCGCCTCGACCAGCTGATCACCACGAAGCGGGAACTCGACCTGCACTCACTGCTCGCCAGGGACTCGACGTTCTACGGCGACCTCTTCCCGCACGTCGTGCAGTGGCACGGCGAACTGTACTTGGAGGACGGCCTGCACCGGGCCCTGCGCGCCGCGCTCCACCAGCGGCTCGTGCTGCATGCCCGGGTACTGGACCTCGACGCCCAGTGAGCGAGCGGCCCCGGCCGAGGTGCCGGGGCCGTACCTCCCTTTCCGGCCTCGGGCCGTTTCGACGGCCATGGGCCCTTTCCACCGCTCTAGCGCCCGTCCCACGGCCCCGCGGCGGCGCTCTGGCCGGGCGTGGTCTTGACGACCACCGTGCGGGCGAACTTGTCGTGCAGGCACTGGTGGTAGGGCTGGTCCCAGAGGTGCCACAGCACATTCAGCAGGCCGAGCACGGGGACCTGTCCCGCCAACGCGTAGGTCCCTGCGCGCTTGGCGGCGGCGGCACCGGTCAAAGGTGCGCGGTCGGGCAGCGCGACGACCCTGGTCTTCATGACGCGCTTGCCGACGGTCTGCCCCGAACTCCCGAGCTGGAGCCAGTCGTAGAAGAACGTGAGGAGCGCCTGCCCCAAGCCGATCAGCAGGCTGTAGGCGAAGAACGTCAACTCCTGCCTCAGCGCCGCCTCGAGGTCGGACTCGTACGGCTGCCCGAAGTACCAGACATAGAGCCAGACCCACAGCGGCGCGACCACCAGCCCGATGATGACGGAATCGATGATCCGGGCGACGAGCCGCTGCCACCACTCGGCGAGGGTCGGGTCCCGCGGCTGCGGTCCGTAGCCGTGCGGCTGAGCTTGGGGGTACGGCTGATAGGGCGACGGCGTCCCGTAGGCGCCGGGCGGCGGACCCGGTGAGGGGCCCGGAACCGGCCCGGGCACCGGTCCCGGCACGCCGTAGGGCCGCCCGTACGGTGGCGGCTGGGACCCGGCCGCCGGGCCGGGATCGGGCAGCGGCTCCGAGGGCGGGGCGAAGCCGGGAGGGTCGTCCTGGGAATCCTGTGCCATGACCAGGATCATCCTCGCCGGGCAGGGCGCCAACAAGGGCGGGGCCGGTTCCTGACACGACGAAGCCCGTTCCACGAGGGAAACGGGCTTCAGCGTGCTCGCTGGTCGGCTTGGCGGTGGAGGTGGGATTTGAACCCACGGATGAGTTGCCCCATCACACGCTTTCGAGGCGTGCGCCCTCGGCCACTAGGCGACTCCACCGCGGGGAAGCCTACCCGACTCTGCGCCGCGTGAAGAACTCGGTGAGCAGGGCCCCGCACTCCGCCGCGAGCACCTCGGCGATCACCTCGGGCCGATGGTTGAGCCGCCGGTCGCGTACGACGTCCCAGAGCGATCCGACGGCACCCGCCTTCGGGTCGACGGCGCCGTACACGACGCGGTCCACCCGGGCGAGCACGGCGGCACCCGCGCACATGGTGCAGGGCTCCAGCGTGACGACCAGCGTGCAGCCCTCGAGCCGCCACGTGCCCAGCCGGGCGGCGGCCCGGCGCAGCGCGACCACCTCGGCGTGCGCGGTCGGGTCGGCGGCGAGTTCCCGCTCGTTGTGACCGGCGCCGGCGACCTGGCCCCCGGCGTCCAGGACCACGGCGCCCACCGGGACGTCACCGGCCTCACCCGCCCGCCCTGCCTCGGCCAGCGCGAGCCGCATCGCCCGTTCGAACTCCCCCTCCGCCTGCTCGGGGAGCCCGCCGGGCCCGGTCGGCTCAGTCACGGATACGGTCGAACTCCTCGGCGAACCCGGTCTGCTCGGCGACGGTCAGCAACGCGTCGCCGGGTAGCGCCCGCTCGCTCAACTCGAGCAGCCGCTTGGCGTCAAGGCCAAGGTCGTTCAGCAGCTCGGGATCGCCGGTCGCCTCACCCTCGAGCGCCGACTCACCGACGAACTGGCTGAGCAGACCGGCCAGGTCGCTGGTCAGGGGGGCCTGCGCATCGGACACGAAGACGCGGGGCTCGTCCTGCTCGTCCAGTCGCATGACCGCGAACCACTGGTCGTTCTCCTCGACGAGCAGCAGCACCGGGTCGCCGGTCGTCTCCATCGCCACCTCGCGCATCACGTCGGCGACGTCGTCTATGCCCTCTGCCTCGGCCAGTTCGGCCTCGGTGCCCAGCCAGCCCTGCTCGGTGCGGGCGAAGACGGCAGCGAAGTACGGCATGTCTCTCATTGTGACCCAGCGGCGACTGCGAAGCATCCGTGTCGGCGATGCGGTACGGGAGATTTCGTCATTCGGGCCGTCCCGGGTCGTCCGGGCAGCCCGCGCGGCCCGGCGGGGCCCCCAGCGACTCCGCCGCCCGGCCGCCCGGCCGGGGCTGCGGGATCAGCCGATGCTGTCGATCGCGCGCTCGAACGAGTGGCCGAAGCCGAGCCGGCCGGCGATGCTCAGCAGCATCTCGTCGGGGTAGAGATCGAGATCGCCGGAGAGCGCGCCGAGCTCCATCTCGTCCAGCCCCAGGTCCGCGAAGATCGACATGTCGCCGACGGGCAGCACCTGATCGAGTTCCTCGTCCTCAGGCACCGGGATGTCGAGGTAGTCCAGGACCTGCCGCGCCAGCGGCCACTCGACCGACGCGGTCACGTCGGAGAGGAACACCATGACCTCGTCGCCCAGCACGCGGATCGCGATGAAGAAGTCGTCGCCGACCGCCGCCAGCCCGATCGTGCCGCCGATGCCGGGCTGCTGCCGCAGAGCATGCACGAACCCTGCGAGGTCCTCGGTGAGTGCGACGGGGAGCAGTTCGGTCTCCCAGCTGTCGTCCTCCCGGAAGACCACAACAGCGAAGTCAGTCATTCCAACGTCCGTCATCTTCACCCCACCGCCGCGGAACCTGCCTGGGAATGGTCGCAGATGCGGAGTGCGGACGCGTGCTCCACCCCGAAACTCGCGTCGCGTCTGTCAGATGATCCGGAACGTATGCATGCGGAGGGCGGCGTGGATGGCGGCGCGGCGGGACCGGCGGGGGGCGACTCTCCGTCGCAGCTCTCTGGCCTCGGCCAGCTCGCACAGGAAGACGGCGCGACGCTGGAGCCGGTCCCGGACCTCCTCGGGGGTCGGTTCTTCGGGTCGTTCAGCGGTCATGCCGAACTACCTTCCCAGCGCAAACGTATCCATTCGGCACGGTAAGAGATGGCTGGGTACCTTTGCTCGCATGGAAACCCTGGCCGTCGCGCATCCGCTGGTCGCGCACAAACTCACCACGCTGCGTGATGTGCGCACCGACTCACCCACCTTCCGCCGGCTCGCCGATGAGCTGGTCACGCTCCTCGCGTACGAGGCGACCCGCGATGTCCGCGTCGTCGACACGAACGTGGACACTCCCCTTCAGGCCACCGAGGGCGTACGGCTCGCGCGGCCGGCGCCTCTCGTGGTGCCCATCCTGCGGGCCGGGCTCGGCATGCTCGACGGCATGACGAGGCTGCTGCCGACCGCCGAGGTCGGTTTCCTCGGCATGATCCGCGACGAGGGCAGCCTGCAGGCCCAGACGTACGCCACGCGGCTGCCCGACGACCTGTCCGGCCGGCAGTGCTACGTCCTCGACCCGATGCTGGCGACCGGCGGCACGCTCGCGGCGGCGATCCACCTGCTGCTCGCCCGGGGGGCGCGCGACGTGACCGCCCTGTGCCTGCTCGCGGCGCCCGAGGGGCTGAAGCATCTGGAGGACTCGTTCACCGGCATCGCGGCGCCCATCCGGGTCGTCACCGCGGCGATCGACTCCCACCTGAACGAGAACGGATTCATCGTGCCGGGGCTGGGAGACGCCGGAGACCGGTTGTACGGGGTGGTCTGAGCCGCACCTCGCTGGGGATCCCTTTAATCCGGCATGGGTTGATCACTGGATCACCGAGGGTAATGAACCGCTACGGAACGGCAGCGCCGTTCCCTCCGCCGCCGTGACCATCGGGGGCCTGACGGAGGGCGCCGACAAGGTGCGCGTTAGCGAGTTCGAGGAGCGTCATGGCCCACCCAGGGGGAAGCGAGCCGCCCGGTTACGAACAGGTGACCGCGGACCTCATCGAGGAGTTCACCGGGATCCACCCACCGGCGCTGGTCTCCCGCTGCGTCGCGGCGGCCCGGCACAGCTCCGAGGACGTGACCGGGTCGGCCACTCCGGAGCTGGTGCTGTGCATCGCCCGCAAGCACCTGCAGATCCTGGCCACGGTGGCCGCGGAGCGCCGGCGTCAGATCACCTTCGACAACACGCCTTGACCCGCTTTACCGGGCGCGGCCTCTAGTGTAGAAACAGAGCTGGGTCAGTGGGTCAGCACGTTTCAGGAGGCAGCCGTGCCCGCCAAGGAGTTCGTCCCCTGGGTGGCCACGGCGATCGTGCTGGGTCATTCCGTCCGACAGCCCGTATCGATCATCCCCGGCGTTGACACCGCCGGCCTCGTCTCGGAGATCGGCGCGCTGCCCGCCCTCGTCCGCGCTCCCGCCTCATGAGGCTGGTGACGCCCGGCGACTCCGCGCCGGCGTCGGTCAACCGGTATCTCCTCCCGCACGAGAATCAGGTCATCACGGTGCGCCGGCATCCGGCGGTGCTCATGCAACCGGTGGCGCTGGTGCTCGGCGGCCTCATCGTCGCCGGCGTCCTCAGCAACACGATGGCGGGCTCCGGGGGCGCGGCGGTCAGCTGGATTTGGTGGGCCTGGCTGATACTCCTCGGCTGGTTCGTCTGGAAGGTCGCCGAATGGTCGGTGGATTACTTCGTCATCACGAACCAGCGCATGATCCTCACCACCGGTCTCATCACCCGCAAAGTGGCGATGATGCCCCTGACCAAGGTGACGGACATGGGCTTCCAGCGCTCTATCACCGGACGCATCCTGGGCTATGGCGAGTTCGTCCTCGAATCCGCCGGGCAGGAGCAGGCGCTGCGCACGGTCGACTACCTGCCCTACCCCGAGCAGCTCTACCTCGAAGTCTGCGAAATGATCTTCCCCAACAAGAATCCCTCGGATGATTGACGAGGCCGCCCACATCCGATTCCGGTGGATCGGGGCGGCACGACGAGAACTGCAGGACTTTGTCCGCAATGCTTGGGTTACTCTCGATGTGAGTTGTGCCTCAGCATGCCATCATGTCGGAACCAGAGCCGCCTGATTTCTTCCGCTAAGTGAGTTCACATGCCGGGTCTAGGCAATGTCGGTGAGCGAGTCCGTGACCTGCGTCTGTCCAGGCGCCTGTCACAGGCGCAGCTGGCCGGGCATGACCTTTCTGACAGTTACATCTCGTTGATCGAGTCCGGCAAGCGCACCCCGACGCCGGCGGTGCTGCGACTGCTCGCCGAGCGCCTCGGCTGTACGGCCGAGTACCTCTCCGAGGGCATCGCGCCGGAGCAGCGGGCCCATCTCGAGGTCCGGGAGCGCCATGCCGACCTCGCGCTGCTGGACGGCCGGCCCGACGCGGCGCTGGCGGGTTTCGACGAGGTGATCGAGCACACCGACGACCCCGAGCTGACGGCGCGCTCCCGCTGGGGACGGGCGCGCGCGCTCGAGGCGATGGATCGCTTCGCCGAGGCGATCGGAGCCCTGGAGGCGCTGCGCGAGCAGGCCGAACGTGACCCTGGCCGGTCGAGCTGGCTGCCTCCCGTGATCTCGCTGGCGCGCTGCTATCACGCCGCCGGTGACCTCGGGCAGGCCATCGCCCTCGGCGAGCGGGCCCTCGCCCGGCTGCACGAGCTCGAACTCACCGTGGGGCAGGAGCACACCGAGGTCAGCCGGGTCTTGCTGCTCGCCTATGTAGACCGCTCCGAACCGGCCCGCGCACATGGGCTCGGCCGCAGCGTGCTGGTCGGCGCCGAGACGGCCGGCGCGTCGATCGCACTGGCCTACCAGCGGGCCAGCGCCAAGGCCCTTGAGGACGGCGACATCGGCGACGCGCTCTTCTTCGCCGAGCAGGCACTGGCGGCGCACGTCGAGGGAGCGCGCGCGGAGGCACACGCCCGGCTGCAGATGGCCGGGGCCAGGGCTCTGCTGCGGGGCACGGCGCCGTACGGCATCGGAGACGCGGTCGAAGGGAACGCGGCACAGGAGGCACTCGACCTTCTGCGCGCGTGCGCGCCCGCACTGCGAGGAGCCGAGGCGACCCAGTGCGCGATCGAGACGGCCAGGGCACTGGTGCTGCTCGACGAGCCCGCGCAGGCCGTCGACGCCGCCGAGCAGGCACTCGACCGGCTCGCCGGCGACTCCACCCCCGAGCTCGTGAACGGGACGCGGGCCCTCGAGACGGTCCGGGCCCGGCTCGTCCTCGCCCAGGCCCGCCTGGCGCAGGGCGACCGCACCACGACCTCGTCCGTGCTGCGCGCGGCCGCCGGCGAACTCGACCGGCTCACGCCCGGCCGGCCGACGGCGCACCTGTACCGGGAGCTCGGTGACCTGTACGAGTCCACCGGCGACATCAACGGTGCCACCACCGCCTACCGCCGGGCCCTCGAGGCCGCGGGCCTGCGGCCGATCTCGCGGGCGCAGAGCATCGCCTCCAACGCGGTCGGGCTGTAGGAGCCCTCGACCGTCGAGCGGCGCTCCCGCGCGGAATCTCGTGCGCGGACGCCGTGACGCCGCCTCCCGATGCGGTGGCCGTGTCCCCGCTCAGCGGTCCCGCGACCACCGCAGGCTGGGACGAAGCATTCATAAGGGGCCATAACATGGTTTAAGGGGATGGCCCGCTCGCCGGAGGGATCTTGGCTCCGCGTCGGTCCGCCGTGCGTTCCGGTCGGCTCGAACCTCTGGGCGGCCGATCGGCGGCGTTCGAATCGGGGGCGCGGACTGCACGGGACAGGATTCCTCCCGGGCCGGCCCCGGGGCCGCCGCCGCGCCGAATCGGCCCGAGGGCGAGGCTCGACCAGGGCGAGGCGCGGTTCAGCCGAGGGTGACGAGCGCGACGCCCGCCACCGCGACGGCGAGACCGGCCCGCTGGACGACCCTCAGCCGTTCGCTGTAGACCACGCGGGCCAGCAGCACGGTGACGGCGGGGTAGAGCGAGGTCAGCACGGCGGCGAGGCTGAGCATCCCCCGCTGGGCGGCCAGGTAGTACAGCGCGTTCCCGACGGCGTCGAGGACTCCTGAGAACAGCGCCAGTACCAGCGTGGTGGCCCCCGACAGGCGGCCGCCGCCCATGCGCCCGCCCAGGATCACGGCGATGATCAGGAGCAGCGCGACCCCGCTCGCCCGAGAGGCGACGAGCGGCCACAGACCGTTGCCGTCACCGGCCTCCTTGAGCATGGTGAAGAAGACGCCGAAGGCGAGACCGGACACGGCCGCCAAGAACGGTCCGCCGCCCATCAGCCGCCTGGACGTGACACGATCTCCGGCCCGCCCGCCGTCCTCCATGCTGACCATGCCGATGGCCGCCACGCAGAGCACGACGCCGGCGAGCACAGTGGCCCCGAGCCGTTCACCGCGCATGGTCCCGACGGCGACGGGCAGGATCGCGGCGGCCAGTGCGGAAACCGGTGCCACGACGCTCATCGGTCCCTGGGCGAGGGCGCGGTAGAAGGTGAGGATGCCGGTGGCTCCGGCCAGGCCGGCCGCGAGTCCCCAGGCCAGACCGCCGCCCGTCGGCGGCCCCGTGGTGAGGACGGCGGCGGCGGACAGGAGCACGAGGCCGACCGGCATGCCCAGCAGAAGGACCCTGAGCACACTCGACCGTCTCGAGGCCGCGCCACCGAGGAAGTCGGCGACACCGTAGCCGAGCGCCGCGCCGAGGCCGAGCAGTGTCACCATCACTCGGCCCCGGGACCGATGAGCCGGGTCTCGATCCGGACCTCCGGCGTGATCGTGCGCAGCCGTACGGCGAGTTCGCCGGCCGCCTCGCGAAGCGTTTCGAGGGAGTAGGGCTCCAGCCGCTCGAAGATGAACAGCGCGTTCTTGGTCGATTCGGTGATGCGGGTGCGGGTGCACTGCCGCCAGTTCCAGCGACGGCAGGTGACGCCCTCGTCGTCGCGCCAGACGACCTCGCCGGGCTCGGGGTGCTCGACCACGGATTCTCCACCGGCGACGGTGTCGAACACCTCGTCGCCGACCGCCCGTACGAGCCGGGCCGGGCCGAGGTAGCCGTCGAGGTCCTCGCCGCCCACCGGCAGCACGTACTCGACGCTGATCGCGTTGTAGGCGTCCACCACCCGGTTGATGGCGGGCAGCGCTTCGGCCCGCCTCAGCAACGCGTCCACGGAGGGGCGGGTCCGCTTCGGCTTGGCCCCGAACCCGCGGTACGCCTCCTGCCAGGCCGCCACGTGGGGGTGGTCTTCCGCGCGGGCGGCGCCGTCGCCGGCGATCCGCAGCCAGTCCGTGGACTCCGAGTCACTGGGGGCGTTGGCCAGCCCCTCGGCGGTCATGAGCAGAGCGGCGAAGTCCGGGCGGAGACTCCTCACCGCGTCGTCGACCGAGATCTTCTCCAGCATGCTGACATCCCCTCACCGGACGGTCATCTTAATGCAACCTGCGGTGCATCATAACGACCGATCGGCTGCCAAGCCCGTCGGGGCCACCTCGCAGCGGCCCTACTGTTGTCGCAACCGGGTGGGACGCCGGCGGAGCGGTGTCCTTGGGACGGCGACCAGGAGGCGTGGTGAGGGATTCGGAGCCGGTCGGCGAGGCGGTGGCACGGACCGTACGCGCGCTGCGATCCGAGCACGGATGGAGCCTCGACCAGCTGGCCCACCGGGCCGGGGTGAGCAAAGGGATGCTCGTCGCGCTCGAGCAGGGGCGTGGCAATCCCAACCTCGGCACGCTGATCCGCATCGCGGACGCACTGGGCGTGCCGCTGACCCGGCTGGTCCAGGTCGAAGAGGAGCCGCCGGTACGGGTGTTCTCCGCGG
Source organism: Actinomadura alba (assembly GCF_014323705.1). Classification (GTDB taxonomy): domain Bacteria; phylum Actinomycetota; class Actinomycetes; order Streptosporangiales; family Streptosporangiaceae; genus Actinomadura_C; species Actinomadura_C alba. The sequence continues at coordinate 24,317 of NZ_JABVEC010000007.1, forward strand.
ACCGGCACGTCGTCCTGTGGCGCGGACCCTCCGGCGGCCAGGGAAAGCTGCTCGCCGGCAGCGACCCGCGCCCGTCGATCGAGCTCTGGTCATGGGAGATCAGGCCCGGCGAACCGCACGAGAGCGACGCGCACATCCCCGGTACCCGTGAGATCGCCTATGTCGAGCAGGGGACCCTGACCCTCACCGTCGACGGCAGGTCCCATGTGATCGAGGCAGGGGCCGCTGTGGTGTTCGCCGGAGACCGGCCGCACTCGTACGGCAATGAGCACGACGAGGTGTGCCGCTTCATCCTCGCCGTCATGGACCTTTGAGGCCACGGCGCAGGTGACGCGCCGTTCCAGGAACCGGCGATGCGTACGCAATCGTTGAGGTGAAGGGCGTCACGACGCCTTTTCCCGTCACGACCCGTCGCGCACGGGCAGCCGACCATCGGGAGGGCCACGGACGGTGAGCCAGAGCAGAGCCCTCAGACCCTCCCGCGTGCTGGGCGCCACCATGCTGCTGGGCGACGGAACGGCCGGCTGGACGGCGGTGCCGGCCGAGGTCTCCGAACCGCAGTACCTGCTGAACGACGTGGCGGCGTCGCCTTCGGAGGCGTGGGCGGTCGGGCAGGCGCAGGACCATCCGGTGATCGCGTACTGGGACGGCTCGCACTGGACGGCGGCACCGGCCGAACGGCCGCCCGGGGCCGTCGGCGCTGGGCTGCTCGGTGTGGACGTGGCCGCCCGGGGGTCCGCCATCGCCGTCGGCGGTGCCTACGACCGGCTGGCCGGCGAGGAGATCCCGCTGGTCCGGCACTGGGACGGGGCCCGGTGGAACACCGCGGAGCTCGACGGCGGCCACGTGCTGACCGGGGTGACGATGCTCTCCGCCGCGGAGGCGTGGGCGGTCGGTCATGGAACCGGCCCGGGCGACGGGCGGCCCGTCCCGGTGGCGCTCCACTGGACCGGCGACGGCTGGACCCGCGCCGCGACACCACCGATCGCCGGCGGCCGGCTGCTCGCCGTCGCGGGTACCTCGCCGCGGGACGTCTGGGCCGTGGGCGCGTCGGGCCGGGACGCGCTGATCCTGCACTTCGACGGGCACGACTGGAACCGGGTGCGGAGCCCGGCCGGGTCGCGGCCGCTCACCGACGTGGTCGCGTTGTCGCCCTCCGACGCCTGGGCCGTGGACGGCGGCGGGGTGCTGTGCTGGAACGGCCGGTCCTGGCGGCGTATGGACACCCCGCCGCTCACGTCGGCGAACACCATCAGCGCACTCGCCCCGTCGGACATCTGGGTGGCCGGCGCCGGCGGTGAACTCGCGCACTTCGACGGCCGGACCTGGAGCCGGGCCGGCTCGCCGCCACCGCTGGGCGAGGCGGCCGTCTGGCTCGGCTCGGCCTCGGCGGCACCCCACACGATCTGGATGGTGGGAACCCGGCAGACCGCCGACGTGTCCGCGCCCGCCGGCCGGCACACGTACGCGACCGACCGCGGCGAGACCTGAGACCCGCCGGCAGCTCGGCGCTCAACGCTCAACCGCCCGGCACTCACCGCCCCACCGCCCGGTACCCGGTGCTCAGCCGGTCAGCCGCTCCGCCGCTCACTCGCTCCGCCGGTCAGCCGCTCAGCCGCTCAGCCGCTCAGCCGAACGGACATGACCAGATAGCGGTAGCCGGGCTCACCCCCGCCGGAGCCCGCCGGAGCCGCAGGCGGGTCGCCGGCCGCCCGCTCCCCCGCGTCACCGGACCCGCCGGTGATGAGCGCCGCCCTGGTCGCGCCGGCGCAGTCGATCACCGCGGTCTCGCTGTCGAGCCCGGCCAGCCCGTCGAGCAGGAACTTCGGATTGAAGGCGATGTCGACATCGTCCCCGCCGAGCCGGGCCGGAAGTACCTCGCTCCCCCGGGCGGCATCGCCGCTCGCCGCGCGGATCCGTACCTCGCCGGGGGTGAAGGCGAGCCGGACCGGGGTGGCGCGTTCCGCCACGAGCGCCACCCGCTTGATCGCCTCGATGAACGGCGCGGTGGGCACCTCGGCACGCGACGTCCACTCGCCGGCGAGCCGGGACCGGTAGTCGATGAACTGGTCGTCGAGGAGCCGTGTCGTCATGCGCCGCCCGCCGCTGTCGATGCCCATGAGGGTGTCGCCGACACCGTCCAGCGAGATCGCCGCCTCGGTGCCGTGCCGCAACGACTTGACCGCGTCGGCGAGGGCGCGCGCCGGGACGACGGCGGTGGCCGTGAGGCCGGGTCGCGCCGGTGTCCAGGTCAGGTCGCTCGCGGCGATCCGGTACCGGTCGGTGCAGGCCAGCCGTACCGTGTCGTCGTCGATGTCGACGCGCACGCCGGTGAGCATCGGCAGCGTGTCGTCGCGGCTCGCGGCGACGACGACCTGGGCCACCGCGGTCGCCAGCAGACCGCCGTCGACGGTGCCCGCGAGCGCCGGTTGCCCGGGCAGGGTCGGGTAGTCCTCCACCGGCATGGTCAGCAGCCCGAACTCCGCGCTCCCGCACGTCACTACCGCTTCGGCGCCGTCGGTGGAGATCTGCACGGGATGTGGGGGAAGGCTGCGCACGATCTCGGCGAGCAACCGGCCGGGCACCAGGACACGACCCGGCTCGGCGACGTCGGCGTCGACCGTCACCCGCCCGGACACCTCATAGTCGAAGCTCGACAGCGTGAGCCGGTCGTCGGCCTCGATGAGCAGCCCCGCGAGCACGGGAAGTGTGGGACGGGCGGGCAGCATGCGCGCGGCCCATGCCACGGCATCGGCCAGCACATCATGATCGACCCGGATCTTCACTCGGCCCGCCTTCCGTCGGGAGCACCGGCCCTCAGAACGTTATGCGGGGGTGCCGACAGAACCGGCCGGGTCTCAATGGCCGCCGCCCTGCCGGTTGAACGGCCGGCGCAACGCGACGACGTCAAACGCGCCGAGGCGTGGATCCGGGCCCGCGCGGGGTACTTTCGACGCGAACATGTCGCGGGTGTTCCTCGTCGGCGACTCCGCCGGCGGGCACATCGCGACGAACATCGGCACGCACAGGCGAGCGAACATCCGCTACCGCGGCGTCGTGGGATTCAGCCCGTCGCGGATCCACGGCACCGTGGGCCTGTGGAGCAGCAACCGGTGGGACGCCGGCGCAGCCGGTTGTAACCCGCCGACACGGTGGACAACAACGGCCCCGGTCCCTCCGCTTCGAGAGGATCGGGGCCGTTCCGCTGTGCGCCACACCCGCCTATCGATCTTCCAGCGCGGGTACCGTCCCCCATACCGGGACACAAGAGAGGAGCCCACCATGGGTGGAAGGCACGCAGGCGATCCGAAAGACAAGCCGTACGAGCCCCCCAAAGATCCGCCGAGTAAAGACACCCCACCTCCCGGCGGCGGTACGAGAGGCAAGTAGACGGTGACGCAACCACCCGACGTCTCCGCACGCATTGACGCCCTCGCGAACCGCCTCGCCGCCCCACCCGAGTGGCGGCGGGCCATGCACCAGGCACCACGGCACCTGTTCCTGCCAGAGTCCATCCTGGCCGGACCACCAGGCGGCCCAGACGGGCACATCGACCACACCCAAGACCCCAACGGATGGTGGGACGCCGCCTACTCCGATGCCGCGATCGTCACCCAGCTCGACGACGGCGCAACCGACATCAGCGCGGGCGCCGGCGACTACACCTCCTCATGCTCCGCCCCCACGGTCGTCATCGAGTTCCTGAAGCTGCTGTACGTCCACGACCACCAGCGGGTTCTGGAAATCGGCACGGGCACCGGATGGACAGCTGCGCTCCTGTCCGCCCGCCTCGGTGCGGACAACGTCATCTCGGTCGAGGTCGACGCCACGGTGGCCAAGCAGGCAGAGATGAACCTCCACGCCGCAGGCTTCGCCCCACACCTCGTCGTCGGCGACGGCACGGACGGCTGGCCGGAAGGTGCACCCTACGACCGCGTGCACGTCACCTGCGGCGTGCGAGACATCCCGTACGCCTGGGTAGAGCAGACCCGCCCAGGCGGCATCATCGTGCTGCCCTGGTCACCAGGGATAGCGTTCGGCCACCAGGTCCGGTTGGACGTGCAGCGCGACGGGACAGCGATAGGACGGCTCACCGGGTCGGCGGGCTACATGCTGCTGCGCTCTCAGCGGCCAGCCGCCGGCGCATGCGAGGGGGATGCGGCGACGTCAACGACCGCGGTGGATCCACGCTCGATCGTGTGGGACTCGTACGGCGTGGACGCGGCGCTCGCTGGCCAGCTCCCAGGTGTCCTGCTGCGTGAGGACCGTAGGGACGACGGATCTGTCATCCTGTGGTGCGCCGATGCCGATGGGTCGTGGGCGACCGCCGAATACCAACCAGGTGCGGTGGAGTTCCCGGTGATACAGCATGGAGATCGCTGTCTCTGGGATGAGGTCGAGGATGCCTACTTCCGGTGGCAGTCCTGGGGCAGGCCGGTGCGTGACAGGTTCGGCCTAACGGTCCTTCCTGACGGGCAGCACATGTGGTTGGACAGCCCGGCGAACGTGGTCGTGACGACCTGATTCGCCTACCCAGGGCATGCGTCCCATCGCATTCGCAAACGCCCCGCCCTCCTCCGGGAGGTAAGGTTCGTCGTGCGCAGGGTCAGCCCTCTCGGTGATCGGATCGGACAAGGTTGTCGGGCGAGTCGAGGTAGATGTACTGGCGGTCGGGAGTGATCGCGAGACCGAACCGTCCGGTGGCCGGCCGCCCGATCTCCTCCCACCACCTGTAAGCGGCCTCGATCTCTGACCAGAGTGCGCGCGGCCCGTGCCGGCGCACCTGGTACGTGGAGGCGCCGTCGGTGACGTCGACGCGCGCCCAGGACGGGCCAGAGAATGCCCAGAAGGTGAAATCGTCGCTTCCGTCGTCGGCGTCCGAGAACCTCACGCTCACGTCGGGCAGCCGAAGTCCGACCGCGAACTTGGCGTCGTAGTCGTGCCAGGCGACCGCGTCCGGATGCAGGGTCGTGGTCGACTCGGCCGCGTCCGCCGGTTCGGTCGGCGGCGTGGGCCGCACGGCGCGCTGGGCACGCAGCCACATGAACGCCACGGTGTTGTCGACGAACGGGCCGTGCGCCGCGCCGTGCTCGTCGACCGTCAGGCGGGCCAGTGCGCCGTTGTCATAGGCGTTGCCCCAAGGGGTGAGGATGGCCCCACCGGGCCGGATCTGAGCCACCCACGCATAGGGAACGGCACGTGCTGACGCGGAGGCGATGACCCGGTCGTACGCCGCGCAAGGCGTTGTTCTTATCCTTGCTGCCGTCTCGCTCGTCTCCGCCCGTACCGTGCCTGCCCATCTGCTTTCTCCATTCGTTTCTCTGCTCTGATCAGTGCCGCGCGCCGCGCTTGGGCCCAGGGCGACGGCGGCGTCAGTGCAGTCGGCACTCCGCCGTGGCGACGACGGCCATGGAGACGTACGACGAGCCACCGGTCAGCCAGAACCCCCACGAGATGTCATTGCCGCACTGGAGGTCATGGAGCGCTCGGCCGAACCGCATCTCGTCCGGGATGTCGAGGGCCTGGGCGCCGAGTTGCGGCACCGCTCGCTCGTACTCGCGTCGTAGCCACGCGACCGCGTCGTCGGGCGTTCTCGGCGACTTTCGGATGATGCGGTCCGCCTTGCCGAGCCACTCGCGGATGACGGTGGGTGGGAGCTCGGTGGCGGGGTCGCGCCGGGCCGCATCGTTGGCGATCATGCGCCCGTCGCCGGTCCAGGAGTAGCAATGCCAGTGATATCCGAGATGCGTCCAGTCCTCGCGTGGCGTGCGCCAGTACTCGTGGTCGAACGCGGGCAGCGTCATCCATGCGGTCCTATCACGGGGACAGGCCCCGCGGGCGAGGGGCGGGGCCTGTCGGTTGGAAAGTCAGCCGGTGACCGTGTCGCGCATGATGTGGAACTCTCCGCGCCGGACGCCGACGAGGAAGTCGGCCCATTCCTGGTCGGTGTATTCGACGGTGCGGCCCTCGGTGTCGCGCAAGGTCACTCCAGTGGGGGTCTGTGCGACCTCCACGCAGCAACCGCCGCATCCGTCCGAACAACGGCTCGAGGTGTGGAAGTCGAGCGCGGGCGTTAAGGGGGACGTCGCGCCGTGGTCCATGGTTCCTCCTTCGTTCGCCGCCCGACACCGTGCCGGGCGGAGCTGGGGTCAGGCCGGTACGGGGGCGAGCCAGAACCCGATGCGGTGCCGCAGCGGTGCCCACCGGCCGGGCCTGCGGCGGTGTGGTGGCGATGGCGCGGCGGCGCCGGACCTGCCTCGTCGGGGGGTGGACGAGGGAGTCGACGGCGCCGCCGCGCTCATCAGCAGGGGACCGTACGACCCAGCGCCCGGGGACGGTACGCGGACCGTACGGCCGATCGGGGGTGGTTGGTTCCGTGTGAGGTTCGAGAGTTGCTCGGCAAGGTCCGCCGCGGTGTAGCCCTCGACGAACCCGGCGCGGTCGACCAGCGCCCAGTAGTGCCCGGTGTACTGGCCAAACCAGATCGGGATGCCTGCGAATCGTTGCCGGAGTGCTGCAAGGGCAGCAGGCGGATGGTCCGGGCTGAGGTACAGGGGCATGGTGTCACTCCTTCCATGCGTACGGGCGGGCGCGCTCACCGGCAGGGACGGCAGGTCGGGCCAGGAGACGCCCACGGCTACCACCGGTCCGTCAAGCTGGATGCCGCAGTGCGCGCCTGGCGCTCCTTGTGGGTCTGAAGGTCCTCGAACCCTGCGGCGAACGCCTCGGGCGGGATGGCGTCGCCGATGGCGTGGTCAGGGTCGGAGTACCGCGGCCGCAGATGAGTCCATGCGGACGGCGGGGAAACCTTGTCCCACACGACACGCCCGCGACGGAACCGGCCGCGGGCGATCAGGCCCTCGTACACGTACGCCGTGCGGTGGTAGCTCAGGCACACCCGGTGGATCAGGCCGCGCGATCCGGCCGGGGCGGACGCGAGCGCGTCCACAACTTCGCGGCACGCACGGTAGTAGTCATCGGCGACGCCCACGGCGCCGACGCCACCGGCCTCGGTCACCACGGTCCACGAGTACAGGCGAGGTGGTTCCCGACTGGATCGTGCCCGCATCGCTGTCATGGCGGCGACGCTAGGTGGGTCGGAAAGCGCGACTCAATGAGTGTGCAGGAGTGTGCAGTAGTTCAGCCGAGCGCGTCGATCGCCGCTCTGATGAGCGCCCGCGCGGGCTCGCCATGAACAGCCATCGCGGCCAGTTCGGCGAACGCCTGGGCGTACTCGGCGACCTCCCGAGGCTGCGTGATCGTCAGGTAGCTGGACACCAACTCGACATTCACCTGTTCCTCATCAAAGATCCAGAATCCCTCGACCGGCCACCGGTCGCGTCCGGTGCCCATCGGGATCACGCCGAGGCTGACGGACGGCAGAGACGAGCAGGTGATGAGGTGGTCGAGTTGTCCGGCCATCGTGCCGCGATCGCATACGGCCGACCGCAGTACTGACTCCTCGATCAGCAGCGCAAACCGGTGGTCTCCCTCGTGCAGTACGCGCTGACGTTCCATCCTGGACGCCACTGCCTCGTCGACGTCGTCGGGAAGCCTCTGTCTCCGCATGATCGAGCGGAGGACGGCGGCCGTATACGCCCGGGTCTGGAGCAGACCCGGCACCAGCCACGACGAGTAGGCGCGGAAATGCCGGGTCCGCTCATACAACGGCAGCCGCGACTCCATCTGACGGCGCAAGCCGGCCCGGTGAAGCCGCCGCCACTCCACATACATCGAATCGACCGCACGCAACGACGCGATCAAATCACCCGCCTGATCGGCAGCACCGCATAGATCGCACCATTCGCGGATGTCCGCAGCAGACGGCGACGTGACCGCGTGCTCGAGCTTGGAGACCTTCGTGCGATGCCATCCCGCCGCCGCGGCCAGTGCTTGCGCAGTGAGGCCGGCCTCGGTGCGGATCTCGCGGAGCCGATCCGCGAGCGCTTGCCGCGCCTGCTGGACAATGGACGACGGCGAGGTCGGCGAAGGCACGGAGCGAGGCGGGTGTCAGGCCGGCCGGTAGTCCTCGTGATCGATGCCGTGTTCCCAGACTGCATCGAACGCCGAGGCGCAGAGTTTGGCCGTCGCCGCATCGTCGGTCGTCTCGACGCCCGTGGGGCGGCCGTCACCGTCGAAATGGTTGAACAGTACGAGCTGCCCGTCGACAAGCCAGAAGTCGTTGCCCGGCAGCACCAGATGCGATGCCCGGCGGCGCGGTAGCCACCGCAGCCCTTCGCCGGCCGCGACGTTGGTGAACGCGTACGAGTGCGAATACCTGATGTACTCGCTCACCGGCTCGGAGACAATGCGTGCCCGGCGTACGTCAACGCCGCGGGCGACGGTCTCGGCGATCAGATCCAGCCACGGCCGCCACCACGAGCCACGGTCGGCAGGGTCGTATCGGTGGCCGGCTCGCCACGCCGCGATCCTCTCCTGCTCGGAATCCACGGTGTAGACGTCGCGCATCTCCAGGTGTACCGCCGAAGTCACGGCCGAACGCAGCAGGTCACCGTAGGTCGGCACCGCCACTGTTCACCTCCGGAAAGAACTGCATCATGCGGGCTGGAAACCGCATCGTCACCTCGCCCGGGGGATCCGCGCCGACGTCTGTGCGCGTCTCCGCATCGGCGATGACCCAGCCCCGTAGGACATAGTCGCCGGTAGCCGGGTCACGCCACACCGTCGGCGACCCGCCGTCGTCAGATTCAGGGTCTCCGCCGAGGAACTCTAAAGCCATGCTCGTCTCCTTCGCGGGGGGTGTGCACCGGAGTGCACTTGCGACTCTCGCCCACTCCGGTCGGGTGGTCAAGGGAAACCAGGACGAACGACGTCACACGCCTGCCTCCGCGGTCTTGACGGGTCGGAGGGCGCGTCGTGCGGTCGCTCAGCGGTCGAGCCGCGAGGAGGTCTCGCCGACCAGCTCGTGCACGAGCGATGTCAGCTCGGGGCGGTTGTGCAGCAGATCTTCAAGGTGCGCCCGCCAGACACCGGTCTCGGCGTACGACGCGTCCTCGGCCTGCAGGCGGATGCGCGTCTCGGCCAGCCTGAGCTGGTACATGACGCCGAGATACCGCCCCACGGGGTCGCTGGGTCAGGGCTGCGCGGCCGGACCTCGACGTCGACGAGTTGGGGTAGCGGATGGAGAGAGAGGCTGATGTGACGCCTCCGCTCCTTGGTTCAGGCGACGCGGGTGTCGTACGTCGCGCGGTTGGCGAGCACATCGTCCATGTGCATCTCGGCCCAGGTTTTGAGGCCGCGCATCATCTGGTGCAGTGAGAGACCGAGGTCGGTCAGCTCGTAGGAGACCGTGACGGGCACGGTCGGCGTCGCGGTGCGGGTGATCAGGCCGTCACGCTCCAAGGAGCGCAGCGTCTGAGTGAGCATCTTCTGGCTGACGCCGGCCAGCAGACGGGCCAGCTCCGAGTAGCGCATCGACCGGGGCTCACCGGCGCAGTCGGCGCCTAGCTGATGTGAGCCGTCGCTGCCCAGCGCGGCCAGGATCAGCGTGACCCATTTGTCGGAGATCCGGTCGAGCAGCTTGCGGCTTGGACATGCCGCCAGGAAAGCGTCATATTCCGCCTTGGCCTGTGCCCTCTTCTGGCCCGCCGTCATCGTTGCCATCGACCGCTCCTCTGACCCGTGGGTGCCTTACGCACTCCGAAGTGCCTACTTCCCGTCAGGAAGCTAGATACCAATACTGATGCAAGGAGCCGTTAGGCGCCACCACCCAGCTCAACACGAAAGTCAGAGGTATGAGCACGCTCTCCACTTCGCTTCCCGGCGGCACCTGGACCCTGGGCGACCTGACCGTCACCCGGTTCGGCTACGGCGCTATGCAGCTCGCCGGCCCCGGGGTCATGGGTCCGCCTGCCGACCACAACGGCGCACTCGCCGTCCTCCGCGAGGCCGTCGACCTCGGAATCACCCACATCGACACCAGCAACGCCTACGGACCGCGCGTCACCAACCGGCTGATCCGTGAAGCGCTGCACCCATTCCCCGAATCGCTGCACATCGTGACCAAGGTCGGCGCGACCCGCGACCAGCAGGGCGGCTGGCCCCCGGCCCGACAGCCCGAAGATCTGCGCCGCTCCGTCTACGAGAACCTTGAAACCCTCGGCCTCGAGGTGCTCGACCTGGTCAATCTCCGGCTCGGCAACGCCGAGGGACCCCAACCCGGCTCGCTCGCTGAGCCGTTCGAGACGCTCGTCGAACTCCAGCAACAGGGCCTGATCCGGCACCTCGGCGTGAGCAACGCGACGGCGGAACAGGTCACCGAGGCACAGGCGATCGCGCCGATCGTGTGCGTGCAGAACATGTACAACCTCGCCTTCCGCCACGACGACAAGCTGATCGACGAGCTCGCCGAAGAGGGCATCGCCTACGTGCCCTTCTTCCCGCTCGGCGGCTTCAGCCCACTGCAGTCCTCGGCGCTCTCGACCGTAGCCGCCCGGTTGGATGCCACGCCGATGTCGGTCGCCCTAGCCTGGCTGCTGCAGCGGTCGCCGAACATCCTGCTGATTCCCGGCACCTCATCGATTGCGCACCTGCGCGAGAACGTCGCCGGCGCGGGACTCTCGCTCTCCGACGAGGAGCTCGCCGAGCTGGACAAGATCGGCCACTAGAGTTCGGTGCAGTCGCCCTTGGGGCGTGTCGATCCGGCGCAGGGAAGGATCTCCCGGATAATTCCGGAGGGGAAGTCCGGCGCTGTAGAGGTCCTGGATGAAGGCGACCTGGCGTGCGGCATCCTCGCTGTAGTCGCGGTATCCGTTGGGACGCCGGTGGCTGGTGAGGAGGCCCTGTCTCCGGACGAGATTGACAGATTGCCGATGCACCACACACAGCAGCTCAGGTTGCGTCACTTCATTGAGGGCCGAGAGCATCCTTATCTCGGTTGAGCCCTCGCACGAGTTCCATCGTGTAGCTGGTCGGCGCTGACGAGCGCCGATGCCGTGTCCACCGGCGGATGAGCGGTGCAACCAGGTCTTTCGTACCCGCGATCCCTCCCAAGGACAGGTCGTTCGTCTACTTCAGCGACCCGGACGGCAGCGCGTGGGCCGCACAGTAGCTTCCTCCGCGTTTGCCGGCCAGAAGCGCGCGTCGTACGGTCGCTCAGCGGTCGAGCCGCGAGGAGGTCTCGCCGGCCAGCTCGTGCACGAGCGATGTCAGCTCGGGGCGGTCGTACAGCAGATCCTCCAAGTGCGCCCGCCAGACACCGGTCTCGGCGTACGACGCGTCCTCGGCCTGCAGGCGGATGCGCGTCTCGGCCAGCCTGAGCTGGTACATGACACCGAGATGCCGCCCCACGAGGTCGCTGAGCCAGTAGTAGGCATCGGCGTTGGCGGCGGCGACGAAGACGCGGGCACCTTCCCACGCGACGCGCGGTCGGTGCAGGACGCTCATGGCTGGACGGTAGCCCGCGCCGCCATTCCCGACAAGACCTGATCACGCACCCGAATGCGGAACCCGGGAAGGCGAAGGTGAAAAGGATTCAGATATCTCTTGACCGCCTCTCTACTCGAGGGTAACAATCCGGTTGGCGCCGCTCCGAGTCAGTTCTCCACCCCCTCCCCGAGGAGCCGACCATGAGCGCACGCGTCCGTTCCCGACGCGCTCAGGCGGTTCTGGTCGCGTTGATCGTCGTGTTCAGCATGGCGATGCCGCACCGAGCCGCCACCGCCGCCGACTTCTACACCCCGCCCTCCCCCCTGCCCGCCGGCAAGTCCGGGGACGTGATCCGGTCCGAGCGCATGAACTACAAGGCGACCGTTCCGGCACTGGCCCGGGCGTGGCGCGTGCTCTACCTGTCCACCTCGGCGACCGGCCGGCAGATCGCCGTCTCGGGCGCCGTCATCGTTCCGATCCTGCCGTACGGCGGGCCACGCCCGATCATCGGATACGCCCCCGGCTCACACGGCCTCGGCGACCAGTGCGCGCCGTCCCGGCAGATCGACGCCGGCACCGATACCGAGGCGTCACTGATCTCGCTGCTGCTGGGCCGCGGCTGGGCGGTCGCGGTGACCGACTACGAGGCCCTCGGAACGCCCGGCGACCACACCTACATGGTCGGCCCGTCGGCCGGCCATGCCGTCCTCGACGTCATGCGGGCCGCCACCCGGCTGCCGGACGCCGGCCTCAGCGCGTCCGCGCCGATGGCCGTCAGCGGCTACTCACAGGGCGGGTCCGCCGTCGGGTGGGCGGCGCAGATCCGCGGCGACTACGCCCCCGAGCTGCCCATCAAGGGCATCGCCGCGGGCGGGACGCCGGCCGACCTGAACGCCGTGGCCGCGAATCTCGACGGCGGCCCCGAGGCCGGTTACGTGCCCATGGCGGGCGTCGGCTTCGACGCGGCCTACCCCGAGCTGCCCTTCGAAGAGCTGCTGACGGCCGAGGGCAAGGCACTGTTCGCCGACATCCGTGACGACTGCCTCTCCGAGATCCAGGGCAAGCTCGCCGATCGCCGGATGAACGAGTTCACGACCGTACCGGACGTGCTGGAACTCCCCGCGTGGCAGGCGCGGCTGGCCGAGAACAAGCTCGGCGGCGCCACTCCCGGCGTTCCGATGCTGCTCTACCACGGTCTCCTGGACGTGACGATCCCGATCGCGCAGGCCGGCACCCTCCGCCGCACCTACTGCTCGCGCGGCGTCTCGGTGCAGTGGAACGTCTATCCCGCCGACCACGTGGGCACGGCGGTGCTCGGGTCCATCCCGGCCGGCAACTGGCTGTCCGACCGGCTGGCCGGCCGCGGCGCGCCGAGCAACTGCTGACCTCCGACCGGGTACGGACAAGCGGCCCGCGGCCGGGTGTGGCACGACACCCGGCCGCGGGTCACGCTACGACGTGAGCGAGACGGTGCTCGTCCCGCGGCAGGACGCCATCCGCTGGACCGTCTCCCGGCTCACCTCGTCGTGGATGCTCGCGACCTCGGCCAGCGCCGTCGTCCGTCCACAGCCGATGCCCACGTATCCCGGTTTCGCACCCCCGAATCGGGTTTCGGAACGTCGGCATTGACCTCAATGTTGCTTGAGGTCCTAGCGTTCGTCCTGTTCACGACGCGCCGGTCCGACTCCGGCACCCGGGTTCAGGAGGATTCGTGCGGAGAACGGGACGGCGCGACCAGGTCGCGCTCATCGTGCTGGCCCTGCCCGCGCTGCTCGCCTCGCTTGAGCTGACCGTCACGCATCTGGCGCTGCCCGCCCTCACCAGGGATCTGCGGCCGAGCGGCGACCAGTTGCTCTGGATCGTGGACGTCTACCCGTTCCTGCTCGCCGGATCACTGATCACCATGGGCGCTCTCGGCGATCGCATCGGCCGCCGCCGACTGCTCCTGATCGGTGCGGCCGCGTACGGGATCGCGTCAGTGCTCGCCGCCTACGCGCCCACGGCCGAGACGCTCATCGCGGCCCGCGCCCTTCTCGGGATCGCGGGATCGACCCTGATGCCGTCCACGCTCGCCCTGACCGCCACGATGTTCCCCGAGCCGAGACGGCGCAGGGCCGCCATCGGTGTGATCGTCGCCAGCGTGTCGGGGGGCACCGCGCTCGGGCCGCTGATCGGCGGAAGGCTGCTGGAGAGCTTCTGGTGGGGCTCGGTGTTCCTGCTCGGCGTACCCGTCATGGTGCTGTTGCTCGCCGTCGGGCCGGTGCTGCTGCCGGAACACCGCGACCCGGGGGCGGCGCGGCTCGACCCGGTCAGCGTGGTGCTGTCACTCGGCGCGGTGCTGCCGATGGTCTACGGCCTCAAGCGAATCGCCGTCGACGGGCCCGAGCCGGTGCCGCTGACGGCGATCGCCGCCGGGCTCGCAGTCGGCGTTGTTTTCGTCCGCAGGCAGCGTGCGCTGCCGCACCCGCTGCTCGACCTCGGACTGTTCACCGACCGCGTCATCGCCGCCGCCGTCGGCACACTGGCGCTCGGCATCTTCGTCCTGTGGGGCTCGAACTATGCCATCGCCCAGTATCTCCAGCTCGTGGAGGGGCTGTCGCCGCTGCGGGCCGGCCTGTGGACGGCGCCCTCGGCCGCCGGCGTCATCGCCGGATCCACGATCGCGTCCCGCATCCGCCGGGTCGGCCCGGGTACGGTCATCAGCGCCGGGCTGGCCCTCTCGGCCGCGGGATTCTGCGTGCTCACCCAGGTCGGCGTCGACTCCGGGCCGACCGTCGTGGTGATCGGATCGGTCATCGTCTCGGCCGGGCTCGGCCCGATGATGGCCCTGGCGACCGACCTCGTCGTGGGCGCGGCCCCGCCCGGGCGGGCGGGAGCCGCCTCGGCCATCTCGTCCACCGCGCCGCAGCTCGGCGGAGCACTCGGCATCGCGGTGATCGGAAGCGTCATCACCGCCGTCCACCGCCACGGGGCGGCGGACGCCGTACCGGCGGGCCTTCCACCCGAGACCGCACACGCAGCGCACGACACCCTCGGCGGTGCGGTGGCCGCCGCCGACATGCTCCCGGGCCCGATCGCCGCCGAACTCCTGCACACGGCCCGGATTGCCTTCGCCCAGGGAATGCGGCTCACCGCCGCGGGCAGCGCCGTGCTCATGGTCGCCACTGCCATCGTCACCGCGTTCCTGCTCCGGCGGTCCCGGCCCCGCCATGAGGAACCCGAACCGATGGCCGGCCCACCGGCATCGGGAAGCCCCAGCCGATGACACGTCCACTCAGAAAGGAACCGACCATGCCCGGAGAACCGCTTCAGCTCGCGGTGTTGATCGGCAGTACCCGAGAGGGCCGGTTCGGCCCGACGGTGGCCGACTGGTTCATAGGCCAGGTTGAGCAGCGCGGCGACCTGAAGGTCGATCGCATCGACCTGCTCGGCACCGAGATCCCCGGCATGGACTTCACGACGCGCGTCGGCCTCGCGGACGCCTTCGTCGTCGTCACGCCGGAGTACAACCGCGGCTACCCGGGAGAGCTGAAGTGCGCCGTTGACTCGGTGAAAGAGCAGTGGCGCGCCAAGCCGGTCGGTTTCGTGTCGTACGGCGGGAGGTCGGGCGGGCTGCGGGCGGTCGAGCAGCTTCGCGCCGTCTTCGCCGAGCTCCACACGGTCACGGTCCGCGAGACGGTGAGCTTTCACGGCGCACGGGGCAACTTCCACGACGGCGGCGAACCCCGCGACACCGAGGCGGCCAACGCGGCGGCCGCCGGGCTCATCGCCCAGCTCGCGTGGTGGGCCGACGCGCTCCGCGAGGCGCGAACGTCCCGGCCCTACCCCGGCTGATCACTGCGATCGCGGCCCACGGTGGTATGGGCACCACCGTGGGCCGTGGTCATCGCTGCCGTGCCGGGCCCATGCGTGCCGGGCCCATGCGTGCCGGGCCCATGCGTGCCGGGCCCATGCGTGCCGGGGCCATGCGTGCCGGGGCCATGCGTGCCGGGCCCGCGCGTGCCGTCGTGCCCCGCGGCTCACGCCGTACGATTCCCCGCGATCCGCTCACGCGTCGCGCAGCCGGAGCAGTTGCCCACCGATGAAGAGTGCCGCCGCCGCCCAGGCCGCCAGTACGCCGAGGCCCGCCCATGGGCTCAGGGGCAGGTCGGTGAGATCGGTGGTGGCCTGAACGGCGAGCCCGGCGTTCATCGGCGAGATCTTCCACAGCAGCCGCTGCCAGTCCGGATCGCTGATCATGCTGCCGATGATCGGGAGGAGGTAGAGCACGCCGAGCACGGCCCCGATGGCTGCGGCGGAGTCCCGTACGGCGGCGGCGATGCCGAGGCTGAGCAGGGCGATGAGGACGAGGTAGAGGACCGAGCCTGCGGCCGCGCGCAGCGTCGGTGCGTCGGCCAGGGACAGAGGAGGGTAGCCGTGCGCGGGGGTGAAGCCGTTGCCGGGCAGGATGAGCCGCCCGGCCAGCACGGACGCGAGCACGGCGATGGTCCCCGCGGCCAATGTCAGGCCGGTGAGGATGGCGGCCTTGGCGGCCAGCACGGTGGCCCGGCGCGGCATGGCGGTGAGGGTGGTGCGGATCATGCCGGTGCTGTACTCACCGCTGATCGCCAGTACGGCCAAGATGGCGACGATCGCCTGGCTCACCTGGATGCCCATGAGGCTGAGCTTGGCGGCATCGTAGTTGCAGCGTGCCGACGGACAGGTCACGGTCGCGGCCGCCGCGGCGCTCACGGCGACGGTCAGCGCGACGACGGCGAGCAGGAGTCGGCCGGCGCCCGCCACGGTGCGCAGTTTCGTCCATTCCGCGTGCAGTTCCGGTCTCATGCGTCTCTCCGGCGTAGCAGGAAGACGGCCGAGCCGAGAGCGAGCGCGGTGTAGCCGCAGAGTACGGCGAAGCCGGCCCACGGCGCCAGCGGGTAGTAGCCCATCTGCGGCGCGTAGTGGCTGATCACCTGCGGGTACTCCGGAATGCTCTGCTGGATCGCGAAGGCGGCGGCCGGAGTGAGCCGCAGCAGCCACTGCGCAGCGCCCAAGGGCAGGATCGAGGTGGTCGCGAGAATGTAGGGCACGACGATCACCACGATCGCGGTGACGACCGCGGCGACACTGCGCCGGAACAGGGCGCCGAGCGCGAGGGCGAAGACGGCGGCGACGGCGAGCAGCGCCGCGGTGCCGACGATGACCCGCAGTTCGGTGAGCAGGGTCACCGGGAGGATGTAGTTGCCGTTGGAGCGCAGGATCCGCGTGCAGATCGGAACCGCGACGCCGGCGGCGGCCAGCCCCGCGACGAAGGTGACCGTGCCGATCACGATGGCCTTCGCCGCCAGCACCCGGCCTCGCCGCGGGCCGGCGAGCAGGGTGGTGCGGATCAGGCCCCGCCGGTATTCGGCGGTGATGAACAGCACCGCCACGACGATCACCACGATCAGCCCGGCGAACGCGCCGCCGAGGGTGCGCTCGATGGACTGGCCGCCCTCGGCCCCGAGCGGTCCGATGTCGCCGGTCCCGGTCACGGTCAGCGTGCCGCCGGACTGCTCAAGCCCGTTCGGGCGATGGAAACGCTCCCAATCGGTCATGCCG
Organism: Actinomadura alba; assembly: GCF_014323705.1. GTDB lineage: Bacteria > Actinomycetota > Actinomycetes > Streptosporangiales > Streptosporangiaceae > Actinomadura_C > Actinomadura_C alba. Next base: position 41,285 of record NZ_JABVEC010000007.1, read on the forward strand.
GGACCGTCTCCCACCTCGACGCGGCTCCACGCGCCGCCGGCCGCCTTGGAATGCAGGCTGACCTGGTCGAAGACCGCCGTGGTCTGGGTGAAGCGCACCTGTCCTGTGCTCCCGCCGAGCCCGACCCGCTCCACCGTCAGATCGCCCGGCGAGTTGACGAAGAGCCCGACCCGTACGGTGGCCGACAGCCCGGCCAGGCGAGCCGTGCCGACCTTGGTCCACTGCTTGCCGTCCGTCGACTCGTAGCCGGTCAATGTGTCACCGGAGCGGGTCAGCCGCAACCATCGCGGGGACGCCGCCGAGACACCGCCCGGCCGGCCGGCCGTGTCGTGGGTGAAGTTGTTCTGCATGCGCACCCCGTGCTTGCCGGTGAGCATCACCGCCGCGTAGGCCGAGCCCTGTTCGGTGCTCTGCTTGACGATGATCCCGGCCTTCGCCCACGGCACCAGGCCGGGGACGATCTCATCGTGATCGGGCGGGGGGTAGGTGATGATGCCGGTCATGGAGGTCAGGCGGGCGGTGATGCTTCCGTCTCCGGCCAGTGGCTGGTGCACGAAGTAGAACCTGTCGTTCACCGCTTCGCCGCCCGGCCCCACGGGAGGACTGGGGCAGGGCCCTTCGGGGCATGACGAGTGGCTGCCTGACGCGGTGAGCAGCCCGAGCAGCACGGTGGCCAGCGCCGCGACGACCACGGCGAGCACCCAGCCGCGGACCGTACGGAATTTGGTCCATTCCGCGCGCAACAGGTAGGCCAGGCCGCCGCGCTGGGCCCGCGGGACCGAGCGGGAGGGGATAGTGGTATTCATCGCCGCGCCTCCTGTCCGGAGACGGCGCGGAACTCGGCCGCGTCCCGGGTGAGCTCCAGATAGGCATCCTCGAGCGTCGCGCGGTGGGCCGCCACCTCGTGGAACGGCACCGTCCTCGCACCGAGGAGCGCCGCCACTCTCTCGGCCGCCAGCCCGGACACCGTCAGCGTGTCGTGGCCGAGGGCGGCGACGGTGGCCCCCTCGTGCTCCAGCACCCTCGCCGCCTCCGACGGCGCCGTGGTTCGCAGCGTCACCCGGTCGCCGGATACCGCGGCCAGCAGCTCCGCCACGCCGGCGTCGGCGATGACCTTGCCGCGCCCCACCACCACCAGATGGGCGGCGGTGTCCTGCAGCTCGCTCATCAGATGGCTGGACACCAGTACGGCGCGGCCCTGCCCGGCCAGCTCTGCCAGGAAGCCGCGCATCCACACGATGCCTTCGGGATCCAAACCGTTGAACGGCTCGTCCAAAATGATCACGGGCGGGTCGCCGAGCAGTGCGGCGGCGATCCCGAGCCGCTGCCGCATGCCCAGCGAATAGCCGCCCGCCCTACGCCGGGCCGCCTCCCGCAGACCGGCCTGCTCGATCACCTCATCGACCCGCTCGGCGGTCAGCCCCTGAGAATGCGCCAGCCACAGCAGGTGGTTGCGGGCGGATCGGCTCGGCTGCAGCGCGGCGGCGTCCACATGAGCTCCGACGTGGCGCAGCGGGTGGCGCAGGCTCCGGTACGGCCGCCCGCCGATCAGCGCGCTGCCTTCGTCGGCCGCGTCCAAGCCGAGGATCACCCGCATCGTGGTGGACTTGCCCGCGCCGTTGGGGCCGACGAAGCCGGTGACATGCCCCGGCTTCACCGTGAATGACATCCCGTCCAGTGCCACGATCGGCCCGAAGCGTTTGTGCACATCGTTGACCTCGATGGTCGCTTCCATGTGGTGGTCCCTCTCGTTGCGGCTTCGCGTTCGTGAACCGGTTGTACGGATCCGGCCATAACCTGGGCCGAACAGGGGCCGTCATTCCGCTGTTAGGTCCAGGGCTGCATCCTGGAGGCCGGGACCGGTGCCCCGCCTCGGCGGCGGGCACGCGCGCGGGACGAGAGAGGACCGATGGGAAAGCGCCTGATGCGTCGTCTGGGCGACGCTCTCTCACTGCCGCGCCGCACCGTACGACTGCGCTTCACCGCCCTGTACGGTTCTCTGTTCCTCCTGTCCGGCGCCGGGTTGCTACTCATCGCCGGCATCGTGTTCAACGGGTCGGCGAGCGTCTCCCAAAGCGCGCCTACCGGGCCGTACGCCGGTCGGCCGGTCCCACCATCGTCGGCGCAGGTCCAGGCCCACATCGAGCGGCTGCAGGAACAGTTGTCCCAGGCGCAGGCGACCGCATCGCGTCAGTTCCTGGTGGGATCGGCGGTGGCGCTGGCCGTCATGGCCGTGGTGTCCGTCGTGCTGGGCCGGATCGTCGCGGGCCGGGTCCTGCGGCCGCTGCGGACCATGACGGCGGCCACCCGGCGGATCTCCGCGGACAACCTGCACGAGCGGCTGGCCGTGCCGGGCCCGGCCGACGAGGTGAAGGCCCTCGCCGACACCATCGACGGCCTGCTGGAACGGCTCGAGGACGCCTTCACGGCGCAGCGCCGTTTCGTCGCCAACGCGTCCCACGAGCTGCGCACCCCGCTCGCCACCATGCGGGCGTCGCTCGACGTCGCGGTGGCCAAACCCGAGCCCGTACCCGCGCAGACCATCGCCCTCGCCGACCGGCTGCGCACCGAACTCGACCAGGTCGACCGGCTGCTGGAAGGCTTCCTCACACTCGCCCGTACGGAACACGGCGCGCTTGCCGACCACACGACGCTCTCGCTCGGCCAGGTCGCGTCCACGGCTCTCGCCGCCCGCTCCGCCGACCTCACCACCAAGGGCCTGACCACGCGGGTGGCCGGCGGCCGCGACGAGGCGTGGGTCCGCGGAAGCCGGACCCTTCTGGCGCGGATGGTCGAGAACGTGGTCGACAACGCGATCCGGCACAACGCCGATGGGGGCTGGATCCGCGTCGCCACCGAGACCGACGCCACGACCGCACGGCTCGTGGTCGAGACCGGCGGCCGGCTCCTCGACCAGCGGCAGGTCGCGGAGCTGGGCCGGCCGTTCCACCGGCTCGGCGCGGACCGGACCGGCTCCGACGGCGGGTCCGGCCTCGGGCTCTCCATCGTCGCGGCCATCGCGAGGGCGCACGGCGGCACTCTGGACCTGCGCGCCCGGGACGAGGGCGGTCTGCGGGTCGGCATCGCACTCCCCCGCGCGGACCGGGCGGCGGAACACCCGGGCGATCGGCCGACGGGCCGTACGTCCTCCGCGGGGACGCCGGCGTGAGGGTCCTGGTCGTCGAGGACGCCCGGTCCCTCGCCGACGTTCTGGTCGAGGGCCTACGCGACCAGGGCATGGCGGTCGACGCCGCGCACGACGGGCTCGAGGCCGCGGCCAAACTCGACCTCAACGCCTATGACGTGGTCGTCCTTGACCGTGACCTGCCGGGCATCCACGGCGACACGCTCTGCCAGATGATCACTGACCGGGACGACCGGGTCATGGTGCTGATGCTGACCGCGGCCGGAGCGCCCGGCGACCGCGTCAGCGGCCTGGGCCTCGGAGCCGACGACTATCTCGCCAAGCCGTTCCACTTTCCCGAACTCGTCCTGCGCATCCGCGCCCTCGCCCGCCGCCGGCCGTCCGTACGGGCCCGCGTTCTGCGCGCGGCGGGGATCGAGCTCGACCCTCTGCGGCGTACGGTCACCCGCGACGGACGTCAGGTCGACCTGTCGGTCAAGGAGTTCGCCCTCCTCGAGGCGCTCCTGCGCGCCGGCCCCGCGTTCCTCAGCTCCGAGGACCTGCTCGAGCAGGTCTGGGACGAGCACGCCGACCCGTTCACCAACACCGTCACCGTCACCATCGGCCGGCTGCGCCGCAAGCTCGGCGACCCACCGGTGATCATCACAACGCCGGGCGTGGGCTACCGCATCACCGCCCCACCCGCAGACGAAGGCTGACGCTTTGCCGCGGCAGCTGGGGCGGAGCACCCAACGCGGGCGGCGGCCTTGTCCTTCCGCTCGGTGGTGGATGCGGCCGGGTCTGGCTCGGCGGTGACGCGGGCGGAGGTCTGTTCGCCCAGGTCGTTACGGCCTCAGCGGCTCAGCGCGGTCTCCTGCTCCACACGCGACAGTTTCTCGGGATTGCGTACGAAGTAGAACCCGGTGATGAGGCCGTCCTCGACCCGCATCGCCACGACGGTGTCGAGCTCTCCGTTGCGCCGCATGATGAGCCCCGGGTAGCCGTTGACCTGGACCGGCTCGACCGACGCCTCGGCGCCGAGCCTGTTCAAGCCGGCGCCCAGCAAACGACCCACCTTGCCGGCCCCCACGATGGGCCGCGGCACAGTCTGCTTGAGTCCACCACCGTCACTCAAAAGGACGACGTCCGGCGCGAGGATGTCGAGCAGGTTCTGCAGGTCGCCGGTTTCGATCGCCCGCTGGAACGCTTGGAGCGCGGCTCGGGTATCAGCGGGGGAGACGACGTCGCGTGGTCGGCGCGCGGCGACGTGCGCCCGTGCCCGGTGGGCGATCTGGCGGACCGCGGACGGGCTCTTGTCGACGGCTTCGGCGATCTCGCCATAGGCCAGATCGAACACCTCGCGCAGCACGAACACCGCCCGCTCGGTCGGCGCGAGCGTCTCCAGCACCAGCAACATCGCCATCGAGACACTGTCGGCCAACTCGACGTCCTCGGCCACGTCCGGAGCGGTCAGCAACGGCTCGGGCAACCAGGGACCGACGTAGGACTCCTTGCGCCGGCCGAGCGTACGCAACCGGTCCAGCGCCTGCCGGGTGGCGATCCGCACCAGGTACGCACGCTGATCTCGCACCGTGCCGAGATCGACACCCACCCACCGCAACCAGGTCTCCTGCAGCACGTCTTCAGCGTCAGCCGCCGAACCGAGCATCTCGTAGGCAACGGTGAACAGCAGATTGCGGTGAGCGACGAACGCCTCGGTGGCGGCGTCCACGCGGTCGCCACGATCGAGCGGCCCGGCTGTGTCCGTTGTTCGTTCGCTGCGCTCGCTCATGCCCGACTCCTGCCTGTTCGCCCTTAATTGTGCTCCACGCACAAGACGCCGGCCCCCACCGCTTTGTGACACCCACGATCGGTGGCGCACGTCACATGACCGCTGCTGTCACAGGGATCGGATCGCCCACGTCTCGTGCTTGTCAGGACGCCGCACGAACGATCCGCGCGGCACGCAACACCACGAGTAAGGACGAAGTCTTGGTAACCACGAAGGCGCAGGCCCCTGCGGTCACTTCGCGCCGCTGGGCCGCGCTGTTCTTCATCGGGTTGGCCCAGCTCATGATCGTTTTGGACGCCACCGTCGTGAACATCGCGCTGCCGTCGCTCCAGCGGGACCTGGGGGTCTCCGACGGCGACCGACAGTGGATCATTACCGCGTACACGCTGGCGTTCGGCAGCCTGCTGTTGCTCGGCGGCCGGATCGCCGACTACACCGGCCGCAAGCGGACCTTTCTGATCGCGCTGCTCGGCTTCACCGGCGCGTCGGCGCTCGGCGGCGCGGCGGCCAACTTCGAGATGCTGCTGATCGCCCGTGCCCTGCAGGGCGGCTTCGGCGCGCTGCTCGGGCCGTCCGCGCTGTCGCTGCTGACAGTGATGTTCACCCAGCCGAAGGATCGCGCCAAGGCGTTCGGGATCTGGGGTGGCATCTCCGCCGCGGGCGGCGCGATCGGGCTGCTGGCCGGAGGGGCGCTGACCGAATACCTGGACTGGCGCTGGTGCCTGTACGTCAACATCCCGATCGCCCTGATCGCGGCGATCGGCGGGTACGCGATGCTGGCCGAGTCGCGGCACGAGGGCAGGGCCCGGTTCGACATCCCCGGCGTGCTGCTGGTCACCGGCGGGCTGGTCGCGGTCGTGTACGCCACCAGCCGGGCCGAGTCCGACGGCTGGGGCTCGGCGACGGTCATCGGCCTGCTGGCCGCCGGCGCGGCGCTCCTCGCCGCGTTCGCCTTCGTCGAGAGCCGGGTGCCGCAGCCGCTGCTGCCGCTGCGTGTGATCGCCGACCGCACCCGCGGCGGCGCCTACTTGGCCGTGGGCCTGGCCGTCATCGGAATGTTCGGGGCGTTCCTCTTCATGACCTACTACCTGCAGGTCGTCAAGGGATACTCGCCGATCAAGACGGGCGTGGCCTTCCTCCCGATGGTCACGGCGGTCCTGATATCGGCCGGCGGGCTCACCACCCGGCTGCTGCCCAAGCTCCCGCCGCGGACGCTGATCGTACCCGGCATGCTCATCAGTGCCCTCGGCATGCTGTGGATGCTCACCGTGGAGCCCGGCACCGCCTACGCCGGCGGCGTGTTGGTCACGGGGCTCCTGTTCGGCTTCGGGGCGGGCATGATCCTGCCGGTGGCCCTCAACTACGCCACCCACGGCGTCGACCCGGGCGACTCGGGCGTAGCCTCGGCCAGCGTCAACACCGCGCAGCAGATCGGCGGTTCGATCGGCACCGCGCTGCTCAACACCATCGCCACCAGCGCGACGGTGGACTACCTGGCCTCGCACGGCACGAGCCCGGCCATCGCCAAGCAGGCAGTGGTGGAAGGCTTCGCGGCGGCCAGCGCCTGGGCCGCGGGGATCATCTTGGTCGGCGCGCTGATCGTCGCCGTCCTGATGAACACCCCGCGCCCCAAGCACGAGGCCGTCGCCGAGGACGCCGAGAGTGTCGAGCCGCTGCTCGCACTGTAGGTTCTCACCGCTCGTGTCACTCGACGTCGTCCACAACGATCAGTCTGGAGCCCTTCTTCATGAGCGTCATGGACGGCCTCCTTGATCGTGACCCGCTTCCGGGGAACCGACAAAAGTCGCCCCCACACAGAGTGACGAAAGGGCCCCGGAGCAGCAAGCTCTGGTCAAACGCGCATGCATGGGGTTTGGTGAAGGCCCCGATATGCGTTTAGGTCGCGAGTTCTGCGTAGTTGTCTCCCACCGATCTCCACAGCCTGCCCCTCAGCCCCTGGGCCGGTCTTGGCGTCACCGCCGGGTGGGCCGCCGCCGCGCTCGTGGCCGGCGGCCTACTGCTACGCAAACGCGACGCCTAGAGAACCCGTGCGGCCCGGCTCAACCCACCTAGCTGACGCGCGCGTCCGGATGCGGCAGCCGGGCCGGGGCGGCCGTGCGGTATTCGAAGTGCCACCACTCGTTGTCGTAGACGCGGTAGAGCCCGTACCGCCCGCCGTGCTGTTCGAGCCACCGCGCGCCCTCGGTCGGCCGGACGTCGAGCGCAAGCCCCCGCACATGGCGGGACTCCTGCGGTGGCAGCACCCGGCGCCGCGCCGCGGACACCGAGCCGGTGCGCCGCACCTCCTCAGTGAAGATCCGGTGCTGTTCCGCCGCATCGCGATATCCCGAAGTGAGACCGATCAACTGCCCATCGCGCCAGAACGCCTCGGCCCGCGCATGCGTGAACGCCGTCAACACCTCCGCTGCCAACCCACGCAGATCCTCGGCGGGAAAACGCAGACCCAACGCCCACTGGCACGCCAGGAAACGAGCGCGGCCCGGTCCGCAGCAGAAGGCGACCGGCACCAGCAGCACCCCGACAAGCCGAGTGACGGCCGCCAAGACACGCACTCTGATCACCAAGGGCGGATTCACCACAACTCACCACCCAAGGATCAAGCCGCACGCAGAGCCTCGGTCGGCGAGAGCCGGGCCGCGCGCAACGCGGGCATCAAACCGGCGACCGCGCCGATGACAACAGCCGAGCCGACACCACCCACCCACGCCTCTGCGGGAACGACGACCGCCCAGCCCTTGACGCTGGCGTACACCGCGGTCGCCACGGCGCCGGCGGCCACGCCGGCCACACCGCCGAGGACCGCCAGCATGATCGCTTCCGACAGGAACTGTGTGCGGATCTGTCCCCGGGTCGCGCCGAGCGCGCGGCGCAGGCCGATCTCCGAGCGGCGTTCGAGGACGGAGATGATCATGATGTTGGCTACGCCTACCGCCCCTACGAGCAGGGCCACCACGCCGAGTCCGAGGAACAGGCTGTTGAACGCTCCCTTCGCTGCGGCACGCGCGGTGAGCGCATCGGAGGGCTGGCTCACGTCGACCTCGTTCGGCGCCTCGGGATTGGCGGTTTGCGCGAGCACCGACTGCACCTCGCCGACCGCGTCGGTCTTCGACCGTACGTAGAGCGTGCTCGGCGGGCCGTCTGCCAGCTTGCCGCGGGCCATGCTGGTGTGGCCGAGGTAGCGCCGCGCCGCCGGGTATCCGACCAGGGCGCTTGTGTCGATGTCCGGCGCGAGCGTCGCCGGGGTGAGAGTCCCGGCGACATAGAACCACTGCCCGTCCAGCCACACTCGCTGCCCGGGATGGACGCGGCTGATCCCCAGTCGCTCCGCGGCAGCCGCGCCGAGCACGACGGCAGGCTGCGTCGCTGTCGCCTCGTTGAGCCAGCGGCCATGGGCGACGCCGGCGCCGGCCACCCGCGGCAGGTTCAAACTCGCCGCCTGGACCTTCAGCCCGTTGGTGTTGATCGGAGGTATCAACGGGCTCCGGTACACCTTCGCGTCGCTGACCGTGCCGGTATGTGCCACCTCCTCGACGGACCCGAGCCGCGACACCCGGGCGGGCGCGGCGACCGGCATGACCGCTTCCTCCTGGGTGAAACTCTGGCCGGTCTTGGCGGTCAGCAGATTTGTGCCGAGCCGGTCGATCTCCGCCAGCAGACCGGCCTGGGAGGACGACGACAGCCCGAGAACCGCGACGATCGCCGTGGTGCCGATCGCGATCCCGAGCGCGGACAGCCCCGCCCGCAGTGGCCGGGCACGCAGCCCGGCGCTCGCCACCCGGGCCTGGTCTCCGGCGCGCAAGCGTGCCGGCACGAGATGGGATGGGATCCGCATGTCACTCCGCCTTTCCTGGCCTGCTGTACGCACCCGAGCCGGCGAAGGAGGCGCCGCTGTCGTCGGAGATGATCCGGCCGTCCAGAACGTGCAGCTGGCGAGGCAGCCGTGCGGCCAGGTCACCGTCGTGCGTGATCATGATGATCGTCGCGCCATCGGCGTTGAGCTCTCGCAGCAGCTCGAGGATCGAGGCTCCCGTAGTGCTGTCGAGGTTGCCCGTCGGTTCGTCGGCGAGCACGATCGCCGGCCTGCCCACCAGTGCGCGGGCGATGGCCACGCGCTGGCGCTCACCTCCGGACATCTTCGTGGGACGGAAGTCGCTGCGATGCGCGAGCCCGACACGATCGAGTGCGTCGGCGGCACGGCGCCGTCGCTCGCCGACCTCGACGCCCGCGTACAGGAGGCCGTTCGCGACGTTCTCCAGGGCGGTGGAGTGCTCGGCCAGGAAGAACTGCTGGAAGATGAACCCGATGCTGCGGGCGCGCAATGCCGCGAGCTGCCGGTCGCCGAGCCCCGCCGCGTCGACTCCGTCGATCCGGATCAACCCGTCCGTGGGCCGCTCCAGCGTCCCCATGACGTGCAAGAGCGTCGTCTTCCCTGACCCCGACGGCCCGACGATGGCGACCAGCTCACCATGCCGGACGGTGAAGCTCACGCCCCGCAGCGCGGGCACGGGTGGCTGTCCTCCGTAGATCTTGGTGACGCCTTCCAGCTCGAGCGCGGGAGCCTGGCCGTGTTGATCGTGAGTCGTGTTCATGAGGCCGGCACCACCACTTGATCGCCGGCGGACAGGTCCCCGGATACCTGCACGAGCCCGTTGTCGTTATCGAACATGCCGAGCGTCACGGGAACCAGACGGCGCCGCCGGCTATCCGCCGGGTCGGCCACCTCGACGACGTAGCCGCCTCCGGCCTTGCCCATGAGCGCGGTGACCGGGACGGTCAGCGCCTTCTTGACCCCGTCGGTTGTGATCTGCACCTGAACCGGGGCCTCATCCAGTTTCCCCGCGTCCTTGGGGCGCGTGAGCGTGATGTACACCGGGATCGTGGAGCTCGACGAGTCCTTCTTGTCGTCACCGGATTTCGCGACCGTCCCGATGCGGCCCACCCTGCCCGGGGTCGTCCTGTTGTCCGGAAGCGTGATCTGGGCACGGTCACCGACCTTGACCTGGGACTGCTGACCGGGGTCGAGTTCCACCGTCACCTGGCGTTTGGCCGAGGTGGACTGGGCCACCTGGGCTCCCGGCGCCGCCCGCGTTCCGGCCTTGGCCATCGCCTTCGTCACCAGGAGCGGACCGGGCAGGAATACCGCATCCCCGAGGGCCAGTCTCCCGGTCTCCTCGACGCCCAGCTCATCCTGCAGTTCGGTGACCGCCTCCGCGGTCTCCGATCCGTAGTAGTCCGAGTCGGGATCGAGCTCGGACTTCTCGGCGTACCCGAGCTTCACGAGGTTCTCGTTGAGGTCGCGCACCTCGCGTCCCTCGTCGCCCACCGACAGAGCGCGGTAAGCCGGTGTGTCGCCGCAGATCAGCACCACCGGTTTCTCGTCTACCCGGTACAGGGTCTTGCCGCAGCCGATCTCCTTGCCCTCGCTGGGGACCCAGGTGTAGATCCCCTTGGCCTGGTTGACCACGGCGTACGGGGTCCCGTCACCATGGGCCGCGTACGAGAGCGTCCCACTCTGCGTTACCTGCGTGGACAGCGGTCCTTCCCGTACGGCCGCCAACGAGGTGCCATCGGTCGAGGACGCTTGGGTGTCCCCGTCATCGAAGGGATCCATGACGGCGGCGGCGACACCCGCGGCGACCAGCAGCACCAGGGCCCCCGTCGCGGCGAGCACCTTCCGACCGCGCCGGCGCGGCTTCCGGCGGTCCGGAACCGGGATGCCGGGGGCGGTGTCCTCGGCACCGGGCATACCGGAAGGCGCCTCATTGACTTCGGTGCTCAACCCCCACCACCCGACGGCCGCAATGACTGGCATTTCTGCTCCGCGGCCTTGAACTGCGGCGAGTTGAGATTGAGGTCACCGAGGTCCAGTGCTCCGCCCTGCGGGTCGGGGAACTTGGGCACCCCGTTCTTGCGCATGCACTGCGCGTACTTCAGCATTCGGGCCTGCGCGGCCGGGTCCTGCCGGGAGGTCCATCCCGGCGGCCGCACTGACTCGCATTTCTGCCCCGCAGCCTTGACCTGCGGCGAGTCGGGATCAACGGCCCCCGGATACGGCATCCGGAACTTCGTCCCGTCAACGGGGTCAGGCCACTGCGGGACTCCGTTCTGGCGCATACATTGCGCGTACTTCACATACTGGGCGTTGCCCTTACCAGCGGCACCACCGCCCGCCGCCGCACTCGAACCGCCGCCCGCCGCCGCACCCGAACCGCCGGAAGAGCCGTCCGATCCACCGCAGGCCGCGAGCACCGGCAGGAAGATCGCGAGCGCCACCAGCGGCAGCGTCAGGGTCCGTTTCGGCTTCGCCTTGGACATGTCATGGTCTCCTTCGCGTCTGCGGATGGGCGCTGGAGGCCATTTCTAGGCAACGGGCGGTCACACCACGGTCAGAGCTCCTGTGACCCGGCTGTGACCGCGGCAGTGGTTACTCTGACCACACGATGAGAGTGCTGGTGGCCGAGGATCACGCCGAGCTCGCGGCCTCCGTGGCCAGAGTCCTGCGCCGCGAGGGAATGGCCGTCGACGTGGTTCACGACGGCGAGGCGGCCATCGAGCGGACCTCGCTGCTGGAGTACGACGTCGTCGTGCTCGACCGGGACCTGCCCGCCGTCCACGGCGACGAGGTGTGCCGCACGCTGGTGAGCCGGACGCGCCGTACCCGTGTCCTGATGCTGACCGCCTCCGGCACGATCGCCGACCGGGTGTCGGGCCTGAGCCTCGGCGCCGACGACTACCTGCCGAAGCCGTTCTCCTACGCCGAGCTCGTAGCCCGGATCCGGGCGCTCGGCCGCCGAGCGCAGCCGGCGCTGCCGCCGGTCCTCATCCACGGTGATCTGCGACTGGATCCTGCGCAGCGGATCGCGACCCGGGCGGGAATGCGCCTGGCGCTGAGCCCGAAGGAGTTCGCGGTTCTGGAGTACCTGCTCGGCGCCGACGGCCGTGTCGTGTCCGCCGAGGAACTGCTGGAACGGGTGTGGGACGAGATGGCCGACCCGTTCACGACCACCGTCAAGGCCACGATGAACCGGCTGCGGTCCAAGCTCGGCCCGCCACCGGTGATCGAGACCGTCCAGCAGGGCGGCTACCGGATAGGTGAAGCCCATGCGCCTTCGTGACCTGCTCCGCCCGCGCGTCTCCGCTCATCTGTCCCTCCGGACCGTGCGCATCCGTCTCACGGCCTTGTACGGCGCACTGTTCACGATCTCCGGTGCGGCCCTTCTCACGATCACTTACTGGCTCATGCGCCGCTCCAAGGCGGGTCTAGTAGTCATTGCATACGACGACAGTGGGCCGGAAATCCGCGAGCATCTGAAGCGAGTCCGGGAAGCACAGCTGCGCGAGCTACTGACGCAGTCCGGGATCGCTCTCGCGATCATGGTGGTGATCTCGATCGCGCTGGGCTGGCTGGTCGCCGGACGTGTCCTGCGGCCACTGCGCACGATGACGGCCACGATCCAGCAGATCTCCGCCCGTAACGTGCACGAACGGCTCGCCGTCACAGGACCCCGCGATGAGATGAAAGACCTCGCCGACACCGTCGATGGCCTGCTCGGCCGTCTGGAGACCGCCCTCAACGCGCACAAACGCTTCGTCGCCAACGCCGCACATGAACTGCGCACGCCGCTCACCCTGGAGCGTGCGCTCCTCGAGGAGACACTCACCGACCGTGGGGCCACGCTGGAGTCCTACCGGGCGACCTCGGAGCGATTGCTCGCGATCAGCAAGGACCAGGGGCGGCTGCTGGAAGCCCTGCTCACGCTGGCCAGCAGCGAGCGTGGTCTCGACCGCCAAGAGCCCTTCGATCTGTCCGATCTCGCCAGTCAGGCCCTCGACTCATCACGCCTCGAGGCGGACGCACGCGGCGTGCGCATCTATACCCGGATCGAGACCGCCCCGTCCGCGGGCGACCCCGCGCTGGCCGGACGCCTGGTCGCCAATCTCGTCGACAACGCCGTGCACCACAACGTGACCGGCGGCCACGTGGAAGTCGCGACCGAAACCAGGGCCGGGCGAGCGTTCGTCTCGGTGGTCAATACCGGACCGGTCATCCCCCCGCAGCAGGTCGGCCGGCTCTTCGAGCCCTTCCAGCGGCTCGGCGAACGGACCGCGCGCAGCGATGGCCACCACGGCCTCGGCCTTTCGATCGTCCGCGCGATCGCGACGGCGCACGGCGCTGACGTCACCGCACACGCGCGCCCGGGCGGCGGCCTCTCCGTCGAGATCTGCTTCCCCGCAAACAGTCGCGCCCAGGTGCCAGTACGCGCACATACCTGACAACCCGCGGCCACGCGGCCTGCATACGATCCCGGCCGCGCCCGCGACCTCCTCACCCGGGCAGCGGCCGACGCCGAACCACGCGGACAGGTGACACCAGAGCAGATCGCCAGCCACCCATCGAGGGTCTCAACACCATGTCGAATACGACAAGTAGCCGAGACAGATGAGAACTGTAGGGTCCACGTTTCGATGAGCAGCGCCTGCTGGGGATTTCGCGGATTCCAGCCTGGTTGAGCAGCTTCACGTCCACGGATCTTGAGCAACGGATGGACGTCGGGTGACCGGACGTCCATCTACTCGCGGTGGATCCCATTCTGGTGGCCGTCCAGAAATGGAGGCGTTGGCGTGCGGAGACGCCGCGGGGGCCACCCGCCAGGGTGCGTCGGCTTTGTCCGGTGGGCTACGCTTTGCGGCGATGATTACCGGGACGGCATTGCGCCACACACGGTTTGGTGACCCGGTGCTCTTCTGAGCGCCGTACGGGCCGGTGCGGGCCCGCTGTTCGATCGAGGATCTTGCGCTGCTGCGCGGGCTCCGCCTCCGTCGTGTTGATCACAGGCTCGACACATCAACCACGACAGGAGAAGTCATGCCCACCAAGACTCTGCAGATTCCCACCACCGACGGCCAGGCCGATGCCTTCGCCGCCTTCCCCGACCACGGCGAGCGGCACCCAGGGGTGCTGATGTACGCGGACGGCTTCGGCATCCGGCCCGTGCTGCGGGAGATGGCCCGCGAACTGGCCGGGCACGGGTACTACGTGCTCGTCCCCAACTTCTTCTACCGGCACGGCCCGGCACCGGTGATCGAACTTCCCGAGCACATCGGAGAAGAGGTCCGGCCTGCGGTCATCGCCCAGCTGATGCCCTTGATCGAGGCGCACACCGCCGAACGTGTCCTGCGCGACGCCGACGCCTACCTCAGGTACCTCACCACCCAGCCCGAGGTCGGCGCCGGACCGGTCGCGGTGACCGGCTACTGCATCGGCGGCCTCCTGGCGATGCGCACCGCAGCGGCCCACCCCGGCCAGGTGGCCGCCGTCGCCGGATTCCACGGCCCCGTGGGCGCCGACGGGCCCGACAGCCTCTCCAAGCTCACCGCCCAGGTCCACCTCGGCCACGCCGAAACCGACATCACGCCCGAGGCCCTCGGCGAGCTCAACCAGGCCCTGGATACCGCGGGCGTCAGCTACACCTCCGAGATCTACCCCGGCACCGTCCACGGCTTCACCATGTCCGACACCGACGCCTTCAACCCCTCCGCACTGCAGCGCCACTGGGACCGCCTGCTCCCCCTCCTCCACCGCACCCTGGCCAACAGTTGAAGCCCGCTGCCCAGTAACGGGCACGGCGGGTTCGGCGAGAGCTCCGGGGAAACGGACTGGGAGCAATCCCGGCACCGCGCCCCGGGCCTACTCAGCGAAGCCCACGGAACTCTGCCGGGTGTCTGCTGTTGGTCACTGGGCCATGTCGACGAAGCGGCTGTAGTGACCCTGGAAGGCGACGGTGACCGTAGCGGTCGGGCCGTTACGGTGCTTGGCCACGATCAGATCGGCCTCGCCGGCCCGGGGTGACTCCTTCTCGTACGCGTCCTCACGGTGCAGCAGGATGACGACGTCGGCATCCTGCTCCAGCGACCCCGATTCACGCAAATCGGACACCATCGGCTTCTTGTCCGTGCGCTGCTCGGGGCCACGGTTGAGCTGGGAGAGGGCGATGACCGGGACCTCGAGCTCCTTGGCCAGCAGCTTCAGCGAACGGGAGAACTCCGAGACCTCGACCTGGCGGCTCTCGGCGCGCTTGCCCGAGCTCATCAGCTGCAGGTAGTCGATCACGACGAGCCTGAGGTCGTGCCGCTGCTTGAGGCGTCGGCACTTGGCCCGGATCTCCATCATCGACATGTTCGGGGAGTCGTCGATGAACAGCGGCGCCTCGGCCACCTCGCTCATCCGCCGCGCCAGCCTGGTCCAGTCCTCGTCCTGCATCGTGCCCGACCGCATCGCGTGCAGAGCGATCCGCGCCTCGGCCGACAGCAGGCGCATGGTGATCTCGTTGCGGCCCATTTCCAGGCTGAAGAACGCCGAGGTGAGACCGTGCTTGATCGAGGCCGCCCGGGCGAAGTCGAGGGCGAGCGTCGAATTGTGGGTTGGGATCATCGACCGGGTGGCGAGGTAGAGATGCGCCGGGTGGTCGATCTCCACGCACCGGACGGGGACGCTTCGCACCGGTCGCACCGCGGTGATGAAGCGCGATCCCATACGCGCGCGCGTGCCCGGACCGCTCTCCTTGTGCGCCAGCTTCTTGCGTTCGAGGGCGAAGACCTCGTCGGTGGTCGAGAAGCTCAGCGTGTAGGTGGCGACGGACGCCACGGAGCGGCGGCTCGCCCGCTTCTCTCGTACGGAGGACCGGTGGCCGAGGCCGTGCACGAGGTCGCGGACGTCCTCGGCGAGCCGGAGGCCGGACACGCCGACCTCGATGCGGCCACCTCGCGTCACCGCACCGGCCGTGTCGAGCAGCCCCGCGAGCAGCGCCCGCCGTTGGTCGACGGAGGCCCGCAGGTAGGCCGCGGGAATGTGCCGCCGGTCCAGCAGGCCGAGCTTTCGCAGGATCGCCTGAACGGATCCGTGACCGCGGGTGCCCGGCGGACCGGGGAGCTGGAGCGCGTGAGTGGCGCCCATCACCGGTACCACCTGCACGCCCTCGGCCTCGATCCGGACGAGGACCTCGGGATCGGCGGTGATGCGCGCCGACGCCGGATGGCCACCGCCCAGCCACGCGCCGAGCGCGTACGGACCGAGCACGAGCTCGCGGTGCGGCAGGTCGAGCGGCCGCACGTTCGTCACCGAGTGGTTCAGCCGCCGGTCGGCGGTGGCGCATCGGAGCGTCTCGGCGAGATCGCGGGTCGTCTTCACCGAGGCGAACGTGCGCCTGCGGCCCCCGCCCCGGCCGGCCGCCGCCCGCGCGGACCTGCGGGACGCGTGGGTGTCGGTGAGCCACTGGTGCTCGGCGTCGGCGATGACGGCACCGCCGTCGTCGAACGTGACCTCGTAGCAGGGCCGGCCGGTCATCACCTCGGTGGCGGCGACGACGGTCGTGGGCGAACCGTCGGCGGCCAGGAGCCGATCGCCGACCTTCACCTCGCCCATGGTCGTCCAGCCGTCGGGGGTCGGCAGCGGCGTGTCGAGCGCGAGCGCCTTTCCCATGGCCGGCCGGGCCGCCACGATGACCATCTGCCCGGGATGCAGGCCGTTGGTGAGCGCGTCGAGGTCCTGGAAACCGGTGGGGACCCCGACCATCTGGCCGCCGCGGCTGCCGATGGCCTCGATCTCGTCGAGCGCGCCGGGCATGATCTCGCTCAGCGGCACGTAGTCTTCGCCGGTGCGCTTCTCGGCGATGGAGAGGACCTCGGCCTCGGCCCAGTCGAGGATCGCGTCGGCGTCGGCACCGTCGGCCGCATAGCCTCGCTGGGTGATGCGGGTGCCCACCTCGACCAGTTTGCGCAGGACGGCGCGCTCCTGAACGATCTTGGCGTAGTAGCCCGCGTTGGCGGCCGTCGGTACCGACGAGATGAGCGTGTGCAGGTAGGGCGCCCCGCCCACGCGCCCGATCTCGCCGCTCTTGGTGAGCGAGTTGGCGATCATGACGGCGTCGGCCGGCTCGCCCCGGCCGTAGAGGTCGAGGATCGCGTTGTAGATGAGCTGGTGCGCGGGCCGGTAGAAGTCCGGGGCGCGGAGCGTCTCGACCACGTCGGCGATCGCGTCCTGCGACAGCAGCATGCCGCCGAGCACGCACTGCTCCGCCGCGACGTCGTGCGGCGGAGTGCGCTCGAATTCCCGCTCGTGCGGCGGAAGCTCCGTCACGCTCATTCACGCACCCCCTCGTCGCAATCGCCACCTGGAGCACGACCACCTCAGGTTTACCGCCCGGGTACGACATTCTCCGCGCCATCGTGAGCACCGGCAAAACGATCTGTGGAGGGCGTTGTGGAGCCGCTGTGCAACACGCCGGGACCTTTGTGCACGACCTGTGGAGAACTCTGGGGACAACCCGGTCAGTATTGGCCGCGTACCTGCTGTGAACTGCGAGAACATCGTCCACCGCCTGTGCGCGAAAGAAACTCGGCGCGTGCCCGTCCCACACTGGCGTAATGTGCGAGTTGCACTTCGGTAATTACAGGCCTGATAACCTGCTCCCGTCATGGCGCTTCCCTCCGTGCTGCGGCACCCACACGATCGCGAGATCCTCCGGCTCGCGGTGCCGGCGTTCGGCGCGCTGGTCGCCGAGCCGCTGTTCCTGCTCGCCGACTCGGCCATCGTCGGCCACCTGGGCACGGCACCGCTCGGCGGCCTGGGCGTGGCCGGGCAGATCCTCAGCACTCTCGTCAACGTCTGCGTCTTCCTCGCGTACGGCACGACCGCGGCCGTCGCCCGGAAGGTGGGCGCGGGCCATGTCCGCGAGGCCGTCCGGCAGGGCATCGACGGCATCTGGCTCGCGCTCGGCATCGGCGTCCTGCTGGTCGCGGTCGGCTGGCCCACGAGTCCCTGGCTCATCGACGCCTTCGGCGCGTCCCCCGAGGTCGCGGCACAGGCCGAGACCTTCCTCAGGATCAGCCTGTTCGGCATCCCGGGCATGCTGATCGTGCTCGCCGGCACCGGTGTCCTGCGCGGGCTGCAGGACACCGCGACCCCGCTGCGCGTGGCCACCGGCATGTTCGGGGTCAACCTCGCGCTCAACGTGCTCTTCGTCCTAGTCTTCGGCTGGGGCATCGCGGGCTCGGCCTGGGGCACCGTCATCGCGCAGACCGCCGGCGCGGGCGTCTACATCGCGGTGGTGCTGCGCGGGGCACGGGAGCACGGTGCTCTCCTGCGCCCCGACCTCGCTGGCCTGCGCGCCTCCGCCACGGCCGGCGTGAGCCTGCTGATCCGCACGTTGAGCTTGCGGGTCGTGCTCATCATCGGCACGGTCGTCGCCACCCACATGGGCGACGCCGAGATCGCCGCCTACCAGGTCGGGTTCCAGGTGTGGACACTGCTCGCCTTCGCGCTCGACGCCATCGCGATCGCGGGTCAAGCGATCACCGGCCGGCAGCTCGGCGCCTCCGACGTGGCCGGCGCCCGGGCCGCCACCCAGCGGATGGTGCAGTGGGGCATCGCGTGCGGAGTGCTGTTCGCACTCCTCGTGCTGGCCGTGCGCCCGTGGCTCCCGCACCTGTTCACCCAGGACCCCGCGGTACGGCACCTGCTGCTCGGCACACTGATCGTCATCGCGCTCATGCAGCCGATCGCAGGCGTGGTGTTCGTGCTCGACGGCGTGCTGATCGGTGCCGGCGACATGCGTTATCTCGCCGTGGCCGGACTGCTCACGACGGCCGCCTTCCTGCCCGCCGCCGGCGTGGTGCATCTGAGCGATGGCGGGCTGGTCGCCCTCTGGGGCGCGATCGGGGTGTGGATGGTCGCCCGGTTCATCGCCCTGTGGCTGCGCGCCCGCGGTGACGCCTGGCTCGTCACCGGCGCGGTACGGCAGTGACCGGTTGTTCGAAAACACACTCGAATGACAAGCGGATCCGCTAGAATTCGAACATGTGTTCAACGCATGGCGAGCGGCTGGCCCGGCTGACGAAGGCAATCGACGATCTCGCTTCGGACGGTCTGGCCGGGCTGCCACCGGAGACCTGGGTGGAACGGGTGGCGGGCATCTGGTCTCTCGTCGAGGGCATCGATCCAGAGATCGCCCGCCGTCGCACCCTCTACACCGGCCCGGAATCCTAGACGGGTCCGGAGTCGTCGTAGTCTCCGAAATCGAACTGCTCGTCATCCTCCACATCGCCGCCCGTGCCGGTCGAGGACTTCGGGGCGGGCACCACCGGTCCGGGCCGGCCGATCAACCCGGCGGCCTGGCGGCGCAACTCCGGCAACCTGGCGTACAGCACATCACCAGGACAGCTCGTGGCGTTGAAGTCGCGGTGCCCGACGATCGCCCGGTACGGATCCAGGCCGTAGACCGTGCACAGCCATCCGCACACCCGCACCAGCGAGGACCACAGTGCGGGCGGCACCGGTGCCCGCATGTAGTTCCCCTCGTTCTCGATACCGATCGTGTGGCTGTTGTGGTTCAGGGTCTGCGCGCCCACCGCGTGCCGGCCGGACAGCATCGCCCGCAGGCTGCGGTTGCGGCCCTCCATGATGTGGCCGCCCCGGCTGATGGTCAGTTGCTCGCCGATGTCGGACCAGCCACGGCCGCCCATGTGGAAACGCTGGATCGCCCGCGACAGCGCGAAGGCGTGCGCCAGGGAGGCATCACCCGAGTTGGGTGTGGCGGTGTGATGCACGACGATGTGGTCGGGACCGCCGCGCAGCACCCGCGCGTGCTCCTTCGGCCGTCTCGCCCCCCACGCCCGGCGCGGGTGGATGACCGGAGGGCCTCCGTCGGCCGCCGCGGGTCCGCTCCACACCAGCCCCGCCGACAGCACCGCGCCGGCGGTCCCCCCGGTCAGGCCCACCCCGATCGCTCCGCTGAGCAACCGGCGACGTGACACCCCGACGAGCGATCCGCGTTTCGGCAGTTCATCACCCTGCAACTCCCCACGCTCCTCCCCCGCTACGGAATCCGACTACTGACCGTAGCGGGAGAGAAGGTGGTCACCAAGGATCTCGCGGCCTCAGATCACCGCCCGCTCGCGCGGGTCTCGGACTACCCGCGCTCACCCCGCGCGAGGGCGGGGCCGTGGTCGAAGGCGCGCTGCGGGCCGCGCAGGCCGCGGCCGAGGTCGGGCAGCGGATGCTCAGTGGCGTCCGCTCCGACCAGCCCCATCTCAGCCGCGACCTCCTGCCGAAGCCTGGGCAGCATGCTGTAGAAGGTGTCGCCCGGGCAGGCCGTCGCGACATAGTTGCGATGCCCGACGATCCCCGATGACGGGGGGATCGCGTACAGGTCACAGAGGAAGGCGCACAGCCGCACCAGGGTGCTGAACAGCGCGGACGGCGGTGTCGCGGAGGTATAGAGACCCTCGCACTCGATGCCGACCGTGTGCTCGTTGTGCCCCGCGCACTGCGCGCCCACCACGTGCGTACGGGTGTCGAGCGCGTAGATCGACCGGTTGCGGCCCTCCATCAGGTAGCCGCCCCGGCTGATCGTGAACTGCTGGCCGACGTCGGACCAGCCGTTGCTGTCCATGTGGTAGTTCTGAATCGATCTGGACAGCGCATACGCGTGGTTCACCGAGTAGTCGGTGGAGTTCGCCGTCGCGGTGTGGTGCACGACGATGTGGTCGGGCACGCGGCTGAGAATCGTCGCAGTGCTTCTCGGCGCCCGGGCCTGCCACTGAGCACGTGTCGAGATGTACGGCCGGGTCGCGGCGGACGCGCTGGACTGGAGGCCGGTCGCACCGGCGAGCAGCGCCGCTCCCCCCAGCGTGACCGCGCCGCCGAGGAGTCGCCGCCGGCTGGGCCGGTCGGCGGGCGGCGGGTCGGACGGCTCGGGTGACGGAGACGGCGGCAGAGCATCGGACATGGCGGGGTCCTCTCGTAGCGGCCGAGATGGTTACCCATGGGTATCAAGAGGCCGCCAAACCGGCCATGTCGATGACTGCCAAACCGAACCGCCGCGAAAGCGGCTGCACGATGAACGAGGCCGGACCTGTACAGGTCCGGCCTCGTTTACAACTTTGTCAGATTCAGGAACCGATCACCTGAAGCTGGATCGTGGCGTTGACCTCGGGGTGCAGGCGCACCGAGACCCGGTGCTCGCCGATCGTCTTGATCGGATTGCGCACCTCGATACGACGCTTGTCAAGGTCAGGGCCACCCGAGTCCTTGACCGCACCGGCGATGTCGGCGGCCGTGACCGAGCCGAACAGCCGGCCGCTGTCGCCCGCCCGGGTGCGCAGGCGCACGTTGAGCGACTTGAGCCGATTCGCGATCTCGGTCGCGTGGTCGAGGGTCGCGATCTCGCGAGCCGACCGGGCCTTCCTGATCAGGTCGATCTGCTTCTCGGCGCCGGGGGTCCACTTCATCGCGAAACCGCGGGGGACGAGGTAGTTACGGCCGTAGCCGTCCTTGACCTCGACGACGTCACCGGGCTCGCCGAGACCGGACACCTGCTGAGTGAGAATGAGCTTCATGATTTCTCGCACTCCCCTCAGCGCGCGGTGCTCGTGTACGGCAGGAGCGCCATCTCACGAGCGTTCTTGATCGCGGTCGCGACGTCGCGCTGGTGCTGCGTGCAGTTACCCGTCACCCGGCGGGCGCGGATCTTGCCCCGGTCGGAGATGAACTTGCGCAGCAGCGCGGTGTCCTTGTAGTCGACGTAGGAGATCTTCTCCTGGCAGAACAGGCAAACCTTCTTCTTCGGCTTGCGAGGTGGTGGCTTGGCCATCGTGGTGCTCCTTTGAGGAGAGCCCCGTTCTCACGGGGATGACACTGATGTGGTCGGGTACCCCTTGTGGGCGCTGTCATGTCCGCGCCCCAAGGGGCAGGTGAACGCGGACGCGCTGATCTGGTCGCGTTGGCGGACTAGAACGGCGGGTCGTCGGAGTAGCCTCCGCCGCCGCCACCACCGCCACCGCCGGTGGCCCACGGGTCGTCGGCCGGAGCGCCGCCGCCACTGGGCCCGCCGCCGGGGCCGCCCGCGTAGCCGCCACCGCCGCCGCCACCGCCACCGCCGCCGGAGTAACCGCCTCCGCCGCCCCCGCCGAAGCCGCCGCCGCCACCCTGCCGCTGAGTCTTGTTGACCTTGGCGGTGGCGTTCCTGAGCGAGGGACCGACCTCGTCGGCCTCGATCTCGTAGACGGTGCGCTTCTCACCCTCGCGGGTCTCGTAGGAGCGCTGCTTGAGGCGGCCCGAAACGATGACTCGCATGCCGCGCTGGAGGCTCTCGGCGCAGTTCTCCGCCGCCTGCCGCCAGACGTTGCAGGTCAGGAAGAGGCTCTCGCCGTCTTTCCACTCGTTGGTCTGCTTGTCGAGGAAGCGGGGAGTGGACGCCACGCGGAAGCTCGCGACGGCCTGACCGCTGGGGGTGAAGCGCAGATTCGGATCCTCGACGAGGTTGCCGACGATCGTGATCTGGGTATCGCCTGCTGCCATGGACTCGCTCCGGCTGCTCTTGACTCAGTGGCCTTGGGGGCTCAGTGGGCCTCGGGACGGATGACCTTCGTACGCAGGATCGTCTCGTTGAGGTTGAGCTGCCGGTCGAGTTCCTTGACCGTTGCAGGCTCGGCCGTCAGGTCGATGACCGCGTAGATGCCTTCGGACTTCTTCTGGATGTCGTACGCCAGGCGCCGGCGGCCCCAGACGTCGACCTTTTCCACACTGCCACCGTCGGACTTGACGACCCCAAGGAACTGGTCGAGCGACGGGGTTACGGCGCGCTCCTCGACAGTGGCGTCGAGGATCACCATGAGTTCGTAGCGACGCATGCTGTGTCCCTACCTCCTCTGGACTGATGCGGTCACGGTCTCTCCGTGACAGGAGGGCTCTTGCGTCTCACCGCGGGCATGACCGGATCTGTTCGCCCTGCCACACGGGACCGACCCAGGCTACCAAGAGTTTCCAGCGTGCGAGCTCGTGGCCAGACTCCTTCGCCGGTCAAGCTCGGCGATGATGTCCACCATCCGCGACCGCATGCGCGCCGTCTGGGTCGTCAGCATGGACAGCTCCTCCACCAGCTCGGCGTCACCGATCACCTCGAGATCGTGCGTCTCCGTCACGGTCCACCTCCGTCCCCATCGAAGCTGTGTTCGACACTACCGCGCGGGGCCGACAAACCGCGGGTTGACGGAAGCCGTGCCGAGGACGACTCTCGGAGGAGTACTCCTCGCACGTCACAAGGGGGTGGCACGATGCCACTGGCACTCCCCGGCCGCAGGCACATCACCATGCTGAACACCGACGGCGCACGGCATCCGATGGAGAATTCGCTCGCGGTGATCTCCATGCTCCTCGGGCTCACGGCGATCGTGCTCGGGCTGATCGTGCGGGCGCACATGTTCGGCGCGTTCGTGGGTCTGATCGGCTTCCCGGTCGCGCTGTACTCCCAGATGGTCTCGGTCACCAGCGGCGAACGCTGGCTCAACATCATCGGGATGATCGCCTCCTTCGTCGGCCTGGCTCTCTCCCTGGCCCACGGCGGCTTCACGCCATGACCGGCGGGACGAACCCGTAGGCTTGCGGACATGCGCATCGGTGCCCACATCGCCCAGACCAACCCGCTCGATTCCGCCACGGCCCGCAAGGCGGAGGTCGCACAGTTCTTCCTCGGCGACCCGCAGGGATGGAAGAAGCCGGTGGTGCCCGAGGGGGCGGCCGCCGTCCGCGATGCCGGCGTGGACGTCTACATCCACGCGCCGTACGTCCTCAACGTGGCAAGCACGAACAACCGGATCCGCATCCCGAGCCGCAAGCTGCTCTCCCAGCACCTCGAGGCGGCGGCCTCCATCGGTGCCAAGGCGCTGATCGTGCACGGCGGGCACCTGCTCAAGGACGACGACCCGCAGATCGGCTACGACAACTGGCGGAAGGTCTTCGAGCGGCTCGACGACTGCCCGATCCCCATCTACATCGAGAACACGGCGGGCGGCGACAACGCCATGGCCCGCAGGTTCGAGCGGATCGCCCGGCTCTGGGAGACGCTCGACGGCGTCGTTGATCTCGAGAGCAAGGTCGGCTTCTGCCTCGACACCTGCCACGCGCACGCGGCGGGCGAAGAACTGATCGACGCGGTCGACCGGATCAAGTCGATCACCGGGCGGATCGATCTGGTCCACTGCAACGACAGCCGCGACTCCTTCGGTTCCGGTGCCGACCGGCACGCCAACCTGGGCAACGGCGAGATCGACCCGGAACTGATCCTCACGGTCGTCCGGGCGGCCGGAGCCCCGGTCGTGGTCGAGACCCCGTCAGACGGTCAGGCCGCCGACATCGCCTGGCTGCGCGACAACCTCTGAGGGGCTCGGGGACCTCCGAACGGTCGCGTGCGCCGGCCGGTCACGCGCCGAGCAACGGCAGCCCGGCGGCGACCGGGTCGTCGCCGTCACCCGGCAGCAGCACGGTCATCGGGGTGACCGTGTCGCGCCACAGGTCGACGGCCGATTCGAAGATCTCGACCGCCGTGCCGAACGCACCGGGGTCCTCCTGCGCCAGCGCCTGCCACCCCGCGTAGACGACGAGGAATCCGGCGTCGGCGTCCGCCCAGGTCAGATCGGTCAGGCAGTCACCGAGGGCGTCCCAGTCGTGGCCGAACCAGTCGGGGAAGGCGAAGCTCTCGGCGCACAGATCGAGGAACTCGTCTCCATCGGTCACGCTCTGCCCGGCCAGCCAGAACAGCCGCCGGCCGGCCCTGGCCGCCGCGTCGGCCACGTCACCGCGGCGGGTGGCGCCGGGAACCGTCCACCTGTAGACGCCCGGCTTGGCCGCCCCGGTCAGCAACATCTCGATGCCGCCGAGCTCGCTCATGCTGTCCTCTCGATGGTTCAGATCGGTGGTGCAGATCGGTGGTGCAGATCGGTGGTGCAGATCGGTGGTGCGGAAGGTCCGGTCGGGGAGCCGCGGCAGTGCGGCCGACCGGCCACCATTGTTCCCGTGGTGACGGCCCCGGGTGCCGGGAACCCTGCGCCGACTACCCGCCCAGACCGAGCTCGCGGGCGCGGGCGCCGGCCTGGAAGCGGGACGTCGCACCGAGCGCCGCCATGAGCTCGGCCACCCTACGGCGGTAGGTCCGCAGCGACAGCCCGAGCCGCCGGGCCGCCGTCTCGTCCTTGAGACCCTCACCGAGCGTCCGCAGGATCCGCCGGTCCTGCTCGTCGAGCGCGATCGGGCCGGCAGCGAGTACGGCGGCCAGCTCCGTGGCCGCTTCCCAGGTGGCCCAGAACAGTGAGATCACGCCGTTGAGCACGTCCGGTGAACGCACGATGGTGTAGTCGCGCACGCCGCGCACCGGCGGGCCCGCGAGGATCGCGATCCGCCGGTCGATGATGATCGTTTCATGTGCCAGAGCGGCCGCGCAGATCCGTACCCGGACCCCTCGCCCGGCCAGCCCGGCGAGATGCCGTTCGGACTCCTCGTCGTCGAGGACCCGGGGGCTGAACAGCTTGTGCACGGCGGGCGCCGATGACGACGCGCGCCGCGCAGCGACGATCCGCTCCCGCATGCCGGGCATCGCCCAGGTGCGCAGGTCGGCGGCCGCGCAGACGTACTCCTCGCGTGCACTGGTGAACAGGTGCCCCGCGCGCTCGACGAGTTCGCTCTCGCCGTGCAGAGTCACGTTCCGGTCCGGATCGAGGTTCATCGCGATCCAGTGTGCGACCGCCGTCGAGCCAGGTCAAAACGGCCCCGACCCGGCCCCGGCACATCCAATGGGCCGGCGCCACCCGGAGTGGCAGCTTGCTGCCACCGGCTCGCCCGGTGTCGTACGCGATCGCAGAGTGAGGTCATGACGACAGATCACATCAAGGCCACCGCGTCCGGGCACTGGGCGCTGGGTGGTGACCTGCGGGTGTCCCGCATGGGCTTCGGGGCGATGCGGCTTCCGGCGCGCGGCTGGAACGGTCCGGCGGGCGACCGGGACACGGCGCTCTCCGTGCTGCGGCGCGCGGTGGAGCTCGGGGTCGACCACATCGACACCGCCTCGTTCTACTTCTACGGCGATCTCTCCGCCAATGAGCTGATCCGTTCGGCGCTGTCCCCCTATCCGGCCGATCTGGTGATCGCCACCAAGGTGGGCCCGCAGCGAGCGCCGGACGGCCGGATGTCCGAGGCGGGCCCGTCAGAGCTGCGCGCCGCCGTGGAGCGCAATCTCGTCGAGCTCGGCCGCGACCGCCTCGACCTGGTCTATCTGCGCGTCGGCGGCATCGAAGGGCCGACCGCGGAGCGGATCGGCGAGCGCTTCGAGGCCCTCGCCGCATTGCGTGACGAGGGCCTCGTCCGCCATCTCGGCGTCAGCAACGTCACCGCCGCACAGCTCGACGAGGCACAGGCGATCGCGCCGGTGGCGGCCGTGCAGAACCGGTTCCACGTCATGCTCCAGGAGGACAGGGAGCTGCTGGAGATCTGCGCCCGGCAGGACATCGCCTATGTGCCGTTCTTCCCCCTCGGCGGAGTCGGGCTCCCGGACGACGACCGGATCAGACGCGTCGCCGATCGTCACCGCGCCACGGTGGCACAGACCATACTGGCCTGGTTGCTCGCCCTGTCCCCGGCCATGCTGGCGATTCCCGGCACGTCCGCACCGGCGCATCTGGAGGAGAACGTCGCGGCCGCCGCGCTCCGGCTGGACCCGCGCGATCTCACCGAGCTCGAAGCGCTGACCCCCGCCCACTGAGGCCCCGACCCTCTGACCACTCGATCGCGTGACCCGCTGGATCGCCCGACCACTTGAACTCCTGGCCGCCGGCGGCCGCCCGCCGGCGGTCAGCCGGCCCAGGAACCCGAGGTGTAAAGGATCACCTGTACGACCAGCAGCGGGACGCTGAGCAGGAGCAGGGCGGCGTACGCCCATGGCCGGCGTACACCGAGCGCGCCGAGCGCGAGCCACAGCGGCCACCACACCAGCGTCGCCCGGCCGATCGAGAGGTAGAACGCCGACGTCATCAGCGCGGCGAGCTGCAGGCCGACATAGCTGGACTCCGCCCACCGTCTCTTGACGAGCAGCCACAGGGTCAGCAGGACCCCGATCACCGCCGCGGCCAGCTCCACGCGGAACGCGTGGGTGAACTGGTTGTCGGCGTGGAAGGCCGCGTTCCAGGTGGTCTGCCACGCCTGCCACGGCCAGACGGTGTCGCGGCCCCAGCCCTTCTCCTGGGCGATCTGCCAGGCGTTGATGTGCCCCGTCCACTGCCAGAGGTACGTCCAGTACGCCGCCGGGGCGAGGAAGGGCACGACCAGCCACGGCGCCTGCCGCCACTGCCGCCGCTCGCCGGTCAGGAACTCCACGACGAGGGCCACGGCCAGGAAGATCCCAGTGATCCGTACGCCCCCCGCGGCGAACCCGCACAGGGCTGCGGGCGCCCACCGGCCCTGCCGGGCCAGCAGCCACGCGGGCAGTGCGAAGGCCAGGAACAGCGCCTCGGAGTAACCGGCGAACAGGAAGAGCGCCACCGGGCAGAGCAGCAGTGCCACGACGGCGCGTCGCCCGGTGCCGGCGCCGAACTCGTGGTCGCCCAGCCGGGCGAGGGCCACCATCGCCACCGCGCCCGCGACGAAGGACACGAGGAGGGCGGCCAGCCGCCAGTCCGGCACGACGACGTGAACCGCGCGGACGACCAGCGGAAAGCCGGGGAAGAAGCCGGGCAGGCCGGCGTCGGGTGGCTGCGCCGGATCCCCGCCGTAGCCGTACCTCGCGATCTCGATGAGGTGGTCGGCGTCCCACTGCGTCCACCGGTCGAGGAACGGCTCCTGCAGATCTCCGCGCACCATCGTCCGGGCTGCGATGACCGCGACGAGCACCATGCCGGCGCGAGACAGCAGCCACGTGGCGAGCGCCGCGCGGTCGCGCGTGTCCAGACGCGGGTTGAGACGCGTGTTGAGGAGGCTCACGGACCGCTCGGTCAGCCGCTCGGCTTCAGCGACGGCCGGGCGAGGCCACCGCGGACCGTCCGCAGAGTGAGCCGGTCGGGGGCTCGGTCGAGGACACCGCCCGCCGGGTCGTCGTCGCCGTCCAGCCGTACGGCGTCGTGCTCGGGACGGAGCACGTCCCTGACGATCAGGACCACCAGCAGCAGCACCGTGAGGAACCGTGCGAACAGCCCGATGTAGTAGACGTTCACGCTGATGCCGTCGTCGGGGACCTCGAACCGCGACAGCGCGGACAGCGTCGTACCGAGGTCGGCGCCCTCGACCTGCTGGGTGACCGAGAGCAGGTACCACCAGATGGCCAGGAAGTAGACGAACTCTCCGGCCTGCCAGATCAGGTAGGCGGGCAGGCGGGGCCGGGCCAGGGCAACGAGCGGCAGCAGCCACAGCACGTACTGCGGCGACCAGACCTTGTTCGTGAGCATGAACGCGGCCAGCACCAGGAAGAGCAGCTGCGGCAGCCGGGGTCTGCGCGGGGCGGCGAAAGCGAGGACGCCGATGGCCACGCAGAGGACGGCGAACGCGCCCTGGCCCATGAGGTTGAGGTCGTGGACGTCGCGCGCCGCCGGCAGGCCGTGGTCCATGAGGTAGAAGAAGACCGAGCCCCAGTCGACGCCGCGGTCCTTGCTGAAGCCGTAGAACCGCGACCAGCCGTCCCGGGCGAACAGCATCACCGGCACGTTGAGCACGAGCCAGGCCCCGGCGGTACCGGCCAGGAGGCGGAGCAGTTCCCGGTGCCGGCCCGCGCGCAGGCACAGCAGTACGAACGGCCAGAGCAGCACCACCGGGTAGAACTTCGCCGCGATGGCCAGGCCGAGCAGAACGCCCGCGGTCAGATGCCACCTGCGCGCCCAGGCCGCGACGGCCAGCGCGCCGAGTGCGACGGCGAGCAGGTCCCAGTTGATGTACGCGGCGAGCAGCAGTCCCGGTGACAGTGCCACCATCAGACCGGCCCTCGTGCTCCGGCGTCCCGCGGCGTGCGCCGTCGCGAGCACGGCGACCACCGCGAACACTCCGAGGATCAGTGCTGTGACGTCGTAGAAGGCCATGCCCCGTGCGGTGCCGACCGGGTCGACCAGTGCACGCACCAGAACGTTGACGACGTGCATGAACCAGCCTGTGAGCACCGGGTACTCGACCGGCTCCGGGATCTTGTCGAAGTACGGGATCTTGCCGTCGGACATGCCCCGGTTGAAGTACAGCGGGTAGACGTCGGTGTAGCAGGCGCGCGTCACCGTCTCGGCGAAGTCGAACCCCGCAGAACGGCACGGCAGTTTCTGGACGTAGCCGAGAACACAGACGAGGACCGTACCGCCGACCAGGACCGGGGCGAACCGGCCGAGCCGGCCGACCGGCTCTCGGTCCTCTTTCCGGACGCGGGGCCCGGGGCCACCGTCACCGGTGGCACCACCGGACCCCGCGATCACGTCCGATTCGGACGAGGACTGCGACATGGACGCACACTAGTCCCTGGTCCGCACGAGCGTCTGCGAACGCGACTGCGGCGCTGCGCCGTCGCCGCCCTGGCCCCGGCCGCACCGTGGATCCTGCTTGTTCTGCTCCAGGTCGCACCACTCCTTCGAGCCCGGCTCGGGCTGGGTCGGCGTGCACCCCTCCGGGCGGCCGAAGATGTCGCACGGCTGCTGGTTGGGCGGCGGCGACTGGGGTGGCGGCGAACCCTGCTGGTCCCGGCACTTCGGCTTCCACATGTCCCGCGGGCTGCATTCGCCCTGGTTCGGCTGCTCCGGCGTCGCCGACACCGTGGGTTTCGGCGGCGGGGTGACGAACAGCTGCTTCGTACCCCCCATGACAGGCGGCGGGAACGATTCGACCTTCAGGTTCCTGGTGGCCTCGCTCATGTAGGCCTTCCAGATCGTGGCCGGGACCTTGCCACCCTCGACCACCCCGTACCCGGGCAACAACACGGTCTTCCGCTTGTCGTTGTACATGGTCACCGCGGTCGACACCTGGGGGACATATCCGACGAACCAACTGGCGACGTTCTTGTCCGTGGTGCCCGTCTTGCCGGCCACCTGCCGGTCGGGCAGTGCCGCGCCGGTGCCGGTGCCGGACTTGACGACCGCCTGCATGGCGTACGTGGCATCCGCGGCGACGTCGGCGTTGAAGACCTTGCGCTTCTGCCACGTGAGCTTGCGGTAGATCTTCCCGTCGGTGGTCGTGACCTTCCTGATCACGTGCGGCTGGTGGTACGTGCCACCGTTGGCGAACGCGGCGTAGCCGGCCGCCTGCTCGATCGGCCGGATGTTGTTGATGCCGAGGGCCAGACCGGCCTTGTCGCTGTAATCCTTGAGCAGTTCGCTGGAGACCCCGGCGTTCTCCGCCGTCTTGATCACGTTGGGCAGGCCGACCTTGAGCGCCAACTGGACGTAGGCGGTGTTGACCGAGTCCGCAGTCGCCTTGACGAGGTTGGTCGTGGCGCCGACGTCGTGGCTGTTGGGGATCGGCAGGGCACCGGGCGTGTTCGCGGGAACGACGTTGCCGGTTCCGTCGAAGTAGGACTTCTTCCCGGCCACGAGGGTGCTGAGGCTGTAGCCGTCGGACAGCGCCGTGGCCAGCACGTAGGGCTTCATCGCCGAGCCGGCCTGCGCGGAGCCCTGCCAGACGTTGTCGAGCTGCCTCTTGATGTAGTCGGGCCCCCCGTAGAAGGCGACGACCTCACCGTTCGCGGTGTTCACCGAGACCAGTCCGACGTGGGTGTTCCTGGTCAGCTTCCTCGGGGCCGCCTGGGGCACCGCCCTCTCGGCCGCGTTCCTCGCCGCGTTCATCTTCTTCTCGTCGAACGTGGTGGTGATCCGCAGGCCCTGGTCGACGATCTGCTTCTCGGTGATGCCCTGGCGCTCCAGCTCGACCTTGGCCCGCTGGACCATGAAGCCCTTCTGCCCGGCGTACATGTTGTCGCTGTTGATGGACCTGGTCTTGGGCAGCCTCTTCGCGAACTCGTCGGCCTTGGCCTGGGTGAGCGCGTTGGTCTTGACCATGCCCTCGAGCACGTACTGGTAACGGGCGAGCGTCTGCGCCTTGAGGTCCTCGTCGGGGCTGCGCGGGTCGAAGCGCGCGGGCTGCTGGATGATCGCGGCGAGGAGCGCGCCCTCGTCCTCCCTCAGCTTGCCGACGTCCTTGCCGAAGAACGCCTTCGACGCGGCCTGGATGCCATAGGCGTTCCGGCCGAAGAAGATGGTGTTCAGGTAGTCCTGCAGGATCTCCGGCTTCTTCTTCTGCTTACCCAGCTTGACGGAGATGAACAGCTCCTTGAACTTCCGGCTCAGCGACTGCTCGGGGGTCAGGTAATAGTTCTTGGCCAGCTGCTGGGTGATCGTCGACCCGCCCTGCGTGGACCCGCCGGTCACGTTGACCCAGGCCGCACGGGCGATGCCGGTCGGCGAGACACCGCTGTCGGAGCGAAAACTCCGGTTCTCGGCGGCGATCACGGCTTCCTGTACGTGCCTGGGGATCTTGTCGATCTTGACGAGCTCCCGGTTCGTACCCTCTCGGAGGATCTCGGTCTTGCCGTCCGAGTAGTAGTAGATCGCGGTCTGCTTCGTCGCATCCTCGTTCCCCGCCTTGGGGACGGGCGTCTTCGCGTAGGCGACCCCGACGAGGGTGCACATGGCGAGGAAGCCCAGGCCGAACACGCCGAGAACGATCTTCCACGAAGGTACGTAACGCCGCCAGCCGGTCTTCTTCTCGGCATCGTCGACGGGCTTCTTACGGCGTCCACCGCCGCCCCCTCCGGGACCACCGGGCCCGCGGCCACGGCCACCGGGTCCGCCAGGTCCGCCACGGCCACCCGGACCGCCGCGGCCACCGGGAGCACCGGGTCCACCTCGGCCGGCCGATCCACGGCCGCCGGGACCAACGCGTGGACCACCCGGGCCGCCACTGCGGCCACCAGGTGCACCACGCCCGCCGGAGCCACCGGGAGTGTTCCCTCCGGGGACTGACGGCAGGCGGGATGTGGCGCCCGGCATGTTCGGTCGACCGGGTCGAGGGGGATTCGGCCGGGATCCCGGTCTGCTCGGTCCGTCTGGCCCGTATTGGCTTGGGTTACTCACGCGACCTCGTTCAACTGGGGTACGTCCATGGTGCGTCGTACGACAGTACTGCGCAGGCGAGTGAGTGTGGACCGGCCTGCAGCGTCTGGTCTCTGTCCGTCAACGAGGCTCATCACCGCTGGCGGCGGGATGCTCCCCATGTCCCAGGACGTACGACACCGTCAAGTGGTTCCATGCGCAACTTTGACACACTTCGACCACGTAGACCCGGAATTCACCATATTCGTGCGCCATCTCGGCGAGCTCATCGGTCGTCTTGACCCGGCCCGCATAGCGGCCGAGCTCGTCGCCGTACACGTACGTGACATGGGTCAACCTCTCCCTGCGGCAGACGGGGCATCGCTCGTCGGTCGGCTCGCCATGGTACTTGGCGGCGCGGAGAAGGTAGGGGTGAGCGTCGCAGGCGTCGGCCATGGTGAGGTGCCCGGACTGCAGTTCCGCGAGAGCGGCGCGCCGGGCGAGCCCGTATTCCACGATCAGTCGCCGCGACCACACATCTGCAGCGTACGACCACGTCGATAACGAGGGGAAGATCACAAGGTCCGCGGGGGTCTGGGCACTGCCGCGCGGGCGCCGTCGCGAAGTGAGGACTTGCGAGGGGGCCGAACGCTACGTATCTTTTCGATGTATCGGTTCGATACATTGAGCCGATACATCCGAGCGATAGATCGGTGGTGGGGACATGAGCAGTAGGAAGGGCGCGGGCGTGCTGGAACTCGCCGTGCTCGGGCTGCTGCACGAATCCCCAATGCACGGGTACGAGCTCCGCAAGCGGCTCAACACTCTGCTCGGCATGTTCCGCGCGTTCTCGTACGGGTCCCTCTATCCGTGCCTCAAGCTGCTTCTCGGCAAGGGGCTGATCGTGGAGGACCGGCCCGAGGAGCCGTTGAACGTTCCACTGGCTCTGCAGAGCCGCCGATCCAAGATCGTCTACAAGCTGACCGCCGAGGGCAAGGAGCGGCTCGAGGAGCTGCTCACCGAGGCGGGTCCGGCGGCGTGGGAGGACGAGAGCTTCGGCGTTCACTTCGCCTTCTTCTCGCACACCCACGCCGATGTACGGCTCCGCATCCTCGAAGGCCGGCGCAGCCGGCTCGAGGAGCGGCTGGAGAGTGTACGGGCCGCGCTCGCGCGGACCCGGGAACGAGTTGACAGCTACACCCTCGAGCTGCAGAACCATGGGCTCGAGTCCGTCGAGCGCGAGGTGCGATGGCTCAACGAGCTCATCGGCCGTGAGCGCGCCCAGGCGACGACAGAGAACAGCAAGGACAGGACCGAGGACGACCTCCGCTGAGCGCGGACATATCGTTCGTCCCCCGCCACAAGAGAAGGAGCAACCGGATGAGTTCGGTGCGCGTAGCCATCGTCGGAGTGGGCAACTGCGCCGCTTCGCTCGTCCAAGGCGTCGAGTACTACAAGGACGCCGACCCGGCGACGCGAGTGCCCGGTCTCATGCACGTCCAGTTCGGCGACTACCACGTGGGCGACGTCGAGTTCGTCGCCGCCTTCGACGTCGACGCGAAGAAGGTCGGGCAGGACCTGGCGCATGCCATCACGGCGAGCGAGAACAACACGATCAAGATCTGTGATGTGCCGCCGACCGGTGTCAACGTCCAGCGTGGTCACACCTTCGACGGCCTCGGCGAGTTCTATCGCGACATCATCCAGGAGTCGGACGCGCAGCCGGTCGACATCGTGCGGACGCTGAAGGACACTCGGGCGGACGTCCTGGTCTCCTACCTGCCGGTGGGCTCCGAGGAGGCCGCCCGCTTCTACGCCCAGTGCGCGATCGACGCCGATGTGGCGTTCGTCAACGCGCTGCCGGTGTTCATCGCGAGCGACCCCGAGTGGGCCGAGAAGTTCACCAAGGCCGGCGTGCCGATCGTCGGCGACGACATCAAGTCGCAGGTCGGCGCGACCATCACGCACCGCGTCATGGCCAAGCTGTTCGAGGACCGCGGCGTCGAGCTGCTGCGCACGTACCAGCTCAACTTCGGCGGGAACATGGACTTCATGAACATGCTGGAGCGCAAGCGCCTCCAGTCCAAGAAGATCTCCAAGACCCAGTCGGTGACGTCGCAGATCCCGCACGAGATGGCCAAGGCCGACGTGCACATCGGCCCGTCCGACCACGTGCCGTGGCTCGACGACCGCAAGTGGGCCTATGTCCGGCTCGAGGGCCGCTCGTTCGGCGACACCCCGCTGAACCTGGAGTACAAGCTCGAGGTGTGGGACTCGCCCAACTCGGCCGGAGTCATCATCGACGCAGTGCGAGCCGCCAAGATCGCCAAGGACCGCGGCGTCGGCGGACCGATCCTGTCGGCCAGCTCCTACTTCATGAAGTCGCCGCCGGTGCAGTACAACGACGACCAGGCGCGCGATGCCGTGGAGGCCTTCATCCGCGGCGACGTCGAGCGCTGACCGGCCGCTCGCCTCTCGCGAGCGGAGCAGGTTCCGGACTCTGGGAGCGCCCCGGCGGGTCACCACCGCCGGGGCGCTCCCCTTTCGGGTGATCATGCGGGGTTCGGACATCGTGGGATCCCCACGTACGCGGGACGTAGGCTGATCATGTGAACACCGGCGACCTGGGTTCGGTGCTGCGGGGCCGGGACTTCCGTCGCCTGTACGCGACCCGGCTGACCTCCCAGCTGTCCGACGGCGTCTTCCAGATCGCCCTCGCGAGCTATGTCTTCTTCTCGCCGGAGAAGCAGACCACGGCGGGTAAGGCCGCCGCCGCATTCGCGGTTCTCCTGCTGCCCTACTCGCTGATCGGCCCGTTCGCGGGTGTCTTCATCGACCGATGGTCCCGCCGGCAGATCCTGGTCTTCGCGCCGGTCGTTCGCGCCGTGCTGGTTGCCGCGGTGGCCGGCCTGCTCGCGGCCGGGCAGGACGGTGCGCCCTTCTTCCTGGCGGCGCTGCTGGTGCTCGGGGTCAACCGGTTCTTCCTCTCCGCCCTGTCGGCGGCCCTGCCCCGCGTCGTCGGCCGTGAGCTGCTCGTCATGGCGAACTCACTGTCGGTGACGTCGGGCACGATCATCGCCTTCGTCGGCGCCGGCGTCGGTTACCTGCTGCGCAAGGTTTTCGGCGGCGGGCAGGCCGACACCGCGTTGATCCTTCTGTGCACGGCGGGGCTCTATCTCCTCGCTGCGCTGGTCGCCACCACCCTGCGCCGGGACCAGCTGGGTCCCGATCTCGACCGGGCGCTCCCGCAGACCAGGGACGCGCTCGGCAACGTGGTCCACGGCCTGGCCGACGGAGCCGCGCACATCTGGCGGCGCCGCCCGGCCGCGCTCGCCCTCGCCGCGATCTCGCTGCACCGATTCCTGTACGGCATCACGATGATCATGGCGGCCCTGCTGTTCCGGAACTACTTCAGCACCAGCGCCGACACGGGCCTCGACCGGTTCGCGCTGTTCCTCGGGGCCACCGGAGCGGGATTCCTGGCCGGCGCGGTCATCACGCCCTGGGTCGTGCGGCTGACCGGCAAGAACGGCTGGATCGTCCTGCTACTGCTCGCCGCCGCGGTGATCGAGGCGGCTCTGGGGCTGCCGTTCCGCGAGACCTTGTTCGTGATCGGCGGCTTCGCGCTCGGGCTGGTGTCCCAGGGGGTGAAGCTCAGCGTGGACGTGATCGTGCAGGAGACCGTCGATGACGCCTACCGCGGACGGGTGTTCGCCGTCTACGACATGCTCTTCAACGCCACCTTCGTCGCGGCCGCCGCGGTCGCCGCGGCGACGGTGCCGCCCACCGGCAAGTCCTACGCCGTGCTCGGCGTCGTGATCGCGGTCTACGCCTGCGCCGCCGTCGCGTACCGGCTCGCGACGCGCGCGCACGCCGCCGTCACCTCGGAACGGCGCACCGGGAAACACGGCACAGGAGAACGCCGCACAGGAGAACGGGGCACGGTGGAACCCCGCACCGCCGAACAGGGCGATCGGGGCGACGCGGGCGCCTGATCCGCGCGGGCGAGGCGTGCGTCAGATCGCGCGGGCGGCGGCCACCATGGCGCCGGTGATCTGGCCGATCTCGTCCGGCGAGCAGATGTACGGCGGCATGGTGTAGATGAGGTTGCGGAAGGGGCGCACCCAGACGCCCCGGTCCATGACGACCTTCTGCACGGCCTGCACGTCCACCGGCTCGGTGGTCTCGATCACGCCGATCGCGCCGAGCACCCGCACGTCGGCGACACCCGGCAGCCCGCGCGCCGGCTCCAGCCCCGCCGACAGGCCGGCCGAGATCGCCTTGATCTCGTCCGCCCAGGGGCGGGAGCGCAGCAGCTCGATCGACGCGCACGCCACCGCGGCCGCCAGCGGGTTGGCCATGTAAGTGGGACCGTGCATCAGGGCCCCGGCCTCGCCGGCCGAGATGCCATGGGCCACCCGGTCCGTGCAGAGCGTCGCGGCCATGGTCAGGTAACCGCCGGTCATCGCCTTCCCGACGCACATGATGTCCGGGACCACGCCCGCGTGGTCACACCCCCACCACGGGCCGGACCGGCCGAAGCCGGTGGCGATCTCGTCGGCGATGAGGAGCAGGTCGTGCTCGTCGGCGAGCGCGCGGAACGCCGCGAGATGGCCGGGATGGTAGAAGCGCATGCCCCCGGCGTTCTGCACCACCGGCTCGACCACGATCGCGGCGAGTTCGTGCGCGTGCGCGGCGACCATCTCGCGCACCTCGTCGAGGTACGCCTGGTCCGGGCCGCCGTCCGGGCCGCCCGCCCGCCACGGCGGTGGTGCGGGCGCGAACACGTGCGTGGGCAGGACGTCGGCGAACAGGTGGTGCATGCCGTTCACCGGGTCGCACAGCGCCATGTCGCCGAACGTGTCGCCGTGGTAGCCGCTGCGGATCGTGAACAGCCGGTGCCGCTCCGGCCGCCCCCGCGACCGCCAGAACTGCAGGGCCATCTTGATCGCGACCTCGACCGAGACCGACCCGGAGTCGGCGAAGAAGACCTTGGTCAGCGGCTCGGGGGTGACCTCCAGGAGCAGCTCGGCGAGCCGCACCGCCGGAGGGTGCGTGAGCCCACCGAACATCACGTGGGCCATCCGGCCCAGCTGGTCGGTGAGCGCCGCGTTCAGCACGGGGTGGTCGTAACCGTGGATCGCCGTCCACCACGACGACATCCCATCGATGAGCTCCCGCCCGTCGGCGAGAGTCAGCCGGACCCCGTGCGCCGAGACCACCGGATGCACGGGCACCGTGGCCGGCATCGGCGCGTACGGATGCCACACGTGCTCCCGGTCGACGGCGAGCAACCGCTCGATCTCCTCGGCCTCCATGGGCTCTGCCACGACCGGCCCCTCCCCAAGGCGATCCCCGTGCAAATGGGTCACGAGGACCGGTCCATGCCCTGCTCGCGGGCCCAGCGGAGCAGCTCGGCGGTGGCCGCCTCCTTGC
The DNA here is from genome assembly GCF_014323705.1 of Actinomadura alba. GTDB lineage: Bacteria > Actinomycetota > Actinomycetes > Streptosporangiales > Streptosporangiaceae > Actinomadura_C > Actinomadura_C alba. The sequence goes on from NZ_JABVEC010000007.1 coordinate 78,526, forward strand.
CGATCGGCCCCTGGTCGAGGCGCAGGTCGAGCAGGAACTTGTACGCCTTGCCGACGGCCGGGCCGGGCTTGATGCCGAGTACGGCCTGGATCTCGTTGCCGTCGAGCTCCGGGCGGATCTTGGACAGTTCCTCCTCGGCGGACAGCCGCGCAATACGGCGTTCGAGGTCGTCGTAGGTCCGCGCCAGGTTGGCGGCCTTGCGCTTGTTCCTGGTGGTGCAGTCGGCCCGCGTCAGCTTGTGCAACCGCGGCAGCAGGTCCCCGGCATCGCGGACGTAGCGGCGCACGGCCGAGTCGGTCCACTCGCCCGTGCCGTAGCCGTGGAAGCGCAGGTGCAGCTCGACCAGCCGGGACACGTCCGAGACGATGTCCTTGGGGTAACGCAGCGCCGTCAGGCGGACCTTGGTCATCTGCGCCCCGACCACCTCGTGGTGGTGGAAGGTGACGCGGCCGCCGTCCTCGAACGATCTCGTCTTGGGCTTGCCGATGTCGTGCAGCAGCGCGGCCAGCCGCAGTACCAGGTCGGGACCGTCCTCTTCCTGGGCGATCGCCTGCTCGAGCACGATCAGCGAGTGCTCGTAGACGTCCTTGTGCCGGTGGTGCTCATCGATCTCGAGCCGCAGCTTCGGCAGCTCGGGCAGCATGTGGGCGGCGAGCCCGGTGCCGACCAGCAGGGCGAGCCCGTGCCGCGGATCGGATCCGCACAGCAGCTTCGAGAGTTCGTCGCGCACCCGCTCGGCCGAGACGATCTCGATCCGCGCGGCCATGTCCCGCATCGCGGCCACCGCGGCGGGGTCGACGGCGAATCCGAGCTGCGAGGCGAACCGGGCCGCACGCATCATCCGCAGCGGATCGTCGGTGAAAGAGTCCTGGGGGCGAGCCGGGGTGCGCAGCAGTTTGCGCCGCAGATCCGACAATCCGCCAAAGGGATCGACGAATCCATGACCCGGCAGCCGGGCTGCCATGGCATTCACCGCGAAGTCCCGCCGAGCCAGATCATCGTGGAGCGAAGTTCCGTACAAAACTTCCGGTTTGCGGGACTTTGGATCGTACGATTCGCTCCGATAAGTCGTAATCTCGACTTGATAGTTCCCCTTGCGCAGACCGACGGTGCCGAACTCGATCCCGATCGTCCAGACCGCGTCAGCCCATCCATCCACGATCTCGAGAATCCGCTCGGGCCGGGCATCGGTGGTGAGATCGAGATCATTACCCGGCCTGCGCAGGAGAGCATCGCGTACCGGTCCGCCCACCAGCGCCAGCTCATGGCCGGCGTCCGCGAACCGATGGCCGAGTTCATCGGCGACAGGGGCAACGCGACGCAGCAGCTCGGCGATCGCCTTCTGCTGCTCCGGGGTCAGATCGTCGTTCGGCACGGCCATCGAGCGTAGGTCCTTGCTGGGTCGCTGACAAAAGGATTTGCACACGTTGGAGACCACGGAGGCAGACGATGAAGGACGCTCTGGCCATCCATCGCATGCTGCTCGAACGCGAGACGCTGCACGAGATCGTACGGCTTCCCCACGCCATCGCGAACGCCGACGAGCTGCCCGGTGCGGGCCTGCCCGTCCACCGGTGCCTGGCGACCCGGGTTTTCGCCTTCACCGGCAGTGAGCAGGCGACGACGGGGTACCTGGCCGCCGTGATCGTCGCGGCGGGCGGCACGGTGGGCACCGAGCCGGTGCGCCTCGCCTTAGGTGCTCGCACCGTCCGGCCGGCCAGGGCCGACCTGATCAATACCGTGACCGAATTCGCCGCCGAACTCGTCTGCCCGCTCATGCTGCCCGAATCGATGACCGTGCTCATCGACCATCGGCTCACCGACCGCCTGCGAGGTGACGATGTCGTCTACACCGCCACCGGGGAACCGTGGACCGCGCTCGGCGTCAGAACGGCCGATCTCAACGCCTCCTGCGGCGCCGAACCCATCGATCTGTGCCCCATCATCACATCCGCCATGGCACTGCCCCTCCTGTCCCACCGGCCGCGCCGGGCGTCAAGATGATCGAGGGCCACAAGGTGATCGAGGAACGTCCGAGAGGTGGGCGCGCGGCACTACCATCGGGCAGGTGATGCGGCGAACCATCGCCACTGGCCCGCTGGCGGGCACGGCGTGAGAATGCGAGTCCTCCAGGCGGGAACCCGCGGAGTCGTGGCCCTGGTGGTGGTGCTGCTCTCCGCCGCCCCCGCCGGTTCCGCGAGCGCCGCCCAGCGGGCGCCGGCGTCCGCCGTACCGCTCCAGGCGGCCGCGCGGCAGCCGGCCACGGCCGAGGCGGTGCACGACCCCGCGTCCCGGCAGTCTCGCAGCAGGGCCGGGGTGAGCCTCGTCCTGCAGTCGATACCGAAGACGGTCCGGCCCGGCTCGAAGATCGGCATCTCCGGTTACGTGCAGAACCATACGGGCCAGCAGCTGACCGGAGTGTCAGTGCGGCTGCGGTGGCGGAGCCGGCCCGTGAACGGCCGCACGGAACTGGCGCAGTTCGCCTCCGGCAGCGCCCCCGCCCTCGTCTCCGCCACGACGGCCGTCCCGCTGAGCGGGCCGCTCGCGCCGGGCCGGCAGGTCAAATGGAAGCTCGAGACCACGTCCCGGGATCTGAGCATGAACGACTTCGGTGTCTACCCCATCTCGATCGAGGTTCTGAACGCCGCGACCCAGACCGTCGTCGCCCAGCCCACGTTCCTCACCTTCATGCCAGCCGACCAGGGTCGCCGGCCGAAACCGACCGAGATCGCCTGGGTGTGGCCGATGATCGACCGGCCGCACCGCACCACCGGTACGACGTTCCTCGACGACGCGCTCGAGAAGGACCTGGCGCCCACCGGACGTCTCGGCGGTCTCGCCCAGGTCGCCGCCCAGGCCGGAAAGAGCGCCCGCGTGCCGCTCACCTGGGCCGTCGATCCCGCGCTCCTCGACGATGCCCGGGAGATGTCCAACGGCTACACGCTCAAAGGGGTCAAGGACCGCAAGGCCACGAAGAAGCCCAAGAGCAATGTCGCCGGCGGCTGGCTGGCGAACATGAAGTCGATGACCGACCCCTACTTCACGACGCCCTACGCGGATCCGGACACGGTCGCGCTCGTCCGTCAGGGGATGAGCGGGCACCTCAAGTCGGCCTACGCCAACGCGGCGGTCGCGAACGACATCCTGGGGCGGTCGCCCGCGACCCCCGTCGGATGGCCGGTCAACGGCGTGGCCCGCCAGCAGACCCTCGACGCCATGGCCGGGAACGGCACGGGGACGTTCCTGATGAGCAGCGAAGTGCTGCTGAGCACGGCCCCGCAGGGCTACGCCGCCGACGCGATCACGACGCTGCAGACCGCGCGGGGCACCAAGCCCACCCTCGTCTACGACGCGACGCTCAGCGACATCGTCAGCGGAGACACCCAGTCACCAGGTGCGGCGGTGCTGGCCGAGCAGCGGTTCCTGGCCGAGACCGCAATGATCACCGCGGAGATGCCCAACCGGCCCCGCACGCTGATCATCGCGCCGCAGCGGCGCTGGAACCCGAAGCCGAAGTTCGCCGAGAATCTGCTGTCGTACACCGCCAAGGCACAGTGGCTCAAGGAGGTGCCCCTCAGCGCCATCCAGAAGGACACCCCGATCCGGCGGACCTTCACCGGCTATCCCGTCGGATACGACCACAACGAACTGGGCGGCACCTACCTCAAGAACGTCCGTGAGATCGCGACGCGGGCCAACCGCTTCTCCGGCATCTTCGACCAGACGCCCGCCTCGAACACCTACGAGCAGTCCGTGCTGCGGATGGAGTCGACGTACTGGCGCGGGCGCGAACGGCGGGCCCGCGCCTTCCGGCAGACCGTCGGCGCCGCCATCGACGAGACGATCGACAAAGTCCATCTCGTCCCCAACAAACGGATCGGTCTGTCGGGCAACTCGGGCTTCATCCCCATCACCGTCGCCAACGACCTGCGGGAGGGCACCGTCAACGTGGTGCTCCGGGTGACCTCGGAGAATCCGGGGCGTCTGGAGATCGGCGGCGGCACGGCGGCCGGGACGGCCCGCGAATGGCAGCTGAAGCTCAGCCCACGACAGAAGGAGACCGTGAAGATACCGGTCGAGGCCAACGCCAACGGCTACACGAACCTCTCCCTCGAACTGCTCGCGCCGCAATCGAAGCGGAAGTTCGGGAAGGACGACGACGCCGCCGTCAGCACGGTTCACACGACGGGGTACGGGCGGATGGCCCTCCGTATCACGGGGGGCGCGCTTGCCGTACTCTTCATCGGCGTCGCGGTGCGTGTGCTGCGGGCCAAGCGGCGTAACGGAGCGGAGGAGTCCGATGGTGCAGAGCCCGGGGGGCATGCCGGAGGCTGAGCCCTCCGCGGGCGGCGTCGGCGGCCCGCAGGAGGAGCCGAAGACCGCGCCGGCCGGCCGGTCGTCGAGCCTGATGCGCTCCGGCCTGGTCATGGCGATCGGCACGATCGCCTCCCGGGTGACCGGCTTTCTCCGTACCGCCGTGATCGTGGCGGCGCTCGGGACGGGCCTGCTGGCGAACGCCTACAACTCCGCCAACACGATCCCGAACATGCTGTACGACCTGCTGCTCGGCGGGATCCTCACCAGCGTGATCGTGCCTTTGATCGTCCGGGCGCGGGAGCGCGACGCCGAGTACGGGCGGCAGTTCGAGCAGCGGCTGTTCACGATCACCGTGCTTTTCCTCGGCGGGCTCACCCTCGCGGCCACGCTGCTCGCCCCGGTGCTCATCAACCTGCTCGGCAGCGGTTTCAAGGACGAACAGCGGGACCTCGCGATCCTGTTCGCCTGGTTCTTCCTCCCGCAGATCTTCTTCTACGGCGTGGGCGCCTTCGCCGGGGCGATCCTCAACACCCGCCACCGCTTCGGCGCGCCGATGTGGGCGCCGGTGCTCAACAACCTCGTGGTCATCGCCATCGGCATCGTGTTCGTGCTCACCACCACCGGCGAGATCGACCCGGCGAACATCACCGACGCGCAGATCAACCTGCTGGCCCTCGGCACCACCGGCGGGATCGTGCTGCAGACGATCGCGCTGTGGCCGTCTCTGCGGGCGGCCGGGTTCCGCTGGCGGCCGCGGCTCGACTTCCAGCGCGGCGAGTTGGGTGAGATCACCCGGCTGGCGGGCTGGACGCTGATGTACGTCATCTCCACCCAGATCGGCGTCATGGTAACGGTCAACCTGCTCAACAGCGCGGCGGTCCGCGGCCACGAGGAGGGCATCGGCGACGGATTCGGGTACACCCCGTACTTCAACGCCTACCAGCTGTTCCAGCTCCCGTACGCGATCGTCGCGGTCTCGGTCATCACCGCGCTGCTACCGCGGATGAGCGAGCACGCCGCCGATGGGAACCGGCGGTTGGTCCGGGACGACTTCTCCTCAGGGCTGCGCCTGTCGTCTGTGATCATGCTGCCGGCCGCCGCGCTGATGTTCGTGCTCGGCCCTGAGATCGCGACGGTGCTCTTCGCGCACGGCAACACCTCCCACGCCGACGCGCTGGTCATCGCCCACGTCATGCAGATGCTGGCCATCGCCCTGGTGCCGTTCTCCACGTACCAGCTGATGCTCCGCGTCTTCTATGCCTTCCGTGACACCCGGACACCGGCGTTCATCAGCCTGATCACGGTCTCGACGAACATCGCGATGGCGTTCGCCATGTACCAGCTGCTGCCGACCCGGCGGATCGTGATCGGCGTCGCCGCGGGATTCGCCGTGGCGAACATCGTCGGCACGATCGTCTGCTGGGCCGTGCTGCGCTCCCGGCTCGACGGCCTGGACAGCCGGCGGATCATCACCGGTCATCTCAAGCTGCTGATCGCGGCGTGGCCGCTCATCGGGTTCGCGTTCGCCGTACACAAGATCGTGGACGCCTGGATCGGCACGTCCGGCACAATCTCCGCCCTCGCCGTGCTGGCGGTCGGCACCGCCGGCGGCGGGGTCCTCTATCTCGTCTTCGCCCGGCTGCTCAGGGTCGGCGAGGTCCAGACACTTCTCGGTACACTGGCTGGCCGTCTGGGCCGGTGACGCGGTTAGATCTAGCTACAGAACGCTGCGAGTCACAACAATTCGGGCAAGGACGCTGCAGGCCCGGGGAGAAGCTGAGTTAAGTGACAGGGCAAGCCATTACCATGTTGGTGACCTTGGCTCGCCGGGCAACCCCCGCGGGAACGCGAAAAGGAGGGTCGGAGGCGCAAGCTGCCACGCCACTGAGAATGGGACGCGACCACCTGCGCAGGATAATGCCTTGAGCACGTCCGTTATCGAACCTGGGACCCGCCTCGCCGGTCGCTACCGGCTCGAAAGCCGAGTCAGCGATGCCGGCGGCTCGACACTGTGGAAGGCGATCGACGAGATCCTGGCCCGTGCCGTGGCCGTCCGGACCTTCGCCCCCGAGTTTCCACACATCAACGCGGTCGTGACCGCCGCCCGCGCGGCGAGCCGGCTGACCGATCCACGCCTGACGCAGGTCTTCGACGCCGACGACAGCGATGAGCTGGCGTACGTCGTGAGCGAGTGGGTCAGCGGCGAGACGCTGCACGACATGGTGTCCTCACGAGGGCCGCTCGAGCCGGGCCGTGCCGCCACGCTGCTGTGCGAGGCGGCCGAGGCGATCTCCGCCGCGCACGCCGCGGGGCTCGCCCATCTGAAGCTCACCTCACACGACCTGCTGTGGACCACCGGCGGCACCGTCAAGCTGCTCGGCCTCGGGGTAGAGGCGGCACTGGACGGCGTCGCCTCCGACGCTCCGGCACTGGTCGACGCCCAAGGGCTCGGCCGCATGCTCTATGCGGCGCTCACGGCGCACGCGCCCACGGCGGGCGAGGGCGGCCTGCCCACCGCCGTCACGGCTGACGGGCGGCTGCCCGCGCCGCGCACCCTGCAGGCCAGGGTTCCGCAGGCTCTCGACGCCATCGTGTGCCGCACGCTCGGCATCGAGCCGGCGCCCGGGCAGGAGCCACTGACGACACCCGCCGCGCTGGCGAAGGCACTGAGCGGTGTGCCGCGAACACCACTGCCGCTCTTCGCCGGGCTGGGCACGAACCCCACCCCACCGATACCCCGTCCCGCTTCGCCGCGCAGCGGCCCGCCGCCCCGGCAGCCGGCCGGCCCACCGGCACAGCCGGCCGCCGACCCCGCCCGCCGCCGGCCGCCACCACCCCGTCCGGCCCCGCGGGCCGGCACTCCGCAGCGGCCCGTGGGCCGTCACGGCGGGCCCGGCTCCGGCGAGCACGGTACGGCCACCCGCACCACCCCGGTGGCGCACGGTGGCGCCGGTCACGGCACGCCACCCGGGCACCGCGCCACCCCCGCACGCCCCGCGGTCAACCGGCCGCTCATCGCGGTGGCGGCGGCGGTCGCGACCATCGTCGTCGGCATCGGCGCCTGGAAGATCACCACGATGGGCGACGGCGGTCAGGGCACGACGACGACCACCAGCCCCTCGGCGACCTCCGCGCCACCGGCTCCGACCAAACTCCAGATCGCCCGCGCATCCGGGTTCGACCCCACGCAGCCCAATCATCCGGACCCCACCGCGCAGTCGACCGGCCAGGAGGCCGTCGACAGCAGCCCATCGAGCGCCTGGCGCACTCAGACGTACGCCTCCGCCGACTTCGGCAAGCTCAAGGGCGGTCTCGGCGTCATGCTCGACATGGGGCGCCCAGTGAAGATCGACAATGTCCGCGCGACCCTCCCGGGCGCTGGCGGAGGAAGTCTCCAACTACGGGTCGGGTCCGCGCCCGAGCTCTCTTCGCTCAAGATCGTCGACCGGTCGAGCTCCTCCGGCTCGGTCACGCTCAAGCCCACCCAGCCGACCGAAGGCCAGTATGTCCTGCTCTGGTTCACCAAGCTGCCCAGCGGGCTCAAGGCACAGATCAGTGACGTAGACGTCTTCGGCTGGACCGGCTGATGACCTTCGTGGGGGGCAGGCAGGCCGAGGTCGTTCCGGACAAAGAGTTGCTCTCCCGGCACGCTGCGGGCGATCCTCATGCGTTCGCCGAGATCGTGCATCGCCACCGGGACCGGATGTGGGCGGTGGCGCTGCGGACGCTGGGCGACCCCGAGGAGGCGGCCGACGCCCTGCAGGACGCGTTCCTGTCGGCCTTCCGCGCGGCGGGCCGGTTCCGCGGTGACGCAGCCGTCACAACCTGGCTGCACCGGATCGTCGTCAACGCGTGCCTTGATCGCCTGCGCCGCAAGACGCTGCGGCCGGCGGTGTCCATGGGCGACGACGCGGCGCTCGACTCCCTCGCTCCCAAGTCCATCGATCCCACCTCGGCGCATGAGCTCTCGCTCGACGTGACGGCGGCGCTCCAGCAACTGCCCTTCGAGCAGCGCGCGGCGTTGATCCTGGTAGACATGATGGGGTACTCGGTCGACGACGCCGCCAAAGTGCTCGAGGTGCCGGCTGGGACGATCAAGAGCCGATGCGCCCGTGGTCGTGCCCGTCTCGCACCGCTACTTCTCCATCTCAGGAACCGACGGCTCGCGACAAACGTCGAATCTGCGGAGGAAGGAGGTGGCAACCCCACGTGAACTCTGCTCACCTTGACTACGAGATGCTCGCCGACCTGGCAGAGGGCATCGTCAACGACGACCTGGCCGCCTCCGCCACCGAGCACCTGGCGGACTGCGAGGAATGTCGCGACCGATCCGCCGAGTTGGCCGACGTGTCCCGGTTGCTGGCGGAGAGTGCCGTGCCGCCGATGCCGGAGAAACTGGCCGCCCGCATCGACGCCGCGATCGCGGCCGAGTCGGTGTCGACGGCCACTGTGGCGAGCCTGCAGGCCCGGCGCGGACGGCGGCATCTGCGGATGCTGTCGGCCGCCGCGGCCGCGATCGTCGTGGTCGGTGGCGCGGTGGCGGTAGGCCGCTCGGCGATGGAATCGCCCTCGGTCCCGGCCGACGCGCACAACCAGATCCCGGCTCAGGAGCGCACCGACAGATCGACGTCCAGCTCGGCCGGCGCCTCGGGCGAACAGTCCGAGACGGCTCCGAAGTCGGCGCCCCAGAAGCTGTCCGGCACGTATCCGGTCGCCCGGACCGGCACCGACTATCAGGACACCACGGTCGGCACTCAGATCACCGACACGCTGCGCCGTGGCGATCTGCCGGTGACGCAGCCGACCGGGCAACTGTCCGCCTGCGTCCAGCGGGTAGCGGCCGGCAAGCAGCCGGTGCTCGTGGACGTCGCCGGTTACGCCGGCCGGCCGGCCACGGTGATCGTGCTGCCGGGCAGTGCCGGAGGATCGGAGCTGGACGTCTGGATCGTCGGCTCCAAGTGCTCCGTCGACACGTCCGACGTCATCAAGCACACCAGCGCCTCACGCTGAATCGGCGGCGCTGCCGCCCGAGGGAATCTCCGCGCCATAGGATCGGTTGTCGCCACTGGCGGCAGACATCAGGATCAGATCTCGATCCAGAGAAAGGCGCAGGAGTGAACGACGTTCGCAATGTGATCATTATCGGCTCGGGCCCGGCGGGTTACACGGCCGCGATCTACGCCGCGCGGGGCGACCTCAAGCCCCTCGTCATCGAGGGCTCGGTGACCGCCGGCGGGGCCCTGATGAACACGACCGACGTCGAGAACTTCCCGGGCTTTCCCGACGGCATCCTCGGCCCCGACTTCATGGACAACATGCGGAAGCAGGCCGAGCGCTTCGGCACCGATTTCATCACCGACGACGCGACCGAGGTCGACCTCACCGCGTCTCCCAAGATCGTGAAGGTCGGCGACGACGTTCACCGGGCGAAGTCGGTCATCATCGCGACCGGCTCGAAGTACCGGGAGCTGGGCCTGCCGAAAGAGAAGCAGCTCTCGGGACGCGGTGTCTCCTGGTGTGCGACGTGTGACGGCTTCTTCTTCCGCGATCAGGACATCGCGGTCGTCGGTGGCGGCGACTCGGCCATGGAGGAGGCCATCTTCCTGAGCCGGTTCGCGCGGTCGGTGACCGTCATCCACCGCCGCGACGGCCTCCGCGCAAGCAAGATCATGCAGGACCGGGCGTTCGCCAACGAAAAGATCAAGTTCGCGTGGAACAGCGAGGTCGTGGACATCCTCGGCGAGGATCGGGTGGGGGGCGTCCGGTTGCGCGACACGCGGACCGGCGACGAGCGCACGCTCGAGGTCACCGGCCTCTTCATCGCCATCGGGCACGAGCCGCGCAGCGAGCTGTTCACCGACGTGCTCGACACCGATGACGAGGGCTACCTGATCGTCGAGGCGCCCACGACCAAGACCAAGATCCCGGGCGTCTTCGCGAGCGGCGACGTGGTCGACCACATCTACCGCCAGGCCGTCACGGCGGCCGGCAGCGGGTGCTCGGCGGCCATCGACGCCGAGCGCTGGCTCCAGGATCAGGATCTGGCGGATCTGACCCGCCAGCAGGTTTGACGGCGACGCCCGTCGTCGACGAGTGAAGGAGACACCATCGACATGAAATCCGTGAGCGATGCCGACTTCGAGGCCGAGGTCCTCAAGAGCGACAAGCCGGTCCTGGTCGACTTCTGGGCGGAATGGTGCGCACCGTGCCGCATGATCGCCCCGGTTCTCGAAGAGATCGCCAAGGAGCACGGAGACAAGATCAGCATCGTGAAGCTGAACGTCGACGAGAACCCTCAGGTGCCGACCAAGTACGGCGTACTGAAGATCCCGACGCTGAACGTCTACTCCGGCGGCGAGGTCGTGAAGCAGATCTTGGGAGCCAAGCCCAAGGCTGCGATGCTCCGGGAGCTCGCGGAGTTCATCTGACCACACCGCGCCCTCCGGCAACGCGAACGGCTCCGCACCGAGCGAGGTGCGGAGCCGTTCGCGTTGCCGAGGAGTGTCGCTGAGGGGCTGAGAGCCGCTCAGACGGGGCGAAGGGCGCCTTCCGGGGTCATCGAGCCGAGGAGGCGCTCCAAGGCCACCTCGACGTCCTCACGCCACGACAGGACCGACTTGAGCTCGAGGCGCAGCCGCGGGAAGCGATGGTGCGGCCGGACGGTCTTGAAGCCGACCGAGAGCAGGTAGTCGGCGGGGACCATGCAGGTGCCCGCCTCCCCCTTGAGGTCACCGAAGGCCTCGATCGCCTTCACTCCCCGCCGGGTCAGATCCTTGGCGACGCCCTGCACGAGCATTCGGCCGAGACCCCCGCCCGCGAACTCCGGCAGCACGTGAGCGGTCATCAGCAGCACGGCGTCCGCACTGACGGGGCTGGTCGGAAAGGCCACCGAGCGTGGCACGTAGAGCGGTGGCGCGTAGAGCACGTAGCCGGCCGGCGCGCCGTCGACATAGGCGATCTTCCCGCAGCTCCCCCACTCCAGCAGCGTGGAGGAGACCCAGGCCTCCTTCTCCAGCGCCGGGTCACCGGCCTCCTCGGCCCGCTCCCCGCTGACGGGGTCGAGCTCCCAGAAGACACAACGCCGGCAACGACGCGGGAGATCATCAAGGTTGTCCAGCGTGACGCTGACGAGACGACGCGACACCAGCAGGCACCCTTCTGGTACGGACCGCCTTCACGGAATTTCCCGATAACCGATCAGGTCCAAGGGCATCGTATCGGAGAGTCCATCCGCCATACGCGCCTCCCACGCGTCGCGCGCGTCCGCCGATGTTTCACGTGGAACCTTGTGCCGAGCCAAGGTGCGGCCTTGCCCGAACGGCCGACTGCCCGGGTGCGGGCAAAGAAAGACCCGGGAGCCCGTATGGGCTTCCGGGTCGTTTCCGGCCGAACGGATCAGTCGTCTTCAGCGGCGGCAAAGCCGGCCGCATCGGGCGCCATGACCTTGATGATGCGCTCGAGGTCGTCGATGGAGGCAAATTCGACCACGATCTTTCCCTTGCGCTTACCTTGGTCGACCGACACCTTCGTCTCGTAGCGGTCCGACAGCCGGTCGGCCAGCTCTCGGAGCACGGGCGGTGCCGGCTTGCGCGATCCCACCCTGCGGGGCGCCGATGCCTTCGGCTCGGCGTCGCGGGTGGCGATGATCTCCTCGACCGCCCGTACGGAGAGTCCCTCTGCCACGACGCGAGAGGCGAGATGCTCTTGGGCCTCGGTGCTGCCGAGCGACAGCAGTGCCCGCGCGTGACCCGCGCTGAGGACGCCGGCCGCCACCCTGTTCTGTACCGCCGGCGGCAGGTTCAGGAGGCGGAGGGTGTTGGAGATGTGCGGACGCGAACGTCCGATGCGCGTCGCCAGTTCCTCGTGCGTGGCGCCGAAGTCGTCCAGCAGCTGCCGATATGCCGCCGCCTCCTCCAGCGCATTGAGCTCCTGCCTGTGCAGGTTCTCCATAAGAGCGTCCCGCAACAGGTCCGTGTCACTGGTCTCCCGGACGATCGCCGGAATGCTCTCCAAGCCGGCCAGCCGCGACGCCCGCAAGCGCCGCTCGCCCATGATCAGCTCGTAGTCCTCGGGGCCGGCCTCTCGCACCACGATCGGCTGCAGAAGACCGACGATGCCGATCGACGCGGCCAATTCCTTGATCGCATCGTCGTCGAAGTTATCGCGCGGCTGGCGTGGGTTCGGGGCGATCGACTTCACCGGAAGCTCGGCGAACCGCGCCCCGTTCACCTCCGCCAGAGGTGCGGACTGGGAAGGACCGCCGACCGGCTCGCTCCCCGGCACAGGCCCCGTGGGGATGAGCGCACCCAGCCCCTTACCGAGTCCCCGTCGCTGCTGACTCACCACACCTCCGTGTTTTGTTGTGCTCGCTCGGCCCGCCGCTCAGTTCGCACGGCTCCGGACGCCCGCGAGGCGCCCTTCACGATGCTCCGCGCTCCAGGCACCGCACCGGTGACCGGATCGGTCACGACGTCCGGCCGATGGGCTGATGGGCCATCTCGGCCGCGGCCTCGTTGTAGGCCAGTGCACCGCTCGACCCAGGATCGTAGGTCATGACCGACTGCCCGTAACTCGGCGCCTCCGACACTCGCACGCTTCGGGGGATCACCGTGTTCAGGACGACCTCACCGAAGTGACTGCGGACGTCCTCGGCCACCTGTGCGGCCAGCCGGGTCCGGGCGTCGTACATCGTCAGCAGGATCGTTGAGACCTGGAGCTGGGGGTTCAGATGGGCCTTCACGAGATCCACCGTCCGAAGCAACTGCCCCAGTCCCTCGAGCGCGTAGTACTCGCACTGGATCGGGATCAGAAGCTCGTCACCCCCGACGAGCGCGTTCACGGTGAGCAGTCCGAGCGAGGGCGGGCAGTCGATGAGGACGTAGTCGAACTTGCCCTTGTCGTAACCGTCCAGCGCGCGGCGCAGCCGTGACTCGCGGGCGACCTTCGAGACCAGCTCGATCTCGGCGCCCGCAAGGTTCAGCGTGGCCGGCGCGCAGTAGAGGTTGGGCAGCTCGGGAGCGGCGACGACGATGTCGCTGAGCGGAGCGTCCTCGATAAGGACGTCGTAGACGGACGGGACGTCGGCGTGGTGCTCGACGCCAAACGCCGTAGAGGCGTTGCCCTGCGGGTCGAGGTCGATGACGAGCACCTGGGCGCCGTGCATCGCGAGCGAGGCGGCGAGGTTCACCGAACTCGTGGTCTTGCCCACGCCGCCCTTCTGGTTGGCGATCGTGATCACACGACAGTGGTCGGGACGCGGCCAGTCGCCGTCACCCCTCTTGGCCATCGCCTTGAGCGCGGCCGCGGCGATGGTCTCCGGCTGCGCCTCCTCCGGCGATGTTTCCCGTGAAACAGTGGCGTTCTTCAATGCCTCTCGCACGAGCTGCGACTCCCCCTGGTTCGGCCCCCGGCGCGGCGCCGAAGCTTTGGCACCGCGACCATTCGTCGGCACATAGCCGGTCTCAGCGGTCCCAGACGACGTGTTCCCCCACGCCGCGTGTCCGGGCGGAAGACCGCCGGACTTCTTGGACCGTGTGCCGGACGGCTTCGCTGCCGGGGCGGCCTCGCCGGGGGACTTGACCGGCGAAGTCTGCGGTTCCATTTCCGTGGCGAGTTCGGCCGGCCATCCCACGCCGGACACGTCGTCGTTCACAGGGTCGCCGGGGTTGTCGGGCCAGCCCAATCCTGGTGCCGTGTTCATTTCAAACCTTTCCGCCGCTTTGACCGCTTCGATGCAGCGGCCCGCTGGGGGGCGCGTTCGGCGACCACACGCACAATCGTCGTCGGCGGGTCGACTTTACCGTGGCCCACCTGTAGCAGTTCGGCCGTACGGATACCGAAACCATCCAAAACCGGTCCGGCCTCCTTCAACTCCGCGGCCGCGCGCTCACCCTTGAGCGCGAGGAGCTCTCCGCCCGGCCGCAGGAGCGGGAGCGCCCATCGCGCCAACCGGTCGAGGGGCGCCACCGCTCTGGCCGTCACCACGTCGACCGAGAACTCCCGGCCGACCTCCTCGGCCCGGCCTCGCCGTACCGTCACGTTCGGGAGATCCAGCATCGTGACACATTCGGTGAGGAAGGTGGTCCTCCGGAGCAGTGGCTCCAGCAGTGTGATCGAGAGATCGGGCCGCACGATCGCCAGCACGATGCCCGGCAGCCCCGCGCCGGAGCCGATGTCGACGACGCTCGCCCGGTCCGGCACGACCTCGGCGAGCACAGCGCAGTTGATCAGATGCCGGTCCCAGAGACGGTCGACCTCACGTGGACCGAGCAAACCGCGTTCTACTCCGGCTTCGGCCAGAAACTGCACATATCGCTCGGCCGCAGGCAGCGCGTCTCCGAAGATCTCGCGTGCCTCCGGCGGCGCCGGTAGTGAAACTCCCACTGAACGAATCGTCCCATAGACCGGACCGCACGCGCACTCGGTGAGGAGCCCTCGCAGGTTTCCCGTACGCACACCGGGTATCGAGACGGCGAGAGCGGGACGGTCCGCTGCCGCGGGCGAGTTCTCGCGGCCATCCGGCAGCGAACTGTGCAGAAGGAGGGACCACCACAATGGGTCTCGGAGTAAGCCTGGTCTTCTTTGCGATCGGCGCGATCCTCGCCTTTGCCGTTCGCTTCGACCTGCCCGGCATCGACATCCATATGATCGGCTGGATCTTCATCCTCGTCAGCCTGTTGAACCTGGCCTTCACCCTGATGTACACGCGCCCACGCCGGCGCGCGGCCTCGCTCCGCGCGGCCTCGCTCGCCGACGTCCAGGAGGATCCCCTTTATGTCGTGCGGCCGGAGGAGCCGATGCCGCACGTCCATGTCGAGCGGCGGGTCGTCGATACGCCCGTCCAGGACGGGCGGCCGCACACCCAGCCGACACAACCGGTGCCGCCGCAGGCCGACCCGACTCAGACCATTCCGCCGCAGGCCGGGGCCTCGACGCGGTCATCGCAGCCCGCGGAGCCGGGGCAACCGGTGCCGCCGCGTCCCACGACGCCTCCGGACGAGGCCGCGCCCGCTCAGCAGGTGCGCGAGACCACCACCCGGCGCCGATTCCGGCCCTGACGGCGGCGTCGGGTCGTACCGCCTCGGCTCATACAGCTTCGGCCCGTACCACTTCGGCACTGAAGCGTGGGGTACCGGCGCTCCAGCCCCGACGCGCCGGTCCTGAAACGGCGAACGGCCGCGGTCCCGCTCGAAGCGGGGCCGCGGCCGTCGGGAACGCGTATCGCGTCGTCGAGGGTCAGGAGGGAAAGACCACCACGTAGCGGTTCGGCTCCTCGCCCTCGGACTCGCTGCGGAGTGCTGCGGCGGCGATGGCGTCGTGCACGATCTTGCGCTCGAAGGGCGTCATGGGTGCCAGCGGCTTCGGCTCGCCGGTGCGCGCGACCTCGGACGCCACGTCCTCGCCGAGCTTGGTCAGCTCGGCCCGGCGGCGCTCGCGGTAGCCGCCGATGTCGAGCATCAGCCGCGTACGGTTGCCGGTCTTGCGGTGCACCGCGAGACGGGTCAGCTCCTGCAGGGCCTCGAGCACCTCGCCGCGCTTGCCCACCAGCTCGTCGAGAGCCGCGCCGACGACCGCGACCATCGCACGCTCGCCCTCGACGTCCATGTCGATGTCGCCGTCGAAGTCACCGATGTCGAGAAGGCCCTCGACGTAGTCGGCGGCTATCTCGCCCTCCTGCTCAAGGTCCTGCACGTTGACCTCGGTATCGGCCTGGCTCACGCGTCCTCCTCGCCTCGCTGGTTGAAATCTAGCGCTTGGGGGACCCGCTGCGCTTGCTTCGCGGCTTCTTCACCGGCTGCTGGCGGATCACCTTCGGCTTGGCCTCGGGCTCGGGAGCCGGCTCGGGCTCCTTCTTCAGCCTGCCCTTCAGCCCACCGGCCGGTGCGGGCGCGGTCTTCGTGGACTTGGCCGGCTTGGCACCGTTCTTGGCGGCACCCGCCTGAGCCGTGCCGTTCTGTGCGACCGGGTACTTCTTGTGGATGTAGTGGGTCTGCGCCAGCGTCCACGAGTTCGAGGTCACCCAGTACATCAGCACACCGAGGGGGAAGCCGAGACCGAACAGACCGAAGATCGGCGCCAGGTAGACCATCATCTTCTGGGCCGACGCCATCGGGTTGTTCTCGTCCATGGCCGGCTGCCGGCTCATGCTCGCCTTGACGCTGAAGTACGTGGTGGTGGAGCTGATCAGCACCGCAACCCCACAGACGACGATGCCACTGATCGTTCCGGCGTTCCACGCGTCCAGGAACTTCGTGGAGATAGACGCACCGAAGATGTCGGCGTGCTGGGCGCTGTGCACCAGGGCGGGCGAGATGCCGTGGCTGCCATTGCCCTCGTCGGCGTTGGCGATCTTGTTGAGCACCTGGAAGAGGCTGATGAAGATCGGCATCTGGACCAGCAGCGGCAGGCAGCCGGAGAGCGGGTTGGCCCCGTTCTCCTGGTACAGCTTCATGACCTCTTGGTTCATGCGCTGCTTGTCGTTCTTCCACTTCTTGCGCAGCGCCTGAACCTGCGGGTTCAGCTCCTGCATCTTCCGCGAGGCGTGAATCTGCTTCACGAACAGTGGGAAGATCAGAACTCGCATGAGCACGGTGAGCAGGAAGATCGACCCACCCCATGCCCAGCCGCTGTTGGGATCGAAGATGTAGCTGAGACCGGTGTGAATCTGAACGATCACCCAGGCCACGGCCCGGTACAGCGGATCAAGAGTCACCGGTCAGCTCCTTGTGCTCTATGAGACGGTGCCGCTCTCCGCGCGGCTGAAGGTCTTTGTACGGTGCCACAGTGCCTTTCGGCGGTGGCACGGGGTCGTGCCCCCCTGGGTGGAACGGATGACAGCGGCCGATCCTCAGCACGGTGAGCCAAGTACCTCGCGCGGCTCCGTGCACGCGAAGCGCCTCCATCGAGTAGGCGCTGCACGTCGGCTGGAACCGGCATTGCTGGCCGAGCAGGGGGCTCAGGAAGCGGCGATAGACGGCGACGAAGAGCATGAGCACCCGCGCCGCGGGCGTCGGCTTCCGCACTGTCATGTCCGCCCCTTGTCAGTTCGGACCCCACCGCCCCTGCCGGGTGACTGGTCGCGCAGGAGCCGGTCGAGGGCCGAGTCGAGATCCGCGGCCAGATCATCGTGGCCGGCGGATGCGGCCTTGGGGTTGGCGCGCACCACAAGCAGGCTACCTCGCGGAAGTCGGGCGACGCGGTCGGCGACCAGGTGCCGGAGGCGGCGCCGCACTTTATTGCGTACGACCGCGTTTCCAACGGTGCGTGCGACGATGAAGCCGGCCAGAGGCTCGGCATCGATCTCATCTCTGCGTAGCAGGTGGGTGACGATGTTCGGCCGTCCGGCACGGCGTCCGCGCCGGACGGCCAAGGTGAACTCGGCCCGCTGCCGCATCCGTAGCCCGGACGGCAGCATGACTATGCTCCACGCCGCACTCCGCGCGGCGTCCGGCGAGCGAACAGCAGTGGTGTGCCGAGCCGTCGCGCCGGGATGCCGTGCTCCCGGTCGCTTCTCTGTGCAGACACCGCGGGCCCGCCCGGAAGGATCGATCAGACCGCGACGCGGTCGCGGCCCTTGCGGCGCCGCGACGCGAGGATGGCCCGGCCGGCCCGGGTGCGCATGCGCAGCCGGAAGCCGTGCTTCTTGTGGCGGCGACGGTTGTTCGGCTGAAATGTACGCTTGCTCACTCGAGGCTCCAGTGCTGCGGTCAGATCTTCGTATGGATGGCGCCGCATCGCGGGGCGCGTGAGGTCCCCCGCAGCGAGGGCCATGCTTCGGGCATGCGACACCGCATCGATGCGACTCGACCGTAGAACGCTACGGGTTATCCGCCCGTTAGGTCAAACGGGGACAGGGCGAAGCCGGGATCCGTACCCTTGGAGGCGGTCGGGCAAAGGCGTCCCATCGCGCCCAGCGCCCGCCCTGGAGAGTCTTGCACGCGCCCTGCAGAAGGGACTACCGTCACCCGGACGGAGCGCTGCCGCCATCTGGCGGGGCACCCGGTGCCATGC
Organism: Actinomadura alba; assembly: GCF_014323705.1. Taxonomy (GTDB): domain Bacteria; phylum Actinomycetota; class Actinomycetes; order Streptosporangiales; family Streptosporangiaceae; genus Actinomadura_C; species Actinomadura_C alba. Next base: position 96,853 of record NZ_JABVEC010000007.1, read on the forward strand.
GGACCCTTCCCCCGGTCCAGGCTCGTCCATCTCGCGGAGTACCACACAGCCGTTCGACGGTCGTGCACAACATGTGGACAACTCTGTGGACGACGCGTGAGAGAGTAGGTCACTCCGCATCTCGGTGTGACAGGAGGGGACTTTGCGCATGGACGGTCAGGACCTCGCGGCGGCATGGGCGCGGACCCTCGAAGCCCTGTCCGCCGGTGAGCTGCCGCCGAACTACCGCGCCTGGCTGCCCCTCACCCGCCCGTTGGCACTGGTAGAGGACACCGCCCTGCTCGCCGCACCGAACGAGTTCGCCAAGGAGGCGTTCGAGGTACGGATGCGCGCCCTGATCACCCGGGAGCTCTCCCGAGAGCTCGGGCGGGAGATCAGGATCGCGGTCACGGTGCAGCCCGATCAGCCGCGATCGGCGCCCACGGGCGAGCCGTCCGGGTACGAGAACCAGCCTGCGCAGGGTTTTATCCACAACCCCGTCCCCAATCCGCAGCCGCCTGGTGGATATCCCGTCCCCGACGGTCGCGGCCACGAGTCGCCCTACCCTCCCCAGTTCCAGCAGGAGCACCAGGGTGAGGCCGCCCACGGCTCGTCGCATCAGAACCCGCCGCACCACAACGCGCAACACCCGCAGCACCACACCCCGGCGTACGGAACGGGCCAGCCCGGCGGATATCCCGGGCCTCCGGCACCACCTGAGGGCGGGCCCACCACGAGCCGGCAACCCGGCGGCGGCCACGCGCCGTCGCACATCACCGGGCACACGCTCGGCGGGTCCCTCGGCAGCGGCCCCTCGCGCCGGCCGGACGATTCCGCCTTTCCCCCGCCCGATCGTCCGCGCTCGGACTACCCGCAGCAGGACTACCCGCAGCAGGACTACCCGCAACCCGAGTACCAGCAGCAGGACTATCCGCAGTCCGAGTACCCGCAGCAGGACTACCCGCAGCAGGAGTACCAGCAGTCGGAGTACCCGCAGCAGGATTACCCGCGGCCGGGCTATGCGCAGTCCGAGCCCCGGCGGCCGGACTTCGCCCGGTCCGACCACCCGCAGGGCGAACGCGATCCGTTCGCGGTGGGCACCTCGGCCGACCGGACCGAGATCGACCCCGCGGCCCCCTGGCAGCCGCCGCGCCGGGCCTCCGTGCCAGAGCCCCGCCCGCCCCAGGGCAAGGAGTCGGGCGAGCCCAAGGCACGGCCGGAACAGGCGCGGTTGAATCCGAAGTACACCTTCGAGACCTTCGTCATCGGCTCGTCCAACCGGTTCGCGCACGCCGCGGCGGTGGCGGTGGCCGAGGCCCCCGCGAAGGCGTACAACCCGCTGTTCGTGTACGGGGAATCAGGTCTGGGCAAGACGCACCTGCTGCACGCGGTGGGTCACTACGCGCAGAGCCTCTTCAACGGGGCACGCGTGCGCTATGTGAGCTCCGAGGAGTTCACCAACGACTTCATCAACGCCATCAGGGACGGCAAGGCGGACGGATTCCGCCGTCGCTACCGGGATGTGGACATCCTCCTCGTCGACGACATCCAGTTCCTGGAGAACAAGGAACAGACGCAGGAGGAGTTCTTCCACACCTTCAACACCTTGCACAACGCGAACAAGCAGATCGTGATCTCCAGTGATCGGCCACCCAAACAACTGGTAACGCTGGAGGATCGGCTGCGGAACCGGTTCGAGTGGGGGCTGATCACTGATGTGCAGCCACCCGAGCTCGAGACGCGTATCGCGATTCTGAGCAAGAAGGCGGCACAGGAGGGTCTCGCCGCCCCTCGCGATGTGCTGGAGTTCATCGCATCGAAGATCTCCACCAATATCCGGGAGCTCGAGGGGGCCCTCATCCGGGTCACCGCCTTCGCCAGCCTCAACCGCCAGTCGGTGGACATGCAGCTGGCCGAGATCGTGCTGAAGGATCTGATCCCCGACGCCACCGGCCCAGAGATCACGGCCGCGACGATCATGGCGCAGACCGCGACCTATTTCGGGATCGCCATCGACGACCTCTGCGGCCCGTCGCGGTCCCGGGTCCTCGTCACCGCTCGGCAGATCGCGATGTATCTCTGCCGGGAGCTGACCGAGATGTCACTTCCCAAGATCGGGCAGCAGTTCGGCGGCCGTGACCACACCACGGTCATGCACGCCGAACGCAAGATCCGCTCGCTGATGGCCGAGCGCCGATCCATTTACAACCAGGTCACCGAGTTGACCAACCGGATCAAGCAGCAAGCCCGCAACCGCTGAACCCGCCGGCTTTCCCGCGACTTTCACAGGCTGGGGAAAACTCTGTGGATCCGTGTGGACGACTCCGGGGACAAGCTGCGGACAACCTGAGGACAATTCGTGGATGGACTGGGGACGCCGTGGGGACGGACACAGGCCGGTTCGTCACGTGTCGCCGGCCTGGGAAAGACCGTGGGGGACAACCTGCGGACAAGGCGTGGACAACCGGGGGACAGCGTGCGGACAACCGGGGGAGAGAATTTGTTCATCCTCAGGCGGAGCCGCGCCGTCCACGCGGCATGCACACTGGCGGTGGACAGAAATTCAGGGCCTGACCTGCGGAAACACCCTCTGTCCACACTGTCCACGGCCCCTATGACTATGACTACTCTTTCTCTCTCTACAAGAAAAAATCCAGTACCAAGTAAGGGCCTGGGGATCAACCGTCCCGAGCGTCCCAAGATCTCTTCCACCACAACCTGAGTCCAAACCCAGCAGGAGGCGGGTCCCCGTGAAGTTCCGCATAGATCGAGACGCACTCGCCGACGCCGTCGCCTGGACCGCGCGCTCGTTGCCGGTCAGGCCCCCGGTCCCCGTGCTCGCCGGTATGCACATCGAGGCGGGCGACCGGCTGCGGCTGTCGGCGTTCGACTACGAGGTCTCCGCCCAGGTCGCCACGGACATCGATGTGGAGGACCCCGGCACGGCGCTGGTGTCGGGACGCCTCCTTTCGGAGATCTGCCGAAGCCTGCCCCCGCATCCCGTCGAGATGACGACCGACGGCGCCAAGGTGATGCTCACCTGTGGCAGTGCGAAGTTCACCTTGTTGACCATGCCTGTGGAGGACTACCCGAGCCTGCCGGAGATGCCGCCGGCGGCGGGGTCCGTGGGCAGTGACGAGTTCGCGGCGGCCGTCGGCCAGGTGGCGATCGCGGCCGGCCGTGACGACACCATCCCCATGCTGACCGGCGTACGTGTGGAGATCGAGGGCGAGACCGTCACCCTCGCCTCGACCGACCGCTACCGCCTGGCCGTGCGGGAGATGCACTGGAAGCCGGAGCGCCCGGACTTCTCCGCGGTGGCCCTGGTGCCCGCCAAGACGCTCGCCGACACCGCCAAGTCGCTGACCTCCGGAGCCGAGGTGTCGATCGCCCTGGGCGGTGCGGGCGGTCCGGGCGATGGAATGATCGGCTTCACCGGCGGCGGCCGCCGCACGACCTCCAGGCTGCTGGACGGCGACTTCGTGAAGTACCGGTCGCTGCTGCCGAGCGAATACGCGGGTCTGGCCGAGATCCAGACCGGGCCGTTCATCGAGGCCGTCAAGCGCGTCTCGCTCGTGGCCGAGCGCAACACCCCCGTACGCCTGTCGTTCAGCCAGGGAGAGGTGGTCCTCGAGGCCGGCACCGGCGACGAGGCTCAGGCCGTGGAGGCCCTGGAGGCGACGCTGGAGGGCGAGGACATCAACATCGCGTTCAACCCCGGCTTCCTGCTCGACGGGCTGTCTGCGATCGGCTCCGACACGGCGCGGCTGTCGTTCACGACGCCGACCAAGCCGGCGGTGCTCACGGGCAAGCCCCCGGAGGAGGGCGCCAACCCCAACTACCGCTACCTGATCATGCCGGTTCGGCTCTCGGGTTAGGGCTCCATCACGATCGATGGGGAACTAGCCTCATCAAGCGCCTGAAACGTACATACAAGGGGTGATCCGGGCATGGAACTGGGGATGATCGGCCTCGGCCGCATGGGCGGCAACATGGCCGAGCGGCTGCGCCGTGGTGGGCACACCGTGATCGGCTATGACCGTGACCCGAAGATCAGTGATGTCGGATCCATGGAGGAGCTCGTGCAGCGGCTGCCCAAGCCGCGTGCGGTGTGGGTGATGGTGCCCGCAGGCGAGCCCACCCGGCAGACCGTCCACAGCCTTGGGGAAATCCTCGAGCCCGGGGACGTCATCGTCGACGGCGGCAACTCCCATTACCTCGACGACCGCCGGCATGCCGAGGAGCTCGCGGCCAAGGGCATCGGCTTCGTCGACGTCGGGGTCAGCGGCGGCGTGTGGGGCCTGCAGAACGGTTACGCGCTCATGGTCGGCGGCGACGACGCCCATGTGAAGCAGCTCATGCCGATCTTCGAGAGCCTGAAGCCGGAGGGAGAGTACGGCTTCGTCCACAGCGGCCCGGCCGGCGCCGGCCACTTCGCCAAGATGGTCCACAACGGCATCGAGTACGGCATGATGCAGGCCTTCGCCGAGGGTTACGAGCTGCTCAAGGCCAGTGACGTCGTGCACAACGTGCCCGAGACCTTCCGCAGCTGGCAGGAGGGCACCGTCATCCAGTCCTGGCTGCTCGAGCTGCTCAACCGGGCGCTGGAGGAGGACCCGAACCTCGAGCGCATCCGCGGCCGCGCGGACGACTCGGGTGAGGGCCGGTGGACTGTGCAGGCCGCCGTCGACCACGCCGTCCCCCTGCCGGCGATCAGCGCGTCGCTGTTCGCCCGCTTCGCCTCCCGGCAGGACGACTCACCGGCCATGAAGGTCGTCGCGGCCCTGCGCAAGCAGTTCGGAGGCCATCCGGTCGAGCCGGTGGCCTGACCCGGCGGCACGCCGGCCGCCCCCGTCCACAGGACTGTGGAGAATCATCCACAGTCTGGGGATGGGCGGGGGTGCGCCTTCCGGGCCCGCAGCCGACGCGCGCGCGGCCGGTCGAAGGCCCTACCCTCGATCCCGTGCACGTCGCCCACCTCACCCTCCAGGACTTCCGGTCGTACGCGTCCGCGGAGGTCCCGCTGGAGCCCGGGGTCAGCGCGTTCATCGGCCCCAACGGGCAGGGAAAGACCAATCTGGTCGAGGCGATCGGCTACATCGCCACCCAGGGCAGCCACCGGGCGGCCACCGACGCGCCGCTCGTGCGGCACGGCGCGCCACGGGCGATCGTGCGCGCCGGAGTGGTGCGCGACGACCGGAAGGCACTGATCGAGATCGAGGTCAACCCGGGCCGCGCCAACCGGGCCCGGCTCAACCGGTCCCCCGTCCCCAGGCCACGGGAGATCCTGGGGATACTGCGGACGGTGCTCTTCGCGCCGGAGGACCTCGCGATGGTGAAGGGCGATCCGGGCGAGCGGCGCCGATTCCTCGACGAGCTGCTGACCGCGCGCGCACCCCGGTTCGCGGGCGTGCGCTCCGACTACGACCGGGTGCTCAAGCAGCGCAACGCGCTGCTCCGCTCGGCGGCGGCGCACCGGCGGGCGCCGGGCGCCGAGATGCTCGCCACCCTCGACGTCTGGGATTCGCATCTGGCGCGCGCGGGCGCCGAGTTGCTGGCCGGCCGCCTCGACCTGGTGGCGGCGCTGCGCCCGCTGGTCGCGAAGGCCTACGACTCGCTCGCCCCCAGCGCAGCCACCGATCTGATCTACCGCAGCTCCGCCCACGGCGAGGGCGAGGGCGCCGGCGGCGCCGAGCCGTCCACAGACCGTGGATCACTGGTGGCCGTGATGGAGAGGGCGCTCGGCGAGTCCCGGCGCGCCGAACTCGAACGCGGCGTCAGCCTGGTCGGACCGCACCGTGACGAGCTGCACCTGCGGCTGGGTGATCTTCCCGCCCGGGGATACGCGAGCCACGGAGAGTCCTGGTCGTACGCCCTCTCGCTCCGGCTGGCCGCGTTCGAGCTGCTGAGAGCCGACGGTGACGACCCCGTGCTGATCCTGGACGACGTCTTCGCCGAACTCGACACCGGCCGGCGCAGCCGGCTCGCCGAGCTCGTCGCACCGGCCGAGCAGGTCCTGGTGACCGCGGCCGTGCCGGCCGACGTGCCGGGTGAGCTCAGGGGCGCCGCGTACGACGTGGCGGACGGAGAGGTGACCCGTGTCCGATGAGAACCCCACGCGCCCGTTCGAACCGGCCGAAGAGGCCGCGAGGGACGCGGCGGTGTCTGGACTGAGGAGCGCAGGGAGCCCCCGAGCGGGCGATGGTGTCTGGACTGAGGAGCGCAGGGAGCGAGGAACGAGCGACGAGGGAAGACGGCATCTCAAGGCCCGTGAGGCGCCGAGCGGAGCGAGGCACGAAAACGAGGAACGAGCGACCGGAGCGACGAGGGAAGACGCCGCCTCGGAGCGTCCCGAGCCGCCGAGCCGGAGGCGAGGCGATTCAACACAGCGCAGCGAGGCCGCGAACACCGCGATCGAGATGGCGCGCGAGGCGCTCGCCCAGGCCAAGGCCGACGCGCGGAAGCGCGGGTCGGTGCCGGGGTCGCAGCGCAGGCGGGCGCCGAGACCCGTCCGTGAACCGGGGCGCGGCGGTGATCCCCGGGCGTTCGGCGCGGCGATCCGCGATCTTCTGGCGGACCGGGGCTGGGAACAGCGGGCCGCCGTCGGCGGCGTGTTCGGCAACTGGGGCGGGATCGTCGGGCCCGAGCTCGCCGAGCACACCAAGCCGGAGCGGTTCGAGGACGGCGAACTCGTCGTGGCCGCGGACTCCACCGCCTGGGCGACCCAGCTCCGGCTGCTCGCCGGCACGCTCGTACGCAGGCTGAACGAGGAACTGGGCGACGGAACCGTACGCCGGGTCAAGGTGACCGGACCGGCGTCCGCTCCCCGTCGGCGCGGCGCTTGGCGCGTTCGCTAACCTGTTCGCACGGCTACTGCCGAGTTTCGCGGTGAGCGCCACACACGGCCCAGATGCCCCCAGGATGAGTAGGGGGATGTCAATCTTGCCCAGTTCGGCCGCCACACGCGACTTCAGCGCCGGTCAGTGCCACTTTCGGGCCGCTCACCAGATAGAATGGACCCTGACTTAGGACACTGCGCCGTTGTGGGCGGCCCGAAGGGGTGGCCGCCCATACGTGTGTTACGGGGCACGCTCGAACGGCGGGTGTCCCTGGCAGGAGGATCTTCCTTTGGCGTACGACGCTCGCTCTATCACGGTCCTTGAAGGCTTGGAAGCGGTGCGCAAGCGCCCCGGCATGTACATCGGCTCGACCGGTGAGCGGGGACTCCACCATCTCGTGTACGAGGTCGTGGACAACTCCGTCGACGAGGCGCTGGCCGGGCATGCGGACAGCATCGACGTCACCCTGCTCGCCGACGGTGGGGTGCGCGTCCGTGACAACGGACGTGGCATCCCGGTCGGCATTGTGCCCGGGGAGGAGCGCCCCGCCGTCGAGGTCGTCCTGACCACGCTGCACGCGGGCGGCAAGTTCGACGGCAAGTCCTACGCGGTCTCCGGGGGCCTGCACGGCGTCGGCATCTCGGTGGTGAACGCGCTGTCGACCCGCCTCGAGGTCGAGATCCGCTGCGACGGGCACGTGTGGCGGCAGACGTACGAGGGCAGCCATCCCACGGCCCCGATCTCCCGTGACGAGCCGACCGACGAGACCGGCACCGTGGTCAGTTTCTGGCCGGACGACACGATCTTCGAGACCGTCGAGTGGAGCTTCGAGACGCTGTCGCGCCGGCTCCAGGAGATGGCGTTCCTCAACCGCGGCCTGTCGATCACCTTTCGCGACGAGCGCCCCGGCCATGCCAACGGCGAGCCTCGGATGGTCACCTACCACTACGAGGGCGGCATCGAGGACTTCGTCCGGCACATCAACGCCTCCAAGGACGCCGTCCACAACTCGGTCGTGGCGTTCGCCGACGAGGTCGAGGGCATGTCGGTCGAGATCGCCATGCAGTGGAACTCCTCGTACTCCGAGTCGGTCCACACCTTCGCCAACACCATCAACACGGCCGAGGGCGGCACCCACGAGGAGGGCTTCCGGTCCGCGCTGACGACCATCGTCAACAACTACGCGTTCGGCCAGAAGCTGCTCAAGGACGGCAAGGACGACCGGCTCTCCGGCGAGGACGTCCGCGAGGGCCTGACCTCGATCATCTCGATCAAGCTGGCCGACCCGCAGTTCGAGGGGCAGACCAAGACCAAGCTGGGCAACACCGAGGCGAAGTCGTTCGTGCAGAAGGCGTGCAACGAGCACCTGCGTGACTGGTTCGACCGGAACCCCGGCGAGGCCAAGGAGATCATCAACAAGTCGCTGCAGGCCGCGCGGGCGCGCATCGCCGCCCGGCAGGCCCGCGACCTGACCCGGCGAAAGAGCCTGCTCGAGTCCACGTCGCTGCCGGGCAAGCTGTCGGACTGCCAGTCGACCGATCCGTCCAAGTCGGAGATCTACGTCGTCGAGGGCGACTCGGCGGGCGGCTCCGCCAAGGGCGGTCGCGACGCGGTGACCCAGGCGATCCTGCCGATCCGCGGGAAGATCCTCAACGTGGAGAAGGCCCGAATCGACCGGGTCCTCAAGAACAACGAGGTCCAGGCGATGATCACCGCGCTGGGCACCGGCATCCACGATGAGTTCGACATCTCCAAACTCCGGTACCACAAGGTCATCCTGATGGCCGACGCCGACGTCGACGGCCAGCACATCCGCACGCTGCTGCTCACCCTGCTGTTCCGCTTCATGAAGCCGCTGGTCGAGGCGGGCCATGTCTTCCTGGCCCAGCCGCCGCTCTACAAGATCAAGTGGGATGCCCGGGGGCAGGACTCGGCCTACGCCTACTCCGACCGGGAGCGCGACGCGGTCATCGAGGCCGGCATCGCGGCCGGCAAGCGCGACCCGCGTCCCCGTGACCAGGTGCAGCGGTTCAAGGGCCTCGGCGAGATGAACGCCAACGAGCTCTGGGACACCACCATGGATCCCGCCAACCGGGTGCTGCTGCAGGTGACGCTCGATGACGCGGCACAGGCCGACGAGCTGTTCAGCGTCCTGATGGGCGAGGACGTGGAGGCCAGGCGGTCCTTCATCCAGCGCAACGCCAAGGACGTCCGCTTCCTGGACGTCTAGTCGCCGCCGGGCAGACGCGATCGCATGACCTTCCACGCTATTAAGAAGAGGTTCTCCACGTGACGGAAGTGACCACCGAGGGCGGCGTCCCGCACGACCGCATCGAACCGGTCGACATCCAGGTCGAAATGCAGCGCAGCTATCTCGACTACGCGATGTCGGTCATCGTCGCGCGGGCGCTGCCGGAGGTGCGCGACGGGCTCAAGCCGGTGCACCGCCGAGTGCTCTACGCGATGTACGACGGCGGGTACCGTCCCGACCGCGGCTATTTCAAGTGCGCCCGCGTCGTCGGCGACGTCATGGGCAACTACCACCCGCACGGTGACGCGTCCATCTACGACACCGTGGTGCGGCTGGCCCAGCCGTGGTCGCTGCGCTACCCGCTGGTCGACGGCAACGGCAACTTCGGCTCGCCGGGCAACGACCCTGCGGCGGCGATGCGCTACACCGAGTGCCGTCTCGCGCCGCTCGCCATGGAGATGCTGCGCGACATCGAGAAGGAGACCGTCGACTTCTCGCCGAACTACGACGGCCGCAGCCAGGAGCCCGACGTCCTGCCGTCGCGCTTCCCGAACCTGCTGGTGAACGGCGCGGCCGGCATCGCGGTCGGCATGGCGACGAACATCCCGCCGCACAATCTGCGCGAGGTGGCGGCCGGCGTCGAGTGGTACCTGGAGAACTTCCAGACTTCCGACGAGGCGCTGCTCGACGCCCTGATCGAGCGGGTCAAGGGGCCGGACTTCCCGACCCGCGGCCTGATCGTCGGCCGGCGCGGCATCGAGGACGCCTACCGCACCGGCCGCGGCCTGATCACCATGCGCGCGGTCGTCGAGGTCGAGGAGATCCAGGGCCGCACCTGCCTGGTCGTCACCGAGCTGCCGTACCAGGTCAACCCGGACAACCTCGCTCTCAAGATCGCGGAGCAGGTGAAGGAAGGCAAGATCACCGGGATCGCCGACGTCAGGGACGAGACGTCCGGCCGGACCGGGCAGCGCCTCGTCATCGTGCTGAAGCGCGACGCGGTCGCCAAGGTCGTGCTCAACAACCTCTACAAGCACACCCAACTGCAGGAGACCTTCGGCGCGAACATGCTCGCGCTCGTCGACGGCGTGCCGCGCACGCTCCCTCTGGACCAGTTCGTACGTCACTGGGTGACGCACCAGATCGACGTCATCGTCCGCCGGACGAAGTTCCTGCTCCGCAAGGCCGAAGAGCGGGCGCACATCCTGCGCGCGTTGCTCAAGGCGCTCGACCGCATCGACGAGGTCATCGCGCTGATCCGCGGATCAGCGTCCGCCTCGGCCGCCCAGCAGGGCCTGATGGGGCTGCTCGAGATCGACGAGGTCCAGGCGCAGGCCATCCTCGACATGCAGCTGCGCAAGCTGGCCGCCCTCGAGCGTCAGCAGATCACCGACGAGTACGACAAGCTCATGTCGGAGATCGCCGACTACAACGACATCCTGGCCTCGCCGGAGCGGCAGCGGCGGATCGTCGGCGAGGAGCTGACGGCGATCGTCGAGAAGTTCGGCGACGAGCGGCGCACGGAGATCATCCCCTTCGACGGTGACGTGTCCATGGAGGACCTCATCGCCGAAGAGGACGTCGTCGTCACCATCAGCCGCAGCGGCTACGCCAAGCGCACCAGGACCGACCAGTACCGCGCCCAGCGACGCGGCGGCAAGGGCGTGCGCGGCGCGCAGCTGAAGCAGGACGACATCGTCGACCAGTTCTTCGTGACGACGACGCACCACTGGATCCTCTTCTTCACCAACAAGGGACGCGTCTACCGCGCCAAGGCCTACGAACTGCCCGACGGCAGCCGGGACGCGCGCGGCCAGCACGTGGCCAACCTGCTGGCCTTCCAGCCAGACGAGCACATTGCCCAGGTGCTCGACCTGCGCGACTACAACGTGGCGCCGTACCTCGTGCTCGCCACCAAGCAGGGGCGGGTCAAGAAGACGGCGCTGTCGGACTTCGACTCGCCCCGCTCCGGCGGCATCATCGCGATCAACCTGACAGAGGACGACGAGGTAATCGCCGCCCGGCTCGTCGGGCCCGAGGACGATCTGCTCATGGTGAGCACCGGCGCCCAGGCGATCCGGTTCCGGGCTTCGGACGAGTCGCTGCGGCCGATGGGCCGGGCCACGAGCGGTGTCATCGGTATGCGTTTCGACGATGGTCAGGAAATGCTCGACATGCACGTCGTCCACAACGGCGAAGAAGACGTGCTTGTGGCCACCGAGGGCGGGTATGCGAAGCGCACGCCGATCGACCAGTACCCCTTGCAGGGCCGTGGGGGTAAGGGAGTTCTGACCGCTAAGATCGTGCAAACCCGCGGCAGGTTGGTAGGGGCACTCATGGTTCGTCTGGATGATGAGGTTTTCGCCATGACCTCGAACGGCGGCGTCATCAGAACCAGTGCCGCGGAGATCAAGCAGTCCGGACGACAGACCATGGGAGTCCGTCTCATGAACCTCGCCGACGGCGACAGCATCGTAGCCATCGCGAGGAACGTTGAGTCGATAGTGGACGCGGAGACCGTCGAAGAGGTCGAGGGTGAGTGACTCACCTCGCCCCCAGGAGGTCTTCGGCCCATCAGGCGAGGAGGACGCGTGAGTGCCCAGCCCAACCAGGGTAAAGGCCGAGGTGGTCGTGGCACGTCCAAGTCCGGTGCCGGGGGTTCCCAGTCGGGGGGCCGCAAGCCCCCCCGGAAGACCACTGCGGCCAGCTCCGCCCGAGACGAGGCCACCATCAAGGTCCCGGCTCCGGAGCGCATGCTCCCCGCGTCCGATCGTCCCACGGCCGATGCTCCAGGCGATGACGCGTCCGCGAACGGAACGCAGGTCCCGGGGGAATCAGTGACCAATGAGAAGAAGCCAGAGCCCGGCGAGTTGAACGCGTCGAACGACTCGCCCGGCTCGGGCGCGACCTCGAGCCCGTCATCCGGTCCGGCCTCGGGTGCTTCGGCCTCCGGTGTGGCGTCGGCCGCCGGCAAGTCGGCCTCTGGCCCGGCCGGCGTGCCCGCCGAGGAGGACGGGCCGGACGGATCGGTCCCAGCCGGCCCGTCGTCGATCATCGAGCAGTCCACATCCGCGGCAACCCCCTCCGCACGAAGTTCATCGGCGGGAAGCTCGTCCGTGGGAAGTTCGTCGGCAGGAGCCGCGTCGCCGGGAAGCCCCTCCGGGGGAAGCTCCTCGCCGGGAAGCCCGTCCGGGGGAAGCCCGTTCTCAGGAAGCTCGTCGCCCGCGAGCCCGTCCGCCACCGACCGGTCGTACTCGGCCGGTGGGCCGCCGGCCGGCGGTGCCGCACCCACCGGGAACTCCCCCGGTTCCAGGCCCGGCACGAGCGGCAGCGGCGCCAGCGGCCCCGGGCCACGGCCCGGCGGCGGAAGCCCGCTGTGGAGCCCGGCGCCGGACGCCGGCGGTCCGTCGCACGATCGCGGCATGTCCGGCGGTTCCATGTCGTACGACCCCCGGGACGACATCGGCGCGGCCGCCGGAGCCCCTCCGGTCGCCCCGCCGTCCACCGGGCGGTCGAAGGACCGGCTGGCGGGCCTGGCCAACAAGGCCGGCAAAGCGGCGAAGGCCGCCAAGGCCGGCAAGCCGAGCGGTAAGTCCCCCCGCAAGGCCCACCTCCAGCTGTCTCGCCTGGAGCCGTGGTCGGTGATGAAGTTCAGCTTCGTGATGTCACTGGTCGGCTTCGTCGTCCTGCTGGTCGCGGTCATCGTGCTCTACACGGTCCTGTCGGTCCTCGGCGTCTTCGACGCGATCAGCTCGACCGTCAACGACCTCACCCGGGAGCAGGGCTCCAACCAGGGTGGTCTCGACGCCGCCGGCTGGTTCTCCTTCGCCCGCGTCTTCGGCTACGCGTCACTGGTCGGCGCGCTGAACGTCTTCCTCATCACCGCGCTCTCCACGGTCGGCGCCATGATCTACAACATGACGGCCGATCTCGTTGGCGGCATCGAGGTGACCTTGAAGGAGGCCGAGTAGCACCGCCGGGTATGCTGCTGCGTAGCGGGTAATCCGATTTCCGTTGCCCGGCGCGATGGGGTAATCTCCCATCTCGTCGCCGGTTACGGCGACAGCACCCCGGGCCTATAGCTCAGTCGGTTAGAGCGCATCCCTGATAAGGATGAGGCCGGAGGTTCAAGTCCTCCTAGGCCCACCCAGCTCAAAGCCCCCACCAGATCACTGGTGGGGGCTTTTGACAGCAACGGTGACAGCAACGGCTAGCTCTCCGACTCACCGAACAGCTCCCCCGCCACCTTCCCGAGCCCATCCCGATGGCTCTCGTTGTCTCCGTGCGTGTAGATCTCCAACGTGACCGCGATCCGAGCATGACCCAAGATCTCCTTGGCGTCGCTCGGCGGAACCCCAAGCCTCTTGAGCAATGACGCCGTGGTGTGCCGGAGATCATGCAACCGGATATGGCGAAGTCCCGCGTTGACGCAGATCCGCTCGAAGACGCGGGCCAGGTTGCGCGGCTCGATCGGCCGCCCACTCTTGGTGGTGAAGACGAGTCCTGTCTCATGCCAGCCATCACCGGCCCGCCGCCGGGCGAACATCTGCCGTTCGGCCAACTCGATGAAGCCATCCCACACGAGGGGCAGCATCGGCAGATCCCGCCGCCGTCTTGACCTCAGTGCGCACAAGCTGGCTCTCGACGCGCTGCGGGGTCGCGCCGCCGAGGTTGGCCGGTTCGAAACCAGGCAGCGGCTTCTACCCGGGACGACGCTTGAGACGGAATTGCCGACACGGCGCCGGCTGACTCCCTCCGGTCGTCCTTACGGGGTGGCCGACGGCCATCGACCGGCCCCAACCCTGCCAGCGCGAGCCGCAGCCGCGGGTCGCGCTGCGCCTAACTCGACTTGCGGCCTCTACGGCGACCGAGCCAAGCGAAGAAAGCTTGAGAGATCCTGATCACAAAGGAAGGGTCACCGCCACCGTGCACCGAGTGTGTGCCGGTGAAGTCCGCGTTGGGATTCTGGCGTCGTTCGTACTCGGCGTTGCTCTGCCCAGGAATGCGCTTCTCGGATGGGGTCATCGCTGCTCCAACGGTCGTCGCGGATCTTGCCCCATGGTAGGAGTCTCGGCTGCGGCGTGGCGATACCCCAACGCGCTCTGACTCCCTCCGGTCGCCCCTACGGGGTGGCTCGACCGCAGCCCTCACGTCAGCGTCCGGGGGATCCGGTTTGGCTGGCTTCCAGTGCTCGGTTGGGCTGGAACAGTGATCAGCGTTGAGGCTCACAACTCTGCCAGGTGGGCGGCTGAGCCCCTGCACACCGGCTCACGGATGTTCAGGGGCTGCGTTACTACTTGCCTCCCGGCTGCTGTAGCCCTGCTGCATGAGCTGGAAGTATGCCGCTCGCTCACGCGTCAGCTTCTTCGGCCCTTGCGGCCAACGGTCCTTGTGAATCTCGAAGTCCATCGCATCCCCTGGGCAGGGGTGTTGCGACGACTGCTAGAGCCCACGCGTCCACAGAGGGTCAGGATTCGAGCGTCGTTGACAGCCCAGGACACGAAGGACACGGCGGGTTTCCGGTCGCTGCCTCGCAGCAGGAGGAGGGGTACACCGACCCACACCTCACCACGTTGACCAGGCTGAACATTGAGGTACTCACGCGACTGCGCAAGCGACTGTCGACGCAAGCACGCGATCGCCTGCGCATCGCGGTCTATGACGAGACCATCCGATTCAACATCACGTTGATCGACGGTGAGACGTGCGTCATGCAGCCCTACCTCCCACAGGCCCGAGGAGTGGACTCACCAACGTTCGTCATCAAACGAGAGACACCCGGCAACGGCCTCTTCGGCACCTTCGAGCAGACCTTCACCTCACTGTGGGAACGGAGCACCCCTGTATGACCACCGCGCCCGGATCGCTGCTACCCGCTGCGATCCAAGCGGTCTCGATCGCCAGCGACCTCATGCGGACCCGGATGCCCGGCCTCCTGACGGCCAAAGGCGACCGTGACATGGCCTCCGAAGTCGACTACGCCGTCGAACGCGCAGTCCGCGAGTACCTCCAGCAGCAAACCCCTTCCATCGCCGTCCTCGGCGAAGAGGAAGGCACGACCGGAGACACGAACGGTGAGCTGCTCTGGGCACTCGATCCCGTGGACGGCACCGCCAACTTCGTGCGCGGCCTCCCGCTGTGCGGCATCTCCCTCGGACTGATCCACAGGGGCCGCTCGGTTCTCGGCGTCATCGATCTGCCGTTCCTCGGCACGCGCTACTCCGCCGTCCAGCACGCAGGTGCCTTTCTCGACGGCCGCCGACTCCAGGCCAGCAGCACCAGCAACCTCAATGACGCAATCGTCGCCATAGGCGACTACGCGGTCGGACAGGACGCCGCAGCCAAGAACCGCCTCCGCTTCGCGCTCACGGAACGACTCGCCGCCCAAACCCAACGAGTCCGCATGCTGGGATCCGCCGCCGTTGACCTCACCTGGATCGCCGAAGGCAAACTCGACGCCAGCCTCACCATGTCCAACAAACCATGGGACACCGCCGCAGGCGTCATCATCGCCCGCGAGGCCGGAGCGATCATCATGGACAAGGACGGCACCGAGCACACCGCCCACTCCACTGCAACGATCGCCGTCGCTCCGAAACTTGCCGACGAGATCGCCACCCTGGTCCACGAGGCACAAGCGACGTAGAGCGATGCGGCGAACACAGCGCTAGCTGTCGCCCGAGCTCACAGCCTTACACGGCAAGCCCTCCACCAGCATGGCGTGATCCGCCGTGAAGACCATCTGTCGAAGCTAAGCTGGCTGCGCCCGACGGGCGCCGACTCGCCACCGTAGGGGCCGTACCGGCTGATCAGACGGGGAACCTCACGCCATGAAACTGGCCTTGTACGGGTGTCGGGTTCGGGAGTCAACCGTCGCCGGAGTACTGGCTGACTCCCTTGCCCGGTGCAGGTACTCCGCCGAGGTCGTCAAGCTCGCGCATCCGCTGTATTGGCTCCAGGCCCACATCTACGCCACCGCCGGCAGCCCACGAGCCGGAGTCCCGGCGTAGCCAGATTGGTAGCTTCTCTGTGAACAGTGACACCGTTAACCGCCTCCCCCTCGACCCGGATCGGGCCTTTCGCCTGATCGTCACGGGTGGTGGGACAGGCGGCCACACCTACCCTGCCCTCACCGCAGTACGCGCTCTGCAGACCAGGCTTGGGGTCGCCGGCCGGACGCTGGAGGTCCTGTGGGTGGGAACGGCTGGCAGCTTGGAGGCCCGCGTCGCGGCCGGCGAGGGAATCCGATTCGCCTCAGTCGCTACCGGCAAGATCCGCCGCTCCAGCAATCCGTTGAAGCTTGTCTCGCCCGCGAATGTGAAGGACATGGGCCGCGTGCCGCTCGGCGTCGCCCAGGCCCGCAGGGTCGTCTCCGACTTCCGCCCCGATGTGGTGCTGGCTACGGGCGGCTACGTCGCCGTACCGGTGGGTCTGGCCGCCAGGATATGCCGCCGCCCGCTGGTGGTCCACGAGCAGACGGTTCGCCTCGGTCTGGCCAACCGGTCCCTAGCCCGCAGGGCGACGTGTATTGCCGTGTCCTCAGAGTCGACTTTGCCGCTGCTGCCCGAGACGGTCCGTGCGACCGCAGTGGTCACCGGTAACCCGGTGCGGCCCGAGGTGCTGTCCGGCCGGCCGGACAAGGCGATCGAGGCCCTGGGCTTGCACGGCTTCGACCAGCGCCGCCCGACCGTGTATGTCACCGGTGGCGCCCAGGGATCGCAGCAGATCAACATCCTCGTTCGCGACGTCCTGCCGTGGCTGCTTTCCCACGCCAACGTCATCCACCAGTGCGGGCCGGACAACCTCGCTGATCTCCGGCAGCACACCGCGGCCCTGCCCGGCGAGCTGGCGGCTCGCTACCTACTGACCGGCTACGTCGGGCCGGAGCTGCCCGACGTCCTCGCGCTGGCCGACGTGGTGATCTCCCGCAGTGGCGCGGGCACGATCGCGGAGCTGACCGCCCTGGGCAAGGCCGCCGTGTTCATCCCCCTCGCCACCTCTGCGGGCAATGAGCAGGCTCACAACGCGCGCCACCTGCACGACGCCGGCGCCGCCGTCGCCCTGCTCGGCGAGGCGACGCCGGACATCCTGCGTGCCGCCGTGGAACCCCTGCTCGTCGACTCCGACAGGCGCACGACCATGGCCCAGCGGGCCCGCGCTGCTGGCCGGCCCGACGCGGCCGACCGGCTGGTGGACGTTCTGCTGTCCGTCGTTGCCGACGGCCATTAGAAGCGGGCGGTCTATCGAAGGTGCCGCGTGGCGCCGGACTCGATGCCGGCCGCGCACGCGGCGAACGCCGCATCGTCCTGCCCCCACGGATCGGGCACGTCTTGGCCGTCGAGGTACAGCGTCAGCTTCGGTACGGTGCGGGCGTCGGCCAGCTCCCGCAGCGTCGCCAGGATCGCGCGGTCCATCGTGAGGATCACGTCGGCCCACTCCATCAGGGCGGAGTCGGCCTGGACCCCGCGATGGCCGGTGAGGTCGTAGCCGCACCGGGCTGCGGCAGCGATCATGGTTGGATGAGCGGGCTTGCCCACCCATTTGTCTCGCGTGCCTGCCGAGCGGACCTCGACGGCGGCGCCGCCGTGCCGGGCGAGAACCGCAGCGGCGAACGGGGACCGGCAGTGGTTCCCCAAGCACACCACCAAGATCCGCCGCAGGCCCGGGGGCACCTCCTGGCCCTGCGGAGTCTGGCCGGCCATCAGGGCGTCTCCGTTGTCGCGGTCTCGCGCACGCCGGCCAGGGCCCGCCCCAGCGCCGACACCACGTGATCCACGTCGTCGGTGGTCATGTACGGGTGGAACGGCAGGCTCAGGATCTCCCGCCCGACGGCCTCGGTCACGGGCAGACTCCGGTGCCACTGGGCGAAGCCGGGCTGCGCGCGTCTTCGGGATCTGCCTCGCCGTCGAGGGCGTCGACCGGCCGGGAGCCTCGGCGAAGGTACCGCAACAGCGGGCCGAGACGGAGTCGTCCGGCGACTGACCTCGTCGGTGGCCGGCCGGCGTGATGCCGACTCCGGTGTGGCGTCGGCTCCGGGGTGGCTCTAGGGCTCCTGATCCCCGGACCGCACGTCGAGACCGAGCGCGGTGGCGACCACTACGGCCTGGTACGGGTCGATCATCGCGCCCTTGAGCTCTACGGTCAGCGGGTCGAGTGAGGCCAGGTCGCTTCCGCGCAGGTCACAGCGGGACAGGTCGGCTCTGTGCAACCAGGCGCCGGACAGGTCGACCCCGCGCAGCGAGGCTCCTTCGCACTGCGCGCCGGTGAGGTCGGCCTCGCGCATGCGCACATTGGCGAAGGACGTGCCGCGCAGGTTCGCGCCGGGAAGCCCGACGAACGACCAGTCCCCGCCGACGACCTTCAGGAGATCGAAGGTACAGCCGTCGAACATGCTGCCGACCAGCTTGCACCGGGTGAACGTGGCGTCGAAGAACGCGCACCGCGTGAACGTGCAGTTCAGGAATGCCGCGTCGGTATGCGCGGACGCGTTGAACTTGACGCCGCGAAAGGTGCACTCCGTGAAGACCGCGCCATGATTCGAGGTCTCGGTCATGTCCACGTCGATGAAGGCCACCCGCTCGTGGGCCTCACCGGACAGGTCCCGACCGTCCCAGTCCTCGGACCGGACGGTCGAGTGGGTCTCCGGCGTGGGCACGCCGTGCTTGCGGTCAGCCAAGGGGTCCTCCGAGGCCGTTCACGAGGTCAGCCGTCGCCGAGGCGCTGGTCATGAGAGGACTCTACGTACTCTTCGCGCGCGGTGCCGACCGGAAGGGCGGTCAAGCCCGGCGAACTGCGACGAAGTGCCGCTTAACCCGTCCCGCGCCGGGGATGAGCGCGACCACCTCTCGGGTTCGCTGGAGCCCGAGCCGCACACGGCGCTGCGCGCCGAGCTGGTGTCGATCAAGCGGGCGGCCGTGATCCGGCTACGTGACGAGCGGCTGATCTGTGACGCGGTGCTGCTCCGGGTCCAGGCCCGGCTCGACGCGGAGGAGGTCCGGCTCACGGCGCCGTCGACGGCCGACTGAACCGTGGGCGACCGGTCTTCATGTTCCCTGTGTCAGGGCCCAGTCGCAGATCGCGGCGAGAGGCTCCTGCAGTGTCTTGCCGAGCGAGGTCAGCGCGTACTCCACGTGCTGGGGTGCGGTGTCCTTGATGACCCGGCGTTCGACCAGGCCATCGGCCTCCATGCCGCGCAGCGTCTCGGTCAGCACCTTCTGGGTGACGCCGGGGAGCCTGCGGCGCAACTGGGCATGCCGCTGTGGACCGGCGAGCAGCGCGTAGATCACCAGGATCCGCCACTTGGCGGCGAACCGCTCCAGCGCCTGCCGGGTCGCGCAGCTCTCCTCGAGCACGTCGGGAATCACCAGCGCCATCCAGACCTCCCTGTCGGTCGGCCGCTGCGGGGGCATGGGCACCGCAAAGTGCCTTCTGTCCGGTGGCCGCGGACCGTTCTAGCGTTTCGATCAGTTTCGATCAACGGTAATCGGAAGGACCCGTATTCATGAGCTCACTGAGGATTCACACCTACACCGCCGCGGAGTCCGGCATCCTCGTGAACAGCCATCTGCTGGAGACAGCCGACGGCGTGGTGCTGGTCGACGCGAACCTGCTGGTGTCCGACGCCATGGCGCTGGCCGCCCGGCTCGCCGCGTTGCGCAAACCGTTGCTCGCGGCCTTCGTGACCCATCCCCACCCCGACCATTTCAACGGCCTGCCGTACGTGGTGGGTGACGACGTTCCGGTCTACGCCACCGTGGCGGTCGCCGAGACGATCGCGAAGGTCGCCCAGCCCAAGCGGGAGCAATGGCAGCCCGTCTACGGCGAGGAGTGGCCGGACCGCTACCGCGTCCCCGACCACCCGCTGGCCGATGGCGGCACGGTCGAGGTGGGCGGTCTTCAGGTGCGGGTGCACGATCTGGGCGCCGGTGAGAGCGACGCGGACTCGTACGTGCTGGTCGAGACCGGAGGGCGGCGCTGCGCCTTCATCGGCGACCTGGCGTTCGGGGATCTCCATTCCTACACCGCCGACGGTCACTCCGGAGCGTGGCTCGGCACTCTGGACCGGCTGACAGCCGAGCTGGACGGCATGCCTCTCTACCCTGGTCATGGGCAGCCGGGTGACACCAGGCTGTTCGCCGACCAGCGGCGCTATCTCCTCATGTATCGCGAGACCGTGCGCCGCCTCGCCGCCGGCGCACCGAGTCTGACCGAGGCGCAGAAGCGGGAGTTGACCGAGACCATGGAGCTCTTCGTGCCGGGCGCTCCGCTGGCCTGGTTGGTCGGGCTCGGTGCCGACGCGGTCGCAGCCGAGCTCGCCACCGAATCCGGCTCCTCTTGAAGCCCGCTACGCCCCCATCCCCTCCCCCCCGTACAGAGGAGCAGCCATGGACACCGATCAATCCACTGCCGTCACGGCCGAGCGGGTCGCCTTCACCGCCGATGGCGTGGGCCTGGTCGGCGATCTGAGGTTGCCGGATCTCGCCGGTACGGCGCCCGCCGTCGTCCTCACCGGGCCGTTCACGGGGGTCAAGGAACAGGTCACGGGGCTGTACGCGGAGCGGCTCGCCCGGGCGGGCATCGCGACCCTGGCCTTCGACCATCGCGGGTTCGGGGAGAGCGGGGGCCGGCGAGGGCATGAGGACGGCCAGGGCAAGCTGGCCGACCTGAGGTCGGCGGTCACTCTCCTCGCGCATCGACCCGAGATAGATCCGCACCGGATCGGGGTGGTCGGGGTCTGCCTTGGGGGCGGATACGCGGTTCGCGCGGCGGCCTCCGACCCGCGGGTGAAGGCCGTGGTGGGCATCGCCGGCGCGTACAACAGCCCGGGGTGGTTCGCCGAGCGGATGGGAGTCGACGCCTACCGGTCCGCGCTTCGCACGTTCATCGACCGCTACGACGAGTACCTGCCGGCGGTCGCGCCCGACGGCGGCGAGGCGGCGATGGGCGGCGACGAGCCCTACGCGTACTACGGCACCGAACGCTCCGCATCGCCGTACTGGGACAACCGGGTGACGAGGGGGTCGCTGCACTCGCTGATGACCTTCGACGCGCTCGGCGCCGCCGCGTTGCTGGGCGCCACGCCGCTGCTTCTCGTCCATGGCAAGGTCGATGCTTACTGCGCGCCAGAGCTCGCGGCCGAACTGCACGAACGGGTTCAGGGACGCAAAGAGATCCTCTGGCTCGACGCCGGCGAGCACATCGACCTCTACGATGTGGAGCCGTACGTCACCGAGGCGGTGGAGGCGACCACCGACTTCCTGCACCGCCATCTCTAGGGCGGAGCCGGGGACGGGCGGTGGCCAGGAGCGAGGAGCCGATCGTGCCTGACCGGGTGGCCGCCATCCTCACGACGTCCGACCGGCAAGTGCTGACGGTGCGCCATCGACGTTCGGACGGGACCGAGTACCGGACCCTGCCCGGCGGCATGATGCGGGAGAGCGATCCGACGCACGAGGACGCGCTGCGGCGCGTCCTTCGCGGGCGGTTGACGGGCGAACTCGTGGTCGGCGCGCTGGTTCACGTGGCGCGGACGGGAGCACAGGACGAGTACGTGTTCTGCGCCTGGACCGAGGACGGGCGGCTGCCGGAGCCCGATCCCGATGGCGCCGAACCGGCTCCCGGAGCGTTCGTGTGGGACCACGTCGTCTACGACAAGTCCGCGATCCATGCCGCCGGCCTGGTGCCCCACGAGCTGACCTACTTCCTCGCGGGGCACTGCCACCACGGGCACGATCCACGGGAGCTGCCCGACGTACGGTCGCGGCGTCCGCCGGTGCGGCGCCGCCACGGGCGGCCGCCCCGAGCGTGACCGCTCAGCCGCGGTCGCCGTCCACAGCCTGTGGAAAACACGGTGGGTAACTGATCATCGAACTGATCCCCGTGCCGTGCGGAGCCTGCTGTACCGGGCCAGATCACGGGCGAGGTGTGACCGGTGGAGTCCGCCGGCGCGGAGGCGCCGCAGATCCGCGCGGGTGTCGTGCATGAGCTGAACATGGAAGTAGTCCACGTGCTCCAGCACCGCGACCACTGTGAAGACCACTCCCGGAAGGGTGGCGGTTCCCGGGTCGATGGCCGCCGCGACCACGGTGTACGCGACCCCGGTCGCCAGCAGCAGGGGGTTGGTCACGCGAGTGATGGAGAGGATCCGGAGGCCGGGCGGAAACCGCCTCCCCGGCGCGCCGACCTGGGAGAGCTTGGCGGCCCAGAAACCGGCGCCCTGCACGAGCAGGACCGCGAACAGGGTGAACCCGACGAGGTTCGGAGCCGACGCCGGGAGCCCGATGAGGCCGAACCATATCCACGCCTGCAGCGGGATATTGGCGACTTCCATCAGGGCGAGAGACCTCAGCCGACGGCGTATCCCGTTCTCCGACACCGCCGACACGTACCGCCCCCTCCTTCGTACGCCCAGATGATCGCATCACCTTGCCCGGCGAGCTGCGCCCGGCTCGGTAAGAATGAGAGCCGGCGCGCCGATGCTCCTCTCCATGCGCACTCTGCGGAACCCGCTAGGGGCGTTCGTCGTCCACAGGCCTGTGGAAAACCAGTGCCATCAGCCACGCTCCTCCGCGACGCGTTCCCGTACCGCCGGGACGATCTCCTCGGCGAAGCGCCGCAACTGAGTGTCCTGCTCGCCGTCGGCACACAGGATGAAAGTGTCCATGCCGGAGCCCACGGCCAGGTCGGTGAGCTCGTCGGTCCACTGCTCGACCGGTCCGCGCAGGAAGCCCTCGGACGACCCGGTGGTGATCACGCCGCCGACGTTGTAGAGCCGGCGGATGTCGGACGGTTCGCGCCCGGCGTCCGCGGCGGCGGCGTCGATGCGGGCATGGAGCTCCGGCAGCCGGTCCGGGGTCGCCCAGGTCGACGAGGGCAGCCATCCGTCCGCCGCCCGCCCGGCCACGCCGAGTGCGCGCGGCCCGGCGACACCGAGCCAGATCTCCATCCGGTGCGCGGGCACCGGGCCGCCGTGGGCGCCCTTGAGCTGGTAGTGCTCGCCGTCGAACCGCAGGCCGCGCTCGCCGCTCCACACCTTGCGGATGACCGTGACGGCCTCCTCGAGCGCGCCGATGGCGTCCTTGGGGCTGCGCCGCGGCCCGCCGTACGCCTCGATCGCGTCCCAGAACGCCCCCGCGCCCAGCCCGAGCTCGGCCCGCCCGCCGCTGAGCACATCGAGACTCGCCGCGGCCTTGGCCAGCACGGCGGGCGGTCGCAGCGGCAGGCTCACGACGTCGGGGAAGACCCGGACCCGTTCGGTGACCGCCGCGATCATGCTGAGCAGGGTCCAGGTGTCGACGTAGCGCCGCTGGTACGGATGGTCCTGGACACCGATCAGGTCCAGGCCCAGCCGGTCGGCGGTGCGCGCCGTGTCGAGGAGCGGATCGCTCGCGTTCGGCACCAGGAAATACCCGAACTCCAGTGGCCTTCCGTAGTCACCCATCTCGATCGCCTCCTTGGGCTCCGCTGCTCAGAACCTCCGCGGCCCGGTCGTTGTTCCGCCGCCGGCACGCACCCGGTCGGCTCGCCGGCCGGGCCGCCACTCGACATGTGATCGGCGGTCATCACGAAGAGGACTTCGAGATCTGGGACTCTGGTGGAGCGCTGGTGGCGCAGTCGAGGCGGTTCGCCCTGCTCCGCTGACCTCATCTTGCGGCGGCACGTTGTCCACAGACCTGTGGACAACTTGCCGTACAGCGAGCGACTCCGGCGTTACCGCAGGCCGACGCTCCGCAGTCGGCACATGGGCTGAGCATTGATCATCAATAGGGAGAGTCCGTGCGGAAGGTCCGCCTAGACCATCCACAGGGCTGTGGAAAACCTGCGCCGATTCCTGCCCTGATCAGTGATCCGGCGTCCGGTGTTCACAGGGCGTGGCCGCCCACGACCAGCACGACCTTTCCGGTCAACTCCGCGTCGATCATGTTCGCTCCCCCAGGCTCGATGTCGTCACGAGGGCGGATGCCGTCACGCCGCGGCGATCACTTCGATCTCGACCAGCCAGTCGCTGACCAGGGTCTCGGCGACGATGGCCGTGGTCGGCACCGTTCGGCCGCCGAGGGCCGCCACCCTGGCCTTCGCGTTCGCCTCGGCGTAGGCGGCGTCGCGCAGGTAGCTGGTGACCCGCACGATGTCGTTCACGGTGAGGCCGGCGGAGCCGAGGATGGCCCGCAGGTTGGACCAGATGAGGTCGAGCTGCCGGTCGAGCGTGCTCCCGGGCACGCCGTCGGCATCCAGCCCCATCGTGCCGGAGACGAACAGCAACCGCCCGGCGCCTCGTACCTCCAGGGCGTGCACGTAGTCGTCGCCGGTGGCGTAGACGCCTTCGGTCGGGTCGTGTGGCACGGTCTGCATGGGAGGCTCCTCACCGCCGTGGTCGGACCTGCCATTCAACTGCGGGACGGCGGGGCGTCTCCACCGAATTTCCGGCTGCTCACAGCACGTTGCGGCGGATGAGGAACGCGAAGGTCAGGGCGGCCGGGCCGAGCGGGAGCCACAGCGTCATCAGCCGGTAGCCGAGGACTGCTGCCACGATGATGGCCACCGGCACGCCGAGGCCGGCGAGCGTGACGCCGAAGGCCGCCTCGAGCCCTCCGGCTCCGTTGGGGCTGGGCAGGAACGCCGCCGCGGTGGTGGCCAGCAGGTACGCGCTCGCGACCGAGGGCAGCGCGATGCCGGCCCCGAGGGCGTGCAGGACCGCGTACAAGGTCAGCACGTGGCAGGCCGTCACCGCCAGTGAGCCGAGGAACAGCTGGGCGAGCCGCTCGGGCCGGCGTCCCAGCTCTCGCATCCCCTCCCGGCCGGTGCTGAGCGCGACGCCGTACGCGTGGCGCAGGCGCCGGCGCACGCCGCGCAGGCTCAGCGCGGCGGTGACCGCGGTGACCAGCAAGACCGCGCCGACCGTGAGCGCGACGCCCGACCGGGCGACGCTGGGAAGGGTCAGCGGGGGCAGTGTGCCCGGGAACGCGGCCAGCACCAGCACGAGGGCGACGACGTGGACGATCATGCCGGCGGCGGTGTTCACCGCGATCGCCGCCAGCGCAGCGGGCAGCGTGATGGCCTTCCGCACGAGGAAACGGGCGTTGACGGCGCCGGCACCCACCCCGGCCGGGCTGAACTGGTTGGCGAACGTCCCGGCGAGCTGGGTGGCCAGCAACGGTACGAACGGGAGCCGCGCGGGCACCGAACCCTGCTGCGCGATGGTCGCCGCGACCCAGCTCATGGCGGTCGCCAGCGCCGCCGCGGCGAGCCAGTACGGGTTGCCGGCGAACAGCAGCTCGATGCCATGTCCCAAGGTCTGGGCGTTCATGATTGCCCACACCACGAGAACACCCGGAGCGGCCACGGTCAGCAGCAGCCGCAGGAGCCGGCGACGTAGCGGCGGAGCGGACCGCGCGGCCGGAGCGGCGGTGGCGGCGGCGGTGGCGGCCTCGGCTGTGCCACCGTCGTGGAGCGGAACGTCGCGAACCTGTGCGCCCGCGCCCGCCGCCCGCGGCCCGATAGCGGGATGCGACCGCCTTTCGAGGGCGACGCCGCCGTGGCCCGGCCGTCCAGGGGCGATGCCGGCCCGGTGTCGCTTGTGCGCCTCGCGATGCGCGGTGCGAGGACCCCCGGGTCGATCCGCGCCGGTCCTCGTACGCCCCACCGTCGTCGTCACAATCGCTCCTCAGCTGCGGTCATATCGCCTGGAACCGTGAAACAAGGGTGTCAACGCGGGCATGCATAATCGCTGGCCCCAGCACCTCAATTGAGGGTGGGGTTTCCCCCACCTCGATGCGCCCGTCAGCACCAGCCGAGCGCGATGACGTGGGATCGGCGGGTCGTCGACCTGTGTCGCGCGACCTGTCCCCGCAGTGCGCTCAGCGGCGCCCGCCGCCTCGGGATCGTCGTCGGTCGGCAGGGTCACCCATGTTCGCGCGCGAGGGTGCGCGCAGGTCGGCGACATGGACGCGGCTGAAGTGGTCGCGTTCCTCGGCGGACCGACAGGATTAGGAATCTTGACGAAAAAACATTCGGTGGAACCTTGAATGGGAAGCAAGCAATCACGGCCGACATGCGGACACCCGAATGGAGCGAGCCATGAAACTGACGATGACCACCTTCCTGTCGCTGGACGGAGTCATGCAGGGACCCGGAGGGCCCGAGGAGGACCGGAGCGGCGGCTTCGATCGGGGTGGCTGGCAGTTCCCCTATGCCGACGAGGACATGGGGACGTTCGTCACCGAGTGGTTCTCAGCGGCGGACGGCTTCGTGCTCGGCCGCAGGACCTACGAGATCTTCGCGGCCTACTGGCCCCAGGTCACCGACGAGGACGACCCGGTCGCGTCCCGGCTCAACAATCTGCCGAAGTACGTCGCCTCGACCACCCTGGACAGGGCCGACTGGAACAACTCGACGCTGATCTCGTCGAATGTCGCCGAGGAGGTCGCCAAGCTGAAGGAGCAGCCCGGCAACGAACTCCAGATCCACGGCAGCGGGGCGCTCGCCCGCACGCTTATGGAACACGACCTCATCGACGAGTACCGCCTGTGGATCTACCCGGTGGTCCTGGGCAGCGGCAGGCGTCTCTTCCAGGACGGCGCCACGCCGAGCGCTCTGCGCCTGGTCGAGACCAGGACCACCAGCACCGGAGTGGTGGTCCACGTTTACCAGCCGGCGGGCAGGCCGGAATACGGCACTTTCGGCCTTGACCAGTAGTCGGAGCGGCCCGGTCGGCCTGAGACCACCGGGCGCACGAACGGCGCTCAGCTCTGGGTCGGGAGGTCTACGGCCGCTCGGAAAGGCGCGAGGGCGGCCGTGACCTCGTCGAGGCTTCCGCCGTCGGACCAGAGTTCGTGCCACTCGTTGTTCTCCGGCTCGAACGCCCGCGTGAAGACCCGGGCGGCGAGGTCGCGGAGGTCGGCGTCGACTGTGAAGGGCGACCTGCCGAGGTGGTCCCGCCCGTTGACCCCGATCGGGACGGCCGGGTCGATGCGGGCGGCGACCAGGGCGGCCGCGGCGATGGCCGCGTCCAGGTCCGATCCCTCGATGTAGTCGTCAGTGTCCAGGACTCCGGTCATCGCGGTACGCAGGCCGGCCGTGACGGTGTCCTCGGGCCCGTCCGACAGGTCCCCGGCGAAGTCGAGCGCGGCGTCGTTCTCCATCGGGCCGGTTCCCCAGGCGCCCATGTCCCGTCTCCTCACGTCGTGTCCAAATGATCGGTGATCACCGTAACGGCGGGCACCGACAGGAGGCCGAGACTTACTCGCGCCTGATCGAGCGGTTCGCAGCGGCGGCCCTTCCGCTGCGCCGTCGCCGACCCCCTTTTCGATCATCTGTCAATCCTCCCGGGACCCGATGGCCTCGGCCGGGTCGGCGGTCAGTGCCAGACGGGCGGGCACGGCCGTGGCGACCAGGGCGAGCAGCGCGCCGGCCGCGATGACGGCCAGGTAGATGAGCGGCGGGAACGCCGGTCGCGCCGCCCCGGTCATCCCGGCGCCGTACGCCGCGAGTGTGGCCAGGGCGATGCCGGTGCCCAGGAGGATTCCGACGAGCGCCACGACGAGTGTCTCCAGGCGCAGCATCCGCAGGATCTGCCGTCGCGTGGTGCCGATGAGCCGCAGCAGCGCGAACTCGCGGTTCCGCTCGGCGGTGGCCATGGCCAGGGTGTTGACGATGGCGATCGCGGTGAAGGCGATGATCAGGCCCATGACGACGAGGTTGACCTCGGTGTTCTGGCTCTGCTGCGCCTTTCGCAATGTCTGTGCCTGCTCGGAGGTGAGTACCTGGACGCCGGGGTGGGCGCGCACCGCTTCGCGCAGCGCGTCAGCCGAGCCGCCGGCGACGAGCACCTGGCGGGGCAGCGGGTCGTCGACGTGCGCGGCGACGACGCCGTACGGCAGCAGCACGTCGCCGAAGCCCAGCCCGCGGTCGTAGATGGCGGTGACGCGGGCGCGGGCCGGGGTGCCGTCGCCGAGCGTGAGGCGCATCTCGTCGCCGAGGCGGGCGTGCATGTGCCCGGCGGCGGTGGCGCTGACCGCCATGGTGCCCTCGGCCAGCCGGTCCAGCGACCCGGCGCGGACGCCGGGGTCGATCGTCTGGCCCAGGCCTTCGGGCGTGACGCCCTGGGCGGCGTACTTGCCGCGTCCGACCCGGATCGTCGACGGCACGATCTCGGTGACCGCGCGCACTCCGGGCAGGGCGCGGGCGGCGTCGGTGGCGGTGTGCGGCACCCGCCCCGCCAGTACGATCTCGGCCTTCGCCCCTTCGCGGGCCTGGCGGGTCGCGGCGTCGCCGACCGTGGCGGGCACGAACAGGATCGTGCACGCCATGCCGACCGCGAGGGTGAGCGGGGTGATGACCGAGGCGAGCCGGCGGGTGTTCGCGGTGGTGTTGGCGGCGGCGAGGTGCCCGCTGACCCGGGACAGCCGCAACGGGACGGCCAGCAGCGTCATGGCGACGCGGGCGATGACCGGGCCGAGCAGCGCGACCGCGACGGCGGCGAGCACGACCGCGAGGAAGGTCACCGGGGTGGCGGCGGCCTCGGTGTCCAGCCCCTGGAGAACGGCGAGCAGCGTGATGTGCGCGGCGAGGACCACGAGACCGATGAGCGTGCGCGCCCACGGCGGCCTGCGCCGCTCCATCGCCGCCTCGGCGAGGGCCTCGGCCGGCCGGATCCGCGCGGTGCGCCGGGCGGACAGGCGGGCGGCGG
Source organism: Actinomadura alba (assembly GCF_014323705.1). Lineage (GTDB taxonomy): Bacteria > Actinomycetota > Actinomycetes > Streptosporangiales > Streptosporangiaceae > Actinomadura_C > Actinomadura_C alba. The sequence continues at coordinate 125,609 of NZ_JABVEC010000007.1, forward strand.
CCCAGCCGGCGAGCAGGGTGGCCCCGAGCCCGGCGGCCATCGGGAACGGGCTCAGCACGAGGCCGAGGTTCTGCGGCATCACGCCGTAGTGCAGGAAGAGCGAGCGCAGCGCCCGCGCGAGGGCCAGGCCCGCGACGGCGCCGAGCAGGCCGGCCGCCAGCCCGACGAGCAGCGCCTCGCGGCCGATCATCCGCCGGAGCTGCCGGGGCGTGGCGGCCACCGCGCGCAGCAACGCCAGTTCGCGCCGGCGCTGCTCGATCGACAGCGCGAACGTGCCGACCACGACGAGGATCGCCACGAGCAGTGAGGTGCCGCCCAGCGCGCCGCCCATGCTGATCAGCGTCACGCGTGCCTTCGACGCGTCGATGAACTCCAGCGGCCCGCGCGCGTCCCCGGTGTAGACCTTGGCGGGCGTGCCGCGCAGGGCGTCGCGGACGGCCTTCTCGGCCGAGGCCGGGAAGACGCCGATCGCCGAGACCTGGCCGGGCCGCCCGGCCAGCCGCAGGGCCTCCGCGCCGGAGAAGAACAGGCTGCCCTGGCTCGGCAGCGCCTGCGCGGTGACGCCGACCACCGTGTACGTCTTCGCCTCGGCGGTGGCCGACACGATGACGGTCGCACCCGGGCGCAGCCCGGCACGGGCGTCCACGACGACCTCGCCGTCGGTGCGCGGTGCCCGGCCGGCCGCGAGCGTGAAGGGGGTGAGCGCCGCGGAGTCCCAGGCGTGCCCCTGGGCCGTCCCGCGCCCGGTCCGTGCCGGGAAGGTCACCTCGGGCGTGACCTTCTCGACGCCGGGCAGCTTCTGGAGCCGGTCCACGGTGTCGGCCGGCAACCAGGCGCGCTCGGTGAGCGGCTTGGACTTGGTCTTGACCTTGTCCTTCTTGTGCTCGGTCCAGTGGACCTGCTGGTCGGCACCGACGATGATCGGCGCGCCGGCGTACCGTTCGGCCGCGATGTCGCCGCGCAGGCCGGTCTCCAGCAGAACGCCACAGGCGGTGACCAGCGCCGACGCGCACATGAGGGCGACGAACGCACCGGCGAAGGCGCCCTTGCGAGCGCGGAGCGTGCTCCAGGCGAGCGACAGCATCAGGCTCGACCTCCGAGAACGGCCATGCGCTCGGCGACGCGGTCGGCGGACGGCTTGGCCATCGAGTCGGCGATCCGCCCGTCGGCGAGGAACAGCACGGTGTCGGCGTAACCCGCGGCGACCGGGTCGTGGGTCACCATCACGACGGTCTGTCCCGTCTCGTCCACGGCCTGCCGCAGCAGCGTGAGCACGTCCCGCCCGGTGACGGTGTCCAGGGCGCCGGTCGGCTCGTCACCGAAGATCACCTCGGGACGGGTGATGAGCGCGCGGGCGATCGCGACCCGCTGCTGCTGCCCGCCGGACAACTGCGCCGGTCGATGGTGGGCGCGCTCGGTCAGGCCGACGCGGGCCAGAATCTCCTCCAGCCACCGCTTGTCGGTACGGGTACCCGACAGGCGCAGCGGCAGCGTGACGTTCTGCGCGACGTCGAGCGACGACACCAGATTGAATGCTTGGAAGACGAAGCCGACGCGGGCGCGGCGCAGCTCGGTGAGCTTCACCTCGTTCATCCCGGACAGATCCGTGCCCCCCAGCCGCACGGTGCCGGAGGTCGGGGTGTCGAGACCGGCCGCGCAGTGCAGGAACGTCGACTTGCCGGAGCCCGACGGGCCCATCACGGCGGTGAAGCTTCCGCGCGGGATGCCGACCGTCACGTCGTCGAGCGCGGTGACGGCGGCGGCTCCCTTGCCGTACACTTTGCGCACCGAGGTCAGGCTCACCGCCTCGGTGCCAGGCGCCGGTGTGCCCTGGCCGTCCTTGTGCTGGAGCAGCATGAGCTGCTCTCCTTTCTCTGGGGAGTGCGTTCGGTGAGAGGCCCGTACGGGCGTCGTGCGTGCTTCCTCTGCTGGTCCGCCGAGCGGCCACTCGGCGGACCAGGCCTTTCTCATTCGTCCTCGGGCTCGTCCTCCGGCGAAGCGGGTGCGTCGTCTGGAGCGGGAAAGGCCAGGAAACGGGCGAACACCGGGCGGGCGTCGCCGGGGATCTCCGTGCCGTCCCGTTTGAAGCGGTTGACGAGCTTGATGTACTCCTCGAAGAACTCCCGGACCTCGGCGAGCGTGAGGTGCAGGATCGAGCGGGAGTAGGGCACCGCGTCGGCCCACTCGCCCATCTCCTCGCGCTGGAGCTGGAAGCGGGCGAACTGCTCGAAGTCGGCTTCGAGCGACATGCCGTTCAGCCGGTCGAGCGCGGCCCGCATCTCCGGGGTCTGGCGGCTGTACGGGGGGAACCGGCGGTCGCCGCGCACGGCTCGCCACCATCGCTCCCGCCCGTGCGCCTTCTCCGGTACCTCCTCGACGAAGCCGTGCTTGGCCAGCTCTCGCAGGTGATAGCTGGTCGCCCCGGTGTTGAGCCCCAGGGCGCGAGCGAGGGAGGCCGAGGTCGCCGGGCCGTGCAGGGCCAGCTCCTCGACGATTCGCTGACGCCGCGGATGCGCGAGCGACTTCAGCACCTCAAGGTCCTTGATCTCTTGCGGCATGGGCGGGCTCATGCATGCACACTAACCTGTGCACAAATTATTGTGCAACCCTTCCTGGGCATCCTTCCGTGGCCGCTGTCGGGGTCACCGCCGCGTTCTCCGCCGGTGTTCAGCCGCCGTCCACCGGCCGAGTCCCTATGCTTCACGGCCGCGCCGGGCCTCCCCCGTAGATCTTGAACCGGCAGATCGAGAGTCGAAGAAGGGTGTGACCATGGGATTCGTCAGAAGGGCGCTGGCGGTCGGAGTGGCCGGAATCGTGCTGGGCGGGGTGACCACCGCGCAGGCGGACCAGCGGCCCCGCGAGGCGGCGGTCGCGCAGGCGGTGTCGAAGCTGAGCCGCTCGTCGCAGTGGAGCCTGACGAAGAGGATCAAGCTCGGTTTCCCGACCTACCACCCGCAGGGCTTCGCGCGGGCGGGCGACCGGTTGCTGCTGTCCAGCGTCGAGGTCATCGAGGCGCCGGTGCGGTACCCGCAGCCCATCGACGGGTACGACCGCAGCCCGGGCAAGGGGCGCGGGCACGTGTTCGTGCTCGACCTGTCCGGTCGGCTGATCAAGGACATCGTCGTGGGTGAGGGGACGATCTACCACCCGGGCGGGATCGACGTCGACGGCGACTCGCTCTGGGTGCCGGTCGCCGAGTACCGGCCGAACAGCGCCTCGATCGTCTACCGCATCGACCTGCGCACGCTCCGGGTGAACAAGGTCTTCGGCGTCAGGGACCACATCGGCGGGATCGTCCCCGACCCCGCCTCCGGGCGGCTGTACGGCGTCTCGTGGGGGTCTCGCACCTTCTACACCTGGGACCGCGGGGGCCGTCAGCTCGGCCGCCGGCCCAACACCAGCCACTTCGTCGACTACCAGGACTGTGCCCACGCCGGGGACCGGGCGATGTTGTGCACCGGAATCACCGAGTACGCGACGGCGACGGGTGCGAAGTTCGAACTCGGCGGCATCGCGCTGATCGATTCGCGCTCACAGAGCCTGGAGTACGAGGTGCCGGTCCAGCAGTGGTCGGCCGCCGGTCACGTCGCGACCCGCAACCCGGTGCACCTTGAGGCGGCGGGCGACACCCTGCGGATGTGGGCCGCACCCGACGACGGCGAGGAGCCGAACGGCACCGAGATCCTCGTCTACGAGACAACGGTCGGGTAGCCGGTCAGGCCACACCCGGCACGAAGGCGGCCGGGAACGATCAGGCCGCCAGCGCGTAGGCCCGGGTCACCGTGCACAGGGCCCAGTGCATCCGGTCCGTGTACGTCTCGGGATGATCGCCGGCCTCCTGTGCCACGTACGCCACGCACCGTCCCTGGGCGCCGGCGCAGGCGCCGAGCAGTTCGTCGATGGCAACGCGCACCTCGTCCGGTGTGGGATCGGCGGACGGCTGCAGGCGGCAGGCGAACAGGACATCGGCGAGATCGGGGACGCTCATCGTGGTCGACATCGCAAGACTTCTTCCCTCGGAAGGCTTCGCGCCGTTCACCATCCATGATGCCCGGCGGCCGCTCCGACGGCATCGGGGCACACCCCCAAAACTGGGTGGACGCTAACCCCCACCCCGGGCCGTCAGGAGAGCCGGGCCAGCGGGTCGATCTCGGCCGCGGTGGCGGCGTCGTGGTCGGTCGACACGCTGAGCTCGCGCCATCGCGCGTCGGCCTCGGCCCTGGCCCTTTCCACGGCGGCGGCGTAGCGGACGGCGTCGCTGCCCAGTAGCAGCCGTACCGGCGGCTCTTCCAACTCGGTGACCTTGAGCACCACCTGCGCGACCTTGGCGGGGTCGCCCGCGGCGTTGCCTTCACCGCCGCCCAGGAGCCGGGCCATGGTCCCGACGGTCTGCCGGTACGGCTCGCTGATCGGCGGTATCGACATCGACGACCCGGCCCAGTCGGTGCGCATGCCGCCGGGCTCCAGCACGGTGACCTTGATGCCGAGCGGGCCGACCTCCTGGGCGAGGACCTCGGAGAACCCCGCGACGCCCCATTTCGCGGCCTGATAGGCCGACAGGCCCATGGCCGCCACCCGGTCGCCGACGGAGGAGACCTGGATGATGTGCCCGCCGCCCTGTTCGCGGAGCACCGGCAAGGCCGCCTTGGTCACGTTGACGACGCCGAGCAGGTTGGTGTCGATCTGGGCGCGGAAGTCGTCGTGGGTGACGTCCTCGATGGCGGCGAGGTCGGCGTAACCGGCGTTGTTGACGACCACGTCGAGTCGTCCGAACGTCTCCACGGCGGCGCGCACGGCCGCCTCGGCCGCGGCGGGGTCGGTGACGTCCAGTGCCACCGTGTGCACCTGGTCGCCGTACCGCCGCGTCAGGTCGGCCAATGACCGCGGGTCGCGGGCGGTGGCGAGGAGCCGGTGGCCGGCCGCCGGTACCGCCTCGGCGATCTGACGGCCGAGACCACGCGACGATCCGGTGAGGAGAAAGACCTTGGACATGTGCTGGTGACCTTCCACTGGAGGGGCTGGGATCGAGCATCCGGCTCACCATCGTACGACTAACCGGTTAGTTAGAGACAACCACGTCGCGCCCGCCGCTGTCAACTAACCGGTTAGCCAGGGCGGTCGGCCGGTGCGCCCATGCCCTGGGCCTGCGATGATCGGTGGGTCGTCAGGGAGGCCGGGCGATGACGACCTGGAGGGGAAGCGGTACGCATGGACGAGCAGCGCGCGGTCGCCTGGACCGAGGCGACCTGGCTCAACCCGCCCCTCACCGTCGAGCCGGACGGTGCGGATCTGGTGGTGAGCACCCGGGACAAGAGCGACTTCTGGCGCCTGACGAGCTACGGCTTCGTACGCGATGATGGGCACGCCCTGCTGACGAGCCTCCCCGCCGGCTCGGCCGTCGAGGTGACATTCCTGGCGGTGCTGGATGAGCTGTACGACCAGGCCGGGGTCATGGTCCGCGTGGACGAGCAGACCTGGATCAAGGCCGGGGTCGAGATGACCGATGGGACGCCGCACCTCGGCGCCGTGGTCACCCGCGGTCACTCGGACTGGTCGATGGCGCCCGTCTCGGAGTACGCGGGGCGTGAGGTCACCGTGCGGGCCAGCCGTTCCGGCGACGCGGTGACGATCAGAGCCCGCTGCGAGAACGGCCCCTGGCGGATGGTGCGGTTGGCTCCGCTCGCTCCCGAGGTCACGGCGTTCGCCGGGCCGTTCTGCTGCTCACCGCAGCGGGAGGGGCTGCGCGTCCGCTTCACCCGGTTCGTCGCCGGGCCCGCCGACGCCGCACTTCACGCCACGCCCGACGCCTGACAACGCAGACCAAAGGCGCTCGCGCTCTCAACTAACCGGTTAGCCCGATACGCTTGGCGCCATGGCCGGGGACGCGGAGATGACCAAGCGGCGTCTTCTCGACGCGGCGGCAGAGGAGTTCGCCGCCTTCGGGATCGCCGGGGCACGGGTCGACCGGCTCGCCGCCGCCGCGAAGTCGAACAAGGCGCAGATCTACCACTACTTCGGCAGCAAGGACGCCTTGTTCGACGCGGTGTTCAACGAACTCGTCGTACGAACCGTGCGCGAGGTGCCGATCGACGCCACCGATCTGCCCGGCTACGCCGGACGCCTGTTCGACGGGTACGAGGAGCATCCCCACGTGGCGCGGCTCGCGACCTGGTACCGCCTCGAGCGGGCCGGTACCCGGGAGCCGCTCGAGACGATCATCGTCGGCAACCGCGACAAGGTCGACGCCATCGCGGCGGCCCAGAGGGCGGGGCACATTCCCGCCCACTTCGCCCCCGAAGACCTCCTCGCGCTCGTCCTCGCGATCTCCTTGATGTGGACGGCGCTGACGCCGGAGTTCGCCGCGCTGGTGAGCGGGCACGGCAGGGATCACCGGCGCCGGGTCGTCACCGACGCGGTGACCGCCCTCCTCGCAGACCGCCCGGCAGGTTCGTAGCGGCCAGGTTCGCAGCGATCATGTTCGTAGCGCGCCGGCCGCGACCGCGTGACGCGACGCCGAGGGCGGCGGCGACGCAGGCGACCGGGGTCACCGGCAGCACGTAGCGGTGGTCGAAGTCCAGCGCGGCCACCGGCAGCACGAGCAACGCCATCGCCGCGCCCCACGGCACCGTCGCGCCCCACGTCCTGCGGCGTATCCCGAGCACGCCGAGGAGCAGAACGCCGCCCAGCACCGGGCCGCGCAGCTGCGCGATCTCCTGGTAGGACACCAAGAAGCCGGCGTACGGCGACACGGAGTGCCACCCGTGAACGCTCGGATCGTACGCCCGCAGGCTCGCGATCGCGGTGGGCTTGTCAGCCGGCGGGTGCGAGCGTCCCTCGCTGAAACGGTACGCGCCGGCGACCCGCCGCGGATGAGGGGCGGGCGTCCAGTGGAAGGCCAGTGACACGTCGCGTGCGACCGCGCCGACGTAGTCGAGCGGCTGCGCGGTGATGGCTCGGAAGGCGAACGACCGCGCCCGCTCGTTGTCCCAGCGTTCGGGTCGCGGGTCGGACTCGCGCCGGCGGTCGGGTGGCCGGTTGATCGCCGAATCGTCGGCCCACACGTACTCCGACGCGGCGTCCTGGTGCGAGCCGTTCGGGCAGAGCCAAGCCTCCGACGCGGGCGGCCGGATCACCTGGCAGTCCGCGAACGTCATGGTCCGTGCCCACAGTGCGACCCCGTCGCCGCCCGCGAGCGTGAACCGGCCGTGGACACCGGCGTACCAGGCGGCGTAGAGGATGATCGGCAGCCCGCCCGCGACCGTCATCGCCAGCAGCGGCCGTAGGCCCACGCGGCGCACGGCCACGGCCACGAGCGCCAGGACCAGCAGCGGCAGCGCGATCGTACGGGTGAGTGCGGCCAGCGCGAGCAGCAGGCCGGCCGAGGCCGCCGCCACGGCGGACAGCCGTGCCGACCATGACAGCACGGTGACGACCGCCACCGTCAGGAAGATGAACAGCGTGTCGCTCAGGATCGCGTGCTCGATCACCAGTGCCCGTCCGTCGAACAGCACCGGGACCGCGGCGAGCGTGGCCCCCCAGGCAGGCAGCCCGTGCCGCCGGAGCAACGCGTAGACCAGCAGGCCGGTGCACAGGCCGAGGATGTGCTGCACGGCCGTGACCAGGACGAGGCTGTGGAGCGGCGAGAGCAGCCAGAGGAACATGCCGTACCCGCTCGGCTGGAACCCCCACAGCGGCTCGGGCGAGGTGCCCAACCTGAGATAGGAGTAGGAGTCGCCGTAGTAGAGGAACGCGGGGCGATGGCCGAGCATCGTCACGACCCGCAGCACCGCGGCGAGTGCGAGTAGCAGAGTGATCAGCCGATGACGGCCTATGCCTCCGAGCCGGCGGCGTGCCGCCGGCCGGACGGCCGGGACCGAGGACTCCCGCCGCGTCCCGGCGGGACCGGCGGCGGGATCGGGTGCTGGACCGGCGGCGGGCGGCGGCTCGACCGTCACCGACCCGAGGTCATGTCGTCGCATCGGCAATCTCCAGCTCCGTCGCCGAGCCCTTCCCGGCGTTCGTGCTGGAGTACAGCGATCGGTCGCTATCCCGGAGATATCCGAATCCGGATACGCTCCCGATACACCTGTCGGGGCAGGCTGGACCGGAATGTGCCCGCGCGCCCGTACCGCGTGACGCACACCCGTACGTCATGGTCTGGGAGGGCACGTTGCGTGTATTGATCGTCGAGGACGAGCGCACGCTCGCGGACTCGATCGCCGAGGGGCTGCGCGCGGAGGCGCTCGCCGTCGACGTCGCGTATGACGGAGGCGGGGCGCTGGAGCGGCTGGCCGTCAATGACTACGACGTGCTCGTCCTGGATCGCGACCTGCCGGCCGTGCACGGCGACGACGTGTGCCGGGCGGTGATCGCATCCGGTGGGCTGGTACGGGTGCTCATGCTGACCGCCGCCAGTGACGTGCGCTCCCGTGTGGAGGGTCTGTACCTCGGTGCCGACGACTACCTGGCCAAGCCGTTCGCCTTCGCGGAACTCCTCGCCCGGGTGCACGCGCTCGCGCGCCGGGCACGACCCGCCGAGCCGCCGGTGCTGGAGCGTGCGGGGGTACTGCTCGACCGAGCCCGCCGGCAGGCTTACCGCGACGGGTATTACGTGCCGCTGGCCCGCAAGGAGTTCGGCGTCCTCGCCGAGCTGCTGCGCGCCGGCGGAGCGGTCGTGTCCGCCGAGTTGCTGCTGGAGAAGGTGTGGGACGAGCACACCGACCCGTTCACCAACGCCGTACGGATCGCGGTGATGAAACTGCGTCGTAAGCTCGGCGAGCCGCCGATCATCGAAACCGTTCCTGGAGCGGGGTACCGGATCCCATGAGGCTCACCATCCGGCTGCGGTTCGGCCTGTTGTGCGGAGCGGTCGTGCTCTGCGTCGGTGCCGCGCTGGTAGCCGCCCTGTACTTGCTGATCAAAGGCCGCCAGCGCGCGCAGTTCGACGAGGCGATGCGGCAGCTGTGCTGCGGTTACGTCCCGCCCCATCCGATAGCGGTTCTCCAGCGGGAGACGCTCGACCTGCTGGTCTTCTGGGGCGCGATCACGGTCGGCGCGGCGGCCGCCGTGGCCGTCGGACTGGGCTGGTGGACCGCCGGCTGGGCGCTGCGTCCCCTTCGGCGAGTGACTGAGACCGCCCGGCGGGTCGCCCAGAGCCATGACCTCACCGAGCGCATCGGGCACGCGGGCCCGCCTGGGGATGGCAAAGAGCTGGCCGACATCTTCGACACCATGCTCGGCCGGCTGGCTCGCGCGTTCGACGGTCAGCGGCGATTCGTCGCCAACGCCTCCCACGAGTTGCGCACCCCGCTCACCATCAATCGGACCCTGGTGGATGTGGCGGTGCGGCGGCCCGATGCCACCGAGGACGTCAAGCGGCTCGGTGAGTCACTCCTGGTGGTCAACACCCGGCACGAGCGCCTGATCGACGGGCTCCTGGCCTTGGCCGAAGGCGAGCAGACGGTGCTCGACCGCCGTCCCCTCGACCTCACCGACGTGGTAGAGCACGTCCTCGACCAGGTCGTCGCCGAGACCGAGGAACGGGATGTGACCGTGCACCGCTTGCTGGACGCAGCACCGACCGCCGGCGACGCGGTGCTCTTGGAGCGGCTCGTACAGAACCTGGTCGAGAACGCGATCCGGCACAACGAGAAGGAGGGCGAGGTCTGGGTGACCACCCGGTGGCGGGCCGACCGGGTCGAGTTGGTGGTGGCCAACACCGGGCTCGTGGTTCCGCCCTACGAGGTCGAGAACATCTTCGAGCCGTTCCGCCGCCTGCACGGCGACCGGCTGCGGTCCGAGCGCGGCAGCGGGCTGGGGCTCTCCATCGTCCGGGCCATCGCCGACGCCCACGGAGGCGGCGTGACCGCACACCCCCGCGGCGAGGGCGGTCTCACCATCACCGTCGAGCTGCCGGCCGAGTGATCCGACGCCTCCCGCCCCGGTCGCGGAGTCAGGGGCGTCCGGGCCGGGCCGGCCAGGCGGCGACGATCAGCCGCACGGCAGCGGCTGATCGTGCGGCACCCGGGCGGACCACGCACAGCCGCGGCTCCAGGGCGGCGCGTCAAGCTTCGGCAAAGTTCATGTGGACAACCTTCCACCCGGCGTCGCCTAACGGACAAAATCTCCTCTGATTTGCTTTTTGTTCGTATTAAGGCTGTTCAGCCTGTTTGGGGGGTTCGTGAAGAAGCTTGTCGCCGCCGCCGCGACAGCCGGTCTGCTCACCGGGTTCGGTCTCCACGGCGCTACGAGCGCGTCGGCCACCACGGTTCGGCCCGGTGCCTTCCAGCCGGCGAAGCTCGCCTGGCATCCCTGTCAGGCGGACATCGTCACGGGAGCGAAGGCCTACGACGGCCTCGGCGCGACCCCGGTGTCGACGAGGATCCAGTGCGCCGAGCTGCGCGTGCCGCTGGACCACGCCCGCCCGTACGGCCAGAAGATCACTCTGGAGCTGACCCGGACGCCGCACACCGGCTCGGGCAAGGCGAAGGGCAACATCCTGGTCAACCCCGGAGGGCCGGGCGGTGAGGGGGCGCTGTTCGGCCCGGGCGTCTTCGCCCAGAACTCCGCCCCGATGCAGGCCGCCTACAACGTCATCGGGTTCGACCCGCGTGGCATCGGGTTCAGCACGCCCAAGCTGACCTGTGACGCGAACTACAGCAACGCCCCCCGGCCGGCGTACGGCACCGGGGACAGGGAGACCGGCGTGGTCTGGCTGAAGAGGGCCAAGGCCTACGCCGACGCTTGCGCCGAGCGGTTCGGCGCGGGCGCCGAGGTGAACCTGCTCGACCACATCAAGACCATCGACTCCGTTCGTGACATGGACACGATCCGGGCGGCGCTCGGTGACCGGAAACTGGACTACTACGGCGCGTCCTACGGCACCTACCTCGGCCAGACCTATGCCACCGTCTTCCCGAAGAACGTCGGCCGCATGGTTCTCGACGGCAATGTCGGCCCGGGGAACGTCTGGTACGACGCCCAGCTCGCCCAGGACCGTGCGTTCGACAAGAACATCGAGTACTACTTCGGCTGGATCGCCAAGTACGACAGCCGGTACCACCTCGGCGACACCCAGGCGAAGGTCCGCGACTTCTACTACGGCCTCCAGGCCAAGCTGGCCCATCAGCCGGTGACCTACGAGGACCCGCAGAGCGGGGCGAAGACCGCGGTCGGCCCGGACGAGCTCGTCGACGCCGTCCAGAACGCCGCCTACCGGCGCAGCCAGAGCGTGTGGGACTCGTATGCGAGTGCGCTGTCGGCGCATGAGTCCGGTGACGACGCGACCTTCGCCGCGACCTTCGGCGCGCAGACCACCGGCGGCAGCGACGACAACGGGTTCGCCGTCTACAACGCCGTCCAGTGCACCGACGTACGGTGGCCGCAGAGCTGGCGGAAATGGCACCGCGATGCGGTCCGGGTCAACGAGGAGGCGCCGTTCGAGACGTGGGGCAACGTCTGGTTCAACGCCCCCTGCCTGTTCTGGCACGCCAAGGCCGGTACGCCGGTCGAGGTCGGCCAGACGAGGGACCTGCCGAAGAACATCCTGATGTTCCAGTCCACCGAGGACGCGGCCACGCCCTACGCCGGCGCGCTCGAGCTGCACAAGATCCTCAGGGGCTCACACCTGGTCGTCCAGGACGGCGACCGCACGCACTGCATCGTGCACCGCGGCGACCTCCGCCCGGGCGGTGTGGACTCCTACTACGACGCCTACTTCCTGAAGGGCACCCTGCCCGAGCAGGACACCGTCCACATTTCCCAGCTCGGTGACCCGACCCCGCCAGTCTCCTAGGGGCGGGTTCCCGGGTGGAAAGGGGCCTCTGAACGGCGGAGGCCCCTTTCCGCAATCCCGCTGCTGGCGTGACCGATCGTCGCCGAGCTGAGTTCGTAACGGCAGGTCGGTCCCCCCTCAGACGGTTCGCGAACGCCGCCTCTTCGCCGTGGAACTCCAGTGATGTTGACGTGGCCTCGATCGCGCGACAGTATGAACGTAAGTTCATGAACATACGTTCATATCAGGCGCGGGAGGTCCGATGGCGGGCATCGTCAACACCGAGCAGGCTGAGGCGTGGAACGGCTACGAGGGCGAGCACTGGGCCGCTCACGACGACCGCTACGACGCGGTGAACGGTGGATTCAACGCGTACCTGCTCGACGCGGCGCGGGTCGGTGAGCGAGATCGGGTGCTCGACATCGGCTGCGGCAACGGTCAGCTGACCAGGCTGGCCGCCGGTCGGGCGCGGCTCGGGCGGGCGCACGGGATCGACCTGTCCGCCCCCATGCTGGCCAGGGCGCGCGCCCGGGCGGACGAGGAGGGCGTCTCGAACGTGACCTTCGAGCAGGGTGACGCTCAGGTGCACACGTTCCCGGCCGACGGTCACGACGTAGCGATCAGCCGGTTCGGGATCATGTTCTTCGGCGATCCGGTGGGTGCGTTCGGCAACGTAGGCCGTGCTCTACGCCCGGGCGGACGGCTCGCCTTCCTTTGCATGACCGGGCTCGAGGGCACCGACATGGCGAGCGTGTTCGGCGCGATGGCCGCGTACCTCCCGCGTCCGACCGGACCGGACGGGACCGGGCCCACGTCGTTCGCCGACCCTGCGCGCATTCAGGAGGTGCTGACGGGCGCCGGGTTCCAGGACGTCACCGCGACACACGTAGAGGCGGACGGGAGGTGGGGCCGTGACGTCGCCGACGCGGCGGAGTTCATCAGCGCTTGGGGGCCGGTCAGGTTTCACATGGAACAGGCCGGCCCCGAGGCCGCGGCCAAGGCGCGGGAGGCGCTCATCCCCGCGCTGCGGCCGTTCGAGACGCCCGAGGGCGTCCGGCTGCGGGGTACGGCGTGGCTGGTCACCGCGCTGCGCCCCGGCGTGGGCTGATGGAGCGGATCGTCGTGCTCGGCGGGTACGGCGCCGTCGGCCGTGAGGCCGCCACCGCGCTGGCGGAGTGGTGTCCCGGCGCGGTGGTGGTCGCCGGCCGCGATCCGGCGAAGGCTCGAACGGTCGCCGGGGCCGCCTCGCTGCGGGTCGACCTGAGCGACGACGCCGACCTCGAACGCGCACTGGACGGTGCCGACGCCGTGCTCATGTGCGTGGAGCGGGACAACGTACGGATCGCCCGGGCCTGTGTGGAGCGGGGCGTCCACTACGTCGACGTCTCGGCGTCATACGACGTGCTCGTCGCCATCGAGACACTCGACGAGCTCGCTGCTGAGCACTCCGCCACGGCCGTGCTCAGCGTGGGCCTGGCGCCCGGTGTCACGAACCTGCTGGCCCGCCACTGCGCCGAGCGGTCCGGCGGCGCGGACGTGCGGATCGGCGTGCTCGTCGGCATGGGCGAGCGGCACGGCCCGGCGTCGATCGAGTGGACGCTGGACGGGTTCGCCCGGGTCGGGCCGTCGTCGCAGATGGACTTCCCGCAGCCGTACGGCACTCGTACGGTCCATCGCTTCCCGTTCTCCGACCAGCAAACGCTGCCGGGCACGCTCGGCGTCGAGCGCGTCACGACGGGGATGTGCCTCGACTCGCGCGCTCTCACGACCGTGCTGGCCGCGGCGCGCCGGCCCGTCGTCACGCGGCTGCTGAGCGCACCCCGCGTACGCGCTGCGGCGTCGGCCCTGCTCACGAGGGCGCACGTCGGCGGCGACGGGTTCGCCGTGACCGTCACCTCGGGCGCGCACACGGCGTCGTTCACCGGGCGGCGGCAGAGCCGGGCGACCGGGCTCGCCGCCGCGCTGGTCGTCCGGCAGCTCGACGCGCTGCCGGCGGGTGTCCGGCACATCGACGAGGTGATAGAACCGGTCGGGTTCCTGACGGAGCTCGCCGGGCACGGTTTCGACCTCGACCTCGGCGCGGTTCACCACGAGGCGGAGTGATGTCACCGAGAAGAGCGGCGGTGCTGCGCGACGGCGGCGAGCGGAGTCTGCGCGAGCATCTCATCGCCACCGCCGAACGCATGATCTCCGAGCGGGGAACGGTCGGGCTCACCGTGCGCGCGATCGCCCGCGAGGCGGGCGTGGCCGACGGCGTGCTCTACAACCATCTCGCCGACAAGGAAGAGCTGCTGGCGCTGGCTCTGCGCGCCCATGTCCGGCGCATCGAGAGCGAACTGGGCGAGCTCCCGGAGCCGGGCGCGGGCACCGTCGAAGCCGGTCTACGCGCCCACATCGCCTATGGCATGGCACTGCACCGGGCGATCCTGCCCGCCATCGCGGGGATGATCGCCCAGCCGAAGGTCCTCGCCCGATTCGCCGAGCTCGCCGAGCGCGGCACCGACTGGCGCGATCGCCTGGCCGGCCACTTGCGCGCGGAACGCGATCTGGGCCGGCTCGCCCCGGACGCGCAGATCGACGCCGCCACGGCGATGATCGTGGGCGTCTGTCACGAGGCGGTCATCTCGCTGCTCTTCCACGACGCCGCGACTCACTCGGCCCCGCCGCCGGCACCGATCGACGACCTGGTCGCCGCCGTACTCGACGGCATCGGTCCCCGTAACTAGACGACTCCGGGCAGGGATGAGGAGCCGGTGCTCACGGTCAGGGGCGACAGCCGGTGAGCGTGCAAGAAGCCGTCCACGGCCGTCTGCCAGTCGAACCGCTCGGCCTGGGCGCGGGCCGCGGCTCTGCGGTGGTGTTCCGGCCGGTCGAGCAGTCCTTCGACCGCGTCGGCGTAGGCCGCGGCATGGTCGTCGGCGGCCACCCCGGCCGAGCCGATGACCTCGGGCAGAGCGCTCAGGCGATTGACGACGACCGGTGTGCCGCTGGCGAGCGCCTCCAGCGCGGCCAGCCCGAAGGTCTCCACCGGGCCGGGAGCGATCGCGACGTCGGCCGTGGCGAGCAGGCCGGCCAGCAGGTCCCGGTCGGCGACATGACCGAGAAAGCGGATCGGCAGCCCGTCCGCGAGCGCCACCAGCGCCCCGTGCCGTGGTCCCGCCCCGATGACGGCGAGGACGGCCGGCACGCCTCTGCGCCGCAGCTCGGCCAGCGTGTCGACGGCCCGCTCCGGGCGCTTCTCCGGGGACAGCCGGCTGCAGTGCACGAGCAGGACCTCGTCCGGTGCCGCCAGCGTGGAACGCAGCCACTCGCTCCGCCGCTCCGGCCCGAACAGGGCGAGGTCGACGCCGAGCGGCGCCCGGACGAGGTTGGCCGCCCCGACCCGGCGGTACTCGGCGGCGGCCCACTCGGTCGTGCAGAGCACGACGTCGAACGATGACGCGACCACGCCGTTGTACCGGTCGGCCAGCCACTGCAGCGGCAGCCGCCGCGGTCCGAGCAGCCCTACCAGCCCGGCGAGGCTGTCGTGGGACACCATCATGGACGGGACCCCGCGGGCCCGCGCCCACGCCCCGGTCCACTTCAAGGTCGTACGGTCGGAGACCTCGATCCGGTCCGGCGTGAGCTCGTCGAGCAGCCGCCGCAGCGACCGGCGCGCGGTGATGACGCGGTAGCCGCCGGTGCCGGGCACCACCGGTCCCGGCAGGGTGATGACCCGTCCCTGGCCGGTGTCCTCGTCGCGGTGCTCGGGCCCGGGAACGATGAGCACCGGCTCGTGCCCGGCCGCCGCGTATCCGGTGCCCAGTTCGCGCAGCGCGGTGCGCATCCCGCCCGAGGACGGCGTCACGAAATTGGCCAGCCGCACGATCCTCATGCCCGCTCCCGCCTCATGCCCGCTCCCGCCCCGCGCCCGAGACTGGTGACGGCGCGACGCACGCGATGATGGCGTGGCCGGTCACCGGGACCGGCAACCTGACATGACAGAACCGCGAACCTTGGCCGAAGCGGTCGTGATCAGGTGCCCGGCGGCGCTCAGCCGGCGGTATGGCCACCGGAGTTGTGCAGGCAGCCCATGACGACGGTGTAGGCGATGAGCCACCGGGTCAGCCGGGTCGCCGGCAACTGGGCGTGGAATCCCCAGGCGAGCGCCGTGTACCAGGGCATGATCCAGGGGGCGACCAGCACCCACGCAAGCGCGAGGGCGAACTGCGTGCGGACCACGTGCGGCGCGTCCTCGGGGAGCTTGCGGAGCAGCAGCACGGCCACGACGACCAGGGCGAACGGCCAGCCGAACCGGGTCACCGCCGCCGCAAGTTCGCGGTCCATCACGCCGAGCGCCGACGTGACCAGCGACCACGGTGAGTCGGCGCCGGCCAGGCTCGTCGCCTCGAAGAGCGGCCCCAACGCCTCCCGGCCGACGGTGAGGTACGCCGCCGCGACCACGGCACCGGCCCCGGCGGTGAGCCGTACGAGACCGGCGTGGTCCCTCCGGCGCAACCGCTCCCACACCAGACCGGCTCCGACCAGCGCGGCGTTGGCCTTGAATCCGCAGCCGACGCCGACGAGCATGCCGGACGGCAGGCAGCGCCGCGCCAGGAACACCGCTGCGACGGCCGCCGCGACGACGAAGACGTCGATATGGCCGCCGCCGACGAGCTGCTGGATGAGCAGCGGGTTGGCCGCCCACAGCAGGGCGGCCCGGGAGGGTTCGGCGGCGATGCGGACGAGCAGACCGCCCACCAGCAGGAACATGGCGCCGCCCGCGACCATGAGCAGCCAGATCGTCGTCGCGGGGTCGTCGGCACCGAGCCGGGCGGCCGCCGCCTGCGCGAACGTGGCGAACGGCCCGTACACCGACGGTGTGTGCAGCCAGTCGGAGGCGACGACCGACGCGTACGGCCCGCCGAGTGACGCCGGCGAATGCTCGTAGGGGTCCGTCCCGGTCGCGAACAGCCGGCCGTACGCGGCGTAGCTCGCGGTGTCGGACGATCCGACCGGGGTGAGGTTGACCAGCAGGGCCACGGCGCCGGCGCTCAGCATCAGCAGCCGCCCGGGATCGGGACGCCAGCCCCGGGCGTACGCGAGCAGCAACGCACCCAGCCCGAGCCCGGCCAGCACCGTCGACAGCCAGGCGGCCGGATAGGACAGCACCGGCGGCAGCGGTGCCAGCACCGAGAGCGGCCCTCGTACCGCGGCCGTGTTGGCGTTCGGCGCTGCGGTGCCCAGCAGAACGGTCATGAGCAGGGCCGTCGTGGAGGCGGCCATGCCGATCCGCGCCGCCGCCGTCCAGGCCATCCGGGTCCGGACGGCCGCCGCGCGCGACCTTCGGCGGCGTGCGGCGGCACGCCATGCGACGGGAGCGGAACCGGCGTCGCGGTATGTCTCCACGTTCATGGTGCCGCGGCTCCCAGGATGTGCGGGTGGACCGACCGGGGCGTGGCGCCGGCTCCCCGTGGACGACCCTGCGGCGCCGATGCCCCCCACGCACCCTCACGTACGTCGTCGGGAGTGGGTGTGGCGGCCCGGCGATGAACAGTCGAAGATCGGATGAATGGTTCGGCCGAGCGTTAGTTCGCGGTGTCAGCGCGTCATCCACAGAGGTGTGGAAAACCCTTGTGGTCGCCGCGAGCGGCGCGCTCACGGTGGGATCTGGCGGATCTGCGCAGTCATCGACTACGCCACCAAGTACTCCTCGCCGTCGAAGTCAACCTGTTCCGCCACACCTACAATGCTCTGCGACCCCACCAAGCCCTCGATGAACGCACACCACGCATGGCTTACCTCGCCGTCGAACACTGCGATTAGCGGGTGGCCTTTGGCGGACCGCTACTTGACTGGGAGGTCCTGACATGACCAGTAAGTTCACCGAGCTTGCGATCGACTGTGCCGATCCCAACGGTCTCGCCCGGTTCTGGTGCTCGGTCCTTGACTACGAGGTGCAAGACGAAGACGAAGGAATTGTCACAATTGGCCCCCCTATGGTGCCTGAAGGCAAGAACCGCCTTGGCCCAGTGCCACCGACGTTGACATTCGCGCACGTGCCCGAGGGCAAGACCGTCAAGAACAGGCTCCACCTCGACGTCAACCCAACCGACAGGGAGCAAGACGAAGAGGTCCGTCGCCTGCTCGACCTAGGTGCTCGACATGCCGACGTCGGCCAAACCGGCGATGAGAGCTGGGTCTGTCTTGCCGACCCAGAGGGGAACGAGTTCTGCGTCCTTGCGGGCCGCCGCCCCTGATCGGAGGCCCTGCGGATCCGGGACCTCGGGTGTTGCCGATCCATGGTGGCGCCGGTGCAGAGTGACCCGCACGACCTGTCCTGGATCGTGCGGGTCCCCTCGCCGGGCGTGCTTGCACATCCTCATGTGCGGGTGAGGGATTTACTTCTTCCACACGATGGGACTGTCCCGGTACCCGCCCTCTGACTCGTCGTACTCCGCTCCGGCCACTTCGCCGCCCTGACGTGCCGCCTGGAGTCTGCAGGCTTCGTACTTCGCGCCGGCGCTGGTGAACTGGTCGGTCGCGCGCCCACGCTCACAGGCAGGGAGATCGCCGATCACGCCGACACCCGTACTCCGGCCGTCAGGACCGATGGCCCTCAGGAGCGGAGCCGAACTGGACGAAAGATCGGTGCCACCGACGTTCTCGATCGAGTAGCGGATGTAGTAGGGGACCATCCCGTTGGCCCTGGCCCCGAATCTGGCGCTGAACGCCGCCTGGTCGCCTTGCTCGATGGCGGTCACAGTGATCGCGATCGTGCCGGTCTTACTGCCGTACTTGAACGGGACGACGGCACGCTGTCCGATCCTCAGCGCCGTGCCCGGCGAGGTCACCGGCCCGCCACCGCCGCCCGCGTCCGGTGCACCTTGGTCCGTGGTGCCGGGGGCCGCCGGCGCGGGCGCCGACGACTCCAACCCCGCAATGACATCAGGTTCGTCACTGCCACACCCGGAGACCGCGATCGCGGCCACTCCCAGAGCGCTCAGCAGCGCGATGTGCGTGCGATTGATTGTTCTCACCTTTCTGACCGTGCGCGAGCACCTCACCCGCGCCCATGGGTTTTCAGCGGTTCGTGTCAGACCGTGCGCGGGTACCTCGCCCGCGCCATGGGTTTTCAGCGGTTCATGAGCGGTGGACCGCGCCGCGTGGGAAGCGGCCTGGCAAGGCGATCAGAGCTTCCGTCGTTGTTTCCGCAGCCTGCTTGGGGTTGCCGGCGTTTCGACGCCGGAGAACTGAACCGGCCGAGCTCGCGGAAATTCATGGCCACGAGAGATATTCCGCTGAGCGAATCGGGATGGCGACTTGCTCAGACAAAGACAAGGCTGCCCATATGTGAGGCACCTTGTCCAAACATGAGGCGTGTTGAAGAAGACGGGAAACCCAGGTGGGCGGTGCTTCAGCCGCGGGCGGGGTCTCGCAGCACGCCGTTGAGAAAGAGGGTCGTGATGGCGGCGCTCGTCTGCTCGACGCCGAGTCGTCCCTGGATGACCCGCGAGACGGCGCCTTCCAGAAGACTGATGTAAAGCTCCATCAGGGTCTCGATCGGCAGATCTGTACGGAACCTGTTCTCGGCCTCGCCCCGGCGGAACAGGTCGTGCAACGGATCGGCGAACAGGCGGTTGGCCTGCGCGGACACTTCCGGAGTCTTCTTCAGCATGGTCAGCGCCCGATATTTGCTGGTCGCCGTGATGAACGCGCGGGTCAACCGGGCGATCGCCTCGTCCACCGGCACCGTGTCGAGCCGGGCGTCGGCGATGCGTGCAGTGAGGTCTGTGATCGCGGTCTCCTGGAGCGCCCGCAGCAGCGCCTCGCGGTTCGGGAAGTAGCGGTACAGGGTGGCCCGCGATACGCCGGCCGCCTCGGCGATCTCGGTCATGTTCGCCTGCTCGCCGCGCTCGGCCAAGACCGAGGCCGCGATGTCGAGAATTCCGGCGGCCACCCGGTCGCGTAGCGCTGCGCTCCTGGTCATCAGCAGCGAGGGTACAGCACGGGGTGTGATAACTGATGGTATGTACCTCTGCAACGCATGGTGTTCCTCTAAGCGCTCAGATGAGTTTGTCGGGTGTGATGGGAAGCTGGCGTACTCGCACCCCCGTGGCGTTGTAGACCGCGTTGGCGATGGCCGCGGCGGCTCCGACGCTGCTGAGTTCACCGAGACCGCGGACCCCGGCGTGGTTGTAATTGGTGTCGGGATGGTCGAGGAAGTGCACGTCCAGGGGCGGGACGTCGGCGTTGACGGGCAGGAGGTAGTCGGCGAGGTTGGCGTTGGCGATCCTGCCGGTGTCCGCCTCCAGGCGCGCGTCTTCGAGGAGCGCCTGGCCGAGGCTCATGATGATGCCGCCGACGATCTGGCTACGGGCGGTCTTGGCGTTGACGATGGCTCCCGCGTCGACCACGGTGGTCATGCGGGACAGGCGTGCCTCGCCGGTCCAGCGATCGACCCTGACCTCGCAGAAGTAGGCGGCGTAGGACGCGAAGGCGTAGCGATCGGCCTCCTCCTTGAGTTCGGCCACCGTGGTCGCCTCGATACCGCCGGTCCGGGTGGTGGTCAGCAATCGGCCGAAGGGCGTGCTCTTGGCGCCCGCCGTCAGGACGCCCCTCTCGTAGTGCACGTCCTCGGTGTCCATGCCGTGGAAGGGCGAGGCCTCGTGCGCCACCGCGTGTGCGATCAATGCCTTGATCGCGTCGCGTGCGGCGGTGTGCACGGCCGAGGCGAGCGTCGTCGTGCCCGCCGACCCGGCCGCGCCCATCATGGCGTCCCCTTCCCAGTTGACGGGCAGGAGGGAGGTGCCGAGCGCCGGCTTGACCCGGTCGACCGGAATGCCCAGGCTGTCGGCTCCGAGGATGGCCAGGGCGGTCAGCGCTCCGGTGCCCAGATCGGCGTTGGCGCTCGCCACGTTGACTGTGCCGTTGGCTCGGAACCGTACGCGGGCCGCCGCCACGAACTGCGAGGCGGGCAGGACGCCACTGGCCATGCCCATGCCGACGAGCCGGTCGCCGTCGGTGACCGCACGCGGCTCGGCGCGGCGGCGCGACCATCCGAATCGCCTGGCCCCGACCTGGTAGCACTCCTTCAGATGCCTGCTGGAGAAGGGCAGTCGCTCGGACGCCTCCGGCAGGGGGTAACTGGTCGTCAGATCGTTCTTCGTGCGCAGCTCGACCGGATCCATGCCGAGCTCGCCCGCCATCTCGTCCATGGCACACTCCAGGGCGAAGGAGCCCGCCTCATAACCCGGTGCCCGCATGATGGTCGTCTTCGGCACGTCCATCGTCGCGATGCGCGTGACGAGGTGCAGGTTGGGTGAGTCGTAGAGCTCGCCCACGACACGGGTCGGGTTCTCGATCAGCATGTTCGAGACGCCCTCGTGTTTCACCGCGTTCAGCCTGCCGTCCCTGCTCGCGCCGAGCGTGACCTGCTGGGTGAATTCCGTACGATGCCCGGTGACGGTGAAGAGCTGCTCACGCGTCGTCACGACCTTGACCGGCCGGCCGAGGGCACGTGCGGCGGCCGCCGCGAGCAGGGTGGGTGCCCAGGTGACGACCTTGCCGCCGAAGCCGCCACCCACGTACGGGCTGATGACGTGGACGTTCCGCTTGTCGACGCCGAGGGCTTCGGCGATCTCCAGAGCGTGCAGTGCCGGACCCTGGGTGCCGCTGTAGACGGTCAGCCGGCCGCCTTCCCACATCGCGACGGCCGAGTGCGGCTCCATGGCGTTGTGCTGTTTGGGCGGTTGGTCGTACGTGGCCGAGACGGTGACCTGACTGTTCGCCAGCGCCTGGTCGATGGGGGTGACCCCGTCGGCGCGGAAGTAGACCGGCTGGCTCCAGGGCGGATCCGGGATGACGGCATCGCGGGCGGCCTCCGCGAAAGAGGCCCGGAGGGGATCGCCGTGGGGACGGTAGGTCACCCTGACCAGCGCGGCCGCGTCGCGCGCCTGCTCGAAGGTCTCGGCGACGACCAGGCCGATGATCTGACCGTGGTAACGCACCTCACGGTCCTGCAGGGGACGCCGCGCCTCCCCGGCGATCTGGATGATCGGGTTCTGCGGTGGGAGCAGCCTGAGCGGGTCGGCGGGCGTGTAAACGGCGATCACGCCCGCCGCGGCGCGGGCTGCGCGGACGTCCATGGAGCGGATGGTGCCGCGGGCGATCGTGCTGGTCACGAGGTGGCCGTGGACGATCCCGGGCAGCCGGTTGTCGGCGGCGTACTTGGCGGCACCCGTGACCTTCGCGGCGCCGTCGACCCGGTCGACGGATCTGCCCGGTGAAGATGTGACCATGGTCAACCTGCCAGTTTCACGAGAGCACGGACGATGGTTCGCCGGAGGAGAGCCGGCTTGAAGCCGTTGTGCGAGAGCGGCCGGGCGCCGTCTGCCGCGCGGGCGACGGCCGACTCGAACGTGTCCTGCCGCATCGGCCTGCCCTTCAGGGCCCTCTCGACGCCGGAGAGCCGCCAGGGCTTGGTGCCCACGCCGCCGACGGCGACCCGCGCGTCGGCGATGAGGCCGTGCTTCACGTCGACGGCGACGGCCGCCGAGGTCAGTGCGAACTCGTACGACCGCCGGTCGCGGACCTTCACATAGGTGGAGCGACGCGCCCAGGAGAGCGCGGGGACGGACACGCCCATGACCAGCTCGCCCGGGAGCAGCTGATTCTCCTGGTGCGGGGTGCTTCCGGGCAGGCGATAGAAGTCGTCGAGGCGTACGCTCCGCTCGCCGCTCCGGCTCCGCAGAAGTACGGAGGCCTCCAGCGCCACCAGTGCCACGGCGAGATCGCTCGGATGCGTGGCGACGCACGCGTCGCTCGTACCGAAGATCGCGTGCATGCGGTTCTCGCCGTCGATCGCTGGACAGCCGCTGCCGGGTGCGCGCTTGTTACAGGGTGTGGTCGTGTCGCGGAAGTAACCGCAGCGGGTGCGCTGCAGCAGGTTGCCGCCGATCGTGGCCATGTTCCGGATCTGCGGCGAGGCGCTCTGCACCAGGGCTTCGGCGAGCACCGGATACGCGCCGGTGACGAGTTCGTGGTCGGCGACGTCGCTCATGTGCTCCATGGCGCCGATGACGAGCGTGTCGCTCTGGCGGCGGATGCCGCGTAGCGGCAGCCTGCGAATGTCGAGTACGTGGGAGGGCGTCATGACCTCGAGCTTCATCAGATCGATGAGCGTGGTGCCCCCCGCGAGATACGCCGATCCGCCGGCCGGCCGCTCCAGTGCCTCGCGTACGGTCGAGAGCGCGGTGAAGGTGATGGGTCGCATCTACCGGCCCCTCATCTCGGGATCCGGCGGGCCCGGACCGCCTCGACGATGTTCGGGTAGGCGCCACAGCGGCAGATGTTCCCGGACATGAAGTCCCGGATCTCCTCGTCCGACCGGGTGTGCCCCTCCCGGATCAGGGCCGTGGCCGACATGATCTGACCGGGGGTGCAGAATCCGCACTGGAACGCGTCGCAGTCGATGAACGCCTGCTGCATGGGATGGAGCCGGTCGCCGTCCGCCAGGCCTTCGATCGTCGTGACCTGCTCACCGTTCACGCCGGCGGCCAGCGTGAGGCAGGACAGCACCCGCCGGCCGCCGACGTGGACGGTGCAGGCACCGCACTGGCCGCGGTCGCAGCCCTTCTTCGTCCCGGTCAGATGCAGCCGTTCGCGCAGTGCGTCCAGAAGGGTGACCCTCGCGTCGAGGCGGAGGCGTTCCGCCCGCCCGTTGACGTGCAGGGTCACGTCGACCACCGCCTGGCCGGGCGGCGCAGTGCGGCTCGGCATCGCCTCGGCGGCCGCAGGCTTCGCCGCCTGAGCTCCGATCAGCAGGGCCGCGCCCGACGTGGCCGACGAGCGCACGAGGAAGCCGCGACGGGACATCCCGTCGGCGGTGGCGTCCTGCGGCTCGGGATCGGGCGGATTCGGTCCACTTGAGTGATCCATGGGCTCCCGTTCGTCATGGCGGGCGCAGCGCCGCCGGCCATCGGACAAGCACTCTCTTGTATGAGACATACCGTCTCATCATGGAGAATCTGCGTCAATGGGGACCTCTGCCGGCTGTGCCGGCAGAGCCGGGGCGGGATGGGTCTTCTCGCGCGACACCGTGCCGCCCCGGGCCGAGAGGGCGGCGCACGGTCGCCCACCGCACCGTCGGTTGACGGAAACGGATACAAGCGTCGTCGACGCGGATCATCGTGCCGTCTCGACCCTGCCAATTGCTGACGCGATGAAATTGCGGATTCGGCTCGCGCGGGAATCGTCTTCTCATGGACAGCCAATGTGCGGCCATTTACGATCGGTGATCGCCCCACCTGCCCAAGGTGGCGACCAGACGGGAGCTCATGATGATCGTGGTAGAGGAGTACTCGGCCTCGGCCCTCTCGACCCTTCCTGAGGTGGGCAAAGAGAGAATCAGGCAGGTCGAGAAGGTCGCCCCCGAAGCGCTGGTCGGCTTTATTGATCGGTTGGTCTCCGATGGCAAGGACACGAGCGCCCAGCGGTACCGCACCTGGGATGAATTCATCGATTCCGCTCGTAGGTTGCTCACGGTATCGGTCTTCCGCCCCGTGCTCCCCGAAGAAGAACTCGTCATGGCCGGCTGGCATGAAAGCGCGCTGACCGGTGCCGACTACAAGGACGTTCTGGGCCGGCTCTCGGTGCTATGGGCCAACTGTGGCATGACGACCGTGAACATCCTGAGCCGGCTGCGGGAGAACTACGGCGCCACGATCTCGCACACGGAAAGGAACGATTTCACCAAGGACACCGTCGGTTTGGCGGTCACCAAGCTGAAGGAGAAGCCGGCCGGTCCGGATGAGATCTATATCCTCGACTGCGATCTGGGCGGCCTGCATAATTTCCTCGTGGAAGTTCACCACGATGGTACGCGGTACCTCGTGCAAGGTTATCAGGGCGGATATTCCGCGATCTGGTGGTCGAGCAATACACCGTACGATCCCGTGGAGAGGGAGGCGAACAAGAGCGATATCGACCAGTGGCGAACCGACTGGGGCGGCGGAGACAACATCTCGGACAGGTACGATGAGCTACTCGATCTCCTGGCTCTGCTTGTACAGGACACGCAGGCGACCAAGTCCGGGAAGAGCGTATGGAGGCAATTGCCGTTCATGCCCGGAGACAACGCGGCGCTGGCGAGAAAGGGTGCCTACAACGCTCTCGATTTGCGCGTCGACGTGTACAAGCTCCGCAATCCGGCGGCCGTCTACGGCACCCTGAACGCTCGTATGGGCTCGCTGTGCGTGCAGGGAGTCCTGTCGTTGCCCATCGAGCCCCGGAAGGTCGACCAGGACGAGGTGGTGAAGGCGCTGGGTCTGCTCGGCCTGCAGGTGACCTGCCAGGTCGAGGTCCGTACCGGAACGTACAAGTTCAAGGTGGACGCCGACCGGGTTGGACCTGGCCAGGGACTGAAGGGCAAGTTGATCACCCGGGTGGGCGCCAGGGAGATCAATCGGCTCACCTGTGCCGACATCCCGCCGACCGGCGGGACCATCGACGTCGGCTACACGCAGGCCGGTGTCGAGAGGGTCGCGTCCCGCACCCGCCCGGCCGGCTGACCGCACCGATCCGTGTGGTGATGCCCCGGCCCGAACGCTCGATGAGTCCGGCCGGCCGGTGGCGTACGCGCCGGCGGTTCGACCGCGCCGCACGAGCGCGTCGCACCCGTCGCGGCGGGTTCGCGCGGCCGGGCCGGACCGAGCGGGTGGTCAGCTCCGGCAGAACGTCTCCGCAGAAGCATTCCGCGGAGACGTTTCCGCGGAAACGCCGACCGGGCCCCGAGGGCAGGTCAGGCGGAGGGTGACGACACCCTCGGCCGTCCGCACACCGGGCCGCGCTCCATCAGCGGACCCACTGGGCAGCCGCCTCCTTCGCCGCCTCGACCGCCGAGCCCGACGCGCGCTGCGACATGCGGCGGAGGACGATGGGCGCGATGACGGCGCCCACGACCGCCCACGCGGTCAGTACGCCGACCGTCGGCAAGGTCCGCCATGACTCGCTGATCTCGATCACGGCCGCGGAATCGGGCAGGAACGCCGAGCGCATCCCGAGCCCGAGCCAGTACATCGGGAAGATCTGCGCGACCACCTGGACCCAGCCCCACAACTGGTCGAGCGGGAAGAAGATCCCAGAGATCCCGGAGAGCACCATGACGGGAAGCATCCCCCAGGTGCCGACCTTCTGCGCGTTGGGCGCCAGTGACCCGATGATGATGCCGATGGGCAGCACCGCCAGCAGCCCGAGCACGGTGACCCACAGCACCGTGAGCCAGCCGGCCGCTCCCCGGTGCGCCAGGTCGTCGAAGAGCAGGAAGCTCGGTACGAGGATCACCGCGAACATGGGGACGATCGATATGGACTGGTAGACGACCTGGCCGCTGACGTAGCCGAGGATGCCGCGCGGCACGGCCCTGGCGCGCAGCACCGTGCCGTCCTCACGCTCCATGGCGAGTGTGTACGCCGGGCCGACGACCGTGCCGAAGGCGATCATTAGACCGAGGATGCTCGGCAACGCGACTGTCGGCGCGAGCAGCGAAGTGCCCTCGACCTTGTCGTTGCGGTTCCAGAAGAGATAGATCATGGCGGCGACGGCCGTGAACAGGTAGAAGCTCTGGTCCTGCGGGCTCTTGAGGCTGAGCTTGAACTCCGTCATGCCGCGTGCGATGCCGATGCGGACCGCGTGCGCTGTGCGGTTCATCGCCCGCCCTCCCTGGCCTCGTCGGTGTTCGAGTGCGTTTCGGTGCTGGAGCGCGCTTCGATGGTGTCGGCCGCCTCTTCGGCATTGCCGCCCTCGTGCTGCTGCACCAGCGTGATGTAGGTGTCCTCCAGGCTGGCGCGGCGCACCTCGAGGTCGGCGATCTCCTCGCCGTACTCGGCGAACAATTCGCGGACGAAGCGGGTGGCGTCGGCCGGCGCGTCGACGAACTGCTCACCACCCCGGCTCCACCGCACCTGACCCTTGCCGGCGATCTGCCGGGCGAGTTCGTCGGCGGTGCCGTCGGCGACGATCCGGCCCGCCGCGAGGATCAGGATGCGGTCGGCGAGCTTCTCGGCTTCGTCGAGGTCGTGCGTCGTGAGCAGGATCGTCGTTTCTTCCAGCTCGGAGAGCCGCTGGACGAGTTCGTGGAACTCCCGCCGGGCGTGCGGGTCGAAGCCGGCGGTCGGCTCGTCGAGGAACAGCAGCTCCGGTCGGCCGATGATGCCGATGGCGACGTCGAGGCGGCGGCGTTGCCCACCGGACAGGGTCAGGACCTTCTGGTCCGCCTGCTCGCCGAGGCCGACCATCTTGATCAGCTCGTCCACATCGTATGGACGTGTGCGTTCGGGGGTGGAGTAGGGCGTGTAGTACTGGCCGAGATGCCTCAGCAGTATGCGCGGCGTCCACCTGGCGTGGTCGCGCCATGACTGGAGTACGACGCCGGTACGCGCGCGCCAGTCTTCGTCCCCGGTGGCCGGGTCGACCCCGAGTACCTCGACCTCTCCGGCCGAGCGCGTACGGAAGCCTTCGAGGATCTCGATCGTGGTGGTCTTGCCGGCGCCGTTCGGGCCGAGCAGGCACACGATCTCGTTCGGCCGGATCTCGAACTCGACGCCCCGCAGCACGTCCTTCGTGCCGTACCGCATGCGCAGATCCCGCACCGCGACGGCGGGGCCGTCATTCGCCGTGGTGCTCCGCTGGTCGGTCTCGTCGGTCTGAACCACGTCACCACACGCCCTTCGTCAATCGCGCCCTGGAGGCCCGGCAACAGATGTTCCAGCGTTCTCCAGACGATCGGCCGGCTCAAGCAACCTAAGTTGCCCACCCCGGACATATCAACCGAGTTGCTCGGTTTGCCGGCTCGGGGCCGATTTCACGGTGCACTCCGGCTGGTAGAGCCACTGCCTGGACGACCGGACATGTACATAATGCGTTAATATAAGCTCCTTATGGATCCAGGATCTTCGACGGAGGCCACCATGCGCGACGTCCCCACCGGTGAGGTCGTGGCGGCGTCGCTCGAGCGGCTCACCCGCGCCGTCGTGCGCATGAGCGCGCGCGGCGACCTCTCGCTCACCGCTGCGCTGACGTTGTCGGCCTTGGACCGCTCGGGTCCCCTGAGGCTGACCGAACTCGCGACACAGGGCGGCGTGACCCAGCCCGCCATGACGCAGCTCGTCTCGCGCCTGCAGGAGGCGGGCCTCGTCGTACGCGCGGGTGACCGGGAGGACGGGCGGGTCGTACAGGTGCACATCACCGACGCCGGGCGTGCCGCCGTGGCGCAGCGCAGGCGGGTGCGGGCCGTGCTCATCGCGGAGGCGCTGGCCCACCTGGACGAGGCCGAGCGCGCCGGCCTCTTCGTGGCCCTTCCCGCCATCGACAGCCTGGCCGGCCTGCTGCCCGAGGAACCGGCGGCCGCCCGGGCCGTGACGTCATGAGTTCTCGAGATGGAGCGTGCCGATGAGTGACGTGGCCGGTGCGAGCGTGAGCCCCTTCAAGCAGCCGAAGGCGGTGTTCGCCGTCGCCTTCGCCTGCGTGGTCTCGTTCATGGGGATCGGGCTGGTCGACCCCATCCTCCCCGCGATCTCCGATGAGCTGAACGCGACGCCCAGTCAGGTCACGCTGCTGTTCACCAGCTATCTGGTGGTGACCGCGGTCGCCATGCTGATCACCGGCTGGGTCTCCAGCCGCATCGGGGCCAAGCGCACTCTGCTCACGGGCCTGGCGCTGATCGTCGTCTTCAGCGCGCTCGCCGGCGCCTCCTCCGGCATCGGCGGGATCGTCGGCTTCCGCGCCGGATGGGGGGTCGGCAATGCGCTGTTCATCGCCACCTCTCTCGCCGTGATCATCGCTTCGGCCAGCGGCGGCTTCGTGGGCGCGATCATTCTGTACGAGACCGCGCTCGGGCTGGGCATCGCGTTCGGTCCGCTGCTCGGTGGCCTGCTCGGCGACATCAGCTGGCGGGGGCCGTTCTTCGGGGTCGCGGCGCTGATGGCGATCGCCATGATCGCTACCGCCGTACTGGTACGGCCGATGCCGCTACCGGAACGCAGGACCGGCCTGACGGAGCCACTGCGTGCCCTGCGCCACCGCGGTCTGCTGACGATGTCGCTGACCGCGCTCTGCTACAACTGGGCGTTCTTCACCGTCCTCGGTTACGCGCCCTTCCCGATGGGCCTCGGCGCCGTCCCGCTCGGGTTCGTCTTCACCGGCTGGGGCGTTCTCGTCGCGGTGTTCGCCGTCTTCGGCGCCCCCTGGTTGCAGCGCCGCTTCGGCATCGCCCGCACGCTGTACGCCAACCTGGCGCTGTTCGCCGTCACGGTGCTCGTCATCGCCGTCTGGACGACCCACCCGCCCGTGCTCATCACGGCCGTCATCGTGGCGGGGGTCTTCATCGGGGTGAACAACACCGTCACCACGCAGGCCGTGATGACCGTCTCGCCGGTCGAGCGCTCGGTCGCCTCGGCCGCGTACGGGTTCGTCCGCTTCATCGGCGGCGGCCTGGCGCCCTTCGCCGCGGGCAAGCTCGTCGAGCACACCAACGTGCACGTGCCCTTCTACATCGGCGCGGCGACGCTCGTCCTCGGGATCGTGATCCTGTCCACCGCCCACGGTCACCTGGCCCATGCCGAGCGCGTCCAGGCGGCCGCAGGTGCGGGCGAGGTGGTGGCCGGGGCCGAGGAGCCGGTGGACGACGCGGTGGCCGCTCCGGCCCGGCGGATTCGCGTGATCGTCGGCGGTGACGAGCTGTCCGCCGCAGGCGACGCCGCTCCCCTGGCCGACGGGTGGGCCGCAGCCGACGCGGGAGCGGCACCGATCGTGGCGGCCATCGACGCCTCACCGGCCGCCGCGCTGGTGGTCGCCGAGGCCGTCAGGATCGCCTCGCTGAGCGGAAGCGCCGTACACCTGGTGCACGTACGGGAGAGCGCGGTGACCGGCGAGGCGGCCGTCGAGGGCGAAAGCCACGAGGCCCGCGCCATCGTGTCGCAGCACTTGGAGCGGTTCGCCGCGAGCGACGTACCCGCTGTGGGGGAGGTACTGCTCGGACCGGTCGACCACGGCGCGGCCGGGCGAATGGTGGCCGAGCACGCCGACCAGATCGGCGCGCGGCTCATCGTGGTCGGTGCTCCGACTCACGGCGGCATTGCCGCGCTGATGGACGCGAGTGCCGCCCGCGAGCTGGCACGGCACGCCCGCTGCCACATCTTCATCGTCAACCCAAGCCTGGCGACCGATCTCAGCGGCACCGCGGCCTGACCCGACCAGACCCCGGGAGACACCCGAAGGCTTTCAACCAGCCCGGGGCGGCGCGGGCGCGCAGGATCTCGGGTGGTGGCCTCGTCGGCGGGCAGGAACGCCTCCAGATGCAGCTCGGCTCTCGGTGCTCAGCGGAGGGTCGTCGCCGTGAACTGGGCGTCGGCGACGTCTCCTGAGCGCAGTAGGGGAGGAAAGAGCAGCCGTGCCTCCCCCCGGCGGTAGAGGGCCGCGGGTCGCCCGATCTGCGGTGCTCTGAACTCACCGGTGGGTTCGAGAAAGCGTTCCGCGCGAGTGACCTTGCGCCGGAAGTTGCTCGGGTCGAGAGGGAAGCCCCAGACGACCTCGTATACCTTGCGCAGGTCGCTGACGGTGAAGGGTTCCGGGCAGAACGCCGCCGCTACCGTCGTGTACTCAAGCTGCGATCTTGCCCTCTCGAGGGACTCCCGCAAGATGGTGGAGTGGTCGAACGCCAGCTCCATCTGGCCATCGAGCACCGACTCGACCGGTGCCCACCGCGCGCCCTGTGCATCCGACCCTGCCACCGGAACCGGCAGATCCGGGCCGAGCGCGAGATAGGCGACTGTGATCACCCGGCCCCGTGGGTCTCGTCCAGGGTCGCCGTAGGTATGCACCTGTTCCAAGTGCAGAAGGTGTCCGTTGACACCGGTCTCTTCCTCCAGCTCACGCAGCGCGGCCTGGTCCAGGGTCTCGTTCTCGCGGACGTGACCGCCGGGCAGGGCCAGCCGACCCAGGTGAGGTTCCTTGCCTCGTTCGACGAGCAGTACATGAAGCTCGTCATGGCGGACTGTCAGGATCACCAGGTCCACGGTTACTGCCGCAGGGCGGACCTGGCCAGGGTCGCCGTCATTGTCGATCATCACGTCTCACCTTACTAAAGGTCTCCTTGACTTTAACTAGTGGGACGAATTAAGGTCACGCCTACCTAAACCATGCCATGGGAGCGACATGAGCCACCCCCGTGTCTCCTTAGTCAAAGAACCTCCGCCCTGGACTGACCGAAGCGGTGAGGCCACTCGACATCTGTGCACGGGGATGTACCTGGACCGCGGGTTCCGGAACAAGGTGATCCGGCAGGTCCATAACGACGCTCACCGTACGGTCGCGCCCTCCTATGGATTCGACCTCGTCGCGGTGCTCCAGCACGCATGGCGAGCATGGGCGCTCGAGACCACACAGCACGTATGCGTCCTCTCGGTGTTCCTCATCGGCTACGCGTCGCACCCGCCAGCCACGGTGACCGCGCTCAGCGCCATCGGCATCTGGTACCTGGTCCTCACGATGCTGCGGACGGCTCCGACGGTGTTGCGGCTCAGGACGAAGAAGCTCATCGATCGATGGATGCGGCGCTACGACGTGTCCCGTGAAGACCTTCAACTGCCGGCGCAGACCCGGATGCTCCGGGTCAGCGCGGTGGGCTGCGTACTGCTGCTGGTCTTACCGGTCAGCGCGGCGGGTGCGGCGAACGTTCCGTTGCGTGACACAACGATCGTCGCGATGTCTCTTCTGGTGTTGGTGGCCGGCGTCATCGCGGCCGTGGGCATCGTCCGGCAACTGGAACTGTCCGTCCTGAGCAAAGCCACGACCTTCAGGTCCACGAAGCTCACCAGGCGGGGAGAGTCCATCGCCCGACAGCAATGCGATCCGCTCGTCGTGTACCGCAGGCCCGAGCCGAAGGGCGAGTCGGACGAAGCCCTGAGGCTGCCCGACCTTGATGACGTGTCAGGCTTCTTCGTGGGAAGCGGCCGGCTCGTCCACCGCTGGCGCCCACCTCTGGTGGTTCAGTTGCGGCGATCTCGCGATGGCGACGGTGACGACGACGCACCGCGGGAATTCGCCGAGTCGCCGTTCAAGGCGCACGAACTTGTTGATCACCTCAGAAACGCGATGAAGATGATCCGCCGTACCACCGACCCGATCAGGTTGCCGGGGCCGGGGGTGTGCGACCGCGTCTACGTCGCCGAAACCGATATGGCCGCTGGGCGAGATGAATCCCAGGTCAAAGCCGGTCTCAAGGATCTGAAGAGGATCATCAACGACCCGCATTGCGTCGCCCATCATTTCCTGGAAGTGAGCGTCACCAGCTCGGGAGAACTCGTGACCACCGTATTCCTACGGGTGACGGTCAAAGGTCGGTCACTGAGCCTCGACTTCGCCGCATGCGCGCTGACCCGTACGCCGATGGACTACCAGCTGTACGACACGTTCGCGCGGGGTGGGCCACGCGCGCTCCTGTATTCCGCCCTACGCGCAGTACGTGACCTGCCCGCTGAGGTCGCACAGATGTGGCGACTGAGCGGGACCCCTCTGATGCTCGCCGGTGCGGTGAGGGCACGAAAAGGCCGATCGTTGTTTCCGTATCGACGGGCTCTGGTCGGGACCCGGCTGAGCGTCCGTGAAGAGAAGTCGGTTTCCTGGCACGACTCAGAGTTCGACCATCCGACGATCTTTGACCAGATGAAGATCGTCGAACTACGCCTGCTCAAGGCCACCGAGGAGTTCCTCAGGTCCAGAGGAGTGGACACCTCGGCCTTCAGTAAACGCGCCGAGACGATCATTAATGCGAGCGTGCTCAATATGGGCGGGCGGGTCGATATCAACAACTCCGCGGTAGGGCCCAACGCGCAGGTCAATCACGGTGCCGCACACGGCACTGCTCCCGGAACCTCCACTGAAGGAGCTCAGCGGTGAATGAGCACCCGAACGTCAGCGGCATCCTCAACTACGGCGGCACTACGAACGTCGACTCGTCGGCCGTCGGCCACAATCCGGTGCTGAACCTGACGGCGCCAAGCACTGAGCACCGGCCCGAAGCCGGTGAGGAGAGCGGCGAGCTTTGGGACGTGGGAGTCATCACGATCCTCAGTGTGGAAACCCGGGCAGTTCTTCTCGCCCTGGGCTTGGCGAAGAAGCAGGTTGGGGGGCTCCACTTCTACGAAGGCGATGTCGACGCGGACGGCACGCCCATCAAGGTGGCCGCGATCCGAGCCCTCGGGCAGGGGCAACGTTCGACGATGGCGGCGTACGACAACCTGCGCCGGCACTATGACCCGAAGGTGATCGTGCTGACCGGGATCGGCGGCGGCATTCACCACGACGTCCAGGTCGGCGACGTCGTCGTGGCCACCCGCGTGGTCTATTACGACCTCCGTAAGGAGACGCCCAGTGGTACGCGGCACCGGGGAGAGGAGCGTGAGTCGCCAGCCGAGGTGGGCCACGCCGTGAACTCCTTCTTCACCGACCACGATTCCGCCGAGTTCTCTGTCGAGGACCCCGGTGGAACCACGCGTCTCATGCGGATGAGGAACGGTCCCATCGGATCGGGCGATGCGGTGATCGCCGACCGCGATGCCGAGATCCTCGAGTACCTGGCGGGGTTCAACGACAAGATCCTCGCTGTCGACATGGAAGCCGGCGGCCTCAGCCAGGCATGCCACGAACAGTCGGCCGGGTCCGGGCGGCCGCAGGGCTGGGCCGTCATCCGCGGCATCTCCGACAACGCCGGTTCGGACAAGAACGACGGCCATCATCGGGTCGCGTCATGGCATGCGGCGACGGCTCTCCGCAAGCTGCTGCCCTACCTGCGCGTCCACTCGAGCACGCGTTAAGGAAGTTCACGCTCACGTTCAACGCCCAGGTCGTGTCCTGAGGACACCACGGGCGCCGCAGACGCCGAGGCGGCGTGCGGACTTGTCGTGGTTCAGCCGGGTCCGGCGTCGGCGGGCGGCGCGTCACCGCTCGGCGGCGTTCGGCACCGCGCGTTCGGAGAAGTCCGAGTCGCCGGCCACGCCGATCACCTGTCCGGCAAGGGCGATCACCCACTGGCCGCACACGCATCGCAGGTAAGCGACCGGCCCCTCGGAGCTGTGCCGGATCGAGGTGAAGGGCACCTCGGCGAGGTCGAATCCGCAGGATGCGCACAATGAGCCGGTGGTCATGGAACAAGCCTGATGTAATGGTTCGGTGCAGTTCAACCCTTACGGTGGGGTGGCCGCCCAACTCGCCGTCGCCATCGTGAACGCCGGACCCGACGCGGGTCCCGAGAGCTTCGAGAACATCATCAGGGCCTATGACTACCGGCCGTCCTGCGAGGTCGACCCGGTCGAGGCGCGCGAGCTCACCCGGTGGGCCGGCCGCCTTCGCGAGGTCTTCTCCGAGCCGGCCGTTGAGCGCCGCGTACTGCTGGTCAACGAACTACTCGCGACCGTCGCCGCCCCGCCCCGCATCTCCCAGCACGACGGTCGAGCGCCGCACTTTCACTATGCCGACGACGATGCGCCACTGGTCGACCGGATCAAGGCCTCTACGGCGGCCGGCCTCGCTCACGCGCTGTGCGAAGACACCCACCGGATCGGTCTCTGCGCCCGATCACATTGCGACGTCGTGTACATCGACACCTCGCGCAACGGCCGCAGGCGCTTCTGCTCCGCGCGCTGCGCGAACCGTACGCACGTCGCCGACCACCGGAACCGGCGGAAGGGCGGTGCCGATGGGTTCTGAGAGCGGGAGATCGCCGCGCGGCTCATGGCCGGCCGAGAGCGGCGCGGCCCCGTACGAGAGCGAAGATGGCGTCGGCCGCCTGGGTGGTGGCGGCGTCGACGGCGTCCGAGCCCTGTCCGAAGGTCCCGTCCAGAACCATCGCCGCATAACCCTGCGTGGTGGCGATCACGGCGATGACCAGTCGCTGGGCCGCCGCCGGGTCCTTGTCGCAGAGTTCGAGGGCCGGTTCGAGGAAGACGCCGCCGATTCGGCGGCCCGCGGCCTGCAGTTCGGCGTATCGGGATTTGTCCAGGGTGGAGTTCAGCAGCACCAGGTAGAGGGACCGGTTGGCGGCGGCGAAACGTACGTAGCCTCGGGCACAGTCGGCGAGCCGTTCGGCAGACGTCTTGCCGGCCCCGGCCGGCTCGCCCGCCTCGCCGGTCTCGGCTTCGAGGGCGGCGGACAGTCGATCGACCGCGCGCAGGGCGAGTGCCACCAGGACCTCGTCGCGGTCGGCGAAGTGGCGGTAGGGCGCGGCGACGGTCACGCCCAGCCGCCGGCTCGCCTCGGCCAGCGAGAAGCCGGACAGGCCGTGCTCGGCGATCACCTCGACGGCGGTGTCGAGCACGGCCTCTTTGAGGTCGCCGTGGTGGTAGCGGCCTCGGTCAGAAGTCTTGGGCACGGCCATGACAGTAGTCGTAGTGGTACGACGCCGCCGCCTCCCAGGCGGTGCTCACGGTCGCCCGGCGGCTCACCTGATCTCGCTCGCCGACAGCGTGCGGGAGGGCGGCGTGGCCTGGGACGCGTCGACCTCCTCTTCGAGGGTGATCCGGGGAAGGACGCGGCTCAGCCACCCGGGCAGCCACCAGTTGGCCCGTCCGAGCAGCTGCATCACCGCGGGGACGAGGGCGCTGCGGATGACGACGGCGTCGATGAAGACCGCCACGGCCAGGCCGAGGCCGAACTCCTTGATGATGCGGTCGTCGCCCAGCATGAACGCCGCGAACACCAAGATCATGATCAGGGCGGCGGCGGTGATGGTACGCCCGGTGGCGGCGATCCCCCGGCGGACCGCGATCCTGTTGTCGCCGGTACGGACCCACTCCTCGTGGACGCGGGTGAGCAGGAACACCTGGTAGTCCATCGACAGGCCGAAGACGATGGCGAACATCATGGCCGGCATGTACGACTCGATCGGCCCGGCGCGGGTCACACCGATGACCTCCGCCAGCCGGCCCCACTGGAAGACGGCGACGAGCACGCCGAACGCGGCACCGATGGAGAGCAGGTTCATCACGGCGGCGGTGAGGGGCACGACCAGGCTGCGGAAGACGACGAGGAGCACCAGGAACGACAGGCCCACGATGGCCCCGAGGAACAGCGGCAGCTTGGCCGAGAGCACGTCGGCGAAGTCGGCGAACACGGCCGTGGTGCCGCCGACGTGGACGCGTAGATCGGATCCGTCGTGCGCCCGCGGAATGACGGTTTCGCGCAGGCGGTCTAGGAGCGCCGTGGTGGCGGCGTCCTGGGGTGCGGTGGCGGGGTAGACGGTGATCAGCGCGACCCCGCCCCCGACGGCGGGCATGAATTGCGGCGGTGCGATCCGGGCGACCCCCGCCTCGCGGCTGACGGCGCCGGCCACCTGGTCCAGCGCCGCGCGTTGATCCGGGCCGTTCACCGCGGCGGTCAGGTAGAAGGGGCCGTTGAAACCCGGGCCGAAGCCGCGGGAGAGCATGTCGTACGCCTGCCGGGTGGTGGCCTGCGGTGGATGGTTCCCCTGGTCGGAGGAGCCGAGCCGCAGCGAGAGCAGCGGCAGGGAGATGACGACGATCATGCCCAGCGCGACGACCGCCGGCACGATCGGCCGGCGGGCGATCCACCCTGACCAGCGGTCCCAGAAGCCCGAGCCGGTCTCGGCCCCCTCGGTGGACGCCGCCGCGGCTCGGGCGCGTTGGCGGCGCGACAGCACCCGTGGGCCGAGCAGGCCGAGCAGCGCGGGCAGCAGCGTGAGTGCCGCGATCATGGTCAGTGCCACGCCGATCGACGTGGCGACGGCCATCCCGTAGAAGAAGTCGACGCCCAGGGCGAACATGCCCAGGATGGAGATGCAGACGATGCATCCGGCGAACAGGACGGCGCGTCCGGACGTCCGCACGGCGTCCACGATCGACGATTCGACGTCGCGTCCCGCGGCGAGTCCCTGCCGGTGGCGCGTGACGATGAACAGCGCGTAGTCGATGCCGACGCCGAGCCCGACGAGCAGGATGAGCTCGGCCGAGTTGTCGGCGATGTTCATCACGTGGGTGAGCAGCTCGACGAGCGCCATGGCGGTTCCGAGCGAGGCGACCGCCGAGATGACGGGCAGCAGCATGGCCGTGACCGAGCCGAAGACGAGCAGCAGCACCAGCGCGGCCGCGAGTATGCCGAACGCCGCTCCGACGGGCGCCGGACGGCCGGCCGCCTCGGCGAGCTGCCCCGTCACCGCGGTCTTCAGCTCGGGGCCGGCGCCGGACTTGACGGTTTCGACGAACCGCTTGCCCAGCGTGGCGGGAAGTTCCTCGGCGCCGCCGTCGAAGGTGACGGTGGCGAACGCGACGCGCCGATCCCGGCTGATCTGCGCTGCGCCTTCCGGTGCGTACGGAGAGACGACCCGGGTCACCCGCGGGAGCTCGGCGACCCTGGCGAGCAACGCCTCGACGCGGGCCCTCGCGGCGGGGTCGGTGATCTGGCCCGCCGCCCGGCTCTCCACCACGATCTGCTCGGTGTCGCCGGACGCGTTGGACGCCGCGGTCTCGAGCAGCTCGCCGGCACGGGCCGAGTCGGTGCCCGGGAGGGTGAACGAGCTGACGTAGTCGCTGCCCGCGGCGCGTGCGGCCCCGGTGCAGAGTGCGAGGGTGACCAGCCATCCGGCCACGACGAGAAGTCGATGTCGGACGCACCAGGTGGCGACGGCACGCATGTTCGGGCTCCCTGAGAGTATGTAAAAGCTTTTTACATCTGGACGCCCACAGCATTGATGCGCTGGGGACGTCCTGTCAAGCGCGCTCTGCCGCCTGTTCCGACCTGCCGTCTATTGACAGAGCGCGATCTCATGATAAAGATTTTCACATTGTAAAATGCACTTACATCAACACTCGTGAGGAGCACGCCGGCCATGACCCGCCAGCAGCCCCACCGCTCGATCAGCCGGGTCGACGGCCCGGTGAAGGTGACCGGCGCCGCCCGTTACGCGGCCGACCACGACTTCACCGACCTCGCGTACGGCCATCTGGTGCTCAGCACGATCGGCGCGGGAACGATCCGCTCGATGGACGTCGCCGCCGCCCGCCGGGCACCGGGCACGATCGCGGTCTTCACGCCCTTCGACAGGCCGGCGCTGCACGGCCCGCTGCCGGGGCTGGCCCCCGTACTCGGCGAGAACCGCCTGCCGCTCCAGGACCGCGAGGTGCGCTACCACGGCCAGATCATCGGCCTGGTCATCGCCCGGACGTTCGAGCAGGCCCGCCATGCGGCGACACTGATTGACGTCGGCTACGACGCACGCCGGCCGGACGCCTCCTTCGCGGACGGCATCGCCGACGCGCGGCCCGTACCGGAATTTCCGCCGGTGGACATCCTGGCCGACGGGGTGCGGTCCATCGACGAGGCGATCGAGAACAGCCCGGTCACGGCGGGCGGCACATACAGCCAGCCGCCCAAGCACCCCAATGCCATGGAACCCCACGCCGCCGTCGCCGTCTGGCAACGCGGCAAGCTGACGCTCTACAGCGGCACACAGGGGCCGGCCGCCCACGCCTTGGAGATGGCGACCGCGTTGGGTGTGGACGAGACCGATGTTCACGTGGTCAACCCGCATGTCGGCGGCGGCTTCGGCGGCAAGGCGACGACCTGGGCGCCCACGATGCTGGCCGCCGCCGCGGCGCGGGCGTGCAAGCGCCCGGTGAAGCTCGTGGTCACCCGTGAGCAGCTCTACACGGTGACCGGGCACCGCCCGGCGGTGTCGCAGAAGGTCGTCCTCGGAGCCGGCCGGGACGGCGCCTTGACGGCCGTCAAGCACGAGGCCGTCTCGAGCCGGTCGAACTCGGGAACCGGCCTGGAGCTCCCCGGCCGGGTGACGCTGAAGTTCTACCAGTCCCTCAACATCCACGTGAGTCACCGGGCCGTTCCGCTCGACATCCCGACCGCGACGATCATGCGGGCTCCGGCCGACGAACCGGGATCGTTCGCGCTGGAGTCCGCCATGGACGAGCTGGCGTACCGGCTCGGCATGGACCCGATCGACCTGCGGAGAAGGAACGACCTCAGCGTTTCGCTCGAGAACGGCAAACCGTTCTCGAGCAAGCATCTCGACGAGTGCTATCGAGTCGGAGCGGCCCGATTCGGCTGGTCCCGGCGCAAGGCGAACCCCGGCGCGGTCCGTGACGGCGAGTGGCTCGTCGGGATGGGCATGTCGATGGGAGTTCTCCAGGCCGCCTCCGGGGCAGGCCCCACCGCGATGCGGGTGCGGTTCCACGCCAACGGCACCGCGTCCGTGGCCGCCGCCACCGCCGATCTCGGCACCGGAATGCGCACGGTGCTGGCCGCCGTCGCCGCCGATGGTCTCGGGCTACCGGTCGAACGGATCCGGGTCGCCGTCGGCGACTCCACCCTCCCCGTCGTTCCCGGCCCCTACTCCGGCTACGGCGCGGTCGGGTCCGGCTCGACCTTCAACAACGCCCCGGCGGTGCAGGACGCGGCGCGGGCCGCCCAACGGGCACTGATCCGGCATGCGACAGAGGAGCAGCGGTCCCCTTTCCACGGCATGGACCCCGGTGAGGTGCGGTACGAAGGCGGTGTCCTGCGCGCCCGCAACCTCACAGTGCCCTTCGGCAGGCTGCTGACTCTCACCCGTACACCTCATGAGGGCG
The DNA here is from genome assembly GCF_014323705.1 of Actinomadura alba. Lineage (GTDB taxonomy): Bacteria > Actinomycetota > Actinomycetes > Streptosporangiales > Streptosporangiaceae > Actinomadura_C > Actinomadura_C alba. Next base: position 165,011 of record NZ_JABVEC010000007.1, read on the forward strand.
TCACCGAGGTCACCGCGCCCGGACCGGAGCAGCAGCAGTACGCGTTCGCCTCGTTCGCCGCGCACTTCTGCGAGGTCAGGGTCAACAGATGGACCCGCGAACCGCGCGTGTCCCGGTTTACGACCGTCGTCGACGCGGGCACCATCATCAACGCCAAGACCGCCGCGAGCCAGATCACCGGAGGTGTCATCTTCGGCCTCGGGCAGGCCCTGCTCGAAGACACGACGTTCGAGCCCGCGACCGGCCGCATGGCCAACGCCAACCTCGCCGACTACCTGCTGCCCGTCAACGCCGACGTCCCCGCAATGGACGTGCACTTCCTCGACCACCCCGACACCAAGATCAGCTCCATCGGCGCGCGGGGCCTCGGTGAACTCGGCACGATCGGAGCGGCGGCCGCCGTCGCCAACGCGATCTACAACGCCACCGGCAAGCGGATCCGCGACCTCCCGATCACCTGCGACAAGCTCCTCGGCTGAACCGTCGCCGCCTCACGTCCGGGCAGGCCCGCGGGCGAGCAGCCCGGCGACGGCGTCGGCCGTCTCGGCGTGCCGGGCCAGCAGTTCGCCGACCTCGTGGTGATCGGGTCCGCCGGTGACGTGACCGACCGGCCGCCACTCGATCTCGTATCCGAGCAGAGCGGCCACGGCGTCGCACGATCGCGGGTGGGCGGCCAGCAGATCCGCCACCGGCCCGGCCGGTGCGAGCGCCGGTCGCGAGGTTTCCGGCCGCACCGGCTGGGCCTTCCAGGGCGGTGTCCACGTGTCGACGGCGGCCAGGCCGGCCGGGAACGTACGGCCCGCCTCACGGATGAGCACGGGCACCATCTCGTTCGCGTGGTCGCGCAGCGTCGTGATCAGCTTCGGCAGCCAGGGGAGCAGGACGGCGTCGGGCAGCCGCCCGAACGCCTTCGACATCACCTCGACCACGAGCGGCGCCAGCGTCGGCGCCGGTTCGAGCGCCTGGACGAACCCGCTCATGTACTGCGGGAACGCCGGGACGACGAGCGGGTTGGCCAGCAACTCGTCGCATTTCGACCGCAGCTCGGCGATCGGCAGCATGCCGAGCTGGGTCTGGGCGGCCCACAGGAGCGCCACCTTGGCGGGCGACTCGGGATGCGACTGCCGTACGGCCAGTTCGAGCTGGGCGTGGTCGCAGCCGAGGGACAGCGCGAGGCTCTCCATGCCGAAGAGGAATCCGAGCATCGCGGCGACCTGCCGGACACCGGAGTCCTCGTCCACGAAGGCGGTCGGCAGCAGCGTGCAGTAGTGCGAGTAGCCCTCGGTGACGAACGCCCCGCACCACTTCGGCAGCTCCGGCTCCGTGGCGCGGTAGTGGCTGAGCAGCCGGCGGATCCGGCGCAGCACCTCGGGCGCGCCGTCGACGGTGCGCTCGGCGGCCAGTAGCTCCACCGCCCGTGCCCCGAGCTCGTCGGTGAACCGCCGGCCGCCCAGGTAGAGGATGGAGTCCTCGACGGCCTCCAGCGCGATGGCGGCCGTGGCCTGCGACCCCCACACGGTACGGCGCAGCCGCCGTTCCAGTACCTGCTCGACGGTGACGCCCTCGTGGCCGAGCTCGACGAGCGATCGCTGGTGGTGGCCGATCGCCAGATCCCAGCTCTCCTGGATCGGCCGTTCGCCCAGCGCGCGGGTGCCCATGATGGGACGTACGGCGTTGCCGGGCAGCAGGCGGCGCAGGATCCACAGCAGGTCGGAGCACGGCACCAGCTCCGGATCGGCGTTCAGGTCGAGCAGGGCCCGCTGGACGGCGCGCTTCTCCAGGTCGAGCCCGAGCGGCGTCAGCCGGTCGAGCACGTCACGGGCCAGCGGCGGAAGCGCCTCGTAGCCGACCTGGCCGATCCGGTCGCCGCCGAGCAGGATCTCGCACAGGCGGCGCACGTCGCGCCGGCCCGGCACGGCGTCCTTCTCGATGCAGGTGATCGCGGCGTCCTGGAAGTCGTACGGGGTGGGCCGGCCACGGCCGCGCAGGCCGGCGAGCAGGATGGAGGTCTCGAACACCGCGATGGCGTCGGCCGTGCTGGCCAGGTAGCCGTTGCGGCGGGCCAGCCGGACGATGTCGACGCACCAGCCGAGCAGCTCGGCCTCGTCGAGGTCGTCGAGGACGGGCGGCTTGGACAGGAAGCCCGACAGCCGGTCGGTGACCGGTTCTCGTGGAGCCGGCGCCGCGCCGGGCAGGCGCTTGGAGTGCTTGCGCGCGCCCTTCTGGCCTTCGAGCACGAACGGCTTGGCTCGGCTGCGGGCGACCGCCTTGGTCCAGGTCGCCGCGGCGATCGACACCGACCCGGGGGCCAGCCCGAACTGGGCCTCGATGGAGGAGTGACTGGACGGGATGAGCCCGTAGTGCCAGCGCGTGGCCGTACGAGGGCTGATGTCGTACGGCTCGGCGTCGGCCGCCAGGCCGAACTGCTCGACCCGGCTGGCCGCGTGGAAGGCGCCGCACACGTACAGGCAGTCGGAGGGGTCGGTACCGGAGGCGGCGAGGTGTTCGCGCATCCGGGTCCACATGTAGCGCTCGCGGTCCTCGTCGCGGCGATGGTCGCCGTCGCCGTCGTGCGGGGCCAGCCGCCGGAACAGGCTGCCGATGAGGACCATGACCTGCCGGTAGGTGTCGTGGTCGGCGCCGACCAGGGGCTGCTCGACGTACTGGTCCCACCACTCCGACCAGTGCCTGACCTTGCCGTGGTGCAGCAGGTGCGCTTCGAGTTCGGCGAAGCGGGGCCGCAGGTCGCCGATCTCGATGCCGACGGCGTCGCCGTGCAGGGCCGCGTCCTCATCGGAGGCCGCCTCGGGCTCGGCCTCCGTGGCCTCGGCGGGCTCGCGCGGTTGCCACTGGAAGACGTGGTCGGTCGAGCGGTCCACCAGGACGATTTCGACGCCCGGGGTGTCGAGGGCGTACGCGATCGCCTGGTACTCCGCCGACGCCTCGGTGATCGGAGCGACGACGCTGAGCGGCACCCAGTCCTCCGGAAAGCCGTCGACGTCGGTCGCGAACGCCTGCAGCGCCACGGGCAGCCGGCAGTTGCGCAGCTCGTCGAGCAGTGGCCGCAGGTCCTCGCACAGCTCCAGGTAGATGACCTTGGGCTGCTTCTCGCGCAGGCGCCGCACCATGGCCAGCGCCGAGGCGGGCGAGTGGTGGCACACCGGGAAGATCTCGAGTTGCTCGCGCAGTGCCCGGTCGACGTCGTCGACGATGCCCGCCAGGATTCCGTGCACGCCACCGGGCCCGTCGGCGAAGGCGTCGGCGGCGTCGAGCAACTGCTCCCGGAGCGCTCCGAAAGGACTCATTGGTTGCGTGGCGTGCAGGCCTCGGTCATAAAGCCGGGGATGAGACGCCGTTCCCTCCCTTGTTTGTTGGCGGTGCTCGATAGCGTGTTCGTATGAGGTTTCGTCTTCAGCCCACGCTCGCTCAAGAACGGGCGTTGCTGGAGCATTGCGCACACGCCCGGTTTGTCTGGAATCTTGCGGTTGAGCAACATGCCCACTGGCGTCCGGGACGCACAAGCGCACCGGGCTATGCGGAGCAGTCCCGTCAGTTGACCGAAGCTCGTAAAGCGTTTGGGTGGCTGGCGTGCGGGTCGCAGACGGTGCAGCAGCAGGCGCTGCGGGACTTCGCGCAGGCAATGAGCAATTTCTTCGCCGGGACTCACCGCAGGCCGACCTGGCGTAAGGCAGGCCGACATGAAGGATTCCGGATCGTCGGCCGTCGCGGTAGCCACTGGGATGTACGCCGCCTGTCCCGCAAAGTCGGTGAGGTGTGGGTTCCGAAAGTCGGCTGGGTCCGGTTCCGCTGGTCCCGCGCCGTTACCGATTCGGTCAAGTCGTTTAGGGTCGTCCGGGATCGAGCCGGTCGCTGGCATGTTGCGTTCGCCGCCATCCCTCCACCGGTCGACGGTCCAGGGACGGGTCAGGTGATCGGTGTGGATCGTGGCGTGGTTGTGTCGGCCGCGCTGTCGACCGGCGAGCTGCTGTCCGTGCTTGGCCTGCGTGACAGTGAGGCTAAACGTCTGCTGCGGCTGCAGCGGAGGCTCGCTCGCGCGAAGCCGGGGTCGAACCGACGGCAGCGCCTCAAGACCACGATCGGCCGCCTGAAGGCCAGGGAGGTGGATCGGCGTAAGGACTGGGTGGAGAAGACCTCCACCGATCTGGCCCGCCGCTTCGACATACTCCGCGTGGAGGACCTGAAGATCCGAAACATGATCCGTTCTGCACGCGGCACCGTCCAGGCGCCCGGGAAGAATGTGCGAGCAAAGGCCGGGTTGAACCGGTCCATTCACGCGGCCGGGTGGGGGCGATTGGTAGCCCGTCTGGAGGAAAAAGCCCCTGGGCGGGTGGAGAGAGTCGATCCCGCGTACACATCCCAGATCTGTAACGCTTGCGGGTATCGGGCAGCGAGCAGCCGTGAGAGCCAAGCGGTTTTTCACTGTCGCGCCTGCGGGCACACTGATCACGCGGACGTGAACGCGGCCAAAAACATCGCCGTCGGGCGGACGGTGTCTGCGCGGGGAGGCCGGCCGCCGGGCGGGCCTGGGAACCGCGAACCTCAACTCGTTTCCTCCTCTGTGTAGGGGCGAGTTGGAATCCCCTGCCCTCGGGCGGGGGAGGACGTCAAGACAGGGTGGCGATCGCCTCGCGGCCGCCTTCGAGGAAGTCCTGCCACGGCCCGCCCTCGTCCTTCTTGCTGCGCGGCTCGACGACGCGGTGCCAGAACTTGTTCAGGATGGCCAGGTCCTCGGGGCTGCGACGGGCCAGCGAGCCCACCAGCGACCCGGCGAGCGTGCCCGCCCGCAGCGTGCGGTCGCCGAAGAACTGGCTGTGCAGGATGGCGTCCTCGAGCACGCCGATCTGCTCGGCGGTCGACAGCGCGGACTCGAGCTTCTCGTCGTCGCCGGCGGCGGAGTTCGCCGCGGCCCGCAGGTCGGCGAAGCTCTGCAGCAGGATGTCGAGCAGCGTCGGCGGCACATCCAGCTCGATCTGGTGGCGGCGCAGCAGTTCGGTGGTGCGGAACCGGACGATCTCGGCCTCGCTGCGCTTGTTCGTCACCACCGGGATGCGGACGAAGTTGAACCGCCGTTTCAGGGCCGAGGAGAGGTCGTTCACGCCGCGGTCCCGGCTGTTGGCCGTGGCGATGATCGAGAATCCGGGCTGGGCGAAGACGGTGTTGTCGTGGTCGAGCTCGGGGATGGACACGTACTTCTCGGACAGGATGGAGATCAGCGCGTCCTGCACGTCGCTCGTCGACCTGGTGAGCTCCTCGAAGCGGCCGATCACGCCCTGCTCCATCGCCGTCATGATCGGCGAAGGGATCATCGATTCCCGCGACTGCCCCTTGGCGATCACCATGGAGACGTTCCACGAGTACTTGATGTGGTCTTCCGTCGTGCCCGCCGTTCCCTGGACGACCAGGGTCGAGTTGCGGCAGATCGCGGCCGAGATCAGCTCGGCGAGCCAGCTCTTGCCGGTGCCCGGGTCGCCGAGGAGCAGCAGTCCGCGGTCGGACGCGAGTGTCACGATGCTGCGCTCGACGAAACTGCGGTCGCCGAACCACTTCTGCGGAATCTCACGGTCGAGCCCGTCGGAGCGCTCCGAGCCGAGGACGAACAGCCGCACCATGCGCGGGCTGAGCCGCCAGGAGAACGGCTTGGGCCCGTCGTCCACGGACTCCAGCCAGTCGAGCTCCTCGGCGTACTTGACCTCGGCCGGGGCGCGCAACATCTCGTCGGTCATTGCCTGTCTCCTGAGTTCCTAGGTGAGGAAGTTCTTGAGCTCGAACACGAGCTTGTCGATGTGGCCAGAGATCACGGGGGTGCCCAGGTTCTTGAACTGCTGCCGGAACCACGGCTCGACGCTCTGGTGCCCGGAGCTGTTCACCGAGCCGACCGGGATGAACTTCACCCCGGAGCCGTGCACCGCCTTGATGCCGTCGAACAGCGGCCGGGACCGGTCGAACTCGTAGAAGTCGGAGATCCACACCATCACGGTGTTGCGCGGATCGGTGATCTTCGGCCGGGCCATGGCCATGGCGACCGGGCCGTCGTTGCCGCCGCCGAGGTTGGTCCGCAGCAGTACCTCGAACGGATCCTGCACCCAGGGGGTCAGGTCGATCGCGCGGGTGTCGTAGGCGATCAGGTGGACGTCGACCTTGGGCAGTCCGGCGAAGATCGACGCCAGGATCGTGCAGTTCACCATCGAGTCGACCATCGATCCGGACTGGTCGACGACCACGATGAGGCGGGCCGGCGTGGTGCGCTTGGCGGTGTGCCGGTAGAACAGCCGGTCGACGTACAGCCGCTCGTCCTCGGGGCTCCAGTTGGTGAGGTTCTTCCAGATCGTGCGTTCGAGGTCGAGGTTGCGGAACACCCGTTTGGGCGGCACCGACCGGTCGATGGTGCCGGTGCTCGTCTGCTGCACCTGGGTGCGCAGCACCTCGGCGATCTCGTCGACGTACCTGCGGATCAGTGACTTGGCGTTGGCGAGCGCGACGCCGGACAGGTTGGACTTGTCGCGCAGCAACTGCTCGATGAGCGACATGCTGGGTGTCAGCTGCCGGGCCAGCACCGGGTCGGCCAGCACCTCGCGCAGCTGCATGCGGCTGACCAGGTCGCCCTCCAGCTCGGCCAGTGTGCCGCCCAGCCCGCCCTCGTCACCGAGCGCCTGCTTCAGCCAGCCCGCGTCCTGCTGCCAGCCGGCCAACTGCGTGGCGGTCACGCTTCCGGTGCCGGTCGCGAACACGTTGAGCAGCAGCTTGGAAACCAGCGCCGCCCGCCGCACCCGCTGCTCCGGATCGTCCTCATCGTCGTACTCGGCCTCCCCCGGCGTCGTCAGGCCGCGGAACTCGTCGCCGAGGTCGGGGAAGCGCTGCACGAGGTTGTCGACCGACACCGAGGGGTCGAGCAGCGCCGCGGGCAGCCCGAGGTCGTCGACGATGGCCACGCTCGACGCCTCCAGCGTGGGCTGCTCGTCACCGTCGAACATCCGCGCCAGCATCCGCCAGTAGAGCACCTGGCGCCGGTTCTCGTTCGAGTCGCCGGACTCGGGTGAGTCGCTCATCTCGCCGGTCTCTCTCACTTCCTCAGCAACCGTCCCGCGCGCTCGCGCAGCACGGCGACCGCGTCGCCGGTCCGGGCCTCCGCCTTTACCGCCTTGGGGTCCGTGACGCCCTGCGCCCAGTCGCCGTTGTGCGCCTCGACCGCCGTGCGCTTGACCGTCGCCTGTACGGCGAGGGGCTGCAGCGTCCACCGGCCCGCGTCCCAGCGAATCAGGCCGATGCAGGCCGTCGAGGCGGCCACCAGCTCAGGGGTGAGCGGCCCGCAGGCCGGCAGCCGGCCGGTGTCGACGGCGAGGGTGTCGCCGTCGAGATCGAACGTGCCGCCGTCGGTGGTGTAGCCCTCCACCAGCACCGGTTCGCAGATGCGCACCGGATGGCGGTCGAGGGGCGGTACGGCCGGGGCGAGCGCGCCGGCGAGCCGGATCCGGGCGGTGGCGAAGGGGTCGGCGGGATCGCCCGCGTCGGCCTGGTCGTCATGCCACACCAGGTCGCCGCTGCCGAGCAGGGGCACGTCGGTGACCTCCAGGCTCCGGTGCTCGGCCAGCGCCTTCAGCAGTACGGGATGGTCGTTCAGCAGCCGCCACACCGCCGGGCCGACGATCGTGTCGACCTTCGCCGCGGCGACGCTCGTACGCACCAGGCGGGCATCTCCCCCGCCCGCGGGCTCCAGCACGCCATGGACCTGCATCTGCACGGCGGTGCCGTGCTCGTGCACCTCGACGCCGAGGATCAGCAGCCGTCCCGACACCGTCTCGCCGCCGCCGGACCGGTCGTCGGCCGGCTGTGCGAGCAGCATGGCGCGGGTCCACAGGTCGGCCCAGCGCCGGACGGGCAGCCGTTCCATCGTCGCGACGGGGCACGACGCCCGCAGCTCGGCCACCAGACCGTCGAGCAGCACGGCGAGCCGCCGCAGGGTGGGCTCGGCCAGCAGGGCCTCGAGCGTCTGGTCGGCGGCCGAGACCAGGTCGTGGTCGACGCCCCGCCATCCGGTGATGGCCAGTTCGTGCAGCCAGGACCGGCATCCGGCGAGCAGATTGGTCGCTCGATCCGCCTCGGCTTCGGTGGTGGGCGTCGGCTCCTGCCATGAGTCCCTCGTACGTCCGAGCGCGGTGTCGAGCCGTCCGAGCTCGGCGTCGTGCACCGAGCCGAGCAGCGCGGCGCGCCCGCCCGCCAGTGCCGATAGATGCTCGCCCGCGGTCGAACCGGCGGCGACCTTCTCGGCCGCCTCGGCCAGAGCCGGTCCGAGCGGCGTGGCGCCCATGGCGGCGGCAAAGGCGGCCAGCGCCGCCGCGCGCTGCTCACCCAGCCGGCCGAAGCCGCCTTCGAGGGCGTCGTCGAACCCCGTCACCAGGTCGAGTGCTTCGTCGACTCCCGGCGGTGACTCGACCAGCAGTTCGGCGACCTGCACACCGAGCATCAGCGGACCTCCCCCATGGCCGGGAACCAGTGCAACTCGGGGATGGGCGCCGTGGTGCCGGGCAGCTCCAGATAGGCCAGATGGCGCAGGAAGCGGCTGAACACCACCGCCGCCGGCGCTGTTTCACGTGAACCCCTCAGACAGCTCATCAGGTCGTCACCGTCGGCGACCTCGACCCGCAGGTAGCGGGCGACGCGGTCGAGCCCGTACTGCAGCACGGCCTCGTCGACCAGCGCCTGGAGGTGCTTGCAGGCCGCGCCGCGCAGCCCGCCGCACGGCCGGTTGTTGTTGGTACTGCAGTTCAGGCCGTGGGTGCCGGCGGTGATCGACGAGACGTACACCCGGGAGATGTCCGAACCGCTCGACACGACCCCCTGCAATCGCCCGTCGGCCAGCTCGACGAAGGGGACCTTCGCCAGCTTGCGCGGCTTGACCGGGGGCACCACCCGCACCACGCTGTGCTGCTCCCACGCGGCTCCGCCTGCGGTCACGATCCGTGGCCTCCGCTACGGCAGCCGCTCCTGCGGCCGGCCGCGATCCGCCGACCCGCGTTCGCCGCCGCCGTCACCGCCGCCTCGCCTCGTACGGGGCGTCGTTCCATGTGCTCATCGGGGGCTCCTTGTCCATGTCCGCCGCTCGATGACGACCGTAGCGACAGGCACCGACAGGGCCCCGAGCGTGCGTCACGGTGCCTTCAACCGCACCGCCGCCGCCTGGCTAGGCTCCAGGCGTGAACCACATCAAGTGCACGCAATGTGGAGAGGTCGGTCTGGAGCCGGGCTTCATCGAGGACGCGGGCGAGCACTCCAAGGGATACGCACGATGGATCGCGGGTGCCCTGGAAAAGGGTGTCCTCGGCGGTGCCAAGAGGTTCGGCCGGCAACGGTGGCAGATCGATTCCTTCCGTTGCCCCAAGTGCGGGCACCTTGAGCTGTTCGCCACTCAGCAGACCTGAGGAGGGTCGTCCGATGTCAGCGTGCTGACGTCGCCCGTCATCCCTCGCTTCCGATCGCCGGGGTGTGGCCGTGGAGGTCCGCGCGGTCGGCGGCGGCGCGGCCGGACATCCAGCCCTCGCGGTCGGTGATTCCGGTCATGCGGTGCTCGGTGAGCTCGGGGAACATCGAGCCCAGGGCGTCGTCGACGGCTCGATCACGTGCGGCCAGGACCGGCAGGAGACCGGTCCCCGGTGCCTCCGCCGCCGCTTGGCGCTCCACGTCCCCGGTGGCCTTGGTGAGCCGTTCGCCGATGCGCAGGGCGTACGAGGACAGGAACGAGTGGCGGAAGGACCGGGTCCGGGACCGGCCGCCCGGCCCTCGCTTGCCGCCTTCGCGCACGAGTGCGGTGTTGGCCTGCACCAGCAGCGAGGTGAACAGCAGCTCCACGGCGTCCAGATCCGCGGGGAACCCCAGGACGGTGGAGAATCCCAGGCGCTTGGTCCACACTGCGCGGCACCGATTGGCCTGCGCGATGTTGGCGAGCAGCACCGCTTTGGGGGATTCGTACGGGTTGTCGATGGGCAGGCGGCGGCCGCCCGGACCCTCCTGCTCGCCGCCGGAGCGCGCCGCGAGCAGCGCGTGGTCGATGCTGTAACGGGCCATGAGCTGCTGGGCCCGTGCGGTGAGCGCCTCGGCCTCTTCGGGGAAGTCCGTGGACTCGGCCTTGGCCAGCAGGGCTCTGATCTTGTCGAGCATCCGCTGATCGGCCGCCGTGGCCGTCCGGGTACTGGATGCGGTGCGCCGGGCCTCGCCCGGTGGCGGGCACAGCCGCTCCAGCTGAGGCAGGGTACGCAGCAGCGCGATCACGTGCAGGGCGCAGGTGATCGTGGTGGCGCGGTCCGTTCCCTGGCGGGCGGCCCAATCGCTCAGGTACGTGTCGTCGCGGTCCCACCACACGGTCGCGTCCAGCACCGACATCTGGTCCAGCCACCGCTCGTCCACGGTCGCCGACGAGTAGGCGCGCATCTCGGCCGCGACCGCGTCGGTCATCATCCGCTGCGCATGCTTGCCATGCTCACGGCCGACGTACCGGACCAGATCGGCCGGCTGCCAGCCGCGCCGCCACCCGAGCGTGACGCCACTGTTCATGGCACCGGTCAGTGCGCGGTCCACCAGCCGCGCCGGCAGGGTCGGCCCGGCGCGGCCGGGCAGATCGGTCAGGGCCAGCACGGATTCGGTGAAGGACTCGGCATCGCCATGGACGGCCGCGCGGACAGCACCGTCCACTAAGAGCTCGATCACCTCTCCGGGAGCCGGCCCTCGGGACCGGTGCGGCTCTGCCGCCCCGAAGAGCGGGTGCGGCCCTGCCTGACCGGCCGAAGCCTGCCGCCGCCGCTTACGGTCTTGTCCCCTGGCCTTACGGCGCATCCGGTTCGCCTTGCCCACAACGGTCCCTCCATCGGCCGGTCACGACCGGCAACATGTTGCCAGTCCGGCCGGAAGCGGGTCGGCGGTTATCCACAGGGTGGGGACGACCTGCGGGCGCGTGAGTCCTGAGGGGGCGTCACGGTCGCCGTGGCGCTGCGAGAGGATGAGTGCATGGGTAACGTCACGGCCAGCGCGCGGAAGACGTTCAACGCGGCCCCGGACCGGGTGATCGCCGCGCTTGGCGACTACGACGGTACGCGGGCGAGGCTGCTCACCGAGCACTTCAGCGAGTACGAGGTCCGCGAGGGCGGCCAGGGAGCCGGCACCGTGGTGCACTGGAAGCTCGCCGCGACCAGCAAGCGGACGCGCGACTGCCTCATGTCGGTGAGCACGCCGCAGGACGACACGCTGGTGGAGCGGGACGCCAACTCGACCATGGTCACCACGTGGACCGTCTCGCCGGAGGGGGAGGGATCGCAGGTACGGGTCGAGACCACCTGGAGCGGCGCGGGCGGCATCGGCGGGTTCTTCGAGCGCACCTTCGCGCCGAAGGGACTGCGCCGGATCTACGACCAGCAGCTCGCCAAGCTGGAGACCGAGCTCGCGAGCTGACCTCGGCTCGCCGCCTCACTCACTTGCGAGTGGCGGTGATCAGCCGCCGGGCGCCCTTCCGCAGGAGGTCGCCGGCGACCCGCTCGCCGAGCGACGCCGGGTCATCGGCCGGTCCCCACTCGCGTGAGCGGGCCCATCGCGAGCCGTCCTCGTTGAACACCATGCCGAACAGGCTGAGCCGCCCGTCCGATGCGGTGTGCGCGTGCCCCGCGATGGGGCTGTTGCAGTGGCCCTGGAGCATGCGCAGCATCGTTCGCTCGGCCGTGACGTACCGGGCGGTGTCGGAGTCGTCGATCTCCTTGAGCAGGCGCATGACCGGCTCGTCGGCGGTGCGCGCCTGCATGCCGATGACTGCGGCGCCGACGGCGGGCACGATCGCGAGGGTGTCTCCGTCCGCCCAGGTCGTGGGCAGTACCTCGGTGATCCGGTCGTCCAGGCCGATCCGCTGCAGGCCGGTGCGCGCCAGCAGGATCGCGTCGTAATCGCCCGAGTCGAGCTTCTTGATGCGGGTGTCGATGCCGCCCCGGATGCGCTCCACCCGCAGGTCGGGCCGGCGGAGCGAGAGCTGGGCGCGCCGCCGTACGGACGACGTGCCGACCTTGGCGCCCTGCGGCAGGTCGGGCAGGCACCGGCCGTCACGGGAGAGCACGACATCGTGCACGTCGCCGCGCGGCAGGTAGGCGGCGAACTCGGTGCCCTCGGGCAGGGGCACGTCACCGGGAACGTCCTTCATGGAGTGGACGGCGAGGTCGATCCGGCCGTGCACCAGCGCCCGGTCGATCTCCTTGGTGAAGTTGCCCTTGCCGCCGAGCAGTGACAGGTCGCCGGTCCACCGGTCGGCGGAGGTCTCGATGTCCACGATCTCGACGAGCAGCCCGGGCACGATCTGGGCCAGGTGCTCGACCGCCTGGTGCGTCTGCGCCCTGGCGAGGGGCGAGGCCCGGGTGCCGATGCGCAACGGGTCACCCGCGAGCCGCTCGGAAAGCTCGTGCCGGATGTCGCTCACGGACCTCTCCCCTCGTACGGCGGTCGTCCACAGGTGCCGCTTCGGCTCACCCTATGGGCGGCCCGTACGGGCACTGAGTCGGGATGGTGACCGAACCATGAAAGGGAGCGACCGGAGCCTGTTCCAACTCGCGGTCAACCGCCGGCTCGGATGAGTGCGTACAGAACGGCCGAGACGATCAGTACGGCTGTTCCCGCCCGCCTCACCTCGCCGTACGCCTTGTTCTTCAGGACGGGGAGACCCCTGATCGCGTTCCGCCATTGCGTGAACGCATGGCGGGCCCGCTGAACGGCGATTCCGACGAACACACCGGCCAGGACGGCGCCAGTGATCAGCGTGGAGACGGGATTTGCGTCCATGGCAGTCCTTAGGGCGAGCGGATACGCGTCCTTTGTATCCCTCTTTCCCATGGTCACGGAGCATTACCGCGCTTAATCCAGATCGACGTTTAGAAAAGAGTAAATTGCTGAACCTGCTGCCCAAATGAAACAAAGCAACGAAAGAAGATCTCCAAATCCCGAATTGTTGGGAACCGGCTATTTTGCAATGGTCAGTCCTTGCCGAGTCGGGCGCGGCTCGGCACCGACGTTCGTGATCAGTACCGCGGCCGGCGCACAACACAGCGCTCGCCGGGTCAGCGAGCCGTGGTCCTGGCCGCCCAGGGTCTCAGCCCGCCCGGAATTCCGCGCCCGGCGATCCTGCGACGACCCGTCTCGGCCTCGTCATGACTCCGTACCGGTGGAGCGCTCTCGCCGCCCGCGGCGGTCTGGCGGTCGTCCAGCCAGGCGCGAACGAGTCGTTCACCCTCTTCGATCAGGGCGGGGGTGTCGCGGAAGTCGAAGAGGTTCGCGGTCTCGAGAGCGGGTGCGGGGAGCATTCGTACCTCGTGGTGGGCGCCGGCGACCGCGTTCACCGAGGCGTGGCCCAGCAGCTGGCTGAGCGCGCGCAGTGCCACGGGCGCCGCCCCGCGCGGGACCGACCCGGGAGCGCTCTGGCCGAGGGACGGCAGTACGTAACTGATGTCGGCGCCCAGGGCGTCGGCCTGCAGCACGGGGGTGGCCGCGGCGATCCCGCCGTCGTACAGCAGCCGCCCGCCGACGTCGACGGGAGGGAACACACCCGGCAGCGAGGTGGTGGCCAGCAGCGCCCGTACCGTGGGTCCCTCGGAGAGGACGACCGGGTCGCCGCTCGCCACATCGGTCGCGACCACGTGCGCGGGCAGTTCCAGCCGGTCGAGGTAGGTTTCGCCCAGCTCATGTTCGAGCAGCCGCCGCAGGGCCCGGTGGGACGAGACCCCGCCGCTGTGGCCCACCAGCGCATGCGCCAGGCTCCACGCCGACACCGGGAACACGTTCCTGCGCTTCACCGACCGCCACAGCGTCTCCAGCCGCTCGATCCCGTCCAGGGTCGGCTCCCGCGCGAAGCCGACCGCGTTGATCGCCCCGGCCGAACAGCCCACGACGAGATCGGGCCGGATTCCCGCCTCGGTCAGGGCACGCAACATCCCCACCTGTGTGGCGGCGATGCTTCCACCACCCTGGAACACGAAAGCGGTTCGCACCCGGGTCTCCGTACTCGCTGTGGCCGTGGCATCGGGTCCGGCGGCGGGCCGCCGCCGGTCGGTCGCGCGGGACCTGCGCAGCGGGGTGTCCCACCGGCGACGGGCGGGCGATTCCGCCCCGCTCAAGATTCGGTCACCGTGATGGCCAGGGCCGGGCAGAGCGAGGCGGCCCTGCGGACGTCCATGTGCACGTCGGCCGGAGGGCTTTCGTCCAGCAGCACGACGATGCCGTCCTCATCGCTCTGGTCGAACACGCCCGCCGCCGACAGCACGCACTGCCCGGAGCCGACGCACTTCTCCCGATCGACGCTCACGCGCATGATGTCTCCCCCATTCGTTCTCTGGCCGTCCGATCACCAGGTCACGGGCAGCTCGTACACCCCGTAGATCAGTCCGTCGTGCTTGAAGGGCACCTGGTCGCGGTCGACGGCGAGTCGCAGGCCGGGGACGCGCCGGTAGAGCGTTCCGTAGACGACCTGGAGCTCCACCCGGGCGAGCGGCTGGCCGAGGCACTGGTGCACTCCGAAGCCGAAGGCCACGTGGCCGCGCGCGTCCCGGTGGACGTCGAGCCGGTCGGGATCGGTGAACACGTCCTCGTCCCGGTTGGCCACTTCGTTCGCCATGATCACGCCGTCGCCGGCGTGGATGACCCGGCCACCGATCTCGATGTCCTCGAGCGCGACCCTGCGCCGGCCCGAGTGGACGATGGACAGGTAACGCAGCAGCTCCTCGACCGCCCCGGCGATCAGCTTGGGGTCGTCGGTGGCGCGGAGGGCGGCGAGCTGGTCGGGGTGCTCCAGCAGCGCCAGCGTGCCGAGTGCGATCATGTTCGCGGTGGTCTCGTGCCCGGCGACGAGCAGCAGCATGCCCGTCACGGCGAGCTCGTGCGCGGTCAGCTCTCCTCTCCTGACCTGCTCCACGCCCAGCTTCGACAGCAGGTCAGCGGCGGGGTGGGCGAGTTTCTCGGCGACCAGGCGCTCCAGATAGTCGATCAGAGCGTCCACGGCCTCCCGCATCGCCTCCGGTGGCTGGTCACGATTGACGAGGACTCTGGTGTTGCGCTGGAAGAAGTCGTGGTCGGCGTACGGCACGCCGAGCAGCTCACAGATCACCAGCGACGGCACGGGCAGGGCGAATGCCTGTACGAGGTCGACCGGCTTGGGGCCGGCGAGCATGTCGTCGATGAGGCGGTCCACTATGCGCTGGATCGCCGGGCGCAGCGCCTCGACGCGCTTGATGGCGAACGGGGCGGTCACCATGCGGCGCAGCCGGGCGTGCTCGGGGTCGTCCATGCCGATGAAGGCCCGTGTCCGCAGCCTGCGCTCGCGCGATGCGGCGGTGACGTGCGGGTAGCCGGGACGGGTGACGTCGGCGCTGATCCGCCGGTCGGCCAGTAATGCGCGCTGCTCGGCATGGCGGGTGACCAGCCACGGCGTGCTGCCGTCCCACGTGCGGACCTTGACGAGCGGCGCCTCGGCCCGCAGGTCCCTCAGTGCCGGGGCCGGGTCGAAGGGGCAGCCGGCCGCCCTGGGCATCGGATAGTCCGGGATGCCGTCCGGTTGCGCGGGCGCTCCCGAATCGGCGATGTGTAAGGACATGTCTCTCTCACTTCCTGCCACGTTCCTCCGCGGTGGCCCGCTTGGCGGCGTGCAGTGCCGCCGCCACCACTGTGTGGTCGGTCAGGTGACGCAGCGCCGGGGCGGCGTCGGCGAGCGCGCGCTGTTCGGTGGGATCGAGTGAGCCGATGAGGCTGGACAGGAAGGCCACCCGCCCGGCGCGGCGACGCCGGATCACCTCCCGGCCGGCACCGGTGATGGCGACCAGCACTATCCGGCCGTCTGATGGATCACGCCGCCGTTCCACGAGGCCGTGCCGTTCCAGCCGGGAGACCATCGCGGTCATCGACGGCTGGCTGATGCCCTCGTCGACGGCCAGTTCGGTGATCCGGCGCGGACCCGCCGATTCGAGCATCGAGAGCGCTGCGATGGCGGTGAAGCCGATCTCGGGCAGCGCCGCCATCTGTCGCACCACGAACCGGGAGATCTCCTCCAGGGCCCGCGCCGTCTCCATCTGGTCCTGCTCACTCAACGCCACAGGACCAATATATAGCTGTTCTATATAGATACCCTATGTACACTTCGTCACACCGGGCCGGTCGACCGATACTGTCGATCAAGGATCCGGGCACCCCGGCGTACCCCGATCCTTGATCATCACGTGCTGAGACGCCGCCCGCGAGGTCAGCGGCGGCCGGCGAAGAACTCGCGGATGTCGGCGAGCAGCAGGCCGGGCGCCTCCATCGCCGCGAAGTGGCCGCCCTCGTCGAAGTCGGACCAGCGCACGAGGTTGTTGATCTTCTCTTCGTCACGGCGCAGCGCGATGTCCTGGGTGCCGAACAGCGCCACGCCGAGCGGTACGGACGACACCTCCTGCTCTCCCCACGTCTGCCCGTCCTCGTAGTAGAGCGCGCCCGAGGAGCCCGCGGTGCCGGTCAGCCAGTAGATCGTGATGTTGGTGAGCAGCAGGTCGCGGTCGATCGCCTCATGCGGGAGTTCCTTGGCCAGGTCGGTCATGTCCCTGATCTTGTCGACGATCCAGGCGAGCTGGCCGGCGGGCGAGTCGGTCAGGCCGTAGGCGAGGGTCTGCGGCCTGGTCGACTGGATGGCGATGTAGCCGCCCGCCTCGTTCATGAACTCGTTCATCCGCCGCACCCTGGCCCGCTCGCGCTCGGTGAGCGTGGGCTCGTCTTCGCCGACGCTCGGGTACGTCGTGCCCCCGTTGACGTGTACGGCGACGACGTTCTCCGGGGCGATGAGGCTGAGCGCACGGGAGATGCCGCTGCCGAAGTCGCCGCCCTGCGCGCCGTACCTCTCGTAGCCGAGCCTGCTCATGAGCTCGGCCCAGGCGGCGGCGATGCGCTGGGTCGTCCAGCCGGCCTCGCCGGTCGGACCGGAGAAGCCGAAGCCGGGGATCGACGGGATGACCAGGTGGAAGTCCCGCGACAGCGGCTCGATCAGGTCGAGGAACTCGATGATCGAGCCGGGCCAGCCGTGCGTGAGGATCAGCGGCAGGGCGTCGTCCTCGCCGGATCGGATGTGCAGGAAGTGGATGTTCTGCCCGTCGATCTCGGTGGTGAACTGCGGGTGGGCGTTCAGCCTGGCCTCCCAGGCGCGCCAGTCGTAGCCGTCGGCCCAGTACGCGGCCAGCTCCTTGAGGTAGTCGACCGGTACGCCGCGGCTCCAGCCCTGGCCGCCTACCTCACTGGGCCAGCGGGTACGGCCCAGCCGGTCGCGAAGGTCGTCCAGGTCGGCCTGGGGGATGTCGACACGGAAGGGGCGGATCTCGGATGTGTTCGTCATGGGGCGGACGTTAGGAGCCGGTGGGGACAGGCGCGGTCCTAGGCATCGGGCACAGTGGAGAACGTGTTGGAGACCTCGGCTCGCCTGCTCAGGCTGCTCTCGCTGCTGCAGATTCATCGGGACTGGTCCGGTGCGGAGCTCGCGGAGCGGCTCGGTGTTACCCCGCGTACGGTCCGTCGCGACGTGGACAGGCTGCGCCGGCTCGGCTACCCCGTACACGCCAGTGCCGGTGTGTCCGGGTACCGGCTCGGCGCGGGATCGGATCTGCCGCCGCTGCTGCTCGACGACGACGAGGCGGTGGCGGTCGCCGTGGGGTTGCGCACCGCGGCCGGTGGCACCGTGGCCGGGATCGAGGAGAGCTCGGTGCGGGCGCTCGCCAAGTTGGAGCGGGTGCTGCCGTCCCGGTTGCGGCACCGCGTCCACGCGCTGCAGTCCATGACCGTCCCGATGCCGGCCGCCGGGCCCACGGTCGCCCCGCACGTACTGACCGCCGTCGCGGCGGCCTGCCGCGACCATGAGAGCCTGCGCATCGACTACCGGTCGCACGACGGCAGCGAGAGCAGTCGGCTGGTGGAGCCCCATCGCCTCGTGGCCGCCGGGCGGCGCTGGTATCTGGTGGCGTACGACACGAGCCGTGCGGGGTGGCGCACCTTCCGCCTCGATCGGGTGAGCCTGCGCACACCGGGCGGCCCGCGCTTCGTCCCCCGCGAGCCGCCCGATGCCGACCTCGTCGCGTACACCTCGCGGGGTATCTCCAACGCGCCGTACCGCTACCAGGGCCGGTTCACCGTGCACGCTCCGGCGGCCGTCGTGGCCGAGCGGATGTCCCCGACGACGGCGACGGTCGAGCCCGTCGACGCGCGGACGTGCGTGCTGACCTGCGGGTCGAACTCGCTGGACGCGATGGCCCTGTGGGTCGCGCTGATGGGTGTCGGGTTCGAGGTGCACGAACCGCCCGAGCTGGTCGAGCACATCCGCGCGCTCGCCGACCGTCTGGCGGACGCGGCACGTCGGCCGGATCCCGCCGGCTGAAACCCACGACCGCTCCGCGGCGACCGGGTCCGCGGCGACGGCCGCCGCGGTGAGCTATATCCGCTTGCCAAAGTGTCGGTGCCACCAGCCATGATGTGTAGAACAACCCTGAATCAGCACCTAACCGCCCCTTGGGCGGCTTTTTCACGATGGGAACACTGCGTTGAGCACATTGACTTCACCCACGTTGGCGGACGACCCGCCGGAGGCGTCCGCGCCGCCGGGAGGGCTTGATCGGGGCGTGCTCGCGGTCGCGATGGTCGTCGTCCTCGGCGCGATCATGTCGATTCTGGACGTGACCGTCGTCAACGTCGCGATCAGCCATCTCGCCACGGAGTTCGACGCTCCGTTGTCCACCATCCAGTGGGTGGCCACCGGCTATACGCTCGCCCTCGCCACGGTCATCCCGGTCACCGGCTGGGCCTCGGCCAGGTTCGGCACCAAGCGGCTGTACATGATCTCGATCGGGCTGTTCGTCATCGGATCGGCGCTGGCCGGTTTTGCCTGGTCGGCCGAGTCGCTGATCGTCTTCCGGGTCCTGCAGGGCCTGGGCGGCGGAATGATCATGCCGGCGGGTATGACGATTCTCACACAGGCCGCCGGCCCGAAGCGGGTCGGCCAGGTGATGAGCGTCGTCGGTATCCCGATGCTGCTCGGGCCGATCTGTGGACCGATCCTGGGCGGCTGGCTGGTCGACGACGTCTCCTGGCGCGGGATCTTCTTCATCAACCTTCCGATCGGCGTCGTCGCGCTGTTCCTCGCCGCGAGGATCCTGCCGCGCGACACCCCGCACCCGGGCGAACGCCTCGACCTCCTCGGCCTCGTGCTGTTGTCGCCCGGCCTGGCCGCGCTCATCTACGGCCTGGCGAGGGGCGCGGAGAAGAGCGACTTCAGTTCGGCCGAGGTCCTCATCACCACGATCGCGGGAGCGGTGCTGGTCGTCCTGTTCGCGATCCGCGCGTTGACCGCCAAGGTCCCGCTGATCGACCTGCGGCTGCTCAAGCGGCCCGCGGTCGCCGCGGCCTCGGGCACCATGGTGTTGTTCATGTGCGCGTTCATGGGCGCCATGCTCCTGCTGCCCCTGTACTACCAGTTGGTGCGGCAGGAAAGCGCGTTGGCCTCCGGCCTGCTGCTCGCCCCGCAGGGCCTCGGCGCGATGGTCACGATGCCGATCGGCGGCAGGCTCACCGACCGCATCGGCCCGGGCCGGGTCGTCCTGATGGGCATGGTCGTCGTCGTCGGCTCGGTGGCCGCCTTCACCGCGGTCCTGCAGGCCGACACCTCGTACTGGGTGCTCGGCTCGGTGCTGTTCGTCATGGGCATGGGCCTGGGCATGACGATGATGCCCACGATGGCGGCGGCGATCCAGACCCTCGTACACGACGAGGTGCCGAGGGCCAGCACGATGCTGAACATCATCCAGCAGGTGTCGGCCTCTGTCGGCACCGCGCTGTTGTCCGTACTGCTCGCCAACAACCTGGCCGACAAGCTCGGTGCCCAGGGGGGTGGGGGTCTCTCCGCCACCCGGGACGTCCCGCCGGAGGCCATGCAGAAGATCGTCGGTCCGATGGCGGAAGCCTTCCAGAGCACCTACTGGTGGGCGCTGGGCCTGCTCGCCCTGGCGTTCATCCCGGCGCTGCTGCTGCCACGCCGTAGGCCGGAGGAGTCGCCGGCCGACGCGCCCATGCCGATGCACTGACCCCGGCTCAAGACCCGTTCCGGTGACAAGCGCAGTCGCCCCGGTTCGGTGGACGCGTAGGCGCGAGACCTGACGTGTCACCGAGCCGGGGCGAGTGCGTGTGGGCGACCCGGGCCCGTGGGCCGGATCCGATCGTGGGGCCGGTATCAGCCGGTCAGGAAGCCCCCGGATGCGTCGATGTCGGTGCCGATCACCGCCGTCGCGTCGTCGGAGGCGAGCCACATCACCACACGCGCCATCTCCACCGGCTCCACGATCCTCTTGATCGGGTAGTCCTGGGCGATCTGCTCATAGGTGACGCCGAACGCCTCCGCCGCCCTGCGCAACATCGGGGTGTCGACGGCGCCCGGGGCCAGGGCGTTGACGCGGATGTTCCGCTCCGCGTACTCCAGCGCGGCGACCTTGGTGAGCGAGGCGACGCCGTGCTTGCTGGAGTTGTACGGGGAGATGGTGGCGAACCCGACCTCGGCGGAGATCGAGGCCGTGTTCACGATGATCCCGCCGCGCTGCCGGAGCATGTGCGGGATCTCGTACTTCATCGACACGAACACCCCGGCGGTGTTGGTCCGCCAGACCCGTTCGAAGTCGGCGAGCGTCTGCTCGTGCAGCGGGGCTGCCTTCGGGCTCTCGATTCCGGCATTGTTGAACGCGATGTCGATGCGCCCGTGACGGCGCACGCACGCGTCCACGAACGCCCTGACATCGCGTTCGCTCGACACGTCGGCACGCATGTACGTCGCGTCGCCGCCGAAGTCGCGGATCTCCTGCTGGTTCCGCTGACCCAGCTCGGTGCGGCGCCCGCAGAAGAACACCCGGGCGCCCTCGCGGGCGAACTCATACGCGGTCGCCTTGCCTATACCCGAGGTCGCCCCGGTGACCAGGACCACCTTCCCGGCGAACCGGCCTCGCGGATTCGCTCTGCCGGTCGCGGGATCAGGCGGCTCCTGGGTGTTGGCCCGAGCGGGTGTGCCGATTGCCGTGGCGGCCAGCCCCGCGGCGCCTATGGTGCCCGCGGCGATGATGTTCCGCCGGGTGAGTCCGAGGTCACTCGGGGTCGGATCTGGCATGGGAGCTCCCGTCGTGCGGAGTCGTTCGGTGAGGAGACCCATGTCATGCTCGCGGCTCCGCCGTACCGCGGTCCAAGACCCGCTGTGATAGCCGATGGTCATGACCAGTCGCGCGCGGCCTCCGCCGGCCTATCGAGGACATGGACCAGGCACTCGCCCACTTCTCTCAGGGCCGGGTCCGAATCCATCCCTGCGCACCCGAACTGCCTAGGGTGGACCATGTGACCGCGAACGCCTTTTCGGAGGCTCTCGTTCAGGCCGTCCTGGCGGCGGGCATCTGCGACGAACGCCTGATCGAGGCCGTTCGCATGACACCCCGGGCGGGATTCGTCCCTGTCGACCATGCCGGCTCGGCTTATGAGGACATGCCCATCGGGATCGGGCACGGCCAGGTGACCACTCAACCGTCCCTGTCGGCGCGAATGATCGAAAGCCTCGGCCTCGAAGGGGGCGAGCACGTACTGGAGGTCGGCACCGGCCTCGGCTATCAGACCGCGCTCCTGGCCTACCTGGTGGGCGACGTCGTGAGCGTCGAGCGGTTGCCCGACCTCATGCGGCAGGCCGAGCGGAACCTCGCCGAGCACGGCATCGACAACGTAGAGCTGCTGGCCGGGGATGGCAGCTGCGGTGCGCCCGACCGTGCTCCCTATGACGCCATCATCGTGTCGGCCGCATTCACCGAGGTACCCGCACCACTGATCGAGCAGCTTCGGCCCGGCGGCCGGCTCGTACAGCCCATCGGCCCCGGCGGCCAGGAGGACGTCGTGCTCTTCGAGCGCACCGCCACCGGGCTGACCCGCAAGAAGGTCGTGACCTTGGCCGCGTTCGTACGCCTCCACGGCCGGCACGGCTTTCCGACGTGAAGCCGCGAACGCCCCACAGGTGCGCCCCGCCTCGTGGTTGACAGCCGACGGTCGGTCATCTTGGCAGGTTCTGCGCCTTGCCGGTGCGCGGAGGGTTCCGCACTATCCGGGAAAGCGCATACGTCCGTCGCCTCGGCGTACGAACCCCGGCTGGAGGCCTCCGTGAGATTCCGTACCGCAGCACTGGTCGTCGCCGCGAGTGTGATCAGCGCACTGCTCCCCTCGCCCGGCGCGCAGGCCGCGACCGCGACCGAGGGCGGGCTGCCCGTCTATTCGGCCGGCTCCCGGTGCACGCTGGGGTTCAACGTCCGCAGCGGCACCACCTACTACTTCGTCCTGGGGGCGCGCTGCGCGACCGTCGCCGGCACCTGGTACGCGGATCCGGCATTGACGATCGTGCTCGGGACCACGGCCGGCTCGACCGGGAACACCTCGATCGTCCGCTACACCAACCCCGCGGTGACCAAACTCGGCAGCGTCCACCTCTGGCCGGGGTCGCAGGACATCGTCTCCGCGGGCAACGCCTTCGTCGGCCAGTCGGTGTGCCGCAGCGGTCCCGTCACCGGCCTCCGGTGCGGCACCGTCACGGCGTTGAACCAGACGGTGACCTTCCCCGAGGGCACTTTCACCGGGCTGGTGCGGACCAACGTGTGCGCCGAGCCCGGGGATTTCGGGGGGCCGTTCTTCTCCGGTACGACGGCGCTCGGCCTGACCGTCGGCGGCTCCGGCAACTGCACCAGCGGTGGGGTCACCTACTTCCAGCCGATCCTTCCCGCGCTCAACGCCTTCGGCGTGAACGTCTACTGACGGGTGCGCCGGTCCGGCCGACCGGGTCGGCCATCCGCCCTGGGCCAACGCCGAGAAGCGGCTCTCCTGAGGTCCGCCGGTACAGGTCGCGAGGTGCGGACGTCGCCCGTGGCCGTCGTCATGGCGGCCGACCGGCCCGGTCATGCGCACATCGGACACAAGGCCGGCGCCCCGGCTTGCCGCATTCCGGCGGCTACCCGGGGACGTCCCCGCACCTCGTGCGGTGAACGTTGCGGCCGATCCGCCTTCGTGGGAGCGTTCCGGAATGGCCGCTCCGCCTTCCGACGGGGCTTCGCATCCCGTTCGGCCGCCGCGTGTCCTTCGCGTGGGCGCCATCGCCCTGGTGCTGGTGGTGAGCGGGTGCGGCGTGACGGCCGCCTGGTGGTCGGGAGCGTTCACCGACGACGGTCGGTTCGATCGGGTGGCCGCCTGCCCGCTGCTGCCCCCGGGCATGGTCTCCCGCCTCGTGCACAAGCCGGTGCCCGACCCCGACGGTGAGGCGCATCCGCCGCGATCGTTCTTGGGCATCGGCGGCGGTGACCGGACCGCGGTCTGCAAGTGGTCCACGTCCGTCGCCGGCACCGACGCCCCGTTCCGTACGGTGCGGCTGCACGCTGAGACCCGGGTCGACGACCCCCCGCATGAGAGCGCTCCTGAGCGTGCCCGCGCGCTGTACGCCACGTGGCGGCGCAACGCGCGCCCCACCTCCGACGTGCGGGACGAGCCGGGCCTGGCCGAGCAGGGGTTCAGCCTCGTCGACCACATGCGCATCCAGATCCTGTTCAACCGTACCGACGTCTACGACGTGCACGTCAAGTTCCGGGTCTCGAACCTGCTGGTCGACCTGTCGGGTCGTACGCACACGCGTCCCTCGCCGCAGCTGAGGGCCCGACTGGTCGCGTCGGCCCGCGAGATAGCGGCCGGGCTGCAGGCTTGACATGGCCGGTGGCGGGGGCGCGCCGGCCGGAACGGCATCGAGCCGGTCGCGGCGCAGGCGCGGTGGATCGAGCCGAAGCTCACTCACCGGTCGGGGGGACGTGTATGCGCGCGACGTGGTCGGTGACGATGGTCGAGGAGATGGACCGGGCACTTGCCCACTTCACTCAGGGCAGGGTCCGGATCCATCACTGAGCGCCGGTGCCGTAGCGGAGAAGCGGGTACGGGCCTACCGGCGATGCCGCGACAAAGTCCACAAGTGCCGTGGAATGCCCGAATATGGACAGCGGACGGCGAGTGCGGGATATGCTCGAATCCGTCGGGTCCCCTCCCCCCAGGACGGTCCATGTCGACGCGGAACCTCGATGACGCAGCGGGCGGCAGTGCTGCTTCGAACAAACTCAACATGCATGTCGCGCATTCGGCCCGGATGTACGACTACTACCTGGGAGGAAAGGACAACTTCGCGGCCGACCGCGAAGCCGCCGAGAAGGTGCTGGCGAACTTTCCGGCGATGCGCACAACCGCCCTCGAGAACCGTGCCTTCCTGCGGCGCGTGGTCACTCACCTGGCCGGTGAGGCCGGGATCCGCCAGTTCCTGGACATCGGCACGGGCATTCCCGCCGTCGACAACACCCACGAGGTGGCGCAGCGGGTCGCCCCTGGCAGCCGAGTCGTTTACGCCGACAATGACCCGATCGTGCTGGCCCACGCGCGGGCGCTGCTGACCGGCGATTCGACCGCGTACCTGCATGCCGACCTGCGCGATCCGGACGGCATCCTGGCGCATGCGCGGACGGAACTCGACTGGGAAAGCCCAGTGGCACTTCTCTTGGTATCGGTGCTGCAGTTCCTGACCGATGACGACGACCCTTACGCCATTGTGGCCCGCATGCTGTCGGCCCTGCCGGCGGGCAGCCATCTCGTGATCTCCCACGCCACCGGCGATTTCCTGCCGCCCAGTACCGGCCGCACCGGGGAGCGGATCTATGACGCAGCGGGCATCCCGCTGCAGTTGCGCACCCGCGAGGAGATCTCCGGATTCTTCGACGGCTGCGAAGTCATCTCGCCAGGACTCGTGCCGATATCCGAATGGCGCGCTGAAACCGAACCACAGCCCCGTCCGGCTCTCGCCGAAGCCGCCTTGTACGGCGCAGTGGCGCGCGTGATTTAGGTCGTACGGCTGACCACGTGCGGCAAGGGTCGTCCTGAGATCCCCGATGGTCCCGGGGATGCTCTCCCAGCAGTGGCAGTGCCCTAGTTGGAAGAGTCACGAAATAAAGCCGCCTCGCTAGTCAAGGATTCATATTTCTCCTTGTATCAGGGTCGGTCAAGATACTCCTGATCTCGCTCGCCCGTCCGCGACCAGGACACCCCCTCTGGTCCGGCCGCGAGAAAGAAGGAGAAGGCTTGTGACCCAAGTCCTCAAGGCAGCCCTCACCTCGGTCGCCGCGTTCACCGCACTCACCCTGACCGCCGGCGCCGCCGCGGCCGTTCCGGCCCAGACGTCCCCCAGGGCCCAGGCTCCGAGCAAGGTGTTCACCATCACCGACCACCTCGCCCGCCAGGTCGCCGGCGAACTGGCCGATCAGACCGCTCGGGGCCACGTCGCCTCGACGACAGCTTCCGGACCGGCCGACCTGCTGACGATCGAGCCTGATACGCGTCTTGGTCAAGAAGCGCGTGCCGCCAACCGGGCCGTGCTTGCGGCCAAGGCCTTGCCCGCGACGAGCGGGTCGCTGCTGCGGCTGCGGCTGGCGAACACCGGCACGCGCGCGGCTCTGGAGCGTGGTGAGGTGCCCCTGGTCGCGGCGGCACCCACCGACGACGAGCCGGCCGAGGTGACCGCCTATGACCCGCTCGGCGGGAAGGTCCTCCTCGATCCGGTCAAGGCGCCCGACAGGCCCGTTCTCGTGGTGGAGGTCGACGTCGCCAAGGCGATGCCCATGGGACTCGAGCTCGTGAGGGACGTTCTCGCCGACCGCGGCATCAAGGCCGTAAAGCCCTCCGCATCGCGAATCACTGAATCCCGAACCACCGAATCCCAGGCCCTTGCGGCCAACGGGTACTGGGCCACCAAGATCAATGCCATCCGGCTGAACAACGATCAAGAACCGTGGATCAAGGGAGCCGCCGAGATCTACAGCGTTGTCGGTGGCTTCGGGCTCGACGGTGCACCCGCCGTCAACATCGTGCAGATGCCGTACCTCGACAACGACGGCACCACGTACTACCCCAACCAGCTCATCGTCCACTTCTCGGCGTACAAGTACAACCTGGCCGATGTCGTCATGATGGAGGACGACGGCGACACCAACTACCAGGCGCTCGCCACGGCCATCGCCAACGCGCTGCTCTCGATCGCGGACCTCGGCTACTACGTCCCGCTGGTCAACGCGATCCTGTCCGCAATCCCGACCTCGTGGTGGACAGACGACCCGGACTACGTCGACTCCTGGTACACACTGTCCACCGCCAGCAGCGGCCGGTTGAACGGCGCCGCCGCCAATGGATGGATGGACGTCGCTCCCTACTGGGTGTCCGCGCTCTGACCTATGGATCTTCCTTCCGGTAGTGGCCTGGAGCGGTGCCGAACTCACGTTTGAACGCCTTGGCGAACGCGAACTCGGAGGCGTACCCGGTGCGTTCCGCGACCGCGCGCAGCGGCAGGTCGGAGTCGCGCAGCAGCCGGGCAGCGGTGGTCATGCGCCACCAGGTCAGGTAGGTCAGCGGGGGCGAGCCGACCTTGCCGGTGAACCGCTGGGCGAAGGCCGCGCGGGACAGCCCCGCGTGCGCGGCGAGCGACTGCACGGTCCACGGACGGGCGGGATGCTGGTGGATGCCGCGCAGCGCGGCGCTGACGGCCTGGTCGCGCAATGCCGCGCCCCAGCCGGTGTCCGGCTCGCCCGGCCGGCTCTCGTACCAAGCGCGCAGGATGTACAGGAGGAGAACGTCGAGCAGAGCCAGCGTGGCGGCGTCGGCGCCGGGCCCTGGGGCGGTGTCCAGTTCGTGGCCGAGCAGTTCGATCGCACCGCGCAGTGACGAGTGCCGCCCCACGTGGGCCGGGATGTGCATGACGTCGGGCAGTTCGGCCAGCAACGGGTGGATCCGGGACTGGTCGAGGCGGTAGGCACCGCACAGCGTCTCGGCGCGGGGGCCAGGGCCGTCGCCGGTCACCCGGCCGATGGGGAAGGAGCCGTCCTCGTATTCGGGGACGGCTTCGGCCAATGGCGTTGTGAGCGCGTCCGCGAGTCCGTGGCCGAGCTCGCGGGGCAGGAACACCACGTCGCCGACGCCGAGCGCGATCGGTTCGCCGTCGGTGGGGAGCAGCCAGCAAGAGCCCTGCAGGATCACATGGAACCCCGCCCCCTGCTGTTGCTGGAAGCGGATCCCCCAGGGCGCGCGCAGCCGTGTTCTGGCGGCGTGCGATCGCCCCGTCCGCATGGCGGTGATCGCGTCGCTGAGCACGTCCATGTCCAGAACGTACATCGGCACCCGCATCGACAAGACGAATGGACATACCCGCTGGATCGTCGGACATGGGCTCCCGGCGGCGCCCTTCCTAACGTGGACCGCAGTTCAGAGGGGAGATCGACATGAGAATCGCCGTCTATGGCGCAACGGGTTTCACCGGCGGGCTCACCGTCGCCGAGGTTCGCCGCCGGGGCCTCACGCCGGTACTGGTGGGCCGGAACGAAGAGCGGCTGTCCAAGGCCGCGGCCGAGGTGGGCGGGGCGGAGGTCCGGGTGGCACCCCTGGGCGATCAGGCCGCACTCGCCGCGGCGGTGCGCGACTGTGACGCCGTGATCAACTGTGCCGGGCCGTTCAGCATTCTGGGTGAGCCTGTGGTGCGCGCTGCGATCGCGGCCGGTACCCACTACCTCGACACCGCGGGGGAACAGCAGTACATCAGGCACATCCTGGAGGCCTTCGCCGACGACGCGGAGCGCGCCGGGGTGGCGGTGGTGTCTGCGATGGCCGACGACGGCGGTCCGGGCGACATGATCGCGCACCTGACGGCAAACCGGCTCGACTCGGCCGCCGAACTGCTGATCGCCGACCTGCGTACCCCGGGGGCCGCCTCGCGCGGCACCGCCCGTTCGATGGTCGCGGTCTTCGACCAGGGGCCCGTGGACTATGTCGACGGCGACTGGCGGCCGGTCAGCGACGCCGTGCCCGCGACCATCGCCGTACCAGGGGAACAGGGGGAGGTCGCGGTCACGCCGTTCGCGCTGCCGGGAGTGGTCACCGCGCCGCGGCACCTTAATGTGCGGCGTGTCCGCAGCGTCATCCGCACGGAGGTGGCCAACCTGTTCGCATCGCTGACGGAGGACGTCGTTGAGAGCATTCCGGAAGTCCTCATCCCGGAGGCCCGTGCGAACACCCGCTGGCTGATGCTGGCCGAGGCCGCCGACGAGCGCGGCGATCGGGTACGGGGCTGGGTGACCGGCCCGGATGGTTACCGGCTCACCGCCGTGATCGCCGTCGAAGGCGCGCGCAGGCTGATCGCCGGCGGCGACAGGAAGGGCACGTTGACGCCCGCCCAGGCGTTCGAGGCGGCCGACTTCCTGAACAGCCTCGCCGACCAGGGCGTGACCTGGCAGCTCTAGGCGTCAGTCGAGGCGGCTCATATCGGGAATTGAGTTCGGCCGAACTCCTACTAGTCGGTGTCCGTCGCCGCCAGCACGGCGATCCGGCGACGGTCGGGGGAGAGTGCGGCGATGCCGTAGTCGTAGATCTCGTTGTGGAACCAGTCCGCATCGGCCTCGAAGTGGAACCAAGTGCTCTGCCGGGCATGGCGCTCCACCTCCTCCGCGCTCGCGCCCGCCGGAGCACCGCTGAGCCCCGCCATCGACTGCCATGCCGCCAGCCGGCCATAGGCACCGTGCACGCCTGTGTCGTACGTGCCGCCCATCGACGCGGTGGCGAAGAGCAAGCACCAGATATCGCCCATCGGGCGGACGGCGATCTCAAAGCGCTCGGCGGGGTGGAGCCCGTCGACGCAGGCCATCGGCAGCGTAGGCAGCAGACCTGGCACACGGTCGGGTTCGACGGCGTCGTCCAGCACGAAGACCCACGCCCCGGCGTCGCCCCAGCCGCCCGCCTCCACGGCGGAAACGATGGCCTGGTGCACGTCTGCGGTGGCGGTGTCCCGAAGCGCGGACCGCTCTGCCGTACGCGGTGTCGGCGGGGGGCATATCGGGTCCGTCCAGCAGCCGGACCCGGCTCGCCGCCGGGCTGGCGGTCCTGGCGCTCGGGGTCGCGATGGCAGCCGCACCCTGGGCGTTCTCGGGTGACGGGGCCACGGGGCTCAGTGGTCTGTCGAGCCTGGTGATCGCCTTGTCGATCGGGCCGCTGAGCCCGTGGGTCGTACGTTCGGCGGCGCGGATCGTGCAGGGACCGGCGACGCGCGGCGCGACGCAGTACCTCGCGTTGAGCAACGTCCGGCTGCGAGCGGCGCGGGTGGGCGGTGTGCTGGCTCCGGCAGTCCTCGGCGTCACGCTCAGCTGCACCCAGCTCTTCGCCAACGCTTCGGCGGGAGCCGTCGCGAGCGACCAGGTCGATGCCGGCCGGCGAGCAGGTCTCGTTGTGACGGCCGGTCCCAGCGGGATCGACCGCTCGACGGCGGAGAAGGTCGCCGAGACTCCCGGGATCCGCTCGGTCGACCAGGTCGCGGCCGGCACCGTCGTCGTGCGCGGACCGGCTGACGACAGCGCGTGGCAGGTGCTGCCGGTCCTCGGGGCCGACGGCGACGGCCTCGCGCGATATGCCGACCTCGACCCTCGGGGAGGTGGCCCGCTGGTCCTCGCGCCTGACGAGATCGCCCTGGGCGTGCAAGGCGCGGACATGCTCTATGCCGAGATCGGTGACCAGGTCACCGTGGTGCTGGGCGACGGCCGCACGATCGACCGTCGGGTCGCGACCATCTATCGGCGCGGGCTGGGCTTCGGCGAGGTGGTGCTCCCACTCGCGGATGTCCGGAGCGCCACGGCGTCCGGGCAGGCGACCGCCCTGGTGGTGACCCTGTCGCGCGACACGACGGAGCAGCAGGGCGCGAGTCGCGTCGCCGAGCGGCTTCGGGACCACCCGGGCGTGGAGGTCGTGCGGTCGCCGGTCGTGTCCGATCCCGAGGCATCGGTGGGCGACCCGGCGTCGTTCCAGGTAGTCCTGCTGGTGATCCTGTGGGGCTACATCGCGATCGCGGTGGTGAGCTCGCTCGTGGTCGGCAACCTCGCCCGACGGGCCGAGCTGACGCTCCTGCACGCGGTGGGAGCGACGCCGGCGCAGCGACAACGGGTGGGCCGGTGGGAGGCGGCGTTCGTCGCGGTGACGGCGTGCGTCGTCGGCATGGTGGCAGCGGTTCCCGGCGCCTCCGGGCTGGTGTACGCGCTGAGCAACGGGGACCGCGCGATCCCGGCGATCGCCCTCGGTGGCCTGCTCCTCGTGGTCGTCCTGACGTCCGCGCTCGTGCTCGGAGCCGGCGAGCTGTCCGCCCGGTCGTTCAGGACGCGGTCACCGCGTCCGTGACCGCCGAGCCCCGCGGCTGCCCGCAGGCACCTACAGCACATCCTCGCGGAAGCGGCCGGAAATGATGGGTCTTCTTTGCACATAGACGGGAGTGTTCGCATTCCTCGCTGACAAAGGAGACCAGCCATGGGAACTGCCCATGCAGGATGAACGGCTGGCCAGATTCGAGACCGTCTACCGGGAGACGTACGGCCTGATCACCGCCTACGCCGCGCGCCGATGTCACTCGCCCCAGGACGCGGCCGATGTCGTCGCGGAGACCTTCACCATCGCCTGGCGGCGGGTGGACGAGTTGCCTCCGGGGCAGGCGGCCACGCTCTGGCTGTACGGCGTGGCGCGGAAGGTGCTGGCGAATCATCACCGTGGCCAGGTCCGCCGCCAGGCCCGCAGCGTGGAGCTCGACGATGAGATGGCCGACCTCTACGGAGACTCTCCTGAGAGCCGGGCGGAGTTGACCGGCATCGCCCAGGTCTTCCGGACCCTGCCCGACGACGACCGCGAGCTGCTGTCGATGGTCGCCTGGGAGGGACTGACACGCGAGGAGATCGCCACCGCGCTCGGCGTGTCGCGTAACGCCGTACGCATCAGGCTCTACCGCGCGCGCAAGCGTTTCTCACGGGCGCTCAGCGACGCGGACATCCGACTCATTTCAGAAGGCAGAAGCCGACTGCTTCCGGCTGAGAGGTCGCTGTGAACGACAACGAGATCGACACGATGGTGGGAGCGCTGGCGCGGGTGGAGCCCGGAGAGCCGGGAGGCCGCTCGTCCGGCGCGGCGGGACAAGCGTTGCTGGCCTCGATCGTGACCGACGAGCCCGCGACGGCAGTGGCACCCGTACGCGTTCGCCGGCACCGCCCCTGGCGACTCGCCCTCGCCGCGGTGGCCGCAGGCGTGATGGCCGTGGGCGTTGTCGTCGGGCCCAGCCTGCTGGGGGATGGTCGCGGCGCGGCGACCTCGTACGCCAACTCCGCGGTCGAGGTCCGGCTCGAGGGCAAGGATTACGTCGCCCGCATCAAGGACCCGTTCGCCGACCATGAGAAGTACAGCGCGGCGTTCAAAGCGGTCGGTCTGCACGTCGACCTGCGCGTGGTCCCCGTCTCGCCGAGTGCCGTCGGCGACATGGTTCAGATCGGCGTGAGCGGCGGCGAGCCCGGGATGGTGCTCACGACGGGGATGGAGCGAGACGGGAAGGACTGCAAAGCGCCGGAGAAGGGATGCGCCCTGGTGGTTCGTGTCCCGGCCGGCTCCACCGGGAAGGCGTGGGTCAAGCTGGGACGCGCGGCCAGACCCGGTGAGTCCTACGAGAACGCCGGGTCCGTCACCGCCAAGGGCGAGGACCTCGCCGGAGCCAAGGTGCGCGGCCGCCCGTTCGAAGCGGTCATGGCCGAGGTGCGCAGGCGCGGCCTGAAGACCGAGTTCCAGCTCGTCGTACTGCAGGGCAACGACCAGCACACGCTGAAGCCCCTGACGGCCGGCCAGATCGGACCCGACTGGACCGTCTGGGACGCTGAGCCGGTCAGAGCCGGGACGGTGCGACTGCTGGTCACCCGCGAACACCTGGATCACAACCCTCTCTACGCCCGGGACTCCCAGCCTCGATCCTGAGGACGTGCTCGTCGGCTTTCCGACCGGAACCGGGGCGCGAGGATGTCGCGCAGGCGCAGCTTTCGGCGCGATGGCGCGGTGGTGCGGATGTCGGCCTCCGGGGGTGTGAGGTCGTCCGCGCACTGCCGCGCCATCTTCGGTCGTACGGGCCCGGGTTGCCGCTCCGGCGGAAGCTCGGGCCGTACGGAGCGCGACGAGGGAGTGGCGGGCGCGGCACCATCGTGGACGCTACGACCTTGCGCCTGCGCTGATTGTCCGGGTCTTCGCTCCGTGTCATGCTCACGTTGAGCCGTACTGGCGAGGGCCGGAGGACTTATGGACAGACCGTGGGAAGCCGATCCATCCGCCGGACTGAAGCGACGTCTCGGTAAGTCCGCGCTTGAGCTGGGGGACACCAACGCCACGGCCGGTAGTCCGGATATCTGGGAGCTCGAGAACGGGGATATCGCGGTGATCGGCCGCGATCTGACCGAGGCTTATGCCGACAGGCTGCCTGAGGGCGTGGGCATCGTGCACGACGAGCGGCTCGTGGTCATCCCCCGCAACATGCTCATCGCCGCGAAGCCCGATATCCCTGATGCTTGAGCGCCTTCTCGACCTGCCCGGCATGGAGCTGGGTCTCGACGCCTATCTCGACGACTTCGAGTCCCGCTTCTGGCGGGTGGCCGAGAGCTGGAAGCTGGAGCGGCAGCAGACCTTCCGTGAACCCGAGGTGCCTAGCTGGGTGGCGATGGCCGAAGGTGACTGGGCGACGGCGCTCCGGCTCGCCGAGGAAATGCGTCCGTCGATCAAGGGACTGCAACAGCGGCTCGACGAACACGGCATCACGCAGCACCGGGTGCGCATCGTCGAGTGGCCACTGTCTCCGTACCTGTGGTGGGAACTTCATGTCCTTCGGATCCGGGCTGAGGAAGGTGAACGGATCAGGGTGCTCGACACTGCCGCCGTCCGCCCGCTCGAGAAGGCTCGGGAGCTCCCTGAGGTCCTGGTCCTCGGAGATCGGGTCGGCTACGTCATCAGATACGACGGGACGGGCGTGCTTGACGGGGCTCGTAAGGTGACCGACGCTCAGACCATTGCGGCCTGCCGTGAGGAGATGGCGGCGCTGCATCGTCAGGGCGAGGATCTGCTGAGCTTCTTTCCCCGGGAGGTAGCGCCGCTCCCACCTCCCGTCGTGTGAAGGTGAGAGAGCGAGCGGTTGATGGCGGAGGACGAGCGTCGATGGTGGCATCGCCCCGCTGGTCGCCGCAGTGTTGTCCGCTTGTTCGTTCTGGTCTTCGTCGTGCTGTCGTCGATGTTGGTCGGCCTGTCGCCCCTGGCCCTGGACTCCTTCGGCGGGAGCGCCACCGCCTGGACGCGTCGCGGCAATATCGGGGCGACCTATGGTGCGGCCGCCGCACTGCTCTCGGTCCTGGCGCTGGCCGGTGTCGCCGTCTCTCTGGTGTTGCAGGCCAGAGAGACGATGGTGAACCGTGAGCAGGCCGCCCGTGCCGTGCACACGGATCTGCTGAAGATGGCGATGGACGACCCCGCCTACCTTGAATGCTGGGGCCCGTACAGCTCTTCGGCCGATCACACTGAGCAGCGGCAGTATCTCTACGTCAACCTGATCCTGTCGTACTGGGAGAGCAGGTACGAGCTCGGCCGTACATCTCCGCGCGGGCGCGAGCAGGCTGTTCCAGGCGCAACCGGGACTGCGGTTCTGGGCGGACACGAGGTCATTGCGCGTTGAGACGGTCGAGGGCCGACGAGCCCGACGCTTCCACCGAATACTGGATGAGGAGTACCTCAAGGCCATCACCCGATCACCTCAACCGTGAGGGGTATCGGGGGCAGCCGGAAATTCCTCGTCCGGGTCTTTCCCTGGCCCGGACGGTGAGGTGGGCGCTCCGTCCGGCAGCGGGTGTGGGGCGGTGGTCGTGGTGGAGGGCTACTTGCTCGGTGGTGGCGCGGTCCCATGTGCGATCCACTCGATGTGAGTTCTGAGCTTGTTCGTGTTCGCCCCCTTGGAAGAAGGCGGGCGGGTGCGGGAAAAGGCAGGTGAAGACCAACCCCTCAAGGAGCGCCCATGAGAAAGCCGGAAACGGCATGATCGTCCACCCCGTCACGACAACCGATGCCCCCGCCGATGACGCCGCGCTGATCGAGGCGTCCCGCCACGAGCCGGAACGGTTCGAGGAGATCTACGACCGGCATGCCGGGGAGATACAGCGCTACATCGCACGTCGGCTCGGGCCGGACGTCGGCGACGACCTGATGGCCGAGACGTTCCTGCGGGCGTTCCGGCAGCGCGACCGGTACGACTCCACGTTCGCTGATGCCCGTCCGTGGCTGTACGGCATCGCCACGAACCTGATCCGCCACCACCGCCGCTCCGAGATCCGGTTCTTCAAGGCCATCGCCAGGACCGGCGTCGACCCGGCCGCGGAGTCGTCCCTTGAGATCGTCGCCGACCGGTTGTCGGCTCAGGCAATGCGAAAACAGCTCGCGGCCGCCCTGGCCCGACTGAACGTGGGCGAACGCGACGTTCTTGTGCTCCTGGCCAGCGGCCTCAGTTACAAGGACGTTGCCCGGGCACTGAACGTCACCGTCGGAACCGTGTCGTCCCGCATGAACCGAGCCCGCAAGAAGATGCGCAGCGCCCTGGAGGAGTCGAACGATGGATGAGCTGAAGCTGATGGAGGACTTCTGCCGTGACGTGGCGCCGACCCGCCAAAGGGCGCTGAACGAGGGGCGGTCCCGGCTGTTGTCGGAGTTCAAGGAGCCGCGGCGCGGGCGTTCGTCGCGTCCGGTCCGTCCGGTCGTACGCGTGGTCGCGGTCGGCGCCCTGGCCGTGGCCATCGCGTCCGGCATCACGATCGCGCAGAACGTGGGTGGTGACGCACCGGCGAACCGTCCCGGCCGGGTGGGGATCCTGCCCGGCGGCCCGGTGGCCAACGCACAGGAGGTCGCTCTGCGCGCCAAGGCGGCGGCGCAGGCCCAGCCGGCCATCACGCTGACACCCGGCCAGTGGATCTACGTCAAGACCCGCACGGCTGAGATCAACGGCGAGACGCTAGGCCCCAGGACCAAGTACTCGACGAACGAGGCATGGCTCACCGTGGAAGGGAAGTCTCCGCCTCGCGAGGACCGTGTCGTCGTACCTGTGAGCGAACCGACCGCGAAGGTGCTCATCGATCTGCCGAGCGATCCCGACGCCGCGCTCGCCCGCCTGTACGCCGAGGTCGACCGGATCAACGATCTCGTCAAGCGGCCCACCGGTCAGAACGCGAGCGAGCCGCTCGCCTTCCGCAACGGCATCCTGGACACGCCGCGCGGTGTGGCGGCGTTCAACCTGGTCTCGGAGATTCTGGAGTCGTATTACGTGCCGCCCCGTCTGCAGGCCACCCTGTACGGTGCGCTGGCCCGGATGCCCGGAGTCAGGATGCTCCCCGATTCCGTGGACGCCCAGGGACGGCACGGGCTGGCGCTGTACGTCATGAGCGAGGGCTACATCCGGCAGGAGATCATTCTGGACCGGAACACCTACCGCTATCTGGGCAGCCGCTGGATCTCCGTGAAGGACCACACGGTCCCGCCCGTGGGCAAGGGCGTGGAGACCGACTCTCGTACGCCCATCCATATCAAGAAGGGCTCCGTGCTGGGCTTGTCGGCACAGTTGGCCTCCGCGCCAGTCGGCAAGCCCGGCGAGCGCCCGTGAACACGCTGAATCTACGTTCCGGGGCAGGGACGGGATCCCCGCGGACGCGGTGCGCTTCGGAGCGGCGCTGACCTGATCCCTGACCTGATCCCTTCGACCACCCGGCCGGCCCGAGGCCCACACTCGGTCCGGCCGGGTGGTCGAGGTGTCATGGATCGGCCTGCGCCCGCCGGCGGCGGAACTCATCGAAGGGCGTGCGGTCGAAGTGGAAGCGGAGCTCAGCGAAGCGCCGCCGGCAGGCCCACCAGCCGCGCGCTCTCGTCCCACAGTCGATCCTGCCGGGTGACGTCCGTGGTGTGCCGCAGCGCAGTGATGTCTCAAGGTTCCGCGCCAGATTCGCCGGAATTGTAGATTTGGCTCGATGCGACGAGTGGAGCGAATCGGCGGCGTACTGGTCCTGCTCGTCATCGGTATCTTCTTCATCGCCCTCGGCAGCCTGGACCGCGCGGACAAGTCCGCCAGCGTTCTCGGCGTCTTCATCAGCCTGATCGGCTTGGGCATCGGGATCGTAAGCTGGCGCGCAGCGCGTGGTGTTCTGGACCTTGACGCGGCGGCGCGCTCTCTCGCCGTCGAAGTGCGTGCACAGTGGGCGGCCGAAGAAGCCAGGATCGGGTCACTGTTCAGGCCGGCCCCGCTGCCCGTCCGTTGGTCCAGCACCGGACGGCCGGTGCAGGCTCCGCCGGAGGCCGTGCTCGGCCGGAACGCGACGGGCGCGCGTCCGATCCGTCTTCGGCTGCGCGGCGACGTCAGCCGGATCGTCGAAGCTTTCCGGGCTCTCCCCAGGAGGCAACTCGTCGTCCTGGGGAAGCCGGGATCGGGCAAAACAGTCCTGGCGATGCAGCTTCTCCTCGATCTGCTGAAGAGACCGCAGGAGAACGAGCCCGTACCGGTCCTGCTCCCATTGTCGTCCTGGAATCCCGAAGTGCGCCTCCTCGACTGGATGACGTGCCGTATCCGGGCCGACCATCCGACGCTCACCGAGGATGTCATCTCCCGGCTGCTCACCACCGAGAGGGTGATGCCGATTCTCGACGGCCTGGACGAACTCGCCCCTCACCTGCACGCGAAGGCCATTGACGCCATCGACCGCGCTGTGACCACCGGCCCACTGGTGCTGACCTGCCGTGGCGACGAGTATGAGACGGCCGTGACGTCCACTGGCGCGTTCCTCAGCCGCGCCGCCGTCATCGAACTCGAGCCCATCGAGGTCACCGAGGTCATCGACTTCCTCGACCTCACCCACATCCCGGAAGACGACCGCTGGAATCCGGTTCGCGCTCACCTGCGCGCCCATCCCGACGGCTCTCTCGCCGAGGCTCTGTCGACCCCGCTCATGGCCGACCTGGCCCGCACCGTTTACGAACGCCGTCCCGCCGATCCCGCCGAGCTGCTGGACTTCACCGACCGCGCCGCGGTTGAGGGCCACCTCCTCGATGCCTTCATCCCCGCCGTCTATGCCTCCGGCGACCCTCGTCGTGCGCGCCGCTGGCTCACCTACCTGGCGGAGAACATGGCCGCACATGGCACCCGCGACCTGTCCTGGTGGCAGTTCCGGTCCCAGGTCGTCGCCCTGACCGTCGCGGCGTTGTTCTGCGCCATGGGCTGGTGGTTCCTGCGCCTGTTGTTCGCGCCGCCGCTGGCCGCGCCCGGTGCGCTCGGGATGGCGGGCTTCGGCTACTTCGTCGTCAAAGACGGCGTCTGGGCCGAAATTCACCGACCGGACCCGCGGGCGATCGACCCGCTCGGCATGTTGCGTCGCCAGCGCCTGACGGCCATCGGTTCGGCGTTGCTGGCCGGGCTCGGAGTCGGACTCGTCATCGCCGCGGTGGTGACGGTCGTCTTTGCCGCGAACAGCCGCTCGGCGGAACTGTACGCGGCCGTTTTCGGTTCGGTCTTCATGACCGTATCCGCTGCGAACACGCCCTGGGGCACCTTCCTGCTTTCGCGCCTCAGGCTGGCGGCGACGAGACGACTCCCCCTGCGGTTCACCCGGTTCATTTCTGATGCTCACGAACGCGGCGTTCTCCGGCAGGCTGGGACGGTCTACCAGTTCCGGCACGCCCGGCTCCAGGACCGGCTGGCACCCCTCCAGCCTCGTCCTCAGCAGCCCGAGGGTGCACTGGACAGGGCGGAGGGTTTCTGGGGGCGCCAGGTCGGTCTGGTCGTAGCGGTCGTGTTGCCCGCGATGCTCCTCTTCGCCGTCCCCCAGGGGTACCGTCTTGACTACCACTCTGGAGCCGAACCACGTCATTACTCTGCCGTGGACAATCCCCGCTGCATGGGTACACAATCGCTGAACTGCGGATTCGCGTTCGTCTGGGAGCTGCCGCCCGGCGCCGTCGCCACCACCACGTTCAAGGTCTCGAAAGGCCTCACCGAGCAGCCTGTCGTCGGCTTCCGCGGCACCATCGCAGCCGAAGGGTGCCAAGGGGCGGCGGTCGGGCTCACACTCGCGGGTGCCGGATCCGCCTCGGTCACCAGCTCCCGGTTCGGGGAGGCCCCACTCAAGGACCTTGCTCGGGGAATCGCCTCCAAGCCGACACGGCTGACGTTCACCCTGCGCAGGCTCGACAGCCGCCTCTGTACGGCCCGCCTGTTCTGGGACGGCGAAGGCCTCTCCTACGATCTCGCCTTTAAGCTCAAGCAGAGACTCCGCGGTGATCGCCCCGCGACCGAATGAGGCGCTGGAACGCGCCTGACGGCGCGCCCCGATCCACGAAGGACACGCGCTCGGGGTTGAACAGGAACACCACCCGGATGTTGCCGCCGGGCTCACCGCCGTCCTGGTCGTTGACCGGGTCGATCTCGCGCCAGTCGTGCTTCGGCCCGCCCGCCGCGCTGATCGCCGCGGTCAGTTTGGTCAGCGTCTGGTCGGCCGCGACGACGCCGTTGTTGTCCTGTACCTCCTCGACCGCGACGATGTCGGGCTTGGCTAGATTCGTGACGACGCCGTGCGCGAGCTGCGCGTACTTCGAGGCGGGGTCGCCGGGCGCGAGGTTCTCCACGTTGTACGTCGCGACGGCGAGCTGCTTGGAGGTCTGCGGGGTCGCGACGACGGGCGGCAGGTTCTTGTGCTGCACCGCGCCGACCTGCGTCGCGGCGATCGTGTATCCGCCGAACAGCGAGTAGTCGACCGGCCCGGCCGTCGCGCCTTGGAGGACGTCGACGACGGAGACGCCGGGGTTGCCGCCGTCGGCCGGCACGACCTCGATCCGGCCCGAGGGCTCGGTGTTCTCACAGAGGAGTTCGGTGCCGCCGCGGTACGTCCGCGACTGCGCCGGCTTGGTGGTGACGTATTGCTCGCCGTAGCCGTTGGACGGCCCGACCATCCGCGCGTCGTCTTCGCCGACCGGATTCGGTCAGCGGTGATCAAGGGTGATCCACCCTGCTGCGCCGGCTCAGCGAAGCGCCGCCGGCAGGCCCACCAGCCGCGCGCTCTCGTCCCACAGTCGATCCTGCCGGGTGACGTCCGTGGTGTGCGGCGCAGTCGTGACCTCCTTGCGCCGCACGAAGTACCGTCCGGTCACTCCTTCCACTTCGGACGCCGTGGCGAGCCAGGTGGGATTGTCGGCGCCGTAGTCGGCGCCTGGCACGACCGGGTTGAGCAGGGTGGTGAACACTTTCAGCCCGCCTGACGCATGTCGGCCCAGGCCGGTCTGCTTGACGATGCCGGGGTGGCCGCCGTTGACCGTGATGTTCGTGCCTGCGAGCCGCGAAGCGAGCGCGTAGCCGAACATCGCGTTCATGTTCTTCGTTCGCCCGTAGGCGGCGAACGGCCGGAAGCTCGGCAGCGCGCCGAGCGTGCGTGCGTTGCGGAACTGCAGGTCGTCGAGGTCTACCGGCACCCGGGCCAGCGCCCGCGGCGCCGCGCCGACGATCACGAACCGCGCTCGGCCCGCGCCGACTCGCATGGCCAGCGTTCGCAGCAGCAGGTACGGCGCGAGGTGGTTCGTGGCGAACGTCAGTTGCAGGCCCTCGGCGGTGACCGCGTCGATCGGGGCGATGATCGCCGCGTTGCTGATCGCGACGTCCGGTAGCGGGTCCAGCCGGGCCGCGAGCTCGCGGACGTCGGTCATGAGCGACAGGTCCGCGACCTCGCCGTGGAGGTCGGCGTCCGGCGCCGCGGCCGCGATCCGCGACCTCGCCTCGTTGATCCGCGTGTGGTTGCGTCCGACGAGGACGACCGTGTGCCCGTCGGTCGCGAGCCTGCGCGCGATCGCCTCCCCGATGCCGCCCGTCGCCCCGGTGACCAAGATTCGCATCTTCATCCCTCCTGTGGTTGACGGCGTCAACCTAGCGGCCTAGGTTGACATCGTCAACCTAGTTACGATGGCGCGATGGGGACCCGGGAGGCGCTGGTCGACGTGGCCACCGTCCTGCTCGACGAGGGCGGGGTGGCGGCCGTGACGCTGCGCGAGGTGGGGCGGCAGGTCGGCGTGTCGCACAACGCCCCCTACAAGCACTTCGCCAGCAAGGAGCTGTTGCTGGCCGCCGTGGCCGCGGCCGAGCTCGAGCGGCGCGCTGCCGAGCTGGCGGCGGCCCTCAAGAGTGAGCGATCCCCCGAGGCGGCGCTGCGCGCGACCCTGCACGGCTACATCGCCTGGGCGCTCGAGCGGCCGGCCCGCTTCCGTCTGGTGTTCGGCCCGTGGAACATCCAGACGGACGAGCTGACCAAGGCGGCGCACGCGGCGCAGACCGCGCTGGTCGACCTCGTCGCCGCCACCCAGGCCGCCGGCGCGCTGCCTCCCGGCGACTCGGTACGGCTGGCCTCGCTCCTGCGCGCGACCGCGCACGGGGCCGCCGAACTCGCCGCGGTGGGACATCTGGCCAAGGGCGGCAAGGGCAACGCGAGCCCGGACCAGCTCGTGGACGATCTGCTGGGATATCTCCGTCCCGGCTCGTGACCCGCATAGCCGAGAAAGCAGGGGTGTAAGGTCGACCGCGCGCCGCGCCACCGGCTGACCGAGCGCCGGCTGGAGCGAGCTCCCTCCCCCTCTGACCAGGCACTTTCGATTCGTACAGAAAAATCGGCCGCCCGTGTCGATCGGGCGGCCCTCCGTTCGACGCGACGGTGAGCGCCGGGAGAAACGAGTTCACCGGCACCGCTGCAATGAGGAGACAGACCATGCGATTCCTGATGATGACGACAGAGGACGGTTCGACCCCGGCCACCCCGCCGAGCGAGCGACTCCAGGCCGAGATGGGCGCGTTCATCGCCGAGATGAGCAAGGCGGGCGTGCTGCTCGCCACCGGTGGGCTCGAGCCGCAGGGCATCCACATCGCTTCCAAGGACGGCAAGGTGACCGTGACCGACGGCCCCTACAGCGAGGCCAAGGAGGCCGTGGTCGGCTTCGCGCTGATCGAGGTACGCACCAGGGAGGAGGCCATCGAGTTGTCCAAGCGGTTCTGGCAGATCGTCGGCGATGGTCAGGGCGTGATCAAGCAGGTGTTCGGCCCGGAGGACCAGCCGGGCCAGTGATCCCGGCCGGTCACAGGGTGGCATGGCCGCCTTGCGCGCCGCCCGCCGTACTCGACCTCAGGGGTTGCGGCGGGCGGCTTCTTGCGCGTTGACCTGCAATGGTGCTCTCATCGTCCCCGTGACGCAGACAAAGGGGGAGCGATCAGCGGTTCACGGGGCGATCGCCGCGGTCTGGCGGCTGGAGTCGCCGCGGATCATCGCGGGCCTCGTACGCCTGGTGAACGACGTCGGCCTCGCCGAGGAACTGGCGCAGGACGCACTGGTCGCCGCCCTGGAGCAGTGGGCCGGATCCGGCATCCCCGACAACCCCGGTGCGTGGCTCATGGCGGTCGCCAAGCGCCGCGCCATCGACCGGATCCGCCGAGAGCAGCGCCTCGAACGCAAGATCGAGGAGATCGGGCACGGGCTGGAGACCGAGACCGGCGGTGCCGAGTTCGACGCCGCACTCGATCCCGAGCAGATCGAGGACGACCTGTTGCGGCTGGTGTTCACCGCCTGCCACCCCGTGTTGTCCACGTCGGCCCGGGTTGCTCTGACGCTGCGGCTGCTCGGCGGGCTCACCACTGACGAGATCGCGCGGGCGTTTCTGGTGCCCGAGGCGACCGTCGCACAGCGGATCGTCCGGGCCAAGCGGACCTTGGCGCAGGCCGGCGTCCCGTTCGAAGTCCCCGCCGGGGCCGATCGCGCCGCCCGGCTGGCGTCGGTCCTTGAGGTCATCTACCTGATCTTCAATGAGGGTTACGCGGCGACGGCCGGTGACGACTGGGTCCGTACCGACCTGTGCCAGGAGGCGCTGCGGCTGGGACGGGTGCTGGCCGAGCTGGTGCCCGCGGAGGCCGAGGTGCACGGCCTGGTCGCGCTGATGGAGATCCAGGCATCCCGCACCCGGGCCCGTACCGGACCGTCCGGCGAGCCCGTCCCGCTGCCGGAGCAGGACCGCGCGCTCTGGGACCGGCTGCTGATCCACCGCGGCTTCGCGGCGCTGCTGCGCGCCCGGACCATCGGCGACCCGCCCGGTCCGTACGTCCTGCAGGCGGCGATCGCGGCCTGCCACGCTCAGGCGGTCACGGCCGACGCCACCGACTGGGAGCAGATCGCGGGG
Source organism: Actinomadura alba (assembly GCF_014323705.1). Taxonomy (GTDB): domain Bacteria; phylum Actinomycetota; class Actinomycetes; order Streptosporangiales; family Streptosporangiaceae; genus Actinomadura_C; species Actinomadura_C alba. Next base: position 207,212 of record NZ_JABVEC010000007.1, read on the forward strand.
CTGTACGAGATCCTCGCCCGCACCGCACCCTCCCCCGTCGTCGAGGTGAACCGGGCGGTCGCGCTGGGCATGGCGTACGGCCCCGAGCGCGGCCTGGCCATCGCCGACGCGCTCACCGGCGAGCCGTCCCTGAAGAACTACCACCTTCTGCCGAGCGTGCGCGGCGACCTGCTGGCGCGTCTCGGCCGGGTGGCCGAGGCGAGCGCGGAGTTCGAGCGGGCGGCGGCCCTCACCCGTAATGAGCCGGAACGGCAGGTGCTCCTGAGACGCGCCGCTGAGCTGGCCGAACAAGGCCGCTGAAGAATCTCGAAGAAATCCGGGGCGGATGTCGATCCGGGCGGTCGCCGGACGACGCGTTGGCAGCACACACGCGACAGACCGTCCCGGAAGGACCATTGACATGACCACGCACACTCACTCCACCGCCTCCGGCAACGCTTCGAAGCCGAGCACGCTGCGCCGCACGCTGTGGGTACTCCAGATCCTCATCGCGGCCTTCCTGCTCATCGCTTCGGCGATGCCCAAGTTCGCCGGGCAGAAGGACGCGGTGGAGACCTTCGCCGAGATCGGCTGGGGCCAGTGGTTCCGGTACGTGACCGGCGCCGTCGAGGCGGCGGGCGCGATCGGCCTGGTCGTGCCACGGCTCGCCGGCCTCGCGGCGACCGGCCTCATCGGCCTCATGATCGGCGCGATCCTCACCCAGGTGCTGGTCCTCGTTCCCGCGTTCGCAGCGCTGCCCGCCGCGTTCGCCATCGTGTTCGCGCTGATCGCCTACGACCGCCGCGAAGAGACCCGGCAGCTGCTGCGCTCCCTGCGGCCCTGACCGTACGACTCTCGCGGACCGAACGCGACCGCCGGGGACGCCACAAGGCCATGCGCAGACGTAGTAATCATCCTTCACCAGGTTGAGCGCGCGGGACTACTCGTCCGTCCTGGTCACGGTGAGACGCACACTGCCGTCGTTGTTCCCGTAGAAACCCCAGGCATCGTTGGCGAAGGCGTAGAAATATCCGCTCTTGGTCACCCGGCAGCTGGTGTCGGCGCCGATGGGGATGCGCTCGTGTGCCCTGTTCGCATCCGTGATGGATATCGCGTCGTTGGCGACGACGCCGACGAGCGACATCCACGGCATGTCTTCCTCCCGGCGCGCACCGATGAAGTCCGCAACCTTGTTCCGCGTCACAAGCCGGAAGAGCTTTTGTCCCTTACCCAACAGTGTGCCCACGAGGCGGAGCTTCTCGACCAGCGGGTTGAAGCGGCGGAGGCCCTCGGTACCGGCGGGACCCGACGCGATGTCGCCGTCCAGCCACTCGCCCTCAGCGGTGAAACGGTAGTCACCGGCTTCGAGGTAGAGCCCGGTCTCGTTCCACGGTTCGCGGGCATATATCTCGACCGTCTCCGTCTCACCTGGAGCGAGAACCCGGGTGGGTCGATACGGTCCGCTCGTGATGGGCGGGGTTTGATGGCGGTCGTACACCGACTGGTGGAGACGGTTGCTTGGTCTGTTCGGGTCGATCCGGGGCACAGCCCGCGGCCGAGGCTGCAGGGCGATCTCGAGCAAAGGCTTGAGCGATGGGTCGACCAAGGGCTCGAGCACGCCGACCACACCGCGGTCGTCGTCGTGCAGGACGTCGAGCGGATTGGGCCTGATCTGGTCCACCGTCGTCTTGTCGAAGCCGAGCTTGACCTTATTGCTGCGCGCTTGGTCGATCATCCACAGCAGTGCGCCGTCACTCAAGCCCATTCGAAGGTGGCCGCCGCCCACGTCCTTGTGGCTGCCAGGGAACCACACCTGCTCGACGTCCTGATCATCTGCAAACGGCTCAGACCACAGCGCGGGAATGTAGGGACCACGGCGCTCATCCATGGCCACGGCGTGACGAGCATGCTTGATATACGGATTCAACTTCAGGTCATGGAAGTCGTGGCGGCTGCGTGGGTCCAGAATATTGAGCCAACCCATGTAGTCCGGGATGCCGAGTGCACCGACGGTGTCCCACACTCCGATAAAGTATACCGGGATCTGCTCACGATCGTCAGGGTCATAGCGGAAGGTGAGCCCGTCACGCCATTGTTGATCGCCAGTGCTGCCCTTCCGGTACCTGCGGTCGTACACATATTTGATTTGTCTCAGAACCGTTACCTCGTCCATCTTGGAGGTGTCGATCAACCCGCACGCTGAGATCATTCCGGCAAGGCTGCGCGCGGTGTAGGAACCGCGGCTGAAGCCGAATAGCGAGATGAGGTCCTCGGGCTCATACCTGGTGGTCAACCAGTGGTAGGCGTCCATCACATTGCGGGACAGACCTAGTCCGGCACCGCCTCCCAGCAGCCTGTTCCGCAGAGTGCCCACGCCGGGCTGGTAATAGCGTAATTGCGGGTGCTTGTCTTCGTCCACGTCATCGAGGGCGTTATATAGTCGGCGTACGTTCGTGACGGTCTCGTCCTCCGGTGTATTCCAAGTGCCGTCGCAGCACACAATGAGATGACGCATGATCCCCCCTGTGAGCCCACTGTAAGCTGTCGTTACACGGTTACCCGTCGACGGTCCGGTAGAAACTCACACAGAAATCGACGATCGTGCTTTCCCTAGAGTTTTGGGCTCCAGACTCTTAAGAGCGGAGTTGTGTTTTCGAGCCGTTGGTTTTAGCTCGGCGGTATGCCCGGAGTCAGGATGCTCCCCGATTCCGTGGACGCCCGGGGCGGCACGGGCCGGCGCCGTGTTCCCCGTCCGACCTTGGAACGGGCGGGGGGGCGTTCGTGCACAGACAAGATCATGACCGGAGTCAGGAACACTGCGGCTCATCGATGCGACGATTGAAGTGACGGGATCTATGGCGGGCGTTATGAGGAGGGTACGGGTGGCGGTACCAGAGCTGCCGGGAGAGCTGGATCCGAACCTTGAGTCGGCTGCGGAGGCCGGCGATGTCGCGGCGATGAGGACGCTGGGGAACTATTTCTACGTCGCCTTCGGAGGCAGGAAAGACCTGGCCGAGAGGTGGCTGCTCGCCGCTGCGGAGGCCGGAGATCCCGAGGCGATGTACGACCTGGCCGGGGTGTACCACGATCGGTCGGTGAACAAGCGCCCGCACGGTGCGGCCGACTCCGCCGCTGCGACTTCCTGGTTCAGGCGTGCTGCGGAGGCAGGTTGGCTCGAGGCAATCCAGCGCATGGCCGGGAGGAGCGAGAGCCCTGACGAACGTGAGTTCTGGCTCCGGCAAGCCGCCGAGGGCGGCGTTCCATACTCGATGCAGTCCCTCGCCGACCTGCTCGAAAAGAAGGAACAGAGAGTCGAAGCAGAACACTGGTATCGGGCCTCTGTCGCGGCCGGCAATACCTACGCGCGCCGTTACCTCGCGCACCTGCTGATTGAACAGGACCGTCTGAGCGAAGCAGAGGAGTACGTCAGGCAGGATGCGGATGCGGGCTCGTCGTTGGCCGCCGGACAACTGGCCGACCTCCTCGAAAGGCTGGGCCGAGCCGAGGAGGCCACCGTGTGGCGCGGGCGGGTCGAGGTGCTGCGCGCCCGCGAGGACGAGGACGCACGCAACCACACAGTTGGGGCTGCCCCAGACGTTGCAGCAGTCGTCGTGACCGCAGTGGTCACCACCGCTGTCGTGCCGTTCATTCAGGCCCTCGCCGCCAAAATCGCCGAGGGCGCCTATGGGCAGGCCAGACACCTGGTCCGCCGCCTGCTGCGCAGGGATGAGGAATCGTCACAGCCTCCCGAGCCCGGCGCTGACGATGAGCCAGGCCTTGTCATCGCGAACGATCCGGATGCAGGCATCACGCTCCTCCTTTGGTCCAATGCATCAGATGAGGCGCTGCGGGCTCTGTCCGCCCTTGACCTGAGTGAGCTGACTCTCCGCAGGCCGGATCAAGGACAGGTGCGCCTTGTGTGGCACCCCGCAACCCGTACGTGGCATATCCGCGGCGACTAGATTTCACCGAATCGCCACCATCCTCGCGTGCCCCTCAATTCCGAGAGGTCTTGTCCTGGGGCAGGAGATCGGCGATACTCGCGGAGCTATTGGAACTTCTTTCCAATAGCGTTCGGCATGCTTCTCCGCCTGTCCGCCGGCCCGTTTGGAGGACACCTTGCGTCGAAGCAAGGTCCTGACCGCCGCGGCGGTCATGGCGATCGGTCTTGGCACCTCCGCGACGCCCGCCCTCGCGGCCGAGGACCCGTACGGTCGCGTGCTGAACATCCTGCCGCCGGGTCAGTCCGGCGGGATCAATGCCACCGACCTCGCGAAGGTCCTGCTCGGTGACCCCGTGGGCCGGGTGGCCGTCGACGGGAAGAACGCACCGAAGAACTTCGCCGACCAGCTGGAGATGTACGACGCGCTCGGCCGGCTCGGCCCCGGCGAGATCGCGAACGCCGACCTGACGAAGTACTACAAGGACGCCGGCTTCGAACCGGACCAGGTCGTCCGCCAGGTCCGGCCGAAGCCGGGCGTGACCATCCGCTGGGACTCCTACGGCGTGCCGTACATCAAGGGCGCGACCCGTGCGGACGTCGCCTGGGGTGCGGGCTACGCGGGCACGATGGACCGGATGTTCCTGCAGGACGTACTGCGGCACGCGGGTGCCGCACGGTCGGCGGAGTTCCTCGGCGGGACCGACGCCAACGTCGCCATGGACCAGGAACAACTGCGCACCGCGCCGTACACCGAGCAGGAGGCCGCCGACCAGATCACGGCAGCCGCCGGTCGCCACGGCGCCGAAGGCGCCGCGCTGCTCCCCGTCGTGGACGCCTATCTCGCGGGCATCAACGCCGGCCAGAACAAGCTGTGCCCGCTCGGCCTGCCCACCGGAGTGGACTGCCCAGCGGAGTACCTCGCCCTGGGCAAGAGGCCGCGGACGTGGACCCGCGCCGACGTGACCTACGTCGCCTCGCTCGTCGGCGGCATCTTCGGCAAGGGCGGCGGCGGGGAGTACGCGAACGCGCTTTGGTTCCAGCGGCTGCGGCAGCGGTTCGGCGACGCCGAGGCCCGCAAGGTCTACGACGATCTGCGCGCCAAGAACGACCCGGAGGCGCCGACGACCGCCACCGTCACCTTCCCGTACGGCGGCAGCGGCGGCATCGACCCGGCCCGGCCCGGCGTGGCGCTGCCCGACCTCGACGGCCCGAAGGCACCGGGCTCCGGCGCGACCACCTCGGGCGACCTGCCGCGGCTGGACGACCTGCTCGGCAGAGGTACGCCGCCCGCCCTGCCCGGCCGGTTGGACACCCCCTTCGGCACGGTCGATCTGCGGCTGACGGCGAACGGGATGAGCAACGCGGCCCTGGTCGCGGCCGACCACACCCGCAGTGGCCACCCGGTGGCGGTGTTCGGCCCGCAGACCGGCTACTACACCCCCCAGCTGCTGACCGAGCAGGTCCTCGACGGGCCGGGCGTCAAGGCGCGCGGCGTGGCCTTCGCCGGGACGAACCTGGTCGTCCAGCTCGGCCGAGGCGTCGACTACGCGTGGTCGGCCACGAGCGCGAGCAGCGACAACGTCGACACCGTCGCCGAGCGGCTGTGCAACACGGACGGCTCGCCCGCCACCGTGAAGTCGGAGGCGTACCTCAAGAACGGTGTCTGCACTCCGCTGGACTCGCGCACGCACACTGAGACGGTGCTGCCGAACCCGACCGCACCCGGCCTGCCGAAGAAGCTGACGTTCCAGGTGCTTCGCACCGATCACGGCATCGTTCAGCTTCGTACGACCGCGGGGGGCACGCCGGTGGCGATCGTGCTGCAGCGCAGCACCTACCGGCGCGAGGTCGACTCGATCATCGGCTTCGCCCGCGCGAACGACCCGGACCACGTCCGTGACGCCACCTCGTTCCAGCGGGCGATGGAGGGGGTCGACTACACGTTCAACTGGTTCTATGCCGACAGCCGCGACATCGCCTACTTCGGCTCGGGTCTGCTGCCCGAGCGCTCGACCGAGGTGGAGTTCGACCTGCCCCGCTGGGGCGACGCCCGCTATGACTGGCAGGGCTTCCTGCCGTTCGAGAGCCACGCCCGCCAGATCAACCCGCCGACCGGCCACCTGGTCAGCTGGAACAACAAGCAGGCGCCCGGTTTCTCCGCCGCCGACAGCGCCTGGGGCTATGGTCCGGTGTACCGAAGCCTGGCGCTGTCCGACCGGATCGCCGGCGCCCGCGACGTGACCCGCGAATCGCTCGCCGGTCTCGTCGAGGACGCGGCCACCGTGGACTCACGGGCCCGCTACACGCTGCCGATGCTGCTCGACGCGCTCGGGGACGACCCGCAGGTCGCCGACGCGGTGGCTCTGCTTCGGGCCTGGCTGGCGGACGGCGCGCACCGGGTGGACCGTGACCGCAACGGCTCGTACGACCACCAGGCGGCGATCGCGATCTTCGACGCGTGGTGGGAGGACGCGGCCGAGAGCACCCTGCGCGGTGGCCTCGGCTCGCTCGTCGACGCGCTGCCCCAGCAGCTCGACGACCACCCGCGGCACGGAGTCGGCTCGGCGTGGAACGGCGTCGCGTGGTACGGCTACGTCAGCAAGGACCTGCGGCAGCTGCTCGGCCGACCGGTGACGGGCGGCTGGCACCGCTCGTACTGCGGTGACGGCTCACTCACCGCCTGCCGCCAGGACCTGCGGAGCTCCCTGTCCGCGGCGGTGTCCCGGCTGCTCCAGGCGCAGGGTGCGCCGTCAGTGAACGCGCTGACCTACGACAAGCACACCGACGACATCCGCTCGGTCACCGCCGGCGTCGTCGGCGTCCGCCCGATCGACTGGCAGAACCGGCCGACCTTCCAGCAGGTGGTGGCGTACACCGCGCATCGTTCCTGACACCGGGTGCCGGGTGCCTGACGTGGCGCCGTCACGATTCGGTTCGGGCCACCGCCCTGGCGGCCGCTGCGGTGACTCGGCGTCGGCCTTCGGGGGTGGCCGTCCAGATCCAGGTCCCATATGGGCGTGGGCTGTCGCTGGTCCAGATGAGGATTCGGCGGACGGCGATGTGCTCGTCGGCGTACCAGCCCGCCTACGGCCCGGATGCCTCGGGAACCGGAGGCAGCTCAGCGATCAGCTCGGCTTTGTCGATCCCCTCGGGGAAACCTCGATGCGGCTCCCAGTCGGAGCACGCATCCAGAAGTGCATGCGACTCGATGAGGTGAAGCATCGTCGGATAGACCGGAATGAACCTGTCGGAGTCGCTCACTCCGAAGCGGCCGTCGGTGTGCTGGAGATAGCGCACGGGACTGGAGACCTGCTCGCCGTACCAGCTGAAGTACCAACCACGTCGGTCCTGCCTGGCGTGGTCGTCCAGGTCGAACCTCCACCAGCGCCTGTCCAGGTACGGTCCGTCCGGCATGAGCGCGATTGTGCGTACCGGATACCGTAGTCCGCCGAACCTCTGCGCGAACCCTTCGCGGCGGATCACCAGTTCGAACGGGGCCGGGATGACGTGGCCGTTCGCGTCACGGACTCTCATGTACTCCGTGGGTCGGTGACCGATGTCTTCAGCGCGGTCCGCTACTCGGGCCAGGAACGCGCGGGCACGACCGGACAGGCCTGACGGGTCGTCAAGGATGTGCACATGGGCTTCCTCGGTCTTTTGGCACAGTATAGGCGGCAGCCCTCCGGCCATTGATCGCCGAAATCCCGACGATCCGCTCGATCCGTTGACCGGAGTCTCTGATTGGGAGGTATACCAATCGCTAAACTTCGGGCATGATGGGAGACGGGTGGGAGGTCTACGTCGTTGATGAGGTGCGAGAGTGGATCGGGAACCTGGACGACGCCACGCACGCGCGGGTGGTCCAGGCGATCGACGCACTCTCCGAAGGTGGGCCTAGCCTCGGGAGACCGTTGGTCGACTCGATCAGCAACTCGACGATCAAGAACTCAAGGAGTTAAGGCCGGGCACGGTGCGGATCCTCTTCGTCTTCGACCCATGGAGATCAAGCATTCTGCTGGTCGCCGGTGACAAGGCCGGGCACTGGAACAGGTGGTACGACGAGGCGATCTCGTTGGCCGAAGAGCGATACGAGGTCTACCTGAAGGAACGCGCCATGGAGGAAGGGGTCACGTGATGAGCGGCTATGTGCGGTGGAGCGACATCCGGGCTGAGCATGTCGAACGGGCCGGCGGCGAGGCCGCCGTGGCGGAAGGCAAGTTGGAACTCCTGGCGGAGGTCCTCGGCCATCGACTCGCTGAGATCCGCCGCACGCGTGGTCTCACCCAGGAGCAGGTCGCCGAGCGCATGGGCGTGACCAAGGGGCGAATCTCGCAGATCGAGCAGGGCAAGATCTCTGGCCAGGAAATCCTCATCCGCTACGCGGCTGCTCTCGGCGGACGGCTGCAGCAGTCGATCTACTTCGACGACGGGGATGTCGCGGCGATCGCCTGATCAGGGCGGTGAGGGAGCCGCCTCTGTCCGACTCCGGTGAGGCCGAGACGAACCACGCCCGGGTAGGCGCGGTGTCTCGGCCTCTGGGGGTGTGAGGTCGTCCCCGCACCATCGATGGTGCGCGGGTCGTACGGTGTCGTCCGGGTCTTCCCCAGGGCCGGACGGACTCTCGCCCTTTTGATCATCATTTGTTACTTCCATGCCATACGCTGCCCAGTACCTACCGCGCCCCGCCCGTCACCGCATGTCGGCGGTCACGTCCGAGCGTTGCGCGGTCCTCTCAGCTCCCGGTCAGCCACCGGGTTTCCCCGTGGGAGTCAAGCACTGTGCGCACGCGCAGCATTTCGACCGGAGCTGCGACAGCGTTCGCGGTCCTCTTCGGTTCGACGGTACTGAGCGTCGCGGCGGCCGGGTCCGCCTCGGCGGCCTCCGCCGTCGTCGCCTCGCCCGGCGGCATCGTCGCGAACGGTGCCCTGAAGCGGGTCTTCGTCGGCGACGGCTCGGCAGGGAAGGTCCTCGCCGCCGACTACAGCGGCGCCCTCGTCGACTCGGTGAGCGGCGTCAGCGGGGTCTCCGGTTTGGCGCTGTCCGATGACGGCGCCACCCTGTACGCGGCTGCGGCGGGCAGCCACGAGATCGTGGCCCTCGACGCGGCCACGCTCGACGTCAAGGCCCGCTACGCCGTCGCCACCACCGAGGGCCCGCGCTACGTCGCCTTCGCCGGCGGCAAGGTCTGGTTTACATACGGCGACCAGTGGGACGGTGACCTGGGCTCGGTGGACCCGGCGAGTGAGACCGACCCGGTGACGCTCGGGCGGTTCCCCCAGGCGCACCCCGGCGTCTGGGATCCGGCGCTCCTCGACACCGACCCGTCCGCTCCGGGGCTGCTGGCCGTCGGCGAGACCGGTCTGTCCACGAACGCGATGGCCGTCATCGACGTCTCCGGCGCAACCCCGCAGCTGGTCGCCTGGCACGACGGCGACTACACGCTGAACGACGGCATCGGGGACATCGATCTGGTGCCCGGCGTCTCGGAGGTGCTGGTCAACGGCATGCAGCGGAACGCCTACGCGGACGGGAAGTTCACCGCCGCCGGGTCCTACCCCTCTGGGCAGCGTGCCGACATCGCCGCGAACGGACTCGTCGCCCAGATCAACGGCGGCAAGGTGGCGGTCTACCGGCCCAACGCCACCCAGCCGGTCCGCAGCTACACCACCGGCACGTCCAGCACTGCCGCCGCCCTGACGTGGGCTCCGGACTCCGCACGCATCTTCGCCCTCGTGGGGACGAGCGGCGGCTACACGCTCCAGACGCTCACCGACCCGACCCTGAACGTCCCGACCTTGACGGTGAACGCCCCGGCGACGGCCGACCGTGCCAAGCCGCTCACCGTGACGGGCAAGCTGTCGGCGACCGTGCCGCTGCCGATCGGCGTCCCGCTCCAGGTCACCCGCACCGACCTGGAGTCACCGAACGGCAAGGCGCTGCCTTCCGCCACAGTGCGGGCGGACGGCACCTACAGCTTCACTGACACCCCGCCGGCCGGCGGAAAGGTGAAGTACGCCGTCACCTACGCGGGCGACGCCGACCACACGGCCGTCTCCGCCTCCGACACCGTCGACGTCTCCCGGAACTCCACCAGCCTGACGTTGAACAGGAACGGCGGCGTCTACGCGTACGGCAGCGCGGTGAAGTTCACCGCCCACCTCGGCAAGACGTACAAGAGCCGGACGCTGTCGCTCTACGCGGACACCGCGGGCGATGGGAAGGGCAAGTACCTCGTCAAGACCGGCACGGTCGACAGCATGGGCAATCTGTCGGTCACCCTGACGCTGAGGCGCGACACCACCGTGAGCGCGAGCTTCCCCGGTGATGCCCGGACCGCCGCGAAGACGGCGACGAGCCGGGTGGGTGCGAAGGTCTGGGTGTCGCTGAGCCTCAGCCGCTACTACAAGAAGGCCACGGTCAGCGGGCGGACTCGGTACTACTTCAGGAAGAGGACCAACCCGCTCTTCACGACCACGATGACGGCCTATCCCGGCCGCTCGCAGCGGCTGCAGCTGCAGGTGTACTACAACGGCGCCTGGCGGTCGTCGGGATCCCAGTACTTCGCGCTCAACTCCGCGGGCAAGTCGGTGGTGCAACTGGTCGGCACGCATCAGGTCGGCTACTTGATGCGCGTGCGGCCGTGCTATATCGACGGCTCTTCGGGCGACGCCGTGAACGCGACCACGTACGGCTCCTGGCGGTACTACACCTTCACCAGCTGAGGCCGCCCGGCCCGCAGACCCAGGGTCGTCCGATGACGCCGGGCCTCGGGTCACTTCGAAGGAGCACTCGTCCCCGTGGCCTGACGCCTCATGGCCCGCCTATGGCATGAACGCCCCAGACCGTGATCGGTTCTGGGGCGCTTTCCTGCACCGCTCGTCGACCGGGGAGGTCAGTATCCGTCTGCGGCGAGGCGGCCGGCCTCCTGCCACGACATCAACTCCTGGACATGAGCGAAGTAGGGCGCGGCCTCGTCTGGTTCCAGGATCGCTTCGAGTTCGAGGCGTCCGGGCACGCGCGGTAGAAATCGGACGGCTCGGTCCCGTACTGCACCTCCTCAGCGTCGAGGCACGTTTCCGCGCACCGGCGGACCGCCTCGGAGCGGTGAGATGAGCCTCTCGGGCGGAGTCGGCGAGTAGAGCGTTGAGTGCCTGGCCCGTCGTCTGCTCCACTGGCGTCTGGGGGCGCTACCGGCGCGTCGCCCGCGAGGCCTCGGCGATGGCCATCCGCAGCCCGCCTCGAACGCTCCCAGGGCGTGATCAACCTGGTCGCCGAACGCCTGGAGCGCCTCCCGCTGGCCGCCCGCACGACGTCGGGCGACTCCCGCTAGCGATCCGGACACGACTGCGGCCGCCCCGCCGTCGTCAGCGGGGCGACCACAGATTCTCGCGATCTAGTCGAGCACTGCCCGGCTCGCGTCGGCCTGGAAGCCGCGCAGCGGCAGGAACACGCCCTGGTCGGAGACGACCCGCTGACCCTGCTTGCTGAGCACGAACCGCAGGAACTCCTTGAACACGGGGTTCATCGGCTTGCCCGGGTCATGGTTGAAGTTGAGGTACAACAGGCGGCTCAGCGGGTAGGCAGCCGAGGCTACGTTCTCGTAGGTCGGAGCGTAGGCCGGGTCGCCTGCGTGCTGGGACAGCGAGATCAGCTTGACCGGCTTGTCGACATACGCGTTGCCGGTGTAGCCGATGGCGTAGGGGTCGTTCGCGACGTCGCTCGCGATTTTGAAGACGGTGTTCTCCCACGTCACGTTCGGGTCGTCGGCGGGAGAGCGCCACTCGCCACGCTTGCCGTCCGTACTGAGGACCCGCTGGCGGAGGAACTCCTCGAAGCCGTTCCACGGCTTGATCCCGTAGATGTGGATCGGCTTGTCGGCCCACTCACCCGTGAGGCCGAGCTGTCCCCAGGTCGTGATGGGCTCACCGCCACGGTGCCGTGTGGTGGACAAGATGGCGTCGAGCTGGTCGAAGGAGAGCTTCTCGATCGGGTTGTTCTTGTTGACCACGAAGGTCATGGAGTCGAGGAAGCCGAAGTGCCGGTAGCTGCCGCCCGAGATCGGGACACTCGTGGGGTCGTAGCCGTACTTCGCCCGGAAGTCCGCGATGTCGCTCGGCTTCAGTTCGCGCGACACGAAGACGCAGTCGAGGTTGCCGTCGATCAGCTCGAGCGCGCCGAGGCTGCCGGCGTACGGCGGGTCGATGGTGAAGTTGACCTTGGGGAAGTACTTCTGGAACTCTGCGGTCCACGCCTTCGACTGCCCGACCAGCACGTCCGAGGAGGCGCACTTGTAGTTCCCGGCGAGGTCGTTCTTCTTCGCGCGAGGCTGGTAATCCGGCAGGGCGGAGTCCAGCGTGGGCTGCAGCAGCTCCGGCTTGGGCAGTACGCGGCCCTGCTCTCGCGCGAGTTCCTTCTCCGCCTCGGTCTGGGGCGTGTTGGGCTTGAGCGGTGGCACCGCCCAGACGGCGAGGCTGTCTGCCGTGTTGTCGCTGTCGACGGCGCTCGCGGCCACAGCACTCGTACAGACGAGGCCCGCTGCAACCGACACGATGACGGCGGTCCTGCACCGCCTGTCACCGAGGATGCGTCTCAATCCCATCTCTCCACACCTTTCACGTCGACTTGCGTCCAGGTCGCTCCCCCGTGGGCGTTCGCGGTGACCGCTCGGCGCCAAATGGCGGACGGGTGTCCCGCGGGTACGCGAGTGGACGTTACGAGCGTGTTAAGGCCGCCACCACCCTTGTGCAGGTTGCTGCGGCAAGCGACATAACCGGCATTTTGGTAGTTGTGGTCGCCCCGCCTTCGGTCGTCGGCGGGGCTAGCCGCTACCGCCGATGAGACCGGGCGACGGCGGGTGCGTCCCAGCTGTAGAGGTGCTCGGGGCGTCCGCTGGTGCCGTAGCGCAGCGCCACGACCACGCGCCCTTGGGCCGCGAGATCTGAGAGGTAGCGCTGTGCGGTTCCTCGTGAAATACCGACCGTGTCCGCGACCTCGGCGGCGCTGACGGGATGCTGTGCGGTCCGCACGGCGTCCTCGATCAGCTGCGCGGTGTGGACCGACCGGCCCTTCGGCAGGATGGCGTCGATGAGATCGCCACCGTGCAGGGTTCGCGCCGCCCGGTCGATCTCCGGCTGCTCGAGTGACTGACGCGCCTCGATCTGCGCTCGAAACCTCGCGTAGGCCCGCAGCCGGCCAACGAGATCGGATTCCGTGAACGGCTTGAGCAGGTAGTTGACCGCTCCCAGCCGCAGCGCCTCGCGGACGACGTCGCTCTCGGACGCCGCGGTCAGCATCATGACGTCCGAGCGCACCCGCCGGATGACCGATGTCCCCGGCGCGTCCGGAAGGTACTGGTCGAGTAGCACGAGATCGGCATCCGACTCGGTCGCCAGCTCGACGGCTGAGTGCGCCGTACGGGCGACACCGACGACCTCGAAGCCGGGCGTCTGCGATACATACGCCGCGTGCAGGTTGGCCACCCGGAAGTCGTCGTCGACGACGAGCACGCGAATCACGGCGTTTCCTTCGCCACGGCTTCCGACGACCCGCCGGTCGCCCGCCGCGATGGTTCGACCCACGGGTCGACGGCTTCCAGCACGCCGGGCAACCTTGCCACGAACACCGCACCGCACTCCGTCCCGTGCCGGCTCGTCAGTGCCAGGTCCCCGCCATGCCGCCGGGCGACCTGCCGAGCCAACGTCAGACCGATGCCGTGCGGCTTGTCGCCGTCGGCGTTGGTGGTGATGCCCGGCTCGAAGAGCCTGTCCTCGAGCGCCTCGGGCACGCCATCACCGCTGTCGACCACGACGACCTCCAAGGTGTCGGCCTGGGCAACCAGGGAGACCTCGACCCACGCGGGCCGGCGCCGACCCCGGGCCGCCGCATGGATCGCGTTGTCGAGAAGGTTCCCCAGAACCGTCACCGCGTCAAGGGGCACTGTGAGGCGACGCGGGACGAACGACTCGTCACCGAGCCGCAGGTCGACACCCCGCTCGGCGGCGGCCGCGTTCTTCGCGGCCAGCACGCCGCGCACATACGGGTCGCGCAACCGGGCTCCGTCGCCGTGCTCCGTGGCGAGCGGATCGTTCATCAGCTGACGGACATAGGCTTCCGCCTCCCGTTCGTGCCCGTGGTGCAGCAGACCGAACAGGACGTGCAACCGGTTGGTGTACTCGTGCGCCTGGGCGCGCAAGGCGTCCGACAAGGCCCGTACGACGTCCAGTTCGCGCGCCATCTGCTCGAGCTCGGTGCGGTCGCGCATGGTCAGTACACGGCCGAGGTCGTGCTCCCCGCGCCGGACCGGGGTGGCACTCACGACCAGGGTGCGGTCCTCGGTGGTGGTCGTCACGCCGCGCGCGGGCGGACGTCGAACCAGCAAGGCGCGCAAACCCGCGGGGAGCTTTGTCGCGGCCAGCGGCATGCCGGGCGCGAGGGGCTTGCCGATCAGGCGGGCCGCCGCGTCGTTGCACACGGTGACGCGATCGGCCTCGTCGACGGCGAGGACTCCCTCGTCGATGCCGTGCAGGACCGCCTCGCGTTCGCGCAGCAGGTCGGCAAGGTCGCGTGGTTCGAGGCCGAGGGTCTGGCGCTTGAGCTGGCGGGTCAGGAGCGCGGCCCCCGCCATGCCGAGCAACAGCGTCACGACCGTGAACCCGGCTGCGGCTTGCAGCAGCTCGCGCAGCCGGTCGTAGATCGCGCCGGCGGAGATACCCGCGACGACCTCGCCGACGACCGTTCCGTCGTCGTCGCGCAACGGCACCCTGCCTCGGGCGGACGTGCCGAGGGTGCCGTGCTCGATCCCGTCGAGTTCACGGCCGGCGAGTACCTCCCGCGTCACCGTTCCGGTCTCGCCCACCCGCGTGGGATCGATGTGCGCGTACCGCACGCCGCGCTCGTCGATGACGGAGACGAACAGAGCGCCGGTCCGGATGCGGACCGCCTCGGCGTGTTGCCTGACCTCGGGAGACAGCTCATGGGCGGCGACGTGACGCGCAATGGTCCGGTCGGCGGCGATGGCGCGGGCGATCGTCAGGGCTCGCTGCTGGTACTGCTGCTCCAGCTCCTCACGGAGCAGGACGGTGACCAGGACGAAGCCGAACCCCACGACCAGCAGGAGTACGACGACCTGCGCGAGCAGTGCCTGGGTGGCGAACCTCGGGTACCACTTGGTCCACGGCAAGCGGCCGCCACCGTTACGGGAGGTGGACCGGGGCGGGCGGGGCTTCATTGCGTGCGCCGGGGCGGTTGAAACGGCTCATTTGCGGCACCTGTTCATCACGCCTCCCGGAGTCGACGCTGTTGTAGCGATATAGCGTACGCCGTCAGCAGGAGTCCGTGTCGGTCTCGTAGCCGCGCGACGCGAACTCCTGCAGGTGTGCGGCGCACTCAGCCCTGAAGGCTCCTCAGGGTTGAGCCATGCGTCAAGCGGGCTTTGCGCCAATGTATATCTGGCCGCAGGTGCCGTACGCCCACGCAGCCAGGAAGTACAGCAACGCCGGCAGTCGAACCCAGTCGACTGCCGGCGCCTCGATCCATCGCGCAAAGGGACCGCATTGATCTCAGTTACGGACCGGCGCTGACCTGGATCCGCAGATCGACCTGGAACCGCCGTTCCCAGGCGACGATCACGCGTCCGACAGGGCTGACGGCGGTTGTCGGGGACACGCCGTTCGTCGCGATCACCTGCGTGGTTCCCCACGTTCCCGACCGGGTCACCCGGCGTGTACGCACGCTGCCGACAGTCCCGCTGATGCCCGCCCCCTGCCAGACCACGCTGCCGTCACCGTCGTCGTCGACGCGGACCGAGTGCAGACGGCCGGAGGCCGACAGCAGGACCGGCGCCCCGATCGTTGCCGTGCGACTGATCGGGCGGGCGTACAAATACTTGTTCTGGAACCGGTCCCAGGTCAGCAGCACGTCCCCGTCGAGGTCGCTCGCGACCGAGTAGTTCACCACGTCCGGATGCGATGAGGGGGTGAGCTGACGGACGTTGCCGACGGTTCCGTAGCGAGACACCCAACGACCCCAGACCTGCGTGCTCTGGTCTGCGTCGGTCCAGTGGCGCCATGTCACGAGCGCGTCACCGTCCCGGTCCACGGCCACGCGCGCGGTGAAATGGCGGTCGATCGGCGAGAGGTTCGGCGACACCGTCTTGAGCCCGCTGAGTGTCCCAGAAACGCTGAGGGTTCGAGCCTGCACGACATTGTCATTGGCCCAGGCGAGGACGGCGTCGCCTTCCCGGTCGAACGCCACCGCCGGGGTTTCCGCACGCGCAGGGCTCGACGCAAGCAGCACAGCCGCAGGCAGCGACCCGCTCTTGGTGTACCGGCGCATCATCGGGAGAACGCGGCCGTCGTCATGCCACTCGTTCCAGGTCACCACGGCGTCGCCATCGGAGTCGATGGCCACGTCGGTGCCGTGGACTTTCGCCCCGGTCGGCGACAACACCTTGAGCGTTCCCAACGTGCCGGTCCGGGACACCCGCCGCGCGTAGACGCGGTAGTCCCCGCCGGCGTACGCGTGCCACACCACGATCGCGTCGCCGTCGTCATCGAGCGCGACCTTCGGTAGGCGCGGGTCCTGGCCGGACGGTGAGACGGTGACCGTGGAGCCCCATGTGCCGGTGTGGCTGCGGGACCTCATCTGAATGTGCCGCGGGTAAGGGTAATTGTGGGACTCACGCACCCAGACGAACAGGGCGTCTCCCTGCCGGTCGAAGTTCGCCTGCGAGTGGTAGGAGTCGTACCCGGCCGGTGACACAGAAACGGCTTGGCTGAACGCGGCCGAGGCGGGGGTCGGCAACGAGACGATGCAGGCGGTGAGCAAGACGAGCGTGATGCTTGCGACGAGAGGGCGCAGCCCCGGTCGGGTCAAAGTCAAGGTCTCTTCCGAATGTTTCCGAGGATGTGGCGGTGACTGGCCGACGGCCTGATCCACGAGGCACGAATACGCCATCGAGGGCTTCCGCACTCGATGGATCAAGTCTGCTGGATCTCGGACAGGTCCAGGACGTCGGTCGGTGCGGTCACCGTGTACGGAGCGTTGTAGTCGAGGAAATCGATGCCCTCACCGTCTTTCGCCGGCTTGGCCGGCTCTATCTTCAACGGGTAGGGCGTTCCCGTTGTGGCGATGTACAGCTTGGAATCGTCTTTGCCATCTATGAGCGCGATGGCGGGCTTGCCGTCGATCACGGTGGGCTCACCCTTGGTGATGGTCTTGCCCTCGGGCTTGAGCACCTCGTCGGCGAACTTCTTCAGGTCGATCATCTGCTCGAACTCTGCAAAGTCCTTCGCGTTCTTCGGCGGGACCACCACCCAGCGAGCGCCGATCAGGTTCGCCGCCGCAGCGCCGCCGACGGCGCGCCAGAGTCCGGGACTCTTCACGTAGAACTTCCCGTCCACGCTGATGAGCGCGATGGTGTGCGACGCGCGCCCGATGGGCGCCTTGAGTGTGCCTTTGCCACCGGCGCGGCCGAGGCGCAGGTTCATGGAGATCGTGCCGCCCCCGTCATTCATCTTGCCCTTCACATGGGCGGACGTCGCGGAGGCGAGCGCGTTCTTGGCGGCTGCCAGGATCTCTTGCGGGGACTTGGCCGCCACTCCGTTGTCGACCGGGGCGGTGGCCTTGGGCGTCGTGGTGGTGGCCGCCTCATCAGAGCCGGCGTCGGACCCGCAGGCCCCTGTCATCAGGACCGTGGCCACCACGGCCGCTGTCACTTTACGGCGGGATACGTTCTTCACCCCTTCTAGTCGCCCGCCAGTGAAGATCGGTTGACTCTTTGTCGATATCGAAGTGATCACAAGCCGCAGGACGGTGAGCAGGAAGGCGGTCGACAGCACTCCCCAACCGACGCCGTCCCAGGGTCGCGCTAAGCGAGGGTTGCTGTAAGGCGGCGCACAATGAACCGGCGCAGCCGCCGTCGTCGGGTGGTACGGGCGTCGGCCTCCGGGGTGTGAGGTCGTCCGCGCACCGCCGCGGCCTGCTCCGGACCGGGCCGGCGCCGGCCCGGCAGAGGCGGTGAGCGACCGTACTGCCGACTGATTTGGCGCAATATGGCCAGCTGCGCGGGGCCGGTTCCGGTAAACCGCTTTCCTCTCGGTCCGTCACCACAATGACGGACCAAGGGAACGGGGATCGGTTTGCGATTCAACAGACTGGTAACGGTGATCGCGGCGTTGGGCGCCGCGGCGGTTCCGGCGTCGGCCTTCGGCGCGGTTCCGGCGGAGGCCTCTCCCCGGGCGGCGCAGTGCGCTCCCGGCGGCCCCGACTTCAACGGGGACCGCTGCGGCGACGTCGTGGTCGCCGACCCGGATGCCACGGTGGCGGGCAAGCTGCGGGCCGGGCGGATCAATGTGCTCTACGGCGGCGAAGGCGGTGTGCATGCCGCACTGTTGACGCAGGGCGGACCGGGTGTCGGCGAAAGCCCGGAGTCCGACGACAGGTTCGGCGCCGTCGTCCAGACAATGGACATCAACAACGACGGCTACGCCGATCTCGTGGTCGGAGTTCCCTCGGAGTCCGTCGGCAGCGCCGACGACGCGGGCGTCATCCATGTGATCTTCGGGTCGGCCGGCGGGCTCGGCGGCGGACGTACGGGCATCGTGCTGCGGCAGGGCATTCTCGGCATACCCGGCACCTCCGAGGCTGGTGACAGGTTCGGTGCCGCGGTCGCCGTCAACAGGACCACCGGTGAGTTCGGAACCTGGCCGGCCGTGGCGTTCGGTGCGCCCGGCGAGGACGTGGGAAGCGCCGCGGACGCCGGCGCGGCGGGTGTCGTGACGTTCGACCCCAGTACCGGTGAGGTCGCGACCGCCGCCAGGATCACGCAGAACAGTCCCGGCATCAGCGGTACGGCGGAGGCGGGCGACAGGTTCGGGGCCGCGGTCGAACTGTTCCAGGGCCCCGGCGGCTTCGGCTGTGGCGTCACAGGTGTCAAGGGCTTCACGCTGGTCGTGGGGGTGCCCGGCGAGGACTTGAACGGCAAGCGCGATGCCGGCATGGTCCACCTGGCCAGGAACCTGACCACAGACATGCCACTGTCGCAGGACTCGCCCGGGGTGGACGGCGGCGCGGAGACCGGCGACCAGTTCGGCGCCGGCCTCGCCCTCAGCTCGTTCTGCGAGCATGACGGCCCGTCGCACATCAAGCTCGCGGTCGGTGTACCCACCGAGGACATCGGCGCGGCCGGCGACGCCGGCATGGTGCACCTGTTCGCCACCGATGACGACGAGCTCCCGCTGCCTCAGCGGTGGAGCGTCAACCAGAACAGCGCCGGTGTCGGCGGAACGGCCGAGACGGGCGACCGGTTCGGATCCGTGCTCGCGCTCGGTGGGCCGTGGCGGGACGGTCTCGGCGAACCGCTGGTGGTCGGCCTCCCGGGCGAGGACATCGGCACCGCCAAGGACGCCGGCGGGGTGCAGGTCTTCGGCGACGCGGCGAGCGCGCCCGGAAACGGCGACGTCTTCCTCTCCCAGTCGAATACGGGCGAGGCGCCGCAGGCCGCCGACCACTTCGGCGCTGCGCTCACCACCCGTAACGGCCATCTGCTGGTCGGTGCGCCGGATGACGTGACCCACAGCAAGGGCGCCGTACATGGGATCGCGTGGCCGGCCGTCTTCGGCACGCCGACCCCCGGCCTGCTCTTCGTCCCGGGCAGGGACGGGATCGCCGCGGACGCGGTCCGCTTCGGAGCGGGGTTGACCTGATCCGAGTAACTCCGGAAGCCGATCATCATCGCGTTGGCCACCACGCGGGGAGCGCAACCTAGTGGTCGGCGAGATTCCGCCGGCGGTCGGGGCGATCGCACGCCGCACCGCTTCCGGTCTTCGGGCCATGTACGGCCCGAAGACCGGGTCGGCTTCTACCTGATGATGGCTCGAACTGGCTGTCTGTTCTCACACAAGCCAGTCGTCGTCTCATCCGATCCAGTCGACGCGGCTCATGTCGGGTGTCCCAGTCCCGCTCCCGATACCCGTTCCAGCTGTTGATCCGCTCATCCGAACGTTCGCCGTAGCCGGCCCGCACATCGCCCCTGTGGAAGGTTCACTGGCTCCGCGTCGACGGGTCCACCCACCAGCGTGCCTTGTAGATCTGTGCACCGTGCAGCGTGAGGGTCTCTTTGCGTCGGTTCAGCGTCGCGGTGTCGGTGCACCAGGTGCAGAGGTTCTTGTTCTGGATCAACGCCGTGAGGACCTGCCCGGACTGGAGGTCGTCGCCGACGCTCTTGACACCGGCGACGCTGATGCGGTCGGCGCCCCGGTAGTCCTGCAGGAAGGCGTTCTTCGACTTCGAGTACTGATAGACACCGCTGTCCGTGGTGATCCACAGCCGGTCCGGCCTGGCCGCGACGGGCTGGAGGTCGTGTCCCTTTGGCGTGGGCAGCGGAGTGCGCCGCACCTCGGTCAGCTCAGGCTGAGCGGGGGTGCCGCCGAGTTCGAGCGCCACGAGCTCGTCGCCGCCGAGCGCCCACAGCAGCCGGGACCCATTGTCCCAGAACACTCCATGGCCGTCGGAGAGCGGGAATTCAACGTACGAATTCGATCGCGCTCCTTGCGAAGCCGTATAGACGCGAAGCCACTTGCCGCGGCTCGCGATGATCGCCACGTTGCCGTCGGGCAGCAGCTCGATGCTGTGCAGGTTGGGCTGGGTGCCCACACTCGTTGCCCAGTAGGCCGCACCGTCGGGATAGGACACGACAGTTGCCAGTCCGAGAGAGTCGACGGCGAGCAGATGGGGTTTCCCGTCGCGGTGACGCAGTTTGGCGTCCGAGGGAGCGCCCCAACTGGCCACCAGGTCACCGAGGCCATTCGCCGCGGAGGGCCGCCAGCTCCACAGCACCTTCGTCTCCTGCCAACTCTGCCGGTCCGAGTCGAGGACGAGAATCCGGTCGGTGGCCTGCTCGGTCACCACGATCTTCTCGTCGCTGCTCCCGGACGCTGCATCAGCCGCCGTCGCAGTTCCGGCCACGAGCATCGCGGCACAGGTGACTCCGGTCATACGGGTGAGAAGCCGGGCTTGCGTGAAGGGGTTGCGCACATCGCCTCCATGGATCTCTGTCGAGGACAAATCAGCGTGTTGGCCGCGCACGCCGAAATTGCCGATGATCTTCCATTGGGGAGGCTCTCACAGTGGCGCGAATGAAATACCGTATTGAATGAAACTCTGGGTCACCGCAGCCCGCTCTCGCCATCGTGGGCGCAACTGGCCACTGTGAGCACAGTCGATAACTTGATCTGCGGCGCGAACTTGGTCGCGGCGGGCCGATCTCCGTGAGGGGCCACACGGTCCCGCCCGCGGCCAAGGGCGTGGAGACCGATTCTCGTACGCCCATATCAAGAAGGGCTCCGTGCGTTCCCTAGCTCACGGCGTGTACGGGACGCCGACCTCGGCTACGCCACCAGCCAGTTCCGCCGGCCGGAGACCCGCGGCGACGGGTCGTTTTTCCGCCATGACGAGAGTAAATTGACTGCGCTTCTCGGGCCGCCGGGAGGCACCGACACGTGCCCGAGGAGCTCGAGCGTTGGCACCACTGATGATCGAAATTGATCCGTTGAGAGCCGCCGGCCCCGTCCTGCTGGGCAGCACCCGCGAAGCGGCTGGGGAGGCGCTGCGCGCTTGGGGCGACCCCGAGCCGTACGCGCCTTATCCGGGCGCGTTGCCGCTCGACTGGCGGATCAACGGAGCCTCAGGCGTGGATGCCGTGGTCCACTGCGGTTCCACCGGTGTCGTCCAGACCATCGAGATCGACCTGGACTTCGGCGTTCGCCCCCGAGCCCAGGCCCTCCTCCTGGGCCAGGACATGTTCTCGGTTCCCGCCGAGCAGATGCTGGCGATTCTGCGAGAGCGCTTCGAGGTCGAAGAGGCCGGAGACGGGTACACCGTGCCGGCCCTTTCGCTCGGCATGGGCAGGAGGCTTTCGGCCGAGGACTTCGATGAGGAGGGCGATGGGTACTCCTTCGACAACTTCCTGCTGGCCGGGCCCGGCTACTACGATCCGCCTCCACGTCGGAGCGCAGGCGGCGATCACGGATCCTGAGATCGCCAGGCGAAGATCTCGTCCGTCGATCACTCCGGAAGCCGATTAACATCGCGTTAGCCACCACGCGGGGAGCGCAACCTAGTGGTCGGCGAGATTCCGCCGGCGGTCGGGGCGATCGCACGCCGCACCGCTTCCGGTCTTCGGGCCATGAACGGCCCGATAGGAGCCCGTGACCACTGAGGGAGCCATCGTGCCGGCGCTCGTCCTGTTCTTCGGTTTCCTGGCCGGGATGGTCACCGCCCTCATCGTCGTCGTCTGCGGCATCGTGCTGGGCGTCCGGCACAGTCGGCGCTCACCGGTCAAGCGGCTGGGAGCCGCCTCGCTTCTTGCCGGCAAGGCGTCGACGTGCCCTGTTCCCGTACGGTCAGCAGGGGCGTTCCAGTCGACCGTCCTCGTCGTAAGTGTGCTGCACGCTGAGCAGCGTGTCGTAATGTTTCCGCAGGTACTGCACGAATGACCAGGCTCGCGGGCCGTGGGGGCCGCTGCGGTTCTCCCACGGGATGACCTGGCCGCGCTTACCGTGCTCGGCGGGCGCGAGGTCGATGCAGAACAGATTGCCGCAGCTGTCGGAGGCGAACGGTACCCATCCGGGATGCCACCATACGCACTGCACGAGCCCGTTGTCCGGGTCCAGCTCGTGAGGGGTCCAGTCGTCAAAGGTCCATTGCTTGTGCGCATCCTTGAGACTCCGCCACCGGCTTAGCATCTGCGCGACTGACAGCCCGTCGTACTCGTAGAAGTCCAACCCGCCGGAATCGCCGAACAACCGCAGGTACGCGCGAAAGTCGGCCGGAAGAGGTTCGCCGACCGCGGCTTCGAGCTCGGCCAAAGCCTTCATCGAGTCGTGGCGTGTCGGGGTCAAGGATCGCCCGGGGACCCCGACACGCCACGACTCAACGATTCGTATCCGGTACCGCGTAGCTTCCGGATCCGCAGCGCCCCGGGTTTTGATCAGAGACTCGTACTCTGAGCTCGCGTGCTCGGCGATTTCGGACACCAGGACGGTCAACCGCGCTGTGCAGGAGTCGACCGGGTCCGGCGCTCCCAGCTCGCGCAACACGCGGACGGCTTCGCCGTGCCGCCATTTCTCGGCGATGCTGACCGGTGTGACCACGAGAACTCCACCAGCGGAAGGCTGCCGGTGGAAACGGCGCACATGAGCGGCGTTATCCCCAGATCCGATTCCGGGTCAACCGGTAGACCGGCGTCCAGGAACGGCCGTACCAGCTCGACCTTCCCGGTGTCCGCCGCATCAAGGACCATCGGATCGCCGTCGTCATTGCTCGTGGCAGGGTCGACATCGTCCGCGAACAGCCGGGTGAGGGCGGCGGAGTCACCACTGGTGATGGCGTCGAGCAACGCTTCGGCCGTATCCACCATCGGATGATATGGGGCTCCGTTAAGCGTTTTCCGGCGGCCGGATCACACTGAACAGGTGGCGATATCGGTGCGGAGCTCGGGCGGCTCATGTGCGCTGGAGGTGAAAGGGAGGCCGGGTCGCCTTCGCCCGCAGCGACTCCCTCATTCGCTGCGCAGCGCCGTCGCGGTTCTCAACCTGGATGCCCAGCCTGCCGGGATAAGAGCGCCGAGAGTCCCGATGACGACGCCGGCCGAAGCGAGGAGGACGAGGCTGAGGGGTCCGTACACCTGAAGGTAGGCGCTCGGGAGAGTGATGCCGCCGGTCGCGGCGGCCTTCGGCATGACGACGTGGTGCGCGACGACGCCGATGGCGACGCCGATCAGCCCGCCGGCCAGGCCCAGGGCCACCATGGACGTGAGCACGACGGCCATGACCTGGCGTGGGGTCGTGCCCAGGGATTTCAGGATGCCGAAGTCGCGGGTGCGGTCCCGGGTGTTGAGGACCACGGTGTTGAAGACGCCGAGGGCCGACACGACCATCAGCCCGAGGGTGAGCGTCATCATGAGACCGAGCACGACGTCGATCCCGCCGTTGTTCTGCATGGAGATGGCGAGACTCTCGCCGAGCGCCCCGTGGAGGGAGTGCACGTAGGCATCCAGGCTCACGCCCTTCTTCAGCGCCATCTCGAAGTAGGTGGGCTGCAGGCCGGGCATGATCGCCGACATGGTCGCCCAGTCGGTGATGATCTGGTCCCTGCCCACGGCCTGACCGACGATCCGCAGAGCCGTCCGGCGACCCTCGAACTCGACAGTCACGGTGTCGCCCAGTCTCATTCCGCTGGACTTCATGAACGGGCCGGTGACGACGATCTCGGCCGGATTCTGGAGCCATCGGCCCCGAGCCAGGTCATAGCCATGCCGGGCGAAGCCGTCCGGGTAGGCCTTCATATCGGTGGCGTCGTTGATCCCGATCACGTGCACGGGCTGGACGGCGGCAGGGGTCACCTGCTCGGTCCCCGGCAGGGCCCGCAGCCGGGCCTCGGCCTGTGCGGGGCTCAGCGCGGGACCGGGCTTTGGCCCGCCCTCCATGCCCGGTGGGATTCTGGCCGACATAGCGGTGTCGACGGAGATCGCAGCGACATCTCCTCTGTCCTGCCCCGCCATGAAGGCGTTGAGTGACCAGACCAGGCCGGAGGCGAAGGTCACCGCCGCGACCCCGAACGCGACGGCCGCCAGAGTGAGCGCGGTACGGCCGGGCCGGGCGAAGGGCAGGCCGAGACCGAGACTGACCGGGCGGGGCAGCGACGTCCTGGCGAGCAGCCGCTGGACGCGCAGAGCCCTGCCTCTGCGCGGGGCGGCCCCCGCGCTGACGGCCTGGGCCGCGGACAGCCTGCCCGCCCTGACCGCGGGCACCAGAGAGGTGACGGCGACCAGGGCGCCGACGCCGGCGAGGGCGACCACGTCGACCCAGAGCGCGACGCCGGTCGCGGTGGGGATGTCGA
The DNA here is from genome assembly GCF_014323705.1 of Actinomadura alba. Lineage (GTDB taxonomy): Bacteria > Actinomycetota > Actinomycetes > Streptosporangiales > Streptosporangiaceae > Actinomadura_C > Actinomadura_C alba. The sequence goes on from NZ_JABVEC010000007.1 coordinate 232,032, forward strand.
GTGCCTCATCCATGCTCGACGTGATGAACCTGGCGAGCAGATTGCCGATGACGACACCGAATGAGCAGCCGATGACACCGGGCACCGCGATCATCACGACATAGACGCCGGTCACCTGGGCGGGCGTGAACCCGAGTGCCTTCAGCACCCCGATGTGGCGGTAGCCCGAGACCACCGCGCCACTGACCACGTTTCCGATGATCAGCACTGCCGCGACCAGGCCGAGCACCCCGAAGGTCAGCAGGAAGGGGATGGCGGCCTTGGCGCCTTCCGTGGCATCGAGCCGGGCGATCCGATAGGACTGGCTGCCCGCCACGGCGCCTGGTGGCAGGTCCGCGGTGACCGCGGACACGCCGGTCGAGGAGTCCGCGAAGCGGTAGAGCATCTGGAAGGAATGCGGGTTCAGTGCCTGAGCCTGTGCGGGTGTGACCCACCCGTCGGCGGTCTGAGTGATCGACCTGACGACGCCGACGATGGTGAGCGGCGAGTGGCCCGGAATCGCTATTCGCTTGCCCACGTTTTCGCAGGCAGCGGAACCGCGACAGTGTATGTGCGGGTCCTTCCTGATCACGATCTCGCCGGGCCCGGTCAACCAGCGTCCCTCGGCCAGCACCAGCCGATCGACCGGACCGTTCTGATCCGCTCTTCCCACCACCGTGATCGGGCCGGGCCGAAGGCCGACGACGTTGGCGTCCTGTACGACCACACTGGCGAAGGGACCGGCGGAGGCGGTGACTCCAGGCAGGTGCGCGGTCGCGCTCAGCCGGTCCGCCGAGACCTTGTCCCCGTCGTACGACACGTTCAGATGCGCGCCCTGCAACCGGGCGAAGGCCTTGTCGTACGGCCCGTCCACGGTGGCGAGCAGCCCGAGCGCCAGCACGATCGTGGCCGTCGAGACCATGACGACCACACCGATGATCAAGGTCTGCAGACGCCTTCTGCGCACGGCCGCGCGGGCGGCCCGCCAGGTCGCTTTCATCGGACGGCCTCCGTGACCCGGCCGTCGGCGAACTCGATGACCCGGTCGGCGCAGCGCGACGCGAGCTTTTCGTCGTGGGTGACCATCAGCAACGTCTGGCCGATCTGGTTGAGATCCTGGAGCAGGTCCATCACCTGCTCGCCGGATCGGCTGTCGAGGGCCCCGGTGGGCTCGTCGGCGAGCAGCAGCGACGGGCGGTTCATGAGGGCCCGCGCGACACCGACCCGCTGGCGCTCGCCCCCGCTGAGGACCGCCGGATAGGCGTTGCGGCGATCGGCGATGCCGAGCTCCTCGAAGAGTTCCATGGCCCGGGCCTGGGCCTGCTTGCGCGGCGTCCCGATCAGCTGCGCGACCAGGATGACGTTCTCCAGCGCCGGGAGGTCGTCGAGCAGGTTGAAGAACTGGAACACCATGCCGATCCGGCGGCGCCGGAACTTGGCGAGTGCCGTCTCGCTCAGCGTGGACAGGTCCTCGCCCTGGAACACGATCGTGCCCGAGGTCGGCCGGTCGAGCCCCGCCACCATGTTGAGCAGCGTCGACTTCCCGCTGCCTGAGGGCCCCATGACCGCGACGGCCTCGCCCTGCCGGATGTCCAGGGTGACGCCGGCCAGCGCGGTCGTATCCCCGTACTCCTTGCGCACGTCGGTGAGCTGCACCAGATGTTCCATGCCGCGAACGTTAGAACCACTCGCATGGGCGGGCCATCGGGCTCGGGGTGTAACTCCGCGCCGGTGTCATTCGTGCGATGTACGGCTTTCGCCCGCCGGAATGATGCACACCGGCCCGCCGACCACGACGATGGGGGAATGCTGGTACGCCTGGTCTGCCTCGTGGCCATCGCGGGTGTCTCGTTCGCCGCCGCCGGCACCACGCTGCACCTGCCGGGCTGGACCGTCCCGTGGATCGCGGCCGCCGTCATCACTCCCCTGTATCTCGCCGCCGGAATGCGTCGCGTGCGAACCCGGGAGCTCGGCGAACGGACCTGGCTGCTGGAGAAGGAACGCGAGACCGCCGCCCGGCTCGCCGTCGAAGGCGAACGGGCCAGGGTCGCGCGGGAGCTCCATGACATCGTGAGCCACAGCGTGAGCGTGATGGTCGTCCAGGCCGGGGCCGCACGGCACGCCGTCGAGGAAGGCGAGACGGCCGACGCGCTCGCCGCCGTCGAGAAGACCGGCCGGGACGCGATGACGGAGCTCAGGCACCTGCTCGGTGTGCTCGCTCCCGATCAGGAGGGCGCGGACGCACTGGCCCCCCAGCCCGGTCTGTCCCGCCTCGGCACGCTCGTCGACCGCATCGCATTCGCCGGCCTGCCGGTCGAGGTCACGATCAACGGTGAGCCCACGCCGCTGCCGACCGGAATCGACGTCACCGCCTACCGGGTCGTACAGGAGGCGCTCACCAACGCCCTCAAGCACGCGCCGGGTTCGCGCGCCGAGGTGAGGGTCGGCTACGGCACCCGCAACCTGCGGATAGAAGTGCTCAACACCGGCTCGAACGCACCCGTGAACGCGGGCGACGGCCGAGGGCTGATCGGCCTGCGCGAACGGGTGGCCCTGTACGGCGGGGACCTCGACGCCCGGCGCCGGTTCGGCGGCGGCTATCGCGTACGGGCCCGGATCCCGCTGGAGCGCCCATGACCAGAGTCGTGATCGTCGATGACCAGACCCTGGTCCGCACCGGCTTCCGGATGATCCTCACCAAGGGCGGCATCGAGGTCGCCGGTGAGGCGTGCGACGGGGCCGAGGCGGTGACCCTGGTCCGGCGGCTGCGGCCGGACGTCGTCCTGATGGACATCCGGATGCCCGAGATGGACGGGCTGGAGGCCGCCCGCCGAATCCTCGAGGACGACCCCGCCTGCAAGATGGTGATGCTGACGACCTTCGACCTCGACAAGTACGTCTACGCCGCGCTCGCCCTCGGAGCCAGCGGCTTCCTGCTCAAGGACGTCACACCCGAGCACCTCGTGGCCTCCGTCCGGCTCGTCGCCACCGGCGACGCCCTCCTGGCCCCCTCGATCACCCGCAGGCTCGTCGAGCGCTTCGCCCGCGCCGACCGGGTCCCCGAGATCCACCGTGACCTGTCCTCGCTGACCCCCCGCGAACTGGAGGTCCTGCGGCTGCTGGGCCGAGGCATGTCCAACGCCGAACTGGCCGCCGAACTGCACCTCAGCGAGGCCACGGTGAAGACCCACCTGGCCCGGATCTTCGCGAAGCTGAACCTGCGCGACCGGGTTCAGGCCGTCGTCGTCGCCTACGAGACCGGTCTCATCGCCCCCGGCGATTGAAGGATGCGCAAGACTTGCCCGGATGCGACCGGAACATGCGGTATCTGAGTTCATTGTCGAGGTGGACCGTGACGTCGTGCTGGCCGCGCGCAGCAGGACCTTGCGGGCCAGGCGCATCTCCACCTGGCCGATGGCGGTGGGCGGTGCCCTCATCGTCGCGATAGCGGTGCTGCTCGGGGTCGAGCTGGTCTCAGACGGGGACGGAGCCGGCGCGTTCGCCTGGGCGGCGTTGCAGGGACTCCCCGGCGTGGTCCTTCTCGTGGGCGCGTCGCGTGAGTTCGCCGCAGTCCGGCGCCTGCGAGAACTCTGGAACACCACTGAGGTTCCGGCGGTCGCGATGCGGATGTCGGCCCGAGGCCTGCGTTGCAGTATCGACATGACGCCGGATGAGCTCTTCTTTCCCTGGTCCGCGGTCACCGGCTTCCAGCTCAGGACGTGGCGTGGGCAACGGTTCCTGGTGCTCGCTCTCGCGCCGGGCGTCACCGCGAGCACCCCGGGCGTCTCCGGGCTGGATCACCCGGATGTGGAACGTGTCCTGCATCGCAAGGTATTCGGCATCAAGGGGATCCGCTTCGCCGTGAGCACGCTTCGCCGGCCGGCCGAGGAGATCGACCAGGCGCTCACGCACTTCTCCGAGGGCCGGGTTCGGATTCATCCCTGAGCACGCGAACGGCCTTGCGTGGAAACGTGACCGCGAACGCCTCTCCGGAGGCCCTCGCTCAGGCCGTCCGGGCGGCGGGCGTCAGCGACGAGCGCCTGATCGAGGCCGTCCGCGTGACACCCGGGGCGGGATTCGTCCCTGCCGACCGTGCCGCGTGTGCGGCGTCTCCCAGCACGGTGCGGGTGCAGCAAACCGTGGCGGACGACGCCGTTCAACCAGCACCCGGTCATCGGCATGCGTTTACCTACTGGGGCTGAGGACGTACACCAGGGACGCCCGGGCCGCCGTGGAGGAAGCGCCTGTGGCGACGGCCAAGAGCGCGGCTCGCCAGGCCGCGGCCAGTATGTCTGCGGCGGGCGCCTTGTGCTTCGTCAGCAACGGTCGCAGTGCGGTGGCGACCGGGTCGTCGCGCTCTACCGGTGGCTGCTCACCAAGGATCCGGCACACGGTGAACCGGACGGCGGCGTCGAAGGCCACCAGGAGCGCGGCGCGCACCGCGGGGTGCCCTCGGCTCCCGACCGCCGCGGCGGCTCCCTCCATTCGTTCGACGATCCGTTTCTCCATGTCCTCGCGGACAGTCAGGTACAGGCCGAGCTTCGAGCCGAAGTGGTGGTACAGCGCGCCAGTGGTGACGCTCGCCTTGCCAGCCAGGTCGACGACGTTGACGGCCTCGTAGCCGGTGAGCTCGAACTGATGGATGGCCGCCTCGATGAGCCGGGCCTTGGCCGAGCCCGGGACCGGAACCCATTCGCGCATGGGGCAAGCATAACTGGTTGACGTCTGGACATAACCAGTTTACGGTCGCCCACATGAAACTGACGTTCCTGTACCAGCCTGTGAAGGACCTCAAGGAGTCGGTCGCCTTCTACCGCGACACGCTCGGATTCGACGAGTCCTGGCGGGAGGGTGAGTCGACCGTCGCGTTCAAGATCCCGGGCTCGGAGGTCGAGCTGATGCTCGATGTGCCACCGAACACCGGGCCGCAATGGGGAGCCGGCGGTTTCTACGCCGTCGACAGCGTCGACTCCTTCCGGCAGTCGCATCCGGAGCTCGACTGGCGGGGCGAGATCGAGATGCCGGGCGGCAAGGGCGCGACCTTCCTGGACCCGACCGGCAACCCTGTTCACCTGTTCGACCAGAGCACCGCCGGACCCGAATAGCGGTAGCCACCGCCGACCTTGATGATCAGTAGTGGTTGCCCGCGGCGGCAGGGTCGGCTTCGGGCTTGCCCCGGTGTGCTGGGGAGGTGCCCTGCTGCGCACGGGACGGCCCTTTGAGCTGGAAGAACGCCTTGGTGGTGAGGAACGGGACGGTTGCCCGGGGCTCGCGGTGACGTCGCGAATGCGCGCACGTCGGCATTAAAGGACGTTGTGCGATCGTCTGGCGGCACCGGCATACCGCGAAAACGACCGCCACCCTCGCCTTCCCCTACGGCGGCAGCGGCGGCATCGACCCGGCCCGGCCCGGCGTGGCGCTGCCCGAACGCGACCGCCGGGGATGCCACAAGGACAGCTGGATGCGGCTCCTCGCCGAAACCGGCCTCCTCACCAACGGTCTCGACACCAACGGTCTTCTCGCCGGGGTCTGGAAACCAATGAACAGGGCCGGGCGCCGTCGTTCTGGCGCCCGGCCCTACTGAATGCCGTGGCCGCGGGGGCGGGGTTCGCGGCCACGGGGGGTCTTACTTGAAGGCGGGCATCAGCTCGTCGTGGATCAGGCGGAGCTGGCCGTCCACGTCCGGGACGCCTTCCAGGTCGCGGCCGGTGAAGGACTTGACCAGGACGGGGTCGGTGATCGCGCAGATCATGTGGTTGACGCCGGTCGGGGCGATGTCGGTCTCGATCTTGGCGCGCACCTCGTCGGGGGTGCCGGCGATCGACAGCTTCTCGGTGATCTCGGGGGTGGTCAGCTCGATCGCCTTGGCCAGGTCACCGTTGCCGATGGCCTGGATGATCGGGGCCATGTCCGCCGGGTCGACGCCGTTGCGCTCCAGCTGCTCGGCCGGCATCGCCGAGGCGTACAGGCCGACCATGCTGCGGGCCGCCTCCTTGGCCGCCTGCGAGTCCGGGCCGACCGCGAAGACGACCCAGGCGCCGATGTCCAGCGACCGGTAGTCCTTGCCCGCGCGGTCGGCGCCGATCTTGAGGTTCTCGACCGCGTACTCGTACGCCTCGCGCGAGTAGCTGAGCGCGTGGTGCACGCCGTCGGACAGCTCGCCGGCGGCCTGGAACGACTTCGGCCCGCGCATCGCGCCGATCTTGACCGGCAGGTGCTCCTGGATGGGACGGGCGAAGGTGAACAGGCCGTCGTAGGAGTAGAACTCGCCGTCGCGGGTGATGGTGCCCTCGTCCAGCAGGGTACGGACGACCGCGACGGCCTCCTTGACCCGGGTGAGCGGCTTGGTCTTCGCCCAGTCGATCTTGTATTGGGCGAGCACGCCGAAGTTGCCGGAGCCCAGGACCACCTCGGCGCGGCCGCCGGTCAGCTCGTCCAGCGTCGCGGCGGCCTGCGCGATCAGCGAGGGCTCGCGCAGGGTCACCGCCGAGACGGACGGGCCCAAGCGGATCTGCGAGGTGTTCGCGGCGGCGGCGGCGAACAGCAGCCACAGGTCCTTGTGCCACGGCTCGTCGGCCGCGTACACCGCGTAGAACCCGAGCTCGTCGGCGAGCTTGATGGAGGCCAGCGAGTCGGCGACGGGGTAGTCGGGAAGCATGGCGTAGCTGAACTTCACGGAAACGTCTCTCCTTGTGGTGTGCGCCCTCGCACACGGTCTGGGGGAAGTGTGGAGATCAGTGGTGCTGCGGTCTGGCTTGGGCGGTCCCCTTCCTGCTCAGCCCTTGATTTCGCACTGAAGTGATCCCAGGGAAAGTGATCTGGACGATTAGGTACTCCAGATGTCGAGTTGCGTGGACCGGGTAGTCACGCGGACAAATCACTAGTGCCGGAACAGGTGCGGATCCTCCGGGTAGAAGAGGCTCACCACAATCTTCTTGGCCGAAGGCTCCAACGTGATCACCTATCGTGCCACGCGCCAGGCGCATGCCACGGCGTGTTCACCCAGTCAAGCAGCCCACAGACGGACAAACCCTCGATATCGAAACCCGCGCCTACAACACGCCGCTCGCCAAGGAAAAGCGACGGCACATCCACTCCCGGGTAGACACCTCTGAGCTGCCGGTACGCCACCAGACCCGCCGTCAGGGCCGGCCCTACACCCTCGTACTGACCAAGACCCAAGCGGTCTTCGAGCTGATGCGGCGGACGACACCTACCCAGTCGACCCGACTTTCCGTGGGCAACCCGGACACATCGCAGAACGTCTACCAACGAGTGGGGGTTTCTGGCGGGAGGAGGCAGGGCGATGCGGATTCCACGCCTGCGAGGCGAGCCGGGGATGGCACTACGAGGGGGAGGGCGACGACACACCCTCCGAAAAATCCTCGATCGGTGCCGCGCGGACGTGGCCTTGGTGACCGCGCTCGAGGAGGAGATGCGGACGCGCACGGACGCGGAACTGCGCGCGCTCACCGAGGCGTACCGGTCCCGGGCGGCGGACGGGGAGATCCTCGGAGCGCTGGTGCCCGAGGTGTACGCGGCGGTCCGCGAGGTCACGCGGCGTGTTCTCGGCGTGCGGACCCATGACCCCCAGGTCATGGCCGGGGTCGTCTTGGCCCTACCTGCCATCGCCCAGATGGATGACGGCGGCGCGGACAGCACTTTGGCCTGTGTGTTTCCGGCCGTTCTGCACGCGCTCGCCGACGAGGGCGGCGTTCACGTCATCACGTCTGATGACGATGCGGCCAGCCGAGACGCGGAGCGGATGGGTCCGGTGTTCCGGATGCTCGGTATGGAAGCCGGCGCCATCGGGCACGAGTCGGTGCCGCGGGAGCGCCACGTTGCATACCGCGCCGACGTCACCTACGGGACTGCGCACGAGTTTGGTTGGGATTACCTGCGAGACAATCTGACGTGGAACGTGGATGAATGCGTGCAGCGTGGCCACCGGTTCGCGGTCGTCTGTGACGCCGAGAGATCGCTCATCGACGAATGCCGGACGCCGCTGATCATCACCGCCCCCGGCGGCGACGCACCCGATTCACCCGAAGACTCCGAGGACCGTCTGGTACTCGCGCAGATCACGATCCGCGGGTATCTGGACACCTACGACGAACTTGCCGCCGTCACGGCCACCGCCACACCCGAGGCGGCCGAGGTGTACCGGCGGCTCTACCACCTGGATGTGGTTCCCGTCGAACAGCCGTCGATCCGCGCTGTCGACGCCGCCACGGACCGGCCCGCGCACACGGGCGGACCGGAGCCCACCGGCCGGCCTCGGCGCGCCATCGATCTCGTCACCCTGGAACGCAAGGTCCAGTACGACGAGGTGCTCGACGAGCAGTGCCGACTGTTCTACGCGCGGCGGTGGGACATCCTTCAAGGTGACGACATGAGCGTACGGGTACGCCGCCTGCTGGATGAGGTCATCGACGGTTGTGTCGCCTCGTACCCGGTGCGTGACATGGACGACCTCCACGAGCTGGGCGAGGCCGTGCGGAACCTGTATCCGATGTCGCCCGCCGTTTCGGAGCTTGTAGCAGCTCATGGCGGGCGGACGCTGCCCAGGCGGCGCATCATAGGTGAGCGGATCAAGGCGGACATTCACGCCGCGTACGACCGCCGCGAACACGACCTCGGCTCCGAGATCCTCCGTGAGCTCGAGCAGCGTGTCCTGCTGGCCGTTGCCGACCGCACTTTGCGCGACCACCTGGCCAACGTAGACCGGCTTACAGATGAGTTCGCCTCGGCGCGTCCCGGCACACGCGACCTCCTGGCCGAGTATCGCCGGCGAGCATGGGAGCTTTTCTACACCGCGGAGGCGACGGCGAAGAAAGAAGCCGTGCGGTTTCTTTTCCACCTCGACGTCGAACTGGAGGAGCCCTGACCGCCCATTGGCGTACCCGGCCGTGCGGGTGCCGGCCTCTGGGGGTGTGAGGCCGTCCGCGCACCGCCGCGTTGGTCGCCGCGGACTTCGCGGGCTTCCTCGAGCGGCTCATCACCGCGGCCCTCGCCGAAGACCCTTGTGCCCCTTCGACCCTTACCGCAGCCGTTAGAACGCAGATGAGCGTGTGGCACAGGTGAGTCCGGATCCCCCGGATCGACCTCCGCCGCGAGGGCCCTGCGCCCCGGTACGGAAGGTGGCGCTACACAGGACCGAGCAGGTCCCAGCGGTTCCCGGCGATGTCGAGGAACACGGCGACCCGTCCGTAGGACTCTGTACGCGGTGCGGTCACGAACTCGACCCCGGCGGCCACCATGCGTCTGTAGGCGGCGTCGAAGTCGTCCACCCGAAGGAAGAACCCCACCCGGTCGGCGACCTGGTTCCCGACGACCATGGCCTGCCGCTCTCCGTCCGCGCGGGCGAGCAGGATGCCCGTTTCGGCACCCGGTGGCCGGACGACGACCCACCGTTTGGGGCGGCCATCGTTGGTCAGCGAGGGTGAGTCCTCGACCAGATCGAAGCCGAGCACGTCGACGAAGAACTCGATGGCCGGGTCGTAATCGTCCACGACCAACGCGACAAGATCGACTCGCACGCTCCCCGAGCATACGGCCGGATACGCCGGGCGGGGACACGTGTGTGGTCGTCGACGCCTACGGCCGGTTGTTCACCGTCTCGCTGTCCACCGGTGAAGTGGTCCGAGTGGAGTCGGGTTCGCAGGGAGTCTCCGCGCTTTCGGTGACCCCAGATGGTCGGCTGATGGCCACGAGCATGCACGCCTTCGGCGAGTACGGCATCCGGATCTGGGACGTGGCCAGCTGGACAGTGATCATGGAGTTGCCTGGGCACAATTTCGCCGGCTCGGCTCGTGGCGGCGTCAACCAAACGCTGGCCGAACCCTTGGATCAACCCATGTGAACAGTGCCGGAAAGACCAGGTGGTAGCGTTCCGGCGCCGCTTCGCGGCTCCTTAGCCTCAGGCGCGTGACCCGGATCTCTCGGCGCGGGCTGCTCGGCGCTGTCGCTGGCGGTACTGCACTTTCGCTGCTCCCTCCCTCACTGCTCAAGGCCATGGCCGCCACACCCCCGCCTGGCGGTCTCGACGCGATTGAGCACGTCATCATCCTGATGCAGGAGAACCGCTCCTTCGACCACTATTTCGGGAGGCTCAGGGGCGTCCGCGGCTTCGGCGACCGCACGCCGCTGCGACTGCCGAGCAGCAAGTCCGTCTTCGAGCAGCCCCGGGCGGGCGGGAGCGGCGTGCTCCCGTTCTCCGCCCGCGCGGCGGCCATTGCCGCGGGCCGGCCGGAAAGCGACATCCAGTACCTCGGCGCGCTGCCGCACGGCTTCGGTGACGCCACACGGGCCTGGGCCGAGGGCTGGTGGAACGACTGGGTGGCGGCCAAGGGCCAGTCCACGATGGCCTACTACGACCGGCGGGACATCCCGCTGCAGTACGAACTCGCGGAGCGCTTCACGATCTGCGACGCCTACTTCTGCTCGGTGCACGGCTCGACCAACCCCAACCGCAACTACCTGTGGACCGGCACCACCGGCTACGAGCCGGACGGCGTCAACCGGGCGGTCACCAACGCGGCGTACTCCTACAGCCACGCCGGCTACAGCTGGACGACATATCCCGAGCGCCTCGAGAAGGCCGGCATCTCCTGGCAGATCTACCAGGAGTGGGACAACTTCACCGACAACGCCGTCGAGTATTTCGTGCCGTTCAAGCAGCTCGGCCGCAAGATCCTCGCCCACGTCAGCGGCGGCTACCGCACCACCGAGGAGTTCTACGACAAGCTCTGGGGCAAGACCCCCGAGCAGCGGGCGGCGTCCCTGCGCGAACTCGATGCCGGCATCGCCACCCTCAGCGAGGCCGAGCGCAAGCTCTTCAACCAGGCGATGCGGCGCTCGGAGCCGGAGACGTTGGTGCCGCGCCTTCGCGCCGACATAAAGAACGGCAAGCTGCCTGCGGTGAGCTGGCTGGTGCCGTCGGCGATCGACTCCGAGCACCCCAGCTCGTCGACCCCGGTCGGCAGCGCCAACCTGATCTATGAAGTGCTCGACGCGATCGCGAGCAGCCCGGAGACGTGGTCGAAGACGGCGCTGCTGATCAACTTCGACGAGAACGACGGCTACTTCGACCACATGCCGGCGCCGACCGCCCCGCGTCCGGCGTCGGGGAACGACGACGACTGGTTCAACGGACGCCCGATCGGCCTGGGCCCACGGGTTCCGATGACGATCGTGTCGCCCTGGACGGTGGGCGGTTTCCTCTGCTCGGAGGTCTTCGACCACACCTCCACGATCCAGTTCCTGGAGAAGTGGACCGGCGTCAAGGAACCCAACATCAGCACCTGGCGCCGCGCGATCTGCGGCGACCTGACCTCGGCGTTCGACTTCGGGCGAACCCACCCGCAGCCCGTGGTGGAGCAGCCCGGACCGGTGCCCGCGCCGATCAGCCGGTGGAACCCGCGGCCGCCGGAGAAGCAGGCGCTGCCGCAGCAGGAGTCGGGCACCCGACCGGCCCGGGCGCTGCCGTACCGTCTCGCCCTCAAGGCCGAGGTGACGGACTCGGCTGTCGAGCTTCAGCTGAGCAATGACGGCACCGTGGCCGCGACCGTGATCGGGTACGCCGCGGACGGTAGCACCCCGAAGACATGGCTGGTGCCTGCGCGCGGGGCGGCCGAGGGCACGGTCACCTACGGCGACGGCGGCTACGACCTGCGTTTGCACGGTCCCGGCTGGTCGATGTGGGCACTGCGCGGCAACGGTGTCGCCGCCGAGGTGGGCCTCGTGGAGGAGATCAGGGCGCGCGCGCTCATGTTGTACCTGACCAACCCGTCGTCGACGACCCGCACGCTGCTGGTCGGCGAGTCGGTCTACTCGAAGAACGGCGGCGACCACGTCCATGTCGTCCGGTTGAAGCCTGGCCAGAAGGTGCCGGTCCGGATCGACGTGGCGCCGCACGGGTGGTACGACGTCGTGGTGGTCGACCGGGACGACCCCTGGTTCTTGCGCCGTGCGTCCGGGCGACTGGCCGACGGCAGGCCGGGCGTCACCGACCCGGCGACCGGTGTCGAGCCTGTCCTGGCCGTAGCCATCACGCTGCCGTCGGCGAACCCGTCGCTCGGCGACGCGGCCTTGGTCCAGGGCGTGGCAGGCGACGTCGTCCTCACCCTGACCAACACCAGCGACAGCCGTCTGGTCGATCTGTCCTCGGCTCTTCACGGCCCATCGGGCTGGACCGCCGAGCCCGCCGGGCAGGCACCGACCACGCTCGCGGCAGGCGCTTCGGTCGACGTCCACTTCAGGGTCACGCCGGCCGCCAACGCGACCGTCGGTGACCTGGCGGCGACCGCGCACGCCGACGGCTCCGGCCTGCTGAGGATCGCAGAGGCACGCGCCAAGGCGTCGGTGGCTCCGGTGCTCAGCGCGAGCTTGAGCGCCCCGGCGAGCTCGCCGAGCACTGATGGCGTCGTACTCTCACCCGGCAAGCCGCTCACCGTGACCGCGACCGTCACCAACGCCGGCCACGCGGACCTTACCCGCGTGGCCGCCGAACCGGCCGTGCCGAACGGGTGGATCGTGACGCCGTCTGGCGACGCGCCGACCACGATCGCGGCCCGCTCCTCCGTGCCGATCGCGTGGGACGTGACGCCGACCGGGTCGAGCGCCCGGAGCTCGGCCACCCTGACTGCGACCGTGACCGGGACCCTGAACGGCAGCCAGGAGCAGGCCACCGCCAAGCTGGCCGCGAAGGTCGGACCCGACATGACCGGCTACCTGCTCGCCGAGGACTTCGAGTCGGTCGCCTCGGAGCTGAAGCCTGCCGTCGACCTCAACGTGCCGGCCGGAATGCTGGGGTGGACCCGTACGCCGCCGAGCGGCTGGTCGATCACCAACGCCCCGGCCATGCCGCAGGGCACGCAGGAGGAGCAGGGCTGGTCGTTCATGTCCAAGCAGTTCTGGTTCGCCTCCGACGGCCAGGACCGCTCGAACTTCACCCGCGGCCTCGGGATAGTCGCCGTCGCCGACCCCGACGACTGGGACGACCACGGCAGCCCGTCCAGCCGCGGCCGCTTCGACTCGACCCTGACCAGCCCCGCGGTCGCCATCCCCGCCGGGACCTCCACGCTGTACCTGGGCTTCGACTCCCACTATCGCCAGGAGAGCCCGCAAGAGGCGGAGGTGACCGTCGCGTTCGACACCGGCCAGCCGGTTCAGGTGCTCCACTACAGCAGCGCCACCAGCGGGAACACCAACCACGGCCAGGACCAGCAGAACAGGTTCGTCTCGCTGCCGTTCTCCGTGCCCTCCGGCGCGACGACGGTGAAGGTGAGCTTCCGCATCTTCAACGCCGGCAACAACTGGTACTGGTCGCTCGACCACATCCGCCTCGGCACCAACCAGATCGCCGACCACTGATCCGGACCGTCAGCCGTCGAGTTCGACGTCGAACAGGGTCATGGGCCGGTCGCCGGGGCGGCGGAGGTGACGAGCTCGCCGTAGCTGATGGTCCACGTGCCTCCGTCACAGGTCGCGCCGGCCATGCCCGGAAGGTTCGCCGCTCCGACGAGGCCGATCGCGGCGGCGGTGCCGACGTTGGCCCCGGCGATCGTGCGGGACGGCTGCCACGGGGTCGACCACAGCAGCCGGCGGGTCATCTGGGCCCAGCCGATTACGGGACCCACCATGACCCATAGGTCCGGGTCCAGGGCGGTGAAGCGGCGCGCCTGCCTCATCCAGGATGCCGCGGTCTCCGGCCAGGCGACCGTGTCGACGATCACGCCACCGGCCGCCTGCCACCTTCGCGTAAACCGGGTCGTGGCCAGGGCGGCGTCCGGGGTGCGACCGTGGCCAAGGGCGATCGTCCAAGCGTCTCGTTCACGGCCCATCGCCGTCATGCGCTCGAGTTCCGCATCCGTGGCGCCGGTATCGACTGTGGTGTGGAGTGATGTGGGCAGCAGCGGCGAGTTGATGGTCACGGCTTCTCCTTTTGCCGGGCGCTTTTCCACGCTTGGTAGCGGTCTTCGCAACAGGTGCCGCAGGGCCGGAACCCGGCGGCGATTGCGGTCTGCTCGTCGGCGAAGAACACCCGGTACTTCAGGTAGCCGCCACAGGCGATCGCCCGGAGGGCGGCGGGGCAGTCAAGGCGGCCGTAGATCTTCGCTCCGCGATGGCCGCCCCATCCGCCCTTGTCCGACGACTGGTACGGCCTTCCGTCTGCGCGGAGCAGCGTGTAGGTATCGCCGGCGGCGGTCATGCGGCGTCGTGGAAGACCAGAGCAAGCGTGTGCCGTTGACCGGAGCGGATCGCGGAGACACCATGCCGTACGGGCGCCGCCGACCAGCCGCGGGCGGATCTGACAGGGCGGTCGCGGGTGGTGAACAGGTACCCGTGTCCGTGCGGCAGGAGCATGGCGGTGCCGCGTGACTGGGCGCGGGGCCGTTGCTCAACGAGCAGGAACTCTCCGCCGGTGTGGTCGACGCCGGGCTCGTTGAGGTTGATGACGACCTGCAGCGGGAAGACGAGGTCTCCGTACAGGTCGCGGTGCAGGGCGTTCCAGTCCTTGTCCGCGTAGCGCAGCAGGATCGCCGTGGACTTCGTCTGTCCCGCGTCGTGGCACATCTGGAGCCACTCGTCGAGCGTGTCGGGCCACGGCGTGGGCCTGCGGAGCTTGGTCCACCAGTCGCGGGCGATCGGCAGCAGCCGCGGGTACAGGGCCTGCTTGAGCCGTTCGATCGCCTCGGGGTAGGGGGCTCTGAAGTAGCGGTACTCGCCCTCGCCGAAGCGGTGGCGGCCCATGTTGACGGTGCTGCGGAAGTACTCGTCGTTCTCGTAGAGAGACCGGATCTGCTCGGTCTCCTCCGGGGCCAGCAGTTGCGGCAGCAGGGCGCCGCCGTACTCGTTGACCTCGCCGGTGATCGCGTCCCAGTCGCCGGAGTCGACGCGCTTCTTCCACGGGTTGACCGTGACAGGCTTCTTCGTTGGGATCATGATCGTGCGGCCTCCAGGTTCAGCAGGGTGGTCTTGGCTGCAAGGCCGCCGATGTAGCCGCCGAGCGTCCCGTCGGTGCGCAGCACGCGGTGGCACGGCACGACGACCGGTAGCGGGTTGGTGGCGCAGGCGGTGCCGACGGCGCGGACGGCCTTCGGGTTGCCGACGAGCTCGGCGATCTGCCGGTAGCTGCGGGTCTGCCCGTAGCCGATCTCGGGAAGATGCCGCTGTACCAGCTGCCGGAAACCCTTGGACAGGGACAGGTCCAGTTCCAGGTCGAAGACCTGGCGACGCTTGGCGAAGTACTCGTCGAGCTCACGTGAGGCCCTGTCGAGTCGCTTCGGGGCACGCAGAATGCGGGGGCTGATCTTGTGTCCAAGGGTGTCGAGCACCAGGTCGTGGTCTTCGCTGTCGTATGCCACGCGGACGAGACCCTTGGGGGTTGCGGCGAGCAGCAGCTTGCCGACCGGCGAGTCGACGGTGGTGTACGCGATATCGAGCAGGTCGTTCTTCTCGGCCGCCTGCTCCAGCTTGTGGTGCAGCCGCGCCAGGGTCTCGACGTCCACAGGTGCCGAGAGCAGGGCGGTAACGTCGGCGTTCGCACCGAGGTCACTCATGATGGCGCTCCTTTCACACGCGCGCCCGGATAGTTCTTCCGCAGGGACTTGATTCCGTCCGCTGCGGCCCTGCGCGCCGCCTCGACGGTCCCGCCGAGGATCTCTGCGATCTCGGCGTAGGGCAGTCCTGCCACGTAGTGGTATGCGACGGCTTGCCGTTGCTTGTCGGGCAGCGCTCTCACGGTTTCCCAAAGTTCGGGATCGTCCGATCCGGGCAAACCCGACGTCGTGGGCGCTTCGGGAAGTTCTTCCACTGGCAGCGGCTGACGCTTGGCCGTCCTGAGCACGTCGATGGCTTTGCGATGTGCGATCGTCACCAGCCAAGCCTCGACGTTCGCCGTCTCCGGCAGTTCGGGGTAGGCGCGCATCGCCGCGATGAAGGTCTCCGACCACGCGTCGTCGGCGTCGCTGACGCCGAGCGCCGCACGGCACACACGCAGCACTGTGCCGGCGTGTTCCTCGACAACCTTTTCGAACGGCCGTTTCATGCTCATCCCGTAGAAGACGTTTCCGATGCGGCGAACGTGAGATGACCTGTCAAAACAGTCTCTCCGCCGACGTGGCGGCCGACTCCTCGAGCTCGAGCAGAACCCGCTTGCGCTTGAGCCCGCCGGCGTAGCCGGTCAGCGAGCCGTTGCTTCCCACAACCCGATGGCATGGGACGAAGATGCACAACGGGTTCGCGCCGACCGCCTGCCCGACCTTTTGCGCGAGGCTCTTGTCGCCAAGCTGCTCGGCGATCGCACCGTAGGTCGTTGTCTGCCCCGAAGGGATCCGAGCGACGATGTCCCATACGGCGTGCTCGAAGTCATCGCCTGCGGCCTTCAACGGCAGGTCAAAGGTCTCGCGACGTCGGTCGAGGTACTCACGCAGCTGTTGTACGGCGTCGCGGAGCAAGGGGTTCTCGGACATCGGCACCGCGAGGCCGAACGTCGCCTCGTCGGGACGGCGGATGTGGTGCTGAAAGTACAGGCCCGTGATCGCGTCGCCGTCCGCGACGGTCGTGATCGAGCCCAAGATGGTGTCGGCGACCGTGTGCTGGAGTCTCATCGCTCGAATCCTTCCTCTCACCTCTGGAGACGACAGTCACGGCAGATACGTGAGATCCGAGATTCGGCCAACCTCGCTGGCATCCGCGAGATCGAATTCGGCAGATGCCCCTGGCATAAGACCGGTGCGAGCACCCCGACGCCCCCCTGCGACCTCCGGTCGTACGGCCCGGTGGCTGTGCTCCGGCGGGAGCTCGGGCCGTACACAGCCGTTCCGACAGCTCGCCGGTCATGGTTCCAGGCGCCGTGGTCATGGCAGGTGTGCTCCGGTGATTAAAGGGTGGGCCGATCGTGGTCGGGACGGCCGTACGGTCCTGGACGTCAGGCACGCTCGCTCCCATTCGCGCGGTGGCCCTCCCCGAGCGCGCGGAAACCGGGGCCAGGTTCTCGCAGTGTGCTGCGGAACGGCTGCTACGACTCACCACGATGACGTGTCGTACGGGAGCTGGTCAGGCACCGCGAGACGCGTTCGCGTAGGCGCTGCCGTGGGGGTGGTGACGCGGCGGTGCGGGTGCCGGCCTCCGGGGGTGTGAGGTCGTCCGCGCACCGCCGCGCCATCTTCGGTCGTACGGTCCCGGTGTGGTGCTCCGGCGGGAGCTCGGGCCGTACGGCCTCGTCCGGGTCTTCCCCTGGCCCGGACGGTGAGGTGGGCTCGCTGTCGGGCGGGCCCACGATGAAGTGCCACATGACGCCCACGGCTATCGGTCTCCGTTGCCGGGGGTGTCCTGGCCCTGCCTGGTGCCGGCCTTCGCCGCCTCGACGGCCGCTGCGTACTCGTGGATCCGTACGGCCTCCTCCACGACGTCGACGAGGTCGGTGATGGGCGTGTGTATGTATTCGCCGGGATGGCCGGTGGGGTCGTGCCAGCGGAAGATCCCCGGCTGTTCGGCCCAGACGGTCAGCCCGGGGAGTGCGACGAGGGAGTGGCCGGTGCTGTGGTGGCACTGCAGTCTGGTGATGCCGCGGCTCGCGAGCTCGGCCAGCAGCGCCTGGGCGGCCTGGCGTACGGGCAGCCGGGGGGCCTGTTCGCGCCGCCCGTCCATCGACACGTAGAACCAGGCGACCTTGCCGCAAATCGGCTGCGTGGCCAGGCGTGAGCGGGTCAGGTGCCATCCCCAACGCCGGGACAGCGCTTCGACGATCCGCGTGCCCCGGCCGCTATCGGCGTACAGGCCCGCCTGCTCCGGGCCCGGTCGGCGCCAGCCCGGCAGGGGGTCGAAGACCTTCACCACGAGCCGGCTCTCCGGCGTCACGCGGCGGTAGGCCCACAGCTCCAGATGAGCGGGTACAGGTGGCGTCGTGTCACCGCGCCACTGGCCGCCGCCGATGCCGTGGCGGAGGCCGTTGGTGACTAACTCGCTGGTGGCGAGCGTGACGTCGTGTACGGCGTCGCGCGGCATGCCGATCGCCAGCAGCTCCCGGCCGAGCCACGACCGCCCGGCCGCCGCACAAGTCTCGTCCGCTGGCAACGCCCACGCCGAGCAGCCGCCGTTCGTCAGATCGAAGTTCTTGCCGTTCCGCGGAGCCGACTCCGTGAAGGGGATTTGCACGCTGCACCACCAGGGGATGTGGTCGGTCTCGTCTCGCGCAGCGCACTGTCCTTATCGGTCTGTGCGCTGCCACTCGCAATCGTGGCGCGGCTCACTAGAATTCGCAATGCAGAAATTCAAATCAGTCCTTTTGGAGTTCAAATGTCAGCATATGCTCCGCGGACTACCATCAGCGTCACCCCTCGTGATGAAGCGGAGACGCAAATGGGAGATTCGAGGCGAAGTCCTACGGTGCGGCGTCGACGGCTGGGCATCGAACTGCGCAAACTTCGCGAAGCGGCCGAAATGAGCGCCCTCGATGTCACCAGGTCCTTGGAGTGGTCACCGGGCAAGGTCACTCGCCTCGAGAAGGCGCAGGCGGTCAAGCCAATGGTCGTGGACACCCGCCTACTGCTGGACCTGTACGGTGTGCCCAAGGACGATCCCCGCTACGAAGAGCTGGTCACGCTCACCCGCGAGGCCCGTCAGCGCGGCTGGTGGATCTCCTACAAGGACGTGCTCGACGATCCCTACGCCGAGTTCGAAGCCGGCGCCGAGAAGATCCATACGTATGAACTGGCGAACATCCCTGGCCTACTCCAGACACCCGCCTACGCGGCGGCGGTGTACCGGGGAGCTCTTATCCGCGAGTCTGTGGAGATCGAGCGCCGAGTTCAGCTCCGCATGGAGCGACAGGCGATCCTCCATGCTGACAACCCGCCCTACCTTTGGGCCGTCATAGACGAAGCGGCGATCCTTCGGCCTTTCGGGACAGCGGAAGATCGCCGCGAGCAACTCCAACACCTCATCGCCACAGAGCGGCTCGAGCATGTCACCGTCCAGGTGCTGCCCATGGAAGTAGGCCCTCATCCAGGCATGACGGGACCGTTCGTCATCCTCGACTTCCCCGACAACGACCCCAGCCTGGTCTACATCGAGACGCACCCGAACAGCCTGTATTTGGAGGAGCGTGAGGAGATCCAGCGATATAGCGTGGTTTTTCAGAACTTGCTGGCGATGGCCCTGAGTCCCGACGCCACCATCGCCCACCTGTCCAGGCTGATTGATCAACTGAAGTAGAGAAGGCCCACCGTGAACCAGCCCCCTGCGGACGAGCGCCGTACCGCTTGGCGTAAGTCCAGCTACAGCAGCGGCCAAGGAAGCGGCAACTGCGTCGAGGTCGCGGCCGTCGTCGGCGGCACCATTGCCATCAGGGATAGCAAAGATCCGCATGGCCCGGTGCACGTCTTGCAGCCCAATGCGTTCTGGGTCCTCGTAAGTCGTGTCAAGTCAGGAGATCTAGCTCTCTAGGGTTGACATGGCACGCGTTACGAGTTTCTTCCGAGCCGGAAACCATTTTCCACGGGCGACCCCGACCCATACCGTGCAGGGTGAACCACGGTCCGAGAAGCAGGAAGCAGGCGGCAGCGCGAGTTCGCAACCGAGAGTAGCGCTCGACTACCACGGTGATTGACTTCAACGGTTAGCTTGGGAAGTCACTTCCAGCGCTCATCGCTCACCTGCGGTGTAGTTGACCTGCGCCGACGCGACGACGTCCCCGTAAGTGACCGTACGTGTCCCTGGTTGCCCACTCTGACGGGCACGCAACGGGCACGGCCGACGGTTTTACAGAGGGCCGGTGATCTCGGCTCCGCTCCCCCGCTGACCTCGGCCTGTACGGACCGGGCCTGTCGCAGTTAGAGCGACCATCCCGCACATATCCCGCGTGGTTTCCTAAGTCTGCTCAATCCCCTGCGGTACTACTGCATCCCTCAACTGGGTGGAGCCTGGGGCGCGCCACACTCAATCGACTTCAGCCACTTCTTCTTGCGCTTCGACTGCTGCTCGACAACGGTCGTCCTCGGGTGTCGCTGTGCCGTCGCCTTCTTGACGTAGCGGCCCGTGATCGCGCTCCGTGCCTTCCCGGAACCAGATTTGCCCTTAGCCATTGGTCTCAGCTCACCTCCCATCATGGGGCCACTCGTACGATCCGTACGGTCTGATGCGTAGCAAGAGTAAGGATGTCCAGGACCGTCCATATTCGTCTTCTGACCTGCTGCAGGACCGCTGCCACGTCCAGATCCGTCTACGGCCGTCCAGATCCGCCGTTAGCAAATGCGTTAGCACCCGGGCTCACCTTCTCAGCCTGGCAGCTTCCCGCCACGGCGACGCCAAACCTCCCTCAGCTCCGGCGACCTGCGGAGGAGTACCTGAAACTGCCCGGGGTGCCGTTCAGCCAGCTGCTGAAGCCGCTTGAATGTCCACCACGGCCGTGGCTTCCTCGGCTGCTGCCGACGCTTCCCGTCCGGCGTAGTCGGATTGCCGTTGTCGCCCGTGATGAAACGTGCGCGTTTCCGCGTTCCATCCGGCTGACGCTCGTCGCTGATCACCGCTTGAAGATACGGAACCCTTCGTCAGAGGACTGTGGCGTTCGCGTGAGCCTGTCTGTGATCGGCAGTCGGCTGGCACGGCGTGTGTGGGCAAGCGGCCCCGGGGCGGGGCCGGGACCGCTGGCGCCGACGCCGCGTCAAACGTTCACGGCAGGCGGCGCGGCGGCCCGCGCCCGCCGCGCCGGGCAGGTGTCCGGCGCGCAGCCGTGGCCGACGCGCGCGGTGTCGTTGTCGAGGCGGAGGAGGACGGCAAGCACACAGCCGTCGACGACCTTGAGCTCGAGCGCGTGGCGGCGCAGGCTGGAGAGCTGGGCGCTGCTGGTGCCGCGGCGGACAACGACCGGCGAGTGGTTGCCGGACGTCTTGAACGTGCGGCTCATCGGGGCCTGGCGCAACCCGAGCCGCCAGGTCAGCCAGGTGTGCACGCTGACGCCGCTGCCGCGCAGGACGTCCCGGTTCACAGGGATCCGCAGACCGAGGACCTCCCCTTCGACGGCCATCGTGTCGGGCCGGGCCGGCTCCTCCTCCTCGAACGGACGGGCGCCGCGAGAGACGAGGTCGACGAGGCCGTCGGGGGTCTCACCGAGCTGGTCACTGAGCAGGCACTGCTTCAGGCGCCAAGGGGTGACCGGGTGCAGCTCCGTCACCCTGGCGAAGAGTCGCGCCGGGGAAAGGGGGCCCGACTCGGTGACCACGGCGACCATCGCCTCCACCGCAGAGGCGTACGCGGACGCACGTAGGTGCGTCCACTCGGTCAGGGCCCAGGTGCCCTCGGGGCGGATCTGCCGGAACCGGTCATCACGGCGCAGCGCCTCTCGCACGGCTCCGGCGGTCGTCGCGGCCATCGGAGCGAGCAGCTCGTCGGCCTGGCACGAACGCCCGGTCTCCAGCAGCCAGAGGTACGCGGCGTCGCGTCCCCGCGCCTTGCGGCGGACCCAGTGCCCGTCGGGGCTCAGGGCGAGCCGCGACTCGGAGTGACTCAGGAGCCGGGCCAGGGGGAGACCCGCGGGTAGTCCGGCCTCCGAGGCCGCACGGCCGAGGTCATCGCCGCGGAAGGGTGCGGTGCCGACGAGACGGCGCAGGGCGCGGTCCAGCGCGCCGGGTTCGGCACTCCACCAGCCGCGCAGTGGCCCTGCCCACGTCCGCGGCGCGTCCAGCCCCGCTGCGGCCAGCAGCTCCTCCAGCGTCACGTGGTCGACGACCCCAAGCGCGGCGGCGAAGGCTTCTCGCGGGGCGGCTGGGCCCGCGCCTGCGGCGCAGACCGTTTCCCGCCAGCCGTCCTGGGTGATGTCCGCCATATCCGTGAGCCACTTCCGCGTCCGGTTCTGGATCTGGCGCGCGCGTTCGCGGCTCAGCCCGAGCGCTGCCCCGACCTTGTCCAGCGTCCGCCCCTCGGCACGGCCCCTTATGACGGCCCGCTCACGCTCGTCTAAGAATCCGGTCTCCCACGCCCTGACCAGCCAGTCGTCCATCGACCGCTCGTCCCCCATCGGTTCCCCTACATTTCGTTGAAATAGACGACCCGCACGCCGAGGAACTGGGCCATACGCCTGTGCTCCTCCTTCTGCTCGGGAGACACGGGGGCGCGGAACGGATCGACGACGCAGATCGTCCAGGGCCAGGTCTCTCCGGTGGACCGGTCGAGGATGGCCGGCCACACGAGATGCTTGAGGTTCGCCGCAGTGCCGGCTACAAAGTGCAGTTCCTCGTCCTCAGTCCCAGCCTCGCGGATTCTCGCGCGCATCGGCTTCTGCTGAGTGGTCCCCGGGATGACCTCCCAGCCGGGGCCGAACGTCGCCGCGACCATCTGTTCGAGCGTCGCGGCCGGCCGCGTCACGTACTTGGCGTACTTGCCCTCGCCGCGCCGTGCCCGCTCGTACTCCTTCATTGGGCAGTCCTTCAGCCACGGGCGGATATTGGCCCGCTGCCCCACGAAGTCAAGGAGGCGACCGCCGATCTCCGGGTCTTCCGTCCAATCCCGATAGAGTCGGGTGCGGTCCGCGTCCTGGAGGTGCGGCCACTGAGCCTCGTCGGCCTGGGCGTAGATCCGCGTGACCACGGCCTTCTCGACCACGGACGGGATCTTGTAGTCGGTCACAGGATTCCTTTCGGCATGGGGAATTGGAGGCGAACCTCGTCCGCCGCAGTCTCGAGGTCGGCGGCGTCCTGGATCCACATGTCCATCAGGGAGCCGACCGTCTCGTCCTCAAACTCGATTCGGGATACGTGCGGGAGTTCCAGGTGTTCGGTCTCCTCGGCCTCCAGCGTTCGGCGCAGGTCTAACACCGCTGCGGCGCGGCGGATGTCGGTCACGAAGTCGAGGACCTTCAGCGCCTTCTTGCCGGGGCTCAGCCGCAGCCCGCGGCCGAGCTGCTGCACGAAGATCCTCCGGCTGTGGGTGACGCGCAGGAAAGCGATCAGATTCACGTCGGGCACGTCGACGCCCTCGTTGAACACGTCCACGCAAGTGATTACCGGGACACGACCGAGGCGGAACTCGTTGAGCAGGACGTCACGGTGACGCTTTGGCAGGTCGCTGTGCAGATGGGAGGCATTGACCCACGCCGGGTCCGAGATGGCGAGGAGACTCGCCATGTGCTCGGCGTGCTCGATCGTCTGGCAGAACACGATGGCGCGGGGCTCGGCGGTCTCGCGCCACGCCGCCCGCAGGTGCTCGACGATCTCCTCGTCTCGCTGAGGGAGGAATAGACGCCGGTTGAGGTCCTTGATCGAGTAGCCGTGACGGCTGATCTCCTGGACGGCGTCCCAGTCGACACCGTCCGCGTACAGCTTGTAGTCGACGGCCGACAGATAGCCCGCCGCCATGCCCTCGGCGATGCCCATCTTGAAGCTGGGTCGACCGAAGCGAGCGGTGATGTCGAACTTGTCGCCACGCCAAGGGGTCGCGGTGACGCCGAATCGTCCAACAGTCCCACACAGATCGAGGAGTTCCGCAAACCTGCCGGTCTCGGCTACGTGATGGGTCTCGTCGATCATGACGAGGTCGGGTTGGTAGCCCGCGCGCACGGCCGACAGCGCTGACTCGACCGTCGCGACGACGACTCCGTCGAGGGCCCGGGGCTTGATCTCGCCGGTCAGGAGGCGGCTGGGCACGCTCTTCGAGAGATGCCGCCACAGCGCCTTCTCCAACTGTCCGACCAGGTCTCGCATGTGGGCGACTACCAGGACGCGTGCGTCCGGCCGCGACGCCAGCAGGTTCCCGATGACCTCGCCGCCGACGACCGTCTTTCCCAGCCCTGTCGCCAGGACCAGCAACGCCGTGCCCTCAGTGTCGAGGTCCCGCTCGATCGCGGCCACGGCCTGTTCCTGGTACGGCCGCACGGAGTAGGGGGCGGGCACGCGATCGGGCATCCTCTGACCGATCGCGTCCAGGGTGGCCCCATGCCACAGGGCGATGTCGACGCCGATCCCCCCCAGCGCCTGACGCCGCGTCTCGGCCGACGCGGTGATGTTTGTGTTGGTCACCAGCACGGCTTTGTCGGCCCGATAGTAGGTGCGCGCGCGTTCGAGGTCGTCGACGCCCGCGTGGTCGGCCGTGCCGTGCGCCTTCCACTTGCTCTGGAACACCCACTGCTCGCGGGCGCGGACCGCGAGCAGGTCGGCGCCGTGGTCGTGGGCGCCGTCGATGACGCGGACGTCCTGGAATCCCAGGTGCCACAGGGTCCGTTCGAGCGCCTTGGTCAGTCCCCCCGGGCCACCGTCGCGCAGTTCAGCGGCCGTCAGAAATACGGCGCTCACCCCTCGCCAGCCAACTCGTCGCGCAACAAGGCGATGCTCAGGCGGGCCCGTCGCAGTTGCAGGGCGGTCGCCCCACCTGCGAACGTGCCCAGCGTCGCCACGTCCGCGAGGCAGCCCGTGACCCGAGCCAGGCTCAGCGCCTTCCCGGACGGCGACGACACCCTGGCGTACGGGCCACGGAAGACGGCATCGTCCATGAACGACTCCGGACTTGCCTGGACGAGCCGGACCAGGGCCAGTGCGGGCATGTGGTGGACGAAACCGGAGTCCCGGCCGAGACGACCGACAAGGCCGACACGTCCGGCGGCGATCATCGCCTCCTCCGTCGCGATCTTCTCCTCGTCGGAAAGGTGACCGTAGGCGATGGTGCAGCCGCCGCTCCGGTCGAGGACCTCGGCGACCCGCTCGCGAATCTCCGCGAGGAGGTCTCGGGCCTCCGCGCCGACGGTGGTGCCGTCGAGCACGCTGTCCTGCAGTGAGTCGGCGCGGATCGCGGCGACGAGCTGAGACGGGCTCCAATCGGAGCGCCCCCGCACCTTTAGGACGGCGGCTAGTTCAACTAGGAGGAGATCGGCGTAGTCCGCGCCGAACCGCCGGAACGCGGCGTGCTCGGGGTCGACGATGGCGGTCAGCTCGTTGCCAGAACGCTGGTCGAGGAGGACCGGAACGTGCAACCCGATGTCGTCGAGAAGCCGCTCACCGTGCTTCAGCAGCAGGGTCCGCACCTTGACGTGGCCGAGCTCGGGGTGCCCGAACGATCGACTCAGGTACGCGTGGAGCGTCGACGCGCCCTCATAGCGGGCCAGGCGCTCGCTGCGGTTCTCTTTCTTCTCTTTCACCGACACGGGGACGGCCTGGGCGCCGAGCGCGGCGCCGGACGTGGTGGGCATGTCGGTCGGGAAACCGAGGGCTTCCCCGACAGCCTTCTCATCGGGCTGGGCTGGCACACTGGCCGCTGTCTTGGCCTCCTTGTCCCGCTTCTTGATTTCTTCGTGTCGCAGGACCGCCTGCCACCAGTGCTCGTCGGTCTGGAACTGGGAGACGTCTGCCTGGAACTTCCGTCCCCAATCCCGGGTCTCCGCGTGGACCGGCTTGTGGCCGTCGCCGGGGACGAGGCAGCGCAGCCCCGCGTCGTTGCGGCGGAAGCCCTTGAACAACAAGGCCAGCGGGCTCTCGTTCTCCGGGTAGCCGAGCTTGCTGGCGCGCTGGGGCTGGAGCGGTGCCAGGCCGCGCAGCAACTCCACGGCGGTGAGCCAGCTGCGGTCCCCGTACTCGAAGGCGTCCTTCTGGTAAGTGACGGGGACGTGGTCGAGGTGAATCTCGCCGATGAGGCGGCCACCCTGGTGGGCGAGGTCGACCGGGTACTCGGGCTCCTCGTTCCCCGCGACCCCATCGGGGTTGTTCCAGGTGAAGAGCTGCTTGTCCCAACGCAGGATCTTCCGGCCGTTGCGCAGGAAGTCGATCCCGTACTCGGTCTTGTCGAGGTAGCGCTGGACGCCGAGCCAACCGTGAATCCTGCGTTCGCGTACGGTCAGGTTGCCGCTGCCGCAGACCGAGCAGACCTCGCCCGAGCCCATCTGCCACTCCCCGCAGTCCCGGCAGGCGATCCCGTCCTGGAGCTTCTGATCAATCGGGATATGGGCAGGGATCCGCTCCTTGCCGTTGTAGAGCACATAGCGGTCGTCGCCCCAGCGGCAGTGGCGGACCGACTTGACCCGGGTCCCGCCGACATAGAGATCGAAAGGGTGCTCGGTGAGGATCCACGAGTACACCGAGCCCAGGATGTTGCGAAGTGAGGCGCCGTTGCGGCGTAGCCACTCAGCGCGCGTCCGGTGCAGGCGGTCGACGATGATCCTTGTGCCGTGCTGGGACGGGTCGTTCTTCGGCTCGGCGATGTCTTTCGCCTCGAAGTCGTCCTTGATCTGGTCGAGGTCGATCTCGACGCCGATCCACTCTGTGTCGCCCGCACGGGTCGTCAGAACGCGGGTGCGCCTACCGAGGCGGGCGGTCGAGATATTGAAGCCCATGCCGAACAGGCCGAGCTTGTCGTGCATGTCGTTCCCAGACCAGCCGGCCCGAACCGCGCGTGCCAGCCGGTCGTACGACATGCCTCGCCCTGTGTCGCGGATCTCCAGGACTCCCTTCGGGGACGACGGCAAGGTCACGCTGACCGTGAAGCCGTCCGGCCACTTCGCCTCCGAGCGGAGGATGTCGAGGAAGTCGTCGAAGGGGTTGTCGACGAGTTCGGCCACGCACTGCCACTCGTCGAAGTCGATCTCGCCCAGCATGCTCAGCACACGGGCGGAAGGGGTGATCTTCACTCCGGCGGAACCTCCTGGCGAATCGGGCGCTGTCATGACGGCCGCGGCGTGCGTGGGCACGCGGCGAAGCCGCCCGGCTCTCATGAGCCGAGCATTCGATCCCGAGGGTAGAGGGGACCACTGACAATTCGGCCGGAGTTTGCGAACCCCGACGAACGTGTGGCTACGGGTTCCTGCGATCATGGCGTGAACGGCGCCGCGGCTTCGAGTGCTCCAGATCCGTAGCGAGTCACCCGGTATCGCCAGCACCGAGCCTGACGGCAGTCCACCCAGAACAGCCGGGGAACGACACTCACAGATCCGTAGCCGACGGTGACCCTCGCCCGATGCTTCGCGACCGTGGACTGACGGTGCTCGGAGGCCGGGATCGTATGCCGGTGATTGTCGTCGTTGTCATCGGGCGCCGCGGCGGTCTGGTGCTCCTGCCGCTGCGAAAACGCGTCGGTGACATAGTCGTGCACCCCCCCGCGACTCGCGCGGTGTCTAGGACGAGAGGGTCACGCCCACGTGCTCTTAATCATCAGCTGGCGTCGTTCGAGTCTCTGGACGCGCGAGACGATCAGTCCTGAGCGATTCCCAGCCCCGTCGCGTGCCTGCGCCGTTCGGCGCTCGCACAACCGGGGGCTGGGGGTCGCGAGACCCCCGCTGTCGGACGAGGACGAGCCTCAGCCCTGGCGCAATCGTCGGGGAAGTACATGATCCGGGCTGTCTCGCGTACCGTCATGTAGCGGTGGGTGCCATCGTCCAGTTCTGTAAAA
>NZ_JABVEC010000070.1 GCF_014323705.1 Actinomadura alba
GACGACTTGTATCTCAGTTGTGTCTTGACGTGACCTGAGGCACATGTCGTAATGATGAACCTGATGTTTCAAGATCCGAACAAGTGCTTCCGCATGTCGGAAGCCGACTAGTGCCCTAGCGTGCAAGGGGACCCCCGATGTACCAACCCGTACTGGATCCACTGGCAGACTCGCTCGGTCTGTCGACGCTCTGCGCCGTGCTGCCCCTCGTCACCCTCTTCGTGCTGCTCGGCGGGCTGCGCTTGCGAGCGCAATGGGCGGCACTGGCGGCGTTGGGCGTCGCCCTCGTCGTCGCCGTGGTGGTCTACGGCATGCCCGTCATGCAGGCGGGCAACGCGGCCATCGAAGGCGCGGCGTTCGGCCTGTTCCCGATCATGTGGATCGTGGTGAACGCGATCTGGATCTACAACATGACGGTGGTCACCGGCCACTTCGACGTACTGCGGAAGTCGGTCTGCTCGATCTCTCCGGACCTGCGGATCCAGGCGGTCATCATCGCCTTCTGCTTCGGCGCGCTCCTGGAGGCACTGGCCGGGTTCGGCACTCCAGTGGCGATCACCTCGGTGATGCTGATCGCGCTCGGCTTCCGCCCGGTCAAGGCGGCGGCGGTCGCGCTGGTCGCCAACACAGCGCCGGTTGCGTTCGGAGCCCTGGCCACGCCGATCATCACGCTGAGCAAGCTCACCGGCATGCCGGTACACGACCTGAGCTCGGTGGTGGGCCGCCAGACGCCGGTACTGGCACTGTTCGTACCGGTGGTCCTCGTGTTCATCGTGGACGGCCGCCGCGGGGTACGGCAGACCTGGCTTCCGGCGATGGTCGGCGGCGTGGTGTTCGCGGTGGGCCAGTTCATCGCTTCCAACTACATGTCCGCCGAACTGACCGACATCATCGCCTCGCTCGCGGGCACCGCGTCGATCGTGCTGCTGCTGAAGTTCTGGCAGCCGCGCGACGTTCTGACCGGCGAGCAGACCGACGATGCTGAGGTCTCGGACCGGATCGCCACGGCGACCGCGGTCGCGCACGAGGTCGAGGGGGGCGGACGCAAGGGCGGCAAGCACGCCGGGCAGCGGGCCGGTGTCGACACGGCGCTCCAAGAGCGCCCGGCCACCGCCGACGTGGCGCGGGCCTACGCCCCGTACGCAGTCATCATCGCGGTCTTCTCCATCGCCCAGTTCGGTCCGGTCAAGGAGTTCCTCAACGGTGCGACGAAGACGTTCGCATGGCCGGGTCTGGACGTACTCTCCCCATCGGGCACCCCGGCCAGCGCGACGACGTTCAAGTTCGACTGGCTGGCCGCCGGAGGAACCCTGCTGCTCCTCTCGGGCGTCATCACCATCGCGATCCTCCGGCTGCCGTTCGGCGAGGCACTGCGCACCTACGGGCGGACGTTGCGTCAGCTCGGCTGGGCGATCTTCACCGTGGCCTGCGTGCTCGGGCTGGCCTACGTGATGAACCTGTCCGGCCAGACCATCACGATCGGCCAGTGGATCGCCGGCGCGGGCGCGGCGTTCGCGTTCCTCTCGCCGATTCTCGGCTGGCTCGGCGTGGCCGTGACCGGGTCGGACACCTCGGCCAACGCGCTGTTCGGCACGCTGCAGGTCACGGCGGCCGAGAAGGCCGGCCTCGACCCGCTGCTGCTCGCGGCGGCCAACAGCTCGGGTGGTGTCCTCGGCAAGATGATCTCGCCGCAGAACCTCGCCATCGTCGCGGCGGCCACCGGGCTGGCCGGACGCGAAGGAGAGCTGTTCCGCAGGGTGTTCGGCTGGAGCATCGCGCTGCTGGGTGTGATGTGCGTCCTCGTCTTCCTGCAGTCGACCGACGTGCTCGGCTGGATGCTGCCCTAGCGTGCGACGGCCCGCCCCGCAAAACCGGCGCCGGTTCCGCGGGGCGGGCCGTCCGCACTCCGGCACGGCATCGGCTCGGTGGCCATAATGAACGGGTCCGGGGGGACCGAGTTGGAGGAGCCGTGGCCGCACAAGGACCTGTCGGACGCCGTGCCGCGGCGGCCAAGGACAAGGCCTACGACTTCGTCAAGAGCCGCGTGTTGCACGGCGGCTACGCCGGCGGGGCGCTGATCAGCGAGGGCGAGGTGGCCGAGGCGCTGCAGATGTCGCGCACGCCGGTGCGCGAGGCGTTCCTCCGGCTCGAGACCGAAGGGCTGCTCCGGCTCTTCCCGCAGCGCGGCGCGCTCGTCGTCCCCGTCTCCCCGGACGAGGTGCGGTCGGTTCTCGAAGCGCGGCAGGTGCTCGAGCAGTTCGCCGCCGAGAAAGTGATCCGGACCGGGCCCGCCACGGTCGAGGCGGTCGCCGTACGCCTGGAGACCCATCTGAAGCTGCAGCGCGACAAGGGCGAGCGGGGCCGCTTCGACGAGTTCCTCGAGGAGGACCGGCTCTTCCACACCGAACTGGTGAAGGCGGCGGGCAACGAGCTGTTCACCGGCCTGTACGTCTCACTGCGCGACCGGCAGGTACGGATGATCGCCGAGTCCACGCTGCGCGACCCGGACCGGCGCGGGACGATCCTCGCCGAACACGCCGAGATCGCCGCCGCCGTCGGCGCCAGCGATCTCGATCGGGCGCTCACCGCCGTGCGCACGCACCTCGCCGGTACCCGGGCGGCCCTCGGACTGGCGTAGCGCACGCGGCACGCCGTCGGCTTTCACCCGCTTGTGCGGGATATCCGGTGAAAACTTGACTGCCGCCCCACGAGCCGTGAGCGACGGGAGAAGGCCGATGAGACCGCGGGTCGGATCTCGCGCTACCTGCTCGACAAGACGCTCCACGTGACCGGCGGCCCGGGCGTTCGCGCTCCGGCCGACCTGCTCACCCCTTGGCTCGTTCCCCGCCGGCCTCCGGCACGAGCGGCGCGCGGCCCACGAGTGACCGGCGGCGGTGCCCGCACACCGCCGCCGGACGCCGCGCCTCCGCGCGCGCACCGTCACCGCTTCCCCGCCGTCCTCAGGTCATGGCGCCACCGGCCACGGCGCCCCTGCGCTCGGGCAGGAGCGCGTAGATGCTCGACATGGCGGCGTAGACGCCCTCGAGGCGCTGCAGGGCGGCGTACTCGGGGTCGCGCAGGAGGATCTGGTCGACCTCCTTCAGCCGCCAGAGCGGAACGCGCGGGAACAGATGGTGGACGAGGTGGTAGCCCTCGCCCTCCCTCTCCCCCAGCAGGAACCGGGCCATCGGGCTGTAGTGCCGGTTCCACGACATGTAGATGTCGATCCGCGGGGCCGTCTCGATCACCGGGTAGTGCTCGAGCAGTTCGGCGATCGAGCCGAGCCAGACCTGCGTCGTGATGAGCGGGACGATCCAGTACAGCAGGACGAGGTCGAGTTGGCCGGTCGCCGCCGCCAACCCGACGACCACCGCGGTCAAGACGATCCGGAACCAGCGTTCGCGGGTCTTCTCACCACTGGTCAAGATCCGCTCGCGCAGCAGGTAGCCGATGTAGGACATCGTGGACCGCAGGCCCGCGATCGTCAGCAGATGGCGCTTCAGCGCCTCGCGGCTGAGGTTCTCCCCGCACAGCAGATACCGCTGGTACTGCAGGTAGTCGGGATCTCGGGCGGGGTCGCCCAGCCGACCGTGGTGTTCGCCCAGGTGCGAGGCACGGTAGCCCGTGAAGCTCTGCAGGAGCGGGTAGCCGGCGAAGACCGCGCCGATGACGGCTCCCGCCTTGTAGTTGGACATCAGCGTACGGTGCGTCGCCTGGTGCAGGACTCCGGCAAGGGCGCGCTGCCGCCCGCCGACGAAGAAGACCGCGGCCAGGTACAGCGGAACCGCCAGGGCCATGTGGACGTTCTGCCAGGCCCAGTAGGACAGCAGGATCCAGAAGGCCATGACCGCCCAGTGCTCGGCGGTCTCGAGCGGACCGTGCCAGTTGTCCCCGCGCGAGCACGCCCGCGCCTCGCGCAGGACGTCCTCCGGGAACTTGTGCCGCTTGACGAAGCGGCTCTCATCGTTCACCACGACTACCGACCCCTCACAACACGCTTGCGGTCCAGGAAACCGACGATCGCCGGAACCGGCGAGATCACCCGGTCGACCTCGTTCAGCTCGTGCTCGCGCTCCTTCTTCACCACGGGAAGGCGGCTCCAGTGCGTCGGCGGGTGGAGATGGTGCTCCTGGTGGTAGCCGTCGTTGAAGGAGAGAGCGTTGTAGATCCGGCCGTAGTGGCTCACCGAGTTCGCGTAGCGGTTCTCCGGGGTCGCGCCGTAGTGCTCGTAGTAGTTCTGCACGTTCACCACGATGAACGCCAGCAGTACAGCCGGGACGTAGATGAGCAGCGTCCACTGCCAGGAGATGACCAGCAGCAGGCAGACCCCCACGAACTGCACCGTCCGGTCGAGTTGGACCTGGCGCAGTTCGGCGGAGCGCTTGCCAGGGGTACGGGAGGTCAGTTCGAGCAGCAGGGTCTCGTGGGCACCGACCCGCCAGAGGCGGTGGACCGCGACCAGTGCCCGGCCGACGTCCACGAGCGTCTGCACGCCGCCCACGACGGTGTACCGGAACACGTTCGCGTGATCGTCGCCCTTGCCGTACCGGTACGTCGACGTGACGTCCTTCGTCGTACCGTCGGGTCCCCTCCGGTCGTTGTTGTACCGGTGATGGTTCCGCACGTGGCTGATCCGGTACTCCTGCACGGACTGCGCGATGTTCACCGAGTTCAGAATGGACACGAACCCGTTCAACTTCGATGATCGGAACCACGGCTGGTGGGTGAACAGATGCGACACCACGATGATGTTGTAGACCATCATGCCCACCAGCAGGGCGAAGCAGCCGGCCCGTCCCCATGGGCCGAGATCGTCCCACTGGAACGCGATGACCAACGTCGCCACGAAATGGGCGATGCTCAGGCCGAGCAGTACCGCGTCGAGAGGTGAACTCCGCCAGATACGGCCGCCGCGGCCAGGTGCGGCGGTGTCCTCAAGCTGCCTCGGCGCATCCTCCATGATGTCCGCCTCGGCACGGATCTTCGACAGATCAGATTCCATGACTCCCTCATCGCCGATGGAGCAGTCGATCATTGCCTGGAGCCGGACGGCATCGCTTTGGGAATGTATTCAGCACCGATTTAAAGTGAGCACGGCGCACCGGTCAACCTCTTTATCCGTGCTCATCCGCTCACCAGGGGTAGTTATCACAGGTGAGAGGTGGAACGTTCCTATCCGGACAACTCCGCGGCCAGGTCATTCAAGAATAGTCAGGACCTCCGGTCAATCTCTGGTTGCGATGAATCGACCTACGACAGGCGGGCCTCGCCCGGCTCATGACGTTAGAAATATGACTCGAGCTTGCCACGGCGACGTACGTCGACGGTCGCGCAATGGAACGACCCGCCGAAGCTGTTGAAGTTGCGGAAGTTACATGGAATGGGCGTGAGCCCCCACTTCTTCATGGCAGTGATCATGGGCTCGTCCTGGCGCTCGACGAGCACCCGCCGCTCGTCGAGCATGAGGACGTTCATATTGATCCATTTACTTGTCATGTACAGCGGGTGCTCGTCCGGGATGACCGGCTTGGGGGCGTGCAGAACGTCCCAGCCCTTGAAGATCGCCGGCACCTTGGGAACGCGTTCGGGATTGATGAGCAGCTTGCCCGGCGCCAGCGGCATCAAGGTGGCGTCGATGTGCATCGGGTGCGGGTCGTCGAACTGCAGGATGTGCACCCGGTACTCGTCACCGAGATGACGGCGCAGCCACTCGATGCCGATGTCGTTGGTGACGTTGCTGAGTTGCGCGAAGATGTCACGCCCGCAGCGGATGAAGTCCGCGGCGTCGAAGACCGGCTCGAACTCGGTGACCACGGAGTGGCCCAGTTCTCCCTCGGGGCCGTCGGACCAGTCGAGATCGTACAGCTCGTCGGGGAGTTCCGGTTTCGGCCCGGCCTCCCACCGCGCCCCGCCGCGGAGGTACTCCTTGAGCAGCGGCCGGTAGGCGGACGTCGCAAAGTAGCGCGAGCGCCAGGCCATGGGCGACTCCAGGATCTCGTCGCCGAAGACGATGAGGACGTCGCGGGGCATGGCGTCGTAGAGGCCGGTGCTCGCCCACCCCGGGGCGCCGTACTCCCGTAGCTGGTCCTGCGGCACGGGACGGCGAACGCGCACTCCCTCGGCCTCGAGGATCGCGGAGAGCTCGTCGAGCTCCTTCTTCGCGGCGGCGATCCGCTCGGGCGGGAACGGCGTCCCCGCCCGGGACCGGAAGATCTCTCGCTGCTGCTCGTCGAGCGGCGCCTCCACCGCCACGTGGCGCGGCGGGAAGGTGGCGCCCTCGACGACGCCCACGATCACTTCTTCGAGGGGATCCCATTCATTGTGGGAGTTGACCGGGCTCACGGCCGTGGCGGCGGAATCGGACAAGGTCGCTCCTAGGAGTCGCGGAGAACATTCGTCGGGCCGGGGGATGGACGTGCGGCTCGGTTCGACTCCGCGGCGCCGAAAGCCGGTCGTCGAAAGGACGAGAAATGCCACATGGCTCGGATGATCTTGTAACGTTCCAAGCGGTCTGGTGACCACGGGGTCGCCCCGCAATTCCTGACAGCTGAACTGACAAATCCGAACGACGACCTGTGGCATCACAACGGCCGGTCGGACGGACCGGCCGAGCGTGATACGGTGCTATGCCTTCTCGGCCTGCACACTAAGCGGGCAAAGACCGGAATCCCGGTACCCGGCGCACCCAGGCCACCACTTTTGCCGACCATCGTGATGTTTCCTGGCAACGTGAGATCGAACGCTCCGAGCACAACTCTCCAATCACCGCAGAGCGCATGACCGCCACCGCTGGGCGGACACGTTGATTTAAGGTGAACGGAGCAAGAAGGTCAACGCCTATTTTGTGATGTATCGATCGCGAAGGGTGATGGGCACAGGTGGGACTGCGAATGTGGATTAAACGATCACGTACATGGGAGCCCGGCATCACATAGATACTTTTCCACACTTGCGCGTGATAGAACGGTGACGGTGAATGGCACCTCGGCGACTCAGACGATGACATCAGCGAAAACCGTTCCCTCCGGGCGGCTCATGCGCCGCGGTGCGGGTTTGGTGGAATCCATGGTCCGGCTTCAGCCAAGGCCATTCCTCCTCGCGGTGCTCGGCGCGGCCCTCTATGGCATATCGGTCGTCGCCTCCTCGATTGCGCTCGGGAAGGTCGTCGACCATGTCGTGACCCCTCGTTTCGACGACGGTTCCGTCGCGACCGGGACCGTCGCACTCGCCGCCGTCGCCCTCGTCACGATCGGCGTCGTCAAGGCGTCGGCGACCATCCTGCGCCGCTGGATGGCCATCGTCGCCAAGGTCCGCTTCGACGCGAGCCTGCGCGAGCAGGTGGTGCGCCGCTTTCAGGCTCTGCCGTTCGAGGACCACCGAAGACACCAGACCGGGGAGCTCCTCGCCCACGCCAGCGCCGACCCCGAGGCGGCCGCCGAGATGCCATCCCAGCTGAGCCACGCGTTCGGCGTGGTGGTGCTCTTCGTCGTCGCCGGCGTCTGGAGCTTCGTCACCGACCCACTGCTGGCCGCCATCGGGCTGCTGATCCTGCCCGCCTTCGCGACAGTCAACGCCCTCTACCAGCGGCAGGTCGAGCTGCCGGCGACGCTGGCCCAGACCCGGCTCGGCGAGGTGTCCGCGGTGGCGCACGAGAGCTTCGACGGCGCCCTCGTCGTCAAGGCGCTCGGCCGCGACGCGGCGGAGCGCGCTCGCTTCAAGGAGATGGCCGAGCGGCTGCGCGACGCCAAGGTCGAGGTCCACGCCAGGAACGCGACCTACGACGTTCTCGTCGAGACGATCCCCGCCCTGGCCATCGTCGGCCTCGTGGTGGCCGGCGCCTGGCGGGTCGACAGCGGCGCCATCACGCCCGGCACGCTGGTCGGCTTCATCAACCTGTTCGCCTTGCTGACCTTCCCGCTGCGGACGTTCGGCTACGCCTTGGGCGAGATCCCCCGCTCGGTGGCGGGATATGAGCGGGTACGGGGAATTCTCGACCAGGCTCCGCCGAGGGCGTCGAACGGTACGGCCCGGCTGCCCGCCGGGCCGCTCGACCTCGACGTGTCGGGACTGGGCTTCGCCTACGCCGGGGGTCCCCCGGTCCTCGCCGGCGTGGACTTCCACGTGCCCGCCGGAGCGACCATGGCCGTGGTCGGCTCCACCGGCTCTGGCAAGACCACCCTCGTCCTGCTCCTGGCCCGGCTGCTGCGCGCCGGTCCGGGCACGATCCGGCTGGGCGGCGTGAACACGGCCGATCTCGCGCCGGGCGCTCTGGCCGCCGCCTGCGCCACGGTGTTCCAAGAACCGTTCCTGTTCGCCGCCGCCCTGGAGGAGAACATCCTGCTCGGCCACCGAGCCCACGCCGCTGAGATCGCCGACGCCCTCCGCCTCGCCGGGATCGACGAGTTCGTGGCATCACTGCCCGCCGGCCCCGCCACTGTCGTCGGCGAGCGCGGCGTCTCCCTGTCGGGAGGCCAGCGCCAGCGCATCGCCCTCGCCAGGGCGCTGATCCGGCGGCCGCGGCTGCTGCTGCTCGATGACGCCACCTCGGCCGTCGACCCCACCACCGAGGCCCGCATCCTGCGCGGGCTGGCCGCCGAGCGGCCGGACACCACCAGGGTCGTCGTCGCCACCCGGCCCGCCACCCTCGCTCTCGCGGACACGGTGCTCTACCTCGAGAACGGACGGGTCGCCGGCATGGGCGGGCACGAGGAGTTGCTGGCCCGCGCACCCGGCTACGAACGGCTCGTACGGGCGTACGAATTCGACCGGGCGGGCTCATGAGCGCCCCGGAGGAGGTCAGGCCGGAGCCGGCCGACGAGGACACCGCGGCCGCCACTCCTCCACGCGACGGCGGCGGACGTTGCGCCTCCGGGACGGCGGGCCCGTCGTTCACGCCCACCGGTCGTGACGAACCGGTGGCCGCCGGCGCCCTCGCCGTACTGCGCCAGGGTGTGCGCGCCAGCCCCGAGCTCCGGCGGGGTATCTGGTGGACCATCGCCCTGGCCTGCCTCGGCGGGGCCGGGCGGGTGGCCATCCCGGTCCTCGTGCAGCAGGTCCTCGACCGCGGGCTCACCGACGGCGGCGCCAACCTCGGAACGGTCCAGTCGCTCGCCCTCATGGCCGGCGTCGCGGTGGTGGCGACCGCCGTCGTCACCCGGGTGACGCAGAAGCGTCTGGTGGCGGCCAGCGAGGAGGCGCTGTGTGCGCTGCGCGTCAAGGCCTTCGCCCACGTCCACCGGCTGAGCATCGCCCATCAGTCCGCCGAGTACCGGGGCAGGCTGGTGTCGCGGGTCACGTCCGACGTGGAGACGCTCAGTGTCTTCCTCAAGTGGGGCGGGATCGCGTGGATCGTCAACGGTGCGATCATGCTCGCCACCCTCGTCGCCATGGCCGTGTACGACCTGCGCATCACCGCCGTGCTGGTCGGTGTGATGGTGCCGCTCGCCCTCGTCCTGCGGCTGCTCCAGCGCAGGCTGGGCGACGCGCACGACCTCGTGCGCTCCACGGTCGGCGACCTGCTGACCGTGGTGTCCGAGACGGCACAGGGCGCCGCCGTGGTGCGGGCGTACGCGATAGAGCGCCGCACCGACCGGCGGGTCCTCAGGGCCATCGCCCGCTGGCGGGAGGCCAGGATCCGCGCCGGGGTCATCGGGGCCTTCCTGTTCACCTCGGGAGAGCTGTTCTCGGTCCTGGCGATCGGCGGCGTGATCGTCACCGGGATGGTCCTCGGGCCCGGCGCCGGTCTCACGGCGGGACAACTGGTCGCGTTCGTCCTCCTGGTGCACCTCTTCCTCGAGCCGGTGACCGAGTTCACCGAGATCATCGATCACACGCAGAGCGCGATCGCCGGCTGGCGCAAGGTCCTCGATCTGCTCGACATCCCGATCGAGGTCGTCGATCCCGATCCGGGCACGCCACTGGCGCCCTCGCCCCCGACGCTCACGGTCGAGCGGCTGGCCTACGCCTACCAGTCCGGGCAGGCCCCTGCGCTGGAGGACGTGAACTTCACCGTCGAGGCCGGCTCCCGGGTCGCCCTGGTCGGCGCGACCGGCTCGGGGAAGACCACCCTCGCCAAGCTGCTCACCCGGCTGGCCGACCCGATCGAGGGCCGGATCCTGGTCAACGGGATCGACCTCCGTGACGTCGCCACCGAGTCGCTGCGCTCCCGGCTCGTCATGGTCCCCCAGGACGGCTTCCTGTTCGACACCACCGTCAAGGACAACGTCGCCCTCGGCCGGCCGTCCGCCACGGACGACGAGATCCGGCGCGTCTTCGCCGACCTGGGCCTCGACGCCTGGGCCGACCGTCTCCCCCGCGGCTTGGACACCCGGGTCGGCCAGCGCGGGGAGAACCTGTCGGTGGGCGAGCGCCAGCTCGTCGCGCTGGCCCGGGCCCACGTGGCCGACCCCGTCTGCCTCATCCTCGACGAGGCGACGTCCTCGGTGGATCCGGCCACGGAGACCCGACTCTCCCACGCCCTCCAGGCACTCTCCGAGGGCCGTACCTCGGTCACCATCGCGCACCGGCTGGCCACGGCGGAGCGCGCCGACGAGATCCTGGTCCTCGATCGCGGCCGGTTGGTCGAACGTGGGCCGCACCGTCGTCTGGTCGTGAAGGACGGGGTCTACGCCCGCCTGCACGCCAGCTGGCTCGACGTCACCGCCGGCGCCTCGGGACGCCGGTGATCGGCCGCCGTCCGCTCGTCAGTGCGCCGTTCGTCAGTGCGCCGTGATGGGGCTGTCGTCGAACCGGCAGGCACAGCAGGTCCCCGACGCTGTGATAGTCGGCGACCGCTCCCGCCTCGGCGAGTTCGTGCCGGGAGACCCCCCGGTGAGCACCCCGACGCACGGCACACCCGCCTTGGTGCACGCCTGCACGTCCCAGACGGTGTCGCCGACGAACACCGCCCCTTCGGGTGACCTGGGCCGACACCCGCGCTGACGCCCCGCAGGGCCGGTGGAGAGTTGGTGGCGACTTGACAGACCCGGCGGCTTAATCCGGAAAACGGCCGGGTAAGCGGCCTATACCACCTAAAAGCTGATCACCAGGGGGATGCCATGATCAGGACATTGCGCAAGATGGGCGTGTCTTCTTCGATGCTGTTCGGTGCCGGGTTCGCGTCCATCGCCGCGTCCGTGGTCTCGTGGGTGATGTCCCATCAGTTCGAGAGCACGGCGGTGGACCGCGCCGACCGGTGGGGAATCTTCATCGGCGAATGGGCCCCGACGTTCTTCGCCCTGGGCACGGCCATGCGGATCGAAGAGGTCATCGGCGAAGAGGGCCCGGAGGAGATGGCGGGCATGCGCGCCCCCACCGGTGCGGTGCCGGTCGGCTAGCGATCGCCAGGGCGGCGGCGACCTCCCACGCGTGGCCGGCGGCCGGCACCGGCCGCGCTTCGTGGTTCCCGCAGGTCACGCCCGATCGCCCGCCGCGCCGACGAGATCAGGGGTTGTATCCCCCACGGACGATAGGGACAATCCGGGAGATGACCACCCGGGGGGCAATGACGGTCTTCGCGCTCGTGGGATTGCTCGCCGGGCTGCTCTCGCTCGGGACGGCCGCGCACGCCACCGGCGAGCCGAGCGGCCGCGTCGTACTGATAGGCGTGCCCGGGTTGCGCTGGGGTGACGTCAAGCCGCAGGCGACCCCGGTCCTGTGGCGGCTCGCGGGCGACGGGGCGATCGCCAACATCGCCGTACGCGGAGTCAAGCCGCTGAGCTGCCCGGCGGACGGGTGGTTGACGATCTCTGCCGGCAGCCGCGCCCAGCCGGTGGACGGCGGCTGCGAACGCCTGCCCGAACCGCGGCGCGATGGCTCGGGCGCGGTCGTCCCCGGCTTCGACGAGCTGCGGACGCACAACGCCGCCACCACGTACGCCGCCAGGATCGGACTGCTCGGAGACGCGGTCGACGAGGCCGGCGGGTGCACGGCCGCCGTGGGGCGTGGCGGCGCGCTCGCCGCGGCCGACTCCACGGGCCGGGTCGACCACTACCGGCGTTCCATCGCGGGAATGCCGCGGAGCGGCTGGACGCGCTGCCCGGTGACCGTCGTGGACGTCGACGACATCGCGCGTGCGCCCGGTGAGCGCGCGGCCGCGCTGGCTCGGGTGGACGACCAGGTGGGCATGGCGCTCTCCCGGATTCCGGCGAACACCACGGTCCTCCTGGTGGGAATCGCCGACCTGCGGGATCCGGGGTTGCGGGTCGCCGTCACCGCCTGGCGGGGCGACGACGCGAGACGGTCGGCGACCTACCTCACCGCATCGTCGACGCGCAGGCCCGGTCTGGTCACCCTGACCGACGTGACGCCCACGGTGCTCCGGCTGGCCGGGGCCCGGACGCCGGTGGAACTGGCCGGTTCACCGTGGGAGCGCGGCACGGCTCGCCCCCAGGCGCAGTCGGCCGCCATCAAGACGCTGCGGGACCGCGATCTTGCGGCTCGCATCACCCGGGCCCTGGTGGCGCCGTTCAACATTGCGCTCGTCGGCGGCCAGCTGATCGCGTACGTCCTCGCCGCGCTCGCCTGGCAGCGGCGACGGGCCGGCCGGAGTACGGTGCTCGCGGTGACCCGCCTTGTCGCGCTCGCCGCCGCGGCGGCGCCCGCCGCGACCTATCTCACCAACCTGGTGCCCTGGTGGTCGTTCCGGCATCCGACCGGCGGACTGGTCGCCGGCGTCATCGCCGCGGACCTCGCCGTCCTGGCGGTCGCGACGAGCGGACCGTGGCGGCGCCACCCGCTCGGGCCCGTCACGGTGGTCGCCGCGGTCACCGCACTGGCGCTGGCCGCGGACGCGATCGGCGGATCACATCTGCAGGCGGACAGCCTGAACGGCAACTTCTCGCTCGTCGCCGGACGGTTCTACGGGTTCGGCAACCTCACCTTCGCCCTGTTCGCCACGGCCGCACTGATCCTGGCCGCGAGTCTCGCCGGCCTCGCGCTCGCCGCCGGACACCGCCGTCGTGGCCTCCTGTCGGTGCTGGTCGTCGGCGCCGCCGCCATCGTGGTGGACGGATGGCCCGGTTGGGGAAGCGACTTCGGCGGGGTGCTCGCCCTCACGCCGGGGGTCGTACTGCTCGCCATGTGGACCACGGGCACGCGCGTGACACCGCGCAGGATGGTCGCGGCGGGCTCCACGGGAGCCGTCGTCGTCTCGGCCCTGGCGTATCTCGACCACCTGCGGCCCGCCGACCGGCGAACCCACTTCGGCGACTTCTACCAGCGGCTTCTCGACGGCCAGGCCTTGGAGGTCGTCGCGCGTAAGGCCGACTCGATGCTGAACTCGCTCGGCAACGTCTGGCTCACGCTGCTCGTGCCGCTCCCCCTGCTCGTCCTCGCCTTCGTCGCGTTGCGCGTCGATGGCCGGCTCGCACCGCTCTTTCGGCAGGCGCCGGCCCTGCGCGCAGGTCTTCTGGCCGTGCTCATCACGGCGATCATCGGCTTCGCCGTGAACGACTCCGGGATCGCGGTGCCCGCCCTCGCGGCATTGATCGCGGTCCCGCTGACCCTGGCCGCCGCCCTGACGACACTGGAAGGACACCTCGCCGTCCCGGTCGGCACGGACAGTGGG
>NZ_JABVEC010000071.1 GCF_014323705.1 Actinomadura alba
ACCATGCCGAGGGTCGCTCCCCGTAAAACGGGGGCGGCCCTCGACGCATGTCCTGGACCTGACAGGATGAAGAGGTCCATCCCACTAGCAGACGACAGTGCAGGACGTGATGAGCGGGCAAGACGACGACCGCCGCGACAACGATCGTGAGCGGCGCGACGGACGGCAGGCCAACAACGGTGGACGTGGGAGGCCGGCTGGGCGCGGTGGGCCCGGGGAATCACGCGGCACTGGAGGAGCTTCGGGACAGCGTAGGTCGGGCGGCTGGACTGGTCGCCAGAATCCACGTGACGACAAGCGCAACGGCGGAGAACGCCGCGGTGAAGGTGGTCAGCGACCGCGCGAAGGCCGTGACGACACGCGAGGTCAGGGGCGGACCGGCGGATCTCCGCGGGGTGAACGCTCGTTCAAGAGCGGACCTCGGGATCGTTTCGGCGGGCCCCGGGGGGATCGTTCCGGCCAGTCCGGTGAGCGACGCTCCAGCGGGCCCCGCGAGGATCGGTCCGGGGGGCCGCGGGGCGGCGGGTTCAGCGGTTCGCGTGATGACCGTTCGGGTGAGCGGCGTTATTCGGCTCCGCGTAACGATCGCGGAGATGGTTCTGGCGGCGATCGTTTCGGTGGTTCTCGGGATCGGCGTTCTGGTGCTCCGCGTGGTGAGCGTTCGGGTGAGCGGCGGTTCGGGGATTCGCGCAGAGACGGTGCGCAGGGTTCGGGGGACGACCGTTCGGGTGAGCGGCGTTATTCGGCTCCGCGTAACGATCGTGGGGACGGTTCTGGCGGGGACCGTTTCGGTGGTTCTCGGGATCGGCGTTCTGGTGCTCCGCGTGGTGAGCGTTCGGGTGAGCGGCGGTTCGGGGATTCGCGCAGAGACGGTGCCCAGGGTTCGCGGGATGACCGTTCCGGGGGTCCCCGGCAGGACCGCTCGGGCGATCGGCGCTCGGGTCCCCCGCGTGGTGAGCGCTCCGGTGAGCGGCGCTACGGCGGTCCGCCGGAAGGCCGTGGTGACCGGTCTCGCGGCGGCTCTCCTGACCAGAGATCGGGGAACCGGGGCGACTTCCGCCCTCGGACGGACCAACCCGAGCGCGCCGGTACCCGGCGCCCCTACGGAGGGTCGGCGGAGCGATCCACTGTGCGCGGGCCGGCCGATGATCGTGACCGGCCGCGTCCTGCCCATGACGACCCGATTCTGCCGGACGACGTCACAGGCGATGAGCTCGACGAGTTCGCCCGCGATGAGCTGAGAACCCTGCCGAAGGATCTCGCGACCCGGGTGGCGAGACACCTCGTCATGGCCGGGCGCCTGGTCGATGAGGACAGCACCGCCGCCTACGGCCACGCGCGAGCGGCCAGGCGAGTCGCCTCACGCGTGGGGCTGGTACGCGAAGCCTGCGGTTTCGCCGCCTACCACGCGGGCGAGTGGTCGGACGCCCTGGCCGAGTTGCGTGCCGCCCGACGGCTCGCGGGCCGGGATGACGCCTACTTGGCGGTCATGGCTGACTGCGAGCGCGGCCTCGGCCGCCCCGAGCGTGCCTTGGACATCGCCAAGTCGGCGAATGTGAAGGGTCTCGAGCATGACGAGCGCATCGAGCTGCGCATGGTCGAGTCCGGCGCGCGCCGTGACCTGGGTCAGTACGACGCCGCGGTGGTCGCGCTGCAGATCCCGGAACTCAAGGATCGCCGACTGCGACCGTGGTCGGCGCGGCTGTTCTACGCGTACGCGGACGCGTTGCTCGACGCCGACCGTGAGGACGAGGCCCGTGACTGGTTCGCCAGGGCGGCCGCGGCTGACCGGGACGGTGAGACCGACGCCGCCGAGCGTCATGCCGATCTCGAGGGCCTGGAGATCATCGACGCGGAGTCGATCGAGTCCGAGGCCGCGGAGTTCGAGGCCGTCCAGCTCGAAGAGGTGAGCACCGAGATGCCGGACTCAGCAGGTGTCGAGCCGGCGGTGCCCACCTTCGAGGCCCCCGAGCCGCCGGTGGACGCGGAATCCGAGGTTCCGGACGAGCAAGGAGCCGGGCCGGGTACGCCGGACGAGAAGGCGGCCGATACGAAGGCCGGGTCACCGGTGGATCCACCTGAGTTTCTGGAAGCCGAGTTCGCCGACGACGATGCGGACGATGATTCGAAGGACACCGGCCCCACGGCATGATCCGATCTCTTCCGCGGTGATCTTGCACTGGTCCGCGCTACCGGGCCCGTCCCAGCGCGAACCTCTGCAAGATCACCGCGGAAGAGGCTTCGGTCGTGATCATGCAGAAGTTCGCGGTCGTACGTTCCCCGCCCGACGGGCTTCCGGTGCGAGCGCGGGTGCCCATCCCTGCACATCTCGGCGGAAACGAGCCGAAGCCGGCCCTGAGGGCGACGCGGCCGGTCAGGCCAGTTTGCCGAACGAGTGCATGATTCCCGCGACGTTGCCGGCGGTGCTGTTGAGCAGCTCGTACTTCTCCGTCAGCGCGGGGTCCGCGTCCGGACCGTACGCCTTGTAGCGGCCGTCGGTGCGGTCCCGCACCATCGCCACGGCGTGGTCGATGTCCAAGCTCTCGTCATGCGCCTTCCGCACGGTCTCGACCCAGAGCCGCAGTTCCTCGGCGGATCGGTCCAGCGTCTCGGTGACGGCCGCCACCGGGCCGTAGTGGGCGAACAGCAGCCGCTTCGGCCCGAGAGCCTTGAACTTCTCCAGCGACGCCAGGGCCGTGTCCATGTCGAAGTCCGGAGGCGGTGTCGCGGGGCGGACGTCGGCCGTCTCGGGAATGTAGATGCCGGCGGCGTCACCCACGTAGAGATCCCCGGTCAGCGAGTCGAGCAGGCCCACGTGGTGCTTGGCATGCCCGGGTGAGTAGTGGGATTCCAGCCGCCGCCCACCGCCCAGGTCGATCACGCCGGTGTCCTCGACGGCCCGGATGCGGGCGGCGTCGGTCGGCTTGAGCTCGCCGAACAGTTCGTCGAGCAGATCGCCGTACACCATCCGCGCGCTGCGCATCAGCCGCTCCGGGGCGGCCAGGTGACGGGCGCCCTTCTCATGCACGACGATCTCGGCGGCCGGATAGGCCTCGGCCATGTCGCCGACCCCGCCGGCGTGGTCGAGGTGGATGTGCGTCACGACGACGGTCGAGAGATCGGACGGCCCGACGCCGAGTGAGGTGAGCGCCTCGCGTACGACCGGCGCGGACCCGGCGGTGCCCGGCTCGACCAGACACGGACGGTCGCCGAGGATCAGATATCCCGCCGTGATACCGGTATGGCCGGCCATCCGGGTATCGATCTCGTAGACGTCATCGCCGAGCGGCGTGACCTTGGGTCGCGGGCTCATCGCCTCACTCCACTCGGGTGGGTCGGCAGGGTGATGGTGGTGAGGGCCACGGACGCTCTCCGGTCGCCTGGACCCACCCCGGGTCGCCCCGCGATCGCGCGTGCCGGGACATCCGGGAGGACGGATCGGTTCCGAGTTCGACGGGTCGCCGCCACCGGCCGGGCCGCCCCTTCCCGGAGGCGCCGGGGGAGGAGCCGTACCTCCACTGTCACCGCCTTCACACTTCACGGTGGTCCAGGAGCCCACCGGCACGTGCTCATAGTAGACCTCGATCGTGCCGTGGGTTCTCCCTCGCCCCGGCCGTCACGTGGTCGCGTGGCGGCTCGCTGCGGATGGAGTTATCCACAGGCGTCAGAAGGGGTGTCGCGGGCCGGCCCCGCTGTTTCATGGTGGGTCGGACCGCTCCGACCGGAGCGGTGGACCGGAAGGAGCACGGGATGACGCATCCGTACGTCAACGATGTGGCGCTCGTCGGCAGGTTGTCCGGCGGGGTCGAGTGCAAGCCCTTACCCAGCGGCGACACGGTCGTCGAATGGCGGTTGGTGGTCGAACGGCCCCCTGAGACCAGGCATCGGCAGAAGGTCGTCGACACGATCGACTGCGTTTCGTACGACGAGCGGTTCCGCTACCTCACCTCGGACTGGCGGCACGGCGACCTGATCGAGGTGCGTGGAGCCATCCGGCGGCGCTTCTGGCGGACGATGTCCGGAGCCACCGCCAG
Source organism: Actinomadura alba (assembly GCF_014323705.1). Lineage (GTDB taxonomy): Bacteria > Actinomycetota > Actinomycetes > Streptosporangiales > Streptosporangiaceae > Actinomadura_C > Actinomadura_C alba. Next base: position 4,035 of record NZ_JABVEC010000071.1, read on the forward strand.
CCGTTGTGAGATCGAGGTCCGCGAGGCCGATCTGGTGGCCGTGGCACCCGAGATCAGCGGGGTCGGGCACGACGCCGGCGGATAGCCGGCGACACCGATCGCGTCGCGTGCACCCGGCGGAACGGGCCTGGCGCGTCGCGCCGCGCGGCGTCATACCGACCGGCGTGGCACCGCGCGGCACCGGGTGTGATCGGCGGTTGGCCGTGCGACCACACCCGGCCCGGTGCTCAGCCCGCGTCGAACAGGCGCAGGATCAGTCCCGTGCGCGGCTTGGGCCCGAACGACGTCGACTTGCGTGGGACCCGTTCCCCGCCGGCCGCGAGGGCCAGGACGTCCTCGACCCGGAGCGGGTTGAGGATGGCGGCGGTTCCGCCGTTGCGGCGTGCCTGTTCGATCGCCGCGGCGGCGTCGTGGTGCACGATCTCGACGGTCTTCTCGCTCTCGGCGATTCCCCAGACCTGTTCGATGAGCAGCCGGTCCAGGATGGCGGTGTCGAGCCGCCGCCACCGGTCCGAGTGCCCGGCCGGCATGGCCTGCTTCAGCCGCATCGGGTCTGGATCGGTGAGCAGGTGGAGTCCCGCGCCGCCGCCGAGCAGGAAGGCCGGGCCCGAGGCGTCGCGCAGCGCTTCGAGCGCACCGTGCAGGGTGCCCGGGAGGTCCGTGACGCGGAAGACCGCCTTGGCACCTTCGATCGCGGCGGCGGGGGCGAGCCCGGGAAGCACCCGGTGGATGGCGCCGAGGTGCGGCGGATAACGGGTCGAGTCGACCAGCAGCGCCAGCCCGTGGTCCCACGGCCCGGTGCCGTCGCCGGCGGCGTGGTGCCGGGCTTGCAGCGCCCGGTAGGTCGCGTACCGGTGGTGGCCGTCGGCGATCAGTGCCTGCCGATCCCGGAGGTCCGCCGAGATCCGGGCCTGTACGGCGGGGTCGGTCACCCGCCACAGCCGGTGCGTGAGCCCGTCGTCGACGGTCACCTGAACGTCCGGTTCGGCCGAGGCGGCGGTCTCGTCGACGAGCCGGCCGGCGTCGCCGCCGCCCTCGTACAGAAGGAAGATCGGCTCCAGGTTGGCCTGCGTGGCCGCCATGAGCCGCAGCCTGTCGCGGACCGGGCCGGGGAAGACGTCTTCGTGCGGGAGCACCACCCTGGCCGATTCGGGCCGGAGCCCGAGGGCCCCGATGAGCCCGCGCTGCAGGGAGTTCGCGTTGCGCTCCTCGTACACGTACAGCGCCGGTTCGGCGTCCGTGACCAGCGTGCCGTCGGCCAGCCAGCGGCGCAGCAGATCGGCGGCCTCTCCGTAACAGGTGCCCGGGTCGCTGACACCGTCCCAGGGCAGGATCAGCCGCACGATGTTGCGCGCGTCGCTGTCCAGCAGTCGCCGCATCTCGTCCTCGCCGATCAGGTCGTACGGCGGGGTCGTGACGGCCGCGAGGTCGACGGTGCCGGGCGCGAAGCGCACACCGCGGAACGGCGCCAGCTCCAAGCCGGCGTCGCCGTTCCGCTCGTACGCACCGAAGATCCGGGCGCTGAACTCCGCCGGGGTACGGCCGGAGGGGAGATCGTCATCCACTGGGGGCATGGTAATGGGTGGCGGGAAGGCGCTTCGCCGCCGGGACCGGGCATGATCGGAGTGATAAGGGAGGCCCACAGATGGTAAAAGGTCCGGACGGACCCGCGGATTCCCCCGGTGAGGATCGCGGCCGGGAGGACAACGGCGAAGTATGTGAAGCGTCGTCGGCCGAGCCCAGCGGCGGCGTGTACGAGTGGTACCGGCGTGGCCTGGACCTGCTGAGCACCGGTAGCCCGGCCGCCGCCGTCCAGCTCCTCCAGCGTGCCGCCGAGGCCGAACCGTCCTCGCGCAGCATCCTGGAGGCACTGGCGCGGGCACAGTACGGCGCGAAGCGGTTCGCGGACGCGGCGGACAGCTTTCGGTCGATCGTCGAGCACAACCCCTCCGAGGACTACGCGTTGTTCGGGCTCGGGCTGGCGCTGAGCCGGCTCGGGGACTTCGAGTCGGCGGTGGAGCATCTGGCACTGGCGGCGGCGATGCGCCCGGACAACAAGCACTACACCAACGCGCTGCGGCATGCCCGGGCGACGCTGAACGCCCGGAGATGATCCGCTAGCGTGGACGAAATGCGACCCTGTGACCGTCCGCTGAGCGAGGCCTACGACGTCGCGCTGCTCGATCTCGACGGGGTGGTCTACGTCGGCCACCGGCCGGTGCCGGGTGCCGCCGACGCGCTCGGCAAGGCACGGGCGGCCGGTCAGCGGCTGGCCTTCGTCACCAACAACGCCTTCCGCACCCCGGGTGCCGTCGCCGATCTGCTCACCCGGCTCGGTGTGCCCGCCGCCCCCGACGACGTGGTGACCTCGGCGCAGGCGGCGGCGCGCCTCCTCGCCGAGCGGCTCCCGGCGGGTTCACCGGTCCTGGTGGTCGGCGGCATGGGCCTGCGGCACGCCCTGCACGGGCAGGGCCTGCGGCCGGTGTCCACGGCCGCGGACCGCCCGGCGGCCGTGGTGCAGGGCTATGACCCGAACCTGTCGTACGGGCTCATCGCCGAGGGCGCTCAGGCCGTCTCCGACGGCGCCCTGTTCCTGGCCTCCAACGGTGATCTCACCATCCCCGGCGAGAGCGGGCCGCCCCGGCCGGGCAACGGGGCACTGATCCAGGTGATCAGGACCGCCACCGGCGTCGACCCGATCATCACGGGCAAGCCCGAACGGCCGCTCCACCGCGAGGCGGTCATGCGCACCGGCGCGGAACGGCCGCTGGTGGTGGGCGACCGGCTCGACACCGACATCGAAGGCGCGCACAACGGCGGCGCCGACAGCCTGCTGGTCCTGACCGGGGTCACCGACGCGCTCGCGGCGGTCACCGCGGTCCCCGAGCACCGGCCGACCTATCTCGCGGCGGATCTGTCGGGCCTGCTGACGTCCCATCCGGAGGTCCGGCGCTCACCCGGCCCCGAGGGGGACTCCTACACCTGCGGTGGCTGGACGGCGCGGTGGACCGGCGAGACCGTCGTCGTCTCGCGCCACGAAGGCGACGGCGACGGCGACGGGGGCGGCGACGGCCGCGACATTGACGACAGTGACGATGGCGGCGACCGCACGGGCGACCGCCACGGCGCCGGCGGCGACGGCTACGACGGGCTCCGGGCGCTCTGCGCCGCCGCGTGGCGGGCCGAGGAACCGGCCGAGCCGGCCGCGGTGCGGCAGGCGCTCGACCACCTCGGCTTCGGCTGACCGTCCGCGTTCGCCCCCCAAGCCGCGGGCCCGTGCCCGAACCCTTTGATCGGCAAATGGTCAAAAGGCCTTTGTTTTATGCTCATCTGACGCATCACTGCTGCCCTCGTTCTCGGTAAAGCGTTCCGGGCGAAACCCCCGTACACCCAGGAAGGAACGCGATCTTGATGACCAGTTGGCGCAATGGCCTCGTCGCCGCCGTGCTGGCGTTGACCCCCGTGGTGGCCGCTCCCGGTGTCGCCGTGGCGGGCTCCACGCCTTCGCGGCACCGGCACGCGTTCGACCTGCAGGCCCATCGCGGAGGACTGGGCCTGGTCGTCGAGAGCACGCTGCCCGCCTTCGAGAACGCTCTGCGGCTCGGAGTGAGCACCCTCGAGCTCGACGTGCAGATCACCGAGGACGGCGAGGCGGTGGTCACCCACGATCGGCAGATCAACGCCCGCAAGTGCCAGGACACCGCCCCCGTCGCTCCTGGAGACCCCGAGTTCCCCTACGTCGGCAAGTACATCAACACTCTGACGCTGAAGCAGGTCAGGACGATGGACTGCGGCAGCCGGACGCTGAGCGAGTTCCCGGCCCAGCGGTCCGCCCCGGGCGCCCGGATGCCCCTGCTCAGCGAGGTGTTCGACCTGGTCAAGCGCTACCGCGCGCACGGTGTCAGGCTCAACGTGGAAACGAAGGTCGAGGCGGGTGCCCCGAGTGAGACGGCGCCGCGAGAGCAGTTCGTGCAGGTGACCTCCCGGGAGATCCGGCGCGCCCGCATACTCGGCCAGGTCACCATCCAGAGCTTCGACTGGGGTGCGCTGATGCGGATGCGGCGGGTCGAGCCGCGCCTGCCCATCGTGGCGCTGACCAACCGCGACTTCCTGCAGACCGGTCAGCCCGGCCGGTCGCCCTGGCTCGGCGGGATCGACATCGACGACTTCGGCGGCGACCCGATCACGGCGATCCGCTCCTTCGGCGCCGACGCGTTCTCGCCGGTGCACGGGTTCCCGCAGAACGGGACGATCAACGATCCCGGCTACGAGCCGTACACGACCAAGGAGATGGTGACCCGGGCCCATCGCGCCGGGATCAAGGTGGTCCCGTGGACGATCGACGATGAGGCCACCATGAACAAGCTCATCGACGACGGGGTGGACGGCATCATCACCGACTATCCGGACCGGCTTCGCAAGGTGATGTCCGAGAACGGCTTCGCGCTGCCGAAGGGCTATCGCGCGCCGCGCCGGTAACCGGCGCCCGCCGGCGGCGGCCGATCGGCCTTCCCGGCCGGTCCGGCCGCCTCTGCGGCTTCAGAGCAGTTTGCGGAGCCGGAGCAGGTCGAAGATGTTGGCCTCGATCTTGAGGCGGCCGGACGCCCAGGCCTTCGCCGCCTTCAGCTCGTCATTGGCCAGCGCCACGAGATCGTCGCTCTTCGCCGTCACCCGTACCTGGGCCGATTTCGCGTCGTCGGTCCGCCGGAAAGGATCCAGTCCGCCGTCGTGGATCCGGGTCTCGAAGGCGAGCTCGAGATCCGGGATGCGGCAGCTGATCGTCCGCTCGACGACATGCTCGGCGAAGTCCGTCTTGTCCACTTCGCCGAGGCGTGCGGCGATCTGCTCGAGCGCCTTTCGGCATTCCTCCTCGTTCGCCATGGTCGGGCCGTTCTCCGCTCCTGTCGGCAACGTTGTCGTCTCGTGACGGTAGCGTTCCCAGTGAGCTGGAAGCGACTCGCGGCACGCGGTCGTTGATCGGGAGGCGAAGACGGTGATGGGCGTGGAGGATTCACGAAGTGCCGGCGGGCACGTTCCGGGCGGCCCCGTTCCAGGCGGAGACGTTCCACGCGGCCACGTTCCGGGCGGTGACCCGATCGGGGGGGACGGCGGCGCGTCCGGTGGCGCGTCCGGTGGTCCGTACGGTGCCCCCGGCGGCATCGGTGCCGGCCGGCCCCCGTCCACCGCCGCACCGACCGGTGACGAGCGGGTCGACGAGGCGCTCACGCCGCTCGGCGCGCTCGGCCGGGCGCCCGTGTCCGGGCACGTCGAGATCTTCCGCGAGGTGCACCAGCGGCTCCAGGACGTGCTGTCCTCGATCGACCAGGACGGCCCGGCGCCGACGCCGCCACGGCCATGACGCGTCGAAGACTCGACGCCGAGCTGGTGCGGCGGGGGCTGGCCCGGTCCCGCGAGCAGGCCGGTGAGCTGATCGGCGCCGGCCGCGTCCGCGTCCAGGGGAACACCGCGGGCAAGGCCGCCTCCCAGGTCGAGACCGGTGCGGCGATCGTCGTCGACGCGGCCGACAGCGGCCCCGAGTACGTCTCCCGGGGCGGTCACAAGCTCGCCGGGGCCCTGCGCGCCTTCGCCGATCTCGACCCCAGGGGCCGGCGGTGCCTCGACGCGGGAGCGTCCACGGGCGGGTTCACCGACGTGCTCCTGCGGGCCGGGGCGGCGCATGTGGTCGCCGTCGACGTCGGCTACGGCCAGATCGCCTGGTCGCTGCGGACCGACGACCGGGTGACCGTGGTCGAGCGGCTGAACCTCCGCGACCTGACGCCGGCCCACGTGGGCCCCGAGCCGCCGAATCTGGTCGTCGCGGATCTGTCGTTCATCTCGCTCCGGCTCGTGCTCGCGCCGATCCATGGCTGCGTGACCCCGGACGCCGACTACGTGATGATGGTGAAGCCCCAGTTCGAGGTGGGCAAGGACCACGTGGGCGCCGGTGGTGTCGTCAGAGACCCGGCGCTGCGCGCCGATGCCGTCAGGGGCGTGGCCGGCCACGCCCTCACGCTGGGTCTCGGCGTCCTGGGCGTCACGGCGAGCCCGCTGCCGGGGCCGTCCGGCAATGTGGAGTATTTCCTTTGGCTTCGGGCCGGTGCGCCGCCGCTGGACGAGCGCGACCTGGCGAAGGCGATCGAGGAGGGACCTCAATGAGCGTGAGCCGATGAGCGACAAACGATCAGTGCTGATCGTGACGCACACCGGACGGCCGGGAGCGGTGCGCAGTGCCCAGCTGGTCATCGAGCGGCTCAGTGAGGCCGGCATCGCCGTGCGGGTGCTCGACGCCGAGGCCGAGGATCTCGCGTGCGCGGACGTCGACGTCATGTCGACCTCGGCGGCGGCGGCCGAGGACGCCGAGATGGTGATCGTGCTCGGCGGTGACGGCAGCCTGCTGCGGGCCGCCGAGCTGGCCCGGCCGACGGGCACCCCGCTGCTCGGGGTCAACCTCGGCCACGTCGGCTTCCTCGCGGAGGCCGAGCGGGCCGACCTCGCCGCCACCGTCGAGAAGGTGGTCGGCCAGCAGTACGAGGTCGAGGAGCGGATGACGGTCGAGGTGACCGTGCGCCAGGACGGCGCCGTCACCGCGACGACCTGGGCGCTCAACGAGGTGACCGTCGAGAAGGCGTCGCGCGAGCGGATGCTCGAGGTGGTCGTCGAGATCGACGGCCGGCCGCTGTCGCACTGGGGCTGTGACGGCGTGGTCGTCGCGACGCCCACCGGATCGACGGCCTACGCCTTCTCGGCGGGCGGGCCGGTCGTCTGGCCGGAGGTCGAGGCGATGCTGGTCGTCCCGATCAGCGCCCATGCCCTGTTCGCCCGGCCGATGGTGGTCTCGCCGAGGTCGGTCGTCGCCATCGAGGTGATACCCGAGACGTCCCGCGCGGCACTGTGGTGCGATGGCCGGCGCACCGGCGATCTGGCGCCGGGATCACGGGTCGAGGTGCGCCGCGGCGAGACACCGGTGCGGCTGGCCCGGCTCCACCGCACCCCCTTCACCGACCGGCTCGTGACGAAGTTCGGGCTGCCGGTGACCGGCTGGCGGGGGCGCCCTCGCACACAAGAGCGATAACCTCACCTGGAATGGGGCGCCGGGCCCCGTGACCCCCCGAAACCGTCGGGGTACGAAGTGTGATCCGGATAGGGGGTACCACGTGCGGCCGATGGTCGAAGAGGTACGAATCCAGGGTCTCGGCGTGATCGACGAGGCCGTGCTGGAGCTGTCCCCGGGGTTCAACGTCGTGACGGGCGAGACAGGGGCGGGCAAGACCATGGTCGTCACCAGCCTGGGACTGCTGTTCGGCGGGCGGGCCGATCCGCAGCGGGTACGACCCGGTGCCGAGCGCGCCACCGTCGAGGGCCGCATCGTCGTCGACCCCGGCGGCAAGGTCGTCGAGCGCGTCGAGGAGGCGGGCGGTGAACTCGACGACGGTGCCCTCATCATCACCCGTTCGGTGTCGGCCGAGGGGCGTTCGCGGGCCCACCTCGGCGGCCGGTCCACCCCGGTGAGCGTGCTCATCAACCTCGCCGACGACCTGGTGGCCGTGCACGGGCAGGCCGACCAGCAGCGGCTGCTGCAGGTGGGCCGGCAGCGGGCGGCCCTCGACCGCTACGCCGGCGACGAGCTGACCAAGCCGCTGCGCGCCTACACCTCCGCCTACCAGCGGCATCGCCAGGTCGGCGCGCTGCTCGAGGAGCTCACCACACGGTCGCGCGAACGGGCCCAGGAGGCCGACGCGCTGAAGTTCGGGCTCGGGGAGATCGAGAAGGTCGATCCGAAGCCGGGCGAGGACGTCGAGCTCGCGACCGAGGAAGAGCGACTGGGCCACGCCGACGCCCTCCGCACCGCCGCGACCACCGCGCACGAGGCACTGCTCGGCGACCCCGACGCCGTCGTCGCCGCCGCGGACGCCGTCGGGCTGCTCGGGTCGGCCCGCAACGCCATCGAAGTGGTCCGCGACCACGATCCGGCGCTCGCGGCGCTCGCCGACCGGCTCGCCGAGGCCGGCTACCTGCTCTCCGACGTAGGCGGCGAACTCGCCGCCTACGCCGAGTCGGTCGAGGCCGATCCGGTCCGGCTCGCCGCCGTACAGGAGCGCAGGGCGGCGCTGACGGCGCTGACCCGCAGGTACGGCACCAGCATCGACGACGTGCTCGACTGGGCGAAGACGTCCGTGCAGCGGATCACCGAGCTCGACGGGGACGACGAGCGGATCGAAGAGCTGCAGGTCGAGTACGGCGAGCTCACCGAGCGCCTCGGTGAGCTCGCCGGAGAGCTCACCTCGGTGCGCACCCGGGCGGCGGAGCGGTTCTCGGTCGCCGTCACCGAGGAGCTCACCGCGCTGGCCATGCCGCACGCCCGCATCGTGGTCTCCGTCACCCCGACCGGCGATTTCGGCGCGCACGGCGCCGATGAGGTGGAGCTGCGCCTGGCGGCGCACCCCGGCGCTCCGCCGCTACCGCTGAACAAGGGCGCCTCCGGCGGCGAGCTGTCGCGGGTCATGCTCGCGATCGAGGTCGTCTTCGCCGGTGCCGATCCGGTGCCCACCTTCGTGTTCGACGAGGTCGACGCCGGGGTCGGCGGCAAGGCGGCGGTCGAGATCGGCCGCCGGCTGGCCCGGCTGTCCCGCAACGCGCAAGTGATCGTCGTGACGCACCTGCCGCAGGTCGCCGCGTTCGCCGACCAGCATCTGCTGGTGGAGAAGTCCAACGACGGCACGGTCACCCGCAGCGGCGTCATCACGCTCGACCGGGACGGGCGGGTACGTGAGCTGTCCCGGATGCTCGCCGGGCTGGAGGACTCCGAGCTGGGCCGCGCGCACGCCGAGGAGTTGCTCGCGCTCGCCGCCGCGGAGCCGTGATCGCACGATCCGCTCGGCCCTGTTTCTTTGCCTCGCTGCGCTCGGCGCCTCGCGGGCCTTGGAGATGGCGGCTTCCCTCGTCGCGTGCTCGCTCGTGCCCTGTTGCCCTGCCTCGCTCCGCTCGGCGGCTCGCGGGCCTTGGAGATGGCGGCTTC
>NZ_JABVEC010000072.1 GCF_014323705.1 Actinomadura alba
AACCAATAGTCACAATGGACTCAGGAGACGTCCGGATCGGACCAAATCGTGGAGCGCTACTCAAGTCTGCGCTCACGGCGGGAGTGGTGGTCACCCCTGATACCCAGCGGAGCGCTGGCCGCAACGGACGCGCAGCAGACCGCCGTTCGACCCACTCCTTTCATCACGGTGTCGCCAGCCGCTGGGGGCAGGCTTCGCGAATGTCCAGATCAAGCTCCAGCATGGCGGGGTCGAGCGTGCGCTCGTGGGAACGCCGACGCTCAAGGGCACGGTGAAGGCCGGCTGGACGAGCGGAGGCGCCACACCTGATGGGATCAACGCCACGGTGACGGTTCCGGCCTGTGCCGTGCCAATATCCGCGCATCGGCTCTCAGCTGGGGTCTGGATGATCGCTAGGCTGCTCTCCGGTACTGGTTGATCAAGCCTCCGACGACCTTATAGCGCTGGATCCGGGCGGTCATGTCGATCACTCGGCCGGGTTCGTGCAGCGGTGGCCTTTGGTCCCGGGACTGATGCGGACGATGATCGTTATTTCTCCGCCGCCAGGCGTACAACCAGGGCGCGTATCTCCTGGAGGGCATGGTGCTGGATGTCGCCGCCAACGACATCCAGCACGACATCAACGCGTCCGTGACAACGGCCCCGTTTACTCGGGCGGTCATCTGCGGACGCAGATCTGGTGCGTACTCCCCAAACGTTCACACCTGCGCTGGAGATTCTCGATCGAATTCGCCGTTCGCTCCGACCCGTTGACCAGACGACCCCACCGCCGCGGCGGTTGAAGGAGGCTGGTGTTCACAGGGGTCGCAGCCTGTGAGATAGGGCCCGGTCTATTGCATGGCGAATCTGATGAGGGCCTGCCGGTCGCCTTGCTTGATCTTGCCTTGCTGGTTGAGGACTTCGAGCTGCCAGTGGGAACCGTTGCGGAGGGCTCGGCAGATGGCGTTGGCGTTGTCGGCGCCGAGCAGGGACGGCCAGATGTCGGCGACCTGTTCTGAGCTGCCGCCCGTGGCGTCATAGACCTTGAACGAGATGTTGTTGGCCTTGTCAAAGGAGCTGCCTCGTTTGAAGGCCGCAGCGATGAAGACGATGGAGGTGATCGCAGGCGGAACGTTGGCGAAGGTGACCTGGACGGTCTCGTCGTCGCCTTCGGCGGCGCCGGTCTGCTCGTCGCCGGAGTGCTTGACCGAGCCGTTGCCGAGCGGGTCCAGGGAGTCCAGGCCAGCGAGTCTGACCGGTTCCGCGCCCTGCATGAGGACGGCGATCAGGTCGAGGTCGACGCCCTTTTTCCGTCGGGCCTTGCCGAGGAGCCCGCCACTGGATCCGGCGGAGGGGTCCCAGGCCACACCCACGATCAGGTGGGTGATGCCGTTCAGATCGGCGGCTCCGTCTTCCTTGGTCAGCGTGATCGCCATCGTCGTCTCCTTCATATTCTCGGCTTAGGCCCGCCTTGATCAAACCATCTCCACGGGCCGCATTGATCGCGCGGCTGCGGATTCGGCTTCCGGGGCTGGATCCTCAACGGCGGCCGGTACCACGACGTTCCGCCAGTCGCGGCGCATGGGGCGTAGACGGGCAGCGGTTCGGCGGGCTCGGACGACTCGTCCAGTGCTCGCGCCTCCGCAAGCAGGCCGGGGGCGATCATGGCGATCGCGAACCTCCATCCGCGCCCGGTTCCTTCCCCCATGGCTTCCTTACGTCATCTACGGCGGGGCCGGTGTTGCGTGCGATTCAACGAGCTGGACCGGCGACGGGTTCCTGGCCCCGTCTCGACGGCCCGGTGTCACGTCGTTCGTCGTCGACGATCTCCTCGACGACCTCTTTGGCGATGGTCCTGCCGACGAAGCCCGCTGCGCGCACCGTCGCGACCGCGCCCCAGCCGGAACCTCGTGATCTGGCGCGACTTCAGCAGGCTGATCTTCTGCCCTGATCGAGCTGTCCACGCGGCGTTTTCCTCGTTCAGATTCCTTCGCTCATCATTGCAGGGAGGTCCGCGCCTCCACGATCAGCTGGCCCTGTGGAATCCCTGGTCGGGACGACGTAGATGCTGTGTGTTTTCCGCACATGATTCGCTCCGCTCGCCCCTGCCGGAAGACCAGGAACCCCCAACGTTCCCGAAGAACAGTCCATGCGCCAGATGACGTAACGCAGGCATCACCTGGCAACCGGTGCTGCAGATGACGATGACGGTGGGTGGGGACGCGTTCCACACGCGGCCCGGGGGATGACCGCGCGCCGGGTCCAGCCGGCCTACCGCCCAGGGCGAACGATATGAACGCCCAACTCCATCGCCCGCGTCAAGCCAGACCCATTCAGGACCAACGGCGACCTCATCCAACGATCCCAGCACTGCCGCAGGCCTTACACCCGCAGAAGTCACTGCCATCCGGCATGTTCACGACATTGGACACACCCACCAGGCCAAAACATCACACCGATCGCCACCGCCACCGGACTCACTGCTGTGATCTCTAACAGGACGGCCACGATCATCCCCGGAAGGCCATGGACGACAAGATCACGACATCCGAGCAACCAACGAGCAACCACGGGTCGTCAGCCAACACGGGTTACCGTCGGCGCCAGCGGAGACGATCAGAGCCGGGCGGCGCCCTGGTTACCTGGATGCCACCTGCGCACGGTCCTCGCCGTCTACGAGGCCTATTTTAAAGTGCACCGTCCACACCGGGGCCCTGAACCAGGCCAGCCCGCTCCCGGGCACTACCCGATCCCATCGACGCCGACATCACGGTCATCCGACGAGACCGACTCGGTGGTCTTCTACACGAATACTCGCAGGTCGCATGAGGTGACACAGTATTCGGCACCCACACCCTTCCTCGACGGGAATGACGGCACCAGGGCTGCCCGGAGTGCAGGGCCGGCGGTCCGAGCGACCCCTATGGCGAAGCGAATGCTACTGATGAAGCTTCCCGGACCGTTCGCGGGCCGCCGAGCGCGGGCTGGCGGCGGTCCACTGCCCGCCGGCGGCCGCGAAGAGGGGCGGCGGTACTGACGGGTGTTCGGCAAGGGTGGCGGAAGCCGCGACTTGCCCCTCCCTCACGCGGTCGCCCGGCGTAGGCAAGGTAGGCCGCGACCCGGAAGTTTCAACCCTGCCTGCGGTTCGGAGACTCCATTGTTGTCACTCGCTGGGCTGGGTGGTGATGATCCTGGCCATCACCGAGTGGATCGGCTCACCGTGGAGCAGGTTCCGCAGTTCTTCGACGCCGTATTGCCGCTGTTCTGGGGTGAGCGAGATGTATTTTTCGATTCGTTCGTTAAATGTTTGCCGGAACTTCGCGTAAAGCTCGTCGTCTTCCCGCACGCGGCCGGCGATCTCCACGAGGGCGGCGGTCCAGCGAAATCGTCCTCGGGTATCGGGTGATCCGGCAGGATGTCGGCGAACCGGCCGGCGTTCTGGCCGAAGAGCGTGCCGTCGAGCGGGCGCATGGTGAAGATGTGTGCGTAGTGCTGTTCATGAATTGCCAGTGGCAGCTGTCCAAGGGCCATTGATTCGTGGAGCGCGGTGAGCAGGTCGTGTTCTGGTTCGGCGTCGCGTCGTAGGTTCTGCAGTCCTTCGATGTCGACGATCGAGCCGGTCGGATGGATCACGGGACCGGTGCCGAGAGCGGTGAACTCGGCTGCGCGCTGGGTGACGCCGGGGAAGTTCTGCACGACACTGTGCGTGGCGAGCAGGTGCGCGGCGACGACGCGCTCATGCGGTGAGAGGCCGGCTAGGTGCTGGTCGGCGGCTGCGAAGTAGGAGCGTGGCATCGTCTCGCACAGGTCGCTGATGTGTTCGGGGCGTCGTTCGTAGTCGCGGACCAGGCGCCGGTACCGCAGTAACCAGCCGAAACTGCGTTCGACCACCCGCCGGCGCGGTATGGCGTGAAACGCGTGCAGTTCGGTGCGCTTGATGATCTGCACCGTGATCCCGGCGACGGCACGGACCCAGGGGGGCCAGGGGGTTTGCCGTCGTAGCCGGAATCGGCCCAGATCAGCTTGAGCCGGGTACAGACGTTCAGTAGCGCGATGACCAGCAGTTTGGCGCCGAAGCGGTCACCGATGTTGGCGGTGGTGACCACGACCGCCAGCAGAATCCCTCCACGTCGACGGACGTTGTCGAGCGGGCGCCGACCGTCCAGTGCACGCCGCAGAACAACGGCCACCTGCGGGCCGGCCGGACCACAGTGCGCACGGGAGAAGAAGGCAGTCTATTTGAGTGAGGATACATTTTTCAAATGCAGCTTCGAGACCTCAGTGTTCTACTGTTGTATCCTCCGAACCAGAGCGTGCCAGGGACCGTGTGCAAGCCGAACGGCTCGCTCGCCTATCCGCACCTAGGCGGAGCGCTCCGGCAGCATGGAGTGCACGTGCAGGTCTTCGACGCCTGTGTCGGCGGCGGACCCGACGTGCTCGACGACATCTTCGCCAACCCGTCGCCGATCCCGAGCGGCCTGGTGCGCACCGGCGTCAGCGATGAGCGGATCCTCGGGGTCGTGGCGGAGCACGACATCGTCGGCATCACGTCGATCTTCACCGACCAGGAGTCGATGGTTCTGCACTGCGCCCGGCTGATCAAGGCGGCCTATCCCGAGAAGATCCTCGTCTCCGGCGGGGTGAACGCGCGCTCCCGGCTGCCACTGTTCTTCGCGGCCGGCTTCGACGTGGTGTGCCTGTCCGAGGCCGACCACACCATCATCGACATCGTCGAGGCCGTGCGGCGCTCGAGCAGGCCGAGCTTCGCCGACATCCACGGCGTCGCGTTCCCCGACGCCGGCCGGATCCGGATCAACCCCGCCCGTGCCCAGGACATGGTGCGGAACCTCGACACCCTGCCCATGCCAGCCTGGGACCTGCTGCCCAACCAGCGCTACTGGAAGATGGCCCGGCCGCACTCCGGCGTGTTCGAGCCCGGCGCTGAGCTGCGCTACGGCACCATGATGACCTCGCTCGGTTGCCCGTTTGCTTGCACGTACTGCCACATTGCCGACGAGACGGAGGGCAGCATCAGCGGGCCCATCGGGAGCTTCCGCGTGAAGTCCGACGACCGGGTGATGGCCGAGATCGAGACCCTGAAGAGCCTCGGCGTGACGGACGTGTTCATCGAGGACGACTCGCTGCTCGGGCAGAAGAAGCGCGGCCTGCGACTGCTGGAGCGGATCCAGGAGGCCGGCGTGACCGTCTGCGACGTCAACGGCATCAACATCATCCACCTGCTCAAGCGCTGGAAACCCGACCACGAAGTACTCGAGGCGTTGGCCAACGCGGGTTTCACGCAGATCAACTTGCCGTTCGAGACGGCCAACCTGCGCATCATGCGTAAGTACGCGAGCAACAAGCTCAACGTGGAAATGGCCGACCTTCCCGGGCTGATCGTCGCCATGAAGGAGTACGGCTTCAAGATCTACGGCCACTACATGATCGGTTGGCCGGACGAGACGATGGAGGAGATGGAGACCACCATCGACATGGCTCGCGAACACGTCTCCTACGGTTTGGACGGGGCCCACTTCTTCTGTGTCGTGCCGATGCCCGGCACGCCGCTGTTCGACATGGCGATCGCCGGCGGCCACATCAGCCCCGATTTCAACCCCGACATGATGAACATCTACCACGCCAACATGACCAATACGACCGTCCCCGCGGACGTCCTAACAGAGACCCGCGCCCGCGCCTGGGCAGAGGTCAACTCCGCGACGTTCATAGGCGCCAAGGAGCGCTGGGTGGCCGGGACAACGAACGAGTAGGTTCGCCCGGCAGGCCGTACCTTACTTGAATATCATGTGGTGTCGACGGAGTGAGAGTGGGCGCCCATAACGACGGAACCAGCAGCCATCGAGGCATCCAGCCTGGTCAAGACCTTTGGCAAGCGTTCGAACATCGTCCGGCCCCAAGTCAGCAGGCACGAGAGCAGAGTATACTTCCTCGCTCTCAACGGCATTCCATTGAGGTCATCCCAAAGGCGCCAAGGTGCGTACCAGCCGAATTGGTCGGAGATTTCGCAACCCATGGATGCGGGTGGGCCCAGCACTCGCCCAAGCCTTCCGGACGAATCGAGAGGGTGATTCCACACAGATGGATGATCGATCGTATGCAGACACTCGCGAGGCCCGGAACTCGGCTCCGTACGTAGGGCATGTCATAGGCACTCGAGCGAACTTCCGGACAGTCCCAATGAGGTCTTTCAAAGTCTCGGGTCCTCGTGAATTGGCAATGACGACGTCGTAGCCGTTCGCGATCGACGCACGCGCGATCTGGCTACCAGGCCTCACCTGCGCCAATGAGGCCGATTACTGGCATGGGTCCTTTACCTCATTCTGTGTTGAACGGAGTCGAACGAGGGCACCGCAGATGGGGTGCACGTCGGAACCGTTCGTTGATCAGGGTGATGGGTCGCTCTGATCGTGACCGTCTTGATCGTCCAGACCTGCTTGACGCGCGGACTTACCGCTCACCGGCCGGACTCCTCCTGCCGGCGGTCCCCTGCGGCACCGTCTCCGGTGCCGGCGGCAGGAAGCTGCTGGTGCACTGCATCACCTTCTCGCTGCTGCGGCAGGCGTGACCTCTGTCCGCCCGGCCGGCCAGGCGCCGCCATCCTCGCCGGATGTGCGGCCATGGAACTCAGATCTGGTTCAGGCCGCCGTCGACGTACAGGCTCGAACCGGTGATGAAGCTGCTCTGCTCGGAGGCGAGGAAGGTCACGGCAGCGGCGATCTCCTCCGGGCGCCCGAGCCGGCCCAGCGGCACACGCGTAGCCAGTTGCTGCTTGAAGGCGGCCGGGGCGGGAGTGAGCCCCGACACAGCAGGGGTATCGGTCGGGCCGGGCGTGATGGTGTTGACCCGGATGCCGCGTCCCTTGAGTTCGTTGGCCCAGGTCCGGGAGAACGATCGGGTGGCGGCCTTGGTAGCCGCGTACACACCGAGCGCCTCATCGCCGACGTCCACGTTGGTAGAGCCGTTCAAGATCACCGAGGCGCCGTCGTTGAGCAGCGGCAGCGCCTTCTGAACGGTGAACAGCGTGCCCCGGACGTTGATGCCGAAGAGGGTGTCGAAGTGCTCCTCGGTGACCTGCTCAAGCGTCACCAACGAGGCGACGGAGGCATTCGCGAACAGTACGTCCAGGCCCCGTCCTCGGCTGCGGATCGTCTCGTAGAGCCGGTCCAGGTCGGCGAGGTTCGAGATGTCGCCGGTCACCGCGGTAGCCGCTGAACCAATCTCTTCGACGGCCGCGTCGAGTTCGGTCTTGCGCCGGCCGGTGATGAACACGTGTGCGCCCTCGGCCGCCAGTCGTACGGCGCTGGCCAGGCCGATCCCGGTGCTGCCTCCGGTGACGAGAGCGGTCTTGCCCTCAAGTAGTCCCACGTGAATTGACCTCCGTCGAGTTCTGCATCGATCGATGCAGAACTCGACGGTAGCATGTTCTGCATCGATCGCTACAGAAGGGGGTAGACTGCGTAGGTGGAGACCAAACAACGCCGCTCAACCGGCCGACCGCGAGGATTCGACGCCGACGAAGCTCTCGAGCGCGCCCTGCTGGTCTTCTGGGAGCAGGGCTACGAGGGGGCCAGCCTGGCCAACCTGACCGACGCGATGGGCATCTCCACCACCAGCATGTACGCAACCTTCGGTAACAAGGAGGAGCTGTTCCGCAAGGCCCTGGAGCGCTACACCGAAGGCCCGAGCGCATACCTGGCCCGAGCCCTGGAAGAGCCGACCGCCCTCGGCGTCGCCACCGCGATCCTGGCCGGCACCGTTCGAACCACCACCCGCCCGACACATCCCCACGGGTGCCTGGGCATCCAGGGCGCCCTGGCCACCAGCGACTCCGGGCGCGAAGTCCGCGACCTCCTCGTCGCCTGGCGCAACAACGGCTACTCCTGTATCCGAGAGCGGTTCCAACGAGCCGTCGACGACGGCGACCTGCCCCCGGAGACCAACCCGGCACTACTCGCCCGCTACGTCACCACCTTGACATCCGGCATCGCCGTGCAAGCCGCCAGCGGTGTCGGCCGCGACGAACTCCAGGAAATGGCCGACGCCGCCCTACGCAACTGGCCACTCTCCTGAGAACCGCCCGGCGTTCGTCTTCGCGAACAACCGAGCCTTTGCCAACCTGGTTTTCGGACTGGTCAACGGGTGCGCGGCGTGGCGCGACCTCGAATGATACGTTGTCATTACTCGATGGCTACGCGAGTTTCGATATGCTCTGTATGAAATTGATGAGCGGTTTCGAAGGATTCTGGCACCATGTGCTCTTTGTTGGTTGAACCCTGAGCGCGTACGCCTTCTCGCGGAACTGTCAACCTCAAACCAAAGATGCCGAGATCAACCCAGTGGTCACTGGCCGCCGGATTCGAGGTGTCGGCCTCCACTGCCTGGCGTTATATGGCCATTGACAACAACCGTCTTTCCGCTGTCTCCGGAATGAGGCAGGAGCACCCTTCCCGCTTGATCGATACGGACATATGATGCCGGGGACGTTTGGCGCTCGTAACTCAGAATGGAGGGCGCAAATGGAATGGGTACTGGGTCGGCGCCGGCAAGGAGACAGGCGGGTGTCGGCCGCGCTGAGCACTCTGATGATGCCGGCGGTGGCGTCGCTGGTGGTGCTGGGGCCCGCCTCAGCGGCACAGGCGTCCGACTGCACTCGTACCCACAGTGGACGGGTGCCCCTGGTCGATCTGGGTACAGGCACCTACCTGGGTGCTCAGGGTGGCCTCTACCCGGGAGGTGCGAACAGCCGCCCGGCGGCACACGATTCGGCCGGCCGGTCCATTGCGACCAACCAGATCCTGCCGCGAAACTCCTCGGGAGCGGTGGACAACACCAACGGCAAGGTCGTCTTCGCGTCGATCGGTATGTCCAACACCACCCAGGAGTTCCAGGCCTTCATGCAGTCGGTGGCCGGCGACGCCACCCTCAACCCCAAGCTGGTCCTCGTCGATGGGGCGCAGGGCGGGCAGGCCGCGACCGCTTGGGCCGACCCGAACAGCACCACCTGGCAGGTCCTCAACAACCGGCTGATGCAGGCCGGGGTGACGCCGGCCCAGGTGCAGACGGTCTGGCTCAAACAGCAGTTCGGTGGCGACAACCTGGGCACCTTCCCAAGCGGGGCGCAACAGTTGCGGGATGCGCTGCGCAGCATCGTGACGATCGCCAAGAGCAAGTACCCCAACCTGCGGATCGTCCACCTGTCCAGCCGCACCTACGGTGACTACTCCACCGCGCTCCGCGGCAAGGGCGCGTACGAGCAGGCGTTCGCCGTGAAGCAGTTGATTGAGGACCAGATCGCCGGTGACCCACGACTGGCGTACGCCGGCACCAGCGCTCCCGCTCCCTGGCTGGCCTGGGGGCCGTACCTGTGGGCCGATGGGCTGGGCGCCGACGGCGTGCCGGGCGGGGTTCCAGGCCGCAGAGACGGCCTTGAGTGGACGTGCGCCGATTACCAGACCGACGGCGTGCACCCGAGTACGTCCGGACGCAACAAGGTCGCCCGCGCCCTGGTGGAGTTCTACAGGAACGACACCACCGCCGCCCCCTGGTTCCGGGCGAGCTGAATCAGCTCAAGGGCGACCCGAAGCGGTCATGACGACGCTCCGGCTCTGCCATCTCCGTCGACAAGGCGAATCGGAGCCCAGTCGACATTCGTCCCCAGCCGGGGGCGACCTCACTTGACCAGTGCGGTCGCCCCCGGCTGAAGGAACTCACTTGGGGCAGCCGGTGCCCTTACCTGACTTGCATCCCGAGCCGGTCCCGCTTTCGACGACAGTGAACTTCGCCGTGCTCACATCGGAGGTGTTTCCGGCCTTGTCCGTGGCCCGGTACAGCACCGTGTGCGCACCCGGCTGAGCGACCATGAGCGGGTTCGCGTACACCGCGAACGGCTGCCCGTCGAGCGAGTACTCCACCTTGTCCACCCCGGACTCGGTGTCACTCGCCGAGATCGTCAGCCTGGCGGAGCCCACATAGTTCCAGGCCCAGTCCTGGCTGCCGGTGACCTGCGCCGACGCCTGCGGCGGAGTCGTGTCCTTGCCCGGCGGGTTGACCACCGTGAAGTTCACCGACCCCACGGTCGAGGTGTTGCCGGCCTTGTCGGTCGCCCGGTGCCGCACCGTGTGCGCACCCGGCTGGTTCACCGACACCGGAGCCGAGTACGTCGCGAACGCCCCACCGTTGAGTGAGTACTCCACCTTGTCCACGCCGGACTCGGTGTCACTCGCCGAGACCGTCACCGTGGCGGAACCCACATAATTGCCATCGGCGTCCCTGTCCCCCGACACCGACGCCGACACCTGCGGCGGCGTCGTGTCCTTCGGCTGCGGGTCGACCACCGTGAACGACACCGAACCCACGTTCGAGGTGTTCCCGGCCTTGTCCGTCGCCCGGTACCGCACCGTGTGCGCACCCGGCTGAGCGACCGCGAGCGGGTTCGCATACACCGCGAACGGCTGCCCGTCGAGCGAGTACTCCACCTTGTCCACCCCGGACTCGGTGTCACTCGCCGAGACCGTCACCGTGGCGGAACCCACATAATTGCCATCGGCGTCCCTGTCCCCCGACACCGACGCCGACACCTGCGGCGGCGTCGTGTCCGAGGCACCGCCGGTGACCACGAGCTCGCCGGTCATCATCTGGTGGCCGGGGATGGCGCAGAAGAAGCGGTACTTCCCAGGCGTGAGGTTCACCTGGATCTCGTGCCGGCCACCGCTCGCGTCAAAGGGGCTGGCGATGATGTTGGCGGCGACGTCGTGGTTGTAGCCGGGTGTGGACGTGTCGAAGGTCAGAGTGTGCGTCATCCCGGTGGTGTTGCCCGTCGCCGTGCTGTTCTCGAAGACGATCGTCGTGGGCCCTGCCGTCGCCGTGGTCGGCACGGACTTGTACGCGGTCATGCTGTTGTCGGCGGTCCAGGTGAGCACCTGTGCCGCCGCCTGACGGAGTTGCTGGTCCTGGGGATTCGCGACCGCACTCGACGACAGCCATAGCGCCGACACCGCCACACCCACCATCACCCCGACGAGGCGTCGCGTGGTGACAGGGGCTCTGGGCGCCTTCCGCGCCCTATCTATCAATTGGTGGAAAAGAGATCTGATCTGCATTTATCGCTGCACCTCTC
This sequence comes from Actinomadura alba, assembly GCF_014323705.1. Taxonomy (GTDB): domain Bacteria; phylum Actinomycetota; class Actinomycetes; order Streptosporangiales; family Streptosporangiaceae; genus Actinomadura_C; species Actinomadura_C alba. Next base: position 11,117 of record NZ_JABVEC010000072.1, read on the forward strand.
ACGATCTGCGAGACGGTCGATGGACCGCG
>NZ_JABVEC010000073.1 GCF_014323705.1 Actinomadura alba
AACCCTACTATCTTACTAAGTTTCCAACCCCTGTCAAGAGCCCGGGGCGAACCGGAATCTAACAGAGACTCGACCTCAGCCCATCAGAGATCACGCACCGGCTAGGCCGTTGAAGCGATCACTCGAACGAGCGGAGCGGGCCGGCCACCACGAAGGCGTCCTGCATCCCATAGAGATCGACCGCGCACGATCAGCGCCGCACCGGTGAACCAGCACGACGATCGATCGAGAGTGGAGGAGTCCCGAGGGCCGACCGCCATCTGGCGTTCCGCATCCCGTCGGGCAGGTAGAACGTTAGACGCTCGCACCGGCCGCGTCAACTCGATTGCCGTACCCAGCCGGTTGATGCGCCAAACTCCCAGGTCGGATGCCGATCAGCACGTCGAGTGGAACAGGCCGGCCACCGCGTGGGATTCGGCCAGCCGGTTGTAGAGCTCCGCGGCGGCGGTGGTCTCTTCGACATGAACCTCGACCTCAGCGGCCTCCAGCAGGCCAAGGACCTCTGGTGTGGTCTCAAGGCGCAGCTCCATCCCCTGGCTGAGCACGACCACCGTGCAGCCGTGGTCCAGGAGCTCCCGCACGTCGGCCGGCTGAATTCCCGGGCTGTGCCGGGTGCCGGTCTCGGACCAGTCCCAGAGGCGTCCGCCACCCGGATAGAGCTTGAAGTCCTTTCCGGATCCGATGCCCTCGACCTCCATCCGCCCCCAGGAGATATGGGTGATGCGCGGCGAGCGGTCCGGTCGTTCCATCGAGGTCCTCCTACATCCACCGAACCACCTCTTCGCGGTGGCCGCCCGGCACGGGCGCCGGGTACTGAAACAAGTCAGGCTAGGCACCCGACGAGCATCCGTCGATCCATGGGAAGGGCGCACGATCAGGCTCGACCCATCCCCGCCGTGCGGGCTCGCTCGCCAGCGTGACGGACCGGTAGAACCGCGAGAGCAGGCGCTTGTCGAGCAGTGCCGGATGCCGCTCCAGAAAGCCGTCGAAGTCGCCGGAGCGCGGCTCGGTCTCGACGTGATGGCCGACGAGTTCGATCCACGCGCGAGTCACCGTGGCGTTGTACTTCTGCGGTCTCCCCGCGTACTCCGCCACCCGCCGGATCCCCGCGCCGATCCGCTCGTGCGCCCCCATCGTGCCGTGCTCCCGTACCGCGAGCCAGGCCAGGTGAAGGTGTTCACGGTGGCCGAAGGCGCCCCCGTCTCCCCTCACCCGCTCCATCAGCCGCTCGAAGTCGTCGATCATCTAGCCTCCGCGAGTGCGGTGACGACCGCGCGAAACCCGGCGACCGCCTCAGCGGGAAGCCGTCCGATCAGGCGGTCCTCCAGTTCGGTGACGGCTTCGCGTACTTCGGCCGCCACGTCGGTGCCCGCCGAGGTGAGCTCGATCATGACGGCACGGCGGTCGGTGGGGTGGGCACGGCGGACGAGATGCCCCTTCCGCTCCAGCCGGTCCAGCACTCCGGTCAGCGTGGTGGCGCGCGTCCCGGTCGCCATGCCGAGCTCGGCGACGCTCCGGCGCCGCCCGTCCGCGAGATTGGCCAGGGCGTTGAGCTCCGACGGCGTCATGCCCAGGTGGGACAGGGTGGCGGAGAGCGCGTTCAGCGTCGCGTGCGTGGCCTGCTGCAGCAGCAGGAGAGCCGGCCGCGCCGATGCCACGGATTCGGATATCACGAGAATAGATTATACGATAATGGACTATTTGCCCAACGCTCGGACGCTTATCGCCCGCGCTCAAAACGGGACGACATCGGAGCCCGAGGCCGCCACGGAGCGAGGTGCGAGAATCGACCTGTGAGCGATCACACAACGGCTCGGCCCGGAGGCGCCGGTACCGCGGACTGGCATCGGCGGCTGGAGCACATCCGTTCCGGCGAGCTCAGCTCCGACACCGCGCAGACGTCGGGGATGCGGCGGTTCGAGGCGATCTCGGGCGAGACGGTCGGCGCCCAGAGGCTATGGATGGGCCGCACCCATGTCGGCCCCGCCACGAATTCCGGTGACCACCACCACGGCGAGGCCGAGACGGCGATCTACATCGTCTCCGGCCATCCCGTCTTCGTGTTCGCCGAAGGCGGCCACGAGGTACGGGTCGAGACGGCGCCCGGCGACTATGTGTTCGTTCCGCCGTACGTTCCGCACCGCGAGGAGAATCCCGCATCGGACGAGGAGGCCGTCGTCGTGATCGCGCGGAGCACGCAGGAGGCCATCGTGGTCAATCTGCCGAGCCTGTTCACCGAGGTCGCCCGGCCGGGATCCTGACCCGGCGGGACCCACCGGTCCGATCGGCCGACATCGGCTGACGTGTCCGATCGGTCCTCACCGCTTCTCCTGCGCGCCGGCCGCGTCGTCGTCCGCGTCGTCGTCCGCGCGCCGGTACAGGACCGAGGTCGTCCGGAACTCGGCGACCCCGTCGACCGGCGGCATCTCGTAGCCGTTCGAGCGAATGTGCTCGAGCAACGCGGACTCCGGACGGATGCCGTGGGTGCGCAGGTAGTAGGGCGTGATGTCGCTCCAGATCCAGGTTCCGTCGGTACGGAAGCTCATCGGCACGACGCGACCGCGGTCGCGGTGGATGACGTCGTAGATGAGCGCCGTGGTGATGAGGATGGGCGTGCCCGCCTCGAGATAGCCCAGCAGGCGTTCGCGTTCGTACAGGTCATCGATTCGCGGGGCGCACTCGAGGGCGGCCGGGTGGATCCCAACGCATCCCTCGACCACCGAGGCGATGCGGATGCCGGGGTCCGGGTCGGCCGACCAGAGCAGGTCGCCCTCGGCTCGGGCCGTGCGCTGGTAGGCCGGCAGCCACTCGCCGGCAGGGTAGACCTCGACCTGGGGGCACGGCTCTCCCGCCGCGGCGATCCGGTACTGCAGCCGGTCGGCGAGCCCGACCGCGTCCGAGCCGGCGTCGACCTCCACGACGAACACGCGCTTCGCCGCTCGCTCATGCCCGCCGGGCGGGTGCCGCCAAGCCCGCCAGAGCCCGCGCGCCCCGTGCTCCGCCGAGGCGGCCGCGACGGCCGCCTCGTCGACGTGGCCCGCGGAGACGCCCCGGCCCGCCGCGGCGGGACCGAACCAATGCCGGGGCATCGGATCGCCGTACGACGACTGGGCCAGCACGAGCGCCGCCAGACCGGAGCCGTCGTCGTGCAGCAGTTCGACCAGGCACCGCGCGTCGTCACGGGTCGGCCGAAGACCGTGGCCGACGACGGCGAGCGTCAAGTCCATGGCCATCTCGCGGTAGCGGCCCTCGTGCAGCAGATGCCGGGAGCCGGTCATCAGCCCGTCGGGCAGACGCCCGGCGAGTCGCAGCAGCAGCCAATGACACGCGCGGCGAGCTTCGAACTCGGTGAGCATCGGCCCGTTCCTCCCCTGGGCGGCATCCCTACGGGTGGTACCGCAGGCGGGCACCGGAAGGTTCAACGGGAGGAGTAGGAATTTCGAGTGGAGCTATGGGGATTCGAACCCCAGACCTCCTCCATGCCATGGAGGCGCGCTACCAACTGCGCCATAGCCCCATGCGCGGATCCGCGATCCGGCGCACACGGAAGCTTAGCCCACCCGTCCGGCCGCTCGGGACACCTGCGCGCCGCCCGGCGGGCACGCCGCTCCGCCCGCACCGGTGTTGCGGCCGCCCGTGAGACCAGCGCACCGGAGAGGCATCTGTCGCCCCCGAGTGAGGTGCTCAGCGGTACGGGTGAACATAGCCTCTGGTCAGGTAGCCGGAGGAGGGTGGAGCCATGGACGTCCAGCCTGGTTGTGGCCAGTGCAACTGCTCCCTGGGCGAGCAGGAGATCAACAGGGTCGCCGTGACGATGCGAGATCGCTGAGACCGTACCGGCGAAGCGGCGCGCCCGTCCGTGCGGCCCGCCGGTCTGATCATCCCCGGTGGGAGACTCTCCGGGTGATGATCCGATGACCGTACTGCTCACCCGGTCCGACGTACGGCGTCTGCTCGAGGTCGACGCCGCACTCGGCGCGCTGCGCGCGGGGTTCACGGCCGAGCGCCCGCCCATCGAGGCGCTGCGCGTACGCACCGACCTGCCTCGGGCCGGCAGTTCGGCGACCACGCTGCTCCCGGGCCTCATCGGCGGGATCCCCGCCTACACGGTGAAGGTCAACGCGAAGTTCCCCGATGCCGTTCCGGCCCTGCGCGGTCTGCTCTGCCTGCATTCGGTCGAAGACGGCACGCTGTTCGCGGTCATGGACTCCGCCGAGGTGACCGCCTGGCGTACCGGCCTGTCGGCGGCGCTCGCCACGGATCTGCTGGCTCCGCCAGGCGCCGACACGCTGGGCGTCATCGGAGCCGGCGCTCAGGCCGGGATGGTCGTGCGAGGGCTCGCCGCGCTGCGACGGCACGACTCCGTCGTCGTCTGCGACCTCTCCGCCGACCGGGCCCGGGCCTTCACCGCAGAGGCCGAAGCCATGACGTGCGCGCCCGCGCGCGTCGTGGCGACCCCCAGGCAGATCACGGCGGCGGCCGCAACCGTGATCATTGCCACCTGGGCGCGCGAGCCGCTCCTGGACCTGCCCGACGTCCCTCCCGGTTGTCACGTCACCAGCCTGGGTGCCGACGAGCCCGGCAAGCGGGAGCTCTCGGCGGACCTGCTGCGCGGCGCCACGCTGTTCGTCGACGATGTGCCACTGAACCTGCGGATGGGCGCCGTCGGCAACGCCGGCCTCGGCCCTGAGGCGGTGGCGGCGACCCTCACCGAAGTCCTGCGGGGCGAGCACCCCGGCCGTTCGAGCCCCGGCGAACTCACCGTCTACGCGCCGGTCGGCCTTCCCTGGCAGGATCTCGCCCTGGCGTGGGCCTGCTACCAGGCGGCCCTGTCGGACGGCGGCGGAACCCGGATCGACTTCCTGTCCTGACCGGAGGGCCGTGTCACCCTCCTGCCCTCATCAGGGGTGTGACACGGCCCGGCACCCGGGTCACGCGCTTCGTGGTGACGAACAGAACGGTGCGCGGATACGCGCCAGAAGCCTTTCTCCGGATATGACCGGAGTGGCGCTTTTCTACGGGAATACAGACTTAGTTCCTGAGGTGTGATGTTCGTGGGCGCCACAGCCGATTCGCTGTCGTTATGCTGCCGACAGCTGCGTTCCGGCTGCCCGCACCTGCCCTGCCACTGCACTGCCACTGCTCTGTCGCTGCTCTGTCGCTGCGGTGGGCATGCGCTCCGATTGTGCTTTCGCTGCCGGAACAACGAAGCGTGCCTGGTCAGCGGTAGAGGGGCGTACCGCTGGACCCGGCGTAGGCCCGAACCTGCGGGCGGCGGGAGATGTGGAAAGGGACGACGGTGACTGAGGCGGAGTCTGGGGTGGACGCGTCCCTGCGCTTCGAGATTCTGGGGCGGCTGCGAGGTTGGCGCGGGGACCATGAGCTGGACCTCGGCCCGGGAAAGCAACGCGCGGTCCTCGCCGTACTCCTTCTCAACGCCAACAGGCCCACACCGACGGCCGCGATCGTGGACGCGGTGTGGCGCGACGATCCGCCGGAGAACGGCGCCAACGTCGTCCAGAAGTACGTCGCCGGGCTCCGGCGGATCTTCGAACCGAACCGCGAGCCCCGAACGCCGTGGCGAGCGCTGACCCTCGACGACGCCGGCTACGCACTGCACGTCGAGCCCGACCGTCTCGACGCCGAGTTGTTCCAGCGCCGACTGCGACAGGCCCGTGAGGCGCGGTCGCAGGACCGGCGGGGCGAGGCCATCGAGCATCTGCGCACCGCACTCGGACTGTGGCGGGGCGAGGCTCTGGCGGGGCTCCAGGGGCCCGCGTTCGACGCGGCGCGCGAACGGCTGGAAGAGGACCGTGCGGGCGCTTTGGAGGCGTGCGCGGAGATCGAGCTCGAGCTGGGGCACCATCACCGGCTCGTGGCGGAACTCGTCCGGCTGGTCGCCGAGTTCCCGATGCGGGAGCAGTCGCGCTATCTGCTCATCCTCGCCCTCTACCGCAGCGGGCGGCAGGCCGAGGCACTGGCGGCGTTCCGGGACGCGCGACGCTTCCTGACGGACGAGTTCGGCGTCGAACCGGGAGAGCGGCTTCAGCAACTGCACGTCGGCATCCTTCGCTCCGACCCGGCCCTAGGGGCAAGGCCCGGCGCCGATGAGGGACCACCCTCGCTGGTCAAGACCCCGCCGGCCGATCCGGACCCGCCGGCCACGCGGCCGCCCGTGGACGCGGAAGCCTGGGCACCGGTGACGCCGGAGCCGCAGGGATCCCCCGGGCCGCGCGAGGCACCGGGATCGCCCGCCGGGCAAGTGCCCCAGCCCGGCGTGCAGGTGCCGCAGCCCGGCATGCAGGTACCCCAACCCGGTGTGCAAGTACCGCAGCCCGGAATGCAGGTGCCGCATCCCGTCATGACCGGCATGCATTATTGGGGCCCTCGGCCGGTCTGGGTACAACCGGTCCCAATGCACGCCCCGGTCTGGCCGGTGCCCTTCTACCGGCAGCCGTGGCTGCGCAGACTGGTCGCGGCGGCGGTGCCGGTGTGCTCTTTCGGGATGCTGACCTGGGTGGGCATCGGCTACTTCGCGGCCCGCCGCCGGAGCTGGCTCCTGACCCTGGTCACCCTCGGCTACGTCGGCCTCGTCGTCCTCATGTTCATGGGACTGGACGAGTCCGAACCCGCCGGTTCCACGATGGAGAACCTCGCTGTCACCTCCATGCTGGTGCTGATGGTGGGCGGGGCCGTGCACTGCGCTCTGCTGGTCACCTGGCCCCGTCGCGAGGCCTCCACACGCCGTCTGGACCCCAGTCTGATCGGCGATCTCGAACGCCGCGTCCGCCGGGAGCAGGCGCTTTCGCTGGTGCGTTATTACCCGGCGATCGCTCGTGAGCTGAACATCGGCCGCCCCGACCTGCCGCAGTTCTTCGAGGACGGCGGGCTGGTCGACGTCAACGCCGTACCCACGCCGGTCCTCGCCGCCCTGCCCGGCATGACCGCGCACCAGGCACGGCAGATCGTGGCCCAACGGCAGGCCCAGGGCGGTTTCGGCTCGGTGGAGGATCTCATCGTCTGGGGGCTGATCGCCCCTGCGACGGCCCAGGCCCTGCGCGAGACGCTGGTGGCGATCCGGCCCGAGACGGTCCAGCCGCCTACTCCGCGGACCTGGCATGTGGGCGGATCGATCCCCCCGCAGCGGCCCTGACCGTGCCCGGAATGGCGAAGGGCCGGTACGAGGGCGTATCGCCCGTACCGGCCCGGATTCATACCCAGATCTGTGGAGCTATGGGGATTCGAACCCCAGACCTCCTCCATGCCATGGAGGCGCGCTACCAACTGCGCCATAGCCCCGTGCGACTGCTGGGCTCTCACCCGCAGCGCTTCGCCAGTGTATAGGACACCGAACCTCGGATCGAACCGGATTCCGGGAGCGCTCAGGCCCCGTTCTCCGTGCGGTCGTCGCTGAGCACCGGCTTGGGCAGGGTGCCGGCGTTGTGCTCGATCAACCGCCAGCCGGAACGGCCCTCGGCGAGGACCGACCAGTTGCAGTTGGAAAGGCCGCCGAGGCGCCCCCAGATCTCCTCGGGGAATCCAAGCACCTCGGCCATGCCGAGGCGCAGCGCGGCGCCGTGCGAGGCTACGACCAGTACCCCTTCGGAGGGCACTCCGTCGAGCGCCCGCCCGAGCGCCGCCGCGACCCGCTTGGCCACCTGCTCGCTGGTCTCGCCGCCCGGCGGCTCCCACACCGCGTGCTCGGCGGGATAGCGCTCGCGGATCTCGGTGGCGGTGAGCCCTTCCCACTCTCCGCCGTCACGCTCCATCAGATCCGCGTCGTATGCCACCGCCAGCCCGGTGAGCCGGGCCAGCGATCCGGCGGTCGTCGCGGCGCGCCGCAACGGCGAGGAGATGATCGCGGTGGGGTTCAACCCCGACAGCAGCCGGGCGGCACGCTCCGCCTGGGCCACGCCGGTCTCGTCCAGCTCGATGTCGGTCTTGCCCTGGAAGCGCTGCTCGAGGTTCCAGGTCGTCTGGCCATGCCGCCAGAGCACCAGGCGGCGCTTGCCCCGGCCGGCCGGAACCTGCGTCACAGCGCGCTCCGCCCGCGCTGGGCGGCGTGCGCGTTGACGCTTTCGGGCAGCTCGATCCGCGGGCAGTCCTTCCACAGCCGCTCGAGGGCGTAGAAGAGCCGGTCCTCTTCGTGCTGTACATGAACGATGATGTCGATGTAGTCGAGCAGCACCCAGTGGCCTTCGCGCTCGCCCTCACGGCGTACGGGCTTGGCGTCGGCATCCTCACGAAGCCGCTTCTCGATCTCGTCGACGATCGCACGGACCTGACGGTCGCTCGCCGCCGAACAGAGCACGAACGCGTCGGTGATGACGAGCTGGTCGCTCACGTCATAGGCGATGATGTCATCGGCCAGCTTCTCCCCCGCCGCCTCTGCGGCGAGCCGGACCAGCTGGGTTGCCTTATCGGATGCTGTCACGGTGCGACGTGATCCTCCTTGTCCGGGGACGATGTCCCGGCTTCCACCTTCTCATGACGGGTTAAGCGGCCCAGGTCCAACGGTGCTTCCCACGAGACTATCCGGGCCCATCGGCTTCCCCGAAGGTGTTTTCCACCGTCCTCGCCGTGACAAGCCACAATATTGCCGCCATAGCCGAAATTTCGCACACTCAAGCACAAGTCATGGGGCTCCGCCCGCCTGGGCCCAGATCGTTGAACCCGGCTCTGACCAGGCAGAACACCGTGTCAATCAGCCCGCGGGGGGATGGCGGAGAAACAGATGCCTGCAACCGGGCCTGCACCATCCCCACCGATGGCGCCATCGAGCACGGGACGTGCGACATAGACCGTTCAGGTGACGATTACCTCACGCGCGGTTCACGCTTCCCTGATTTCAGGTGTGGCTCAGGTCACTCTGGTTACGCTCCTTCCGACACTGGAGCCACCCTGGGGACCCTCAACCCCGATCAACGCACGTCATCGACCCCCTAGGGGCAGCAATGCGTGGACTTCCCCTCTCCGCTTGGGCGTACGTGTGCGGCACCGTCGCGGCCGCCGTCGCACTCCTCGCGATGTCCTCGTACGCGCGGCTGGACCACCACGTGCTGGCCGTCCTCGTCGTGCTGTTCATCGCCCTCGACTCCGCCCCGGCGAAACTGAGCGTCGAGCGGGCGCGCGTGAGCATGAGCTACGCAGCGGGTCTCGCCTCCGTCGTGCTGCTCGGGTCTGTCGGCGCCGCGGTCGTCGGCGCGAGCGCGATCATCACCGGGCAGAGGCTCCGCTCACCCGTCAAGCGCTTGTTCAATGGGGCCCAGTTCGCGCTGTGCGGTTACGCCGCAGGCACCGTCTACTCCGCCCTCGGGGGCCTGACGCACCAGCCGGCCCAGCCGCACTGGGTCGAATACGCGCTCACGCCCTTCCTCGGCGCGCTCGTGACCTACGTCGTCGTCAATCTCCTGCTCGCCGGCGGCGTACTGCTGCTGAGCAAGCAGGCCCCCCTGTGGGGGCTGCTCTGGGCCAGCGGGCACCTGGCCGTCGGCGTCCTCGGCTACGGGGTGATCGGGCTGCTCATCGCCGGGCTGTGGCCGACGCTGGGCCCCGGGGTCCTCGTGCTCGTGCTGCTG
>NZ_JABVEC010000074.1 GCF_014323705.1 Actinomadura alba
CCGCGAGCTGGCCAAGGCGCGCAAGGCCGCGTTCGCCGACCCGCCCACCGCGCCCAACCAGGTGTGGCAGCTGGACTTCTCCGAGTATGAGACCACCACCGGCGGCGTGTGGCGGCTGGCGGGGGGTCACCGACTACTTCACCAAGTACGAGCACGGCTGGCACATCGCGCCGACCTGCACTGGAGCCGACGCCATTGCCGCCGTGCGCATCGCGATAGACCAGGCCGAAGCCCTGGCCGGCTGCTCGCTCGAGGAGGCCCTGACCGACCCGCAGACGGGTGAGGTCCGCAAAATCAAACTGGTCACAGACAACGGCAGCGCGTTCAAAGGGGCCGCGTTCGCCCGCTTCATCACCGGCCGGACCGAGTTCGTCCACATCCGCACCCGACGGCGGACACCCGGCCAGAACGGCGTCCGTGAACGCGCGTTCGGCTCCCTGAAGTACGAGCACTTGTACCGGATCGAGATCGACGACCTGCCGACCCTGGCCCACGAGGCCGAGGCCTACCGGCAGATCTTCAACCACGTCCGCCCCCACGAAGCCCTCGCCGGCCACCGGCCGATCGAGATCTACCGCAACCCAGGTCTGCATCCCCAACTTTCAGACCCGAGTTTCTGAGCCAACTTCTTGACGCGGGACACCGGTAAGAAACAACCCTCCAAACCCGACGGCGGCGGCGCCGGTGGAGCCAGTTGCCCGATTGGCAACAGCTTCACCCCCGAGACCAAGGTCTTGATGGCCGATGGCTCCACCAAACCCATCGAGGACGTCAAGGTCGGCGACAAGGTCCTGGCCACCGACCCCGACACGGGAAAGACCACCGAACGCGAAGTCGTCGCGACCATCATCGGCGACGGTTCGAAGGATCTTGTAGAGATCACCGTCGACACCGGCAGAGAGATCAAGAAGGCGGGTGCCGGCAACGGCCCGAAGCAGGCCACCAAGTCCGCGAGGAGCGGCAAAGCCCATGACGCCGGGACCGGCACGGTGATCGCAACCAGCGGCCACCCCTTCTGGGTCGCAGACCGCCACGCCTGGGTCGGCGCAGGCAAGCTCCAGCCTGGCATGTGGCTACGCACCTCAGCCGGCACCTACGTCCAAGTCGAAGCCATCCGCACCTGGACCGCGCCACAACGCGTCCACAACCTCACCGTCACCGAAGACCACACGTACTATGTCGAGGCAGGGGATACAGAGGTCCTCGTCCACAACTGTGGTGGACAGGTACGGTACGGAAGCACTGAACTTAGTCAGGCCACATTGGAAGCACGGGTCCTAGACGGAGCTAAGAGCGCTAACACGTACGCAGCGGCACTTTACGAAGACGCGGCCGGCGGGCTCCGGACGCTCGTCGTAAACTCTAACGCAGCTGGACAGGCAGAGAAGAATATGGTGGCTCAACTCGGCGAACTCGGTGTTTCACCTTCTGCAGTCCGGCAACTGTACGTCGAATACCAGCCATGTCCTAGGTGTGACGCTAACTGGATACCGAAGTTCAGTAACGCCAAAGTCACATGGAGCTTCGCCTGGAACAGTGATAAAGCGGTGCAAGCTGCAGCACGTAAAGACCGTGCAGCGGCGATCAACGAACTGTGGGGGCAATAGGATTCAATGAACCGAAGTCATAGCTGGGAACACGGGGTAGCTAATTACTCGGAAAAAAGCCTTGATAAAATCGGACATCGAGTGAGCAATATGCTCCGCTCTCGAGAGGCGCCTGTCAGATTCTTCTATTATTTCACCGCTGCCGACAATCTCCTTCTTATCGCCGCAGACTCAGTCGGAGACTGTCTTCGCTTTGGATTCACTCGAGACGGAAATATGGTTTGCGTCTCGGCCGTGGACTCGTCTGTCTGGGAGGTGCCTGTCAATGAGACGGGTGGCGAGTCTCTCATCAATTCCAGTATCGACTCGTTCCTGGAAATCATGGCGATATGTGAAGATCTGATCTCGCGCCATGAGCGCGCGGATGACGAGGGCGAGTTGGGAGAAGAGCATATTGAACGCTGGATCGAAACTTCGGAGTCTATCTGCAGGCGGATAGAGGAAATTGACCCATCATCGCTTTTCGCGGGCAGCTACTGGTCCGATTTCTTGAGCGATGTCGCAAACGGAGATTACGAATAGCTATCGGTTGCTCATCTCCTAGATGCCCGGAACTCGCCTCCCAACGCGGAGCGCTAGCTCCCTTGGTAAGGCGTATTGGCTGCCAGTTCTGAGCAAAGCTATCGGTCCGTGGCAATAAAGGCTATTTGATCTTCTCGGTATGGTCGTCGAGGTCAATCAGGAGATCCCGCGCCTGCTTAGTGACCCACGCGCCGGTCGGGTTGCCGGTACAGCCGAGGATGTGGATGCGTCGGGTGGTGTGCTCGATGACGGCAAAGCAGTATCCCCGGGCACCGTTCAGCAGGTCGACGGTGAAGAAGTCGGGATGAGCGCCTCGGCCTGAGAACGCAGGAACTGCGCCCACGTCCGCCCACTCCGGCACGGTGCGGGATCGATTCCGGCCTTGCTCAGGATTTCCCACACTGTCGACGGCACGACCCGGACCCCCAAGCCGGCAAGTTCACCGTGGATCCGCCTGTACCCCCAGCTTGTGTTCCCTTTGGCCAGGCCCAGGACAAGACCACGGACGTCGCGGCGTGTGGTGGGCCGACCGCCGCGGCCGGCATGAGACTTGGTGGCCCACCGGCGGCGCAGCAGGTCACGGTGCCACTGCGATACCGTCTCCGGGGTGACCAGCAATCGTAACCCCGCCCGGCGCACCTTGGGGATCACACCGATCAGCGAGGCGATCAACGTCCTGTCGGCCCACGTCAGCCTCGGCCTGTGCGCCTGCTGGCGGTGGAGCATGGCGAGCTGGTGACGCAGCACAAGAATCTCGGCGTCTTTCCATGCACTTTCTCGGGTGACCAGCCGCAGCCGGGAGAACACAGCCGAGACGAGGAGATAGACGAACCTCAGGCACATGACCGCCCATCATGCTCGATCTGCGGTAGCCACCTGGCCTGCCCGAGCAGATCCGCATTAATGCCGGTCAGCTGCACGGATGAGGTTCTCGGCACCCACAGGGTCACTGCGAATGGCTGTCGGGCGGATCGCTACTCCACCGTATTTACGCTCGGCGCAGTGTTCAGGTGCGGCCGGTTTGGATCCCGATAACGAAGCGCAGTGAGAGTGCATACTCCCATGTCGTTTGTGGCGTGCGCATGGCCGAAAGCAGCAGGTGCCATTCGCCGCAGCCTTGCCAGGGGTAAACGTACGCTGCGCCACCTTTGGTGACACGGGGTCCTGTGCCGCGCCTTGGAGATCCGTCGGCAGGGAGGCCGTCGTGGCCGGGGTGGAACACATCGGCGCAGGCCTCCGCCTCGAATCCGAACCCATAGAGCCCGAATGTGTTCGCGCCGTCGGCGCCAAGTGCCTTGACTGCTTCGAACCATTCTTCGCTGTCGGGCACGTCGGGACCGCGGTAGGTCAGCTGGTGGCTGCGACCGCCGCGGGCGAGATACTCCCACTCTGCTTCCGACGGCAGCCGTAGCGGCGACCGCTCGAGCTCATCGGTCGCCGCGTGTGGCGGTACCGGCGAACTCGGCGCCTGCGCGACGACCATCGGGCCCACCTCGACGCGCGTCAGCGGCCGCATCAAGTCAAGCTCGTCGAGCACAGAGTAATCCTCCTCCCAGTCGTTGCGCCGGGCCGCAGCGTGACGGATCTCGGCTTCCTCCTCCGGCGAAAACCCGACATCGACGCTGCCTCCGGGAACGACGCAAAACCGAACGCTCTCCCGCGACAACACCACGATCGGCGGACCGCCGAACCTCTCCATCCCGACCAGGGAGAAATCATTTCCCAGAGCGGCGACGATGGCTTCGGCGATCTGCAACCGACGCCGCTCACTGGTGGCCGCCCACGCCGCCACCGACACCAACTCCGGCGCCTCCACTGTGATGAAACGCTGCCGCCACGCTCGCTCGGCGAGCGGCCCCAGCTCCTCGGCGCGGCGTTCGGCCGCGCGCTTATTCGACAAATACTGCAGCGCCTGCTGAGCAGTGGGAGTCGGGCGCGAATGGATCGGACGCGGCGTACCGCTTGCTTCCTCCGTGATGAGCTCTTCGATCCGGTCGCTGCCGCGAGCTTTGCTGATCAGGCCCGCACGGACGGCGGTGAGCGTCGGGGTGTCCACCAGGTCACGGAGGGCCAGCAGCCAGTCGAGCATGATCGCGGCGAAGTCCCAGGGGGCCAGCACTGACCGCACCCTGCGGCTCAGCACTGACAGCACCAATGCCTCACGCCGCTCCAGCGGCAATGCGGCGAGCAACGCGCGGACCACCGGCATTGGCGCGGTCGACCCCACCAGCAGCCGATCAAAGCGCGGATCAAGATGGCCATCGGAGGCCAGGCGCGCCATCGCGACCGTGCCGACCCGGTCCAGGTGCCACCTCCAGGCTCCCGGCGGGTCTGGGGCTTCACCGAGCGTGATGAGATATTCGCAGACTTCGCGGGCGACCGCGGTGCCCGGGACCTCGGCGAAGACCAACGCCAGCATCTCTTCACTGGGGCCCGGCATGTCGTACGTAAGGACGGCGGCACGAAGGAAGACCCGCAAGATCTCGGTCGGTGTCAACCCGGCTGCGGCGAGTTCATCTCGGATTCTCATCCACCGCGCGGTGCTCTCCAGCGTCGCTGGCGCCGGATCGTACTCGATGACTGCGGCGTCCTTCAGCACATCCTCGGAAGGTATGTCGCTGTGCGCAGCGATAATCACGGGACGCGCGCGCTCGTCGAGTGACGCGTCCTCGGATACAGATGACGGCATCGAAACCACTTACACGTAGGACCAGCGGTGCTAAGCCTCTCGGGCCCAGCCTGAGGTGTAGAAACTATGCCACATACGGAGCAATTCGGATCAGTTGGCTAAGTCATAGTGCGCGAAGGTCGACCGCAGCCGCTGGTCGAACGTAATGACCATGCCAGCGGCGCGGGTCGTTCACCGAGTGTGGGACGTGACCAACCGTCTTGGACGGACGACGGCAGTGGTGCTAGCCGAATCCGTGGTTGCTCGTATGCCGCGGAACGCGGCAGCACGATGCGGTACGGCCCGGCACAAGAAACGGTGGAGTCGCGGACGAATCGGCACAGGCCGATAGTGCGAGTGCCGGCGTGACACGCGTGGAGCGGTCTTTTAATCCGTCGGTTCTGGGTTCGAGTCCCAGGCGGCCCACCACGTCTGACCTGTGGTTTCTCTATGATCCAGTGGAGGTTCCGGGGGGCGATTCGTCATGGATTGTGGCCCCTGGTTGCTCGTTGGTTGCTCGGATGCCGTTGATCATGCTTCTGTGCCGGGTCACAGGGATGATCGCGACCTTCGAAGGAAGATCCGAAACGCATGCATTGGGGCGCCGACCGATGTCGCAATCGATGGCGGAGCTTTCGGTGGCCGGGTCACGAGTGTCGTTGGGCGTCGACTCCGGGTGACAGCGGCGCGTGCTGCGTGCTGCGCTCACTTCGGTGTATGGGTGAATGATGCGTTCGCCGTGCCTTGACGCTCGGGATCGAGTCGGGGGTTCATGTCGTGCGCCCTGGGCGGTAGGCCGGCCGGGACCGGCGCGTGGTTACCCCCAACCACGTGTGGAGGGGGAGGCGGATCCCAAGTGAGGCCACCGCCCAGGGCGTCACGAGTGACATAGTCCGCGATCTTGGCGGACACTACGTCGGATTCTGTGCATCCGGCGTCAGGGCGCAGGACAGCCCCGAATCGTGTATTCGGCCTGCCGAGCGGTGTCACATCAGCGGGGACCATCATCATGGAGTCGGAGTCGCGCAGGTTCGAACCCTGTGGGGGAAGCCACACAGATGGGAACGGGCGCGACCTGCGCGTTTGTGACGGCCAGCTGGTGATCGACGGCCGTTTTACCGTCGGTGAATGACCTCTACCGTGTCAAGGTAGCCCGCGATCACAAGTGACGTGCGGCGATGCGTAAAAGTGCAGGTCAGAGGCCCCGATAGGGCGCAGTTGAGCGACGTTGAGTGATGTCCTGGTAAATGGCCGTCGCCCATTCGTCGCCCAGCCCGGTCTGGAGAAATGATCGTGGCTTCTGAGCATCTCGAGCTTCACATCGCTGCTGAATCGCAGCGCCGTGGTGGGAATGGGCGTACGGAGAGTAAGGCGAGCCACAGCAGGCAGAACTGGCTAAGTCGATCATCGGCCTTGCATCGCGCGATTGTGCGGGGGAGCGGCAGCGATGCGCTGCGGTGATCTGGTCATCCGGTGGACGACGACCATCAGCGTGCTGGTGCTGGCTGCGATCGCGGCGGTGTTGTCGTACAAACACATGTTCACCCTGGTCCGCGAGTATGGGGAGACGTCGTGGACGGCGGCGCTGTTGCCGGTCTCGGTTGACGGGATGATTGTGGCGTCGTCGATGACGTTGCTGGCGGACTCACGCAGTGGTCGGCGGAGCGGGTTCCTGCCATGGACTCTGCTGGTGGTCGGGAGCGCGGCAAGTCTGGCGGCGAATGTGGCGGTGGCTGAGCCATCTGCGGTCGGCCGGGTCATCGCGGCTTGGCCGAGCTGTGCTCTGATCGGGTCGTATGAGCTGTTGATGCGCCAGGTCAGGCACGCCGCCAGCCCGAAGACGCCGGTCGCCTCAGAGGTTGCTCATACGAGCCCGGTGGCCGACAATGCCGCCTCATACGAGCCCTCATATGAGGCAGGAGCGGAGAAGACGGTTCCCTCATATGTGCCTCATACGGCCTTGGCCAAGGACGACGCTGCTTCAGACGACGCCCATACGACTCCGCCCGGCCTGCCGACGCCTTCATATGAAGTTCAGACCGACAGCCCTGAGCACCTCATACGAAGCACGGAGACGGTTCACGCGGGCGGCGTCGAAGGCGAGTATCGGGATCATTCACCGCGCAGCCGTCCACCTTCCGGGCTGCAACGGCAGGCCTGGCAATGGGCCGTCGCCAACCGCACACCCACCGGGGATCTGCCTTCCGGTAAGGCGATCGGAGAACGGTTCGGGCGACGAGAGCGTTGGGGGCGCCTGGTCAAACAGGCCGGAGCGATCGGCCGCTTGGATCAGGTGGCCACGCAGTAACGTGGGTAGGCACACTGGAAGCGGCATCCGGATCATCAAAACCTCTGTGGGTGCCGAAAATTCATCCGCGCCTTGTGACCTGGGCAGTCGCCCCAAACCTTGGCCGGTTTTAAAGGTCAAGCTGAACGCGTTCGAGCGTCGAGGCTACTTTTGAACGTGCTCAGAACTGGCCCCAAATCTTCGGCTTCAGGGGCAGAGAAGCGCAGGTCACGGTCGTGGACGGGGTTTTCGGCACCCACACGGTTGGCCCAACTCGACCTCACCCACATGGAGCCCTGATCCCGTGGATCAGAATGCCGGCAAGGGCGGCGCCCCGCACAAGCCTGCTGCGCCGGAGGCGTCGGGGGGCAATCAGCACGCAGCACCATGGCCCGAGAGGCTCTACTGCTTGCTCCGGGCGCCGGCGCCACCGCCGGCGCCCAGCGCCAGCCCCACCGCCAACAACCACCACTGCCCGGTAAGGATCGACGCCACAACTCCGAGGAGCAGGCCGGTCCCAGCGCTCAGCATGAATTTTTTGCTACCCACGATCCACCTCCATTAAGCGGCATTATTGCATCATGTTAACAATACAACGATGATTCAAAATACCGGCTTGGCGGACGGCGGCGGAGCTTCCGTTTGGTCCCTGCTGATCGGCTGCGGGGCGCTGCTCGGCGAGGAGCTACACGACTCCCTTCCCAGTGCCGCAGTATTGCTGACTGTGGAAGGTGGAATTTCGAGTTCACTATCACAATTGGACAGCCGGCCAGAGAGCCGAGTACGGTCTTCGCGCAAACTGAGACCTCTGTCATAACAACCGACCTTAACGAGACCCAGCCACCAGCATCTCCCGCCCTCGGTCGCGCGTTCGCCTAGGTCGTTCAAATAACCCTACCGAGGGCGGTGGTGCGATCCCGGCCGGTGTCCGAACCCTGGCCGAGCACTCCGGCAGCGACCCTTTAGAGGTCGTCTGATCTTGGTTGGTGATGGCTC
>NZ_JABVEC010000075.1 GCF_014323705.1 Actinomadura alba
GTTCGCCAGGGTCATCTCGGTGGCCGACGCCTTCGACTCGATGACCTCCACCCGGTCCTACCGTGACGCCAGGCCCATCGACCAGGCGGTCGCCGAGTTGCGCAGGTGCGCGGGGAGCCATTTCGACCCGGCGATCGTCGACGCGTTCCTCAGGGCCCTCGACGCCAAGGGCTGGGAGCCGCCCAAGCCGGTCACGCTGCCCGAGGACGACACGGTCGAGACCACACAGCAGGACCACGACGACCCGTCCGTGCCGCTCCGGGTCGCCGGCGGCGAAGGCACTCGCTGGTGAGGGGCGGGCTGATGGGGACCACGCGGCCCGTTGCCGCGGCGACGCCCGTCGCCGCCGTGCGCGCATCGGCTCCCCGCCGGATCGGAACGCCATGAGCGTCGCGGGAGGACGGTCCGAACGGGCGCCCTGGCAGACGATCGACTCGGGCCAGCTGCTCCTGATCGCGAGTGCGGGCCTGCTGGTGCTGATCGCGATCACGCAGGTCTCCGCCGTGGGGCTGGAGCGGCCGAAGACCGCAGTGATCTTCGGTGTGCTCATCGCCATCGGTGAACTGCTGCGCATGGTCATGCCGGGCAACCGCGAGGTCGCCCCCATCGCCACGGCCGGCGTGCTGGGCTACGGAATGCTGCTCAGCGTGGGCACCGAGCACGCGACCCACTCGGCCCTGCAGGTGGTCGCGGTCGCCGCGGTCGGGATGCTCGTCGGCTCGCTTCCGCACGTCGCCGTGGGCCGGTCGCCCCGGCTCGACGCGATGGCCCGGCGGCTGCTGGCCACGGGGCTGGTGGCGTTCCTGTTCCGGCCGGTGGCCGACGCGTCGTTGCGCGAGGTCTGGTGGGCCGTCCTCGCGCTCATGGCGGCGTTCGTGATGCTCTCGTGTCTCGTCGACATCTCGCTCGCCGCGATGATCCGGGCCGAGGCCGTCCGGGCCAGGTTCGGCATCGCCGTCCGGGACGAGATCGGGGCCAACCTCGGGCTGTGCGCGGCGACCGGCGCGACCGGCATGCTGATCGCGGTCGCCACGTCGGTGATGGGACTGGCCGCGCTGCTGGTGTTCACCGCGCCCATCCTCGTGACCCAGGTGGCCTTCCGCCGCTACGCGGGCATCCGGGCGACCTACCTGCAGACCGTACGGGCTCTGTCCCGGGTCACCGAGGTCGGCGGCTACGTCGAGACCGGGCACTCACGGCGCGTGTCGCAGCTGTCGGTGGCCACGGGACGAGAGCTGGGCATGGCCGAGCCCGAGCTGCTGGAGCTGGAGTACGCCGCGCTCATGCACGACATCGGGCAGTTGTCGCTCGGCGACCCGATCCCGGGCGGGGCGACCGTGCTCGCCTCACCCGCCGATCAGCGGCGCATCGCCGAGCTCGGCGCTGAGGTGATCAAGCAGACGGGGGTGCTCGACCGGGTGGCCGAGATCGTGCGCCGCCAGTCCGACTCCTACCGCGTCGTACGGGCGGCGGACCACGGCGAGATGACGGTCGCGCCGGTCGGCTCGGACCGGGACTCGGAACGAGACTCCGACCGGGACTCGGACCGGAACACCGTGCAGCCGCTCGCCAGCCGCGTCATCAAGGTCGCCAACGCCTACGACGACCTGGTCGGGGACTCCGCCGACCGGGACCGCTCGGCGGCCGTGCTCGAACGGCTCCGGCTGGACTCCATCGCGGAGTACGACCCCACGGTGGTCGAGGCCCTCGGACGGGTGGTCGAACGGAACATCGCGCTCCGTCACTAGGCCGGCTCATCGCGGCCTACGAGGTGCTCATGTGCACCGACAAAGTCCAGATCGCAGTTTTGTCGGGCGGCGGGGTCGGTTTCCGGTGACCTCTCGCACTAGTCTCAGCACTTTCGGTCGCCGGTGAGGGTGCGGCCCCCCTGCCGGGGGAATGAGAACGGCACATTCAGCGAAGGGGGTCCGTGAGGTGTTCGAGTCGGTGCTCGTGGCCAACCGCGGTGAGATCGCGAGCCGGGTGATCCACACCGTGCGGAAGATGGGGCTCAAGGCCATCGCCGTTTACTCGGAGGCCGATGCCGACCTTCCGTTCGTGGGTCAGGCCGACGAGGCGATCCTCATCGGGCCGCCGGATCCGCGCCGCAGCTACCTTGACATCGACGCCGTGCTCGAGGCGGCCAAGCGCACCAACGCGCGCGCGATCCATCCCGGCTACGGCTTCCTGGCCGAGAACGCCGACTTCGCCCAGCGCGTCATCGACGAGGGTCTCGCCTGGGTCGGCCCGCCGCCACTGGCCATCGCCCGGATGGGCGACAAGATCAATGCACGTAACCTCATGATGGACGCGGGCGTACCGGTCGCCTCGGGCACCTGGGAACCGGTCCCCGACGTCGAGGCCGCCATCGAGGAGGCTCGGCGCCTCGGTTATCCCGTCATGGTCAAGGCGGCCGGCGGTGGCGGTGGCATCGGCATGGGCGCCGCGTTCGACGAGGCGGCGCTGCGCAAGGCCTACGAGACCGCTCGCCGTGCCACGGAACGCTTCGCCGGCTCGGCCGGCCGGCGATCCGGTGCGCCGAGCAGAGACCCGGGCATCCTGCTGGAGCGCTACATCGAGCACGCTCGCCACGTCGAGGTGCAGATCCTCGGCCTGGCCGACGGCACGGTGGTGGCGCTCGGCGAGCGGGACTGCTCGGTGCAGCGGCGGCACCAGAAGGTCGTGGAGGAGACGCCCTCCCCGGGCGTGCGGCCCGAGCTGCGGGCCCGGATGCTCGAAGCGGCCGTACGGGCCGGTGAGGCGGTCGGCTATCGCGGCGCCGGAACGGTCGAGTGCCTGGTCGACCCGGTCGCCCAGGACTTCGTGTTCCTCGAGATGAACACCCGCCTGCAGGTCGAGCACCCGATCACCGAGATGGTCACCGGCGTCGACCTGGTCGAGCAGCAACTCCTCATCGCGGCGGGCGAGGAGGCCGCCTACGGATCCGGGCCCTCGGGGCACGCGATCGAGTTCCGGATCTACGCCGAGGACCCCGAGCGCTTCTTTCCGAGTCCGGGCGAGATCAAGGTCTGGGAGGAGCCGATGGGCGAGGGCATCCGCATCGACGCGGGCTACGCCGAGGGCAACACCGTCACGCCGTTCTACGACCCGCTCCTCGCCAAACTGTGCGTGTACGGCGCCGACCGCGCCGCCGTGCTGGAGCGGGCCCGGGCGGCCGTGGAGGTCTTCCGCATCGAGGGCCTGAAGTCGAACCTGCCGTTCTTCACCGAACTGCTCGACGACGCCGAGTTCGCGCAGGGCACCTACGACACGGGGCTCGTGGCGCGGATGCGCGCATCCTGAACCGAGAAGTCCGCAACGGTGCCGGACGCGGGGTCGGACGGCCGTTCATAGAGAGGAACCGTGATGGCCGAGGTCCGCGCGGAGATGGTCGCGAACGTGTGGAAGGTCGTCGTCTCCGAGGGCGACGCGGTCGAGGACGGAGACACGCTGGTCATCCTCGAGTCGATGAAGATGGAGATCCCCGTGCTCGCGGAGGACGACGGGGTCATCGCGACTCTCAAGGTGGCCGAAGGCGACGTCGTCCAGGAGGGCGACCTCATCGCCGTCATCGAGTAGCAACCGCTGCCGGTCCGACCGGCCGCGCCCGGCACCGGGCCGGGCGGCCGCGGGCCGGTCACAGAGGCATGAAGCGGTCGCGGAAGCCGGCGGCGTCGAAGGTGCCGCCGAAGGCGGGGGACAGGCCCTCCCTGGCGGCGCGCAGGAACTCGTCGGGGGCGAGGTCGCCCGCTCCGGCGGGCAGCGCTCCGCCGAGCGGTCGGGCGGAGATGGTCTCGAGATCCCGGATGTTGGCGCGCATGGCCAGGTCCGGATCGGCCGGCCAGCTGCCGATCACTATTCCCGCGAGCTCGACGCCACGGCCGGCCATCGCCTCCAGCGTCAGCGCCGTGTGGTTGAGCGTGCCGAGGTCCGGGCGGACGACGACCACCATCGGCGCACCGAGCCGATGGGCGAGATCGGCGATCGTGGCGCCCTCGTCGTCGTAGCGGACCAGCAGCCCGCCCGCCCCCTCGACGAGGACGAGCCGGTGGGTCTCCGCGAGCTCGCCGATCCGGTCCGCGGCCTCGGCCAGGTCCACCGGCGGAAGGCCCGAGCGCCGGGCCGCGGCGGCGGGGGAGAGCGGGTCGGGATAGCGCCCGTACTCGTGCAGCTCGCCGACACCCGCCAGCCGGCCCACGTCGGCCAGGTCGCCGGCCTCATCCGGATGCGCGCCGGTCTGCCCCGGCTTCACCACGGCGACGGGCGTTCCTCGGGCGCGACCGAGCGCCGCGAGTGCCGCCGTGACGACGGTCTTGCCGACTCCTGTGCAGGTACCGGTCACCACGAGGACGCTCACGGTCGGCAGAGTAGCGTGCGCCGCCGTGGTGCGCGTGGTGCGGCCGTGGCCATGCCCGGCACCCGGCCGGAACCCGCCGGGTGCCGGCCGCGTCCACCTGTGCTGCCGGGCATGCGGATAAGCTCACTCAGCGTGAGCGTCTTCGTACTCGTCGCAGCGGCCTTGACCCTGAGCTGCGGGTCGGCTCCCGTATCACAGGTGGACCCGTACGGTGAGCCGTCCGGTTCCACGGTGCCGTCCGGTGCCACGGGCGTGCCCACCGATCAGCTCGTGCTGAGGTGGCGGCTGACCGGTGGCGTGGCCGGCCGCGGCGCTCCCGGCACGGTGCCGGACTTCTCGCTGTACGCCGACGGGCGTGCGATCGTGCCGGAGCGGGGCGAGACGTCCCCGAGGTTCCGGGAGTACCGGCTCACGATGGCCGCGTTGCAGCGTGCCGTCGAGGAGGCCAGGACCATCGGTCTCGACCGGCCGCGCAGGCAGGAGCAGTCCGGTGTCGCCGACGTCTTCACCCTCACGATCTCCTTCGGGCGGGCTGAGACCAGCGTCGACGTGTACGGCGACGGCGAATCCGACCCGGCCGTCCGCTTCGCGCGAGAGAGCCTGGACCCCGCCCGGTGGCCTGCGGGCGACCAGGCCGTCCCCGCGCGCCGGTACGAGCCCGAACGCCTCGCGGTGATGGCGTGGGTGGCCGACCGGACGGACGGCGAGCGGACGAGCGCGCAGTGGCCGTTCGGCCGGATCGACCAGGGCACGCGTGTCCTGGGCGCCCAGTGCACGGTCATCAGCGGATCCGACGTCCGGCGGGCGACGAGGCTCCTCGAGGGCGACCGGCCCGACGCGCGGCGGTGGATCAGCGGCGGCAGGACCTATGCCGTACGCGCCCGCCCGCTGCTGCCGGACGAGCGCACCTGCGCCGATCTCACCTCGTAGAACCGGTCACCGGCCCGTTGCCGGGCCCTGCCTCGCCTCGCCTGGCCTCGTCTCGTCTCGTCTTGGGGCGCGGGCTATCCGGGATGGCGGCGCAGCCGGGTGATGAACTTGTACCGATCGCCGCGGTAGAGCGACTGGGCCCACTCGACCGGCGCACCCTCGGTGTCGAAGGCGTGCCGGGACAGCAGCAGCATGGGCAGCCCGACGTCGACGGAGAGCAACTGCGCGTCGTGCGGGGTGGCCAGCACGGTCTCGATCGTCTCTTCCGCCTCTGCCAGATGGACGTCGTAGGCGGTGGCGAGCGTCTCGTACAGGGACCGGTGCCGTGAGAGCTCCTTACGGAGCCCGGGAAACCGGCGGGCGGGCAGGTGGGAGGTGTCGATCGACATGGGCTCACCGTCGGCCAGCCGGAGCCGGTGGATGCGCAGCACGCGGCCGCCCGGCCGGATTCCCAGCAGGCCCGCCAGGCGCTCGTCGGCGCTGACATAGCCGATGTCGAGGATGCGGGTCTCCGGATGCAGACCGTGATGCCGCATGTCCTCGGTGTAGCTGACGAGCTGCAGCTCCTGTGAGACCTTCGGCTTCGAGACGAACGTGCCCTTGCCCTGGATCCGTTGCAGCCGGCCTTCGACGACCAGTTCGGCCAGCGCCTGACGCACAGTCGTACGAGAGGTCCCGTAATGCTCCGCGAGCGTTCGCTCGGGCGGCAACGGGCTGCCCGGTGCGAGCGACTGGGTCAGCTCGATCAGGAGTTCTTTCAGCCTGTAGTACTTCGGGATCCTGGGGCCCTGCAAGGAGGAGGCCAGCCCGAAGTCCCCCATAGGTGCCCGCTCAGCCGTCACCAAGTCTCCTCACGTTCACCGGCGGTTGACCCCGATGTTAAGCAGAGTACGGGTCGAGCCCGTCTCTGACCTCCCCCAAAGCCCGTCCGATCCCTGTGAGTTCCGCCTCTGCGGGAAGGCCACGGGAGCGATCCGCGGGCCGGTGCGCTCCCGGGCGCCGGTGGCGAACGTGTTCCGCCCACCCGGACGCCGCCTCCCGCGCCGACCCGGGCCGGCGCTCCGGTCATGTGTCATTGCCGCATCATCGCAGGGTGAGGGCCCTGCGATGATGGTCCCGTGCCCACATTGACGGATCTGGTCCGGAACCAAACCGACCTCGACGACACCGACCTGGAATGGCTGCACGCCTTGGTGTCCGATTGGCAGTTGCTCGCCGATCTGTCCTTCGCCGACCTGGTGCTCTGGGTGCCGGTGCGGGGCACCGCCGCCGACGCGGTGCCGGGCTGGCTGTGCGTCGCGCAGATGCGGCCGACGACGGGCCCCACGGCCTATCCCCAGGACCTGGTCGGAAAGGTCGTACGCAACGGGCGGCGCGGGCTGATCGATGTCGCGTGGCGCGAGCGGCGCATCGTGCGCGAGGGCGATCCCGAATGGGGCAGCGGCATTCCGGTCCGCGAGGAGTCCATTCCGGTCCGCCGAGGCGACAAGATCCTCGGCATCATCCAGCGGAGCACCAACCTCAGCTCGGCGCGGACGCCGTCCAGGCTGGAGCTGACCTACCTGCAGAGCGCCAGCGACCTCGCTCAGATGATCAGCGATGGGCGGTTCCCGGCGCCGGACGCGGCGGCCAACCTCGTACGGTCGCCACGGGTCGGTGACGGGCTGCTGCGGCTCGATCAGGCCGGGGTCGTCACCTATGCCAGCCCCAACGCGCAGTCGGCCTTCCGGCGGCTCGGGCTCGCGACCGATCTGGTCGGCACCTCCCTCGGCGAAACGGCGGCGGCGCTGAGCCATACCGGGGAGCCGCTGGAGGAGTCCCTGGTCGTCTCGCTCAGCGGTCGCGCGCCCCGCGAGGTCGAAGTGGAGTGCAACGGCTCGGTCGTGCAGTTGCGGATCATCCCGCTGCTGGTCAACGACACGAGGATCGCCGCGATCGCCCTGCTCCGCGATGTCACGGAACTGCGCTGGCGGGACCGGGAGCTGATGTCCAAGGACGCCACGATCCGGGAGATCCACCACCGGGTGAAGAACAACCTGCAGACCGTGGCCGCGCTGCTGCGGCTGCAGGCGCGCCGGCTGCAGGTCCCGGAGGCCCGGGACGCGCTGGACGAGGCCGTACGGCGGGTGGGCTCGATCGCGATCGTGCACGAGACCCTGTCGCACACGCCAGAGGAACTGGTCGACTTCGACGACATCGCCGACCGTGTGATCACCATGGCTGGGGAGGTGTCGTCCCCCGAGGCCCAGGTCACGCCCAAGCGGACCGGCAGCTTCGGCGTGCTGCCCTCAATGATCGCTACGCCGCTGGCCATGGTGCTCACCGAGCTGCTGCAGAACGCGCTGGAGCACGGGCTCCCCCAGCGCGACGGCCTGCTGGAGGTGGTGGCGTCGCGCGGCGAGGAGCGGCTGTCGGTGGTCGTGGCCGACGATGGCCGTGGGTTCCCGATCGACTTCGACGTGGAGTCCGCGACCAGCCTGGGCCTGCAGATCGTCCGGACCCTCATCGTTGGGGAACTGGGCGGCAGCCTGGAGTTCCAGCCCCGCCCTGGTGGCGGCACCGAGGTACACCTGGATCTCCCCCTGGACCACGCGCTCCGCCACGACTGACCTGCGTCGCCGCAGTCGTCCCTCGGTCGCTCCGGCGCAGCTCGATCTCTATCCGTTACCGAAGAGGCCCGCGAGGGGCGCGGCGTCGGCTGGACTGAGGGAGCGAGGAACGAGCGACCGAACGACGAGGGAAGCCGGCGCCTCCAAGCGCCCCGAGCCGCCGCGCCGGAGGC
>NZ_JABVEC010000076.1 GCF_014323705.1 Actinomadura alba
AGCCTCAACCTGCTCTACCGCTACATCACCCAGGGCCGAGCCGAGGGCGACCGGCCCGTCATCACCCCACGCCGTCTCGCTCGGCTCCTGCTCACCCGCCCCGACAAGCTGCGGGAGGCCGACACCCAGCTACTGCAGGAACTCACCGCTGCTTGCCCCGAGCTGGCCGAGCTCGCCCGCCTGGTCCGCAGCTTCGCCACAAACATAGGAGCTCTGTCCGAGCCCTGCCCTTCGGGGTTGGATCGATCGTGGCGCTTGACGCAGCATAGCGGTGCCCCTAACCTCCAGACATCCGATCTTTGCTCACGTCTTCACGCCTTCACGCCTTGTCGACCAAGTATCTCGCCCTGGGCTTGAGCAGTGAGACTTCCGGAAAGGAGCGCCATGTCCACGGCGTCCCCCCGCTCGCGACCCCGGTTGATCGCCATCCTGTCCGTCCTCACCCTCGCCATCGCGGCCGCGCCGCTGGGGGCGGGACCCGCCGTCGCGGACGCGGGCCCGTACGTCGTATCGGTCTCTCCGCACGGCTCTGCCATGGCGTGCAAACCCACGAAGCCGTGCTCGTTGACCGTCGCACGCGCCAAGGTGCGCGAGCTCTTGGCCGAGGGCATCGACCGGGACATCGTCGTACAGCTTCGTGAGGGCACATATCCCCTATCGGAGACGCTCGCCCTGGATGCGCGGGACAGTGGTTCCCCGGAGCATCCGGTGCGTTGGGTGGGGACCGGTTCCGGCGCCAGGATGATTGGTGGCCGGCAGCTGAGCGGGTCGTGGCATCCCACGGTCGCAGACCCGACCATCATGGTGACCGACGTCCCAGCGGGTGTTGACTTCGATGAGTTGTTCGTCAACGACGAGCGGCAGGTCATGGCTCGCTATCCCAACTACGACGAGTCCGCGCCTCGGCTCGAGGGCACGACGACGCTGAGCACCCTCAACACTCGCTCAGCCGGCTGGCAGGACCCCACCACCGGCTTCGTCAGGGCGATGCACTGCCATGACTGGGGCAGCGTCTCCTTCACCATCACCGGCCGCGTCGACGACGAGCTCGGGCTGCGTTTCGTCGGTGACAACAACCGTCCGCAAGACTGCGGCGACAGCGCGCTTCCTCTCAAGCGAGACGCCGTCCTGGTGGAGAACATCCGCGAGGAACTCGACGTCGCAGGTGAGTGGTACCTCGACCGGACGAGGAACAAGCTCTACCTCATGCCCTCCGCCGGTGTGGACCTCGCCACGGCGACAATCGAGACAGGGGAGCTCGACCAACTCATCAGCCTGACGGGAACCTCGCCCACGGGGCCGATCCATGACATCACGCTGGAGAACCTTCATTTCGAGCGGACTCACCGGACCCTCTTCAACAACACCTTCGAGGGCCTCTCGCGCGGTGACTGGTCGGTGGTCCGCAAGGGTGCGGCGTACCTGAAGAACGCGCGGGACATAACGATCACGAAGTCGACCTTCGAAGATCTCGGCGGCAATGGGATCTTCATGGACGGCTACAACGAGCGCAACCACGTCACGTTCAGCAGGTTCGCCTCCAACGGAGCGACCGACGTGCAAGTGGTCGGCTCTCCCACCGCAGTCCGCGACTATGCCGGCAACTACTTCACCACCCCCCGGATCACCGATCTGGGGAGCGGGCCGAAGACCAAGGACTATCCCCGGGACATCCTCATCGAGGGCAATGACATGAGGAACAACGGTCGGCACGAGAAGCAGACCTCCTCGGTCAACATCTCGATGGCCCTCGATGTCACCGTCAGGGGCAACTCGCTGTCCGACAGCCCGCGGGCTTGCCTCAACTTCTCCGACAACACCTGGGGCGGTCATCTGATCCAGGACAACGACATCTTCGACTGTGTCCGCGAGACGGGTGACAACGGCTCGATCAACTCCTGGGGACGCAGCCGCTTCTGGCGCACCGGCGCCAGCAGCAACCGTTTTGCCAGTCTGGCCCAGGACGTCACCTTCCAGGGCAACACCGGCGGAGAGCTCACGACCGACCAGGCGCGTGCGCTGATGCATCTCGACGTCGTCAAGCCCATCACCATCGATCACAACAGGTTCTGGCACGACGGCGACTGGGCCATCGACCTCGACGACGGCTCGTCGAACTTCGTGATCACCAACAACGTGCTGCTCAGGGGAGGGGTGAAACTCCGCGACGGCTTCGAACGCACCATGCACAACAACCTGATCCTCGACGGCAGCACCTTCGAGCAGGTGAGCTACATGCCGGGCGGCGATGTCATCGAGCGGAACGTCACGCTGGGCTCGAGGCCCTACGACAACGTGCTGAACGATCCGGCCCGCGCGGCGTACACGATCGGGAAGAACCTGTTCTGGAACGCCGGCTCTCCGATCGACATCAGGCCGAGCGGGACGGGTGTCGAGAAGCTCTCAGTCGACGGCAGGACGATCAACACCAATACGAGCTGGTATCGCGCGGGCATGGACCGGGACTCGGCGGTCGGGGATCCGAGGTTCACGAATCCCGACCCCACAGACAACTACGACTTCACGCTGGTCGAGGACTCGCCTGCGCTGGCACTCGGTTTTCGGAACATCCCCATGGCCGGGTTCGGCGCGCCCGGCGGCGCGCTGCCCCCTGAGGCGGTGCTGCCGACTGGCGATGACGAACCAGACCCGATCGAGCTCGCCCGCAGGAAGGTCGTCGAGAAGTTGATGGGTGCCGACGTCACCAACATCACCACCGAGGCTGAGCAGTCGTCGTACGCGATCAACGACTTCAAGGGGCTCAAGTTCGCGACGGTGCCCGCCGGCAGCTATGCCGCCGAGGCCGGGTTGCTCAGCGGCGACCTCGTCCGCACGATCAACGGCGAGGAGGTCACTGAGGATCGCAACACCTTCTGGCAGGCCTACAACGCGCTGCCGGCCGGTGCCCCGATCACCCTCGGGGTACGACGAGCCTCGACCGACGTCACGGTGAGCATGACCAAGATCGCGACTCCCGAGCAGCTCAACAACACCTCTGGGGTCGTGTACACGAACAGCGGCGCAGGCGCGCGCGAGCACTGGCTGTGGAGAGACGCGAGTCGAGGCGGTGCGAGTTCCTATCTCGATGACATCGATGCCACCCAGGACATCGGCGACACCTGGGAGCTCAGCTTCAACGGCACGGGCCTTGACATAATCTCGCAGGTCAACACCGACGAGGGCGATGTCGACCTCATCCTCGACGGTGAGTTCTACAGGACGCTGTCGTTCTACAACTCCAGCCGCGTGTACCAGAAGACGGTCCTCTCGATCACCGGCCTCGAGCCCGGTCTGCACACGATCACCGGGATCATGAAGTCGGGCGACTACATGATCGTCGACGCCTTCAAGACCCACCCGGCATCGGCCGTCACCGGCACCCAAGCCTCGAAGGTGACGCTCAAACGCGCTCCGGACACGCCCGCCCGCGGACTGACGGGGTCGATGAGCAGCGCTGCGGCCGGCCGCGGTGTGGTCCTGCGTCGGACCGCCGTGCTGGCCCCGTAGCTACTCGTAAACGGGAGGGCCGGCCCCATCAGGGACCGGCCCTCCGTCGTCTCTACGGTCGCGCTCGTCTCAGTTGCCCTGTTTCGGCCGGTCTGACGACGGTCCGTCGCCGTGTGGGTGCCGAAATCGTGTCACAGGGCTTGATCTGGGGTTTCGCTGTGGGTGGAGCAAATAGTCAAGATCTGTGGATCAAGATCTTTAGGCTGCTTCGGGTGAGGCCTTGTCGTCGGGTCGTTCGACGAGCTTGCCGCCCACGAACGTTGCCCCTGTGCGGACGAGTGCGACCAGGTGGGGTGCGTTCACGGCCCGCCAGCGGGCCTGGGCCGACTCGATGAGCTTGAACGGCATGGCCAGCCCGGCGGCGCGGGAGCCGGGCCCTTTGGTGACCTTGGTCCGGTGCCTGACCGTCGCAAAGGTGCTCTCGATGGGGTTGGTCGTACGCAGGTGGATCCAGTGTTCGGCCGGGAAGGCGTAGAAGGCCAGCAGCTCGTCGATGTCGTCGGTGACCTTGGCGACGGCCTTGGGGTGCTTGGCGCCGTAGGCGTCGGCGAAGGCCCGGGCCGCCTTCACCGCGTGATCCTGGTCCTCAGCGTTCCAGATCTCGGCCAGGGCCTTCTTCGCGCCAGGATGCGCGGACTTGGGCAGCGACCCGAGGATGTTGGCGATCTCGTGGAACCAACAGCGCTGTTCGCGGGTTTGGGGGAACACCTCGCGTAGCGCGCCCCAGAACCCCAGCGCGCCGTCACCCACGGCCAGCACCGGGGCGCGCATCCCGCGCCGGGCGCAACATACGACCTGGTCAGAGACCTGTGAGACCGCGTCGAGGGACTTCCCCCAACATCCCAAGGAGGTCTCACCTACGACCAGCTCAGAAAGCAAGATCAACAGTGACCCGTTTTCCCGAGGACATCCCTGTTCTCGTCCGCTACCTGCTACCCGCCACCGATGACGGTCGCCGTGCGTGGGCGTGGCTGCCCGGCATCGTCCTTCAGCGGTGCGACGTCGATGAGTGGCATGTCGTGGTCGAGGTGCCTGCGCGTGGGGGCGTCGGTCTCGGCGCTAACCTGGGCATATGGGGGTGCAGGTGACGGATTCTGGGGGGTGCAGGTGACGGATTCGAAGTTCGATTACGAGCCGGTGTTCAACGCCATGCTGGCCCCATTGGTGGTGTTGACGCCGGACTTGGTCATCGTGGCGGCGAACAATTCCTACCTGAAGGCGACCGGGCGAAGCCGGACGGATATGCTCGGCCAACCCATCTTTACCGCCTTCCCTGCCAATCCAGAGGCTCACAACGATCCCAACGCGCGTGGGGTAAGGGTCTTGCGTGCTTCGCTGGAACGGGTGGTGGCCACCGGCAAGGCGGAATCCCTGCCGCTGCAGCGGCACGACCTCGAGGTGGCCGGTGAACCGGGGCTGTTCGTGGAGCGGTACTGGAGCTCGATCAACACACCCGTCCTAGGCAGTGTCCTGTGGATCAGGTGACTGGGTCGCGGAGCCAGATCCGGATCGAGGCGACGTCGATGGTGCCCTGGTAGATGCGTTCTCTTTTGTCGTACCGGGTCGCCACG
>NZ_JABVEC010000077.1 GCF_014323705.1 Actinomadura alba
TATTGCGCAATGGGCGGAAGCCTGACGCAGCGACGCCGCGTGGGGGATGAAGGCCTTCGGGTTGTAAACCTCTTTCAGCATCCACGAAGTTCCGGTATTCGCCGGGGTGACGGTAGGTGCAGAAGAAGCGCCGGCTAACTACGTGCCAGCAGCCGCGGTAATACGTAGGGCGCAAGCGTTGTCCGGAATTATTGGGCGTAAAGAGCTCGTAGGCGGCCTGTCGCGTCCGTCGTGAAAGCCCGGGGCTTAACTCCGGGTCTGCGGTGGATACGGGCAGGCTAGAGGCAGGTAGGGGAGAATGGAATTCCCGGTGTAGCGGTGAAATGCGCAGATATCGGGAGGAACACCGGTGGCGAAGGCGGTTCTCTGGGCCTGTACTGACGCTGAGGAGCGAAAGCGTGGGGAGCGAACAGGATTAGATACCCTGGTAGTCCACGCCGTAAACGTTGGGCGCTAGGTGTGGGATTCTTCCACGGATTCCGTGCCGCAGCTAACGCATTAAGCGCCCCGCCTGGGGAGTACGGCCGCAAGGCTAAAACTCAAAGGAATTGACGGGGGCCCGCACAAGCGGCGGAGCATGTTGCTTAATTCGACGCAACGCGAAGAACCTTACCAAGGCTTGACATTGCCGGAAAACCTGCAGAGATGTGGGGTCCTTTTGGGCCGGTGACAGGTGGTGCATGGCTGTCGTCAGCTCGTGTCGTGAGATGTTGGGTTAAGTCCCGCAACGAGCGCAACCCTCGTTCCATGTTGCCAGCACGTGATGGTGGGGACTCATGGGAGACTGCCGGGGTCAACTCGGAGGAAGGTGGGGATGACGTCAAGTCATCATGCCCCTTATGTCTTGGGCTGCAAACATGCTACAATGGCCGGTACAGAGGGTTGCGATGCCGTGAGGTGGAGCGAATCCCTTAAAGCCGGTCTCAGTTCGGATTGGGGTCTGCAACTCGACCCCATGAAGTCGGAGTCGCTAGTAATCGCAGATCAGCAACGCTGCGGTGAATACGTTCCCGGGCCTTGTACACACCGCCCGTCACGTCATGAAAGTCGGCAACACCCGAAGCCCGTGGCCCAACCACTTGTGGGGGGAGCGGTCGAAGGTGGGGCCGGCGATTAGGACGAAGTCGTAACAAGGTAGCCGTACCGGAAGGTGCGGCTGGATCACCTCCTTTCTAAGGAGCATCACGCTGGCCACCACGTCCCTCTTGGGGGATGGTGTGGTCTGCACCTGTTTCCACGAGCGAATGTCTCGTGAGCGGGTTGCTCATAGGTGGAGCACTGGCTACTCAGCAGGACGTGGGACACGTCCCGGTTAGTACCGCCTCTTCTGATCCTTGTGGTCGGTGGGGGAGTGGGAACGGCGGTGGCGGGTGCACGAGCTGCTGGACACGCTGTTGGGTCCTGAGGAAACGGGCCCCTTTCCTGGATGTTCATTCTTTGTTCCTTGGTTTGTGACGAGGGCGGGAGTGGGTGTTCGGGGGAGGGTGTTGGTTTTCTTGGTTTGTCCGGGCTTTCTGCTGGCTCTGCCTCGGTTGGGGTGGGTTGGTGGGGGTGCTGGTTGTTTTTTGAGAACTGCACAGTGGACGCGAGCATCTTTTTTGTCGCTTTAGTGTTCAAGTTTTTAAGGGCACACGGTGGATGCCTTGGCATCAGGAGCCGATGAAGGACGTGGGAGCCTGCGATATGCCTCGGGGAGTCGGCAACCAGACTTTGATCCGGGGATTTCCGAATGGGGTAACCTGGCACTCGTCATGGGGTGTCGCCGCCGTCTGAATGTATAGGGCGGTTGGTGGGAACGCGGGGAAGTGAAACATCTCAGTACCCGCAGGAAGAGAAAACAATTGTGATTCCCTGAGTAGTGGTGAGCGAAAGGGGATGAGGCTAAACCGTGCACGTGTGATAGCCGGCAGGTGTTGCGTGTGCGGGGTTGTGGGACGGTTCTTGCCTGAGCTGCCGTTTGGGCGGGGAGTAAGAAATCACGTGTGTAGTCGAATGGTCTGGGAAGGCCGACCGTAGACGGTGAGAGTCCGGTAGGCGAAACGCATGTGACTCCTTTGGATTGTTCCCGAGTAGCACGGGGCCCGTGAAATCTCGTGTGAATCTGCCAGGACCACCTGGTAAGCCTAAATACTTCCTGATGACCGATAGCGGACCAGTACCGTGAGGGAAAGGTGAAAAGTGCCCCGGTGAGGGGTCGTGAAATAGTACCTGAAACCGTGTGCCTACAAGCCGTGGGAGCTAGCAACACTTTGTGTTGTGTGATGTGACTGCGTGCCTTTTGAAGAATGAGCCTGCGAGTTATGGTGTGTGGCGAGGTTAACCCGTGTGGGGTAGCCGTAGCGAAAGCGAGTCTGAATAGGGCGCCCGGAGTCGCATGCTGTAGACCCGAAGCGGAGTGATCTAGCCATGGGCAGGGTGAAGCGCCGGTAAGACGGTGTGGAGGCCCGAACCCACCAGGGTTGAAAACCTGGGGGATGACCTGTGGTTAGGGGTGAAAGGCCAATCAAACTCCGTGATAGCTGGTTCTCCCCGAAATGCATTTAGGTGCAGCGTTGCGTGTTTCTTGCCGGAGGTAGAGCTACTGGATGGCCTAGGGGGCCTACAAGCTTACTGAAGTCAGCCAAACTCCGAATGCCGGTAAGTGAAGCGTGGCAGTGAGACTGCGGGGGATAAGCTTCGTAGTCGAGAGGGAAACAGCCCAGATCATCGGCTAAGGCCCCTAAGCGTGTGCTAAGTGGGAAAGGATGTGGAGTTGCGATGACAACCAGGAGGTTGGCTTAGAAGCAGCCATCCTTGAAAGAGTGCGTAATAGCTCACTGGTCAAGTGATTCCGCGCCGATAATGTAGCGGGGCTCAAGCACACCGCCGAAGCCGTGGCATCCCAGCATTACCCAGGCATCACTTGTGGTGTCCAGGGGTTGGGGTGGGTAGGGGAGCGTCGTGTGGGCGGTGAAGCAGCAGCGTGAGCTAGTTGTGGAGGCCACACGAGTGAGAATGCAGGCATGAGTAGCGAATGCAGGGTGAGAAACCCTGCCGCCGGATGACCAAGGGTTCCTGGGCCAGGCTAATCCGCCCAGGGTAAGTCGGGACCTAAGGCGAGGCCGACAGGCGTAGTCGATGGACAACGGGTTGATATTCCCGTACCCGTGATCATGCGCCCATGCTGAACCTGCTGATACTAAGATCGTTAAGCTGTGGTGTTCCTCTTCGGAGGTCGCTGTGGTGGCGTGGTCGGCCTGAGGTGGTAGTAGGCAAGCGATGGGGTGACGCAGGAGGGTAGCTCAGCCCAGGCGATGGTTGTCCTGGGGTAAGCACGTAGGGCGCATCATAGGTAAATCCGTGGTGCTTTAAGCCTGAGGTGTGATGCCGAGCCGTTTTAGGTGAAGTGAGTGATCCCATGCTGCCGAGAAAAGCCTCTAGTGAGTGTGATTGCGGCCCGTACCCCAAACCGACTCAGGTGGTCAGGTAGAGAATACTAAGGCGATCGGGTGAACTGTGGTTAAGGAACTCGGCAAATTGCCCCCGTAACTTTGGGAGAAGGGGGGCCATTCCTGGTGAGCGCACTTGCTGTGTGAGCTGGGGGTGGTCGCAGATACCAGGGGGAAGCGACTGTTTACTAAAAACACAGGTCCGTGCGAAGTCGTAAGACGCTGTATACGGACTGACGCCTGCCCGGTGCCGGAACGTTAAGAGGACCGGTTAGGGACCCTTTGGGTTTCGAGGCTGAGAATCTAAGCGCCGGTAAACGGCGGTGGTAACTATAACCATCCTAAGGTAGCGAAATTCCTTGTCGGGTAAGTTCCGACCTGCACGAATGGCGTAACGACTTCCCCACTGTCTCAACCACAGGCCCGGCGAAATTGCATTACGAGTAAAGATGCTCGTTACGCGCAGCAGGACGGAAAGACCCCGGGACCTTCACTATAGCTTGGCATTGGCGTTTGGAGCGTCTTGTGTAGGATAGGTGGGAGACTGTGAAACCTCAACGCCAGTTGGGGTGGAGTCATTGGTGAAATACCACTCTGGTCGTTTCGGGCTTCTAACCCGGGCCCATGATCTGGGTCGGGGACAGTGCCTGGTGGGTAGTTTAACTGGGGCGGTTGCCTCCTAAAAGGTAACGGAGGCGCCCAAAGGTTCCCTCAGCCTGGTTGGCAATCAGGTGTTGAGTGCAAGGGCACAAGGGAGCTTGACTGTGAGACAGACATGTCGAGCAGGTGCGAAAGCAGGGCCTAGTGATCCGGCGGTGGCATGTGGAAGCGCCGTCGCTCAACGGCTAAAAGGTACCCCGGGGATAACAGGCTGATCTTCCCCAAGAGTCCATATCGACGGGATGGTTTGGCACCTCGATGTCGGCTCGTCGCATCCTGGGGCTGGAGTAGGTCCCAAGGGTTGGGCTGTTCGCCCATTAAAGCGGCACGCGAGCTGGGTTTAGAACGTCGCGAGACAGTTCGGTCCCTATCCGCTGCGCGCGTAGGAGACTTGAGAGGATCTGTCCCTAGTACGAGAGGACCGGGACGGACGAACCTCTGGTGTGCCAGTTGTCCTGCCAAGGGCACGGCTGGTTGGCTACGTTCGGACGGGATAACCGCTGAAAGCATCTAAGCGGGAAGCCTTCCTCAAGATGAGGTCTCCCTCCCCTCTTCGGAGGGGGTAAGGCCCCCAGCTAGACCACTGGGTTGATAGGCCAGATATGGAAGCATCGTAAGGTGTGGAGTTGACTGGTACTAATAGGCCGAGTGGCTTGAACACACCCAACACCTGTGTTGAAGCGTACAAAAAAGAGTCTTGTTGCTCGCGTCCCTGTGCGGTTCTCAGAACACAAACACGCACCCCGAAGGCCCGGTTGGCCCAACGGGGTTTTGTTGATAACTGAAGAGCTTGACACCACACCCCGCAGATGAACGCGGTGGGTAGGTGTCGCTAAGCGTTTCGGTGGCTATAGCGGTGGGGAAACACCCGGTCCCATCCCGAACCCGGAAGTTAAGCCCTCCAGCGCCGATGGTACTGCACGGGAGACCGTGTGGGAGAGTAGGACGCCGCCGGACACAA
>NZ_JABVEC010000078.1 GCF_014323705.1 Actinomadura alba
GAGCCTTCGGCTTCTGCCGCCGATGCCTGCTGGATGCAGCGGCAGCCAGTGGAGACTCGCGAAGGGCCGATCTGCTGGACGCGGTGTCCGCCCAAGCGATTCACTCGACGGTGAGCCCGTCGGCACAACAGTGGGATCAAGATCTGAGCGTAGGTGCCTGAACCGAGCGGGGTGCCGCCAGCGGTCGCGTTCTCGGGCGACATCGACGCTGACTTCGGCCACTGGACAGGTCCGCAGGTAGCGGCCGGGTGGCGCCGCCATGGGACGGGGCGCTGGCGTCTCGCATACAGGCTCCGAGCCCCTCCACCGCCTGCAGACGTCAGCGTCCTCTCGTTGTACGTTCGGTCTTCTGCCGGGCGGTACCCGCAGGGCAGAGGACGACCCGGCCAGGCGAGGTTGGACGTTCGAGGTGTCGGCGTGCACGAGTGTCCGCTCAACTGCTGGCGCATGACCGGCGATGGCGACTCCGTCCCCTGCGACCTTCGCATGCCCGAACCGCCGATCTGGTGGGTATGCGGCAGCCAGGTCGAGATTGATCGATGCCCGCTTGGTGATGTTGGCGACTCCTAGTGTGAGCCCGTTGCAAGCTGAGCACTTTTGCGGCTGAGGGTGAGCAAATACATTGAGGGGTACCGTGGGTCGGGCAGGGTTGAGGAGTCGCGTTACATTGGCGACCGCGCCGTTGCGGACGTTCCCGGTCTTCCGCCGCTACCTGGCGGCACGCATGGTGTCCCAGACCGGTTCGTCGGCGGCCCCGCTCGCGCTGGCGTTCGCCGTGCTTCAGCTCGGTGGTGGCGCGGGCGCCCTCGGGGGCGTTCTCGCGGCGAGCATGATCCCCCAGATGATCTTGATGCTGATCGGCGGCGCGGTGGCCGACCGGAACCCGCGGGGCCGGATCATGGTCGTCGCGCACATGATCTCCGGTGTCAACCAGACCGTTGTCGTGGTGTTGCTCGTCGCTGGGCATGGAGCGCTGTGGCAGCTGTTCGTTTCGGCGGTGATCTCTGGTGGGGTGGGAGCGTTCTTCGGCCCGGCCGCTCAGGGCATGGTCCGGCAACTTGTCGACCCCGACACCCTCCGTGAGGCCAACGCTCTCATGCGATTGGCCCAGAACGTGGTGAAGGTCCTCGCCCCAGCCGCAGCGGGCGGCATCATCGCGACGGCCGGCGCGGAGGCCGCCATCGGCTACAACGCTCTGACGTTCTTTGCCGCAGCCTGGATGTTGAGCAGGTTGAGGGTGCCGCTGACACCGATCAAGAGCAAGGACATGCTCGGGGCGCTGCGGGAGGGCTGGTCGGACTTCTGGTCGCGCCACTGGTTGTGGATCATGGTGGCGCAGTCCGCGGCATGCTGCACGCCCTGGCTGATCGGCTACCAGGTACTCGGCCCCCTCTACTCTGAGCGGCATCTGGGCGGGGCGGCTTCGTGGGGACTCGTCGTCGGCGGGTTCGCAGGCGGGCTGATCACTGGGTCGGTAGTCGTATTGTTGCTGCGGCCGCAGCGGGTAGCGCTGGTGGCGTGTACGGCAACGGCGTCATTGGCGCTGCCGCTTGTAGCACTCGTCGTTCAGGCACCGCTACCGATGCTGGTCGCGGCCACGTTCGTCACCGGCGTCGGTCTGGACGTCAGCATCAACACCTTCGCGACCTTCCAACAGCGTGAGGTGCCGTTGGAGATGCAGGCCAGGACGTCCTCATACAGTCTGCTCGGCCAGCAGCTCCCGATCCCGGTCGGCTACCTGGTTGCCGGCCCGCTGGAGCACGCGGTCGGGGTGATCTCGGCCTTGGCGGGATGCGCCGTGGTGATCCTGGCCGTCGCTTTCTTGCCCCTGCTCAATGCCGGGGTCCGCGCGATGCGGCTTCCCGCGCCCGATCTCAGTCCGGCCGCCGTTCAAGCCGGCGATCCGGTGGCCGCGGGTAAGGCGTTGGCGCGCTCGTAGCCGGCCGGGACCCGGCCATACGAGCGGATGTCACGCCTGGGCTGAAGCTGCGGGCACGGCCGGCGCTGTTCGGGTGGCGAGGTAGAAGGGGCGCGCCTGAGTCACTGCGGCTTCGCCGCTGAGGATGCCTCGGTCGCGGGCGGCTGCCGTCAGTTCCCGCGAGTCGACGGGCTCAGCGATCAGGCCCCAGTGCCGGGCCAGTTGGGTGCGGATCCGGTCGGGGTCCAGGTGGCCGATGGTCCGGCCTGGCCCGGACGCCTCGACTGCCCGGTTGACGCGCCAGGCAGTGGCAGCCACGCGGGCGCAATCGGTGAGGTCGAGGAGGCCGTTAGCGTCGGCGGGGGTTTCGGGCCAGACGCTGGCGGTGGGGTCCAGGCGCGCCGAGCGGATGAGGATGCGCAGCAGCAACTCCCGCTGGCAAAGAGTGATGATCTCGGTGGGGGTGGCCCAGTGCTCCACTTGAGCGGGGGCCAGCGCCCCCAGGTGAAGGCCACGGTCACGGGCGGCGGCGAGCGCTTGGTCCTCGAGGACATCGGTCGGTGTCGTCTCGGGTCGCCCGGCGATCCATGCAAGGACGCGGCGTCGCCAGCAGGCCGGAAAGCGGGGATCGTAGAGCTGGGCGTACTGGAGGGCGGGCAGGAGCGGCACCTGGGCGTCGTCGATGGTGGAGACGGGCCGGTAGGTCGCGATCCAGCGGCGCAGATGCGAGGTCCGCCACGGCTCGTGTTGCCAGTTGCCGGCCGCGGTGGCCGCCGGAAGCTTGCCGACCGAGGCTAGGAGAATCGCGAGTCTCGCGTCGGCCGCTTTGATATCGGCGGCATCCGGGGAGACGCTCGTGCCGAGCCAGGTGACGACGTGCCGGTGAGCCGCGGCGAGCCCAGCTTGTGCGGCGGCGTGGCCGAGAGCGGCCCAGCTGCGTCGGTGGAACGGCATGGCGCGGGCCAGCTCAAGTAGCCGCTCGGCGTCGGCCTTGGTGATGACGGCGGTGTCGGCGGCGTGCTGGAGGGCGTAGCGCAGGCAGACCAGTGCGGTCGACAGCGGCCGACCGTCCGGGGTGTGGACCAGAGCGACTTCGTCGTCGGCTTCGATCCGGCCGGTCGCGTACTGCTGGTAGACCCAGCCGACGCCGATCATCCCGTACGGCGCGAGCTCGGCGGCCCGCAGCGCGCCCATGCTGGCCGCGCCGACCACCCGGGTACCGCGATGCAGCAGCTCGAGAATCTCCTTGTGGCGGACCGGCGGGACCTGGTGCCACAACCCGTCGATTAGCAGCACGGTGTCGCCTGGGGACGGTGTGAGGCGGAGCAGATCGCCATGCTGGGCGGGAGGCTGCACGATCGCCTCGGGTGCCAGGGCGTGGATGGTGTCGGCGTCGAGGGTGGGCCCCGCGTACACGTGCAGGGCGTTGGAGGGCCGGTGGTCGATCATGTCGCTCGTCCTCCAGTGGTCTCGGTTCCTGTGTCGCCGTGGCGGGGGATGACGTGCCGGGCGGAGTAGATCAGGCCTGGTGCGGCGACCTTGACGACGGCGAACTCTTGCCGCTGATGCGGGCCGTGGGTGAGGTCGACGACCCGCGGCTCCCAACCGGTGACCTCGCTGATCCGGGTCGCCAGCCAGCTGGCTTCACCGGTATCCGTTGGGTGCTCGCAGTTGTACCGGCCGATGATCTGTGGCCACGGTGCCGGTTGACTGGCCGGCGCAGGTGGGCGGTAGTGGCCGGGTGCGTAGATGAGGGATGTGATGTCGTCGCGGGCGCCGGAGATGTGGGTGAGCCTGGACTGGACTGCTTCGGTGATTGCTCGCGAGAGCGCGACGCCGGGGTCGGAGTGCGCTCCGGAGCCGGAGATGATCGCGCTTGGGGCGTCCGCGCGATCGGCATCCTGGAACGAAAGATCGCCGCGACCCCAGTCGACGTAGTCCGCGATCGCGGGCATCTCACGGCCAAGCTGGCCGTGACGTTGACTTATGGTTCGGACGCCGACCCCGTGCAGGCCGCTCGTTTGGGGACTGATGCCTTGGAAGCCGCGCATCAGACGGGCTCAGCACGCATCCGACGTGAACTGACGGACTTGGACCAGCGACTCCGTAACCGTTGGCCTGATCAGCCCGAAGCCCGCCAGCTCCATGATGCGCTGAGAAGCTGATCCCTCCGCCGTCCGCGTGGACCCATGTCCGGCCGATGTACACCGACCCCGGCCAAGCCCTCGACGACGCCATCCCGCCCGAGGCTCTCGCCGCCGGGTTCCTCGACCTCCAGGCGCACAAAGAGCGCCTGGAACAGACCACGGCCTCCAGCACGACGGACGGGCGGTGACCCTTGGGGATCTCGTGGGTCTGAAGACGTGGACGTGCCGAGCGCGAACGGCACGTCCACACCATCCCGGGATGGAACTCCCGGGAAGGCGCCGGAGTCAGGCCATGCCCCCGTGGCCCGGCCGTCGCTCGGTACTCGTTG
>NZ_JABVEC010000079.1 GCF_014323705.1 Actinomadura alba
TTCAGGTAGTTGTCGATCTGCCGGATGGGGCAGCGGGGGTCGTTCTCGCCGGCGAGGATCAGCACCGGGGCGCGGACTTTCTCGACGTACGTCAGCGGCGACGACTCGCGGTAGCGCTCGGGCACTTCGGTGGGCGAGCCGCCGAACAGCGACCGGTCGAAGGCCTGCAGGCCCTCCATCTCGTCCTCGTACGCGGCGAAGTAGTCGGCCACCGGCACCGCGGCGACGCCGACGGTCCAGTCCTCCGGCTGCGTGCCGAGGCCGAGCAGGGTGAGGAATCCGCCCCACGAGCCGCCGGTCAGCACGAGCGCGTCCGGGTCGGCGAGCCCGGAGGCGACCGCCCAGTCGCGGACCGCCTTGATGTCCTCGAGCTCGGTCAGCCCGACGCGGCCCTCGATGGCGTCGCGCCACTCGGAGCCGTAGCCGGTGGAACCCCGGTAGTTGACCTGGACGACCGCGAACCCGTGGTCGATCCATGCGGCGGCGGGCGGGGAGAAGGAGTCGGTGTCCTGCGCGGTGGGGCCGCCGTGGATGTCGAAGACGGTCGGGTACGGTCCCTCGCCCGGAGGGGTCGAGACGAGCGCGTGGACGCGCCCGCCGGGGCCGTCCACCCAGGCGTCGGTGACCGGTACCGAGCCGGGCGGCGGTGGGCCGGGCGGAGTCAGAACGACCGCGCCGGACGTCGACTTGATGACCGGCGGCTCGGCGGCGTTGGTCCAGGAGAACTCGACGGTGCCGTCGGGCCGGGCGGTGGCCCCGCCGATGACGCCGCGCGGGGTCTCGATGCGCTCCAGGCTCCCGTCGGCCAGGTCGTAGCGGTACAGCTCGTCGCGCGCCTCGTGGGAGTGCGAGATCAGCAGCGCGGAGGCGTCTTGGAACCAGTCGGCGTCGATCTCACCGGGCAGGTCGAGGACGATCTCGCGTTCAGACCCGTCGACCGGGTTCCAGAGGAGCGGCTCGGGGCGTCCGCGCCGCTCGTGCTGGACCAGGAGGCGGGGGTCTCCGTGCACCGGGGCGAAACCGGCCCCGTAGACGCCCTTGCCCTCGCCGTCCCACAGATCGCCGACGGTCGAGCCGTCCGGCCGGACCACCCGGAGCGCCATGTGCCGGCTGTCGCCGTGCTCGCTGTGGTTGATCGCGAGAAGCGTCTCGTCGCGGGACAGGCCGACGAGGTGCGCGTCCTCGCGGTGCTCGTAGACGGTCTCCGGCTCCGCGCCGGGGCGGCACAGGTGGATGCTGGTGCCGTGCTCACCCGTACGGCCGATGACGGCGAGACCGCTCGAGCCGATGGCCAGGCCGGCGGGGTACGAAGCGGGCAGGGCGGGCGCGGCGACCTCGTCGGTGCCGCCCTCGAACGGCTGCCGCATCCAGACGCCGAACTCGTCGCCGTCGGTGTCGGCGAACCACCAGATCCAGTCGCCGCTCACCTCGACCGCGCCCATCCAGGTGCCGTTGGCCCGGTCGGTGACCTGCCGGCGGGTGCCGGTCGCGCGGTCCCAGGCGTAGATCTCCCAGGTGCCGGTGGCGTTGGAGCGGTAGGTGCTGCGATGCGGTGCGTCGAGCGCCCAGCCGGGCAGGCTCACCCGCGCCGCGCGAAACCGTGCCTTCCAGCGTTCCTCGTTGACCATGTGCCCAGTATCGCGGGTCAGGGCAGGCCGGGGATCCGCTCGTCGGGTATCTCCCAGGTCGGGTCGGGGGTGCTCTCCCGCACAACGGCCCGTTGGCCGGGGTTGAGAGCGCGGTGCACCGCCTGGGCGACCAACTCGATGGTCTTGACGCCGTAGGCCATGGACGGGTTGTCGTGGGTGAGCACGACGATCCGGTAGCCGAGCCCGCCGTCGTCGAAGCCGCCGATGCTGTGCACCCGCCAGCCGTGGGTGGAGCGCGGCAGCCAGCCGTTCTTCACGTACACGGTCACCCCGGCGGGGGCGCCGGCCGGCACGCCCCATCGCTGGGATGGGACCACGGCGTTCATCAGCGTCAACCCGTACTCGCGCGACCGGTCGGTCAGCACGGGGTTGCGCCTGGTGAACCTGCCGAGCAACCGCATCTGGTCGGCTGCGGTGATCTGCGTGAGCCCCCAGTGCCCGTCCGCCGCGAGGACGGTACGGGTCATCCCGGCGAGGTCGAGGAAGCGCTGGAGCCGCGTGCGCCCGAGCCGCCTCCACAGTGCGGAGGCCGCGTCGTTGTCCGACCTAGTGATCATCTTGGTGGCCAGCGCGTCCTCGCGAGCGGTCAGCAGCCGGCCCTGTTCGATGGCAT
This sequence comes from Actinomadura alba, assembly GCF_014323705.1. Taxonomy (GTDB): domain Bacteria; phylum Actinomycetota; class Actinomycetes; order Streptosporangiales; family Streptosporangiaceae; genus Actinomadura_C; species Actinomadura_C alba. Next base: position 2,263 of record NZ_JABVEC010000079.1, read on the forward strand.
GGCGGAGCAGGGCGCCGAGGATGGTCACCTTCACGACGCTGGCGGAGTCGTAGTGCCGTCCGGCGCCGACCCGGCACCTGATCCCCAGCTCGCGGTCGTTGACGGCGATCGAGATCGTGCCGTACCGCCCGCGCAGCGCGTTTCGGATGTCGTCGCCGAGACGCCGTGCGGTCGCCTCGCCGGTCGCCTCGTCGGACGCCGACGTGCAGACTTCCGCCGCCGTCGCGCCGGCGGGCTGGATGCCGATCCCGGCCAGCAAGGCGCTGCCGGTCACCGCCACGGACACCGCCCTTCGCATGCGTCACTCTCCCGTCATGGCGGTCTTCAACGTGATCGATGTCACCGTAGTGATCGGCGGCGCTCAATGGGCGGAGGGCGCGATCGACGTAATGCCATACCGGGACTTGTGCCGTACGTCATATTGAACCGGATGAGAACGTCATGCGTCAGAGTCACGGACTCCGGGCCCGAGGGAATTCGGGCCCGCCTGTGTGGAGGTTGATCATGCGAAAGATGCGAAGGCTTCCGGCGGTGGCCGTGATCGCGGTACTCGTCGGCGCGGGGCTGACCGCCTGTTCCAGTGACCGGTGGTGCGAGCACGATGCGACGGACACCCGCGTCGCCGACAGCTACTGCGAGCGGAACACCCCTGGGTACGAGTGGGAATCGGGTTCGGACAAGAAGAAGTCGAAGAAGAAGGTCAAGAGCAGCAAGAAGATCAAGTCGTCGAACAGACTGGTAACTCGTTAAATAGCACCTGTCATGCGCTTAATTGTGTGAAATTCCGTGGCGCGACATCGCCCCAACGGCACTGTCTCACCCGAATACATGCGGCGGCGAGTGCGTCCCTTCATCATGGCATTGGGGGGACGTGACCGACCGGAGGCGGCGGTGATGGTGACGGACATGTCGATGGGGGGCCGGGCCGGGAATCTTCCCGCGGAGATGACGAGCTTCGTCGGACGGCGTCACGAGCTGGCCGAGGCCAGGCGCATGCTGTCGGCGTCCCGGCTGGTGACCTTGACCGGCGTGGGCGGCGTGGGCAAGACCCGGATCGCGCTGCGGGTCGCCGGCCGGCTGCACGGAGGGTTCCCCGACGGTGTCTGGCTGGTCGAACTGTCCGCGCTCCAGGACGCCGGGCTGCTGGCGCACGAGGTGTCGGAGCAGCTGAAGCTGACCGACACGAGCACCCGCCCGCACGTCGAGGTGCTGGCCGACCACTGCGCGGACCGGCGGCTGCTGCTCGTCCTCGACACGTGTGAGCATCTCGTCGACGAGTGCGCCGAGCTCGCCGGGACGCTGCTGCGGGCGGCATCCGGGCTGCGGATCCTGGCCACGAGCCGGCAGCCACTGAACATCCCCGGTGAGCGGACACTCGCGATCGCTCCGATGCGGGTGCCGGACCCGGGGCCCGCGGCGGCCCGCTGTGATGCCGTCACCCTGTTCGCCGAACGCGCGGCCGCGGTGGTGCCCGG
>NZ_JABVEC010000008.1 GCF_014323705.1 Actinomadura alba
CCCCGCGAACAACTGCATGATCACGACAGTAGGGGGCCGACGACGGGAAGGACGCCTCTACCTAGAAGACGCACTCCCGCGAACTACTGCGTGATCACGAGTCTGGGTCAGGTGAGCACGGAGTTGAGGCGTTCTTCGCGGAGCCGGCCGGCCCAGGAGTCGTCGATCGGCTGGAGCTCCTGACCGACCGCCCACCACAGCAGCAGGTCGGCCAGGGCCGGGTTGCGCACCAGCGCCGGACCGTGCATGTACGTGCCCACGGTGTGATCCCGGTAGGCGCCCTCGTAGCCGTCGCCGTTGCCGACGCCCACGACCGTCTTGGCCAGCGGCCTGACGCTGGGACCCAGGTGCGTGACGCCCTGATGGTTCTCGAAGCCGGTGATCTTGGGTATGCCGAGCGCGGAGTCGACCTCGCCCACGATCTCGCCCACCGCCCGGCGCTCGCCGCGCCCGCTGCGGATGTCGAGCAGCCCGATGCCCTCGACCGGCTGTCCTTCCTCGCCGCCGAACTCCGTGCCCAGCAGCTGGTAGCCCGCGCATACGGCGAAGATGACCGAGCCGTACTGCGCGGCGCGCGCCAGCCCGCCGTCGGCGCGCAGCCGCTGGGCGGCGAGGATCTGCGGCCGGTCCTCACCGCCGCCGAGCAGATAGATGTCACCGTCCACCGGGACGGCCTCGTCCGAGCGCACGTTCACGGTCTGCGTGGGGATGCCGCGCAGCGCGGCCCGGCGCTCGAGGACGATGCAGTTGCCCTGGTCGCCGTAGGTGCTGAGCAGGTCCGGGTAGATCCAGACGATCTTGATGCGGTCAGAGCGCACGGCCGTACCTCGTTCGGATGTCCTGGAAGGCGGTGTAGTTGGCGATCACATCGAGCCTGCCGGGGGGCACCGCCATCACGGCCTGTTCGATGTCGTCGATGACGACGAAGTCGACGGCGGCGGCCTCGAGGCGAGCCGCGAGGTCGAGGCGGCGCTCTCCGGTCGCCCAGACCGGGCGGCCGCGCAAGACCCGGTAGTCGACGTCCCACAGCCACGAGGTGTCGCGGCCGTCCGGGCCCTGCGCGTTGATCGACAACGCCACCGGCCCCGGTGCGGGCTCCAGCACGTCGAACGACTCCAGCCAGCCGGCGGGGTTCTTCGAGAGCAGCAGCCGGATCTGGCGGCCCTGGTACTCAACTGTGGTGTAGCGACCGGCGACCGACTTCACCTGGCCGAGGAGCGGCATCGCCGCATCGGGCTGGATGCCGAACTGTGCGACCACCGCAAGTGCCATCGCCCCGTTGGACCGGTTCGCCCGGCCCGGGAGCTGCAGCGACAGATCGTACGTCCGGCCGCCCGGAGCGGTGACCCGGCCGCCGTGCAGGATCCAGTCGGGCTTGGGCCTGGCGAACGGGCACTCACGGCAGGCCCACGCCGCACCGTCACGGTCGAGCGGCCCGCCGCACTCGGGGCAGCACCAGGAGTCATCACGCCAGTGCTGGCCGGCGGCCACCCACGTGACGCTCTTGGCGGTCGACGCTCCCCAGGTGACCAGCGGGTCGTCGCAGTTGGCCACGACATGAGTGTCGACACCCTCGAGGGCCTTGCGCCACTTGCCCGCGAGCTGCCAGATCTCGCCCGCGCGGTCCATCTGGTCGCGGCTCAGGTTCATCAGCAGAACGACGTTGGCGCCGGTCTCCCGGAGCACCATCGGAACGTATTTCTCGTCACATTCGAGCACGCCGTACCTCGCGCCCGGCGCGGCCGCCAACGCGGAAACGTGCCCGGTCGGCATGTTGGCGCCGAACGCGTTGGTCGCCACCTCGCCGAGCCCGCTCATCGCCGAGGCGATCAGCCGGGTCGTCGTCGTCTTGCCGTTGGTGGCGCTGACGAGGACGAGATTGCGGTCGCGGGCCAGGCGGGTGAGCAGCTCAGGGTCGAGGGCGAGCCCGATCCGCCCGCCGATCACCGAACCGTCGCCACGCCCGGCCAGCCGCGACATTCGTGAAGCCGTACGACCAAGCGCAACCGCGAGTTGCGCGCGCAGCGGAAGATCGCTCATGTGCTCCCGATCTTTGTCTGGATGCCGTCTGAGGGGTGGCACTCAGATACGGCGATAGGCCGACTCTAGTCGCTGGCCGTGCCGCTTCGCGGCAATGGCGGCAATCATCCGAATGCTCCGGCGCAGGCGAACGGACGGTCCGCCGGCGCGCGCCGGGCCGCCGCCTCCGCGGCCCGGAAGACGCCGGCGAAGCGATCGTTCGGCGGGATCACCAGCGCCCGGGCATGGCCACCACGGATCAACGCCGCGTTGACGAACGTACGGCGGGCGGTCCAGACGTAGAGCAGGCTGCGGCCGTACCGGTCGTGCCGCTCATGGTCGGCGATGACATAGAGCACCGCGCCCGGACGAACCAGGCGGGACAGCGCGCTGCGCGCCGCGCGCCCCGCGCAGCCCGGCCCGTCCGGCGCGACCGGTGGCCCGGCGCGGGGAAGCTCGGGCGCGTCGACGCCGAGCAGGCGTACGGAGATCGACCGGCCACCGACCCGAACGACCAGCGTGTCGCCGTCCACCACCCGCACCGCGCGTACTCGTACGGCGTCCGCGGATGGCGCGATCCTTGATCCACGGGTCGCGTCACCGCGTTGAAGCGGTACGCTGCGCCCGTGCGCACGGGCGTCCCGCCCGGCTTGAGCATCGGGTGCCGGCTCATCCGCCGTGCGCAGCGCCACCCATAAGAGGGCCACCGGTACCAGCGCCACGAACACGAGGGCGACGAGTACAAGGAGCGCCTTGACCCGCAACCGACCACTCACCCGCGTACCCTCGCACGGAGCACCGACAGTCCCAGGTGAGCCCGCCGACGCGTCGGTTCGCTGGGCGCGCGGGGTCCGCGACAATGCCAGGATCGGACAGCGAAGAGATTTGCCGGACAATCTGAACAGCAACCCCAAAACACACGCGACGCAGTAGTTTGTCAGGAAAAGCGGCGACAAGGCGAGGTCTGAGAACATGCAGTGCCCGACGTGCGGTAAGAACACGCCTGGGACGCTGAGCAGATGCGTTCGTTGCGATGCCCCGGTCACTCAGCGGCCCGCGGATGCTCCGGCACAGGAGCAGCCGACGCAGGCAGGCCCGTCTTCTGACGGCGCGCCGCCCGCGGGGCCGGCGCAGTCCGAGCCGTCCGGTGAGGCATGGCACCCGGCACCGTTGACCGAAACGGCCCACGGCGGGCCGGGCGGCCCGGCGGGCACCGGCGGGAGCGGCCCGCAGCCGTGGACGTCGGATTCCGCCGCGATCGACCGGTGGGCCTCGGAGTCTCCGCTGACCGGCGGTTCGCAGCCCTGGACTCCGTCCACGGAGGCGCAGCCGACGCCCTCGGGCACCCCGGCGCACGGCTCGCCCGAGCCGTGGCCGCAGCCTCCGGGTCCGGGACCGGCCTCGGGGAACGCGCCCGGCGCTTCTCCCGAACGGCAATGGTCACCGTCCCAGGAACCGGCCCCGGCGAACGCGCCCGCCGCCGAGGCATGGTCGCCCGGCGGGCCGAGCACGCAGTCGTGGACCCCTCAGTTCGAGTCGGCTCCCGCTCCCGCACCCAATGGCACCGGGCCGTGGGCCACGGCCGAGCCGCTGCCCGAGCCCCTCTCCGGTCAGGTGTCGTCCGCGTCGGCCGGCGGTCCACCGGCCATGGAGGCCGACCCGTGGTACTCGACGCCACCGCCTTCGGCGACGCGCCCCTCCGCGGACAACGGAGCCCACGGCACCCCGCAGGCGTGGGGGCCCGAACCCGAGCCGACGCCGTCCTGGTCCCAGAGCCCCGAGCCCTCGCCGTCCTGGTCCCAGAACCCCGAACCCTCTCCGTCCTGGGCGTCGGAGCCCGACGCGACACAGGCATGGTCCGTCCAGCAACCGGCCCAGCAGCCGACCGCGCAGCAACCACCGGCCGAGCCGTCGGATGCCACACAGGCCTGGTCCTCGCAGTACCCCGCCGGACAAGGCCCGCCGGCGCAGTCCCCGCAGTCCCCGGCGGCACAGTCGCCGGCGGCACAGTCCTGGACGCCGGACGCCAACGCCACGCAGGCATGGAGCGCCCAGCCGGCGCCGGACGGCCCCGGCTCTTGGTCCGGTGCCGGGGATCAGCAGGGGACGGGTCCGACCGAGTCCATCGTCCCGGACTCGTGGTTCGCCGGCCCCCGGGAGGCCCCGCCGCCACCCGAGGCCCCTGAACGCTGGACGCCGCAGCCCGAGCCGATGAACCAGGATCCGTGGGGCCATCAGCCCGAGCCGATGAACCAGGATCCGTGGGGCCGGCAGCCCCAGGCCGACGGAGCGCCGGCGTGGGGAGCGCAGACGCCCGGCGGCATGGCTCCCATGCCACATCACGACACGGCGATGCTCGCCCCGGGCTACCCACCGCACGACGGGCCCGGTCATCCCCAGGAGGGGCATCGAGATCGGGCGAGCAGGCCGCTCATCTTCGCGGTGGCCGGCCTCGTGGCGGTGGCCCTGGTCGCGGTGGCCTTCGTGATGTGGCCGAGCGGCGACAAGGACCCCGAGGGGCAGCGCACTCCGGCGGCCGTGCAGTCGACCGCGAAGGCCGCCGACCCGGCCGCCCGGCAACAGGCCACGGCGGTCAACTCGCTGCTGAACCAGAGTGCGGTGAGCCGGGGCGAACTCGGGCGCGCTCTCGCATCGGCGAAGAGGTGCAAAGGGCTTCCGGCGGCCATCGGCGGCATGCAGCGCGTCGCGCAACAGCGGCAGCAGCAGGTCGCCCGAGCACAGGCGCTGAAGGTCAACGCCCTGGCCAACGGCACCCAGTTGCGCGCCCACCTGGCCAAGTCGATTCAGCTGTCACTCGATGTCGACCGCGCCTACCTCGGCTGGGCCCAGCGCGCCCAGGGCTGCAAGGGCAGGCCCAAGGCGGACGCCAACTACCAGCGCGGCGGCCAGCTCTCGAACCAGGCCACCATCTCCAAGCAGCGCTTCGCCGCGCTGTGGTCACCGGTGGCGAAGGAGCAGCGCCTGCGCCCGCGCACGGCCAACCAGTTCTGAGCACCGCGGGTCAGGCGCGCAGATGGACGCCGAGCTGTCGTACGGCCTCGGCCAGCACGCCGACCGCGGTGACGCGCGACGCGAGCCGCCTCAGCGCGTCCGCGAGCCGCCCGTCATCGCGGTCGCGCTGGCCGGCCTCCTCGCGGATGTCCGCGAGATCCCGTCGTGCCTTCACCGGTTCCGCGAGCGAACCCGCATGCCGGCCGAGCAGCCGCTCGAGCCGGTCCAGCGCGTCGACGACCTCGGGAGAGGTTCCACCGAGGCGTGCCATCCGGCCTGGAACACCGGCTTCCACTATGTTCAGCCCTGGGCTTTCGCCTGCCATGGCGGCGCCTCCAACGGAACAGGAAACGTCACATCAAAATTGATCGATGAAGGTCGACAGAGAGCCGCGAAGACGATTGCCGGGCGGCCCGAAGACGCACGAAAGGAAAGCCGCCGGATGAGGCGGAACATTCTCACAGCCCGCCGTCTCGATCCGCGGACACGGCCCGCAGAGACGGCTGGACCGCAGGTGAGAGCTGTGAGACCTCGTCATCGAATCCCCCTGGGGATACCGAATCTCATACCGAAGCGCCTGTCTTCCCCAAATCATACGCCCGGCTGAAGTGCCGTATCGGAGAACTCTTGCTAAGGCTTCGAGCCGCTCGAGGTAAACAGCCGTCCATAATCCGGCGGGCAGCGAAGCCGGTAACACGGGAATGAGATTGTTCATGTTTCGGAAAACTGCGGTGCCTCGTCGGAATCGACGAAGCGTGCGGGCCAGCTGAGCACGGGTTCGAGCCACGAGCCGACCCGCATCGTCTCGGCGACATGGATCAGTTGCTCGTCGACGTCCAGCCCGATCGCCACCACCGCCACGTCCGCCGCGAATCCCTCGTGGTCGTCGTCACCGGCGATGGCCGTCCGGGCGAGCGGCCGATTGTGCTCCAGTTCGGGCGAGAGCGGGTGCCGCCGAAGCGCCCACAGCCGGTGGCCGAGCTTCGCGTCCGGCTGTTGCTTCATGCCGGGCAGCGCGTAGTCCATCGGCGGTGCCAGGGCGTGCTTGTCGGGGGCGCTGCCGCCGTACGGGAAGAGGCGGTCCATCTCGTGGAGCCACCGCACCTGCGGAATGACCCAGGTGCCGCCGGGCAGGGAACCCGCCAGGCCGTACGTTCCACCGAGCATCTGCTGACCGACCGAGGCGACGGTCGCGATGAGGTCCTCGGGCCGGTAGGCGACCCGCAACGCCCGCGCCCGCCGGGTCACACACCGCTCCAGCACGGTGGCGAGCACGCATTCGCGGAGCCGCGGGGTCAGCCGGGACCACCCGCGGCCGAGTTCGGACGGCACGGCCGGCAGCGGGCGGTTGACCACGTGCGCCAGCACCAGGACGTCGGCCCACACCCTCAGCCAGGCCCACTCGTACGCCCCGGCAAGCAGGTCGGCCTCCCGCAGCTCGTACAGCGTGCAGGCCCGTCCGGACCGGCACTCGCAGCCGCAGGCGGCGGAGCGGCGGCCGTCGATGGGCGGCGGCGGGCCGGTCCTCGTCTGCTCTCGCCCCTCTCCGAGCGGGATGAGAACGCGGAGCGGGCGGTCCATCCCGTCCGCGAACACCGCCGCGACACCGGGTCGCAGTGACACGACCTCGCGGGACTGGTCTTCGTCGAGGTTCATCGCCGCCCCGACCTGATGGCGGTCGTCGAACGCGGGGAGCCGATGCACGACCTTGAGGGCGGTGTTCTTGATGACGTCCGGTACGAGCTTGGCCGGGATCTGCTCGGCGACGACGATGCCCTCGCCGTACGCCCGGATCTCGGCGAGCATCCCGGCGAACAGCTCGACGGCGTGCGCGCTCGCCCGCTCCGACCCCCGGTTGCGCAACAGGCGGTGCGCCTCCTCGATGACGATGACGTGCCGCAGACCTCCGGGCGGCTTCACCGCGCCCTCGCGCTTGGCCCGCATCCGCAGATGCTCGACGATCCGGATGATCAGCGTGCCCATGAGGAACGCCTTGTCCTCGTCGTTGGCGACGTCCTCGATGGCGAGAACGACGTTGTCGCGAAGCAGTCCGCCGATGTCGGCGGCGTGACCGCCCTCGAAGAACCGGCCGGCTGAGCCGATGCGCAGCGACCGCAGCCGTACGTCCACGAAGCCCTTCATGTCGGCCATCAGCTCCCGGCCGTAGCCGACGTCGTCGACCACCTGCAACGCGGCGTACTGGAGCTGCTCCAGCGTGGGCACCGAGGGTTCGACGAGCGACCCGGGCACACCCGCGCCGGTGACGACGTCCCAGCCGTTGGCCTCGTAGACGCGCTGGAGCGCCTGGGACATGATCTGCGGAAACGGCTCCTCGGCGTCGAACGCGGCCTGGAAGAGGGCTCGGACCATGTCGATGTGCGCCTGGACCGGGTAGCCGGGCTCGGGGGCGAGCGGGTTCACCGAGACCGGAACGGCACTCGGGTCGGACGGGTTGATCACTGTGACCGGCGCGCCGAGATCCTCGATGCGGCCCGCCATCGCGGCGTACTCCGACTTCGCCGGCTCGATCGCGAGCCAGGGGATACCCGCGCGTGTCAGCTGTTCGAGCAGGTGGCGTACGGTCTGGGACTTGCCCGCGCCGGTGGCGCCGGTCACGAACACGTGCCGGTTGATGGTGGATCGGGGCACCGTGAACGTGCCGACCTGGCGGTCCTGCCCATCGAGGATGGTGCCGAGGGAGATCTGCGCGGAGGAGTCTCCTGCGGTCTCGGAGGTGACGTCGAAGTAGCCGGCCTCGAGCACCCGTAGCCCGGGTACCTCCAGTCGCGGCAGCCCGGCGAGGGCCGCGAGGGCGCCGGCCGTGGCCACGAACGGAAACTGGAACTCGTTCTCGGCCAGCGCGGACCTCTGCTGGGCGGTCGCCGGCAGCGCGACCGGGCTCAGCAGCTCGTCGAAGCGCAGGGAACCCTGACCCGACCGCAGCCGGTACGGATGGTGACTCACCTCCATGGAGCCGACGAGCACCGGAGCGATCTGTCCCAGCTCTGTCTCGCTGGCGGCCCCCGCGAGGACGCGCACGTTCCACAGCCCCGCCTCCCGGAAGGCGTCGAGCTCGGCGAGCCGCTGATCGGTGCGCTCGGTGACGAGCCGCCCCTGCTCCTCTTCCCTTCGCCGCTGCATCTGCAGGTCGTACTGCAGATCGTGGATCTCTTCATCGATCATGCGCTCGTCGCAGGGATCGGCGACCACGAACCAGCCGAACGGCCGCCCCATCAGGCTGACGAGCGTCGACTCGAACAGGCCGGGCCGGTCGCGATCGCCGCGATGCTGGACGAGGCGGGGCGCGAGCCTGCCCGGGCAGCGCGTCCACACCATGTGCTCGGCCTGGTGCAGCCACTCGTCTCCGATCGCCACACCACGCGCGCCGTTCGGGAAGAGCAGTCCCTGCTGCTCGGTGTCGCCCGGTGCGGGCGGACCCGCGTTGGTGATGAGCTCGAGCGGCGCGCCGCCGCCCCTCGACAGCCAGCCGACGACGAACGGGCGTCCCTGCTGCGCCGCGGACAGCGCCGCGGGAAGCACTGTGACGAAGTCCCACTCGGCGGAGGAGATCCGCTCGGGGGCGGGAATCGCCTGGATGCGGTACCACGGCCCGGCAAGCGCGGTCACGGAGGCTCCTTCCGGTCCGCGGTCACGGGACCGCGGGGCCGACTGTGTCGAGCCCGGCGTTCTCGGTACCGCGCTCACCGCAGCATCCTGACGCCTCGTTGGGCGCCCACGCCAGCGAGCGGTACGACTTGGCCGGTGCGGTCCAGCCCGCCGCCTTGGATGCGGTGGCCGGGTACATGTGGACGGGTGTCCCTGTACGGGATCTCAGTGGCGCCCGGAGTGGGGTCACGTCGCGCGAACGGCCGGGGCGGCGGCGAGATCAGCGGCGGGATCAGCGCTTCCCGCGGCGGAAGTCGAGGCGTTCCGGCGGCGGGCCGAGGTTCGGCGAAGGCTCGCCAGGAGTGCCGTCGACCTGCCCCTCATCCGGCCGGCCGGGGGCGGCCGCGTGCCTCCCGTTCGACGGCAACGGCGGAGCCGATCCCGGTGCCCGTGGCGTACCGCCGCGTGGCGCGGCGTGGCGGGCACGCGAACCGGACGGTCGAGAGGTCCCGGTCCGGGTCTCCCCGGCGTCCGACCGCTCGCGCCCCGTCGCCGGCTCGCCGGAGTCCTCGGCGTCCGTGACCCCCGCGGCGTCCGTGACCTCCGCGGCGTCCGTGACCTCGGCGGCCTCCGCGACCTCCGCCGGCCGCAGTGCCCCGGCCTCGGCCTGCTCGCGCAGGTACTCCTCGTACTCCACCCGGTGCGCGGTGGGCAGGGTCATGATCCCGGGGTTGGCGTCGACGAGCATGACCCGCCGCCCGTTCGCGGTGGCATGCGTGAACACCATCGCCGTGGGCGGCAGTTCCTGCATCTGGTGCTGCTCGATCAGCAGCTCGCGAGATCGCAGTCGTCCGTCCGGGTCCGCGGACGTCTCCGGACCGGCCGCCGCGTGCGCGCCCTCGGCCCCGGTCGTGCCCGTGACGCTACGTCCCCAGGGTGTGGAGGCGTTGATGCCGTGCACGAGCGCCTCGTCGTCCTCCGCCGGTTCCGGCAGCGGCGACCACGCCGGGTCGGTGAGCGCGTCGGTGTCACGGGTACGGGCATAGGCGACCGTGCTGGCGTACGGGCCGCCCTTGAACCCGGCGACCACCTCGCCGGCCGCGTCGGTGACCTCGGCGACCAGCAGGCGCCGCTCGGAACCGATGTGCTCGGCGGCGACGCGGGCATCGTCGGAGTTGCCCAGCCGCATGAAGCCGACCGCGGCGTGACCGCGGCCGAGACGCTCCCGTACATGCGCGGGAATGGAACGGTACATCAGTACCAGGCCGGTACCCGTGGTCTCGCAGGCATCGATGAGGCGGTCGAGGACGTCACCCCGGAGCTTCTCCGCTCCGCACAGGAACAGAGTGTGGTCCCAACCGTGGCCCGCCGGCGACTCGCGCAGCGCATGGGTGATGGCGGTCGCGACATAGGTGCCGAGAACGCGGTTGGTCAGGACGCCCGCGCGACGGTCCATCGACACCACGTGCAGGCGGGACGGCGGCAGACGTACGGGCTCGGTGCCGAGCACCTCGAGCTTGCGCAGCTGGGACTCCAGGGTCCAGGCGCGCTCGATCACGACCTGGTCGGCGGCGCCGCGACCGAACATCGTGGTGATCCGGGCGAGCTGGGCCTCGGTGATGAGCCCGAGCCGCAGATCGTCACGCGGGTCGCCGACCTGGGCGAGCGCCCGGAGCGCCGCCGTGAGCTGCCGGATCGAGGCGGTGCCGCCGAAGACCACCAGGATGCGTTCGAGTATCGCGTTGTCGAACGACAGGTCACGGGTGCTGCTCTGCTCCTCGCTGGCGCTGACCACCAGGGAGAGCACATCGGCCATCGCCTCGGGGCCGAGATCCTTGGTCAGGTCGAGGCGCGGCAGGTCGGCGGGCAGCACCCACACCAGCGGATCGTCGCCGCGGTCGCCGGCCAGGCGCAGCAGGTCGTGCGCCACCGCCCCCTCGGACAGGTCGAGCACGGTGACCTGGGCGCCGGCGGCGAGCCTCGCGGCACCCATCATCGTCACGGCGGCCGACCAGCCCGCGAGCGTCCCGCCGACCACGTCGACGCGATCGGCTCCCGGCGGCACGCTGACCGGGTACCACTCCTGCTGGTTCTCGTAGGCCTTCCGGCGCCGGTCCCACTCGCGATAGGCGCGCGCGTGCTCCTCGTGGGCGGCGTTGAGCTCGCGCTGGCGGGTCTCGCGCTGGCGCTCCAGCCTGGCCCGCTCCTCGCTCACGCGCGACCGCAGCGCCTTCTCGCTCTGGTAGACCCCGTACCCGGTGATGAGGACGATAACGGCGCAGGCGAGCAGGCCCACTCCGGCGAACGCCCAGTGCAGCAGGCCGGAAAGCCAGGCCAGGATGAAGATCAGGGCACCGATGCCCGCACCGGCGGCCGTGATCTTGAGGTGCCGGTTGAGCAGGTTCTCACCGTGTCGCTGCGTGGCCAGCCAGGTCTGGCTGATCCGCTCGGCCTCAGGTGGCTGCGGACGGCGCGGTGGCGGTCCGGGATCCGGGTGCACCTGCGCGTAGTGCCAGCCGACGTAGACGCGGTCCGCTTGCGTTAAACGCGTCGTCGCTGACCCGCTCGTCACGTCGGTCACGTTCAGGCCTCTGGGCAGTCGGAATCGTCCACGTACAGCCTAAGAAGGTTTCGTAGTATTCGTATGCACTTCACCGTAATCAATGCGTATACCTGACTAAGCGTAGCAATCCACGCAAGGTGGTCACTACGCGAACCTGAGCGAGGATTCGTTCGCGGCCCCACCGCGCGGCCGGCCTGATTTACCCGAGGCCCATTCTTTGCGGCGCGGCCCTAATGGCCGAAAACCACTAATCGGACACAACAGGGGCGGCGAGACCTCCGCCATCGCCATCGGGCAGAGGCGACGTGCCGGAACCCTCAGCGGCTCGCGGGACCGCCTGTCCGTCTCGGAAGCTCCAGCCCGGTCGCCGCGCCTCACACGGTCCCATCCCGTTCGACCACTGGGAAGCGCCGCCGGGTTCCCGCGACGGCCCGCAAGCACCCCTTCCGACACATGACCCCACAGGGTGATGAACTATGCACTACCTGTAACTAAAAGTCGGCACTCTGAAGAGAGCATCATCACCACGTCGCAGAGGAGAGCGCCGATGTCGATCGACACGCACACGAACCGGGAGACCCAGTCACTTGACGCGCTGGCGGTGCAGCTCAACGCGTTGGTCGGCGTGCACGCCGAGGTCTCCGTCCGCGACGGAGCGGCTCCGTTCCTCAAAGCGACCAACAGCACGACACCTCTGCTCACCGAACAGATCACCGTCACCGGCGAGCACTACCGATGGTCGTGGGGTGAACCGGTCGGCCCGGTGTCCGACCCGATGGCAGCGGCGGCCCAAGTCGTGAAAGTCATCCGCGACCGATAGCGCACCCAGATCGGGGCGCGGCGTCACGGCATTGGCGCGTGGGACGCCGCGCCCCTGAGGAAGCCGTCTACGACGTGGACACGGCCTTCCCTGGAGCCATCCGACACTATGGTCGGCGGTCAGGCGCATCCCATTGGTCGGGTGAGCCCGGGTTCGGCTGCTGCCGTGGGGGTGGCGCGCCTTGGGGCGGCGCACCCTCACGCGGGATGAACTGCGGGTGAGCCGCCGGTGGCGGTACGGGAGCCTGCCCGGGTGGTGGCGAGCGCACGCCCTCGTGCGGCGGTGGGTACGGACCTCCGGACGGCGGATATGGCCCGGGGTGTGGAAATCCGGCGGGGGCCGGGCGGCGACGGCTGCGGGTGGTGAAGAAGACGATGAGGGCGATGATGACCGCCGCCGGAATCAGCAGAATGGCCAAAGATCGCCAAGCGGTCGGGATACTGCTGTTGGACTTCGACCCCTCGGCGGCGCTCTCCTTCTTGTCACCGGCCCACTTGTCATAACCGGCGAAGACGGGGTTCGGCGAGTTCTTGGGCACCTTTTCGGTGAGCGCGCGATAGGGTCGGATCAGCCCGTATCCGGTCTGGTTGTCCTTGCCGGGCGCGCCCACATCACGGGCCGAGGCGATGATGCGCTGCACCACCTCACGAGCCGACATCTTCGGGAACTCCGACCGCACCAACGCCACCGCGGCCGAGGTCAGTGCCGTCGACGAGCTCGTGCCTCCCGAACTCGTGTGGAACTTCCCATCCATGAGAACGCTGCCGACTTCGGCGCCTGGAGCCGCGACCGTGACATAGGGCTGCCGCTGCGTCTGGGCCCAGGGTCTGAACTTATAGTCGACGGCCCCCACCGCGAGCACCCCCAGACAGTTCGCGGGGTACATCGACGCGTTCGTGGTCGCGCCATCGTTGCCCGCCCCCGCGACGACTACAGCGTCCCGTTCGAGCGCATATCCCACAGCGTCCTGCACGTCAGTGGGGCATGCACCGGGCTTTGCCTGCGAAAGGCTGATGACCTTGGCTTTATGGTCAGCCGCATACCGGATCGCCGATGCGGCTCCTACTAGACCCTTCGTCACAATGGGCAGAATCTTCACGCGCGGTGCCACACCGACGAAACCCGTACCCGTCCCCTGTGCGGCGATCAGTGACGCCATTCCAGTGCCGTGCCCCGGATACTCGGCATCATCCAGGTCGTTGCGGCCGTCGCCGCCTCCACCGGTGGCATTGGTGCCGGGCAGAACCACACCTGAAAGTTCCGGGATGCTGGCCTGAACTCCGGTATCGAGGACCGCGACCGTGACCCCCTGGCCTTGAGTGATCGGCCAGAGCCGGTCCTGGACCCCCCACGTCGTGAACCACCACTGCTGTTCGAGCGGCCTCGGGTAAGCCGATGCCCAGCCAGGCGATGACGTCGCCATCACCATGAGCACGGCCAGGGCCGCCCCGACCGGCGCTCGACTTCGCAATCGCATCGACATACCTCACCTATCCGTACTCAAAGTGATGCAGGTCTGGGCGCGATGGTACCCAGACCCGCATGCTCTCGGCCGATGAAACCGGCCGGTTCAGCCGATCACCGGTGGTGCCGCGTCGTCGTCAGCACCCCACACGTCCTCATCCTCGGTGAGCCAGGTCGTGCGCTCGCGCTCTTCGCCGTCACCACCTTGGCCGCCTCCGGCACCCATGGGCATTCCACCCATTCCCATGCCGCCCGCTCCGAGGCCGTTCTTGCCCAGTGCCCCCATGCCGGGGCCACCGAATGCACCAGGGCCGGCTCCCCCTGCTCCGACACCGCCACCCGGCAGTCCGCCGCCGGCACCGAGACCTCCGCCGACGCCACCGGGGCCGAGACCACCACCCCCGGGCATTCCGCCGCTGAGACCACCGCCGCCTGCGCCGCCGCCGACCCCGGCCAGGTCAGAGCCGCCACCACCGGGATAGCCACCACCACCGGGACCGTTCGGCAGGTCGCCGCCACCAGGACCGTTCGGCAGGTCGCCGCCGCCGGGACCCTTCGGGAAGTCGCCGCCGCCGGGACCCTTCGGGAAGTCGCCACCGCCGGGACCCTTCGGCAGGTCGCCACCGCCGGGACCCTTCGGCAGGTCGCCACCACCAGGACCGCCGGGCGGCTTGCCGGGCCCGCCGGGAGGCCTCTCACCCGGGCCGTAGGGACTGATATTGGTGTTGGGCATATCAGCCTGAATGCTCGCGGGGAAATTGCTGTTCGACTGGGCCGTCTGGCTCTGCAGCCGTTCCATCAATTCCCCGGCCTGCTGGTTTCTAGCGCCCAGTCCAGTGGCACCACCCAGCGCCATCCAGTCCGAGCTCCACCACGGGTCGTCCCTGACGTTGTCCTTCCAGCTCTGCTGCATTTGCGAGTGACTTGTCAGAGCATTGCCCGTGCGCTGGCTCTCCGTGTAGATCTCTTTGGCCTGCTCGTAGGCCTTCTGCATCTGGGTCATCGCCGCGACGGCATCTTTGCCGCCCCAATGCTCGGCCAGCCTCCTCGACTGGTCATAAATTAGCTCGACGGTATCTTCCATACGCTTGGACACAGCGGTGTACGCGGCACCTGCCTTCTGCACCGGCTCAGGTTGCATCCCATTGATGATCTGCTTGAGAGCGTCGTACTGATTCTCCCAGACCTTCAGGGAGTTCCAGCCACCGATGCCCGAACCATCGGTGTTTATATCTTCCGACCTGATGTCGCGGTTCTCTCGAGTCATCGTCTCCAGTCCTCTCCCGCGCGATGCCTAGGCGTACTGCGCACCTGAACTCGGCGGCCCGCCATTGCCCGCATTCCGCGCGGCATCGGTGTTGGCCCGCTCCGCTTCCCCGTGAGTAGAAGCCGAGCGATCAATGGCATTGATGAGACCCTCGTAGGCAGTGATGAATTCACCGTAGACCCTGGTGATCTGGTTATAGGCGTTCTTCGTGGTCTGAGAGAGACCTTGCGCCGCAGGGTAGTTACCGAGGTGTTCTTTTTCGACCCGCCCCTGGTCATCTGACTGCAGATCGTTCAAGGTGCCCGGCTTCCACGATTTGAGATCCTGCAGATCTTTCTCCAGCTCACCGTGGACGCTTCTGAGTATCCTGCGGTCGACCTGGATTTCCTGACCGGCCGAAGGCAGTTCTCTCGGAAACGTCCTAGGCTCGTTAGTCGGTGCCATGGCTCGATGCCTCCGTCGCTGTCACCATAATCATCCGTCATCTGGCTGGAGACCGAGCAGGCGCTCTGCGGTCTCACCTGTTGAAAAACATCACCGGGCCGGCGGGCCCTTTTGCTCCGCCGGACCCGGTGACCATGGTCTTGGTTCGACCGTCAGCCGCCCCAGATGCCCGTGTTGGCCTTCTCTGCCGCCTGGTAGTTGGCGCTGGAGTCGCCGATCGCGACACCGAGCTGCTGCACGATGTTCTGCATGTCCGCCGCGGACTTGTCCCACTTGGCCTTCGCCTGCCAGTAGAACTCCTGAGCGCCACCCTCCCAGCGGGAGAGGTTGCCCTTCAGCTTGCCCTCGAGGTCGGTGAGCTCGTCGCGCAGCGCGCGGGCGGCCATCGAGAAGTTCGCCTCGCCCGCGGTCAGGGCGCCGAAATTGGCCCTGGTGTAGTCGTCACCGCTCATCGTCTAATGTCCTCCGTCGTCGCGTCGATCAGGGGGTGGCTCAGGTCGTGCCGTTAAGCAGGGCCTGGACCTTGTTGACGGCCTCGTCCGCCAGCTGTTCCTTGGCCTCGTACGTGATCTTGGTGTCGGCGAGCTTCTGGTGCATCTCCTCGAGCTGCCGGAGCACGACCTTGAACTCCTCGTCGAACCTGCGGAACACCTTCTCGAAGGCCATCGACGCGTTGCCTTCCCAGCCGCGCCGCATCTCGCTCTTGTGACCTTCGAGCTGGATCTGCAAGCCCTTGATCACGCCCGCGGACGCATCGATGTCCTGAGCGGCCTTGGCCATTGCTTGCCTATCGACAGCGGACTGTTCTGACATCCGTCACCTCCCGTGACTACTGACTGATACGACCCTACGTTTGATCAGGGGAAAGGCGCGGGTCCGCCGCCGTGAGCCCCCGCTCCGCGACCACCACCTCACCATGCGTCCTCGTGACCCCTTAGGCGCAGACAAGATCGCTCTTCGCAAAGTCCTTTTTACTCTACGAGGTCAATAGAGATGTTGTCCATCTCTACCGGCTCTTTCGATATAAGTCCGACGTTCAACTGTCACCCGCCGTTCCCTGTGGCGGAGGCATTTGTTTGGAGTTGCTGGCCGGCGGCCTGGGCGTCGAGCGTCGGGCCCAGCGGGATGAGTCCCAAAACCTCGGCCGGCACGTTCGCGGCGTTCCCCGGTATCGCGTAGCCGAGCTTGGTCGCCTCCTCGGCCGACTTGAAAGCGAACCTGCGCCCCTCGGCCACCAGGAAGTACGTGCTGACCGCCGACGCCTTCCCCTCGCTGGGCACCAGGCCGGCCACCGCGGCACCGCCCGGCGGGAAGACGAACTGGTCGGCCCCGGTGGGAGCGACGCTCTGCGGTGGCGCGGGAAGCGTGCCGCCGATCCGCAACCGGCCTCCCGTGTTGCCGGACGCGTCCTCGTAGGCGGCGCACAACGGGCTCGTGTCGGTGTACGGGACGATCGACGGTGCCCGCGGTGGCAGCTCAGGGCTCGCGAGATTCCTGCTCGATGGGTTGGCGTTCGCCTTCGCCGAATCAGTGCGAATGGGGGTGATGTTCCCACCGCCGTACGCCTTCACGGTGTCCGGATCCGCGCGGAGCAGCTGCATCTGCAGTTCGCTGATCCTGGCCAGGCCGTCCTCGAGCAGGACGTACGCCGCACCGTTCTCGGTGGTGAAGATCTGACCGATTCTGGCCTGGCCGTTCGGGCCCTGCACGGCCTCTCCGCGCCTGGCAATCGGCGGCACCGCGTAGGCGGGGCCTTCCGGCAGCGCGTTGAGCCACTTGGCGGCGACCACGGGCTTGTTCTGCGTCATCGACGCGACGGCATAGTCGGGCACCTTGAACCGCTTGTTCTGCCACAACAGCCAGGCCTGGTTGTCCGCCATCACGACGGCCCCCTGCCCGTCACCGAGCGGCTGACCGCCGACCGATCGCCCGGCGACAAGCGTCACCACCGGGGTACTACCCGACACGCCCATCTCCACCGTGCGCACGCATACCGACCACGGGGTCTTTACCAGCCTCTTGGCGTCGGGCAGCGTGTCCGGGGCCCCGGAGATGCCGATCAGCGGTCCTCGCTCGAACTTGGTGAGCGAGTTGCGCGACACGGTGCGCCGGCTCTTCGCGTCGGCGCCGGCCAGCAGGCGCGCGGACACGTAGTTGGCCACCGGGCAGAGCTTTCCGTTCTCACACCAGACGTACCTGGCCCCGGTCTCCTTCTCGACGATGAGCATCCCGGCCTTCTGCAGCCCCGTGGCTCCACCGGGTCGCAGGATGCCCAGGATGCCGAAGACCGCCGCGATCAGCACGCCGACCATCACCCCGGAGAAGGTGGCGACGGCCAGCCGGCGCAGCGGCTGTTCCGGATGGTCCGGTTCGCCCATCATCAGGGCCTGCGAGGCCCGCTGGTTCATCAGCCGGTGGGCCTGCAGCAGGTCTTTTCGGGTCTGCATCTTCGGCCCCTAGCCACCCAGTCCGCGTACGTACGAGAACAGCCCGACCTCGCCGAGCGCCATGGGCACCAGGCTCAGCACCACGAGCAGGTCGATGATGTCGGCGGCCCGCGCCCAGAACGGTGACGGCCGGTTGTCGGGCAGCCAGAGGCTCACGCCCACCACGATGGCGGCCACGGCGAGCAGAGGTGCGAGCACCGCCATGAGGACGACGTTCTGAGATGCGCCGATCGAGCTCGCCACCGCCAGCACGCCGAGCCCCGCGATGCCCGGCACCATGAGCGCCAGCCGCTGGGCCCGGCCCCGGAAGATCCGCGACCGCAGCAGGAGGGCGACCGCGACCGTCGCGCTCATCGTGGGGCCGAGCCAGCCGTCCGAGAACGCCAGCGGCACCTGGGCGATGAAGCCCACCATGCCGAGCCCAAGGACGATGCCGGTCACGAACCGAGCGGCATGCGCCGTGCGGCGCAGCACCTGCTGACCGTCGACCATCATCGTGTCGCGCCGCAGGTCCTCGGCGCTCTCGGGTACGGGGGGCAGTGTCACCCGGGCGAGGCGGAACGCGATCGTCGGGGTCAGTGGCATCAGTGCGCTCGTGACCGTGACGGTCACCGCGGCGACTCCGGACGCCGAGACCCCATCGAAGATCACTGCCACCCCGGCGCCGATGGCGCCCATCAACGCGGCGAAGACCCCTCCGAGGAAGACCGGCAGGCCGTCGGAGATCCCGACGGCGGCGATCGTGGCGACCAGCACGACCACGGCGAATCCGGACAGTGCGTGGACGGCGCCCAACTCGGTGAGAGAAGTGTCTCGTGCGGGCGCCAGCAGTCCGGCGAGGAATGCGTGCGGTAGCGCGCAGAAGCCGAGCACCACACCGGCCTGGGTGTCTCCGGACGCGCGGGATATCCCGATGGCGGCGATCAGCGCGAGGAGGCTCAGTACGCCGGCGGCGACGGCCGGCAGGATCCACGAGGGCCCGGACAGCAACACGACCACGGCCGCGATCGCTGCGGCGGCGCCGGCCACGCCCAGTCCGTAGTTGCGCGTCCACTCGACCCGCCAGCGGTCCGGCCGGTCGTTGACGCCGGTCGCCACCACATCGGCGACATCGTCGAAGGACAGCTCCGGCAACTGCGCCATGGTCGGCCGGAGGTAGAGCATCTCGCCATCGCGCAGATTGGCCTGCGACGGCGTGACGCCTCCGTCGAATGGCGCCTCGTCGAGGCGCTGCAGCACCCACCCCCCGTGGGCGAGCCCAGCGTCGGCGAGGTTGTCGCCGGAGTAGTGCAGGATCGCCGGCCACAACTGGGCGAAGGGCACGTGGGCGGGGAGGGAGATGTCCACCCGTCGTTTCGGTCCAACGACCGTGACCCGGCACAACTCTGCCCCAGAAGTCGGGCTCACGTCACTCCTCACTAGGTTTGCTCAAGGCCTCGGGTTTCCCCCACGCGGTGGAAACCGTTACAACATAGACGTGCAGTCCATAGGATGACCATCTGGTTCATTGGATCGACCCGAAAGGGAGCCCGGCGGTGAGCACCGTTCTCGTTCGGCGCAAGGAGCGCAGAAAACCGCCTGAGCTGCCCCGCGGGGAGATCCTGCTGGAGTCCCCGCCGGAGCTGCCCGAAGTCGTGTCCGACGGCTTCCGGAACGTGATGACGTTCCTGCCGATGGCCGCCGGGGCCGGCGCGATGGTGTTCATGTTCATGAACCCGAACGCCAGCACCATGCAGATGGTCGCCGGCGGCATGTTCGCGGTATCGATGCTCGGCACGATGTTCAGCCAGGTCGGCCAGCGCGGCGGTGAGCGCAAGGTCAAGCTCAACGGCGCCCGGCGCGACTACCTGCGCTACCTCGGCCAGGTGCGCGCGAGGGTGCGCAAGGCCGCGAAGGCGCAGCGCGAGTCGCTGGAGTGGAACAACCCCAATCCGGCCAACCTGTGGTCCATCGTCATGAGCGCCCGGATCTGGGAGCGCCGCGCCAGCGACCCCGACTTCACGAACGTACGGATCGGCACCGGTTCACAGCGGCTCGCCGTACAACTCATCGCACCCGAGACCAAGCCGGTCGAGGATCTCGAGCCGATGACGGCCGGAGCGCTGCGCCGTTTCATGCGCAGTCACTCCACCGTGCCCGCGCTGCCGGTGGCCATCTCCCTGAAGTCGTTCGCGCGGGTGTACCCCGCCGGTGAGCCCGAGGCCGTGTACGGCATGGTGCGGGCGATGATCATGCAGATCGCCAGTTTCCACTCCCCCGACGACGTACGGATCACCGTCTGCGCTTCGCGGGAGCGGATGGCGTGGTGGCAGTGGGTGAAATGGCTGCCGCACGCGCTGCACCCCACGGAGCACGACGCCGCCGGGCAGGTCCGACTGCTGGCCCAGACCCTGTCGGAGCTCGAGGCCCTGCTCGGCGAAGAGATCAAGGACCGGCCCCGGTTCTCTCCGGGACTGTCCGCCGAGGACCTGCCGTACCACGTGGTGATCATGGACGGCGGCGCCGCGTCGTACGACTCCCAGATCGCCGGCGACGGCATCGAAGGCGTCTGCGTCATCGACCTGAACGGAACCGTGGCGCCCACGAGCGACGCCACGACGCTGCGGCTCCAGGTCGCCGCCGACAAGATCCAGATGCTCAAGCGGGACCGTACCGGCAAGGACGTGGCTACGCCGATCGGCAAGCCCGACCACGTCTCCATGGCACACGTGGAGTCGCTGGCCCGCCAGCTCGCACCCCTGCGGTCGAGCGCGGCGAGCACGACTGATGAAGAGGACGTCCTCTCGGGCACTATGACGCTCACGTCCCTGCTCGGTGTCGAGGACGTCTTCAACATCGACCCGGCCAAGGTGTGGCGTCAACGTGCACAGCGCAACCGCCTTCGGGTGCCGATCGGCATGGACGCCTCCGGCCGGCCGATCGACCTCGACATCAAGGAGTCCGCGCAGGGCGGCATGGGCCCGCACGGCCTGTGCATCGGAGCGACCGGATCCGGTAAGTCCGAGTTGCTGCGCACGCTGGTGCTCGGCCTGGCGATGACCCACTCGCCCGAGGTCCTCAACTTCGTACTCGTCGACTTCAAGGGCGGCGCCACCTTCCTCGGGATGGAGGGGCTGCGGCACGTTTCGGCGATCATCACGAACCTCGAGGACGAGCTGCCGCTGGTCGACCGTATGTACGACGCCCTGCACGGCGAGATGGTGCGCCGCCAGGAGTTCCTGCGGTCGTCCGGAAACTACGCCTCGCTGCGCGACTACGAGAAGGCGCGCATGGAGGGTGCGCCGCTGCAGCCGATGCCGACCCTGTTCCTCGTGCTCGACGAGTTCTCCGAGCTGCTGTCGGCCAAGCCCGAGTTCGCCGAGCTGTTCGTGATGATCGGCCGGTTGGGCCGGTCGCTCGGCGTGCACATCCTGCTCGCGTCGCAGCGCCTGGAAGAGGGCAAGCTGCGTGGCCTCGACACGCACCTGTCGTACCGAATCGGTCTGCGGACCTTCTCGGCGATGGAGTCCAGGACCGTGCTGGGCGTGCCGGACGCGTACGAGCTGCCGTCCGCTCCCGGCCACGGCTACATGAAGTTCGGCACCGAGGCGATGACCCGGTTCCGGGCCGGGTACGTCTCCGGCCCGGTCGAGGACGAGGCCCAGCCCGAGCAGCAGTCGGCGCAGATCGTGCAGCAGGTCGTGCCGTACGTGCCCGACTTCATCCGCCCGCACGTCATCGAACAGGCCGAGCAGGAGCAGCCGCAGGAGCAGCGCAGCTCGGAGTCGCTGTTCGACGTCGTCGTACGCCAGCTGGCCGGGCACGGGCCGACGCCGCACCAGATCTGGCTGCCGCCACTGGACGAGCCGCCCACGCTGAACGAGCTCCTGCCCCAGCTCTCGGTGAGCCCGCAGCATGGGTTGACCGCGGTCGGCTGGGAAGGGCGCGGGCGCTTGCACGCCATGGTCGGGATCGTGGACAAGCCGTTCGAGCAGCGGCGTGACCCGTACTGGCTGGATCTGTCCGGCGGCGCCGGGCACATCGGCATCGTCGGCGGCCCGCAGACCGGCAAGTCCACCATGCTGCGCACGCTGATCGCCTCGCTGGCGCTGCTGCACACGCCGGCCGAGGTGCAGTTCTACTGCCTCGACTTCGGTGGTGGCACGCTCTCCGCGATGTCCGACCTGCCGCACATCGGCGGCGTTGGTACCCGGCTCGACGCCGACCGGGTGCGCCGTACGGTCGCCGAGGTCTCGGTACTGCTGGAGCAGCGCGAGCGGGTGTTCACCGAGCGCGGCATCGACTCCATGGCCACCTACCGGCGGATGCGCGCCAACGGCGAGTTCGCCGGCGACGGGTACGGCGACGTGTTCCTGGTCGTGGACAACTGGCTGACGCTCCGCCAGGACTACGAGAACCTGGAGGGCACCATCACCCAGCTCGCCGCGCGCGGTCTGGGTTACGGCATCCACGTCGTGGCGTCGTCCAACAAGTGGTCCGAGATGCGCGCCAACGTCCGCGACCTGCTCGGCACCAAGCTGGAGCTGCGGCTCGGTGACGCCTATGAGTCCGAGGTCAACCGCAAGCTCGCACAGAACGTGCCCGAAGACCGGCCCGGCCGGGGCATCACGCGGGAGGGACTGCACTTCCTGACCGCGCTTCCCCGGATCGACGGTGAGAACTCGGCGCAGTCGATCTCCGATGGCGTGGGCAAGCTGGTGCACGCCCTGCGGGAGTCGTGGCGGGGACCGGTCGCACCCAAGGTGCGCATGCTGCCCGACCTGCTCCCGCTGAGCGCGCTCCCGCCAGCGGCGCAGACCGGCGCCCGGATCCCCATCGGCATCGACGAGTCGACGCTGTCCCCGGTGCTCCTCGACTTCACCACCGACCCACACTTCCTCGTGATCGGCGACACCGAATGCGGGAAGTCGAACCTGCTCAAGATGATCACCAACGGCATCATCGAGCGGAACACCCCCGACCAGGCACGCATCATCTTCCTCGACTACCGCCGCTCACTCTTGGACGTCGCCAACACCCCGCATCAGATCGGCTTCGCCGCCTCGTCCGCCGCCGCGCAGTCTCTGATCAAGGACATCCACGGCGCGATGGTCAGCCGGCTCCCACCGGCCGACCTCACCCCGGACCAGCTGCGGTCGAGGTCGTGGTGGACCGGGGCGGACCTGTACCTGATCATCGATGACTACGAGATGGTGGCGACGTCGGACAACCCGCTGCGCCAGATCGCCGAGTTGCTGCCGCAGGCCCGTGACATCGGCCTGCACGTCATCGTCTCCCGCGCCATGGGCGGCGCCAGCCGGGCCATGTTCGACCCCGTGATCCAGCGGATCAAGGAGATGGCCTCACCCGGCCTGATCATGTCCGGCAACAAGGACGAAGGCGTGCTGCTCGGCAACGTCAAGGCGCACGCACTGGCCCCGGGCCGCGGTTACTACGTCGAGCGCCGCAGCGGCACCCGCCTCATCCAGACCGCCTACGGCCAGACCTCTGAAACCTGACCTCAGATGCGATCTTGAAAGCTGGAATACCGCCGGCAATCTACTGACTGACCCGCCACCTAACACGGGAGTGATCCGCATGGCCCCAAACTTCACTGTCAAGCCTGCACACATGCGCTCAGCGGCAAAAGAGATGCGTGAAAACATCGCTCCTGCATACAAGCTCGGTGGCGAAAACATCACTAATGGCGGCAAGATCGATTCCCCGGGATTCGGCATTGCACTGAGCATGCTGTTCCTCCCCGCATATATACAGAAGCTCGACTTCCTCTCCAAGGACATGAGCGGCGCTCATGATGTCGTGAAGGAGATAGCCCAGCGCCTGGAAGCTGCCGCGACACAGTACGAGAAGGCAGAAAATCTCAACGTCTCAGGATTTCAAGGGACGCCGAATAGCCAGGCTAGCCTGTCGTCGGCAGGAGGCCAGGCGCTTGGGTCAAGTGGACTGCTCGAGGTGGCCGGCGCCGGCGGTGCGATGATAGGCACAGGAGTAATCCAGGCTGCATTCACGGCGATGGGAGCCGCAGGCGCCTTGTCCCCGGCATTCATCCCAGCAGTCATCGCAGCGGCACTGGCCATTCCCAACATCGAAGACATCCATAAAGCGGCGTCGAATCTGTCCCTGACCGGGGCGAGCATGGGATCGAAGCTGAATCCGGCGTACGAGAAGGCCGTTACCACCGCGACGATCGGTTGGGAGGGAGAAGGGAGGTCCGCTTATATAACGCTTAACCAAACGGTTAAGGGGCATATGGACCAAATCGGCAAGTACGTCGAGGCCTTGGGGGGAGGGCTCCGCACCCTCGAAGTCGCGCTGGCTGGATTCTGGCTCGCGATCTCAGCTTTCATCTTTCCCTACTTGACCTGGCTGATCGCCATGAGGATCGCGCAGGCGTTCCCTCTGACCGCCCCCGCTATCGAACCAATAATCGCTGCGGCAAGTACCGCAATTGCATCGGGCGTAACGACCATGATCGCAGGTATCATCGCTGTGGGAGGAGCGGTCGTCACCCTTGTAACAGCCCTGATGAAGGACGCCCTTGATCTCACCGCCATCCCCGATTCCGGCGCGGAGGGAACTCCGGACATGACAGAGTTCAAGGTAGGCCTGAATTTCAGCGTTCCCTCAGGTAATCTGGTCGACTGACGTCACGAAAGGTACCTTATGTCATTCGATGTACAACGCGCCATCGAGCAGATGAGCGAGCAGGCGAGCAAGCTCTCCACGGACCTGCAAAATCTCAGCGCCAAGGGTTCAGACGATCGAAAGTATGTCACTGTCACCTGTGGCATGGGTGGCCGTCTCATTGATATCGAGTTCGATCCGATGGCACGCCGTCTGGACACGCATGATCTTCGCGAGAGCATTCTTATTGCGTCCGAGCGCGCGACAACCGCCGTGCAAGAACAATTCGCCAACGAGACCAGTAAGCTGGCCGGACTGGCCAACGGTCTGGATTCAGAAGCCATTCAGGAAGCGCAGAAACAGGTATCCAAGTTCCAGAAGCTCATCGAAGAGCAGATGTCCGAGGTCGCGAAGATTAGATCATCAATTCCCCGAACCAGGCAATGACATACACAGAGTTGCGCTCGCGCCGTCTTTTGTGGCGCCTGTGTGCAACGATACTCCCGCGCACCGCGGCCCAGTACCAGTGGACGTGGAATTTTCCTCTGTTCATGACGGGCACGGTCGTGTTCGCTATCGCGGTCGTTTCAATCGGTAACCTTCTGGTCAGCTTCTGGACGGGAATATTTCTAGGGGTCGTCAGTATTTTCGCGATCCCCATTATTCGTCTTTGCATCACGGGATGCAGCATCAACTGGTGGGCCAGTGGCGCCGGGCATCCGGTGTTGGTGGTCCAAGACGGATGGATCTTCGGACGTCTCCGCCCAGTGTGGTCTGACGCCGCGAAGACGGTTAACGTCAACGACACCGATTGGTGGGATTTCAAAATCCGTGCCGATACCGTGACCGGCGTACGACTCCTGCACTCTGATCAGCCGCCTAAGGCGCATAAACTTGCGCTTGATCTGCCAGCTGACGTGCGATCCTCTATCCGCGACTCACTGATGGAATGCGGAATGGAGAAGTACGTCGAGCACATAGAAGAGCTGTGGGACACGCCGGCGATGTGGATGATCGGCGGCATGCAACCCATCCGCCGCAGATCGTCTGGGATACAAAAGATGCTGGCCGCACTCCAGGAGGCCGGCGCACCGACTTCCTGAGTTCAACTACGCCACTCCCCAAGCCCGGCTGTTTCCACCAACTGCCGGGCTTCCTCTATGTGTGATGAGTAACCGCCGCGTGGCCACTATGGCGGCACCTGCGATCCCGATCACCGCGAAAAGAAACCGGATGGAACTTGAGTAATCCAGAACTTGAATCAGTGCGGCTGGGGCGTTCAGCAGGTTTCGGGCGGCCTATCGTTCGTGCGCTGATCACGGCGACGTGTGCGGGCCTCCTCTTCGCCGGGCTGGGCGTGCTGGCCTTTGCCGAAGGCGCCGAAGGACTACTCGCCGCCGTGGGTTGGGTTCTTGTCACCTGTGGGCTGGGTTCTACTGTGATCGGCGGTCTTTTGCTGCTCATGTCGCGCAGAGAAGGCGGGCCCTCCGTACTCAGCGCCGACGGCATCGCAGCACCGGGGGGTATGAAGGACCAAGCCATTGGATGGCGCGATGTTGAACGCTGCGAGATTCGACTCGGCTCCGGGGGTGCCAGGTTGCTGGCCGCATGGGTGACGCCCGGAAGGACCAAGGAACCGAAGCAGATATGGCTGGGAGACGCCAGAGCCACTGGTGTCCCCGAGGAAGTTCTTCTCAGGCAGATCGATCAGTGGATTCGACAATCGGCTCGCAGACCATGAGCACCTGAGGGTGACCACGGTCTGCGCGCTGGAGGGTCGCATCATGCGCGCCCCATGTCAGAGGTCCAGCATGAGCTCCTGGACGATGATGAAGGCCACGACGAGCCTCCTCGCCTGCTCATCACAGCCCGCACCGAAGCGGATGGTCCAGGGCTCGTCCACAGCCTGGATCCGGCTGAGGGCCGCCTTGTGCACACCCTGTGGATTCACGACCTCGTAGTCGCTCTCGAAGGCCTCCGTGCTCGTGATCTCCGCAAGGGCCGATCCCGCTCCGTCCGTGACCGTGTACGTGGGGCGGGCCACTCCACGTGATCGCTCGATGGTGCCCACGGGCGCGCCGTCGGGCAGTGTGACCTCGATGTCGAAGTGCACGGCACCGCTCGATTTCTCCACGCTGAACAGCGGCTCACCGCCAGGCCCGGCAACGTCGAAGCGATGACGCGTCACTTCCGGATTGTGCGACAGAGCGCGGCTGATCCCCCGCACGGCAGGGACGTACGGTTCACCCACGGTCGCGAGCATCCGGCCATCCGCCGCGATCACCCGGTCCCGGTGGAATTCCAGCGATGTCCCCCCGAACAGCCCGCTCATCGGTTCCGTCGGAGAAGGCTCGAGTGCCTCCCGAGCAGGTGGATGTGCGCCTAGCTTCGACCCTGGGAGCACGGTCAGGAGACAGACGGCGAGCATCCGGTAGGTCTCGGAGATCTGGCCATTGAACCGCACCTGGTGAGGGCCGCCGCCCGGCTTGCGGTCCGCGGTCGCCGTCCGGGTACCGGCGCCATCGTCGAACGCGTGGGTGAGCTTCTTGGGGATATCGCCGTAGCGCACCTTCGTCGCGAAGGCCCCTTCGCCGAGGACCTCCCCACCCGCTGCCGTGAAGACGTACTTGACGCCCTTGGGCCCCGTGCGGAGGGCGGTGACGGTGCCGACATCATCGCCGACCTCGGTCCTGACGGTCAGGCGGAAGTTCGCCATGCCGAGGCCGCCCTCGTCGACCCGGCACAGGATCTCTCCGGCCTGGCCGAGGAGGTCGAAGGACCGTGCCCGGTGACGCCACAAGAACCAGCGAAACCATCCCCGGAAGAAGAGGACACGGGGCCGCCGAACGACGGCCACGACCTTTCCGCGTTCGTCCGTCACCACGTCCTTGCCCACGATCAGCGGTGACGTGGCGAGCGGAGCGCTCATCTCGGAGTCGGCTCCGTGGACCTGGCGGCTCCATTCCTGCGGCGGCTCATGGGGACGACCGCGCCGGCGACTCCGACCGCTATGGCGACGATGAGCGCTCCACCCGCCATGGAGAGGGCGAGGCCCCGGCCGAAGTGATCGACCTCCTGGGGCCGGTCAATGGAGACCTGTCGGACGGCCGGCTGCGCCGGCACTCCCCCGGTCGCCCCGGTTCCGCCGGTTCCCAGTACGGCGGTGACCGCGCGCAGGGGGTTCACCAGGCCGGCTCCGGTGCCCTTCACCGTGCCGCCGTCGGCGGTCCGCTCGATGCGGTCCTTGACCTGCGCGGCGGTGAGTTTCGGGTGGTAGGCCCGCACCAGCGCCGCGGTGCCCGCGACGTACGGCGCGGCGAAACTGGTTCCGCTCTCGTTGAAGTAGGCGCCCCTCGGCCAGGTGCTGATGATGTCCTTGCCCGGGCCCGTGATGGTCACGTGCGTCTCGCTGTTGGTGAAGTCCGCAAGGGTGCCGTCCGGGTTGGTCCCGCCCACGGACATCACACCGTCATAGTTGGCGGGATAGGCCTTTTGCGCCGTCTGGTTCTTGTCCTCGAGGTTGCCCGCGGCCGCGATGATCAGCACGTCCTTGCGCTGGGCGTACTCGACGGCCGCCTTCAAATCCTCAAAATTCGGGCTCTGCGAAGACAGGTTGATGATCTTCGCGCCCAGGTCGGTCGCGCGCCTGATGCCGTTCGCGACGAAGCGGGGGTCGTCGCCTCGACCGGTCACCGCCGTCTTGATGGAGATGATCGTGGCCTCGGGTGCCACGCCCACGAACGCGATGTTGTTCCTGCGCAGGTCCTCAGCCGCGATGATGCCGGCCACTCGCGTGCCATGGCCAAGGCAGTCCTGTGGCGTTCCGCTGTTGGTGGCGTCATAGGCCTTCACGCGGCCGCGCAACTGCGGGTGAGAGCCGTCGACGCCGCTGTCGAGCACGGCCACCTTGACGCCTCGGCCACGGGTCCGATTCCACGCGTCGATGAAGTTCAGTTTCTCCTGCGGCCATGGCGGTGTCGTCATCTCGCTCGCCGGGCTGCCCGTCTGCTGCAGCGCGCACGGCGCCGCCGCGAACCGCTGGGCTTGAGGCTGCGCCACCTGACCGGCCATCGCCGGTGGTGCCGAGCCGAGCGAGGCGAGCGCCAGGCTTCCCCCGATCGCCAACAGGCGTACTCCGCGCATCCACGTCTCCCGAACTGTGGTCCCGTCGCACGACTTTAGAGGATCCGCATGCCTATGGCAGCGAATGTCTTCTCACCGCATCATCCGATCGATGACCGGGCAAGGATTTCGGCGGCGATTCTGGTGGCGGCAACGCGACTTCCCTCGCTGATCCGCCTCATGTCGATGGCGGCGCCGGTGGCGAGTTGCCTGTCATAGGGCACGTGCACGACCGGCATACCGCCCGCGCTCAGCATCTGACGGGCGCGCTCCAGGTCGGAGTCGACGTGCGGCGAGTGCGTCACCAACGCGATGACCGTACGGGGCAGCAGCCCGCCGTACCCATTGCCGACCATCCATTCCAGGGTGCTCCTCGTGCTGAGCGCCCCGTCGGCGGTCCCCTGCGCCACGATGATCTGCCCGTGGACGCCGGTGAGGATGCCCCGCTGCAGCTCCCCGAGCCCGGCGCCGCAGTCGATGACGGCCGCGGAGAAGTACCGGGTCAGGTTGCCGATGCCGGCGCGGAAGGTGTCCAGTTCGAGGTCCGTGGACACCCGGCCCGCCGTGGTGGCGGGCAGCACCCACAGGGTCTCCGCCGCCCGACCGAGGTACGGACCCGCCTCCTCGAACGAGTTGAGCCGGACCCGGGCCAGGTCGTGCAGCGACCGTTCCGTACGCGCTCTCAGGCGCAGGGGGAGCGACCCGAGGCCGGAGTCGGCGTCGACCGCGAGCACCCGATCGCCGCGGTACTCGGCGATCAGCGCGGCGGTCAGCGCGGACACCGTGGTCTTGCCTGCACCACCGCGGATGCTCGTCACCG
This sequence comes from Actinomadura alba, assembly GCF_014323705.1. Classification (GTDB taxonomy): domain Bacteria; phylum Actinomycetota; class Actinomycetes; order Streptosporangiales; family Streptosporangiaceae; genus Actinomadura_C; species Actinomadura_C alba. Next base: position 29,209 of record NZ_JABVEC010000008.1, read on the forward strand.
CGATCTGGCGGCAGGACGGGAGCGGCCGGCGGATCCAGTTGACCAGCTCGGCGAGCTGCCGTACGTCATGCGCCGCGGAGGCACCGACGGCCTTGCGCACCCCCTGGCCCATCCTGCGCATGAGCGGGTCGCCGTGCACGTTCTTGCGTACGAAGTCGTTCGTGTCGGGCGCCGCCTGCGGTGGCGCGTCGGCCGGCGGGTGCGGGTACGGAGCGGCAGGCGGGGCACCGGCCCCCTGCGCGGCGGGGTCCGCAGGATGCGGTGCCGCGGGATCCGCCGCTTGCGGTGCTCCTCCGTACTGTGCGGCCCCGTACTGTGCCGCGCCGTACGGTGCCGCTCCATACTGCGCCGCCCCATACTGCGGTGCCGGCTGATCAGACGACGGCTGAGAGCTCGGAGCCGTCTCGCTCGCCGCAGAGGACTCCGGAGACTGCGGCGATGACGGCGCGCCCCCGCCGGATCCGATGACCGAGCTGAACAGAGAGGCGTCCAGCTCGGAGGTCAGGAAGTTCCGATCCAACGCCTGCTGCGCCTGGGGCGGCTCAGCGGACGGCCAGCTCGACACGACCGGAGGCTCGGCCGGCTCCGGGGTGGGCGGGACCGGCGGCCGCTCGGCGGGCCCCTGTGGTTGCGGCCCGGTCGCGCCTCCGACAGACCATGGCGGCGCTTCGGGCTGTACGGACGGCGGCGGGGCGGGGTGGGCCGCCGCCTGGCCCAGATCGATGGGCGAGGGGTTCGGTACCGGCGTCGGCGCCGGAAAGGCGGGCGAGGGGTCCGGTCCCGGGGCCGGCGGTGGAGGAAAGGTGGGCGAGGGGTTCGTCACCTGTGCAGGCGAGGGAGTCGGTGCCGGCACAGGCGTCGGGGCCGGAGCCGGGGTCGGGATCGGAGCCGGGGTCGGGGCCGGGAAGGCGGGCGAGGGGGCATCGAACCCGGCCGCGGGGGCCTCGAACTGGGCCGGCGATACCGGTGAGGGAACGGCGGGTGCCGGCATCGCGGCCGCCTGCGGCGTGACCGGGCCGGCGGCGGGCGAGCCTGAAGCGGGTGAGCTGGGGGTCACCAACCCGGCACGGGCGACGCCGAGATCGCTCAGCACGGCGTGTTGCCAGTTGTAACCCGACATCATCCCCCTCCCACGAACCGCACGGCGGTACGGACGCTACGGTATCCAAGCCCCGGCATCTTGACGATCGCCGGGAACGCCGGAACCGATCCTCTGCGGCGCCGATCCGCGGCGCCCGCGCAGGACCGCCGGCCGACGAACGCACGGCCCCGCCACGCTCACGGCGAACGGGCCGGAACGCGGACGGGCCCTGACACCCGCTGCGGGTGGTCAGGGCCCGTCGTGCGATCGATGTGACGTCAGATGGCCACCTCGACGGCGGCCACCTCTCCGATCGCCGCTGTGATCGAGGAGTCGATGCTCACACCGCCGGGGGCGAGTACGCGGATGGTCCAGTCACCGGGAGCGGCGAAGAACCGGAAGATCCCCTCATCACTGGTGACGACCTCGCCGGTGAACTCGCCGGTCGAGTCCAGCAGACGTGCGTAGGCACCGGCCACCGGGACGTCGCCGCGAACGACCGTGCCCTGGATGACCGCCTCTCTCGCCAGATCGACCGTCGCCGGTAGATGCGCCGTCTGGGCGGGCGCTGCGCAGCCCTGGGTCATTGTTCTCTCCTTCTCCGCCGGGCGGCGGGTCTGTCCGCCGAGCCGACAGGTGTTACTTGGCTTCGCCGAGCTCGATGGGGACGCCGATCAGTGAGCCGTACTCGGTCCACGATCCGTCGTAGTTCTTCACGTCCGACAGGCCGAGCAGCTGGCTCAGCGCGAACCACGTGTGGGATGAGCGCTCACCGATCCGGCAGTAGGCGATGGTGGCCTTGCTCAGATCGACGCCGGCCTCGCCGTAGATCTCGCGAAGCTCCTCGTCGGACTTGAAGGTGCCGTCGTCGTTGGCCGCCTTGGACCACGGAATGCTGCGCGCGGTCGGGATGTGACCGCCTCGCTGTGCCTGCTCCTGCGGCAGGTGCGCCGGGGCGAGCAGTTTGCCGCTGAACTCGTCGGGCGAGCGCACGTCGACGAGGTTCTTGGTGCCGATCGCGTCGACGACCTCGTCGCGGAAGGCGCGGATGGCCAGGTCCTGCGGCTTGGCCTTGTAGTCGGTCGCGGGCCTCGACGGGACATCCTTGACCAGCTCGCGGGAGTCGAGCTCCCACTTCTTGCGGCCGCCGTCGAGAAGCTTCACGTTCTGGTGCCCGTACAACTTGAAATACCAGTACGCGTAGGCGGCGAACCAGTTGTTGTTGCCGCCGTAGAGGATCACCAGGTCGTCGTTGGCGATGCCCTTGCCGGAGAGCAGCTGCTCGAAACCGGTCTGGTCGACGAAGTCACGGCGGACGGGATCCTGCAGCTCCGTCTTCCAGTCGATCTTCACAGCGCCACGGATGTGGCCCTTGTCGTAGGCGCTTACGTCCTCATCGACCTCGACGAGGACCAGCCCCGGGTCGTCGAGATGGGTCTCAGCCCAATCGGCGTCCACGAGGACGTCGGAGCGACTCATGCGGGAACCTCCCTGTTGGAGCGTTTACTTGGAAAAACGCGGCGGATCAGCAGATACATCTCACAGCCGAGGCAGAACCCGAACGCCGCGTTCAGGAACGCCGCCCCCAGCGCGAGGGCGGTGGCGCCGGCGCCGAGCCACTCGAGTCCCAGCGCGTATCCCGCCACGCCCACGAGCGCGAAGGCGAGCCCCACGCCCTGGGCGAACCTGGGCGGAGCCTCGGCCTCGAGTTCCCGCGGTGGACCGATCCTGGGCCGTACGAGGGCCTTGTAGATCAGCCCGTACGGCGCGTGGCGCAGCCCCAGTACGGCTCCGACCGCGAACACCACGGCTTGGACGGCCAGCACCACCCAGCTGCCGGTCACCAGGACCGCGATCAGCACCACGGTGGTGAGAGCCGCACTGAATCGCTGTCCACGTGGGTCGACCTGCATGGGATCGCTCCTGAGGAAGATCGCTCCTAAAGTGAGCGGAGTGCGTGCGAGCTGTGGAGGCCGGGCCGGGAGAGAAACTCCTCGGGCGGCTCGACGAGCGGGCTCGATGCCTCAGACAGTGCGACAGAGCGAGGTCGCCACGCGGCAGAAATCGACCGCGCGGCGCTTCGTGAGCATCTGCTCTGTCCAGTGACGCACGGACCCGATGCTAGGTCCGTTTTCGTCCACTGTCACTTCTGTCTCGTGTTCCGAGATAGTGACGGTCTCGTTCACGCGGGCATTTCACCGCTTTCGGGTACCCGAGCCGGCACCCGATCGGGCGTCGGCTCAGGACCGGATCGCCTCTCCGAGCGCCGCGATGACCTCGGCCTTGCGGGGCTGCCCGGAGGCGCGCTGGACCACTCGGCCGGCCGCGTCGAGGACGAGGGAGGTCGGGGTGCGCACGACGTTGAGCCGCCGCACGAGATCGAGCCTGCTCTCAGCGTCGATCTCGATGTGGGTCACCCCGTCGACCATCCCGGCGACTTCGCCGAGTACGCGCCTGGTGGCCCGGCAGGGGGCACAGAACGCCGACGAGAACTGCACCAGGGTCGCCCGCGGCCCGAGCGGGGCGCCGAGATCGGCGGCGTCCAGTTCCACGGCATCCCCAGACGATGGTGGGCGGAGCGCACCGTCACGGCGCCGCCGGATCAGTCCGAACGCCGTGGCCACCACGAGGACCGCTGCCGCGACCAGTGCTCCCGTCATCGCCGTTCACAGTACCTCCTCACGCCGGGGTCACTGCGGCGGGGAGATCGTGAGCAGCATGCGGCCGTCGAGGGTCCGGATCTCGAAGCCCTTCAGCTGATCCCGCGTGATCATCGTTGAGCCGTAGAAGGTCGCGTAGCCCGAGTAGACGACCTGCCAGCCCCCGGCGATGTCCCGCCGGCCGTCCTTGCCCACCGCCATGATCTGGCACCGCGTGCCGGGCGGCGCGCCGTTCAACCGGATCGCCACCGCTGTGCCCCACGCCTTGCCGTCGATGCCGACCTGGGCCGACACGTGAGTCCGCGGATCCGTCGCGCTGACCTGCTCGGCGGCGACCGGAGGAGCCGAGGGCACCCCCGTGGGGGGCCGCACCTCGGCGCCGCCACTCCAGGCCAGCCCGCCGAGCACACCGATGACCAGGATGATCGCGGCGGCCGCGGCCTGCGGCGCCCAGCGCCGGATCCGGCCGTGCCGCCGCCCCGCGGCGGCCGCGATCAGCGCCTCGAGCGGCGGCTCCGGAGGCGCCGCCACCTGCGTGATCTGCGCTTCGTCGACCCGGCCGAGCAGTGCGGGCAGCGAGGCGAGGCCGGCCAGCTCGTCACGGCAGAAGGGGCAGGTGGTCAGGTGCGCCTCGACCACGCTGCGCTCCGCCGGATCGATCGCGCCCAGGACATAGACGCCGAGCGAGGTCCGTACCTCATCGCAACCGGGCGCCCGCCCCCACTCAGACCTCATGGCGCCAACCCCCGCTCCTCCAATGCGAGCTTCAGAGCACGCAGCGCGTAATAGGTCCGGGACTTCACGGTGCCCGGTGGGATGCCGAGCACCTTCGCCGTATCGGCCACCGAGCGACCGTGATAGTACGTCTCGACGATCACCGCGCGGTGCGACGGGCTCAGGTCGGCGAGCGCCTCCGCGACCGTCCAGGATTCGAGCGCCCGGTCGATGTCGTCCGAACCGGGCAGCGCGGCGAGCGTCGCCTGGCCGTCGTCGATCGGCAGGTGCCGTCCGCCCCTGGCGACCCGCGCCCGGTGCGCGTCCACCACGAGATTGCGCACCACGGTGAACAGCCACGGCCGTACCGGACGCTTGGCGAGCGCCTCGGGGTGCCGCCAGGCGCGCAGGAGCGTCTCCTGTACGACGTCCTCCGCCTGCTGGTGATCGCCGCCGGTCAGTCTCAGCGCATAGCCGAGGAGCGGCCCGCCGTGCTCGGCGTAAAGCGCGCGGAGTAGACGCTCGTCCGGGGATGTTCCCACGCTTGTGACACGTACACGGAGACGGTCTGGTTCACAAGGGGACCCACCGTGATCTGGACGGCCCGGGCCGATCGGCAGACCGACCGCAGGCGCGCGGCTGCCCGCCGACGGCTCGCCGGCTAGGACTTGGAGAGGTTCTCGAGCTTGACGTCGTCGACCGTGGCCGCGACTCGCAGACCCTGCGGGGTCACCTCGATGTCACTGAGCCGTGCCCCCATGGGGAGCAGATTCCGGGACGGGATGACGAACGTGTACCGCTCCCGCAGGGTCGCCAGCGGTATCCGCGCGCTGCCGCTGCTGACCGACTGCGGGGTCACCGCGATGCCCTGGGGGGTCGCCTTGATCGAGGCGACCAGGTCGCCGGACACCCGGACTCCGAGGAACGACCCGGCGACCCGAGCCTGCAGGTTGGACCCGCTCGCCGAGATGTCCCGCACGTCCCGGGGGGCGTACTTCTGTACGACCGAATAGGGCACGAGCGCCGAGGCCGTCGCGTTCCGTACGGCGATCTGGGAGCTGTTGCCGTTGACCACGTCGGCGAGCGGCGCCTGGACGCCGGTCAGCCGCAATGAGGCGTCGTTCACCGTGACGTTCTGCTCGGTCCAGTTTCCGAGGGTGACGTCGATCCGGTCGTACTCGCCACCGATGGCCTGGGTGAGGAACGGGAAGCCGTGGATGTCGACCTTCGGTCTGGCGTCGAGCCGGTACTGCGTGGCCACCTGCTTGGCGATCTCGTCCTCTGCCATGCGGACGCCCAGGCGATCGGCGACGATGACACCGCCGATCAGCAGCAGGAGGATCACGACCAGTACCTTGCGCATGTCACTCCTCATGCGGGAACAATCCGTCAGCGGCCCACCCTAGCGACGCCACCGACCGATCGAGTCACGCCGTGGATCGAGATTCACGCCGGTCGTCATACCAGTGAATGACCTCGCCAGATGAGCGGACGATCTCAGCCGCCCGCGAAGGGCGGCAGAACCTCCACGGTGCCGCCTTCGGGCAGCGCGACGCCCTCGTGGGCACGGGTGCCGACGGGATCGCCGTCGATCAGGAACGAACTCAGGGCGACCACCCGGCCGAAGTCCGCTCCGCGCCGCTCCCCGGCGGCTCGCAGCGCCTCGGCGAGCGTCGGCGCGTCGTACGGCTCCTCGCTCGTCCCCGCCGCTTCGCGGGCGGCCGCCCAGTACCTGATCGTGCCCTTGGCCATAGGCACAGGATCTCATTACGGCATCCGTAATGATCCGGACGTACCCGGCCATTGTGTGTACGGATCCCTCGGATATCCTCGTCACGAGGGATCCGGGCGATGAGGCCCCCGGGTCCTTGACGTCTTTTAGGGCTAGGAGGCGGGGCCCGTGAGTAGTCTGCTCCTACTCACCAACGCGTTGGAGCCCTCTGACGAGGTGCTTCCCGCACTGGGATTGTTGCTCCATTCGGTTCGAGTCGCGCCGGCGGAGGGGTCGGCGCTGATAGACGCACCCCCGGCGGACGTGGTCCTCGTCGACGCTCGTCGCGACCTCGTCCACGCCAAGGGGTTGTGCCGGTTGCTCCGGACGACCGGCCTGGACTGTCCGCTGCTCGCGATCGTGACGGAGGGCGGCCTCGCCGCTCTCAGCCCCGAATGGGGTCTGGACGACGTGCTCCTTCAGTCGGCCGGTCCCGCCGAGGTCGAGGCCAGGCTGCGGCTCGCCGTCGGCAGGGTGTCGGTCGGCGAGGCCGACGATGTGCCGGGAGAGATCCGCAGCGGAGACCTGACCATCGATGAGGCGACCTACACGGCGCGGCTGCGCGGGCGGGTCCTCGACCTCACCTTCAAGGAGTTCGAGCTGCTGAAGTACCTGGCGCAGCACCCTGGCCGGGTCTTCACGCGTGCCCAGCTCCTGCAAGAGGTGTGGGGATACGACTACTTCGGCGGCACTCGGACCGTCGACGTGCACGTACGGCGGCTGCGGGCCAAGCTCGGCGCGGAGTACGAGTCCTTGATCGGCACCGTGCGCAACGTCGGCTACCGGTTCGTGCCCGATCACCGTCCCCGGGAGTCCGAGGAAATGGTGCCCAGCCGCGCCTGATTTTGGAACGCTGCACCGGCCGACGGCTCGGGTGGGGGCTCGAATACGCTGGCGGGCGTGATGGAGTCGAACGCGAAGCCGGTCGTGATCGTACGGGAGAGGCCGTCGGCCGGTGAGATCGACGCCGCGAACGCGCTGATCGACGCGGCCACGGCGGCGGACGGCGTACGGCCGCTGTCCGACCAGTCGATGCTCCATCTGCGCCACGGAGGCGACGGGCGTGCGCTCAGCGTGCTGCTCTACGACTCCGAGGGCGCGCTGGCCGGTTACGGTCACCTCGAGCCGGGCGCGGAGCCGAGCGGTGAACTGGTGGTGCATCCGGCGCACCGCGGCCGGGGACACGGCCGCGAGCTCGCACTGGCGATGCTCGAGGCCGCGAAAGGGTCGCTGCGGGTGTGGGCGCACAGTGAGTCGCCCGCCGCGGCGGCGCTCGCCCGTTCGCTCGGCTTCGAGCGCGTCCGCGCCCTGTGGAAGATGCGACGTCCGCTCGCCGACCCGCTCCCCGAGCCCGTCGTGCCGGACGGCGTCCGGATCCGTACGTTCGCCGTCGGACACGACGAGGCCGCGTGGCTCGAGCTCAACCGGAGGGCGTTCGCGGACCATCCCGAGCAGGGCTCGCTCACGATGGACGATCTCGCCCGCAGGGAAGACGAGCCGTGGTTCGATCCGGCCGGGTTCTTCCTCGCCGAACGCGATGGCGCGCTCACCGGATTCCACTGGACCAAGGTGCACGACACCGGCACCGGTGAGGTCTACGTGCTCGGCGTCGCACCCGACGCCCAGGGCACCGGGCTCGGCCGGGCGCTCACCCTCGTCGGGCTCCGCCATCTGCGCTCGGCGGGGCTGTCCCACGTGATGCTGTACGTCGACGAGGCCAACCGGGGCGCCGTCCGCCTGTACGAATCATTGGGTTTCGACCGCTTTGACGTGGACGTCATGTACGGGCGCTCGGCTCGTTCACCTGATGGCAATCACAAGTCGGCGCATTCTTCGTAGCACTGACCTGGCCAGTTCATTCGCCGTTCATCTAGATCAGTCCGGATGGTCACCTCTCCTCCTTAACGTCACCTTCGACGGTGGCCCCACACCCTCGCTTTGACCAGGGGGATCACCGGCCCACCAACCAGGAGGAGAATCCCCCGTGAAGAACGGCAACCGGCTCGCCGCCCTCGGCGGCGTGGTCGTGGCGGGTGCACTCGCACTCTCCGCATGCGGGTCCGACGACAACGCAGGCTCGTCGACCAGCTCGGCTCCCGCCGCCGGCAGCATCGCCGACTGCGCCACCGGCACGGTGAACGCCGCCGGCTCGAGCGCGCAGAAGAACGCCATCAGCGAGTGGACGAAGGCATACAGCCAGGCCTGCTCCGGCGCCAACCTGAACTACAACCCGAGCGGTTCGGGCGCGGGCATCCAGGCGTTCACCCAGAACCAGGTCGCGTTCGCCGGCTCGGACTCTGCGCTCAAGCCCGAGGAAGTGGGCCCGGCCAAGGAGCGCTGCCAGGGCAACAACGCGCTCAACCTGCCGATGGTCGTCGGCCCGGTCGCGATCGTCTACAACGTGAACGGCGTGGACGACCTGAGCCTGTCGCCCAAGACGCTCGCGGGCATCTTCTCCGGCAAGATCACCAAGTGGAACGCTCCGGAGATCGCCAAGGAGAACTCGGGCGCCGAGCTGCCGGCCACCGCGATCAAGACGGTGCACCGCAGCGACGAGTCGGGCACCACCGACAACTTCACCAAGTTCCTCAAGGCGACCGCCGAGGACGTGTGGACGTACGAGCCCGACAAGAAGTGGAACGCCCCGGGCGGCCAGGGCGCGCCGAAGTCCGACGGCGTCACCACGGTCGTGAAGCAGTCCGACGGCGCGATCAGCTACGTCGAGCTGTCGTACGCGACCAACGCCAGCCTCAAGACCGCCAAGGTGGCCAACGGCTCCGGTGAGTTCGTCGCGCTGTCCCCCGAGAGCGCCTCCAAGGCCCTCGACGGCGCCGAGGTCGTCGGTACCGGCAACGACCTCGCGATGAAGATCGACTACGCCACCAAGACCGCGGGTGCCTACCCGATCGTCCTGGTGACCTACGAGATCGCCTGTGAGAAGGGGCTTCCCGCCGACCAGGCGAAGTTCGTGAAGTCCTTCCTCAACTACACCGCGAGCGACGCCGGCCAGAAGGTGCTGACCGACCTCGGCTACGCCCCGCTGCCGGCCGCGGTGGTGACCAAGGTTCGCAGCTCGGTCCAGGCCCTGTCCTGACCAGGAACGCCCTCAGCCCCGCCGCCGGTGATCCGGCGGCGGGGCAACCCTGGGTTTCGGAGGTAAACGCGTGACCAGCCAAACCGAGATCGGCGAGAAGGGCACTGCGGCGGCCGAGACCCGCCGGGCCGCCCGCGCCGCGAGCACCGGCCGGGCAGGGGACCGGGTGTTCGCCATCGCCACCCGAGGATCCGGCATCCTCGTGCTGGTGATCATGGCGGCGATCGCCGTCTTCCTCATCTGGAAGGCGCTTCCGGCACTGCGGTCCGACGAGGCCAACTTCGTCACATCGCAGGAGTGGAGCCCGGACTCGACACCGGCGCGGTTCGGCATCGCCCAACTGGCGTTCGGAACCGTGATCTCGTCGTTCCTCGCCCTGCTCATGGCCACGCCGGTGGCGATCGCGATCGCGCTGTTCATCTCGTTCTACGCACCTCGCAGGATCGCGGGCGGGCTCAGCTTCGTCATCGACCTGCTCGCCGCGGTGCCGAGCATCATCTACGGCCTCTGGGGCCTGCAGTTCTTCGTCACGAAGATGGACGACGTCGCGGTCTTCCTGAACGACAACGCGTCGTGGATCCCGCTCTTCGGAGGCGACAGCGTCGGTGGCCGGTCGATCCTCACGGCCTCGGTCGTCCTGGCGATCATGATCCTGCCGATCATCTCCTCGATCTCCCGCGAGGTCTTCCAGCAGGTGCCCCAGGCCAACATCGAGGCCGCTCTCGCTCTGGGCGCCACCCGCTGGGAAGTGATCCGGATGGCGGTGCTGCCGTTCGGCCGCTCCGGCATGGTGAGCGCCGCGATGCTCGGCCTCGGCCGGGCCCTCGGCGAGACCATCGCGGTCGCCATGGTGCTGTCCACGGCCTCCGGGATCACGCTGCACATCCTCAAGGAGGGCGGCAACACCTTCGCCGCCAACATCGCCAACACCTTCGCCGAGGCCGGCGCCAACGGCCGTGGCGCCCTCATCGCCTCCGGTCTCGTGCTGTTCATCATCACGCTGATCGTCAACATGGCGGCGCGGGCGATCGTGGCCCGGCGCAAGGAGTTCGTGTGATGAGCGAGCGGAGCGAAGAGCACGTCGCCACCATCGAGCAGGAGTTCGTCTGATGTCCCTAGCGAAGCACGGCTCCGCGCCGACGAGCCTGACCTCCGTGTCAATGGGCCGCAAGGTCAAGGATCGGCTCGTCCAGGTGCTGGTCTATCTGGCCTTCGCCCTCGCCGTCATCCCACTGGTCTCGGTGCTGTGGATGGTGATCAAGAACGGGATCGGCCGGTTCGACCTCGACTTCTTCTCGTTCTCGCAGAACGGCATCGGCCCCCGTGACGCCGGCGGCGGCGCCTACCACGCCATCATCGGCACCCTTGAGCAGGTGCTGCTGACCAGCGTCATGGCCGTGCCGCTCGGCATCCTCACGGCCGTCTACCTGGTGGAGTACGGGCAGGACCGCAGGCTGGCCCGCACCATCAGCTTCTTCGTCGACGTCATGACCGGCATCCCCTCGATCGTGGCCGGCCTGTTCATCCTCGCCTTCTGGCTGCTGCTGCTCGGCTTCAGCTTCTCCGGCTTCGCGGGAGCACTGGCGCTGGCGATCCTCATGCTGCCCACCGTCGTACGGTCGGCCGAGGAGATGCTCAAGCTCGTGCCCAACGAATTGCGCGAGGCGTCGTTCGCACTGGGCGTTCCCCGCTGGCGGACCGTCTGCTTCGTGGTGCTCCCGACGGCGCTCAGCGGCATCGTCAGCGGTGTCATGCTGGCCGTGGCCCGGGTCATGGGCGAGACCGCGCCGCTGCTGCTGCTGGTGTTCGTGACCAGCTCGATCAACATGAACCCGTTCAGCGGTCCGCAGATGGCGCTGCCGGTGTTCATCTGGGATCAGGCGGGCCAGCCCAATGACACGGCGATCGCGCGGGCCTGGACGGCCGCACTCACCCTGATCCTCATCATCATGGCGCTCAACCTGACGGCACGACTGATCGCGCGGCTGCGCAGGCCCGCCTCCCGTTGACCGACAGCGCGCTGAACAGCAAAGCCCCCCGATAGGAGTAACCAGCCCCATGGCCAAGCGGATCGAAGTCTCCGGCCTCCACGCCTACTACGGCCAGGTCCACGCCATCGAGGACATCTCAATGTCCGTTGAGCCGCGTTCGGTCACCGCCTTCATCGGCCCCTCCGGCTGCGGCAAGTCCACGTTCCTGCGCACGCTCAACCGCATGCACGAGGTCATCCCCGCCGCCCGGGTCGAGGGCAAGGTGCTCCTCGACAGCGAGGACCTGTACGGCTCGGAGGTCGACCCGGTGGCGGTGCGGCGCGTCGTGGGCATGGTCTTCCAGCGGCCGAACCCGTTCCCGACCATGTCCATCTACGACAACGTCGCCGCGGGGCTCAAGCTGAACGGCATGCGCGGCAAGAGCAGGCTCGACGAGGTCGTCGAGCGGTCGCTGCGCGGCGCGAACCTGTGGAACGAGGTCAAGGACCGGCTGAACCGGCCCGGTGCGGGCCTGTCGGGCGGGCAACAGCAGCGGCTGTGCATCGCTCGGGCGATCGCCGTCGAGCCGCAGGTGCTGCTGATGGACGAGCCATGCTCGGCGCTCGACCCGATCTCGACGCTGGCGATCGAAGACCTGATCGCCAAGCTCAAAGAGCACTACACCATCGTGATCGTCACGCACAACATGCAGCAGGCCGCCCGGGTCAGCGACCGGACCGCGTTCTTCAACATCGCCGGAACCGGCCAGCCCGGCCGCCTCATCGAGGTCGACGACACCAGCAAGATCTTCACCAACCCGGTGGAGAAGGCCACCGAGGACTACATCACCGGCCGCTTCGGCTGACGATGCGCCGGGCGACCCCGCGACCCCGCAACCCTGCGGCCCTGCCGCCCCGTCAGGGCGGCAGGGTGTGCTGTGTTCACGGCCCGAAACGCCGCCTGCACCGGCCGTGCGCCGGGCCCGGCCGTCAGGCTCCGAAGAAGTGAACGACGCCGTACGCGATGGCCGCCATCAGGCCCGCCATGGGGATCGTGAACACCCAGGCCATCACGATCCCACGGGCCACCCCCCAGCGGACGGCCGACAGCCGCTTCGTCGCCCCGACACCCATGATCGCCGAGGTGATCGTGTGCGTCGTGGAGATGGGAGCCTGCCAGATGAAGGCGGTCGAGTAGAGCACTCCCGAGGCCGTCAGCTCGGCGGCGAAGCCCTTCGGCGGATCGAGCTCGATGACCTTGCGGCCGAGCGTCCGCATGATCCGCCAGCCACCGGCGTAGGTGCCCGCCGACAGCGCCCCCGCGCAGACCAGCACGACCCACAGCGGCACACCGTCGCCTTCGGCGTGGTGACCGGTGGTGAGGAGCGCCAAGACGATGATGCCCATCGTCTTCTGGGCGTCCTGCAGTCCGTGCCCGAGCGCCATGGAGGCCGCGGAGAGCGACTGCGCGATGCGGAACCGGCGGCTCATCCGGCCCGGGTGGGACTTCCGGAAGATCCAGAGGATCGCCACCATCACCAGGTAGGCGGCGGCGAATCCGACCAGCGGTGAGACCACCATCGGGATGGCGACCTTGTCGACGACCTTGTCCCAGTTCACCGTGGAGGCCGAGGCCAGCCCGGCACCGACCGCCCCGCCGATCAGGGCGTGTGACGACGAGGACGGCAGGCCGTAATACCAGGTGATGAGGTTCCAGGTGATCGCTCCGAGTACGCCGGCCCCCACCACCGTCAGCCCGTGCAGGCCCGTCGGCGGTGTGATGACCTCACTGACGGTCTTGGCCACCTCGGTGCCGAGCAGGGCACCGAGCAGGTTCATCAGCGCCGCCATGATCAGCGCGACGCGGGGGGTGAGCGCACGGGTCGAGACCGACGTGGCTATCGCGTTGGCGGCGTCGTGGAACCCGTTGGTGTAGTCGAAGATCAGGGCGATCATGACGACCGCTATGAGCACCGCCGTCTCGGTACCGATCTCGCGGCCGAGGAGCCAGATGCTCACCAGCATCGCGAGGCCGACCGGCCCCCCGATCATCCCGAGGCGCCGGGCGAGGGAGGGCTGCGCCGGTGGCGGCGTCTCCTCGCGAACCTGCGGATCTCGCTGTTGAACGGTGCTCATGATTCCTTGACCGCGATGGTCTCAACGGTGTTGGCGACATGCTCGAAGGCGTCAGCGGCCTCTTCGAGCCGGTCGATCACTTCCTTGAGTTTCATCACGGTCAGGGCGTCGTACTCGCCGCTGAACAGGTGCGCCAAGAGCTTTCGGTAGACCTGGTCGCCCTGGTTCTCGAGCCGGTTGATCTCGATCCAGTACTCGTTGAGCTCCTTCATGGAGCGCAGCCTCGGCATCGCCTCGGCGGTCAGCTCCGCAGCACGCTCGAGCACATCGACCATCTTGATGATGTCCTTGGGAAACGTCTCGATCTTGTAGAGGACGACGAGGTCGGCCGCCTCCTCCATCTCGTCCATCACGTCGTCGAGCATCGACGCGAGGTTGTAGATGTCCTCCCGATCGAATGGCGTGATGAAGGTTTCGTTCAAACGACGCATGATGGCGTGAGTGCATTCGTCGCCCGCGTGTTCGCAGGCGCGCATCTTCTCCGCGACGGCCTCGCGGTCAGCGCCCTCGCTGATGAGTTCCACGAGCAATCTGGCCGCGGTGACCAGGTTGTTCGCCGAGTCCGCGAACATGCCGTAGAAGCTGTCCTCACGTGGTGTGAGACGCAAGCGCACGTCGTACTCCTGAGGTGCGGGAATGGTCCGCAGAGGATCGTAGGCGCTGTCAGACGTAAAGAACACCTTCACGTCGGCGTCGCCAGGACGTCCGTATCTTCTCACTCTATGGTCGCCCAGCAGCGCAGCGCCCACGCCATCAGGGGTGGGACGCCTCCGGCGGGCCCGCCCACCGGCCCGCCGCGCGTCGCCGAAGGCCCGCCGCGGCGCGGCCGGCAGTGCCTCCTCCCGCGGAACGGGCCATCCTCCGATGGGCGTCCGCCGGCGGGATAGGCTCGGGCGCACACCCGAGTTCGTACAGGAGAAGGCGCCCGTTGAGTGAGATGACATTCACAGTGCCGGCGATCAACTGTGCCCACTGCGTCGACGCCATCAGCGGTGAGGTCGGCCAGATCACCGGCGTGCGCGAGGTGGTCGTGGACGTCGATGCCAAACTGGTCACGGTGCGTGGCGACGGCCTGGACGACGCGGTGCTGCGGGCCGCCATCGACGAGGCCGGCTACGACGCGGAACCCGCCTGAAGGGGACGCTCCACGGAGGGGACCACGGCGGTGACGGGGAGGGGTACGGGGAGCGACTCGCACGTCGCCCCCCGCGGGCAACATCCTGCTAGGGCGTCAACTCGCGACGACTGGCTGCGGGACGCACCCCGAGGACCGAGTCGATCTCGGCGGTGGTCAGCGGCCGTTCGGCCTTCGCCACCGCGCTCAGGATCTCGGAGTAGAGCTCGATCTCGTCCAGCGCAACACGGTCGTGGACGCGCAGATCAAGATACTGCTGACGCACCGCGTCCACCTCCGTTCGTTCCCCACACCACTGATGAGATTACGCGTCACCCATCACGTGGCGCATGGCCCAAGAGGACCATTCCGTGGCCACTCTCCGAGGGGGTCTTCCCCGTCAGGAGAACCATATGCCTACGGAGAGTCACAGATATGGATCTTGATGGAGGCTGCCGAGCATGTGCTCCATCGTCGAGTCTGGGAGATCATGCGCCGTGAGCCGCGCGACGGTCGCGGCGTCGACGTTGACGCCGGCCAGCCGAGCGCCCTGCCGAGCCACGGTCTGTTCGAACAGGGCACGGACCGTACGGGCGTTCTCGAAGTCGTCCCGCTCGCGCATCCGCTGCAGCCGGGCGAGGAGTTCCACCCGCAGTTCCTCGTCGAGCATGTACAGATCTCGCTCGGCCTGCCGCTGGAAGAGCTGGACGAGCTGCCGGTCGGTCAGCGCCTCGAACTCCACGATGGTGCCGAACTCGACCCGCAGCCCTGGGTTGGCGGTGAGGAACGCGTCCATCTCGTCGGCGCGGCTGGTGCAGACGACCATGAACTTGTCGCGTCGCTCCTCCATGTACCGCAGGAGCTCGGCCACCACCCCCGGTGAACGGTCCAGCGAGTGGGCCTGCTGGATGAGCAGCACCCCGCCCATCGCCTGCTCGACCATGGCCGCCACCCTGGTCTCGGTGTCGACCGCGTCACGGCCGGCCAGGTGCACCGGCCGGCAGGCGACGATGTGCCCCGAATCCAGCAGGCCCAGCGCCGCGTAGACCCCGCCGAGCAGCCCCGCCACCGTCGCCTTCCCGGTGCCCGGCGCACCCAGGAAGATCAGGTGGCGGCTGGCGTTCCCGGACGGCAGGCCGTGGTGTGCCCGGTCGGCGGCCAGCCTCGCCTCGGCGACCAGGCTTTCGACGGTCTGTTTGACGTCGTTCAGGCCGGTCAACTCGTCGAGCCTGCTCAGGAAGGTGTCGACATCGCCCGGCGGCCGCAGGGCCGGCTCGATGGCCTCGGCCACCCCGGTGAAGTCCTCGGGGACCAGCGCCAGCCGATCCCGCGTGGCTCCGGCCCGGGTGACATGCCGCTGGCACGCCTGGTCGAGGTAGGTCTCCACCAGCCGCGCGTTCACCAGTTCCCCGGGCCCGCGCAGCCGCTCCAGGTCGGCGCCGACGACCTCCATCGCCTCGGCCCCGACCGTGACCCGCCGCTCGTCGGCCAGTACGTGCAGCAGCGTCAGCCGGCCGTCGAGCCGGGTGAGGTCGGGCAGCCGGAAGACACGGAAGGCCTCCACGAGCTCCGGGTGGTCGCGGGCCAGCCGCTGGTAGGCGCGCGGGGCACAGGTGGCGATCAGGGTGGTCCGGCTGAGCCGGTCCACCCGTACCCTGCGGACGGCCGCGATCGTCTCGGCCGGGTCCACGGCCTCCGCGATCGCCGCGTCGAACTCCTCGAACAGAAGCGCCGGGCCGCCCGGCTCGAGCACCACCTCGATCCGCTCCGGCGGGGCACCGCGCACGTCGTCGGCGTTGGCCGTACGGATGGCGCCGTCGCCGACCCCGGCGTCGGCCAGCGTGAGCGCGATCAGCCTGGCCAGCCGGCGTTGCCCCGTGTGCGGCGAGCCGACGAGGAGCACGCTGGGCGCGGACGCCACGGTCGACTCCGGATCGTTGAGCGCCCTGGCGGTGAGTCGCAGCTCCTCGAGGAGGACGGCCGCGTCCTCGTCACCGCAGACGAACGAGACGCCGAATCGCTCGATGACCGGTCGAGCCGTCTCGTCCGGCGGCGGGGCGATCTCATGGACGGGTTGCGCGGGTGCGGGCGTGTCCTCCAGGAACTCGAAGCTACCGATCATGGTCTCGGACATGATCCGTGTCCCTGGGGGCGGCGGCCTGACCGCCGGGGCCTCGTCCGGCACCGCCCGTACCTGCTCCTGCCGGTCGGGTGACGTCTCCTCCGGCCCGCCGAACACGCGCGTGCGCGGCGGCGCCCCGCCGCCGCCCGG
The DNA here is from genome assembly GCF_014323705.1 of Actinomadura alba. GTDB lineage: Bacteria > Actinomycetota > Actinomycetes > Streptosporangiales > Streptosporangiaceae > Actinomadura_C > Actinomadura_C alba. The sequence goes on from NZ_JABVEC010000008.1 coordinate 46,020, forward strand.
CTGCGGCGGACCTTCGGCCGGGTGGCGGGCGACCGGATGGTCGAGCCGGGTCGCCTCGGGATCGGACCCCTCCGCATCCGGGCCGTACGGTTCGCCGGCGCCCGGGCCGGGGCCCGCGTACGGCCGCACCGGCGCGCCGTCCCCCGGGCCGTTCGGAGCACCGCCCGCACCGTCCCCGGGGGTGTACGCAGCACCGCCCCGGCCGGGCTCGGACCGAGAAGGTCCGTACGGTGGCGGGGATCCGGACTCGGCGGGCTCGTACCGGGCACCCGGGCCGGGCTCGTGCTGCGCGCCGGGGCCGGGCGGGTACCCGGGCGCACCCGGCGGGTCATGGTGCTCACCGGCGGCCTCGGGAGCATGGGGCGGCGACCACGCGTCGTCATGGTGCGGGCCCGGGAATGGGCTCCGGTGCGCCCCGGGACCGGGAGCGGCCGGCATCCCGAAAGCAGCGGGTCCCTCCGGATCGCCGGCCGGCCACTGCGGGCCCGCGCCCTCACCGAACGGTCGGCCGCCCGATCCGGGCCAGGCGGGCGCCGGCTCGCCGCCGGGGACACCGGGCGGCGGGGGCGGCCGCCCCGGACCCGGCCGCCGTGACTGCTCGGCCTGGTGGGGGGCGTCGTCGGCGGGGCCCTGCGCGGGCGGCTGAACATAGGGCAGTCCGGGCGCGCCGGGCAGATCGGGTGCGCCGAAGGGGCCGGCGGCCGGCGGAGTGCCGGACGGGCTCTGCCAGGGCGGGCCGGACGGGTTCTGCCAGGGCGGGTCCTGGTGGCCGGCGGCCGGCGGAGTGCCGGACGGGTTCTGCCAGGGCGGGTCCTGGTGCTGGGACTGGTGCTGGACCTGGTCCTGGGCCGAGGGCGTCCATGGCTGAGCCCAGGGCCCGCCGGGGGGTTGCACGCCCGGCTGCTGACCGGGCTGCGGAGGAGAGGCGCCGAGGCCCGCGTCCGGCGGGCCATGCTGCGGACGGTCCTGCTGGGCCGCACCGCCTGGAAGCCCCGGCGCCCCGTGCGCGAACCCCCCGCGCGCGGAGCCGGGCCCCGGCGTGCCGGATTCCTTCGCGACGGACGTGGCACGCTCGACCCCGATGAGCCCGGCGAGGATCGCGGTGGGCACCGGAAAGCCGCGCGGCCGCGCCGGGATCCCGTCGGCGAGCCGGCACCACGCGAGGTCCACGCCGTACATCGCGGCCAGGAGGATCTCGCTGCCGTCTCCGCCGCCGCCGCGCAGCAACTCCGGCAGTGCGGCGTCGGCCGGCCACAGCCGCCGGAGCGGATGACCGTTCTGGCTGAGCACCGCCTGGACGGTGTAGCGGATCTCGGGGTCCAGCCACGGGATGACCTTGTCGACCACGTTCTGCCGCACCACCGCGAGATCGGCGGCGATGAGGGCGGCGGCGACCAGGCGCGGCTCCATGTAGGCGGGTTCGGCCGAGTCGCCGGTGACCTGGGCGATCGCGTTCGCGAGCGTGTAGTAGGAGTGCCGGAAGTGGTCCCCCGGGGAGCTCTCCATCCGCAGCGCGGGCGCCAGATGGGGCGGGCAGCGGGTCAGCCACTGCTGGACGAGGGCCTGGTCTCCGTAGGGCAGCGCGCCGTAGTCGACGGTCGGGTTGTTCAGGGTCGAGCCGAGGATGGCCAGGAGGGCGTCCGCGCGGGCGCGGAAGCGTACGTCCTCGCGCAGCGTGCTGGCGATCGCCCACATCGTACGGAGGACCACGACGGCGGCGTCCACCCGGTCGGCGCGCAGCCGCTCGGAGTAGAGCCCGACCAGAGCCTCGAGCGGCGGCGGGGTCAGCCAGCGCGGGCCGTCGACCGTGGGCAGCGGCTTGGCTCGATAGGGCGACCAGAGGCCGAGCATCTGGTCGTCGAGCCGCGAGTCGAACACCGGCGCGGCCGCGCACCACAGCATGACGCCCCAGGCGAGGGCGACGGTGCTGGGCACTGACGTGGAGTACATCTTCCACCAGTGCGGGTAGTCCGCGGGCGGCAGCGCCGCGGCGGACTCGACGGTGGCCCGGATGCGGGCGGTGAGCTCGGCCGAGAGGTCGTGGCCGACGAAGGGCAGCGGTGTGGGGGCGTCGTAGCCGAAGTCGGGCCCGGCCGGCACCACGTGCGGCGGCAGGCCCGGGATCTGGCCGGGCTGGGCGGGGCGTCCGGACATGCGCGTGGCGATGGCCTGGGGCGGCGGGCAGAGGTACCACTGGCCGTCCGACGGGTGCCAGCGGTACCACCGGGCCCAGGCGCCGAACAGCCATGACGTGCCGTCGGGCAGCACGAGAACGCGCCCCGCGATCGCATGCTGACGCTGCTGCGGAGGTGCCGACGACCACCAGCCGGCGGTCACCATCGCATGTGTGTCGCGCTCCGCCGCCGTGAATGGATCCTGAGCCATCGGGGGGCTCTGCGGCGGCGCGCCGACGTAGCCCGGTCCCCACACCACGCCGTCATCGTAGTTGTCGGGCGGGTGGATCTCACGCCGGTCACGTGGCGGAAGGTACCGTGAAGCGGCATCAGTCCTGGTAGGACCGCCATTGTGCGGATCGGTGCCGCCGCGCCTTGTCCACATAACCGTCCGGCGTGTGCGCGAGCACGGCGCGGTCCGCGTCGTTCAGCTCGCGGACGACCTTCCCCGGGACGCCGGCCACGAGAACACCCGGCGGGATCCGCTTGCCCGGCCCGACCAAGGCACCCGCGGCGATCAGCGAGCCCGCGCCCACGTGGGCGCCGCCGAGCACGATGGCCCCGATGCCGATGAGCGAACCGGTCTCGACGTGCGCGCCGTGCACCATGGCCTTGTGCCCGAGGCTCACGCGGTCTTCGAGGATCGCCGGCTGGCCCGGATCGGAGTGCAGGCAGCAGAGATCCTGGATGTTGCACTCCTCGCCGACCACGATGACCTCGTCGTCACCGCGCAGCACGGATCCGTACCAGACGTTGGCCGCCCGGCCGAGCGTCACCTTGCCGACCACCACGGCGCCCGGCGCGATCCACGCGTCGGGGTGCACCACCGGCTCGTCGGGCCCGAGGGAACCCAGATAAGTCATGACCTTGATCGTACGGACCCGTTCGAGTGCGGGGCGATGGGCGGCATTTCGTTCCATTACGTGACTTGCCACGTCGCATGAGTAACGAAATCAGTGCCGGACCAGGCGTTCCGGTTGCGCGAATGGGGTGGATCGGACGAGAGTCGACTCTGACGTCCCTCCCAACCCCCTTAGGCTCATGAGCAACGAAACAGAGATCCTTCCGAACCTGCTCCGCGACGAGCAGTTCGAGATCGTGATGCGCGGCTACAACCGCCGTCAGGTCGAAGAGTTCATCGCCCGCAGCCAGAACCAGATCCGCGACCTCGAGACCCGGCTCGCCCGGGCGCTGGACGACGTCGAACGGACCCGCCGCGAGATGGCCGAGGTCCGCGAAGCGCGCAAACCCACCGGTGACGATCTGAGCGATCGCCTCCGGCAGATCATCAACCTCGCCGAGGACGAGGCCAGGGACAAGCTGGCCCAGGCCGAGGACACGGGTACCCAGATCCGCAAGGAGGCCGAGGCCGCGTCCAAGCGGATCATCGATGATGCCCGCGGCCACGCCGACAAGGACATGTCCGCGGCGCAGGACAAGGCCAACCAGATCCTGGGCGCCGCCAAGAAGGAATCCGAGAACGTTCTCTCCCAGGCCAAGCAAGAGGCCGAGCACACCGTGTCCAGTGCCCGGCTGGAGGCGGAGCGCACGCTCACGGCGGCCGAGCGCCGCTCCAGCGTGATCAACGAGGGCGCCACCCAGCGGCTCAACCAGCTGACGAGGAACCACTCGCAGGCGCTGCAGCGGCTGACCGAGATCAGCACGACCCTCAACACGCTGCTGAAGGCCGAAGACGCGGCGGGGCCACTCGAGAAGATGGTCGAGGACGCGGCTCGGCAGGCCCCGCGCAAGCAGGCGGCGGCTCCGATCGGCAAGCACGGCGCGGCTCCGGGGCCCAAGCACTCGCAGCCGGCGGCGCCCGCCCGGAAGACGCCCGCGCACCCGCCGGCGTCCGCCGGCGAACCGGCGGCACCCGCCCCGCGGCACAGCGCACCGCTGGCACCGACCCAGAGCAAGCCGCCGGTGCCGTCCACGCCGTCGGCACCGGCGAAGCCCTCGGTCCCGGCCACGTCAACCGGGGCACCAGGTGCACCGGGTGCACCGGCGCCGTCGGCTCCGTCCGGCGCTCCGGCCTCGCCGAGCACGGCCGAACCGTCCAACGCGCCCCGGCACGCCGCCCCTCCGGCACCGTCCACGCCGCCCGACATCTCCGGACCCGGCGGGCCCGGCGGACCCGCCGCACCGCCCATGCCGTCCGCCGAGCCGAAGACGCCCCACGCCGGCCCGGCCGGCCCGCCACAGGCTCCGCCCGCCGCCAAGCCGGCCGACGACACCGACTGAGCAGCGCTTCGGGCCGTACGCGCATCGACACGACGCCCCCACCTGAGTCCGCTCGGGAGGGGGCGTCGCGCGTTTCGGCATTGTGCGTTTCGGCGGCTTGATTCCGCATCCGGCACCCGCAGCCTTTAATGTCGGCGCATGGACACGCCGGGAAAGGGACGCGGGACCGTACGGCCGATCCGGATTCTCGGCGACCCGGTGCTGCGAACCGAATGCGACACCGTACGCTCGTTCGACGCCGACCTGGAACGCCTGATCGACGACATGTTCGTCTCGATGCACGCCGCCGAGGGAGTCGGCCTGGCCGCGAACCAGATCGGTGTCTCGCTGCGGGTGTTCGTGTACGACTGCGAGGACGACAAGGGCCGCCGCCACGTCGGGCACGTCGTCAACCCGGTGCTTGTGGCCGAGGAGGGTGAGACGCTCACCGCCGAGGAGGGCTGCCTGTCCGTGCCGGGGCTGCACTTTCCCACGCCGCGTGCGGCCCGTGCCGTCGTCGAGGGCGTCGACCGGACCGGCGAGCCGATCCGCGTCGAGGGCACCGGCTATTTCGCCCGCTGCCTTCTGCACGAGACCTACCACCTGAGCGGGAAGGTCTACCTCGACTTCCTGTCCGGCGACACGCGGCGCGAGGCTCTTCGCACGATTCGCTCGGCGGACTGGAGCCAGGTGGATCAGTAGTCGTGGCGGCGTGAGCGCAAGCGTTTGATCTCGGACCGGCGGTGCTTGCTCTCGAGCCGCCGCTCGCGCATCCCCCGGCTCGGCTTGGTCGGGCGGCGCTGCTTCGGCGGTGGCGCGGTCGCCTCGGTGAGCAGCGCGGCGAGCCGTATCTGCGCCGCCTCACGGTTGCGCAGCTGGGACCGGTGCTCCTCGGCGCGGATGGTGATGACGCCGTTGACGAGCCGGCCGGACAGCCTGGCCAGGGCACGCTGCTTGAGCGGGTCCGGGATCGACGGCGACCCGGCCAGATCGAAGGAGAGCTCCGCCGCCGTGGAACTGGTGTTGACGTGCTGCCCGCCCGGCCCCGACGACCTGGAGAAACGCCAGCCGAACTCGGTCGCCGGGATCACGACCGAGCCGCGCAGATGAATTGAGCCGGGCATTCCACCATTATCGCAACAGATTGTGGATCATGTCCTCCGAATTTCCGCGCGCACGTCCCCCGGCCGCCGAATGGCCCGGTGTGACGGCGGGCCGGTCCGCGGCGGGGCCTATCGATGGTGGGCGAGATCGGCATGGTGGTCGACGCCATGGCCGGTCTGCGGGTCGGCGTGCACCAGCGCGCCCGACAGCCGGGGGACGGCGTGGATGAGAGCGTGCTCGGCCTCGACAGCGACCCGGTGCGCCGCCACGATCGTGGAGTCGGGCCGGACTACGATCTCGCACTCCACGCGGAGCCGATGGCCGATCCACCGGATGCGCACGTCGCCCACGCCGAGCACGCCGTCGACGCCGCGCAGGACCTCCTCGGCCTGGTCGACCAGCCCCGGATCGACCGCGTCCATCAGGCGCCGGTACACCTCCCGGGCCGCCTGGCGCAGGACCATGACGATGACGACGGTGATGAGCAGGCCCACGACCGGGTCGGCCCAGTCGAGGCCGAGCGCCACCCCGGCCGCGCCCGCCAGCACGGCCAGCGAGGTGAATCCGTCGGTGCGGGCGTGCAGCCCGTCCGCCACCAGCGCGGCGGAGCCGATCCTGCGGCCCACCCGGATGCGATAGCGGGCGACCAGCTCGTTGCCGACGAAGCCCACCAGCGCCGCCGCGGCCACCGCCGTCAGGTGCGAGACCTCCTGCGGGTGCAGCAACCGGTGGATCGCCGAGTAGGCGGCCGCGACGCACGAGACCGCGATCGCGATCACGATCACCACTCCGGCCAGATCCTCGGCCCGCCCGTACCCGTAGGTGTAGCGGCGGTTCGGCGGGCGTCGGCCCAGCACGAACGCGATGGCCAGCGGTACGGAGGTCAGCGCGTCCGCGGCGTTGTGCAGGGTGTCGCCGAGCAGCGCCACCGATCCCGAGATCGCCACCACGACGGCCTGAACGACGGCGGTGGCCCCGAGCCCGGCCAGCGAGATCCACAGCGCCCGCATCCCGTCCGCGTCCGCCGACAGTGCCGCGTCGACCTTGTCCGCCGGGTCGTGCGAATGCGGGCGCAGCCCATGACGCACCCGCTGCCAGACCGTCGCGGCCCCGGCCGCGCGGCTGTGATCGTACTGGTCATCGTGCCCGTGTTCGTGCCCGTGTTCGTGCCCGTGAGCATGCCCATGAGCACGGCCGGGCCCGTGCTCATGACCGTGACCGTGCCCATGACCGCTCGTGTGCCGATGACCGTGACCGGGTGAACCGGGATCCAGCTGCGCACCGTCCATAACGCTCAGAATGAAACAGAATTCGCGCTGCAGCACCTCGACAACAACATGCCCTGAGCAGCTGCGAGGCCATCGCACGTGCGGGATCCTCGAAGGGCGGTCGGATCGGCTATGTGCCCACGGACACTACACTGGTAAACAAGCAAGTACTTACTTACACTGACCGCATGGGCAAAGGGATCTTTCAGCACGACGACCCGATCCACATGATCGCTCGCGAGGGCATCCTCATCGCCACCGGGGGCGCGGCATCGCTGCTGCAGACGGCGCACCCCGGAGTCGCCCAGGGCGTGTACGACCACAGTTACACGGCGCGGTACCCGTTGCGCCGGCTGGAGAACACGATGGGCTGGGTCTACGCCGTGGCGTGCGGAACCAGAGAGGAGGCCGAGCAGGTCAGCGCCATGGTCCGGCGGTTGCACGAAAGGGTGACCGGCCCCGGCTACCGGGCGACCGATCCCGAGTTGCAGGTCTGGGTCGCCGCGACGCTCTTCGCCGTGAGCGCGCAGGCCTACGAACTCGTCTTCCGGCACCGTTTCAGCGCGGCCGAACTCGAGGTCCACTACCAGCAGAGCAAGATCTTCGCGACGATCCTCGGCTGCCCGCCGGAGGCGTTGCCCGAGAGCTATCCAGACTTCCGGAAGTACTACGCCGAAATGCTCGGAACACTGCGGATCAGCGATGCCTCCAGGGCGATCGCGGAACAGGTCCTGCACCCCGCTCTGCCGAAAGCGTTCGAGCCCGGGCTCATGGCGATCCGGCTCATCACCGCCGGGCTGATGCCGGAACCGATCCGCGCGCAGTACGGGTGGACGTGGAACGCCGCACGGCAGGCGCGGTTCCGGCTGCTCATGGGCGTTCTCTCGTTCGTCTACCCGCGGCTGCCCCTCCGGATACGCACGCTGCCGCGCGACGTCTACCTCCACCGGACCCGCCGCATGCTCGCGAAGGCGCACCCTCCCCGCCGTAGGGTCTCCGTTCCCACCACCTCCTGAGCGGGTGAGGGTGGGGCGCCTCGTCAGGCCGAGCCGGTGCCGCCCGAGTCCTTGATGATGGCGTCGGCGGCCTTCTTCGCCGAGTTGATCGGGATGGCGAAGCCCACGCCGATGTTGCCCGAGCCCGCTCCGGTCGTCACGATGGCGGTGTTGATCCCGATCACCTGACCGGAGGCGTTCACGAGGGCGCCCCCGGAGTTGCCGGGGTTGATGGCGGCGTCGGTCTGGATGGCGTTCGGGATCGTGGCACTCTGCTGCTGGTCAGAACCCTGAGGGTCGAACGGGAAACCCCGCGGCTGCTGGCCACCGCTGTCGCCCTCGGTGATCGTACGACCGAGTGCGCTCACGATGCCGGATGTCACCGAACCGTCCAGGCCCAGCGGGCTGCCGAGCGCCAGCACCGAGTCGCCGACCGCCAGGCCACCGCTGTCGCCGAGCGTGGCAGGCTTCAGCCCCGATACCCCGGTGGCCTTGATGACCGCGATGTCGGTCGAGGGATCCTTGCCCAGGATCGTCGCGGGGGCCGACTTGCCGGCACTGAACTTCACCACCACCTGACTCGCTCCGTCGACGACGTGCGCGTTGGTGAGGATCACACCGTCGGATCGCAGGATCACCCCGGACCCGCCGGAGTCGCCCCTGGCCGAGCGTGCCGTGATGGAGACCACGGAGGGCTGAACGGCAGCAGCGATCTTGGCCACCGAGCCGGCCGACGCGCTCGACGCCCCACTCGCCACGGTGGGGCTGGCGAGCACCGGGTCCTGCCCGGTGAGCGCCACGGCGCCCACCGCGCCGGCGGCTCCGGCGCCGAGTGCGAGTGCCACCACTGCGCTCACCGCGAGTACCCTGCCGCGCCGCGTCCACTGCGCCCACGGTCCGGCCGGGCGCGAGGATCCCGGTGCGGTGCCGGGGACGCCGGAGAGCACCGGGCCGTACGGATACGCCGCGCCCGGCGCCGGCCCGTGCCCGGGCACCGGCCCGTACGCGGGCGGACCGCCGTGTCCGGGTGCACCGCCAGGTACGAACGCATCGCCGGGTCCGGGCGCACCGCCAGGTACGAACGCACCGCCAGGTACGAACGCATCGCCGGGTCCGGGCGTACCGCCGGGTCCGGGTGCACCGCCAGGTCCGGGTGCACCGCCGGGTACGAACGCATCGCCGGGTCCAGGTGCACCGCCAGGTACGAACGCACCGCCGGGTCCGGGCGCACCCCCGTACTCGGGCACGGGCACGGGCTCGCGCGCAGGCTCGGACTCGGGAGCCGAGCCGGATGTGAACGCAGCTTCGGACGCGGACACAGCTTCGGAGGCGAACGCCGCTTCGGGCGCGGACGCCGGCCGGGGGTCCGGTACGGGTGTGTGCGGCTGGATGTCGCCGTGCGGGAGGTCGGGAGTGGGTCCGGGGTCTTTCGCGTCCATGTCGATCCCTTCGTCGTCGCTTGAGATCCAGCGTCGTTCGGGGACCTGCACCGCCTCTGCAGCCTGGCTGAGAGTTTCCTGAATGCCGTCGGTCAGTCCGGGGCCAGCGGAAGGACGATGCGGAAGATCGCGCCCTCACCGGGCGCCGTCTCCAGCTCGATCAGGCCGCCATGCGCGCGGACCAGGGCCGCCACGATGGCCAGGCCGAGCCCGGTGCCGCCGTCTCCGCCGCGTGCCTGATCGGCCCGGTAGAACCGTTCGAAAACCCGCTCCGCCTGGTCGGTCGGCAGCCCCGGCCCCTCGTCGGCCACCTCACAGACGACCGCCCGAGGCGGCGCCTGCACGGGAGAACCGCCCGGCGCCGCGGAGACCGCCGCCGCGCCCGGGTTCGCCGCCGCCCAGGAATGGGGGTGCCGGGCCCACAGGCGGCCCTCCTCGCCGGGCTCGGCCGTTCTGAGCCGTACCTCGACGGGTGTGCCGGGCGGCGTGTGGGTGAGCGCGTTGGCCAGCAGGTTGCCGAGCACCTGGCGCAGCCGCGGCTCGTCGCCGAGGACCTGATAGGCGGCTCCCCCGCGTACCTCGAGTTCGAGAGGGCGGCCGGGGTCGAGTACCCGGGCCTCGCCGACGGCGTCGGCCGCCACCGCAAGCAGATCGACGGGCCGCCGGTCCAGCGGGCGCTCGAGGTCGAGCCGGGCGAGCAGCAGGAGATCGGAGACGAGCAGCCCCATCCGGGCCGCGGTGTCCTCGATGCGGCCGATCAGCCGGTCGAGCGCCTCGGGCGAGCGCGCGCCGCCCTGGCGGTAGAGCTCGGCGAATCCGCGGATGGCCGTGAGCGGCGTGCGCAGCTCATGGCCGGCGTCGGCGACGAACCTGCGCATCCGCTCCTCGGATCGCCGGGCGGTCGCCTCCGAGTCGGCGCGCGCCCGGAACGCCATCTCGATCTGGGCGAGCATGCTGTTGAGCGCCCGGCCGAGCCGGCCCACCTCGGTGCCCGGCGGATGCTCGGGCACCCTCCTCGCGAGCTGTCCGGACGCGATGGCCTGGGCGGTCTTCTCGATCTCGACGAGCGGGCGCATGCTGGTCGTCACGACCCAGATGCCGACGCCCGCCAGCACCAGGACGACGACCGCGCTGACGACGATGTCGAGACTGATCAGGCGGCCGATCGTACGGTCGATCTCGTCCATGCTCAGCGCGAGGATGAGGGTGCCGCCGTCTGGCAACCTGGTCACCAGCGCCCGCCAGCCGTGGACGGTGAAGGGATCGCCCGCGCGCGACGCGACGTCGGCGGGCAGCCTGGGTCCGCTCCGACCGTCCTGGGCCGCGGTGTCGGAGGTGATCTCGCCCTGGGCGTTCATGATCTGGGCGACGAACCCGGTCGGCACCCGCAGGTAGAGGGTGCCGTCCGGGGTCCGCGGCCCATCGCCGCGCACGACCTGTCCGGCCAGCTGGCTCTGGGCCGCCCGCAGTTGCCCGTCCGCCCGGTCGACGAGATAGCCGCGCATGACCGACACGCCCGCGACGCTCATGACGGTGAGCGCGAGCAGGAGGAGCAGGAGCAGCGCGGCGATGAGCTTCACGCGCAGCGGCATGCGGGCGAGCAGATCCCTGCGGGCCGTGTGCACGCCGGTGTTCGCGCCGGGGCCCATGCCCGTGCTCACGGCGGGGCCCATGCCCGTGTTCGCGCCGGGGCTGATACCGGTGTTCACGCCGGTGTTCATTCCGGTGCTCATGACGGGGGAAGCCGCAGCACGTAGCCCACACCGCGCAGAGTGTGGATGAGCCTGGGCTCGGAGTTGTCCACCTTGCGGCGCAGCGCCGACACGTAGGACTCGACGATGCCGGCGTCGCCCCGGAAGTCGTAGTTCCACACGTGGTCGAGGATCTGGGCCTTGGACACCACGCGACCGGAGTTGGCCATGAAGTAGCGCAGCAGCTTGAACTCGGTGGGCGACAGCTGGACCGGCCGGCCGGCCCGCCACACCTCGTGGCTGTCCTCGTCGAGCTCGATGTCGGCGAACGCCATCCGCGCCGAGGCCTCGACCCCGGTCTCCTGCGCCCGGCGCAGCACCGCCCGGATCCGGGCGATGACCTCTTCCAGGCTGAACGGCTTGGTGACGTAGTCGTCCCCGCCGATGGTCAGGCCGTGCACCCGGTCCTCGACCGAGTCGCGCGCGGTGAGGAAGAGCACGGGCGTGCGGGTGCCGCCGGATCGCAGGCGGCGCGCGACATCGAAGCCGTCCATGTCGGGCAGCATCACGTCGAGCACGATCAGGTCCGGCCGGTGCCGCTGCGCGGCCCGTACCCCTTCGCCGCCGTCGTCCGCGGTCATCACCTCGAAACCGGCGAAGCGAAGGCTCGCCGCGAGCAGTTCGCGGATGTTCGGCTCGTCCTCGACGACCAGGAGCCGGGCCTCCGGGTCCCGGCCATCCGGTGGCCGGCCGCCGGGCATGGTGCCCTCAGCCAATGGAGTCTCCCGTCCGTCCGCGGTCGCCGTGATGCGATCGTGCGGTGCCTGATGGCACGCCGCCTCCAGCATGCGGCATGAACCTGAGTGCCACCTGAACGCCGGCTGAGCGCCGGCCCAGAGGCCCCGAGGCCCCGAACGAAGGGGACGTGTCCGCCAAGTCGGGCCGCTTCCGGATCGGCAACGCGGATCGAAGCGTGTTCGGTGTCGGCATACGCACCACCGGGTCGGCTTGAAGTGGTGCGTCTGCCGACACCGAAGGCTGCGTACCCACGCCCACCATCGTGATCATGCAGTTGTTCACCGGCGGTGGACGGGCCCGCGCTGATGACGCGCGAACAACTACATGATCACGGGGAGGAGAGGACTACTCGCCCTTCCAGACGGGCTTGCGCTTCTCGGCGAACGCCGTCGCACCCTCGATCGCGTCCTTGGACGTGAACACCGGGTTGATGATGTCGCCCTGCTTCGCGAAGGCCTCGTCGCGCGACCAGTCGGCCGACTCGACGACGACCCGCTTGGTCGCGGCGAGGGCCAGCGGGGCGTTCTCGGCGAGCCGGGCGGCCAGCGCCCTCGCCTCGGCGAGTGCCTCACCGGGCTCGGTGACCCGGTTGACCAGGCCGAGCTCGGCCATCCGGGTCGCCGGGTAGTGGTCCCCGGTCAGGGTGATCTCCATCGCGATGTGGAAGGGGATCCGCTGCGGCAGCCGCAGCAGGCCGCCCGCGCCCGCGACCAGCCCGCGCTTGACCTCCGGGAGCCCGAACTTGGCGTCCGAAGAGGCGACGATCATGTCGCAGGACAACGCGATCTCACAGCCGCCTGCGAGCGCGTAGCCCTCGACCGCCGCGATCACCGGCTTGGCCGGGGGCTTCTCGACGATGCCGCCGAAGCCGCGGCCACCCGCCAGCGGATTCTCACCGGTCATGAACCCCTTGAGGTCCATGCCCGCGCAGAACGTGCCGCCGGCCCCGGTGATCACGATGACCGAGACGTCCTTGCGCTCGTCCAGCTCGTCGAGCGCTGACGCGACGCCCTGGGCGACGGCGCCGTTCACGGCGTTCCTGGCCTTCGGCCGGTTGATGGTGACGACGGCGACCCCGCCGTCCACTTCGACAAGGACTTCGTCGGACATGTTCAGCGCCTCACTTGGGCTGGAAGCGGATACCGCCGTCGAACCGGATGGTCTCACCGTTCATGTAGTCGTTCTCGATCAGCGCGCGCACCAGGTGGGCGAACTCGGAGGCCTGGCCCATGCGCTTGGGGAAGGGCACGGGCGCGGACAACTTCGCCTTGAAGGCGTCCGCGGCCTCGCCCTCACCGTAGATCGGGGTGTCGATGATGCCGGGGCAGATCGTGTTGACCCGTACGCCGATCGCGGCGAGGTCGCGCGCGGCGGGCAGGGTCATGCCGACGATGCCGCCCTTGGAGGCCGAGTAGGCGACCTGGCCCGTCTGACCTTCGAGGGCGGCCACGGACGCGGTGTTGACGACGACGCCGCGCAGGCCGTCAGCGTCCGCCGGCTCGGTCTTGGCGATCGCGGCGGCACCGATGCGCATGAGGTTGAAGGTGCCGATCAGGTTGACCTGGATGACCTTCTGGAAGCTCGCCAGGTCGTGGGGGGAGCCGTCCCGGCCCACGGTCCGCGACGCCCAGCCGATGCCGGCGCTGTTCACGATGACCCGCAGCGGGGCACCGGTGTCGACGGCGGCCTGGACCGCCGCCTCGACCTGGGTCTCGTCCGAGACGTCGGTCTTGACGAACACGCCGCCGACCTCGTCGGCGAGGGCCATGCCCTTGTCCTCGTTCAGATCGGCGACGACCACCTTGACGCCGGCCGCGGCGAGATCGCGGACGGTGGCCTCACCGAGGCCGCTCGCACCGCCGGATACGACGGCGGAGACTCCGTTCAGGTCCATTAGCAGCACCTTACTCGACAGAACCGAATGTGGTTCGGCTTATGCTATCCAGCCGTCACCTTACGGGGAACGGCGGCCCGGCCTGGCGGCACGGGCCCCTGGACCCCGGTCAGCGCCGCCCGCTCGCCTCGGACAGGCGGTAGACGGCGTAGGCCTGCTGGATCACCGGCAGTGCCACGTTGCGGACGCGCACTCCGCCCGGCGTGACACCTTTCTCGGTTCCCTTGTGCGCGTGACCGTGAACCGCGAGAGCGACGTCGGACTCGTCGATCGCCTCCGCCAGCAGGTAACTGCCGAGGAAGGGATAGATCTCCGGAGGCTCCCCGGCGAGCGTGTCCTTCACCGGTGAGTAGTGGGTGAGGCTGATGCGGACGTCGGCGTCGTCGAGCGACCTGAGCGAGTGGCGCAGCCGCGCGGCGAACGACTTGGTGTAGCCGACGAACGCCTTCATCTCGGGTTCGCCGAAGTCACTGGCGCAGCGGCCGGCGAAGCCGCCCCCGAAGCCCTTTCCCCCGGCCACGCCGACCCGGGTGCCGTCACAGTGCACGACCGTGCCGTTGCCCTCGAGCACCGTCACGCCCGCGTCGCGCAGGACCTCCGCGATCTCCAGCTCGGCGCCGGAGTGGTAGTCGTGGTTGCCGAGCACGGTGACCACCGGTACGCCGATGTCCCGCAGCTCGTCGGCGGCGATGCGTCCCTCGGCGACGGTGCCGTGCCTGGTCAGATCCCCCGCGACGAGGAGCAGGTCGGCCCGGTCGGCGATGCCGGTCAGGTGTTTCCGGTAGTGGCCTCGTACGTCCGATCCCACGTGGAGGTCCCCGACCGCGGCGACGCTGATCATGAGAGCGTCTCCTCTCCCTCCGGCTCGAGCACCGCGACCACGTGCACCTCGTTGCGGATCCGCCGGCCCGTGGCTATGTCACGCGCGATGGCCTCGACACGCTGCCGCTGCTGCGGGGTGGCGACCTCGCCGCGCAGATAGACGAGGTCGCCACGGATGTCGACGCGGATGCCCAGCTCATCGGCTTCGTCGGCCAGGCGGTCGTGGATGTGCGCCGCCAGGTACTGCGGTACGTCCTCACTCATCGGAGTCTCCTCTCCGCGTTTCGATGACGCCGAGCCGCCTCAGCAGCTCGATCAGGGCATAGGCGTACGGGGAGTGCGTCGTCTCCTTGGCGACCCGCGGCCAGTCGACCTGCTCGCGCAATGCCCGCAGCACCGGCAGGAAGTCGCTGAAATCACAGGTCGTCTCCGTGTACGCGAGCATCCGCATGATCACGAGATCGGTGGCCGTGAGCACCGGCATCGTGATCGCCGACACGGTGAGGGGCTCGGCGCGGCTCAGCAGGTCGATGTCGACGGGCCGGTCGGCGGGGCTGTAGATGAGATCGACGAGCCGGCCGTCGTCGTAGATCTTCTCCAGCCAGTCCTCCGGGCACTTCCGGTGCTCCATACCGATGGCCGTGAGCGCCGCGAGCGCCCCTGTGACGTCCTCCTCACGGAGCACGAAGTCGACGTCGTGCGTGGGTTCGGCGGCCCCCCGGGCGTACGCCGCGTACCCCCCGGCCAGGGCGAAGTCGATCCCGGCCTCCTTCAGCACGCTCGCGGCCCGTCTGAGCGTGACCATGAGTTCCGACACTTGCGGCGTCGACGACACAAGGCACTATTTCCCCCCGGTTCCCATACCATTCCGACTCCCCCGGGTTCCCACCGTTCCGGCCCGGCGCCGGGCCGGCTCGGGTGCTCAGCATGTGCGACCCAGGCGGATTGAGTACGCGTGCTCATGTACGGCCTGACCACGCGGCCGAAGATGGCGCCATGAGCACCCCCCAGCACCACACGAACACCACCACCGCCTTCTTCTTCCAGGCGGCCATCTCATTCGCCGTCTCGACGGTGGCGCTCGGGCTGGGCATCGCCTACCTGAGCGCCGACCCGTGGATGCGCGGCTTCCTCGCCCTGGGCACTCTGTACGTGATCACTTCGACGTTCACGCTGGCGAAATGTGTCCGGGACCGGCAGGAGGAGACCGAGGTCGTCAGCCGGGTCGACAAGGCCCGGCTCGACAAGCTGCTGGCCGAACACGATCCGTTCAAGGTCGACAACCTCTGACGGCCGGCACCGCGGGCCGGAATGCCACCACCGCCCGGCAGGGGGCCCGGGCGGTGGTAGACCTATCTCCACTGACGCGAATGCCGCCATCGCCCACAATGGGACGGACGGCGACCGCCACGGGGCCGGGAGAGGAGGCGATCCACCGTGACCGACGCGGATCTGCGAACGCCATCGCTCCGGCTCCCCGCCGGAAGCGGGCCCTGGCTGCGCTCGAGGCTCCGGCCGTCCTATCGCGGGCTGCTCATCGCCTTCTCGTCTCAGCTGCTCGCCATTCCACTGTTCGTCGTCGGCGTGCTGTCCATCGCCTACATGGGGCTCGGTATCGGAATCGCTGCGGTACCGCTCGTGATGAGCGGCGTCCGCGCCTACGCCGAGCTCCAACGGCGGTGCGCACGGGAGTGGTCGGGCGTCGACATTCCGTCCCCCTACCGGCCCCAGCCGGAATTCGCACGCGACCTGATCGGTCTCTGGCGGCGCTGCCGGTGGCTGCTCACCGACCCCGCGACGTGGCGCGACCTGCTCTGGCTGCTCCTCAATGCCCCGGTGGGCCTGGCCTTGGGGCTCCTGCCCGCCGGCCTGCTCGTGTACGCCCTCGAGGGCGTGCTCGTGGCACCGTGGCTCGGGCATGTCACCTGGTACGGCTATGGGGCGATCTGGCCGATCGACGGCCTGCTCGACTCGGTCCTGGTGATCGTTCAGGGTGCCATCCTCCTGCCGCTCGGGCTGGCCGCCGGCCCGTGGATCATCAAGGGCCACGCGCTGTTCACCCGGTGGCTGCTGGGCCCCACCCGGAAGGCGCAACTCGCCGTGCGGGTGCACCGCCTGACCGAGACCCGTTCCGACGCGGTCGACGCCTCGGCCGCCGAACTGCGCCGCATCGAACGCGACCTGCACGACGGCGCCCAGGCCCGCCTCGCCGCTCTCGGCATGAGCCTCGGCATGGCCGAGGACCTCCTCAAGACCGACCCCGAGGCGGCCCAGCAACTGCTCTTCGAGGCCCGTAAGGCCAGCGGCCAGGCCCTCGCCGAACTCCGCGACCTGGTCCGTGGCATCCATCCGCCCGTACTGGTCGAACGCGGTCTCGACGGTGCCGTCCGCGCCCTCGCCCTCAGCCTGCCGGTCCCGGTCGACGTCACCATCGAGCTGCCCGGCCGCCCACAGGCACCGGTGGAGTCGGCCGCCTACTTCGCCATCGCGGAGGCACTGGCCAATGTGGTCAAGCACAGCGAGGCGGCGCGGGCATTGGTACAGCTGCACCACGCCAAGGGCAGGCTGGTCATGCTGGTCGGCGACGACGGCATCGGTGGTGCCGACCCGGGCGGCGGCAGCGGCCTGCGCGGAATCGAGCGGCGGCTCGGCGCGTTCGATGGCACGATCGCAGTGACCAGTCCGCCCGGCGGACCTACAGCCGTCACCATGGAGCTTCCTTGCGAGTTGTCATCGCCGAAGATCTGGCCCTCCTCAGAGACGGGCTGATCCGGCTACTGACCGCCTATGAGTTCGAGGTCGTCGAGGCGGTCGACAACGGGCCGTCGCTGCTGCGGGCGCTGACCACCCACAAGCCCGATGTCGCCGTCGTGGACGTACGGCTTCCGCCGACATTCACCGACGAGGGGCTGCAGGCCGCGCTCGAGGCGCGCAAGCGGGTGCCGGGTCTGCCGGTGCTCGTCCTGTCACAGCACGTCGAACAGCTCTACGCCCGCGAACTGCTCTCCGACTCCCGCGGTGGCGTCGGCTATCTCCTCAAGGACCGGGTGATGGACGTCGGCCAGTTCGTCGAGGCGGTGCGCAGGGTGGCCGGCGGCGGCACCGCCCTGGACCCCGACGTCGTGTCCCAGTTGCTGGCCAGGCACGCCAGAGAGGAACCCCTCCAAGCGCTCACCCCCCGCGAGCGCGAGGTGCTCGGGCTGATGGCCGAGGGCCGCTCGAACGCCGCGATCGCGGGCAAGCTCTTCATCACCGAGAAGGCCATCAGCAAGCACACCAACAACATCTTCGGCAAGCTCGGCCTGCCACCGTCCGAGGACGACAACCGGCGGGTACTCGCCGTCATCGCCTATCTCAACGCCTGACCGTCACCGGCCCGCGTCGCCGGTCCCGGTGACCTCGTCACGTTCGTGCAGCTGGGCCAGGTCGGCCGCCGCCCGCCCGTGCAGCCACCCGTCACGGTCGCCGGCCGTGGTCACCGCCGAGCGGCCCAGCCTCGGGAACATCCTGCCGACGGCCTGATCGACCGCCTCCTCGCGCGCGGCGAGCGCCGGCAGCAGGTCCGTGCCCGGCGATTCCGCCGCCGCCTCGCGCTCGGCCGCCTCGGTGACCTCGCCCAGCCGCTCCCCGATCCGTTGGGCGTACGCGACCAGGAACGAACGGCGGAACGACCGGGTGCGGGGTCGTCCTCCGTCTCCTCGACGCGGCCCGGCGGCGACCATCGCGGCGGTCGCCTGCACCAGCAGTGAGGTGAACAGCAGCTCCACCGCGTCCAGGTCGGCGGGGAAGCCGAGCACCGTGCAGAAGCCGAGCCCGCGGTGCCACACCACCCGGCACCGGTTCGCCCGGGCGACGGCGTCGAGCAGCATCGTCTTCGGCGACTCGTAGGGGTCGTCCACGCCGACCCTGCGGCCGGCCGGCTCGTCGCCGCGGGCCCCGGCCCTGGCCCCGGCGGCCAGAAGCGCGTCGTCGATGCGGTGCCGGGCCATCAACTGCTGAGCCCGAGCCGACAGCGCCTCGGCCTCCTCGGGGAACTCGGTGGACTCCGCCTTGGCGAGCAGTGCCCGCACCCGGGCGAGCGTACGCTCGTCGTCCACCGCCCGCGCGGGGACGCCCGCCTCCGCACCGCCGGTCCCGGCCTCACCCGGCGGCGGGCACAGCCGAGGCAGCTCCGGCAGCGTGGCGAGCACGGCCAGCACGTCGAGCGCGGTGGCGATCGCCGCAGGGCGGTCGAGACCCCCGCGAGCGGGCCGCTCAGCCGGTTCGGCGTCGCCTCGGCCGGGCCACGTCCGTGCGCCGAGGGCGGCGAGTTGCGCCCGCCACCGCTCGTCGACGGCCGCCGCGGAGTAGCGGCGCATCTCCGCGGCGATCATGTCGGTGGCCATTCGCGCATGCCGGGCGCCATGCCGGCGGCGGACGATCCGTACGACGTCGGCGGGCTGCCAGCCGAGCCGCCAGGCGGCGGTGACCGCCAAGGTCTCACGGTGGGCCAGCGCATGATCGACCACCCTGGACCAGTCGGGTTCACCGGGCCGGTCCGACAGCTCCGCCGCACACCGTGCGAAGGCCGCGGGGTCGCCTCGCAGCCGGGCGCTGAGTGCTCCGGACAGCAGTCGGTCGGCCGCGGCCTGCGCCGTGCGCCCGGGCCCACCGGACGCCCGGCGATGCCGCCACCGCCCGCCCGTCCGCTCCGAGCCTCGCCGCCCGGCGCTGTCGTCCACGGTCCCCCACCCGAATCCCGGCGTGCTGATGGGGCCGCATACTGCCACAGGCGCGTTCGTCCGAGAGTGCGCCATCACGGTGCACTCATGAGATGGCGACCTGCGAATAGCGGTTTCACATGGCTTCGTCGTGATAGCCGCTATTCACCACAATCGGCGCTCAATGCCGCATACGCTGATCCATTGTGAGCAGTCAGGACCAGATAGCGACGTACCCGGTGTGGCAACGCGAAGTCCCGGCCGCCCGACCGGCCCGCCGCCGCGAGCCGCCCTCCCCGAAGCGAGCTCTCTATGCGCGTCTGGAGGAGCTCCGCTTCCGCAGTGGGGTCACCATGCTGGTCACCACGGCGGGTGTGCTGGCGCTCGTCGTCGGCGGGGTCGGGATCGCGCTGCACGACGGGGCCGGCGGGAGCGCTCAGGGACCGCGCATGGTGGGGGCCTCGACCGGTTCGTCACCGACCGCGTCTCCCCCGGCGCCATCGGCCTCGGCCGACCCGACCCGCGGCGAACGGGTCCCTCCGCTGGTGCCCGTGACGCCCGGGAAGGTCGCGCCTCCGCCGCGGTCGGTGGACGACCCGGCGACCCGGCCCGCGCCTCGGACGACCGAGCGGCCGGTACGGCGGGAGCGCCCCGAGTGGAGGCAGGGGCCGCACCAGCGCGACCGTGACCGGTCCGACCGGCGACGGTGGCGCGACCGGCCATGGTGGCGTCATCGGTGACACGACGGTCCGTCCGTCCGTCACGTCCGGCGGCGGGCCGGTCCGAACACCGGATCGGCCCGCGCCGACCGAGGAAAGAACGCCCTTCAACCCCGGGTACTGCAGCTACTCGCTGCCGCCGTGGAAACAGGTATGGCCGCCGATCCGGAGTGGGCGCCCCGGCGGAAGTGGCGACTCCAGCGGCTCGTGTACCGGGATGCCTGACCAGTCGATGCGCGATGGCTCGTCATCCGGCTCTTGTTGTATTCGAGCGTTCAGGTCGTACTCGGCGATGTGCCGCCCGGGTCGATGGATCTGCAGGACCAGTTCCGCGTCCTCATCGTCCAAATCGTCCTGTGTCAAATACGCGCTTAGCCTCTTATCGACGTGAGCACGCGCATCAGCGACAGACCTGAACAGCAGAGACTCGCTGTCCCAATCGTTATTGGAAATCCAGAAACAGCCGCGCAGCAGGGCGAACCCATGACGTCCGCAGCTCATCTCGTTCGGCGACGGCCGGCCGCTGGGCGCCGCGTCAAGGTACTCCAGACTGGACTGGGCACAACCGTCCCAAGGATCCCTGCGCATCGCCTCCTCGTATGCCGCGACGGCACCGTCGCGGTCACCCGACCAGGTGAGCGCATGTCCCAGGTACAACGGCACGAGGGGATCTTCGGGGTCGGCGTTCAGAGCCGCTCGCGCCGCCTGGACGGCCTGCTCCGCGAGCGGACGGCTCACACATTCCTCGTCATGCTCTTCCATCCCGTTAAGCAATGTGCCGTCGTCGTCATCGAAATCGCAATTCACGTTGAACAAAACGGCATGCCGCAGGGAAAACGTCGCGGCCATCGAGCGCAGGATGGCAATTGTGGCGGCGGCCTCCGCGTCGCCAGGAACCGCCTCTTCCTCGGCCTCATCGCAGAATTGCCGTGCAGTGGCCAGCAGCTCGGCATTCTCCCGCTCGCCGTCAAAATGCCTGAGCAAGAACTCACACTTGGCGAGTAGGTGACTCGCGCGTACCAACCCGGCGTCCAGATCTCGTTCAGCCATGAGGCGGCAGCCTACAGCCAGCGGTAAGAGCGCATTGGCCTCCAAGGGCCCGGGACGGGTCAGTGCCGGCTGACCGAGGCGCAACCGGAGGCGCTGAAAGACGAACTGGAATGGGGCCCGGCCACGCACGGCTGGACGACCAGCGCTGGACCCTGGCCCGGATCGCCGCGGTGATCAAAGAGCGGTTCGGGGTGGAGTACACGCTGCGCGGCACGTCCCTATCTGCAGCACCGGATCGACCGGTCGCCGCAGGTCCCCGCCATCGCGCGCCGTCGATCAAACGCCACCTCAAACGCACGCAGTACAGGCCCGGCCTCCTCGCTGCCACCGGCCTGCACCTGAACCGCCGCAACGTCAGGCTTTCAACCTCTGTAGCGGCCGGAGAACGGCCCCGGAGTCGTCTCGGCCAGCGGCATCGCAGAGCTCCAACGCCGTTTTCTTGAGAGAATTCCCATATAGCCGATTCCGATGTTTGGCGATCAAGAATGCAGCCCAATAAGAATGGCGTTCTGTTCGCTTATCACGGTTACATCTCGACCACATGTTCGCTACCATGTTCGAAGACTTGCTTTTGCCTATCGGGGATTGCGCGGGAGGGAGGTGTCTTCGGGTGGTCGGTGTCGAGGTCGATGAGTTGCCGGGCATTTCGGGGACGCTTCCCGGCCCGCGATTGGCCGGTGAGCTCGCCGAGCTACCGCTGGGCGGGTTGGATGAGCACGGTGTGGTGGAGGCGATGCGGGCGGCTCGTCGGTTGACCTCGTGGGCGGAGTCGTTGGAGCTCGCGGCGATCGCGGAGCTGGACCGGCGTCGTCAGGCCCAGGCGGATCGGTGCGGGGCATGGACGACGGTGGAGATGAGCCGGGCGCTGTGCGATGAGATCTCCGCTGCGCTGACGTTGTCGGGCACCGCCGCGGCGATTCAGCTGGGACTGGCGAGCATGCTGGAAGGTCCGCTGCTGGAAACCGGCCGGGCCCTTGCGGAAGGCCGCATCGACAGCAGGAAAGCGCGGGTGATCTGTGACGGTGTCCTCGGGATTGATCACGACATCGCCCGTAAGGTTGAGGCTCTGGTGTTGCCCGACGCGCTGCGGCTGACCGCCCGGCAGCTGGCGGTACGGGTCCGTAAAGCGGTCAAAGACGCCGACCCGGAGGCTTATGAGCGGCGTCGTAAGGCGACTGAGAAGGGCCGCCGGGTGGAGTTGTACGACAACCCCGACGGCACCGCCGATCTGACCGCCCGTGATCTGCCCGCCGAGGACGCCGACGCCGCCTACAACTACGTCAACGCACTCGCGAACGCGCTCAAGGCCGACGGAGACGAACGGCCCATCGACGCCATCCGCGCCGACGTCCTCCTGGAACTGCTGCGGGGCAGACACCCCGCAGACCTCTTCCCCACAGCCGCCGACCCCCAGCAGGGTCCACCCCCGCCTGCGGAAGCTACCCCCGCACCCGGGGACTCCGCACCCGAACCCAAGCCGGAACCCGAGGAGACCGCACCCGCAGACCCCGAGCCCGAGGACTCCGCACCCGGGGACTCCGCACCTGCGGACTCCGAACCCGGGGACACTGCACCCGGGGACTCCGGCACCTCGGCAGCCGCCCCGCAGGGAGCCGAGACCGAAGCGGCCGGGGAGCCGGCAGCCACGGCGGCTGAGACCGTCGCGTCTCAGCGGGCCATCGGCCGTCCCGGCCGCCCCGGCCGCACACGACGGACCGGTTCCGGGCGGCCCAGCGAAACCGACAACGACACCGGACGCGAAGAAGCCACCGGGCGCGAGGAGGCCGCCGCGATCGCCCGGGCGGCCCGCGACCAGCTGACCGACCTGCTCGGCCAGATCCGCCACCAGAACGGGCCCGGGGAGAGGCGGTTGCTGATCACCGAAGCCGCCCACCGCATCAAGGACGCGCTCTCCCCGCTCAAGATCCGCTGGTGCGCCCTGGCCGTCGACACAGGCGGCGACCCCGTCCACGGGCACGACGGCTACCGGCCACCTGCCGGAATGCGCCGCCTCATCCAAACCAGAGACGGCACCTGCACCTTCCCCACCTGCAACCGCCGCGCCACACAATGTGATCTGGATCATACGATTCCGTATCACAAAGGCGGGCCGACCTGCCCCTGCAACCTCGCCGCACTGTGTCGCGCCCACCATTTGTTGAAACAACATCCCGACTGGACCTTGATCCAGCTGTGGCCCGGTGTTCTGCTGTGGATCTCACCCACCGGCCACTGGTACCTCACCGACCCCAGCCCCTGACCGGCCACCGGGAACCAACCGCGAAATGCGGCAGGCTCACCAATGCGCACCCGGCCACCGCTCCCCGGTGGCCGGCTCGGGAGATGGCACCTTTGGGAGGGCACGGCGGTGCGGTGTTGGGGGTAGTGGGTCGCGATTGCGAACCGCCACCGCACCGCCGTGCCGGTCTGTGGGCTCACAGCCGAGACGCTGCACGGCCCTGGGCGATGACGAGTGCCGTGACCTCCGGGCGATCAGCCGACTGGAGGATGTACCGGCCATCCGCGAACCAGTGGAAGGTGCCTCGACGGCACCAGACGGTCAGCTCCACGGTCACCGAGAGGACCGAGATGCCACCGTCATGAGCCACGTACAGATGCCGGAACCCGTGGCCGCGCAGCGCCGTGGCCAGCCGATGGATCGCCTCACGAGGGCACGGCGGTACGGCGTCCAGCGGAAGGTGCCACGCGATCATGACGGCCGCCGGTGGAAGACCGCGGTGACCGTACGGCTCCGCTCAGTGCCGCACCAGCCCCACCACGTCGCAAGCGCGTCGGCGGTGAGCAGCCCGAAGCCGTGCTCAGCGAACCCGCCGTACCCGATTCGAGGCTCAGCCGGACCGCCCTGATCTGTCACGGCCAGCGCGACGCCGCACCTCCAGCGGCGCAGTTCCAGGACATACGCGCCGCCTACCGCACCACTACGCGTGTGCGTGAGGGCGTTGGCCACCAGTTCGCCGGCGACCTGCACCACGTCATCGACGTCTGCGAAGTCCGCGAGCAGGAACCGCACGAACGCACGGGCGTCGTGCGCCTGCTCCCGCACCCCGCGGAACGCCCTCCGCCACACCATCGGTGGCCGACGGCCGCGGACCGGACCGTCGAATATCGCCCCGGTCACGTCGATGACCTGGTTCGATGCCATGCCGAGCCCCTCTCTCGCCATGCGAACCGGCATGACGTAACGAGAGCGACCCACTACCCGCTGTACACATTGCACTACACGCAGGCACAATGGCAATCCACTCTTTGGTGATTTACCAAGATTCTTTGGCCGCCCAGCAGGAGAAGCCCCATGCCCCCCGGTTACAGCCCGACCCTGCGCAACCGCCGACTGCGCGCGCTATTGCGTCACCTCCGCGAACAACGTGGGATGACACTCGAACAGGCCGCCCGCCAAGTGGACTGGACAGGCGCAAAGCTCAGCCGGATCGAGACCGGCCAGCGGGGCGCGCACCCTAACGACGTGCGCGCGCTCACCGACGTGTACGAAGTGACCGGCGAGGAACGCGAGGCCCTGATCAGACTGGCGCGCGAGGCGCGGCAGCGCGGCTGGTGGCAGCCCTATGGAAGCGCATTGCCCTCCGGGTTCGAGACCTATGTCGGCCTGGAGTCCGAAGCATCCGGCATCTCCGCATACGCGCCAGAGCTGATTCCAGGGCTCATGCAGACCGAGGATTATGCCCGGGCCCAGATGAGAGCAGCTCCAGTTCCAGATTCCGACGAGGAGATCGACAAGCGCATCGCAGTACGCATAACCCGACAGGCGCGCCTTACCTCCGCGACGCCGCCTGAGCTCTGGGTCATCCTTAACGAAGCAGTGCTCCACCGACAAGTCGGCGGACCGGCCACACTACGCGCCCAGCATGAACGCATCATCGATCTGGCACAACAACCTACGATCACAGTCCAGATCCTGCCGTTCTCCTCAGGGGCACACCCGGCCACGCACGGAGCGTTCGTATCCTTGGGCTTCCCACAGCCCGAAGACGTGGACGTCGTGTACGTGGAGTACCTGACAGGACGTGCTTTCCTGGAAGCACCGGATGAGATCGCCCGCTATACGCTGGTCTTGAACCATCTGCGGGCGAGTGCGTTGAGTCCCGACGATTCACTCACCCTCATCCGGACACTGGCGCGCAAGCTCTAATGCAGGAGGAGAGCGGTCATGACATCCCTTGACCTGGCTGGCGCACAATGGCGAAAGAGCAGCTCCAGCGGCCATGACGGCGGAGAGTGTGTGGAACTGACCACCGTTGAAAAACTCATCGGTGTCCGTGATTCAAAGAACCCCACCGGGCCGATCTTGTTCTTTGAGCCCCAGGTGTGGGCGAGTTTTGTCGAACAGGTCAAGTCCAGCGGCTGACATCGGCCACCAGGCCGTACCGGCCAATGCCTGAGGATCACGGCGACCAACCCCCGTCCTTCGTCAAGGGCACAGAATGACCCGCCCGCGCCTCTTCCATGTACATGGCCAACAGGTTGCGGTTCTTACATGCCTCCGGCGGGGCTCCGGCTCCGGATGGCCGAAAAGCCCGCCGCCGCAAGGCCTGTCAGGGGTGAAGGTGGAAGTCTGGTGGAACGTATGCGCTATCTGCGCCCCCACTTGAGGAGCGTCCGGGTGACGGCGGGCACGTCCTCAGGACGCGCTCTAAGCAGCGCTACAAGGCCGAGCACGAACCAACCAGCGCAGAGCAAGACAACAAGGACAACAGACACGACAGACCGCCCTTCGAGACCGGTACCTGTCGCTGGCCCGATTCATGTTGCAGGAGCACCCATTGTGTGTGCGACTGCAACACCTGCAATGCGTTGTGCGCCGAGGCAGGAGCACGACACAAAACAGACGCCAGCTACAGCATTGAGCTTAGGGTTACACGCGCCGCAGCATGCGTCAATCGATCGCACGAAACAATTGCGGAACGGACGGCTCCGTTCGTGCTGTCGGTGTGAGGCCTCGGGACATGCTTAACCGTTCGTTCTCAGGCCACGGTTAACCGCCGCACGGCATGATTCCCGCCCGAAGCAGCGGTGGTGACGGGGTCCTCGGGGGCGGGTTTGGACCAGCAGGCGCTGGTGGAGTACCGGTATCGGGCGGTGCAGGAAGTCCTGAGCGGTTCACCGATCGGGGAGGTCGCGACCCGGTGCGGGACCTCACGGCAGTCGGTGCATACCTGGCGGGCGCGGTTCCAGCAGGGAGGTCTGCCGAACCTGGCCGACCGTTCGCGTCGGTCGAGGTCCAGCCGACTAGTCCGCTGGGAATGCCAGGCGCGTCTTCAGGTGCCCGGGAGCAATGCCCCGGCGGCGACCAGTGTCGGTGGGCCGAGCACGGGGGCGTCCGTGACGTCGGCGACGACACAGGTGATGTCCTCCTCGTGCCCGTTCCACCGGGCGAGATCGAGCAGGCGCGAGACCGCCGCGGCTGGATCGGGCTCGGTCAGGAGTACCTCGTAACGCTGCATGACGTCCGAATGAAAGGACAGCGCTTCGCAGCACAGCAGATAGCGGTCGCCGGGCCTGGCGTCGCGCGACATGATGTACGGCTTGTTGCCGGTGTCCGCGTTGAGCAGGGGACCGGTCGGCCGCACCATGCGCGGATCCATGCCGAGGACGCACGGCGGCCCTTCGTCCATGGTGATCTGGGAGAGCTCCGAGTCGCGCAGCATGTACGCCTGCGTGATCCCGAAGTCGACCAGGGCCAACCTGTCGCCCGCGCAGACCAGAGCGGTGAAGGCCGTCCCCATCCCCGCGAGTTCCCGGCGGCGACCGCACAACGCCCGTATCCGGTCCCGCGCCTGCTCCACCGCCTCCCGCACACTGGGGACGAGGGCGTCCGGCGGCATCTCGGTGTCACAGGCCCGGAGGGCGTCGATGACGAATGCCGCGGCGATCTCGCCGCCCACGCCCTCGCCGTCGGCGATCGCGAGCAGCCGCGCACCGGCATAGCCGGCGTCCTGGTTGATGCGGCGGCCTCTTCCGGTGTGCGAACCCGCGGCCGAGATGAACGTCATGTTGCGTATGACGCGCCGACCGTCATCAGAGATCAGGCCGGATCCGGCCCGGCCCTGCGTACGGCCCGGCGGCCGGCGACGCCGCGTGGATTCAGGGGGTACAGCCGCAGGTTCGGCGGTCGGCGGAGCCGGCCGGCCGGAGTCGCGGAGGTGTGGCGTCGGCCCTGGCACGGTCCTCGTCGGTGAGGACGGTCGCGGGTATCGGTATGACCGCTTCGAGGCCCGGTGTCGTGACCCCGCTGAAATCTCCCCACGGCCCGATCGACTCGCGCATCGCTCCCCCGTTCCGTGCCGGTGCCGTGTCCGCCCCCGGGCCGGCGCAGCGAGCATAGAGGAGACCGCGCGCTCCTTTCTCCTATGTGACGATTCGGCTCTCCTACGTGACGATTCGGCTGCCGTTCCATGACTCGCCTATGGCACCGGAGCGGGCGTCGACACTCCACCGGTCAGGGGATCGACCTTCCACCGGTCACAGGTAGGCCTCCACGAGGGCGTGCGAGCGCTCCCAGAGCGCCAGAGCGAGTTCCCGGTCGTCGGCCTGCGGATTGACCTTCGCGCCCCTGGTGAAACCGTCGTAGTAGGCGCCGTTTGCGCCCTCGATCTCGGGTGTGGTGGCGAGCCAGACCAGGGGCTCGGCGCCGCCCTCGTCGTTCAGCTGAAGCATGCGCAGTGGCGTGCGATTGATGACACGTACGGTCGGAGAACCGTCAGCGAAACGGGTCGGCGCACCCATGCGACGGATCGGCGCCCTCGTACCGCGCGGAGCGGGCTTGGGATGGAAGCAGACGGCATCGATGCCGGTCCCTTCGGTACGGCGGGCGAGCTCACGGGTGAACAGGACGTTCATCAGCTTGCTGGTGGCATAAGCGATCCAGCCGCCGCCGTAACGGCGCTTCTCCCATTCGAGGTCGTCCATGCGCAGCCTGCCGAACCGGTTGCCGAGGCTCGAGGTGGTGACGATCCGGACCCGGGCGTCTCGCGCGCTCGCCCGTAGCCTCGGCAACAGCAGCGTGGTGAGCAGGAAGGGCGCCAGGTGGTTGGCCTGGAAGGTCAGTTCGTGTCCGTCGGCGGTGACCTGGCGGGCGGCGACCAGTCCCCCGGCGTTGTTGGCCAGTACGTCGATGCGCGGGCAGCGTTCGAGCAGCGCGGCGGCCAGGTCTTTCACGTGTTCGAGGTGGGCGAAATCGGCGACCAACGGCTCGGTGCCGAGTTGCGCGGCCACGCGAGCGGTGCGTTCGGGTGAGCGCCCCACGGGCACCACGTCGGCACCGAGGTCGGCGAACCGCCGCGCGGCCACGGCTCCGATGCCCGAACTCGCACCCGTGATCACGACGGTCCGGCCGGTCATATCGGTCAGGACGTTCGGTTCTGTCATCGCGTACTCCTCTCGTACGGGCACTACACGGCCGCGGGTCGTGGCTCCTGCCGCTCCACGTCGTCCTCGACCGGCTCTTCGAGCGCACGGCCTTCCACGTCGATGTCGGGCAGTGCCCGGTCGAGCCAGCGGGGCAGCCACCACGCGCGGTGCCCCAGCAGGGTCAGCGCGGCGGGCACGATGGTCATCCGGACCACGAACGCGTCGAACAGGGTGGCGCCGGCCAGGGCGAAGCCGATGGACTTGACCAGCAGGTCCGGGGACAGGATGAAGCCGGAGAAGACCGCGGCCATGATGATCGCGGCGGCGGTGACCACCCGGGCGCTGTGGCCGAACCCGGTCACGATGGCGTTCGTCGGTTCGGCCCCGCGCACGTACGCCTCGCGCATCCGGGTGACGAGGAAGATCTGGTAGTCCATGGCCAGGCCGAACACGACGCCGATCAGGAAGATCGGCAGGGCACTGAGGATGGGCGCGGTCTGTGTCACGCCGAACAGGCCGGCCAGCCAGCCCCACTGGAAGACCGCGACCACCGCCCCGAACGTGGCGGCGATGCTGAGCAGGAAGCCGAGGGTCGCCTTGACCGGGATGAGCACGGACCGGAAGACGAGTGCCAGCAGGATGATGGCCAAGCCGACGACCAGGGCGAGGTAGGGCACCATCGCCTCGGCGAGCTTCTCGGACATGTCGATGTTCAGCGCCGTCAGGCCGGTCACGGCGACGCCCGCGCCGGTCGTGGCGCGCAGGCCGGCGCCTTGGTCGCGAATGTCGGCGACCAGGTCCGCGGTTTGCCGGCTGCTGGGTGCCCCGCGCGGCACCACGGTGAGGAGCGCGGTGTCGCCGGCCGGGTTGACGGCGGGCGGGGTGACCGCGGCGACCCCGGGGAGCCCCGAGACGGTGGCGGAGACCTGCCGGACGGCGCCTTGCGGGTCGCCGCTGCCGGCGGTGTCGACGACGAGGATGAGCGGGCCGTTGAAACCGGGGCCGAACCCCTCCGCGAGCAGGTCGTACGCCTTGCGCTGGGTCGAGTCCGGAGGGGCGATGCCGTCGTCCGGAAGGCCGAGGCGCAGACCCAGGGCGGGAACCGCGATGACCATCAGGCCGATCGCGGCCGCGGCGAGGGTGATGACCGGATGGCGGGTCACGAGCCGGGCCCACCGGCTCGGCCGAACCGGCGCGGCGCCACGGTCCTCCGGCACCTGGCCACGCGTGTCGGCGCGGCGCCTGCCGAGGACGCGCCCGCCCGCGAAGCCGATCAGCGCGGGCAGCAGGGTAAGCGCGATCAGTACCGCGACGATCACTGTGGCCGCGGCGGCCAGGCCGGCCTGTGTCAGGAAGGGGATGCCCACGACCCACAGGCCGGACAGGACGATGACGACGGTGAGCCCGGCGAAGACGACGGCCGACCCCGCAGTCCCGACGGCACGCCCGGCCGCCTCCCGCGCGTCGGGTGTACGGCTGAACTCGTACCGGTAGCGGATGAGGATGAACAGCGAGTAGTCGATCGCCACCGCGAGTCCGATCATGATCGCGAGGGTGACGATGGACGCGCTGAGGTCGACGAACCCGGTGGCCGCGATGATGCCGGTCAGGCTGACGGCGATTCCGAGCAGAGCCGTCAGCAGCGGCAGCCCGGCGGCGATCAATGAGCCGAAGGTGATCACTAGTACGACGGCGGCGACGCCGACACCGATGACCTCCTGCAGCCTCTGTTCGGAGGACGCCTCGATCGCGTCGCCACCGATCTCCACCGTCAGGCCCGCGTCGCGACCTGCACCTGCCGCCCGGGTCAGCCCGTCGCGGGCCTCTTCGCCCAGGTCGGCGGCCGCCACCCGGAAGGTGACCTGCGCGTAGCCGACCGTACCGGCCGGGTTGATCGCCCGAGCGGTGAAGGGGTCGGCCACACCGGCGACGTCGGGTACGGTCCGCAGCCCGGCGACGGCCTGCTCGATACCGGCCCTGAGCTCGGCCTCGGTCAGCCGCCGCCCGTCCGGTGCGGCGAACACCACCCTCGCGGTCGCGCCGTCGGCCGCGGCCTGCGGGAAGCGATCGTCGAGCATGTCGATCGCGCGCTGGGCCTCGGTGCCCGGCACCGACAGGCCGTTGGCGGTCGGCCCGGAGAGCGTCGCGGCGGCGAC
This sequence comes from Actinomadura alba, assembly GCF_014323705.1. Taxonomy (GTDB): domain Bacteria; phylum Actinomycetota; class Actinomycetes; order Streptosporangiales; family Streptosporangiaceae; genus Actinomadura_C; species Actinomadura_C alba. Next base: position 76,436 of record NZ_JABVEC010000008.1, read on the forward strand.
ACCGGACACCACGAGCAGGCCCAGCCACAGAGCGGTCACCAACCGCCGGCGTCGATGGGCGAACCGGCCGAGCCGGTAGAGGTACTGGGCCACGAGCGAACTCCATCCTCGAACATGCCGACACCTGTGCGAGACACAATGTCTCATCACAGATTCACTGTGTCAACTAATGGCACGATGATGTAAAGTCGCTGGTGATGAGCAGGAGCGCAGCCCTCCGCGACCACGTGGCCGCCGGAATCCTCGACATCGCGGCCTCGGTCTTGGCCGAGCGCGGCGAGCAGGCGAACATGACCGAGATCGCCGAGGCGGCCGGCGTATCGCGGGCCACCCTGTACCGCTACTTCCCGAACCGCGAGGCGCTGCTGCGGGCGCTCCAGGAGACCGCGATCACAGACCTCACGGCACGCATCGCCGACGCCCGGCTCGACACGGTGCCGGCGGATGAGGCGATCGCCCGGTTGACCCGCGCGGTGATCGCCGCGACCAGCAAGTACCGCGCGCTGGCCCTGTTCGGCAAAACCCGCGAAGTCTCAGCGCGCTTCGATCACAACATCATCGAGCCGGCCCGCGCGGTGTTCCACCGTGGCGAGATCGAGGAAACGTTCCGGACCGACCTGCCGAACCAGACCCTGATCGAGCTCTATTTCGGTCTCGTGGAGGGCGCCGTGTCCCGGGTCATCCAGGGGCGACTGGGCGTCGAGCAGGCGAGCGCCGCCATCACAACGATCTTCCTCACCGGCGCGCTCCGCGACCCGGCACGTCGCTGACGGTCATCGGCCACCGCCCGTTGCTCGGGCGGTGGAGCGAGACCGCGTATCTGCCGCCTCCTCGTGCGGAGCGAGGATCCGACTCCGGAGCGGCCCCACCGCGTGGGTGGGGCCGCTCCTTATGGAGGCCGGGGACTGGGGCCGGGGTCCCCGGCGTGGGGCCGATTCAATGACGCCGATTCAGGTGTCGCCTATTTGACGTAGGCGATGCCGTCGGTGATGACGTTGGGGCGTCCAGAGGTCCCCGCTACGACGATCTTGATGGTGTGCTTGCCGCTGGTGCTCCAGTTCTTGGTCCAGATGATCTGGCGGTAGGCCGAGGAAGCGGCCCGGCTGTCGATGAAGGCGGTCTTGACACCGTCGACGTACACGTAGAAGGCACCGGTGTTGGTCGCTCGCTTGATGATGAGACCGGCTGAGCGGCCGGTGAAGGTGTAACTGGCGGTGGCACCCTTGCCGGAGGCGTAGTACGCCCTGCTGCCGAGGTAGTAGCTGTAGGTCGTCGTCTTCCAGGTGCCGGTGCGTACCGAACTGGACTCGTGGAGGATTGCGGTCGTTCGGGTCGCCGCCGAGCTCGCGGTGTTCCCGGCCGCGTCGGCCGCGGTCAGCGACCATGCCATGGAGGTGTTCATCTTGGCGTAGGCCGACCACGAGGTCGTCGTCGGCGTGAAGGTCGCCGCGGAGGGCGAGGTGGCCTTGACCGTCTGCAGCAGCCGGTTGTCGGTGGCCTTCCAGCCGAGCCGGACCGGTGTCGAGCCCCCTGTGCTGACCGAGCCGGTACGAATCGTGAGACCGGCCGGAGTGGTGAAGACCGGCGCTGTCGCGTCGGCGACCACCGGGTATGCGGGCGATGACACCGTGGTGCCCTTGATGTTGGTTGCGCGCAGCACGATGCTGTGGGAACCCGCGGCCAGGGTCACCTTCGCCGTGGTCGCCGTTCCGGTCGGCCTGGCGACGACCGTGCCGTCGACGACCACCTCGTAGCCGGACACGGCGGCCGGCTTCCAGCTGAGGGTCACCGTTCCCTTGGTGTAGTAGGTGGTGCCCACCTTGGTCGAGCCGCTGATCCCGGTGACGGCGACGGACGTGGCGGGGGTGGCCCACTGCTTGGCCTCGGTGCGGACGGTGCCGAGCTTGTCGTAGATCATTCTGCCGGGGCATACGGTGGCGAAGCCGTCGCGGTGCCCGGAGACGGTGTTGAAGGTGACCGCGGTGCCGGCCTTGAATTTGCCGTTGTCGATGGGGGTGGTCATCACGACCTTGCCGGTCGGGTCCCCGCCATGCAGGCCGAGCTTCCACGCGGCGACCTTGGCGACCGCGCTCAAGATCGCCTGCGTGGGTGCGAGGCCCACAGCTCCCGGTTTCGCAAGCTCCGCCGTACTGCTGTAGTCGCCGAGGACGGCCACCCCGGAGGAACCGGTGTTGAAGCCATAGGTCTGCGCGCCGATCACCGGCTTGTCGGCGCCTCCGGCACGGCCTTCGAAGATGGTGCCGCACTTGTCGACCAGGAAGTTGTAGCCGATGTCATTCCACCAGAGGCCTACTTCTTTGCCGTCTTTATCTAGGTAACCCACGTGGTAGAGCATGATCGACCGGATGATCTCGGCAGATTCACTACAGGTGTAGTCGTTCGTCTCTGCCGTGTGGTGGACGAACACCACCTTGGCCGACGGGGCGTACTCGGGGGGGTTCTTCACCAGGGTCTCGTCCGCGCCCCACTGGGCGCGGCTGACGATGGCCGGGCGCGGCGCCGTGCTGGTGGGAGCGGTCGCGGTGGGCGAGGCGCTCGGCGACGCGGATGCAGAGGGTGATGCCGGCGGCTCCGCGCTCGGCGAGGCGGACTGCGTCGGCGAGGCCGAGTCGGTGGGCGCCGGGCTGGTCGTTTCCGTCGCCGTCGCGCTCGCCGACGGGTCCGGAGGGGTCGGGTCGGTGGTGCTGACCGCTCCGGCCAGCGTCATCTGATCCGGCTGGTCTCCGGCTGCCTGCGGCGCCGGCTCGCGCCGCTCACCGCCGGGATCGACCAACTCGACGCGCAATCCCTGGGGAAGGGCGCCGCTCTTTCCGGCCACGCGGACCTGGACCCCGTTCGATGGGCCCACCCACAGCGGTTCCGAGCCGCCGCGCATCGGGCGGTCGGCGTGCGCACCAGGATCAGGGGCGGCGTCGTTGTTGGCCCCGATGGGCCGCCACGGCGACCATCTGCCGGCAGCCGCACTACGCGTACGGACCTGGACCGACCCGTCGAGGTCCGCACGGGCGTTGTCCCAGGTGACCCCGAGCAGACTGAACGGCTTCGTACGCGTGGGAGAGAGGCCCATGACCGGACGCTGCGCCGCCGTGTCCGACTCCGTGCTCGACATGGTGCGCAGCGCGAGCGTGTTCACCTGACCGGGACTGCGCCGCGACTCGGGCGAGGCCCCCGGAGAGCCGCCGTCGACGAGCACGTAGACCGCGGCACCGGCCAAGACCAGCCCGGCGGTGGACAGCGCGACCAGCACACGCCGTTTCATGACTCTCCGATCAACTGATGCGGCGCGGTACGACCGTGCCCGCCGAAGCCGGCCCTCCCGGGTGGACGGAGAGGGCGTGTTGCGAAAACAACTCCGAGTACTCCAGCGTCACGGCACTCGGTTTTGTCACATTAGCGGCAATCGTCACGTTGGGCACCGTTGGAATCTTCGGTCACGACTCCCCACGATTCCCACGATCGTCGAGTAACGTCACCATGCGCATCGGTCGTAGTAACGATCACGGTTGGAATGCTGGAGCCATGGGAGGGGATCGCACATGATCGAGCCCATCCCGGCTCACCGGCGCCCGGTGGGTGATCGTGTTGTCTGAGCGACGCGACGCCGAACTCGACGCCGTCCTGCGCGCGGCGCTGAACGGCGACGAGCACGCCTTCCGGATCGTGTTCCGCGATCTCAATCCGCGACTCATCCACTACCTGCGCGCATTGGTGGGCGCCGACGCCGAGGACGTGGCCGCGGAGGCGTGGAGTTCGATCGCGAGAGACCATCGATCGTTTCGAGGGGACTACGACAAGTTCCGCGGCTGGGCATCCGCCATTGCGAGGAATCGCGCGATCGACTTCCTGCGTCATCGACGGCGCCGCTCCGAGGTGCCCGCACCCGTCGAGGACATGATCGCTCTGGCCGGTCACGACCGTGAAGCCCAGGAGGCGCTCGACCGGGTCGTCACGGGTGACGCCGTGGAAATGATCACGGCGTTGCCGCGTCCCATGGCCGAGGCCGTGCTCCTGCGCGTGGCCATGGGCATGGACTCGAAGCAGGCGGGACGAGTGCTCGGCAAGAGCCCTGGAGCGGTCCGCACCGCGGCCTATCGCGGCCTTCGTGAGCTGGCCGAACGCCTGAAGGCCGAATCGGATACGGCAGAGGCGGAGCGGCCCTCGGTGAAGGAGAAGAGATGAGCGTCCGCCGCCGTAAGACGGATCGCCCTGAGATCGATCGCCGCGAGGCCGAGCGACTGCTCCGCGACGCCGCGTCCGGATCCGTGACCGATCCCGACCCGCTCGTACGCCTGCTCGCCACCGCGGCGGTTCCCCCGCCCGAGGGTGGGCCCTCGACCGGTGAAGAGAACGCCCTGGCCGCGTTCCGGACGGCACGCCGGACGCCGGCGGGCGCGATGGATCCGGTCAAGCCCGGACTCGCGCGGCTGCTCACCGTCAAGGGCGCCGCCGCCGTCTTCATGGCCACCACCATCGGCGGGGTGGCGCTGGCCGCCGGCACCGGACACCTACCGGACCGGCGACCGCATTCCCACCGTTCCCCGGTCACACCGGGTGAGACGCGGCCGGCCGGCACGCCGTCGAAGAGCACCGGCCCCACCACGGCGGCCACGCGACCCGCCCCGCCGCCGAGGCCGGTCGGTCTGTGCCGCGCGTACGAACTGAGCAGGCGCGGCGGCGAACGCGGCAAGGCGCTGAACGGCCCGGCGCTCGCCACCCTGACGAGGGCGGCGGGAGGCGAGAACAAGGTCGTCGGCTACTGCGCGAGACTGCTGCGGACCAAGCGTGGCGAAGGACCCGACGCGACACCGAAAGGCCAGGTCAGCAGGTCCCCGGCGAAACCGGATCCCCAGAAAGGGCGCTCCACCGGCAGGCCGGCGCACTCTCAGCATGACGATGCGGCGCCCGCCGGCTCAGCCCTGAGCGCAGACGCACTTGACAGCGTCCATAAGGTCGGCGATGCGAAGGGCCGGTCGTCTGACCAGGCCTTGTTCATCACGCTGAGGATTCATCTTGCGCAACTCGACCTGGCGCGTCGCGATACTGCTCGCCGCGCTGACGCCGGCCGCCGCCTGCGGCATCATCGAGGACCGCCGCCCCACGGCGGCCCGCTCCACTCCGCCACCTCCCCCACCGACTCCGGCGGTGACGCAGGCCGAGGCGAAGCGGGCGCTCGCCCTGTACGCGGCCCGCGTGAACAACGCGAACCGGCGGCTCTCCCCCAAGCTTGCCGCCCTCGCGGCGACCGGCTCGACCCTGCAGTTGCAGACCTCGAAGTACAAGATCTTCAAGGCGAACCGGTTGACGATCTCTCCGTACAAGTACGGCTCGGCGCTGGTCGCCGCACCGAAGTTCAGCGAGCACCCCCGGTGGTTCTTCGCCGCGCTCACCGACCGAGGGGGCAGTAAGCCGCTCAGGGACATCATCGTCCTCACGCAGGATCAGCCGGGTGCGCCGTGGCGAGCCGCCTACACTCCGCTGACGACGTCCCCCGCCACCGGCCCGCTCGCGGCGGGTGTGGACGTCGCCGACTTTCCCGACGTCGCTCCGCAGGACGACGCCTCACTGGTCCTGCCGCCGGCCCGGCTCTCGGGCGCTCTGGCCGATGTGCTGAACCGCGGGCCGCGCAGCGTCGACTACCGCTCACTCACCCTCGCGCCCTGGATCAAGACGAAGTACCGGAACCTCCGCGAGGACAAGACGGCCTTCCAGAGCAACGGCTGGACCGGCACCGCCGCCTACTCGAGTACGACGATGCCCACGTACGCCGTCCGCACCACATCGGGGGGCGCGCTCGTCTGGTCGGCCGTCGAGTTGAAGGAGACCTTCCGCCACACCCGCAGGGGTAACGGCATCACCTGGGAGCACAGTGAGTGGGGCGATCTGCTGCGGCCCTTCACCGGCGTTTCCACGGTGCAGAAGTCCCTCAACACCTTGGAGCGTGTCGAGGTTCTCGCCTATGTGCCGCCCAAGGGCAAGGGACGGATCCGATTTCTGGCGAACCGCTGGGCGCCCATCTCGATCCAGGGCCGCTGAGGCACGCGTCCGCCGAATCCCCACGAGTGCGCATCGGTGGTCACCCGGAACTGAATGCGATCGTGAAATGGCGTGTCGGTAGGCTGCCGGCATGCGCGGAGGCCGGGCTGCATCAACGCAGTCGATCCAGATCACGATATTGCCCACCAGCGCGGACACCGACCTGAACCTGCTGGACCGGATCACCGAGCTGGTCAACGAGGTCTACGCGGTGGCCGAGGCCGGATTGTGGGCGGACGGAGCCGCACGTACGACGGTGGACGAGGTCGCCGACCTGATCCGGGCCGGACAGATCGCGGTGGCCCGCCTGGACGGCCGGATCGTCGGCTGTGTGCGCGTTCAGCGCCTTGACCGGGACAAGGGCGAATTCGGAATGCTCGCCGCCGACCCCGGCCACCGCGGTGTCGGTATCGGCCGGGAACTGGTCCACTTCGCCGAGGAAAGGAGCCGGAAAGACGGGCTCATCACCATGCAACTCGAACTGCTGGTACCCCGGAATTGGACCCATCCGTCGAAAGAATTCCTGGCCGGCTGGTACAGCCGTATCGGTTATCGGCTGGTGCGCACCGGAACAATCGACGAAACCTATCCGGCGTTGGCTCCGCTGCTGGCGACGCCTTGCGACTTCACGATTTACCATAAAGACCTGAATGGCTGAACGCTGCCACATCGGGATGTCACGCGGGACGACCGGGCGGTGACCGGGGACGGCGCGCGTGCCGACGCATGAGGTACGCCAGGACGGCCGCGCCTGCGATCAGCGGGAGAGCCGGTGAGCCAGGTGGGCATCAGGCAGCGCGATACAGACAGGCCTTTCATGTCCGTGGCCGCACGACCGCCACGGGGCAGTGCGCGTGGTGGACGACTCCGTGCGCCACTGAACCGAGGTGTACGAGGCCGAGACGGGAGCGGCCGTGGGAACCGATCACAAGCAGGTCGGCGTGTTCGGAGGCGTCGACGAGAGCGGATGCGGGATGGCCGCGTACCGCTTTCTCGATGACCTCGACGTCCAGATATCGTTTGCGCCATGGTTCGAGTGTCTTTGTGAGGCTCCGCTGCGCGCTGCGTTCGATCGCCGTTTCATCGATCACGTAGTCGCCTGCGACCAGCGGTGTGGGTAAGTCCCACGCATAGACGATCGTCAGCCGGCCGGACCGTGTGCCGGCCGCGTCGAAAGCGTATTCCAGCGTCTCGACGGATACCTCGGGCAGATCGACGCCGACGGTGACGTCGCCGCCGGCCGCCGTATGGTCACCACGTACGATGACCACGGGTCCATGAGCGTGTCCGGCGACCCGCAGGCCCGTGGAGCCCAGCAGCAGGCTGGTGAATCCGCCCAGCCCCCGGTGGCCGAGCACGATCTCGAACGCGCGCCTGGACTGGTCACACAGCCCCGCCCCGCTCCCCTTCTCGATGAGCTCTGTCGTCACCTCTACCTCCGGCCGGCGTTCATGGGCCACGGTTTTGGCCTGCGCAAGGATCCTTAACCCCGCCTCGGTGAGGGACTCGCGCATCCCCGGCGGTGTGCCCAGTGGAGTGTCGAATACCCACTGTTCAATGGCGTGGACGATGCGCAATGGGCGCCGGCGACGGGCGGCGTCGTCCGCAGCCCACGCGACCGCCCGTTCGGCAGGCGCCGACCCGTCCGTGCCGACGACGATGGGAGCCGCGCTCGGATCTGACATGCTCTTCCTCCTTGTGTGACGTCGGCAGAGCCACTAGCGAAGGCCGATGCCATGGACCCGAGGTCGGTCATAGGACGAGCCTGGCCCGGAGGTTTCGGGCTGTCTGCTGGGCAAGGTCACCGGAAGACGGGACTTTCGGCCCGTATCCGGCTGCCATCGGACCCGATGCGCCGGCCCTCTGCGTTGCCGTGCGCACCGCCGCCGACGCGCTGTATGGACGAGCAGGCGGCCAGCGTCGCCGAGACGCACGCCGGGCTGGTCTTCTTCGTCGGAGACCGGGCGTACAAGCTGAAAAAGCCGGTGAACCTCGGCTTCCTCGACTTCTCCACCAGGGAGCGGTACTACGTCGCCTACCGGGCGTTCGTCCGCGTGAAAGTGGCCTGTCTGCGCTGGGAGCAGGGCGACACCGCGGCGGCGACCGAGGCCGGCCGGTACGCGGAGATCGCGCTGCGGCACCTCAACGCCGGCGCGGTGAGCCTCGTCCTCGTCGGTGGCCTGCCCGGTACCGGCAAGAGCGCGCTGAGCGAGGCTCTCGGCGACCGCCTTGGGTTCACGGTCCTGAGCAGCGACCGGGTGCGCAAGGAGCTCGCCGAGTTGCCCCCCGGCGTCGCCGCCGCCGCCCCCTACAGCACCGGAATCTACGACGACTCCTGGACCAAGCGGACCTACGCCGAGCTGCTCCGCCGCACCGAGCGGCTGCTGTCCTACGGCGAATCAGTGATCATCGACGCGTCGTGGACATCCGCCCGCTATCGGGCGGACGCTGCCAGGATCGCCGCCCACTCCGATCTGGTCTCTCTGATCTGCCGGACTCCCCTGGCTCACGAACGGCTGCGCACCCGCACGAGGGGCGTCTCCGACGCCGACCCGATGATCGCCGCCCGCATGGCCGAGGACGCCGATCCATGGCCGGACGCCATCGGAATCGACACCACCGGCCCGATCGATGACACGATCGAGCACGCCCTCAGCGCCGTCCGGCCGCACGGCGCCGACCACCCCTGGCGACGCAACCCACGGCTCTCCCCGGACTGAACGCACACCTCCCGCACCGGCCACCGCCTCTGGGAGTGCACGGCTATCTGGCGAATGCTCGGCGAGCCTGGCCGGAGGCGCGGCGACCGGAAGCGGCCTGCCGGCCGAAAGCGGTCACCGCTGAGATACGAATGGTCACCGAGCCGAGCCATTTCGCCGGGCCGGGAAATTAGCATGAGTCACCGGGGCTCCCAAAGGACTGATCGAGTATGCGGCTTGTGCACGGTGCTGGAACCGGGACCGTACCCCCCATCGTCGACAGTGCCCGCGCCGCCGCCACCGGGCGGGTCCGGCGGGCGACGCCGCGACCGGCCGACCGGCCACGCGGATGACCTCGGTGGTGTGGGGGCCGCGCTCCTCCACCAAACGCGACTCGTTCTGGCTGCTACCGCCGGTGCTGATCGGTGACCCGGTGCGGGTCCGCGCCTTCGACCGGATACCCGACCGCGGCTGGATCGACCCCGCGAGAGGCGTACCGCTGACCGTCGCCAACTTCCGGGACCGGGCCGAGGCGACCTTCGTACTGCCCAGCCCACCGCCCGCTGCCGTCGCCGTCGACATCGACCTGCGGCTGGAGGTCGACTCCGTTCGTGGCAGCGGCCTGCGGCTACGGCAGCTGTTCACGGTCGGTGCCACGGGGAGCCTGATGCCCTCCAGGTACGTCCGCCGCGACGTCACGGTCACCGTCGCACCCAACGCGGGCGTCACGATCGCCGACCGCCCGCCGGTGGAACTCGTCGGCAGGCACCCGCTGCTGACCGCGACCACGAACGAGATCCGGGTCGACGCGGAGTTCCTCGACGTCACCGAGCTGTGGTGGGAGTTGCGAGCCCGGCACCGTACCTCACCGCCGGCTCGACCTCGCGGTGACTGGTACGTCCACCCCGCGCTCGGCGGCCGGCCCGAGAGGTTGCGGATCCTCGCCGCCACGACGCCGGGCAAGGGGCCGATGCTCTGGATGACCTGGGCGTCGCGCGAGGCGGTGGCACCGGCCCAGAAGATCCAGCCGTTGATCTTTCTCATCGCGCCGGCGTGGCTGAACGGGGGCCTGGGGTTCAAACAGCAGTTGAGCGCGTCCGGGCTCACGGCCGCGGCCGCCGGCGGCGCACCGCTGCTCGCGGTCGGGCGCTTTCTGCTGTCGTCGGTGCCGTCGGCCCGGCTCGACGCGGTGCGCAAGGCGGCGCCGAGGCTCTCAGAGCAGGAACTGTGGCAGCTGGCGACGGACGTACTGCGCGCCACCGTGCCCGGCATGCCGGGCATGGCCAAGGGTGCCCTGTGGCCCGAGAAACTGCTCGAGACCGCCGCCGGCGGGGGTGCGACGGCACGGGCGGTGCTGCCCCTGCTGTCGGACATCGGGCACCGTCCGGCGGGGCACGAGGCCGCCGCCGACGACAGCGGCAAGCCGCTCCTGCTGGTGTATCCGGTCGGCGTCGACCCGTCGGAACCGTACGTGTCGGTCCAGCAGGCCGGGCTGGCCGAACGCATGAGCTCCCTGGTGGGCACCCTGTTCGGCGCGGGTGCTGTGGCGAGCGCGGCCACCGCCGCACCGGTCGCCGACGAGCTGATCCTGGCCGGCCACAGCAGCGGCAACATCGCCATGTGGGCGTCGCTGAGCAACAACGGGGCCGACATCGTCAAGTGCGTGGCGTTCGACGCCGCCGCCGAGGCGGTGCCCGAGTCGCACACCACCGAGATCGGAACCGGGGTGGCGCGGCGCAAGGGACGACCGGTCACCCTGGTCCTGGTGACGTCGCCGAACAGCTTCGGCTCCCAGAAGACGCTCACGGACCGGATGACCACGGTGGGGGCCGCGATGCGCGCCAACCCGGCCGCAAAGCTCGTCATGCTGCCCGCGAGACAGGACCAGGCGGAGTTCTGGGACCCGACGAAGGTCCGGCCCACCACGGCCCCGACGAAGAATCCGTTGCTGCGGTCGATGCTCGCGGGGTGGTCCGACGCCGAGGTCACCGGCGCGGCGCGCCAGCGCGGCTGGGGCTTCCTCTTCTTTCACGAGTTCGCGGCGTACGGCGGGCAGTCGCCCACCAGGACGTTCTTCCGGGAGGCACTCGACCTGTGAGGCCGGGGGCGGCGGCCGGGGTCAGGCCGCCGCGAAGCTCTCTTCGAACCAGCTGATGGTCCGGAGCAGGCCGTCCTGGCAGCTCACGCGAGGCCGCCAGCCGAGCAGACGGTCGGCGAGGGAGCCGTCCGCCCGGCGGAGGTCCGCGGGCACGAGTGTCATTTGCCTCGACAACTTCCTCACCGGCACTCCGGCAAACCTCGCCCATTCCCCTACCGGGTCATTCAGGGCATCCCTGGCAAGAGGTAATGGTCACACAGACGTACGTCACCGCTCGTCTGGTTTGTCGCCCCAATCGGCGGGCAAGCCGTTGCCAGCGGCCACAGAGCCCTCATCGGTAAGGAAACGAGAAGGGGAATATCGTGATCGGATTCATCGTCGCCGGCCTGATCATCGGGATTCTGGCGCGCCTGATCAAACCCGGCCGCCAGCACCTCGGGATCATCGCCACGCTGCTGCTGGGACTGGTGGGCTCGATCATCGGTGGGAGCATCGCGAGCATGCTGGGCACCGGCGACATCTTCGAGCTGAACGTGCTCGGCTTCATCGTCTCGGTGATCGCGGCGATCCTTCTGATCGGCGTTGCCGAAGGGCTCGCGGGCACGCGCGCCAAGCGATGACCTCGACCTGACGAAACGGGAGTCGCCGGCGATCTCGCCGCCTCGGGGTTCCGCGAACTCGCCGACTCCCTCGGATGCCGAACCGCATGATCGAGCCGACCGTACGGTCGCCGGTCACGTGGTGATGGCCTGAGCCAGCACCATGCCGCCGTAGGCGGCGCCGAGGCCACCGATGACGCTGCCCACGGCATTGAGCGCCGCGTGCAGGCGGGCATCGTCCTCGGCCAGCCGGAGCGTCTCGTAGCCGAAAGTGGAGTAGGTGGTGAGCGCCCCGCAGAATCCGGTACCGGCGAGCGCGATCATCCCGTCGCCGGCCGGCAACGCGATCAGGAAGCCCAGCAGCGCCGATCCGGTGACGTTGACGGTGAAGGTGCCCCAGGGGAACACGGAGTCGTGGCGGGCCTGCACCATCCGGTCGGCGAGGTATCGCAACGGAGCGCCCACGGCCGCGCCGAGGACGACGAGCAGGACGGTCACCGGGGCCGCTCCTCACGATGGCGCAGAAACCGGCGGGCCAGGTTGACGCCGGCGTACACCGCGAGCAGCGCGCCCCCCAGAGTGGCCGCCAGGTACGCCAGGCCGGTGGCGGGGGTGCCCCAGGCGATGGCCTGCTGGGTGTCGACGATGTAGGCCGAAAACGTGGTGAACCCGCCCAGTACCCCGACGCCCAGGAATGGCCGCACCAGCCGGTGCACCCGCCCCGCTTCGTTGATCGCCACCATGAGCACGCCGATGAGCAGGCACCCGGCCACGTTGATGACGAACGTCGCCCACGGGAATCCCCCGAGACGATGCGGGAAGGCCACCGTGAGCCCGTACCGGGCGAGGGTCCCGGCGACGCCACCGGCCGAGATGGCCGCCAGCACCGCCCACGGCGCGCGCCGAAGCTCGAAGCGCTGCTCGGGAACATGGAGATCCACGTCGGGATCTATCGGGTGACGAGTGATGTCATCGGACACGGGCTCTCCTACCGGCATGACGAAGTACCTGGTAGGGACCGTTGACGGAGCACGGCTCCGTGGGCATCCCCGCGATGGTGATCCGCACCGGCGGGGGCGGCGGGCCCCACCGCCGCGGCCCCGGGGTGCGGAGCCTCGATCCATGCTACTTCGGCCGCTCGGCGGTATTGCAGCGCGGCGGCAGCCGAAAAGCCTTGACTTTCACCTTGCGCGGAGACTACAAATTTCCACGTTTGCGCGATATCGGGGGGTATCTGGCGGTATGCGCCGGGGCGTCGCGCCCGCATGGCGAAAGGACCCTCATGAGGCTCACCCGCAAACCGGCCTGGCCGAAAGGGAGGGCGACCTGGCTCGCCCTTCCGCTGGCGCTGGTTCTGACCCCCGCGATGCTCGCCTCCAGCAGCGTGGCATCGCAGTCGAGCAATGTTCCGGCGGAGCGCCGGTCCACGTACGAGCAGAACGGCGTGGCGCTGATGCGGGTGATCGTGCCCGACCAGGCCGGGATCGACCGGTTGGAGCAGCTCGGGGTCGACCTGGCCGAGTACAGCCGGCCGGCCGACGGCGGCGTGGAGGTGCACGCCATCCTGAGCCCGCAGGAGTCCAAGGACCTGCGAGACAAGGGCGTCGACGTTCGTGACGCCATCGCCGACCAGACCGACGTGACGCAACTGCGGCAGGAGCGGAGCCAGAAGCTCAGCACGCTGGCGCAGCAGGCGCAGGGGGCCGACACGCTGACCCCGATGCGGGCCGAGTGGTTCACCAGCCTGCCCGACGACCAGAAGTTCCTCAGCGTCGAGGTGAAGACCAGCGACACCGCGGCGACCAACATCCTCACCGCCACGTGGGACAGCGGGCCGGGCACCGCACCCGGGTCGGGCGGAACCGCGACGATGTCACGGTTTACCGACGCGGGACAGTACATGTACCACCGGTTCAACACGCCGCTGCCGCTGACCTCGGCACCGAGCAAGCTCGAGATCACCAGCACCAGCGGCGGATCGATCACCGTCCCGGTGACCAAGTGGCTGGGCGAGCCGCGCAAGAAGCCGAGCCCCCACTACGTGTCCGACTTCGTCGACCACTACATGGACCCGACGGAGCTGTACCAGCGGATCGGGTCGCTGGCCAAGCAGTTCCCCAAGCTCACCCAACTGGTCGACCTGCCGAACAAGACCAACGGCTACCGGCGCGCCGCGCAGGCGCAGTTCGGCACCGCTGCGACGAGCACCCTGTACGTGAGCTCGAAGGCGTACGGCTCCGAGGGCGGCAATGGCATCTCGGTCGCGCTGACCGACCCCGGCACCGCCGGCGCGCCGCTCACCGTCGAGGTCAGCGGCAAGGCGGTCGTGGTCAAGCTGGCCACGAACTCCTCCGGAGCGGTCACGAGCACGGCCGCGCAGGTCGTGAGCGCGCTCAACGGGAACGCGGGAGCGGCCGGGCTGCTCAGCGCGAGCACGTACCGAGGCGACGCCGGTGCTGGCGTGGTCGCCGCGGCACCCGCGACCGCGCTGACCGACAGCCTCCAGGCCCCGGCGACCGTGGCGCGGCAGCCCTTCACGATGCAGGCGCTGCGCATCGGAAAGAATCGCGACGGCTCGAAGCCCGGCGTCTTCCTCTACTGCCAAGAGCACGCCCGCGAGTGGGTCACCCCGCTGACCTGCGTGGAGACCGCCGAGCGCCTGCTGCGCAACTACTCCCGTGATGCGACCACCCGCAAGCTCGTGGACGGCCTGGACATCTTCGTGCTGCCATCGGTCAACCCCGACGGCGGGCACTACAGCATGTACGACTTCAACATGCAGCGCAGGAACATGACCAACCACTGCGGCCCGGCCGACGCCGACCCCGCCCGCCGCAACTCGTGGGGCGTCGACCTGAACCGCAACTTCTCGGTGGGCTCGGCGTTCGACGGCTACACCGGGGCCTCCACGACCAACTGCCGCAGCGACACGTTCGCCGGCCCGAGCGAGCTCTCGGAGCCGGAGGCCAAGAACGAGGTCTGGATCACGCAGAAGTACCCCAACATCAAGTTCGCGATGAACACGCACTCCTACGGCGGCTACTTCATGTGGCCTCCGGGAGCGTACAAGTCCGCCGGCCGGGAGCTCCTGCCCTACGCCGACCTGGGCACCGAGACGTACTTCTGGGCCGCTTCCGACCACATCCTCAACGAGGTGCAGAAGTGGCGCGGCACGGCGATCTGGCCGGGGCGCACCGGCCCGGTGACCGACGTCCTCTACTCGGCGGCGGGCAACAGCGCGGATGAGCACTGGTACAGCCGCGGCATCATCGGCTGGGACTTCGAGGTCGGCGCGGACATCTACGACCCGGCGACCAAGCGGTTCAACGCCGTCGGTTTCCAGCCCGGCTTCGCCGAAGGTCACCAGGAGGCCATGGAGTTCGCCAACGGCCAGATCGGGATCCTCGAGGTCGCGCTGGCGTACTCCCAGGACAAGAAGACGCCGAAGTCCGAGCTGTCCGTCACCGCCCGGGACGCCGGCGCCACCAAGTTCACCATCACCGTGAACGAGCCGGCGACGGTCTACTACACCCTCGACGGCAGCCGGCCGACGCTGAGGTCGCCCAAGCTCAAGATGGCCGGGATGCGTGAGGGATCGGAGACGATCACCGTCGACCGTACGACCGAGGTGAAGTGGTTCTCGGTCGACATCGCGGGCAACGTCGAGAGCCGTTACAAGCCCGACGGCAGGGACAACGACTACCGCCGGGAGATCGTGCAAGTGCGCTGACGTAGTACGAGGTCCACATCGGTGGCCGCCGGTCCTCTCGGGCCGGCGGCCATCGCGCGTTCCGGCGCGCTCATGGCGCCCGAGAACGAGAACCGCGCCGGTTGGATATCGAGCCGACCAGGCGGTACGTCAACTAGATACTGAGTGTATAGACGCGAAGTATACGTTCAATGTAGGGTCTCGCCCATGAGTGTTCCCCTTACCCTGCTGGGCCTGCTCGAACGAGAGCCGAGCCATGGCTATGACCTCAAACGTGACTACGACGCCTTCTTCGGCCGCGGCAAGCCCCTCCCGTTCGGCCAGGTCTACGCCACCCTCGGCCGACTTGCCCGCGACGGAAAGGTGGTGGTGGGCGAGTCGGAGACCGGCGCGGGGCCCGAGCGCAAGCGCTACGTCATCACCGAGCAAGGGGCCACCGAGTTCGAGGCCTGGCTCGCCGAGCCGGTCGAAGCCCAACCGCACCTGCAGACGACACTGTTCGCCAAGGTGGTGCTGGCGCTGATGCTGGGGCGCGACGCGGAGCGCTACCTCGACGCCCAGCGTGCCGCGCATCTGCGGCGGATGCGCGAGCTGACCGAGATCAAGCGGACGGGTGGACTGGTCGACGCGCTCCTCGCCGACCACGGCCTGTTCCACCTCGAGTCGGATCTGCGGTGGATCGACCTGACCGCGGCCCGGCTCGACGCCCTGGCCGAGGCGGTGCGGTCATGAGCGGGCCGAACGTCCCCGCCGAAGCCGGTCCCCCGACCTCGCTGATCGAGGCACGTGACGTCGCCTTGTCCTTCGGTCGGACGCCCGCGCTCCGGGGGGCCCGCCTGTCGGTGGCCGCCGGCGAGATCCTGGCCATTATGGGCCCGAGCGGCTCCGGCAAGTCGACTCTGCTGCACTGCCTGGCCGGGATTCTGACACCGGACGCGGGCGAGATCTGGTTCGACGGCCGCCGGGTCGACACGATGGGCGAGACGGAACGCAGCACCCTGCGCCGGGACCGGTTCGGGTTCGTCTTCCAGTTCGGCCAGCTCGTCCCCGAGTTGACCGCCGAAGAGAACGTCGCGCTGCCGCTGCTGCTCGGCGGCAGCCGCCGTGCGGCGGCACTGAAGGAAGCCCGTACGTGGTTCGAGCGGCTCGGTCTGGACGGGCTGGAGGAGCGCCGGTCCGGAGAGCTGTCCGGGGGGCAGGCACAGCGGATCGCGCTCGCCCGCGGCCTGGTCGCGCACCCGGAGATCCTTTTTGCGGACGAGCCGACCGGGTCGCTCGACTCGCTCGCCGGAGAGCAGGTCATGGATCTGCTGGTCGCCGCCGCGCGCGAGCAAGGAACCACCGTCATCGTGGTCACCCATGAGCCCCGGGTGGCCGCCTACGCCGACCGCGAGGTCATCGTGCGCGACGGCAAGGTCAGCTCGTTCTCGGACGCCGGGGTGGGCGCGTGATCGACTTCGGCCTTCGCCTCACCCTGCGAGGCGGGAGGGAGGCGGCCGTCCGCCTCGTCGTCACCGCGGCCGCCGTGGCGCTGGGAGTCGGCCTGCTCCTGGTCACTCTGGCGGGCATCAACGGGGTCAACACGCAGAACGCCCGTTACGCATGGCTCAACTCGGGCGTTCCCGAGGCCATGGCGGCCGGTGCCGAGGCGTCGCCGGATCCGCTGTGGGGGACGCTCAGCGCCGACGTCCATGACGGTGCGAGGATCACCCGCGTCGACGTCGCCGCCACCGGACCCCGATCACCGGTTCCGCCGGGGATCCCGCGGCTGCCGGGCCCAGGACAGTACTATGCCTCGCCGGCTTTCGGCGCGCTGCTCCGGTCCGCGCCGGCCGCCGAACTCGGCGACCGCTACCCCGGCAGCCAGATCGGCACGATCGGCGCGCAGGCGCTCCCGGCCCCGGACTCTCTGATCATCATCGTCGGCCACTCCGCCGATGAGCTGTCGCGCGCACCCGGCGCGGCCCGGATCGCCGGCATCGCGACCAAGACGCCCGGCGAGTGTGCCCAGTGCCAAGTCGGCATCAACGCGAACGGCATGACCCTCGTCCTGTCCGTCACATCGGCCGCGCTGCTCTTCCCCGTGCTCATCTTCATCGGCACCGCGACACGGCTCGCCGCGGCTCGCCGAGAGCAGCGCTTCGCCGCCATGCGCCTGGTCGGTGCGACGCCCCGGCAGGTCTCGGTGGTCTCGGCCGTCGAGTCGACCGTGGCCGCCCTGGCGGGTACCGCCGTCGGGTTCGGCCTGTTCTTCCTGCTCCGGGTGCCGCTGGCGGCGGTCCCCTTCACCGGTGAGCGCTTCTACCCGAGCGACCTGTCGCTCGGACCGGTCGAGGTCCTGCTCGTCGCCATCGGCGTCCCGCTCGCGGCGGCCGTCGCGGCCCGGATCGCGCTGCGACGCGTGCGCATCTCCCCGCTCGGCGTGAGCCGGCGCGTCACTCCGCGTGCGCCCCGGGCCTACCGGCTGATCCCGCTCGTCGCCGGCATCGGCGAGCTCACCTATTTCGTCGGCAGGAGACCCGACACCACCAACGGCCAGACCTTGGCGTACCTCACCGGAATCCTCCTGATGATGGCGGGCCTGATCATCGCCGGACCGTGGCTGACCATGGTGGGCGCCCGGGCCATGGCCCGGCGTAGCAACCGTGCCGCGACGCTCATCGCCGCGCGGCGGCTGTCGGACGATCCGAAAGCCGGCTTCCGCGCCATCAGCGGGCTCGTCCTCGCCCTCTTCGTGACCAGTACGGCCATCGGGGTGATGACCACGTTCGTCGCCGAACGCGGTGTCTCGAGTGACAGTACGGTGGCCAGGACCACACTGGTGGCCGACTTCTCCCAGGGCTGGGCCGATGTCCCGGGTGTGCCCAAGGCCTCGATCGCCTCGATCCCGGACTCCGCCCTTGTCCGGCTACGCTCGATCGAAGGGGTCCGCAGTGTCACGGAGGTCCACACGAATCCGCTCGGCACGACGTTCTCGCTCGGCGGCCCCCGGCCGGTCGTGGCCGGGCTGGTGTCGTGCCGGCAGTTCGCGGGGTTGTCGGGTATCGGCCGCTGCGCCGACGGGGCCGAGGTGGCGTCGATCCCGCCGAGCTTCGTTTCCGGCTTGAGGGTCAATCCCTCCTGGAGCACCGCGACCTGGCCCGCTGCGGCCATCTCTGCCGAACGGCTCCAGAGCCTGCCGGTCCAGGAGATCGTCGTGGGCACGGACGGGTCGAAGTCGACGATCGAGCAGGTGCGAACCGCTCTCACGGTCGCCTTTCCCGGTCAGGAACCGCCCGTCACCGCCGCTGAGGGGCATGCGAGCTCGGATACCGAGAGGTTGTTCGACGCGTACCGGCAACTGGTCAACGTCGTGATCCTCGTCAGCCTGTTCATCGCCGGCTGCAGCCTGGCGGTGAGCGTGGTCGCCAGCCTGAACGACCGCAAGCGTCCCTTCAGCCTGTTGCGATTGACCGGCACTCACCTCGGCATGATGCGCCGCATCGTCGCCCTGGAGAGCGCGGCCCCGCTGCTCGTCAACGCCGTGGTGGCGATGGCGGCCGGGTTCCTCGCGGCCCAGCTCTTCCTGGAGTCACAGCTGGACTACTCACTTCGAGCACCGGGAGCCGAGTACTACATCACGGTGTTCGCCGGGCTCGCCGTCTCGCTCGGGGTCATCGTCTCCACCCTCCCGCTACTTAATCGGATCACCGGGCCCGAAACCGCCAGAAACGAATGACCGGAGGGGCCGCCGTTAGACGCCGTCGAAGTAGGTCCACGCCCCGCTCAGGTCACCGTCCCGGAGCGCCGTCACCGGGATCATGAAATGCAGCCACCCGCCCTCACTCCAGTTCCACAGCTCGTTGCTCGAAAGCTGGAGCAGGTGCCGGGACTCGGCCCGCTCCCCTTTCGCCGGCGACGGCCCGTTGGACAGCATGTTCGGCCAGCCGAAGGCCTGACCGGCCAGGAGCGTTCCCTCGATCGCGGAGTGCTCCTGCCAGACCGACCCGAACCGGTCCTGGATGAGCATGTTCGGGACATCCTCGTAGAGGGTGCCCGCGTGGTCGGGGCCGGGGTCGAGACGGCTGATGACGTCGTCCCAGGGATCCGGGAGGGTGACCATCGGTTCGGCGTACATCGGCACCGAGTCGAAGACCGCGGCCCCGGCCGGTGCCGGCACTTCGACGGCGCGCGCCGGGGCCGCCGCGAGCACTCCGCACAGGCGAGGGTCGTCGAGGTCGACCCTTCCGAAGACCTCCCAGGCGTCACCTGCCTCCGGATAGAGAAAGAAGAGGTTCAGCAGGCCGACCCCGCCGTGCGGCTCTTCGCCGAGCCACGGGCCGAGCGCCTCCATGTCGAGGACGGCGAACAGGCTCAGCGGAACGCCTTCGCACTCCGGCCACGCGGTGCCCGGCTCGAGCAGGGCGGGGCCGCCGAACCGGGAGCGGCCCGCAGCGGACTCTCCCTCGCCCACGGCGTCGACCATGAAGCCCGGCTTCGCCAGCACGGCGAGCTGGGACCCCACGTGCTCGCCCAGATGCTCGACACAGAGTTCCCGTACCACTGCGAGTTCCGCTTGATAGTCCATACGCCTCATCCCAGCATGACCGCGACCGTCGGTGGCGGTGAGAACCCGATCAACGGCTCGTTAGATTTCGATTAGATACCGACGTTTCCGCAGCTCAACGACCATCTCACGACGATCGCCCCATTAGCTTGGGTTCATGGAGACGCCGAAGACGGGCGGGCCGGCCGACGCGGAGCGGTCGGCCCGGGTGCTGGTGGTCGATGACGAGCCGGCGGTACGGGAGGCCCTGACCAGCAGTCTGGTCTTCGAGGGTTACGAGGTCGTGACGGCCGGCGACGGGGAGTCCGCGCTGGAGCGGGTCGAGGCCGACCGGCCGGACGTCGTCGTCCTCGATGTCCTGATGCCCAGAGTGGACGGGCTCACCGCCTGCCGCCGGCTTCGCGCACAGGGGTCGACCGTGCCCGTGCTGATGCTCACCGCCCGCGACATGGTGGGCGACCGCGTCACGGGGCTGGACGCGGGGGCCGACGACTATCTGGTCAAGCCGTTCGAGCTGGACGAGCTGCTGGCCCGCATGCGGGCGCTGCTGCGGCGCAGCGCGCTCACGGCGGGCCCCTCCGCCGACCCGGTCGAGGGGCAGGTGCTGGACTTCGCTGATCTGCGGATGAACACGCTCACCCGGGAGGTCACCCGGGCCGGCCGACCGGTCGGGCTCACCCGCACCGAGTACACCCTGTTGGAGATGCTGCTGCTGCACCCGCGGCAGGTGCTGACCAGGGAGCAGATCCTCGAGACCGTGTGGGGCTTCACGTTCGAGCCCGCCTCCAACTCCCTCGACGTGTACGTCATGTACCTGCGCCGGAAGACCGAGGCGGGCGGGCTGCCCCGGCTGATCCAGACCGTACGCGGCATCGGCTACGTCCTCCGCGAGGCGGCCGGACCGTGATCCGGCGGCTGACGCTACGGAGCCGGCTGACCATACTGACCGCCACGGCCGTCGCCGTCGCCGTCGCGGCCTGCGCCGGCGCCAGCTGGCTGCTCACCCGCAACGAGCTCTACCGGCAGATCGACCGGTCGCTGACCGAGATCCCGTTCGGGCGCCGCGAGCCGGCCGGATCCCCGCCCCGCCCGGACGGGAGCCTGCAGAACACTCTGCGGAACTGCAGTTCGGAACCGGCGGACCCCGTCCTGAGCCCGTTGCGCTTCACCGCGCAGGTGATCAAGCCGGATGGTACGTCCTGTGTCATGCCGGGCTCACCGCACGCGCTCGTCATCACCGACCACGACCGCGAGGTCGCGCGCGGCCTGCATGACGACGTGTTCCGCGACGGGGCCACGACCGACGGCATCCCCATGCGGGTGCTGACGCGCCCGATGCCGGACGGCACCACGGTCTCCATCGCGCTTCCGTTGAAGGAGGTCCAGAGATCACTCCGGAACCTCGCCCTCCTGCTCATCCCCGTCTCGTTGTTCGGGGTGCTCGGCGCCGCGTCGGCGGGGCTGCTCATCGCCAGGGCGGCGTTGCGGCCGGTGGACGAGTTGACAGGGGTGGTCGTGCACATCGCCCGTACCGAGGATCTCGACACCGTCATCCCGGTCTCCGGCAACGACGAGATCGCGCGGCTCGGCGGCTCGTTCAACACGATGACCCGGGCCCTCGCCGCCTCGCGGGACCGGCAGCGGGCGCTCATCGCCGACGCCGGCCACGAACTGCGCACACCGCTGACCAGCCTGCGCACCAACATCGATCTGCTGCTGCGCAGCGAGTCGACCGGCCGCGACCTGCCCGCCGAGACCAAGCACCGGCTACTGGTGAGCGTGAAGGCACAGCTCCATGAACTGTCCAGCCTGGTCGGCGATCTGCTCGAGCTCGCCCGGCCGGACCGCGGTGAGAGGGCGACCGAGGTCGTCGCCCTGCACCACGTGGTGGACCGTGCGGTCGGACGGGCCCGCCTGCGCGGTCTCGGCCTGCGCCTCGACGCCGCGGTGGAGCCATGGCACGTACACGGCGACGCGGGACAACTCGAGCGCGCCGTGATGAACCTGCTCGACAACGCGGTGAAGTTCAGCCCGCTAGGCGGCACCGTGGACGTGCGCCTGCGCGGGGGCGAGCTGACTGTACGAGATCAGGGTCCAGGCATCCCGGCCGAGGATCTGCCGCACGTCTTCGACCGGTTCTGGCGGTCACCGTCCGCACGCAGCCTGCCGGGTTCGGGGCTCGGACTGTCCATCGTCGCCCTCGTGGTCCGCGAAAGCGGGGGGAATGTCTCACTGGGGCCGGCCCCGGGCGGAGGCACCCTCGCCCGCGTACGGCTGCCCGGCGTGAGCGACGAAGTCCTCGCCTCCTCCTGACCGGTACGTCGGAGTCGCGTTCCCGCATCGAGTCGGATGCCCGACATGCATCGGGGGCCTGAGGCGTCTTCCACCCCAAGCCCCCGAACCGTCAAGTCCCCAAGCCCGTCAAGTCCCCGGCCCCGTCAACTCGCCGGGAATCACTGGCCGCCGCCGCCTCCACCGGCCGGGCCGCCCTGTGGCCTGAGCGAGGCGCACGCCTGGACCGCCTGGCGCTGTCCGTCCGACATCGACGGCCGGTCACTCGGCCGACCGCTCGGCCGACCGCTCGGCCGGCCGGAGGGCCGAGCGGTCGGCGTCCGTCCTTGACCGCCCGGACCGCCCGGACCGCCGGCCCGCGGCGTGACCCCGTGTTCCTGCAAGCACTGCTGGAAGGCATCGTTCGAGCCGCCACCTCCTTCATTGGATGCCCCGGTGGGGGCGACGCCGCCACCCGTACCGCTGTCGCCGCTCCCGCCTCCGCACGCGGCGGTGAACAGCAAGGCACCGGCGATGGCCATCGCACCGAGCAGGCGAGTCGATTTCGCCATGGCACTCATCACTTCTCCCTCAATGACATGGGGCATGGCTCGCTCATTCATGCCGGAGCGCCTCGATGGGACGCAGCTTGGCGGCACGGTTGGCGGGATAGCTGCCGAAGAACAGCCCGATCGCCACGGACACACCCAGTGCGAGCACGATCGACGACGGCACGATCACCGGCTTGACCCCGACGATGTTGAACATCGTGCCGATCAGTCCGGCCGCCACACCGAGGATGCCGCCGATCAGGCTCAGCATGGTCGCCTCGGCGACGAACTGACCGAGGATCGCCCCCTTGGGCGCGCCGATGGCCTTACGGATGCCGATCTCCCGGGTCCGTTCGGTGACCGTCACCAGCATGATGTTGGTGATGCCGATACCGCCCACCAGCAGGCTGATCGCCGCGACCGCGCCGAGCAGCACCGTGAAGGTCCGGTTCGACTCACTGACCGCCGACTGAATGCTGGCCTGGTTCATCACCTGGAAATCCGGTGCGGCCGAGCCGGTGATGTCGTGCCGCTGCCCGAGGACCCGGGTCACCTCGCTCTGCGCGGCGTCGACCACTTCGGAGGTCTTGGCCTCGACCACGATCTGATCCAGTCCGCCGTACCCGGTCAGCGTCTCCTGTACGGCGGAGAGCGGCGCGATCGCGATGCTGTCCGCATCCTGGAAACTGCTGGAGTCGGAGCCCGATTCCGTCAGCACCCCCGCGACGGTGAACTTGATGCCCCCGACACTGATCTGCCTGCCCACCGCGTCCACCCGGCCGAAGAGGGCGTCGGCGACGCTGCTGCCGATCACCAGCGTCTTGCGCCCTTCGGTCACGTCGTCGGTGGTGAACCGCGAACCACTCGCCACCACCTTGTTGGCGGCCTCGAAGTAGGTCGGGTACGTGCCGATGAACTGGTTGATCGTGGTGCTGCTCCCCGCGTACGTCGCCGTCGCGGCCTGAGACCTCGCCACCGGTGAAGCGCTCTTCACCGAGGGAGTGTTCGTGGGGTCGACCAGGGCCTTGGCGTCGGCGACCGTGAGGTCGTGCGCCTGGGTGCGCGGACCGGTGCCGGTGGACTGTTGCTGCCCACCGGCCGCCCGCCCGCCGAAGCCGCCACCACCGCCGCCGAAGCCGCCGAAGCCGCCGGCTCCGCCGCCGCCCGTGGTCGATTTGGTGATGGTCAGCGAGTTCGCGCCGAGCCGCTGGATGCTCTGTTGGATTTGCAGCGACGAACCGTTGCCGACGGCGACCAGCAAGATCACCGCGCCGACGCCGATCAGGATGCCGAGCGTCGTGAGGCCACTGCGCATCTTGTTCGCCGACAACCCGCGCAGGGCGAACCGCAGGATCTCTACTGCGCCCATGGCCGCCTCCTCGGTCCGGGCACCGTGCCGATTACCTTGATGGTCACCGTGCGTTCTCTCGCGCTCATCGGCCCGCTCCGTTCCCGGCCGCCGACAAGAGGCCGGGCGGCGGTCCTTCGACCGGGGCCTGCCGCCGGTCTTCGATGATCTGGCCGTCGACCAGCCTGATCACCCGCTTGGCATGGGCGGCCACTTCGTCCTCGTGGGTGATGATCACGATGGTGCGGCCGGCCATGGTGAGCCGGTCCAGGATGTTCAGCACGTCATGGGTCGACTTGGTGTCCAGGTTTCCGGTGGGCTCGTCGGCGAGCAGCAAGGCGGGGGCCGTGACCAGTGCGCGGGCGACCGCGACGCGCTGCTGCTGCCCGCCCGACAACTCGTTCGGCTCATGGCCGACCCGGTCGGCCAGCCCGACCTCCCCCAGCGCGGCCAGCGCGCGCTGCCGCCGCTCGGCTCTCTTCACTCCGCCGTAGGCAAGGGGCAGTTCCACATTGGTCAGCGCGCTCATTCGCGGGATCAGGTTGAACGACTGGAAGATGAAGCCGATCTTGCGGTTCCGCAGGGTCGCCAGGCTGCTCTCCTCCAGCGCGCCCACGTCGGTTCCGTCCAGGAGATACTGTCCGCTGCTGGGCACGTCCAGGCAGCCCACGATGTTCATCAGAGTCGACTTGCCCGAGCCGGACGCACCCATGATCGCCACATGGTCGCCCCGCTGGACTGTGAGCGTGACCCCTCGCAGGGCATGTACGGCCGTGTCACCATCGCCGTACACCTTGGCCACGGAGCGGATGTCCAGGACCGGTGCCGCGGTCATGGACGCCCTCCGCCGCCGGGGCCGCCACCGCCGAAGCCGCCGCCGCCCATGCCGCCGCCACCGGGCCGCGCCCCGCCACCACCGCCGGGAGCGCCACCGCCAGGTCCGCCGGGAGCGCCACCTCCGGGAGCCGTTCCGGTACCGCCGGTCGTGATGACCACCGTGTCGCCTTCGTTCAGCCCCGACTCGATCTCAGTGCCGGTGTCGCCCTTCACGCCGACCTGCACCGTCTTGACGACCTGCTTGCCGTTCTGCAGCACCGTGACGGTGCTCTGCCCGCCAGCGGTGCGCACTGCGGCCGTCGGTACGTACAGGACGTCGGTGGCTCTGGCGACGGCCACCTCGACGCTCGACGTCTGACCGAGCCGAAGCCCTGAGGGCTTCGTGGTGAGCGCGATGGTCACGTTGTACTGGACGACGTTGTTGGAGGTGGTCGGGGAGGTGTCGATCGCGGTGACCTTGCCGGTCGCGGTCACGCCGGTCAACGCGTCGAAGGAGACGTTCGCCTCCTGGCCGACCTTGAGCTTCGTCGTGTCGGACTCCGTGAAGGCTCCCTTCACCTGGAGCCTGGAGAGATCCGCCAGTTCGACGAAGCCGGTGCCGGCCCCGGTGGACGACGTATCGGACGAGGTGGACGATGAGGAGCCGCCCGTTCCACCTGAGGTGCCTGACGAACTCGTGCTCGATGAAGATCCACCGCCCGATCCACTGGAGGAACCGCCCGTGGTTCCGTTGACGGCGGTGACCGTGCCTGCGAACGGCGCCCTCAACACGGTGCCGTTGAGAGTCCGTACCGCCTTGTCGTAGGAGTTCTTGGCGTTGACATAGCTCGCGTACCCCTGGGCGGTCGAGGTGTTGTCGTCCGCGGCGTTCAGGCTCGCCAGCGCGGCCGACACGTCCTGTTCCGCCGCTGTCCGATCCAGCCTCGCGAGCACCTTTCCCTTCGTTACCTTGTCGCCGGCCTTGACGTAGAGATGGGTCACGGTTCCGGAGGCTTCGAAGTTGAGCGACTGTTTCTTGGAGCTTTCGACCGATCCGGACGCCGAGATCGACTGCTCCACCGTGCCCTGCATGACCTTCACGGTGCGCGTGGTGGCTCCCGTCGCGTCGCCGTCATCGGCCAGAGATACATAGGCGATGCCCACACCACCTGCCAACAGCACCACAAGAGCGCCGTTGAGCAGCAGCGTTCTGCGTTTGAGGGATTTCATGGCACCGAAGACTGGCGTCCCGTGCTTGGGCAATCGTGATGACCTGATGAAGGTTCCGTGAGATCCGCAGGCGACCAGCGGCCGGCCGCGGATCTCATCTGACTCTTAGGCGCGGATAACCGGGTTCCCACGATGCGTTGTGAACGTGGCGACCATGAACCGATCGTCACCATCCACATACGCCGACGGACCTCGAGGAGACCGTGAGCCGGACCATCTCCGGCATGGCGAGCCTGGGACCGTCGTCGGCGAGTGCCGGCGAAAGCTCGTCGAGGTCGTGATTCCCGTTCACAACGAGGAGCGTGTCCTCGCCGAGAGCGTCCGCCGGTTGCAGGCCTACCTGACCTCGACGTTTCCCTACGAGTTCCGCATCACGATCGCGGACAACGCCAGTACCGACCGTACGTGGGAGATCGCCGGCGACCTGGCGGAGACGCTGCCGGAGGTCCGAGCGGTGCACCTCGCCGAGAAGGGCCGCGGACGGGCGCTGCGCCATGTCTGGAGCGCCAGTGACGCTGACGTGGTCGCCTACATGGACGTCGACCTTTCCACGGATCTACTCGCATTCCTGCCGTTGGTCGCCCCATTGATCTCCGGACACAGCGATCTGGCGATCGGCACCCGGCTGTCGCGCGGTTCCACGGTGGCACGCGGGCCGAAGCGAGAGATCATCTCCCGTGCCTACAACCTGTTGCTGCGCACGACCCTGGCGGCGAGATTCTCCGACGCCCAGTGCGGATTCAAGGCGGCGCGCACCGTCATCGTGCAGCCGCTGCTGCCCGCGGTGAAGGACGAGTCGTGGTTCTTCGACACGGAGCTCCTGCTGCTGGCCGAGAGCAACGGGCTGCGCATCCACGAGATACCGGTGGACTGGGTCGACGACCCCGACAGCCGCGTCGACGTGCTGCGCACCGCACTTGACGACCTGCGCGGCATGTGGAGAGTGGGCGTGAGCATGCTGAAAGGCGGGAACGCGGCGCCGGTGCGTCCGCGATCCGCCGGCGCCAAGCCGGACCCGCCGCTCCCTGGGCTGAAGCGGCAGTTGCCGGTCTTCGCCGTCATCGGTGTGGTGAGCACCCTCGCCCAACTCACCCTCTACCTGGTGTTGCGCATGATGCTGGCGCCACCGCTCGTCGCCAACGCCCTCTCGCTGCTCATCACCGCGGTCGCCAACACCGCCGCCAATCGCCGGTTCACCTTTGGGGTCACCGGATCCGCCGGCGTACTACGACATCAGATCGAGGGCGGGATCGCGTTCCTCATCGGCTTGACGCTCAGCAGCGGCGGTCTCGTTCTGCTGCGTGTCCTCGCCCCCGACGCGTCCCACGCCGTCGAACTCAGCACCCTGATCGCCGCCAACGGACTGGCGACGCTGGTCCGTTTCCTGCTGCTGCGCGCTTGGGTGTTCCACCCACGGCGGGTACGGCCCGCGGGCACACCACCAGCCGCCCCTCGCAACGACCTGCTCCGGGAGCACACCAATTGATCACGGACACGGTTTCCCCGGCCCCGACCACCGACCGGCCGAAGGCCCGGTCCGGCGAGAGCCCGCACCATGGGCTTCTCCGGCGGGCCGTCCTGGGCCGTCCAGAAGACCCCCGCTGGGCCCGCCCGGTGCTGTGGGGCATCCTCGTGCTGGCCACCGCCCTCTACACCTGGAACCTGTCGGCCGGCGGAAACGCGAACTCCTACTACGCCGCCGCCGTCCTGTCGGCCACCAAGAGCTGGAAGGCGTTCTTCTTCGGATCCCTCGACGCCGGGTCGTTCATCACCATCGACAAACCGCCGATGGCCCTGTGGCTGATGGCCCTCTCCGGGCGGATTCTCGGGTTCGGTCCCTGGAGCATGCTGCTGCCGCAGGCCGCTGCCGGTGTCGCCGCCGTCGGTGTGCTCTACACCGCCGTACGGCGCCACCACGGGCATCTGTCCGCGACGATCTCGGCGTTGGTCATGGCGCTCAGCCCCATCACGGTGGCCATCAACCGCGACAACAACCCCGACCCGCTTCTCGTGCTGTTCTTGGTGCTCGCCGCATGGGCATGCCTGACCGCCATCCGGACCGGAGCCCTCCTGCCCCTGCTGGGCTCGGCGGTCGCGATCGGGTGCGCCTTCAACACCAAGATGCTGCAGGCCTACCTGGTGCTGCCCGTGTTCGCGCTCGGCTACCTGCTGTTCGCGCCTCCATCGTTCGCGCGGCGGTTCGCGCGACTGCTGCTCGCCGGAGCGGTCCTGGCCGTGTCCAGCTTCTGGTGGATGATCGTTGTCGACCTGATCCCTGCCGCAAGCCGGCCCTACGTCGGCGGGAGCCGAGACGGCACGGTATGGGACCTCGTCGTCGGCTACAACGGTCTCGGCCGCGTCTTCGGCGGTGAGGGTCCCACGTTCGATGGCGGCGGAGGCGGAGGTGCCTCCTTCGGAGGCGTGCCCGGAGCCGGGCGGCTGTTCAACGAGATCGTCGGCGGGCAGATCTCCTGGCTGCTGCCCTTCGCCGTGATCGCGCTGATCGCCGGTGTCGCGCTGCGCGGCCGCGCTCCCCGCACCGACGCCGTACGCGCGTCGCTGGCGCTGTGGGGCGGATGGCTCGCCGTGCACTACGCGGTCTTCAGCTTCGCACAGGGCACTTTCCACCCGTACTACGTGACGGCCATGTCGCCCGCCATCGCCGCGCTGGCCGGAGCGGGCGAGGTCATGCTCTTCGACGCCCACCGCCGGGTCGGCCGCCGGGCAGGGCGCCTGCCGCTCGCGCTGTCCTTCGCCCTGCCGTTCGGTCTCGCCGTGACAGGTGCGTGGTCCTTCGTGCTGCTGCGCCGTACGCCGTCGTGGAATCCGTGGCTCGGTCCGGTGGTCGTTGCGGTGACCAGCGTCGCCGTCGTGACGCTGATCGTCGCTCGTCTGGCGCCCCGGCTCCGTACCCGGGCCGCCGTCGTCGGTGTGAGCCTGGGCCTGGCCGCGGTGCTGGCCGGTCCGGGCGCGTACGCGGTGGCCGCCGCGCACAGCCGGGTCAACGGCGTCAACCCGCTAGCGGCCCCGGCCACCGGCGGCGGCCTCGGCGGACCGGGGGGCGGCCGGATGCCAGGATCGGGTGCGGCGGGCGCGGTTCGGCCGGGCGGATGGCAGGGCGGTGGCCCCCCCGAAGGCCGTCCACCGGGAGACGCGCCCCGTGGCGTGGGGATGCCGGGCGGGGGGCCGGCCGGCGGAGGGATGCGCGGCGGGCCTCCCGGGGAGACGGTCGACGCCGGTCTCATCTCGTACCTGCGGAAGAACGAGGGGAACGCCACGTGGCTGGTTGCGGTGAGCAGTGCCCAGTCCGCGAGCTCGATCATCCTCGAGACCGGGCGTCCGGTCATCGCCATGGGCGGCTTCACCGGTAGTGACCCCGCCATGACCGTCGAGAAACTACGCGGGTACGTGACAGCCGGCAAGCTCCGCTATGTCATGACCGGCGATCGGCGGCTCGGGAGGGGAGGCGACACCACGCTGACCACGTGGATAGAGGACAACTGCAAGGTCGTGCAGGCCTCCGAGTACGGCGGCAACGCCGGTGCCGCCTCCAGTGCCACGTCCGGGTCCACGTCCACCTTCCCGGACTCGGGACGAGGTCCCGGCCGGCAACAGCTCTACGACTGCGCGTGAATTGCCGGCCGATGGGAGGTCATGCCGACGGAGTCCTGATCGCCTCGATGACGCTCGCGAAACTGTCACTGCCGTGACCTGCGGCGATCGCTCGTTCAGTCAGAGCCTTGAGGAAGTTCGGCAGGTCCACACCGATGCCCTGAGCCCGGCTGGCATTGATGAGATGATCCATCGCCGCCGCGTTGATCTCGAGCGTCTCCTCGTCTCCCGGGTAGTGTCCGTCGTCGACTTGGCGCGCGTAGTCGGCCATGATCCCGGCCACGGCGGCGAGCCACTGAGCCGCGATCGGCGCGAACGCCATCGCCTTGACATCTTCGGTTCCGACCAGAGCGGCGCCGTGAAGGAAGCTACTCCATGTCGACCACGCCAGACCGCCCAGTGCCGCGTCGAAGAGCGAGGCCAGACCAGGATCGGTACCGACGTGTGTGGCTCCGCCCAAGAGCGAGAGCGTCGGCTCGTGGGCCTCGAAGACAACCGGCGACCCGCTGTAGAGGAGCATGGTCTCGAGTTGGCCGATATGACGGGGGTTGGCCATGATCGCCCCGTCGAGATAGTCCGCGCCGTGCTCTGCCGCCCACACCGCCGTCTCACGGGCCTCCTCCGGTGTGCCAGAGGTCAGGTTGACGATGGCCTTGCCGGAGAGGTCGTCGTCCAGTGAGCTGAGCAGTTTGCGCACGATCTCATTGACCGACACGCAGACGACCACCAGCGTGCTCGCCGAGACCGCGTCGGAGACCGTGGCCGCGTGGGTCGCACCGCGTGCGACGAGGTCGCCGGCCTTGCTCGCCGTACGGTTCCAGACGGTCGTCGGGTGACCGTTCTCCAGGAAGGCGCCGGCCAATGCCGTTCCCATCGGGCCCAAGCCGACGACCGACACGGTGCGGCGATCGTCGCCGGCCATCACAGCCGCACTCCATCGGTCTGCGGTCGGCCGGCGATGCCGATGACCGTTGAGATGGAATCGGTGGTGTCAATGCCGGCCGACAAGGCACCGAGATCGGTGACGCGGCGGGAACAGCGCTCGTGCAATTCGTACTCCGGTTCAGTTGGTCTTGTTTCCACTGGTCTTGCGACCGGATTGATTCTTGTGCACTGCTGACTCTGCCGGAAGACGGCACTTCAAAGTCATTCGGTATCTCCACGGTAACCATGCGCCCATGGTGGCGGTAACGCCTGCGGACTCCCGTCACTCAGAGCCCTTCATCCTCCTTTAATTTCCCCTTGAACAGATCTCTTCGTCGGGTATGTCGAGGCAAATGCGACGGTCACCGGTACCGGCGAGAGCGGTGTGGCGCTGCCGCCCACCGCCTCGGTCCCCGGATCCCGCACGATGCAGCATGTCACCCTCTCACCAGGGGTATCACCAGCCCGTGAACGCTCTGGGGGCCGTGCACGGACCGGCCGTGATGCGGCGGCTCGCGGGTGCCGCCCGGTGGCTCACCACGCCGTTGTTCCCGGACGATTACCTGAGTCTGGTGAACCCATTGTGGTCCGAAGCGGAGCTGTGCGGCCGGATCGAAGCCGTACGTCCCGAAACGGCGGACGCGGTGACAGTGGTCATCCGTCCCGGCGTCGGCTGGAAGCCGCACAGAGCGGGTCAGTGGGTGGGGATCGGCGTCGACATCGCCGGAGTGCGGCACTGGCGCACCTATTCGCTGTCGTCACCGCCCGGTCGCCCGGACGGGCGCGTCACGATCACCGTCAAGACGGTTCCGAACGGGCTCGTCTCCCGCCATCTCGCCCGGCGGACCACGCCCGGGACGGTCGTCGCACTCACCGGGCCGGCGGGCGAGTTCGTTCTCCCCGAGCCGCCACCGGCGCGCCTTCTCTTCTTGACCGCCGGCAGCGGCATCACGCCCGTGCGAGCCATGCTGTACGACCTCCTGACCGGGCCGCGCGCACACCAGGGCACCGCAGGTCGGAAGAACATCCGGCACTCGCCCGCCCACGGGACAGAACACCCCGGGTCACCCGATGTGGTGCTGGTCCATTCGGCGCCCACACCGGAACAAATGATCTTCGGTGCGGAACTCCGGCACCTGGCAGCCCGGTTTCCCAACCTGAGCCTTCATCAGCGGCATACCCGAATCGAGGGACGGCTGAGACCGGCCGATCTGACCGCCATCTGCCCTGACTGGGCCGAACGCCCGGCATGGGTCTGCGGTCCACGCGGACTGCTCCAGGAGGCCGCCGAACACTGGCCGGCCGATCGGCTGCACATCGAACATTTTCGCGCGGCGGCGCAGATGCGTGTCGGCGAGGGCGGGCGGGTCCGGTTCACCAGGAGTGGCCGGCAGATCGATGCCGACGAGAACACGTCCCTGCTAGCGGCCGGCGAGGACGCCGGTGTGCTCATGCCCAGTGGGTGCCGCATGGGCATCTGCCACGGCTGCGTGGTCCCGCTCGTCTCGGGCCGGGTTCGTGACCTACGCAGCGGCCAGGCTCACGGCGAGCCCGGCGATCTTATTCAGACCTGCGTTTCGGCGGCCGCCGGCCCTGTCGAGATCGAGCTGTGAGGGGAGTACGACCATGTCAACTGCGGCCTCTGCCCGTCTGGTCGACGCTGAGGAGTTCGGCCGTGAGCTGGACAGGATCCGCGACGAGGTGATCGCGAGCCTCGGGGAGGATGATGCCCGATATATCCGGAACCTCATCGCGACGCAGCGAAAGCTGGAGATCGGCGGCCGCGTCCTGCTCTCGGCATCATGGCTTCCGCCCGCATGGGCGGCCGGGACCGCGGCGCTGGCCATCGCGAAGATCCTGGAGAACATGGAGATCGGGCACAACGTCCTGCACGGGCAGTGGGACTGGATGCGCGATCCGAAGATCCACTCGACCACGTGGGAGTGGGACACGGCATCCCCCGCCGAGCAGTGGAAGCACTCCCACAACGTGATCCACCACACCTGGACCAACGTGCTCGGCAAGGACCGCGACATCGGTTACTCCGCGATGCGGGTCAGCCCGGAGCAGCGGTGGTATCCGGTCCATCTCTTCCAGCCGTTCTACAACGTGCTGCTGGCCCTGTTCTTCGAGTACGGCATCGCCATCTACGACCTGGAACTCGAGCGCATCCCGAGCGGAGAGAAGGATCTCCGCGAGGCCCTCACCCAACTGCGCACCGTCGCCGGCAAGATACGACGTCAGGTCATCAAGGACTACGTGGCGTTTCCGCTGATGGCAGGTCCCCTCTTCCTGCCCGTACTGCTCGGCAACCTCAGCGCGAACCTGACCCGCAACGTGTGGGCGCACGCCATCATCTTCTGCGGCCATTTCCCCGACGGCGCCGAGATGTTCACCGAGGACCGTGTCGACGGTGAGACCCGCGGGGAGTGGTACGTCCGCCAGTTGCTCGGCTCGTGCAATATCGACGGAGGCCGGCTCCTGCACCTCATGAGCGGCAATCTCAGCCATCAGATCGAACACCATCTGTTCCCTGATCTGCCGAGTAACCGGTACGGCGAGATCGCTCCGCGGGTCCGGGCCCTCTGCGAGCGATTCGGGCTTCCCTACAGCTCCGGCTCGCTCGCCCGGCAGACCGGTTCGGTGTGGAAACGCGTCCTGCGGCTCGCCCTGCCGGGCCCCGCGCGACATGCTGCGGAGAAGGCCGCTCCGCCGGTCAGCGGCCTTCAGAGCATCGGCTGAGGCCACCGGCGGCGTCTCGTCGTATCGATGCCGTTGCCGCTTCGGCGCTCTCGGCCGAGCCCGGCTCTCCGGCGCTCAGGCCAGGGTGCGCATGCGGCGGGCGCTGATGGCGGCGATGAGCGTGGCGTGGATGACCAGGCTCCGGTCGAGACCGGTGATTCGCAGGATCCGCCGGACCTGAGGTCCTGGGGCGGCCAGGCACATGGGGACGTGAAGGCGCCGGGCGCGACGTTGCACACCGATCAGCACGGCCAGTCCCGAGGCGTCGAGGAACGTCACCCCGGTGAGGTCGATGATGATCCGTCCGTGCCGCTCGGCCGTCGCGTCCAAGGCGAGGTTGAGGCGTTCCCGCAGAGCGGGCACCTCAGTGATGTCGATCTCTCCATGGAGTTCGACGATCTTCTGCTCGGCATGGGTGGGCGGCCTGGGATCGACTGCGCGGGCGGGAGGGTCGGCGGTCAGGCTGAGGTTCATGGTGAATCTCCGATTCTTCGGAAGGCGCGGCCGGCCGTGCTGTGACCCTGATGGGACTGAGCGATCGAGGGGCGGCCGCACGGCCGCGGGAGCTCACCGCGTCCGTGGCGTACGAGACGGCGTCAGCGTGGTTCGGGGACCGCGCAGCGCAACGCGGGATCAAGCGGAAGTCGCAACGGGTGGACCGGCCGTGCGAACCGGAAAGGCTTCGAATGATGGAGGTCGTCCGGCGTCATGCGCCGTGCCCGTCCCGGCCCGTGACAGCGACCGTATAGTGGATCACCGGGGATGACGTCGACTCTGCCATCAACGCTCGGGATGTCTCCGATACCTGCAACCTACCTCACGAGCGCACGATCGCAGTGCGCCACTCGCCGATCACGGACGGATACCGAACCCGCAGTGCGCCCGGTGGGGCGGGTGACCATGACACCCGTTGGATAGGAGCATCGAGCGGGGGTAGTGGCGTCGCATGAAGGTTCTATTGATCATTTTGGTCATTCTCATCGTGCTCTTCGTCATGTTCCGTATCACCGGTTCGTCCGGAGATCGACGCCGTTGGTATCGGCGCGGTGGCGGCACCGGCCTATGACCGCTGGACCCCGTCCGGCGGCCACAGGGGTGACCCACGGCGGACCGGCGCTGGTCGCGTGGGGCCGGCGAGGATCACGTGAACGGATCGGCGGGCGGGTGCGGCCAGCGCTGCGGTGGCCACCCGGGCTCCTCGGACCGAGGGGACGGCTGCCGATGGGGCTGCGGGGCCGCCGTGGCCGGGTCTTCGCCCGCCTCGGCACGGCGCGCCCGGTGCGAGGGCGCGGGTGGGCGACCGTGCCGTGGCGCCGCGCGCTTCCCCGGTTCAGCGGCGATCGCAGGTTCGGCGGCGAGGGTGCCGGACTCGGGGCCGGATGAGCCGCGTCGAGTGCGGGCCAGGGCGGAGAGCGCGGTGGTGATGGGGACGGCGGCGATGAGGCCCAGCGTGCCGGCGACACTGCGCACGATCTCCTGAGCGATGATCGGGCCGGTCACCACTTCGCTGAGCGGTTGCCGGCCGATGCTGAACAGCAGCAGCAGCGGAAGGGCCGCTCCGGCGTAGGCCAGGATGATGGTGTTGATGACCGAGGCGATGTGGGCGCGGCCTACCCGGGTGGCGGCGCGGTACAGCTGTCCGAAGCGGTAGGACGGGTTGGCGTGCGCGAGTTCGGCGACGGTGACCGACTGGGTGACGGTGACGTCGTCCAGCACTCCCAGTGAGCCGATGATGATGCTGGCCAGCAGTAGCCCCTGGAGGTTGATCTGGTGGCTGAGGCTCAGGTTGAGGGCGCTGTCGTCGGTGTTGCCGCTCAGGTGGGTCAGCCCGATGGCGGCCCAGGCCAGCAGCCCGGTCAGGCTGAGGCTGGCCAGGGTGCCGATGACGGCGATCGAGGTCGCCACGGTGAAGCCGTGGGTGAAGTAGAGGACCGCGAGCATGATCGTCGCGGCACAGACGATCGCGGCCGGCAGTGGTGGCTCGCCGGCCAGGATCGCCGGGATGAGGAATTTCAGCAGCAGTACGAAGGTGACCGCGAGACCGATCAGCGCGGTCACCCCTCTCCATCGACCGAAGGCGATGACGGCCAGCACGAACGCGGCGGCGATCAGCCACAGCGGGCTGGACCGGTTGTGATCGGACAACTGGTAGGAGTTGCCGTCGGGGCCGGTGCCGGAGCCGCCGTCGGGGGCGGCGGGCGTGCGGAGCAGGATCACCTTGTCGTCGACGGCGAACGTCTGGGTACCGGGACCGCTGGGCAGGACGGACGTGACGACCTGACCCGCGCCACCGCCGGAGGTCAGCCGGACCCGGGCATCGCCGCACTTCTGCGGATCGGTTCGCGGCGGTGCGCCGCCCGGCCCTTGCGCCGCGGCCGGTTCGCCCGGCCAGGCCGGCTGCTGGGGGCACGGCTTCAAATCGATACCGACGACGATGCCGTTGACCCTGGTCATCTCCGCCGCCGGTGCGGCGGCGGGCTCGGGCGCTTGCGGCCACATCCAGATCAGCCCGGCCAGCGTCGCCACCGCCAACGGCACGATGACGGCCAGCACCGCCCGCACCGTGCCCGGTGAACTTCGCACGGCCACGTGATGCCCATGGTCAGCACCCATGACCTGCCCCCTTCCGCATCGGTCGCGGCACGCGACGGGTCAGGGCGGCAGGCCGGGCGACCGGCGGCGAGGTAGACGGCACCGCTGCAGTATCCCCGTTCAGCGCGGTGCGAGAGACCGATCCACGCAGAGACCGGTCGATGACTGGGCGGAGGACCACGCCGTACCTCCCCACGTCACGAGGACAGCAGTCGAACCGCAGCGGCGCGCAGCATGACGGCAGAGATCCGGCAGCACAATCCAAGATTCTTCGTACGTCCATCTCGCGGATATGGACGTACGGGTTCAACGGCACGATCTCGCAGAGGGAAGAGGATGAGCAGGATCTCGAAGAGTTCCGGTGCGGCAGGGGCAGCGCGGCGACGACCGTTGATGCGGGGGGTAACGGCGATCGCGGTGCTCACCGGAGTCATGACGGCGGCACCTGCGCAGGCGGCCGGCGCGGCGAAACCCGGCGACTTCAACGGCGACGGCAGGGTCGATCTCACCGTCGGCGCGCCGGCCGCCGCGGTGAGTGGCGCGGACACCGGCGGCGTGGCGGTACTGAACGGCCTCCGCCCCCCGGGCACGTTGATCACGCAGGACACCGACGGCATCCCCGACACCGCCGAGAGCTACGACTACTTCGGCTGGGAGCTTGCGAGCGGGGACTTCGACGCGGACGGCTTCGCCGACCTGGCCGTGGGCACCCCCGATGAGGCCATCGACGGCGACGGCGACGGGAACGAGGAGGTCGGGGCCGGCTCCGTGACCATCGTGTACGGCTCGCCGTCCGGCCTTGTCCCCCAGCGCAGTCAGTTGTTCACGCAAGCGTCCCCTGGCGTGCCCGGTGATCCAGGGTGGAACGAGCGATTCGGCAACTCGCTCGTGACGGGGGACT
Source organism: Actinomadura alba (assembly GCF_014323705.1). Classification (GTDB taxonomy): domain Bacteria; phylum Actinomycetota; class Actinomycetes; order Streptosporangiales; family Streptosporangiaceae; genus Actinomadura_C; species Actinomadura_C alba. Next base: position 113,128 of record NZ_JABVEC010000008.1, read on the forward strand.
TCAACGGTGATGGCAGGGCCGACCTCGCCGTCGGGTCGCCCAATGACCAGGACGGCCGTCAGTGGAGCGGATCGGTCACGATCCTGTTCGGTGGAGCGCAAGGGCTGTCCGGCACAGACGCGCAGCTCCTGGCCAATGAGGAGGACCCTTACGCGTACGACTACGGCATGCGGCTCGCGGCGGGCGACGTCGATGGCGACGGCACGACCGACCTCGCGCAGGTCGTCCGTACGAGTGCCGACGCGCGACTCGTCGGCTACCGGGGAGGCGGCGCCGGGCTCGACACGGCCGCACCGGTCCGTAAGGACCTGCCGGGTTTCTCGACGATGTTCGGCTCCATCGCGATGGGCGACCTGAACGGTGACGGCAGGGCGGATGTCGCCGTGGGCGACCCCGAATACTCGTCGGAATCCGGTGGCAAGGTAGCCGTGCTGTTGAGCCAGGGAGGCGCCTTCGCCGACCCGGCCCTCATCACCCAGGGCAGCCCGGGTGTGCCCGACACCAACGAGGCCGATGACCGTTTCGGGTGGTCGCTCGCCATGGGCGACGTCGACCGGGACGGCAGAGCGGATCTCGCCGTCGGCGCTCCCGGAGAGGACATCGATCCGGACACGGCGATCGCCGCGGGCGCGGTGACCGTGCTGCACGGCTCGGCCGCGGGCGTCGGCACCCGTCAAGCCACGTGGATCAACCAGGACACCCCCGGCATCCCCGACGAGGCGGAGACCGCCGACCTCTTCGGGCGCACCGTGCTGCTGGCCGATCACACCGGCGACGGCAGGGCCGACCTGGTCATCGGCGTCCCGGAGGAGACGATCGATGGGTTCACCTCGACCGGGCTGGTCACCGTACTCGACGGTGCCCGCACGACTCGGGCGTCCGCTCACGACCTGCGCCAGGCAGGGGTCGCCGATCCGACCTTCGCGAGGTTCGGCTCCTCGCTGCTCCGCTGACACGAGTCGGGCGTACGTCACGGTTCTGACTGAACCGGTGACGTACGCCCTCGTCGGCAGCTGCCGAGCTCGATGGCCCTAGCGGTTGACTCTCACATCGATGGCAGGGCTTACGGTTGCGGCATGGAGCTGCATGTCGTTCTGCCGGCCGAGTCACCCGCCATGGATCCGAGCCGCCTCACCGAGTTCGCCCGGCGCGCGGAGGACCTCGGTTACGAAGCAGTCTGGCTGCCGGACCACCCGTTGCCGCCGGAGGACTTCGGCCCGACATACGGCGGTGTGCACGATCCGCTGGTCGCGTTGTCCTACCTCGCCGCGGCCACCGACCGGATCCGGCTCGGCACGTCCGTGCTGATCCTGCCGCTGCGCGATCCGTTCGTGGTGGCCAAACAGGCCGCGACCCTCGATCGCCTCTCCGGCGGGCGCTTCACTCTCGGCGTCGGGATCGGCTGGGAGCGCCGCGAGTTCACCGCCCTGGGAGCCGACTTCGCCGCCCGCGCCGCGCGTACCGACGAGGCCATCCGGCTGATGCGGCACCTGTGGGAGACCGGGCGCGGGCCCTTCGACGGCGCGCACTACCGATTCAGTACCGGCGTGTTCGAGCCCCGGCCGGTGCACGTGCCCATCCTGGTCGGCGGAATGAGCGAGGCCGCCCTCGCACGCGCCGCCGAACTGGCCGACATCTGGCAGAGCGTGCCGACCACCCCCGAACATTTCACCGAGCTGGCCGCCACGCTACGGCGACTGGCCTCCCGCCCGATCGGCACGGGAGCCCGTGCCATGTGGAAGCGGGAATGGGAGAAGGACCCGGGACTCATGGCGGCGGAGCTCGCGGAATGGGAGGCCGCGGGCGCCGACCACCTCGCCGTGTGGTTCGGCGAACATGAGGAGACCGTCCACCGCATGACCGCGCTCGCGGCCGCGCGGGGCTGACCATCCTGAGGACTAGGCGGCCGTCACGCCTCCGGACGGACGGCTGCCGCGTCGTCACTCATCGCGGTGAATACGGTCAGGGTCGAAGCCACGGCCTCAATGTCCATCGGCCCGATCAGCCGAATCCAGGCCAGCTCGGGCAGCCCGTCATGACGCCGGACGCTGACGAGCCCTTCAGGCCACGGATGCGGACTTGCCGGGGCGTGAATCACCGAGACCTCATCGACGAAACAGCCCGAGGATTCGGGTGGTTTGCCGATCGACAGGTGATGGACGCCGGATAGCGAGATGGTGACGTCGGGCCACTCGGGGCCCTGCCTGAGCCCGATCTCCAACGCATCGTGGCCGTCAACGATGTCAAACGAGATCCGGTCGATGAAGTATCCCTCACACGACGCCAATATCTTGGCGGCGTTGCGACACACATTCTCGAAACGAGGGAGTCCGCTCGATTCCCTGGCCATGCCGCCGTCCCATCGGTGCTGGGTGATCTGTGATGCTGGCCAAGGGCATCGGTACCGGGTGGAACGGGTGGTGTGTCAGGAGGGTTCGGTCCGGCCTCGGTCGAGCAGGGCTACTCACGGCTCACCCCGCCAGAGCCCTGCGGGTGACGACGGGGCTCGTGGCCGCTCCTGGTGACCTCTTCGACACGCCGGTCGAACTCCTCCAACCGCTCGCGGATGCCGGATGCGTGGTCTGCGACCAGGGCTCTGGCGGGCTCGGCGAACGGCCCACCCCGCCAGGGCCGGTCCAGCTCCTCAAGGGCCTTCAGCAGCGGAACCCGTGTCGAAAGGTCCGGTTGGAGAACAGGGGTCGAGGCGGGAGATCTGCTGTGATGCAACTCGGCGAGCATGTCCACGACCAGGCCACGCTCGTGCGGCGTCAGCGTCTGACCGAAGTTCCCTGAGGTGGCGTCCACGAACGGGAAGACGCTCACGGCGTGCCGGCCGTCCACCCGGCGGAGTGTCTCCCCGTCGGCGGTGCGCAGCGGCGCCACGACGAAGTCGAGCGCCTCCTGATCGCGCAATGCCCACGCGGTGTCCATGGCCCGGTGCAGACCGGTGAAGGCGGCCTCCGGCCCGTCTCCGCAGTGACCCTTGTGCGCCAGGTCGGCGACGGTGACGAACGAATTCCGGCCACGGGAATCCACTGCGGTCCAATGATGATCGCCGAATCCCACCGGGGCGTACGCCAGAGAAACGGCCTCGATTCCCCACTCGTACAAGGAACGCCGCAATTCGGCTTCGTCGAAGTTCTCCGGTCGATCCCGCATACCGGTCAGGTTTCCATGGAGCCGCCGTTCTCTGCACGCGCTGCGGCGCCGATCTCAGTCATCCGCCTCTCGGCCACACCGTCGTTCAGCGGGTCTCCTCGACGATCTCGGCCGTCGGGTCCCGCAGTTCCGGGTTGACGCGCTCGAACAGCGTCATGATGAGCACTCCCCCGAGGATCATCAGCGCGGCCCCGATGCGGAAGGCCAGCACGTAGCCCGACGTCACCGCCACCTCGGCCGGCACGCCACGCTCCATCTCGTCATCGGCGTACCGGAGTGCCAGGGTCACGAGGACGGCGAGGCCGAGCGCGCCGCCGACCTGCTGCATGGTGGTCTGCACGCCCGATGCCAAGCCGGAGTCCTGGACGGTGACCCCGTGCAGCGCGGCCGTGGTCGCGGCCGGCATGGTGGCGCCGGCGAACACCCCGAACACGATCATTCCCGGCAGGATGCCGCCGACGTAGGAGGTGTCGGTGTCGACCATGCTCGTCAGCAGGAGGCCCACGCCGGCGCCGATGAAGCCGGCGGCGGTCACCGCTCTGACGCCGAGGCGCGGAGTCAACGCGGTGCCGATCCCGATGCCGGCCCCGATCCCGAACGCTAGGGGCAGGTACGCCAGCCCGGTCTGGAGCGTGGAGTAGCGCAACACGTGCTGCTCGAACAAGGTCAGCATGAAGGTGTACGAGATGAACGCCGCCATGAAGAACAGGGAGGCGACGTTGATGACCGACCTGGTCCGGTTGGCGAAGAACTCCAGCGGAACGAGCGGGTTCTTCGCACGACGCTCGACGACGAGCATCGCCAGGAGCAGGCAGACTCCGGCAAGGAGCGGAAGCAGCACCGTCGCGGACCCCCACGGATGCTCGGCGGCCTGCAGCAGCCCGTAGACGATGGCGATGAGACCGGCGGTCGAGGTGATCGCACCGGTGACATCGAGCCGGTGGTCCTCCTCCCGCACCATCCGGCTCTCGCCGACCATGCGCGGGAGGAGCAGAAAGACCACCAAGGCGACCGGCACGTTGATGAAGAAGATCCAGCGCCAGGACGTCAGATCGGTCAGGACACCGGAGATGACATAGCCCAGGGTCCCGCCGACCGCCACGAGCCCGCCCCAGATTCCGAGGGCCTTCGTCCGTTCCTTCGGGTCGGTGAACAGCAGGGCGATCAGGCCCAGCGACGCGGGCGCGGCGATCGCCTCGGCGGCGCCCTGACCGAACCGGCCCGCGACCATCATCCACGGGGCGACGGCGGCACCGCACACGACCGAGGACACCGCGAAGACGACCACACCGGTCAGCAACAGACGCCTGCGGCCGAAGACATCGGCCAACCGCCCGCCGAGGAGCAACAACCCTCCGGCCGTCAGCACGTAGCCGTTCACGACCCAGGTCAGGCCGGACTCCGAGAAGTCGAGGCCCTCCTGGATCAGCGGAAGTGCCACGTTCACGATGGTCATGTCCAGCAAGATCATGAACGACAGTCCGGAGAGCAGTGCGAGCGCCCACCATCGCCGTGGATCCGCCGGTGGAACGTCGGCGCTCTCCGAGGCCGTGCTCGAGTCGACCGTGGTCATGCTCGTCTCCTTGTGATCGATCTCGTACGTCAGGGGCTCAGCAGGCCGACGGGGTTGCCGTCAGGGTCGGTGAACACGGCCATCCGCCCCATGCCGGGCAGGGTCTGCGGCTCCAGGGTCCGGCTGCCGCCGAGCTCCTCGGCGCGCGCGAGCGCAGTGTCGACGTCGTCGACCTGGAAGTAGACGACGATCCCGGTGTAGGGGCTGCCGGGACCGGCCTGGCCGATCCCGCCCGCCGGCCGGTCGCCGTCCGCGCCCACCAGCGCGTAGGTCTCATCCAGTACGTTCACCGGCCAGCCGAACATCTCCTGGTAGAAGCGTCGCGCTCGGGGGGCGTCCGGAGAGGAGATGTCGAACCACGCGGGCGTATGTGGGTGTCCGGTCGATGTCATGGGAGTCCTCCTTGCAGGGGCGGTCGTGCCCGATCGAAGGAGAGACTCCGGCCGTGGGCCGGAATCATCGCTCGTGAGCGAAGTTTCTTCGCGGCCCGCTGACAGCCGACCGCCGGACCGCCGGCCGCGCACGTATCGGCGGCTGCTACGGACCTGACGCCGGGTCGCGGAGGCCATCGGTGACGAGCATGACGCTCAGGCCGGCCAGCGCGATCGCGATCGCCGGCACGACGACGAGCCGCGGCGAGGCGAGCAGGAGAGGGGTCGCTTCGCTGATCATGCCGCCCCAGTCGACGTGCGGCGGGGGGAGGCCGATGCCGAGGAAGCTCAGCGACGTGGCCGCGGTGAGTGATCTGGCGAAGTCGCCGGCGGCCACCGTGCAGGCCGGCCCGAGGACGTGCGGCGCGATGTCGTACCGCAGCAGTTGCGGGATCGAGGCGCCCATGGTCCGGCTGGCGAGCACGTAGTCGGTCATGGCGGTCCGGCGTACGACGGTGCGTACGACCGACGCGCAGCTCACCCAGCCCAGCGGCACCAACGCGATGAACAGCGTGGTGTATCCGGGCGGCAGGACGCCGGAGACGGCCAGTGCGAGGGTGAGCCCCGGCAACGCCAGTGCCATGGTCGAGGTCTGGCGCAGGATCCGGTCCGGCCAGCCGCCCGCCAGGCCCGCCACGGCACCGGTGACGGTCCCGATCACAGTGGTGGCGGCGGTGACGGCGAGCGCGAACAGCAGTGACGTACGTCCTGCGGCGGCCGTGCGCGTGAGCAGGTCGCGGCCGAGCTGGTCGGTTCCCAGCCAGTGACCCGGCCCCGGCGGCAGCAGCGCGTTCACCGGATCGGGCCGATAGGGATCGTGCGGGGAGACCAGCGGCAGGGCGAAACAGCCCAGCACGACGACTGTGAGCAGCGCCCCTCCGGCCGTCAACCCCGCCGTCGGGCGGGTCATCGGCTCTTGTCCCGCAGGCGCGGATCCACCAGGGCGACGCACACATCGGCCAGCACCAGGACGAGCAGGGTGGCCATCGCGGCGAAGAGCACGTACCCCTGCACCATCGGGATGTCACGCTGGCGGACCGCGGTGACCGCGAGCTGACCCACGCCGGGCCAGTTGAACAGGGTCTCGACGACGACCGCACCGCCCACCAGCTCGATGAGCGCCACCCCGGCGGCGCTGATCGCTCCGGGCGCCGCGGCGGGCAGAGCGTGCAAGACGATCGCCCGCCGGACCGTCAGACCCTTGGCACGGGCGAGCGCCATGAACGGGCTGCCGTCGACGGCCGCGAGCTCTGACCTCAGCAGCCGCATGAGCGGAGCCGCGGTGGCGACGCCGAGCGTGAGACCGGGCAGGATCACCCCGTCGGCCGTGGCGTCGCCGCCGGTGGGAAGGATCCGCAGTTCGACCGCCAATACGCTGACCAGCAGGATGCCGACGACGTAGGGCGGGACGGCCGCGATCGCCGACGTGAGGGCACGGGTGATCCGGCCGAGGGCGGTGTGCGGCCGGATCTGCGCGCGCACCGCCATCGGCACCGCGAGCGCGACCGCGATGAGGAATCCCGCGCCCGCCAAGCGGAGCGTGGCCGGCACCCGCGAAAGAATCTGAGCGGCCACCGGAGTTCCGTCGGCGTAGGACCGCCCGAAATCACCACGCAGCACGCCGTGGAGCCAGCCGAGGTACTGCACGGCCGCGGGCCGGTCGAGCCCGAGTTCGGCGCGCAGCGCGGCGACGCTCGCCTGAGTGGGCTGGATGCCGCCCCGGCGGAGGAGCTCCTCCGCCGGGTCACCCGGCGCCAGCGAGGTGAGTGAGAACGTCAGTACCGACACCACGAGCAGCGCGAAGGCCGCGCCGAGCGCCCGCGAGACGGCGAAGGTCACCTTCTCAGCTCGCCGGTGCGATCTTGGCCAAGTCCACCAGATAGCAGGCGTCCTGGGTCAAGCCGGTGAGGGCGTTGCTCGCCACCACCGGGTTGTCCTGATAGGCCACCGGAATCATCGGACGGTCGGTGGCCAGCAACCGCTGCACCTTCCGATACAGGTCGCGTCGTTCCGTCGTGTCGGTGCTGACGGCGGCCCGGTCGATGAGCCGGTCGAACTCCTCGCTGTCGTAACCGAGCCCACGCTGACGATTCCACTCGGCGTCCGAGCGCAGGAACCGCCGGAACAGGTAGTCGGCGTCGCCGTTCGGGACGCTGTAGGCGCTGAGGAAGATGTCGTAGTCGCCGGACTCCATCGTCGTCTTGGTCGCCTCGACGGCACTCACCCTGGCCGGCAGGCCGGCCTGGTCCAGGGCCGACCTCAGCACCTCGGCGATGTCGGTGTAGGGAAACTGGCCGGCCTCGGCCGAGGAGATCAGGATCGTGATCGGCCGGCTGGGGCGACCCACCTCGGAGACGAGCCGGCGGGCCCGTTCCGGGTCGTACGGGGTGCGTACGTTCGGGTCGGCCAGGTCACCGAAGACCGGTGACAGGAACGATGCTCCCGGCGTGGCCGTGCCCGCCAGAAGCCTCTTCGCGATCATCGTGCGGTCGATCGTGAGATCGACCGCCTCACGCAGCCTCGGGTCGGCGAAGGGTCCTCGAGAGGAGTTGAAGGTCAGATAGTGGGTGAGCACCGACGGAGTGCGCGTGACTCGAAAGCGCCTGTCGGCGGCGACCGCGCCGACCTGCCCGGTGAGCAGGGCCCCCTTGTCGATGAGGGCGTCGACCTCACCCGCCCGCAACGCCGCCACCCGGGCGTTGGCGTCGGGGATCGTCCTGACCACCACCTTCCCCAGCGCGGGCCGCTTCCCCCAGTAGTGGGGGTTCGCGATGAGCTCGACGCGTTGTCCCTTGGACGAGGAGACCAGCATGTACGGGCCGGTGCCCACCGGCTTTCCGGCGAAGCGGCCCGCTGCGTCGAACGCCGACGGCGCCTGGATCATGCTGAAGAAGTTCGCGAGCCGGGCCGGCAGGTCGGCCACCGGATCGGCGAGCTCGAACACCACCGCACCACCGTCGGCGCGTACCTCTTTCAACCTTCCGTAGGCGGACTCCATACCGGCGTCGAGGCTGAAGAACGGTGACTGCTTCGGCGCGATCCGCCGGAACCGTTCGATGTTCACGACCACCGCCTCGGCCGTCAGGGGGCTGCCGTCGCTGAACCGCACACCACCACGCAGCTGGAAGGTCCACACCCGGCCATCGGCCGACCGCTTCCAGGTGGTGGCGAGGGCGGGTGATGGTTTCAGCTCGGCGTCCAGCGTGACCAGTGGCTCCCAGACCTGCAGCGCCTGGTGGGTGAAGTACGGGTCATCCGGGCCGGCGAACAGGTCACGCGGCGCGGCGAGCGTCAGCTGCCCGCTCCGGGCCTGCGCAGAGTCCCCGGACCCGCCGGCACAGGCCGACAGCAAGCCGATCAGGCCTGCGACCAGCGGGATCGCACATCGTCTCCACCATGGGGTTCCGCTTCGGCCGGCGCTCGCGAATGACGACACAGACATCCCTCCCGAACGGTACACATGCGATCATCCCGCATCATCACCCCGAACGAAAACGATTGTCAATGTCAGAGCTCGGCCCACCGGGCGGCCCGGCGGAGTGATCCTCGCACCGCGTCCCGGTCACCCCTGCACGATCCGCGCCGGCCACCGAGAGGAGCCATGATCATGGTGCGGCGGGTGCAAATCCACGTCAAGATCGGCAATCAACCGATCAACTGAGTTGATTTCCTCGCTCAATCGATCTCGGATGTAGGTAAGTGATGCGGTCGGCTTTCCGCGGCCTAATCACCGGAATTCACCGTTATCTGCATTAAGGAATATTTATGGCCTTCCCGAAAGCGATCTCAGTTGCCCTTTCGACCGCGGCCCTGGCGGGATTCACCGCACTCGCGGCCGGCGCGGCGACTCCTGCGAACGCACAGACCACAGCAGCCTCATCGTGGCGATCCGGCACCGTCCTGCACTGCGACTGGCGTTTCGGCAACTGCCAGCAATGGGGCGCCTGGCAGCAGCCCGTGCAGCCATGGCAGCAGCCCGTGCAGGTCTGGCAACCGGTGCAGCGGCCCTGGTTCCACCACCATCACCACGGGTTCCACCACCATCACTATGGCCCCTGGGGCCGGTGACCACGCCCTCGACAGAGGCTCTCGGCCGCGCCGGGCCTACACACCGTTGACGTCACGGTGAGTGCCTGGGCCGCACGAACGGACAACTGCGAGATCATGGACTCCAGCCCGTGATCTCGCAGTTGTCCACGGCGGACGGCCCGGGCATAGGGGTTACCCCCCAACGGAAAAGTAGGGGTAACGTGAATTTTAATGACGTCCAGTTACGCGTGGTCATCATCGGTTCCGTCGCCGCAGGACGTTCCACTGCGGGATCCCACCGATTGCCGGGATGACCGCGCCGGGAGGGTTGGCATGTAGCCATGCCCGCATCCGCGCCGCGTACCCGGTTGCGTCCGCGGTTACGGTCCCTGCGGGGCCGGGTCACGGTTCTGGTGACGCTGTTGGCCACTGTGCTGTTCATACCCGCGGGAGTGGCCGCCGGTCTGCTCGCCCGCCACGCCCTGGTCAATGCCGCGTGGCGGCAGGTCCGGCAAGAGGCCGCCGTCGCAGCGGCGGACGTCCGCCGCGGAGAACTGGCGCGTGCGGTGATACCCCGGGTCAGCGGAGTCGACCTGATCCAGGTGGTCGGCCCCGGCCGGGTCGTGCTCGCGTCTTCGGCGGCCGCGCGTGGCCTCCCACCGTTGGCCGGGACCATGCCCACATCGCAGGACACCGTACGGGACGTGCAGGCCTGCGCCGCCCCACCGGCCGGGTGCATGCGCATCTCGGCGGTCAGGGTGCGGCCGACACCCGATTCACCCGTGGTGTACGCGGGCCGCCGTGTCCCCGGTCGGCTGTCCACCGGAATCTTCGACACGTTGTTCGCCGTGCAGGTCGTCGCATTGATCGGCTTGGCCGCCTGGGGGGCGTGGAAGGTCACCGGCCGGATGCTGCGACCGGTGGAGGCCATCCGGGCCGAACTCGCCGCCATCAACGTCAACGACCTCTCCACCCGGGTGCCCGAGCCCGCCGGGCAGAACGAGATCGCGCAGCTCGCCCGCACCATCAACGCGACGCTCAACCGGCTGGAGCAGGCCAAGGGCGGCATGGAGCGCATGCTCGATCAGCAACGGCGGTTCGCCTCCGACGCCTCACACGAGCTGCGCAACCCCATCGCCGGGCTGCGCCTCCTGCTGGAGGACACCCAGCTCGACCTCGAACGGAACGATCTGCCCGCCACGCTCGACCGGGCGCTGGAGGACATCGACCGGCTCCAAGCGATCACCACCGACCTGCTCCTGCTGGCACAGCTCCAGGCCGACCCGCCGACATCGGTACAGCGGATCGACCTGGCCCGGTTCGTCCGCACGGAGGTCTCCCGGCGAACCGATCGGCACCCCGTACAGCTCGACCTGCAACCCGGAGTAACGGTCGACGCCGTCCCCACCCACATCGGCAGGATCCTGGCCAACCTCCTCGACAACGCCCAGCGCCATGCCGAAACGACCGTGCGGGTCAACGTGCGGGCCAGCGGGCACGAGCAGCGGAACTCCGCCGAACTGGCCGTCAGCGACGACGGAACGGGAATCCCCGAAGCCGACCGCGAACGGGTCTTCGAGCGGTTCACCCGTCTGCGAGCCGCCAGACAACGCGACCCCCAGGGCACCGGGCTCGGGCTGGCCATCGCCCGTACCATCGCCCAAGCCCACAAGGGCACCCTGCACGTCGCAGACTCGCCCATCGGAGGAGCCTGCTTCATCCTGCGCCTGCCCAGCGCGCCGCAAAGCGCCGACGAGTGCAGTAACGACAGGGACGAGGCGCACTGAGGCGGCCTCGCCACGATCAGGCGGCTCCCCCATCAGGTTCAATGATCGATCAGCCGGATTTGGACCTGCCGTGCACCTGCGTGGCTACGATGAGCGCGGCCTTCGAGGTTCGCCGATGCTCACGCGCGGTTCCATTCCCCCGCCAGCAGCTCGTAGGAGCGAACGCGGTGAGCATGGTCGTGAGTGATCGTGGTGACCAGCAGTTCGTCGGCGCCAGTCACGCGCTGCAGCACCCGCAGCCCTTCCACGACGGTCTGTGGAGAGCCCACGAACTGCGTGTCGACACGGTCGGCGACCAACGCCCAGCCCTCATCACTCCATGCGTGGGCGGCGGCCTCTTCGGGCGCCGGGAACGGGATCGCCCTGAGACCGGATCGGATGCTGTGCACCCACAGCGGGTACGGGGCGGCCAGTTCGCGCGCATCGTCGTCACTGGGGGCGACGACCACGTCGGCCGAGACGACGACATAGGGCTCGTCCAGCACCCCCGAGGGTTTGAAGGCCGCACGGTAGGCGTCCACCGCTTCCAGAACGTTGGACGGGGCGACGTGGTAGTTCGCGGCGAACGGCAGCCCGCGTTCCCCGGCCACCCGGGCGCTCTCGCCGCCGCTGCTACCGAGGATCCACAGCTGGAGGTCGGCGCCCTCGCCGGGCGTCACATGGGCCCTGTGCCCGTCCGGAGAACGATAGGAGCCATCGAGCAGAGCGGAGATCTCCGCCACCTGTTCGGCGAAGTCCGGTGACTCGGCCCCCGGCTGCTGCAGCAGCTCGCCGAAGAGCGCGATCACCGGGCTCCCCGCCAACCTGCCGACGTCGAAGGGCTTGGGGATGAGCAAGCCGTCCACCACGGTGGCCTCGCGCTCCGGCGGCGCGGCCGCGCCGCGGGCGAACTCGGCGCGCCGCTGCCCGGAACGGCCGAGGCCGAGATCGATCCTGCCGGGGTACAGGGCATCGATGGTGCCGAACTGCTCGACGATCGCCAGCGGGGTCCAGTGCCCGGTCTGCACCGCGCCCGAGCCGACCCGGATCCGGCTGGTCGCGCGGGCCACCAGGGCGATCAGGATCTGCGGCGCGGCGCTGGCGACGCCGGGAGCGAGATGGTGCTCGGCGAGCCAGTAGCGGTGATAACCGAACTCCTCGGCCCGCCAGGCCAGGTCGAGGGTGTTGTGCAGCGCCTGGCGTGTTGTGCCGCCGGCGGGGATGGGTGCGAGATCGAGTACGGAGAGGGGGATCGCGGTCATGGCCGCCTTCCGGTCGATGCGGTGAAGATGTCATGACGTCGCCGGGTAGCGGCCGGCGGGCCGGGGCAGCCCGAGCAGGCCGCGCAACGTCACCGCCTCGTACTCCCTGCGGAAGGCCCCGCGGTCCTGTAGCTCGGGCACCAGGCCGTGGGTGATGCCGGTCAGGTCATAGGGGAGCACGCCGGGGCGCAGCCGGAAGCCGTCGAGACCGGATGCCCGCCAGTCCAGTAACAGGTCGGCCAGCTCGCCCGCGGTGCCGGTGAAGATCTCGGCGTCGGAGGTCAGTTCGGCACCGTCCAGCTGATCCAGCATCTCCTTACGCTCGGCGGCCACACTGGCCGTCTCGTCGAGGAGGACGACGAGGTCGGCGAAGATCTTGAGCGGCTCCCCCACCCGGCCGACCGCCGCCTCGGCATTCCGAACCCGGCCGACGATCATCGCGGTCTCGGTGCGGGAGCGCGGGGTCACATAGACGACATCGGCGCCGCGTGCCGCGAACTCGTACGGCTCGACATCGTGCGCCAGGGCGGTGATCAGCGGCTGCCCTTGCGGCGGGCGCGGCGTGATCGACGGCCCGCGCACGTTGAAGTGAGGGCCCTCGAAGTCGATGTAGTGCAGCTTGTCCCGGTCGATGAACCGGCCGGTCGAGACGTCCCGGATCTCGGCGTCGTCCTCCCAGCTGTCCCACAGTCGCCGGACGACCTCGACCGCATCGGCGGCCTCGCCGAAGAGCTCGCTGACGAACGCCTTCGCCGCCGGCGTGCCGATGTCCTCCCGGCTCAGCACCGGGAAAGTGCGGCGGCCGAAATGCGCGGCGTCGGCGGCGCGGCTGGAGATCTGCGGCCGCCAGCCGGCCCGTCCCCGGCTCACGTAGTCGAGGGAGGCGATGCCGATGGCGACGTGGAACGGTTCGGTATGTGTGGTGCTCGTGGTGGGAATCAGGCCGATACGCGAGGTCAGCGGGGCGAGCCGGGCGGCCAGCAGCACCGCGTCGAGTCGCCCGCGGACCTGGTCGACCCGGTCATCGGGGCCGTCGAACCGGGAGGACTGCGGGCCCAGCGCGTCCTCGAAGGTGACGAAGTCCAACCGGCCACGTTCGGCCTCGGTGACCAGCCCGGCCCAGTATCCGGCGGCGAAGAGGCGGGACGGCTGAGCGGCTGGATCGCACCACGCCGCCGGATGCCAGCCGGCGCCGTCCAGCGCCGCGGCGAGATGGATGTGGATCATGACGCCACCTCGCCGGCGCGGGGCATGGCCGCTGGGCCAGGGTGTGGGGCATCGAGACCGAGGTGGGCGCGGAGCGTCGAGCCGGCGTAGTCGCTGCGGAACACTCCCTTCTCCTGGAGCAGCGGCACCACGTGGTCCACCAGGTCGTCGAGCCCCCCGGGTGTCAGGTGCGGCACGAAGACAAAGCCGTCCGCCGCGTCGCTCTGCACGAATTCATCGATCTGGTCGGCCACCGTCCGAGCTGTGCCGACGAAGGTCTGCCGGCCGGTGACCTCGATGACCAGCTCGCGGATACTGAGCCCACGCTCTTCCGCCTGCGCCCGCCACTTCCGGGCGATGGCGCCGCGATCACCGCGGAACTGTGCCCGGCCCTTGGAGACTCCCTCGCCGAGGTCGGGCTCGATGTCGGGCAGGGGACCGTTCGGGTCATATGCGGAAAGGTCCCGCCCCCAGATCCCCTCAACATAAGTGATCGCGGTCTGGGGACTGACCTGCGCACGGCGGATCTCGACTGCGCGCTCCGCGGCCTCCTCTTCGGTGTCGCCCAAGACGTAGGTCACAGCAGGGAGGATCTTCAAGTCCTCCGGGCGGCGGCCGTACTTGGCCAGCCGGCCCTTGACGTCCTTGTAGAAGGCCCGGCCGTCCTCAAGCCGGCTGTGGCGGCTGAAGATGACGTCGGCGTCCGAAGCCGCGAACTCGCGGCCCTCCGCCGAGTCCCCGGCCTGGATGATCACCGGGTGACCCTGCGGACCACGCGGTGTGTTGAACCGTCCGGAGACGTCGAAGTGGCGGCCCTCATGGTGGAACTCACCGGCACCACGCCGTACGAACCGGCCGGTGACCGGATCGGCGGGAATGTCGTCGGCCGACCATGAGTCCCACAGCAGGCGCGCCACCTGGAGGAACTCGGCGGCGCGGGTGTAGCGGTCGGCCTCGTCAAGGAAGCCACCGCGTCGGAAGTTCTCGCCGGTGAACGCGTCATAGCTGGTCACCACGTTCCATGCGGCCCGGCCACCACTGAGATGGTCGAGCGTCGCCAACCGCCTGGCGACCTCGTAGGGCTCGTTGAAGGTGGAGTTGACCGTCGCGGCAAGCCCAAGGTGGGTGGTGACCCCCGCGAGGGCGGACAGCACGGTGAGCGACTCGGGCCGGCCGACCACGTCGAGATCGTGGATACCTCCCTTGAGCTCCCGCAGCCGAAGCCCTTCGGCGAGGAACAGGAAATCGAACCGGCCGCGTTCGGCCGTCTGCGCAAGGCTGACGAACGAGCCGAAATCGATCTGGCTCCCCGAGCGGGGATCCGACCACACGGTCGTGTTGTTGACACCGGGGAAATGCGCCGCGAGGTGCACCTGCTTGACGGGCATCAGGCGTGCTCCTTCAACTGCGCCGAAGCGAGGGCCACCAGCGAGAGGGCATGTCGACTTTCATAGTAGGAAAAATAGGTTTCATGTCAATGACTCTGACATTTCACTAGGCGGCCCGTACCCTGCGGGTCCGGTTGTCGAAGGTGACCCGCGGCTCGCCCTGTTCGACACCGATGTGGATCACCGCGTCGTCCTTGACCTCCCCGGACAGCAGGGCGCGCGCCACCCGCGTCTCGATCTCGCGGGCGATGTAGCGGCGCAGCGGGCGGGCACCGTAGACGGGATCGAAGCCCGCCTGTGCGATGAGCTTCCGCGCCTCCTGGGTCACCTCCAGGGTGATGCGGCGGTCGGCGAGCCGCGCCCGCAGGTCCCCGAACATCAGCTCGACGATCTGCTCGATCTCCGGCTGGGTCAGCGGCCGGAACATGACGGTCTCGTCGACGCGGTTGAGGAATTCCGGCCGGAAGCGCGACCGCAGTTCCGCCATGACCTGGTCGCGTGCCGACGGCTCGATCCGCCCGTCGCGCTGGACTCCTTCGAGGAGGTACTGCGAGCCGATGTTCGACGTCATGATGATCACGGTGTTGCGGAAGTCGACCGTACGGCCCTGCGCGTCGGTGAGACGTCCGTCGTCCAGGACCTGGAGCAGGGTGTTGAACACGTCGGTGTGCGCCTTCTCGATCTCGTCGAAGAGCACCACGGAGTACGGCTTGCGGCGCACCGCCTCGGTCAGCTGACCGCCCTCCTCGTAGCCGATATAGCCGGGCGGAGCGCCCACCAGCCGGCTGACGGTGTGCCGTTCCTGGTACTCGCTCATGTCGAGGCGGACCATGTTCTCCTCGGTGTCGAACAGCGCCTCGGCCAGCGACTTGGCCAGTTCGGTCTTGCCGACTCCGGTGGGCCCGAGGAAGATGAACGACCCGATCGGGCGCCGGGGGTTCTTGATGCCGGCCCGCGCCCTGATGATCGCGTCGGTCACGAGCCGTACGGCCTCGTCCTGTCCGATCACACGCTCGTGGAGCACTTCGTCGAGGCGCAGCAGCTTCTCCCGTTCGCCCTCCTTGAGGCGGCTGACCGGGATGCCGGTCCAGCGCGACACGATGGTGGATATCTCGTCTTCGGTGACGACTTCGCGCAGGAGCCGGTGGCCGCCCTGCTTGGCGGCGAGTCGCTCCTCCTCGGCCTTCAGCCGGCGCTCCAGGTCGGGGAGCCTGCCGTGCCTCAGCTCGGCCGCGCGGTTCAGGTCGTACTCCCGTTCGGCCCGTTCGGCCTCCTGGCGCAGTTGCTCGATCTCCTTGCGCAGCGCCTGGACCTGGCTGAGCGCGTGCCGCTCGGCCTCCCACTGGGCCCGCATGGCGTCGGCCTCGGCGCGCAGGTCGGCGAGCTCGGCGCGCAGTTCCTCGAGCCGCCGTCTGCTCGCCTCGTCGCTCTCCTTGGCGAGCGCCGCCTCCTCGATCTCCAGGCGGCGTACCCGCCGGGTCAGCTCGTCGAGCTCGGCGGGCATCGAGTCGATCTCGGTACGGAGCATCGCGCACGCCTCGTCGACGAGGTCGATCGCCTTGTCCGGCAGGAAGCGGTCGGAGATGTAGCGGTGGCTCAGCACGACCGCGGCCACGATGGCGCTGTCCTGGATCTTCACGCCGTGGAAGACCTCCAGGCGTTCCCGCAGCCCGCGCAGGATCGAGATGGCGTCCTCGACCGACGGCTCGTCGACCAGCACCGGCTGGAACCGCCGCTCGAGCGCGGCGTCCTTCTCGATGTGCTTGCGGTACTCCTGGACCGTCGTCGCGCCGATCAGGTGCAGCTCACCGCGGGCCAGCATCGGCTTCAGCATGTTGGAGGCGTCCATGGCCCCCTCGGTGGCGCCCGCGCCCACCACGGTGTGCACCTCGTCGACGAACAGCAGGATCCGGCCCTCGGAGGCGAGCACCTCGGTCAGCACCGCCTTGAGCCGCTCCTCGAACTCGCCGCGGTACTTCGCACCCGCGATGAGCGAGCCCATGTCCAGGCTGAAGATGGTCTTGTCCTTCAGTCCCTCGGGCACGTCCCCCCGGGCGATGCGCTGCGCAAGTCCCTCGGCGATGGCGGTCTTGCCCACGCCGGGATCACCGGTCAGCACCGGGTTGTTCTTGGTCCTGCGGGACAGGATCTGGACGACCCGGCGGATCTCGGCGTCGCGGCCGATGACGGGGTCGAGCCGGCCCGCCTCCGCTTCGGCGACCAGGTCGCGCCCGTACTTCTCCAGGGCCTCGTAGGTCACCTCCGGCATCGCCGAGGTCACCCGCTGGCTGCCGCGGACGGAGGTGAGCGCCCCGAGGAACCGGTCGCGGGTCAGCCCGTGCTCTTGCAGCAGGCGGCCCGCCGGGGTCTGCGGCCCCTCGTCCAAGAGCGCGATGAGGAGGTGTTCGACGGAGACGTAGTCGTCCCTGAGCCGCTTGGCCTCGCTCTCCGCGGCCTCCAGCAGCCGCGAGAGCCGCTGGGTCACCCGGATCTGCCCGGGTTCGACGCCGGGTCCGCTCACGCGTGGCCGCTTGGACAGCTGCTTCTCGAGTTCGTCGCGGAGCCGGTCCACGTCCGCTCCGGCGGCGGCCAGCAGTCGAGGTACCAGGCCGGCTTCCTGGTCCAGCAGCGCCATCAGCAAGTGTTCCCCGTCGACCTCGGTGTGCCCGAGGCGAAGGGCCTTGGTCTGCGCGTCGTGCAGGGCCTCCTGCGATTTCTGTGTCAACCGGTTCAGGTCCACGGTGAGCCTCCCGTGCGTCGAGAGCGGCGCCGCAGTGCCGCCTCAAGGTCGGCGATGCGGTCGAGCAGGTCGCACACGAGCCCGACGGCGGCGTAGTTGAGGGAGAATCCGGCACGCAACCGTTCGATCCGGGCAACCTCGGCCAGTTGCTCCGGGGCGAACCACAGTTGTCCGGCGGCGTCCCGGTCCGGCTCCAGCAGGCCGAGCGCCACCAGGCGCCGCACCAGATCGGGATGGAGCCCGGCCAGGTCGGCGAACGACTCCAGGTCCAGGCGCGGCGGCCCGACGAGCGAGTATCTGCGGGTCTTCGTCTTCGCCGGCGCTCTCATGGTCGCTGCCTCGGGTCGAAGTCGGAGGTGGCGGCGAGCTCCTCGAACAGGCGTCGCTCGTCTGGAGTCGGTTTCGGAGGCACCATGATCTTGACTTCGGCGTACAGATCGCCCGGGGTACCGCGCGGGTTCGGCAGGCCACGGCCGCGCAGCCGCAGGCGCCGTCCGCTCGTTGTGCCCGGCGGGACCTTCACCTTGGCCTCGCCTCCGGGGGTGTCGAGAGGAACGGTGGCGCCGAGCGCGGCCTCCCATGGCGTCACCGGCAGATCGACGTGGATGTTCCGCCCGTCCAGCCGGTATCTCGGGTGGGGGGCGATCCGCACGATGAGGTAGAGGTCGCCGGCGGGGGCGCCGTCGCTGCCGTGGCCGCCCTGACCGGCGAGCCGGATCCGCTGGCCGTCGGTGACGCCGGCCGGGATGTTGACGCCGAGGGTCCGGCGTCCCCCCAGCCCCTCGATGGTGATCCTGCGCTTCCCGCCGCGATAGGCCTCCTCGACGCCCAGCTCGATCTCGACCTCCTGGTCGGCGCCGGGGACCGGGCCCCATCCGCGTCCGGCCCGGCCGCCGAAGATGCCGCCGAGCAGTTCCTCGAGATCGATGTCCTCGCCCAGTCCGGCACCGAACCCGGCGGCTTCGGCTCCGCGCCACCTGCCGCCGCGGCCGGCCCCGGCTCCGGCGGCTCCGGCGGCTCCGGCGCCCGCGCGGGCCCGGCGACGGCCGGCACCGGCGCGCGCCCAGGTCTCCGGGTCCACGTCCTGCGGCACCTGCCGGAAGTCCGGCCCGAACGCGTCATACCGGCGGCGGGTCTCGGGATCGGACAGGACCGAGTAGGCCTCGGAGACGTCCTTGAAGCGGTCCTCGGCCGAAGGATCCTTGTTGACGTCCGGGTGATACTCGCGGGCGAGCTTGCGGTAGGCCCGCTGGATCTCCTCCTGGCTCGCGTTCCTGGACACGCCAAGAGTCCCGTAGAGGTCGTCGCCGGCAGGCATCAGTCCATCCTCATCGCCAACGTGACCGGTGCCGGGCGGGGCCGGGCGGAGCCGTGCCCGTGCGCCTCGGCGCAGCCGCGACGGAAACCGAGACCGCGGCCGGCGCCGGGTACGCGAAGAGGTACGTCGGCCATGCCGCATCAGTCCGTGGTGAAGTCGGCGTCGATGACGTCGTCGGTACCGGCCTGGGCGGGTCCCTGGGGACCGGCTCCGGGACCGGCTCCCGGCGGCGGCTGTTCGGGACCGGGAGTGGGGCCTTGCCGGCCCTGCCTCGCGGCCATGAGCGCGTGGTGCACCTGCTGGAGTTCGCCGGTGAGAGAGCGGATGCGGTCGAGCGGCGCCTCTTCCTTGACGGCCTGCCTGGCGTCGGCGATCAGCATGTCGGCGCGGGCCTTCTCATGGACGGGCGCTTGGCCCCCGAACTCGGCCAGGGCGCGTTCAACCTGGTAGGCGACCGTGTCGAGCTCGTTCCGGGCATCGATGACCTGGCGGTGGCGAGTGTCCTCGGTGCGGTGCTGCTCGGCGTCGTTGATCATCCGCTGGATTTCGCCCTGGTCGAGGTTGCTGCTCTCGCTGATGGTGATGTGCTGTTCGCGACCGGTCTGCTGATCCTTGGCCGTGACGTTGAGGATGCCGTTGGCGTCGATGTCGTACGTGACCTCGATCTGCGGCGTCCCACGAGGGGCCGGCGGGATCTCGTCGAGGCGGAAGCGGGCGAGTGTACGGTTGTCGGCGGCGCGCTCGCGTTCGCCCTGCAACACGACGACGTCGACGGCCGGCTGGTCGTCCTCGGCGGTGGAGAAGATCTCGGTGCGCCGCGCGGGGATGGTCGTGTTGCGTTCGATGACCTTGGTGGTGACGCCACCGAGGGTCTCGATGCCCAGCGACAGCGGCGTGACGTCCAGCAGGAGGACGTCCTTGATCTCGCCCTTGAGGACGGCCGACTGGATGGCGGCGCCGAGAGCGACGACCTCGTCGGGGTTGACGCTCATGTTGGGGTCCTTGCCGCCGGTGAGGCGCCGGACGAGACTCTGGACGGCGGGCATGCGGGTGGCGCCGCCGACGAGGATGACCTCGTCGATGTCGTCGGCGGTCACCTTGGCGTCGGCCATGGCCTGCTGCACCGGGCCCATGGTGCGTTCGAGCAGGTCGGCGGTGAGCTGCTCGAAGGTGGCGCGGCGCAGAGTGGTGTTGAGGTGCTTCGGGCCGCCGGCGTCGGCGGTGATGAACGGCAGGCTGATCTGCGTCTGGGTCACGCTGGAGAGCTCTACCTTGGCCTTCTCGGCCGCTTCGAACAGCCGTTGCAGGGCCTGCGGGTCCTGGCGGAGGTCGATGCCGGTGTCGCGCTTGAACTCCTCGGCGAGATGGTCGACGATGCGCCGGTCGAAGTCGTTGCCGCCGAGGTGGGTGTCGCCGCTGGTGGCCCGGACCTCGACGATGCCCTCGCCGACGGTGAGGATCGACACGTCGAAGGTGCCGCCCCCGAGGTCGTAGACGAGCACGGCCTCGTTCTCGCGCTTGTCGAGGCCGTAGGCGAGAGCGGCGGCGGTGGGCTCGTTGATGATGCGCAGCACCTCGAGGCCCGCGATGCGCCCGGCGTCCTTGGTGGCATGGCGCTGCGCGTCGTTGAAGTAGGCGGGGACGGTGATGACCGCTTCGTTGACCTTCTCCCCGAGCTGCCTGCCGGCGTCGTCGGCGAGCTTGCGCAGGATCTGCGCGGCGATCTCCTCGGGTGCGTAGAGCTTGCCGTCGATGTCGAACCGGACCGCCCCCTCGGGGCCGGGCACCACGTCGTAGGTCACCGTTTGAACCTCGGATTCGACCTCTTCGTAGCGGCGGCCGATGAACCGTTTGACCGCTGAGATCGTCCGCTTGGGATTCAGGATGGCCTGCCGCTTGGCCAACTGCCCGACGAGACGTTCCCCGGTGTCGGTGAACGCCACCACCGACGGCGTCGTCCGCTGCCCCTCCGCGTTCGGAATGACCTCGGGCTGACCGTTCTCGACCGTCGCGATCACCGAGTTGGTCGTGCCCAGATCGATTCCCACTGCCTTCGCCATCACGATCCCCCGAGCGCGAGTCGAAATCTCATCTCAACTCCATGCTCGGAGGCAGAGGGTGAGAGCGAATCACCCTTTTCGGGCGACACGCGGCAGGGTGGACACCAGGTGGGCGGGGTGCGAACGTGGGAGGGGGCCTTCGAAAACGACGACGTCATCGACGCCGATTTTCACCACGGACTGATGAGTATGAGCGATCAGGATGCGAGGCCGTCCGACTCAGCGGCCACCTCGCCACAGCGGGAACAGAACGCTCCACCCACGGCCGAGGACGAGGACACGGGTGTCGGGCAGGAGTCCGATCTGCAGGCGCGGATCGCGGAACTCGAGGACCTGCGCCTACGGGCGCTCGCCGACCTCGACAACTTCCGTAAACGCGTCGACAGAACGATGGCGCGTGTGGTGGCCGAAGAACGCGCCCAGGGCGCCTCGGAGTGGCTGCCGGTGCTCGACAACCTCGACCGCGCACTCTCGCATGCCGATCCCGATACCGATGATCCCCTCATCCAGGGCATCCGGGCCGTCCGCGATCAGGCCGTCGCCGTTCTCGCCCGGCTGGGCTTCCCTCGCCAGGACCGGGTGGGGGTGCCGTTCGATCCGGTTCATCACGAGGCGGTGAGCACCGTCAACGACCCCGGCAACCCAGAGGGAACGGTGGTCGAGATCGTCCGCCCCGGTTACGGCGACGACCACCGCCAGCTTCGCCCCGCGTCGGTCGTGGTGGCGACCAGGGACGACTGACTTCAGCGAGGCCGGCCGGCCCCGCAGACGAGCCGCGCGGCCGCCCCGGACGCGATGTCCATGTCTCCACCTCCAAGCCTGCGACGGGCTAAACGGCGAAGGGGTAGGTCTCGGGGGCCTCGCCGCGCTCCCACCTGGCGGTCCGCTCGAGGGGTTCGAGGGCTCGTGTCTCGTCGAGGTAGATCACGGCGTCGAACTCGTCGCCCGTACGGGCGTGCAGGTAGTGGCTCTGCCGCTCGGTCTCCGGCCGGTAGACGACTCCAATGGCCCGCTCGAGCCGCGCCGCGCGCAGCGCCTCGGCCGCCGGCGGGGCCAGGTCGAACCACAGGAGGAACTCCTTGCTGCCCACCTGATGGAGCAGCGCTTCCACGCTGTTCGGCAGAGCCGGCCGGACCACCCTGCGATCCGCGGGAGCGTCCCAGTCGTCGGCCGCGGTCACCGTGCCGGTGTAGGTGGTGAGGCCGATGAGGCGGCAGTTCCCGGGGTACCGTTCGCGGACGAGTTGCCCGACGTTGAACTGGCCCATCGCCCCGAACTCGGTCGCCCGCGCGTCGCCGAGGTGGGAGTTGTGCGCCCACACCACGATCTTCGCCGGCTCGCCCCGCAGCCGTCCAAGATGGGCGGCGAGTGCTTCCAGGGTGTCGACCATGTGGGAGTCCCGCATGTTCCAGGACGTCACCCTCCCGCCGAACATCGTCCGGTAGTACCGTTCCGCGGCCTGCACCGTGATGGCGTTCCGCTCCGCGTAGAACAGCTCGTCCTCGGCGAGGATCCCATCCCGTCTCGCATACTCCGGCGCGCGCCGCTGCAGGTCGACCAGTTGGGCGACCACCTCCCGCTCACGCGACTCGCCCGCACCGAACGCCGCCGCGAACGCGTACGACTGACCATCGTCGCCGCCGCCGACATGGTCGAAGCAGGAGTACCGCTCCCGGGCACGTGCCGCGGCCTCGGGGTCGACCCGCTCCAGGTAGGAGACCACCTCCTGCGCGGACCGCCGCAGGCCGTACAGGTCCAACCCGTAGAACCCCGCCTTCCGCGGCTCGTCGCCGACGCGGTCGTTGCGCTCGCGCAGCCAACCGACGAAGTCGAGCACGACACTGTTGCGCCACATCCAGGCCGGGAAGCGCTCGAAGCCGCGCAACGCCTCCTCGGCGGTCACGTCGTCGCTTCGACCGCGAACGTAGCGGTTGACCCGGTAGGCGTCCGGCCAGTCGGCGTCTACGGCCACGCCGCAGAAACCCCGCCTCTCGATCAGCCGCCGCGTCATCTCCGCCCGCGCCGCGTAGAACTCGTGAGTGCCGTGCGACGCCTCGCCGATCAGCACCATCCGCGCGTCTCCGACCAGGCCGAAAAGGGTCTCCTCAGGGGGAACGCCCTCGTCCACGAACGCCGCCGACATCCGGATGACCGCCACCTCCGACGACGGGCCCGCCTTGCCCGCCCCGCCGGTCGGCGCCCTCGCCGCCGCACGGAGCAGATCACGGACCTCCTCATCGGTGGTCTGCGTGAAGTCCCAGTACGACGCGCCGACGGCGAAGAACGGCGACGGGGTCATGGCGCACACCACTTCGTCGACCTCGAGCTCGAGCTCGGCACAGGTCGAACTCGGTGCGGCCGGGACCGCGACCACGATGCGAGCCGGTTCCAGCCGCCGTTGCGCCAGGACGGCGGCTCGCATGCTCGATCCGGTGGCCAGACCGTCGTCGACCAAGATGACCGTCTTGCCGGACACTTCGGGCATGGGGCGGCCCTCGCGGTAGGCCTCCTCCCGGCGCATCAGCTCACGGCTCTCCCGCTCGGCCACCTCGCGGATGGTCTCCGAGGAGATGTCCAAGCCTGCGACGACGTCCTCATTGAGCACGAGGACCCCACCACTGGCGATCGCACCCATGGCGAGCTCTTCACGCCCGGGGACTCCGAGTTTGCGCGCCAGGAACACGTCGAGCGGGGCGTCCAGGGCGGCTGCCACCTCATAGGCCACCGGTATCCCGCCGCGCGGCAACCCCAGTACCACGACGTCATCACGGTCGCGGTAATGCTCCAGGAGACCGGCCAGCCCCCGCCCCGCGTCACGGCGATCCCGAAAAACACGCTCTGACATGCTGTTCACCGCCGACCCTTCTAGAAGGAACATGCATCACATCAGCTGATCGAGCATGCCGTGCAGGTGAGCCGCCGCGACCTCGATGCCGGAGTAGTTCCGCTGTGCGGCGCGTACCTCCGCGGCGATGACGCCGCACCGGTGCACGTTCTCTAAATCCCCATAGGGAAACTTGTATCTGGACTTGCTGTCGATGGCGGTTAACGCAAGGCACCCACGCCGACCTTTAAAAAAGGAATCTACGACCCGCTTTGAACGGCGATTGCCGGTCCGACGTGGATCATGTCCGCAGCCCGACGGCGGACTGGAATGTCACTGGTAGGCCGCACAGGCCAGAAGCCCGTGGGTGCGATCGCTTCCCCTGCCTTTCCAGTTTTCCGGGTCAAGCCTACCCCTCTCCAGGTCGGAGCATCACCCCAGGCCGGCCGCCTTTCATCAGGTGTCGGCGCGCCTGACCGAGTGGCCCAAGCCGCGCCCGTACCGGCCGAAGGTGCCCTTGCCGGCGTGCCACCGTGCCGTCGGACGCTCTCCTCGTCGTCCACCGCCATCTGCCGGATGCCCGGTCAGCCTGCCTGGGAGGTTTCGCGAGGTGCTGTGGTGGGCAGGGCGGCTGCCGAGGGCACTCGTCACTCGTAAGGTCGGCCCTTCGGGGCGGGTGGCCTGGCGAATTCAACGCAACAGGCACGGCCTGGTGGCAGGCGCGGCGCAGTGCCCGCGGCACCGTACGCCGTCCGCCGCGACGGTGTTCGAGCCGAGACGGCGAATCAGAGAACTGAGGTTCCCGGCCTCCCTCGATGTCCCGTGATCATGATCATCTGGGACCCGATCCACCACCGTGCTCCGGCACCGAGGAGGACATGATGAAGGCCGTTGTGTACCACGGACCTCGCGACGTGAGAGTGGATCAGGTGCCTGATCCCAGCATCGAAGCGCCGTCCGACGCCATCGTCAGAATCACGACCACCAATATCTGCGGTTCCGACCTGCACATGTACGAGGGACGGACCAACATGGAGCCGGGCCGGGTGCTGGGGCACGAGAATCTCGGCGAGATCATCGAGACGGGCGACGCGGTCGAGCGTGTGCGCATCGGTGATCGGGTCTGTATGCCTTTCAACATCGGGTGTGGTTACTGCAAGAACTGTGAATGCGGCCGCACCGCGTACTGCCTCACGCACAACCCCGACGGTTTTGGCGCCGCCTACGGGTTCGCCGGCATGGGCCCCTACAACGGCGGACAGGCCGAGTACCTGCGCGTGCCGCACGCCGACTTCAACTGCCTGAGGCTTCCAGAGGGCCGGCAGAAGGAGACCGACTACGTGATGTGCGCGGACATCTTCCCCACCGGCTACCACGCCACCCAGCTCGCCGGCCTGGAGCCCGGTGAATCCGTCGTGATCTACGGCGCCGGACCCGTCGGCCTCATGGCCGCGTACTCAGCGGTCATCAAGGGCGCGGACAAGGTCATGGTCGTCGACCGGCACCCGGACCGGCTCCGGCTGGCCGAGGAGATCGGCGCCATCCCGATCGACGACGCCAAGGCCCCACCCGTCGAGCAGGTCCTCGACATCACCAAGGGCAGGGGCGCCGACCGAGGCTGCGAATGCGTGGGGTATCAGGCACATGACCCCGAAGGCACCGAACACCCCAACATGACCCTGAACAGTCTCGTGCGCTCGGTGCGTTCGACCGGCGTGTTCGGGGTGGTGGGCATCTTCATGCCGGAGGACCCCGGCGCACCCGACGATCTCTCCAAGCACGGCCAGATCGTGTTCGACTACGGCCTGTTCTGGGCCAAGGGGCAGGGCATGGGAACCGGCCAGTGCAACGTCAAGGCCTACAACCGCCACCTACGTGATCTGATCGCCGACGACAAGGCCCGGCCTTCGTTCGTGGTGTCCCACGAGCTGCCGCTCGACGAGGCCCCAGAGGGCTACCGGCATTTCGACGCACGCGATGAAGGGTGGACGAAGGTGGTCCTGCATCCCTGAGGTCCAGGCGCTCATCCGGGCCAGGGAAGACATCTTCAAGTTCGGGCGTTGCCATGTAATCCTGTAATCGGCAGGAGGTGCCATGGTCCCCGAGCCAATCGATTCCCAAGAGCCCCTCGACGCCTACTCGACAGTCGTCTCCACCGTCGCCCGTGAGCTGACCCCACGGGTGGCCGCCGTTCGCATCAGACACCGTGGCCGTGAGGGATCGGGCTCGGCGGTGGCCTTCACCGGCGACGGCTACCTGCTCACCAACGCTCACGTTGTGGGCGGCGCCCGCAGCGGGCAGGTCACCTTCGCCGACGGGACCGCCACTTCGTTCACCGTGGTCGGATCCGATCGGCTGTCGGACCTCGCGCTCGTGCGGGCCGATGGGACCACGCTCGAGCCCGCCACGCTCGGCGACAGCGACACGCTCGTGGTCGGCCAACTCGTCGTCGCGGTCGGCAACCCCCTCGGACTGGCGGGCTCGGTGACGGCCGGCGTGGTCAGCGCCCTCGGCCGGTCCCTGCCCACCCGCGACGGCGACGCCGTACAAATCATCGAGGACATCATCCAGACCGACGCGGCGCTCAATCCCGGCAACTCCGGTGGTGCGCTCGCCGACTCCCGTGGGCGGGTGATCGGCATCAACACCGCGGTGGCGGGAGTGGGACTCGGCTTGGCCGTGCCCATCAACACGACGACGCTCCGCATCATCGGGGCGCTCATGCGCGACGGCCGGGTACGGAGGGCCTACCTGGGGCTGGTCACCAATCCGGTGCCGGTCCCGGCCGGGCTTCGCGAACGGACCGGCCAAGACCAAGCGCTGCGAGTGGCCGAGGTCATGCAGGGCAGCCCCGCCGAACGCGCCGGGGTGCGCCGCGGCGATCTGGTGCTCACCGCGGCGGGCCGGCCGGTGACGGTGGCGCAGAGCCTGCAACGCCTGATGTTCGCAGAGGCGATCGGCAGACCCCTGCAGATCACCGTGCTGCGCAACGGTGCGATGGTCGACGTGATCGCGGAGCCGACAGAGCTCAGCAACCAGGCACGGTGACCTGGCGGCCGCCCGGTCCTATCGCCATTCGCCCTTTCGCGGAGGATAGGGTCCCGCCATGGAGGGTCGTCACGTACGCGGTATCGAGGAACAGGTGCGGGATGCCGTACGCACCGGCGTGCCGGACCTGCGGGTCGGTTCCGTCGCGCACATCGGTGAAGGCGTGGACAATCTCGCCTACGAGGTCAACGGCGAGCTGGTCGTCCGGTTCAGCAAAGAGCCCGACCCTGTACGCAGGGCCGAGCTGATCAGTGCCGAGGCCGAGCTGCTCGCCGCCATTGCGAAGATCTCGACGCTGCCCGTCCCGGAGCCGGTGTTCACCGATCCCGAGCGAGGCTGCTGGGCCTATCCCAAGCTCCCGGGCGTACCGCTGCTGGACCTGCCGCCCGCGCAGCGGCTCGTCCACGGACCGGCGGTCGCCGCCGCGCTCGGTTCCTTGCTGGCCGCTCTGCACGCGGTCCCGATCGAAGAGATGGCGCGGTTCGTCGGGCCGGACGAGGTACCGCCGGCCGAGTGGCGAGACGAGGCCGCCGAGAACTACGCGGCCGTCTTCAGCGAGATCCCGGCCGTACGGCGCACGCACGTGGAGGCGTTTCTCGCCGCCCCACCGCCGCCTGGGGCGGGCGCACTGGTGTTCTCCCACAACGACCTGGGAATCGAGCACGTCCTCGTCGCCCCGGCCACCGGGGCGATCACGGGCGTCATCGACTGGAGCGACGCCGCGCTGGTCGATCCCGCCTACGACTTCGGCCTCATCCACCGCGATCTCGGCCCGGCCGCCCTGGCCGCCGCCCTCAGCGGCTACCCGGTCGGCGACCCTGCGGCGCTTCGCGAGCGCGCGGTCTTCTACGCGCGGTGCACCCTCCTGGAGGACTTCGGCTACGGCCTCCAGACGGGTCTGACCGCCTACACCGCCAAGAGCCTGATGGCGCTGGAGTGGTTGTTCTCCGCATAGCGGGCCTATCACGCCTTCACTTCGTAACCGGCCTCTTCCACGGCGTCCCTCACCAGGGCGTCGTCGACGGGGGCGTCACCGATGACTGTCACCCGGCCGCTGGCCAGGTCCGCGTCCACGCCGGTCACCCCGGTGACCTGCCCGACCTCCCGCTTGACCGAGTCGACGCAGTGCGAGCAGGTCATCCCGGCGACGGTGTAAGTGGCGGTGTAGGTGGCGGAACTCATGATCTGCACTCCTCGCTATTACCCTGGGGGGGTATCGAATATCGCCAATCCTGCCACGCCACCACATAGGACGGCAACCCCTACCCCCTACCCGTTTAATCTCTCGTCGCGCGCATGGCGTACTGCGGCGTCGGGCGTTTTCTCATCAGGTGTCGCGGTGTCCGGGGACGGCTGGATCGGGAGGATGCGATCCAGGCCGGTGAGTTGAAGGAGCCTGGCCACCGGTGGGCTGGGCGCGGCAAGGCGGAGTGGAATGTCACGCAGTGTGGCGCGGCGTTGTGTGCCGATCAGTACGGCCAGCCCGCACGCGTCGCAGAACGACACCCCGGACAGGTCGACGACAAGCCGGCCTGTGCAGTGCTCGCACGTGCGGTAAAGGCCTTCTCGTAGCGCGGGTGCGGTGGCGATGTCGATGACGCCGCTCACCTTGACGACTGTGCAGGCATCCTGCGGTACGACCGACAGGCTCGCCTGTGCGTGATCCCAGCCGATGACCTGTTCGGCGGTGCCGTCGCCTTCCTTGAAGGTCATCACATACCCCCTGACCGGTTTTCGCCCTGTGCCCAGCCTCGCACCTCAAGCCCCCCAACCGTTCAGCAGGTAGGGGGAACTGGACGAGAGGTACCCGGTCCACGGGTGAGTGCGAGGGCGCCCCCGCCATCGACACCGACAATTTTTTGGTCAAGACCTTTCGAGTTGTCGGCGTGAGGAGCAACGTACGATTCGGGCGTCACTGGGAGGCACCACGAAATGCCAGTTGCGCACCGACTCTTCCTGGGTGGGCAATCGGCGTCTCTTCTCGGCGATGGTTTCGCGGTGCTGGCCGTGCCCCTGCTGGTTCTGCGTCTGACCCATGATCCGCTCGCCGCCGGGCTCGCGGCCGCACTGCGGGGGGTCGGGTACCTGCTGGTCGGGCTGCCGACGGGGCCGATCGTCGATCGGCTGAATCCCTGGACGGTGCTGGTCGCGATGGACGTGGTCCGCGCCGGCGTCTTCGTCGCGTTGTCCGTGCTGGCCTGGCTTGGGACGGTCCGGCTGTGGGTCATTCTCGCTCTGGCGTTTCTGGCCGGAGCGGCGACGGTCTTCTTCGATGCCGCGCTCGCCGTTGCGGTCAAGGATCTGTTCCGGAACGAGGGCCTGTTACGGGCCAACTCCGTGCTCGAGACGGCGGCCCAGACGTCCCTGGTGATCGGGCCCGTCATTGTTGGAATGCTCGCCGCCACTCTGGGGATCGCGAGCGCATTGCTGATCAACGCGGCGACCTTCGTCGTCTCGCTGTTGTCGCTGTCAGCGGTTACCCGCCGCGGCGACATGGTGCGGCCACACCGGCCGACCCGTCGTGGCGGCATGATCGGAGGACTCGGTACGGACTTCATGGAAGGACTGCGGTATCTCATCGCTTTCCGGCCGCTCTTGGTCCTCACCGTCATCCAGACCATGCTCAATCTGTGCCTGGCGGCCGACACTCTGATCATTTTCTTCGCCCGCGTCACCTTGGACCTGCCAATGCCACAGGTCAGCGCGGTGGTCGCCGGCGGTGGCATCGGCGGAATCGCAGGGGCGGTCATGGCGACCTGGCTCGCCGCCCGGATCCGGGCACTGCCGCTCATAGCGCTGGGCATCGCGGTCGCCGCCGTATCGCTGCTGGCCATGGGGGTCAGTACGTCGTGGTGGTCACTGCTGGTGGCCAATGGCGTGCAGGTCTGGGCTGTGATCGTGGTCAGTATCGTCAACCGAAGCACCCGCCAGGCCTGGGTTCCCCGCGACCTGCTCGGACGCGTCACCACCACGGGCCGGGCACTGTTCATCACGGCCACCCCGATCGGAACCGTCATCGCCGGAGCCACCACCAGGACGTTCGGCAACGACCCGCGCCCGGCATTCCTCGGAGCCGGCGCACTGATCGCCGTCATCATCGGTGTCGGATGGCTCGCCGCACTTCGCCGCTACGACGCAAGCGATACCCGGCCACAGAAGTCGATCACTTGAAGCGTCTTCTCGAGCTTTCCGCCGCCGGGTCGTGCCGCCGGCGCGGCAGTGCTGGAATCGATCTTGCGGAGGGCACCGCCTTGGCCTGATGGCAACCCCGATCGGGTGGCCTGGTGCAACGTGGCAGGATTGGCGTCATCGCCGTCTCCGCCCATCCCATCCTGATGCCCGCTCGGCCGGTCTTCCGGCTCGCGCGGGCGGTGGTCTTCGCCACGGTCTGCGTGGTCTTGGCCGCCGTCGGCCACATGGCCGCGGGACGGCCGGTGGCGCCAGGTTCGGCCGGGGTAGGTCTGGCGATCGTCGCGGGCGTCACTGTGCTGCTGGCGGGTCAGGAGCGCTCGTTCCCCACCATCGTGGGCGGCCTGCTGGGCGGTCAGTTCGTTCTGCACGCCCTGTTCGCGCAGGCCGGGGGTGGCGGACACCACCATGCCCCGGAGGTCTTGACCCATCCGGGCGGCGGGCGTCCGGCCATGACGCTCGCTCACGTGAGTGCCGCGTTGCTGACCGCGTGGTGGCTGCGCCGCGGCGAGGCCGTCCTGTGGACGCTGGCCCGCCGCATCGCAGCGGCCGTCGTCCGTCCGCTGGCCCTGCCCGGGGCACCGCACCCGGCGTCGCCCCGTCTGTCGGTGCCTCCTGAGGACCCACCGCTTCGCCGGCTGCTCGCTCCGCTGCGGCACGTCGTCATCCTCCGTGGCCCGCCCGCCGAGCTCTCCGCCCCGTACATCTAGCGTCCCTCTCCGCTGAGGAGAGGTGCGTTTCCCTGTCCTCGCTCCTGTGGAGAGTTCTGTATGCGTATGCCTTCACGGCTCGCCTGGTTCGGCATGGCGGTGGTGCTGTTCGGCACCGCGGCCTGTTCCGGCGAGCGGATGCCCAGAGCGGCATCGCCCACCCCGGTCTATTCGGCCACTCGGCTCCCGCCCTCGTTTCAGCTGCCCGACACCCGCCTGACCGCGATGGACGGCCGTCCCTACGACCTGCGCAAGCGCACGGCCGGCATGATCAGCATTCTGTTCTTCGGCTTCACACATTGCCCCGACATCTGCCCGACGACGATGGCCGACGTCTCCGGGGCGATGAAGCTGCTCACTCCCGCCGAGCGCGCCAAGGTGCGGGTGGTGTTCATCAGCGCGGATCCGGCGCGCGACACCCCCAAGGCGCTGAAGACCTTTCTCGGCAACTTCGACGCCTCGTTCGTCGGGCTCACCGGGCCGCTCAAGGCGGTCCACAAGGCGGCCGCGGACGTCAAGGTCTCGCTCAGCAGTCCTCCGGCTGATCCGACGGGCGACTACGTCGTCTCGCACGGCAGCCAGTTGCTCACCTTCGGGCCGGACGGCGGCGGCCGGCTGCTGTTCTCCTACGGTGCCGGCGCCGGGCCCATCGCCCGTGACCTGAAGACCCTCATCCAGAAGGAACACCTCGCGTGAACGGCCTCAAGCTCGGTGCCTTCGCACTCCTCTCGGCTCTCACCATGGCCGGTTTCACCGGTTGCTCGGATGACTCCCCCTCCACCGCCAAGACCGCCGTACGGTCTCCGGCCCCTGCCGGGCCGGGAGCCCGGACCGGCGTGTCGGTGACCGGCGCCGAGATCCGGGTACCGACCACCCCCGACGTGACGGCCGGCTATCTCACGATCACCAACACCGGCCCCGCGGACACGCTGACCGGGGTGTCGACCTCCGCAGCGGCCGTGGTCGAGATGCACCGCATGGTGATGAACGGCAACTCCATGACCATGAAGGCCATGGAGAACGTCGAGGTGCCCGCCAACAGCACGGTGAGGTTCGCCAAGGGCGAGATGCATCTCATGCTGATGAAGCCCAAGGCCCTCAAAGTCGGCCAGGAGGCAGGGCTCACCCTGCACTTCACCACCGCGGGCGACATCACCGTACCCGCCAAGATCGTCCCCGTGACGGGCGCGGCCCCATGACCTTGGGGGGCACGGCCTCGGCCGGCCGGCGATCGCGGAGGATCCCGACCAGCAGCGGCGGCAGGAGCGCGCACTGGGCGGCCACCGCGATCCAGAAGAGGGCTGCGTGTCCGGACTGCTCGCCCACCCGGTATCCCTGGCCTCCGACGATGCCGCTGATGAAGGCCCCGATCCCGGCCGCGAGCCGTTGCCGGCCGAACACCACGGCGGGTGGGCGCGGCGATCGGCCGAGCGCTTCGAGGTCGTTCTTGAGGAAGAGCACGATCTCGCCGAGGCTGATCAGCAGGGCTCCGGCCAAGATCGCGGGCCGGTTGCCGATGGCCAAGACCGCCATGCCTGCGCCCATCGCCGTGAATCCGAACCGCATCGCGCGGGAGTAGCGGAGCCCGGCGATCCAGTCCGACAGGACCGGCTGCATGAAGACAACGACGAGTGCGTAGATCGTGAGGACGAATCCGTAGTAGGCCGCCGAGGTCCGCGGTATGGCGTAGACCGCGAGGTAGTGCTGGAAGAACATGAACACGTACACGCTCAGCACGGTGACCGCGAACGGCAGGGCCGCGGCCCCAGCCGGCATCCGCTTCCGGCGGGGGGCCGGCGCGGCGCCGGCGTTGTCCTCGGGCCGGTCCGGGGCCTCGGCGGGGAGGATGGCGTGTCCGATGGTGACCGCCGCGAACAGCGCGGTGACCGCCGCGAACAAGCCCATGGAGGCGTTCAGGACGAAGGGGGCCGCCGCGAGAGGGCCCAGCGCGATCCCCGCGTTCAGCGCGGAGGTACTCGCCGACAGCAGCATCGGCCGCTGTGTCTCAGCGGTCCGGTGCACCAGGTAGGCCTTGTTGGCGGGCAGGTAGAGGGCCGCGCCGCAGGAGACCAGGAACAGGGCGATGACCGCGGCCACCGGCCAGCGCAGGCCGGGCAGGAAGGCCGCGAAGCCCACGGTGCGGATCATCAGGGCCACCAGCATGGTGCGCTGCAGCCCGATCCGCTCGGCGACGGCCGCGCCCACCACCCCGCCGGAGAACTGCACCAGCGAGGCGACCGCGAGCACCACACCGACGGTGCCGAGTCCCATGCCGAGCCGTTCGTGCAAGAGCACCGACATGAAGGGCAGCACCGCGAAGCTGCCCAGCGGGATGAGAAACGAGCTGACCAGCAGAAACCGTTGTGGACCGGTCAGCGCTCCAAGGCCGGACCGCAGCCGGCCCGCGCGCAGCGGCACGAGCCGGCCGAGAATCCGCCGGGACATCATCGCCTGCTGCCGGCCGAGACGACCGGCCGCCCGATGCCCACCCGGGTCATCGTCCGATCGACCGCAGGTACTTCCCGAGCGTCTCGGCGGCCTTGATGTTGCGGGGTCCGCTGACGGCGTCTCCGTAGGACAACACGAGGTAGTGCTCATTCTTGATCGCCGGGGCGGACTTCAGCTGCGGCAGGGACTCCAGGTAGGAGATCTTGTCCTTGACGGGCTGGTCGGCGTAGTCGATGATCACGATGACTTCGGGCTTGGCCTTGACCACGGGCTCCCATCCCACCGAGGTCCAGCCCTTGTCGAGGTCGCCGAAGACATTGGTCCCGCCGGCGACCGCGATGATGTCGGTGGGCGAGGCGTGCCGACCGGCGGTGTAGGGCTGGTCGGTACCGGAGTCGTACACGAAGACCTTGGCGGGGTCGCCCTGCGCGGGCCAGGTCTTCTTGACCGCGGCGACGCGGTTCTTGAGGTCGGTGATGACCTGCTCGGCCCGCGCCTGGACGCCGAAGATCTTGCCGAGGTTGTCCAGGTCGGTGTACAGGGCCTCCAGTGGAGGCACGTCGACGCTCTTGTCACCCTTTTCGAAGCAGGTTTCGGTCTGCAGGTAGCTGGAGACGCCGATCTGGCGGAGCAGGGCGGGTGTGATGCCGCGTTCTTCGCTGAAGCCGAAGTTCCATCCGGCCAGGACCCAGTCGGCCTTGGCCGCGATGACGATCTCTCGGGTGATCCGTTCGGTGCCGAGCCGCCGCACCTTGGTGTAGTCGTCTCGCCAGGGCGAGCCGGCGATGGAGGGGTCAGCCAGTTTGTTCATGACGTAGCCGCGCATCCGGGGGGCAAGTCCGAGGGAGAACATCTTCTCGGCGCCGCTGACGTCATAGGCCACCGGTCGCTGCGGGGTGGTGTAGGTGACGTCGGTGCCGCAGTTGGTGATGGTGACCGAGGCGGGCGCCTTGGCCGAGGGCTCCACCGAAGCGCCACAACCGATGGTCAACAGCCCGGTGGCCAGGACGCCGGCGACCAGGCGAGGTGAACGCGAGAAAGCGGCCATGGTCATGTTCCTTTCGAGGGGGTGATCGGGGTGAGGGTCGGGTCGAGGTGGAAGAGCAGCTGGGGCGCTCCGGTGTGCGGATGGTCGACGATCGTGACGTCGACGCCGAAGACGCGGCGGACGAGTTCGGGAGTGAGCACCTCGGCCGGCGTGCCGTCGGCGACCAGCGAGCCGGCGCTCAGTACCGCGATGCGGTTGCACACCGCGGCGGCCAGGTTGAGGTCGTGCAGTGCGACCAGCACGGTGAGTTGCGATCCGCGAAGGTAGGACAGCAGTTCGATCTGGTGGCGCACGTCCAGGTGGTTGGTGGGTTCGTCGAAGACCAGGACGCGGGGTTGCTGGACCAGGGCCCGGGCGATCAGGACCCGCTGGCGTTCCCCTCCGGACAGGGTCAGCACGCTGCGGTCGGCGAGGTGATCGATGTCCAGCCGACGCATCGCCTCCCTGCACAGGTCCTGTTCACGGCCGTTCAGGGGACGGTTGCCCCGAATGTGGGGGGCGCGGCCCAGTGCCACCAGTTCCTCGACGGTGAAGTCGAGGTCGGTATGGCTGTCCTGGGTCAGTGCCGCGATGACCTGGGCGCTGTCGCGCAGCTTGAGCGAAGCCAGGTCGGTGCCGTCGAACAGCACCGCGCCCGAGGTCGGGCACAGTGCCCGGTAGACGCACCGCAGTGCGGTCGACTTGCCGCTTCCGTTCGGGCCGACCAGCCCGACGACCTGTCCGGTCTCCACCTCCAGCCGCAACCGGTCGATGAGCGTACGGCCGGCGATCTCGACCGAGACATCCCGCAAGGACAACACCATTTACCGGCCTCCGAACAGGTATCCGCGGCGGCGCATCAGTGTGATGAACACCGGGACTCCGACCAGTGCCGTGATCACGCCCAGTGGCAGCTCCTCAGGCGGCACCAGGGTCCGCGCGAGCACGTCGACCCACACCAGAAAGCACGCCCCGGCCAGCGGGGCGATGACGAACACCCGGCGGTGAGTGGATCCGACCAGGATTCTGAGCATGTGCGGGAGGATGAGCCCGACGAAGGGGATCGCACCGCTGACGGCGACGATCAATCCGGTGGCGACGGCGGTGAGCAGGAACAGCCTGCGGCGCAGCGCCTGGGCGTCCACTCCGAGGCTGGCGGCGGTCTCATCGCCCATCGACAGCACGTCCAGGGCACGGCTGCTGCGCAACAGCACCACGATCGACACGACCACCGATACGGTCACCAGCGGCAGCGACTGCCACGACGCACCCCCGAGGCTGCCCAGCAACCAGAACAGCACCGTGCGGGCGGCTTGGGCGTTCGGCGACAGGAACACCAGCATGCTCATCACCGCCTGGAATCCGTACGTCAACGCCACCCCGGTCAAGAGCAGACGCAGCGGAGTGAGCCCGAGTGGCCCGCGCGCCGCGAGGTACACCAGCACCGTGGCGCCGAGCGCTCCCGCGAACGCCGCGGCCGAGATCGCGTACACGCCCAATCCGGCGAAGACCCCGAAGACGACGACGGCGGCGGCGCCCACCGACGCTCCTGAGGAGATACCGAGGACGAACGGGTCCGCGAGCGCGTTGCGCACCAGCGCCTGGATCGCGACTCCCACGACGCTGAGTCCCGCGCCGACGACCGCGGCCAGCAGCACCCGCGGCGTGCGCACATGCCAGACGATGGAGTATCCGGTGACGTCCTCCGCCTGGATGCTGCCGCCGGTGAGCGCGGCGATCAGGAAATGGACGACGTCTCCGGGCGGCACGACAGTGGGCCCCAAGGCGATCCCGGCCAACACCGAGAGCAGCAATGCCACGGACAGCGATACGACCGTCGTGGTCATCCGGCCACGGCCCCGCCGGCCGCCGCGAGCACCGTCCGGACTGGAGGCGGTGACCGGAGTGGAGCGGGCGGTATCAGGAAGTTCCCGGGTCACGGAGCGGTCCCCGCGGCGGCGGCCCAGGTACCGCAGACGATCGGCCGGCTCTTTGTTCTCTGCCGGGTTCTCACCCGGCTTGCGGTCGGAGGGGCGGATCTGGTCGGCATGCGAACTCCATCGGGTCTGATCCCGGCCGGGCATGGTGGCGTGAGTCGTGCCGTGCGTCACGGCATACGGGGCCGGGAATGGCCGAGCGTGGGGGGAAGGGCATCGGCGTGCGATCGGACGCATGATCAGCAGCCCGGCAGCACCTATGGGCGCGTCACGACAGCGAGCAGCCGTGAACCACCGGGATGAGGTCCGTCAGACCCGCATCACACGCCCATCGCGCGGGTCTCTCCGAGCACCTCGAACAGGCCGTCTCAGGCCGTGAGGCACTTCTTCGAGAGAGGAAGCCGCGCGGGCGGCCCGCGCCTGACCATGATGTGCCGCAGGACGCGGGAGTGCGGGGAGGGCGGCCGGCGCCATACCGGCGTCGACCACGTCAAAGTGCGTACCGGCTCCGGCGCCGGCCAGAGCAAGGGGCGCAGGACCCAGCCCGCCAGGCGGCGGACGAGGCCGCACAACCCGGCCTCGCCACACTCGAGCCACCACGCCGTCACGAGCCCGGCCACCGCGTGCATCAGCAGCATCGACAGGCCGGGGAAACCCCCGTGCCCGTCCATCGCGGACACCTGCCCGCCAGTGGCCACGTGAAGAAGAGGCTCCATCGCGGGCATCGGGGACAGCCACGACAGCAGCACATGCAAGACGACCTGGCAGACGCCCACGGCGGGCAAGATCGTCGCCACCGTGTGCTCACGCCCGGTCAGCGCCAGGGCGATCAGGAAGATCGCTACGAAGGCGACCAGCAGGGCCGGCCGATGCACTGACCCGCCTCCCCAGGCGTGCCCGGCAGCGCCCAGTACGCTGCACGCCGCGGAGAATCCCGCCGCGCGCACCCAGCGCACCGCCGATGACAGGCCCATAGCAGGTGAATCTTCCCAACGGCCGCACGTCTGAGGCAAGAGAGGTCCCTGTCCATTCACCAGGGTCCTTGTGCAGCCCGTGCGGCAGCTGGGCGAATACCCTTGACGGATCACATGATTGTCATATCATCGCGATATGGCGATTGATTCTGAGTGTGGATTGACTTCCCTGGATGGGCTGGCACCGGCGGCTGCGCTGTTCCACTCGTTGGCCGACCCGGTACGGCTCTCGATCGTGCAGCGGCTGGCGTGTGGCGAGGCCCGGGTGGTCGACCTGACCCGTGAGCTTGATCTGGCGCAGTCCACGGTCTCCAAGCACCTGGGCTGCCTGCGCGGTTGCAAGCTGGTGGACTACCGCGCCGAGGGCCGCCAGTCGTTCTATTTCATCGCCGCCCCCGAACTGCTGGACCTACTGCGCTCGGCCGAGCATCTGCTGACCGCCACCGACCGCGCGGTCGCGCTGTGCCCGACCTACGGCATCGGCTCCCCGGACGAGCAGACCACGCAGCGGGTAACCGGAACGGTGGCATCGTGACCACCACGCTGACCCTGGGGCCCTCGCCCGGCCGCCGGGCCGTGCTGGCCCGGCGGGTGCGGTGGCTGGTGGCCGCCACCATCACCTACAACCTCAGCGAGGCCGTCGTGGCGATCACCGCTGGGACGATCGCCTCATCGGGGGCGCTGGTTGCCTTCGGGCTGGACTCGGTGATCGAGGTGGCCTCGGCCGCCGCGATCGCCTGGCAGTTCTCCGCCCGCGACCCCACCGTCGTCGAGCAACGCGAGAAGCGGGCGCTGCGGATCATCGCGGTGTCGTTCTTCGCCCTGGCCGCCTACGTCACCGCCGACTCGGTGCGCACACTGCTCGGCTCCGGCGATGCAGAGCACTCCACTCCCGGGCTGGTCCTGGCCGCCCTGTCCCTGGCGATCATGCCCGCATTGTCGTACGCCCAGCGCCGCACGGGGCGGGAACTGAGGTCGGCCAGCGCGGTCGCCGACTCCAAACAGACACTGCTGTGCACCTACCTGTCAGCCGTGCTGCTGGTCGGCCTGGCGGTCAACAGCCTGCTCGGATGGGCATGGGCCGACCCGATCGCCGCACTGATCATCGCCGCTGTCGCCGTCAAGGAAGGCCGCGAAGCCTGGCTCGGGAACGCCTGCTGCGCCCTGCCCGCCGCAGCCGATGACACGGCCGGTGACGCGACCGCCCAGCGTGCCGACACAACAGAGAAATCGGCGTGCACATCGTGCGGGCCCGGCTGCGCCTGCTGCTCCTGACCGCGCGGCCCGGACCTCACTCCGCCCGCTCAACCTCCCCAGCCGTCAAGAAGAACGCCACGGCCGTCCGCATCGAAGAGCTCTCGTGGCCGCCCTCAGGAGCCACCCCGCCGGGAGCGTGCCCGAATCCGAAGCGCGTAAGTCACCAGAGCGCGAACCGGCGCGGGCGGGCAGCGTACTTCCAGGGCCGTGCGCAGTGGCTGGTCCAGCAGCGAAGCGGCCACCGCCGGAGCGAGCGCAGCCAAGGGGCCGGGCAGCCGGGCAGCCAGCAGGCCCCTGCTGGCAGCCTCCCAGAGCGCGCGACCCGCCTCGCTGGGCGCGAAGCAACGGCTCTCGAAGCCGCGCATCCAGCTTTCCACGTCGACCAGGTGACCGCCCGGGGGGTCGGGCAGGCCGAGGGCATCCGACAGGCCCAGATGGAAGGTGTACGCCGCGTCCCGTTCCTCACCCGTGACCGCCCGGTATCCGTGGCCGTCGATGAACCGCAGCGGGCACACAGTGAAACAGGCCAGGACATACTGCATCAGTTCAGGCGTGATTCCGGGCCGGTCGTGAACCCGGCGAAGCCCGTCGACGATCCTCCGCCCGCCGGCACTGTCCAGCCCTTGTCCGATCAGGGTGAACATGGCCGCCCCCGTCGCCTTGGCCCGACCGCGCGGCTCGGTGGTCATCCGGCCGGTGCCGTGCAGCACTCGGGCGATGTCCGGAATGCCGAAGGTCCGGACGAAGCCCAGGGTGAGCCCGACTCGGGACTCCTCCGGCATCGTCTCCAGGACGAGCCGTGCGTAGGCGCGGTAGGCGCCGTGCATCCCTGTGGTCATCCGGTCGCGGTGACGACGGTCAGCGCCTCGCCGGTCACAGGCGCATACAAATTGCGGACCCGAAACTCGATTGAGTAGCTCTTCCCAGATCTCGCCAACACTTTCCCTTTTGGACGACCCCGATCTCAGTGGAGTCACTGTCCGGAAGCTTCGGGGCACCTCGGACATGCCGTAGCGCAGGTAACAGCGCACCCCAATGATGATTGCCTCGGCGTATTTTGTCGCATCGGCCCGCTATCGTGCCTGCGGTCGGTACGGGACGGGTTACGACGGGGGCGCACCACATG
This sequence comes from Actinomadura alba, assembly GCF_014323705.1. Classification (GTDB taxonomy): domain Bacteria; phylum Actinomycetota; class Actinomycetes; order Streptosporangiales; family Streptosporangiaceae; genus Actinomadura_C; species Actinomadura_C alba. The sequence goes on from NZ_JABVEC010000008.1 coordinate 152,600, forward strand.
CGGAAAGCGACGTGACAGACGAACTCGCCCCGATCAAGGGAAATCCCCGCCTGTCGGACCTGCGTCGTCTGCTGGCGGAGGAGCCGGCCGACCCGGAGGTGGTGGAGCAGGCCCGGCGACGCAAGGAGTCCGCACTGCTGGACTTCGGGGTCGGGCAGAGCGTGGTGGCGTCCTGGTTGTACGCCAAGTGCCACCACCACATTCCGACCATCGCGATCCCCACCGCCGCGGTGGTGGCCACCGGCGACGGCAGCTGCGCCCTGCTCTACAACCCGTACTTCTTCATGGAGCTGGACTTCGACGGGGTCAAGTTCGTGCTGTTCCACGAGGCCCGGCACCTGATGCACCGGCACCTCTACGTGGACGAGGATCTGCGTACCGACCCGGCGTTCACACTGGCCGCCGAGGTGGCCATCAACCACGTCGCCCTGCGCCGGCTGAAACAGTCCGGCCTGCCCACGATTCCGGTACGCGCTCGGTCCGACGACGGGGACGCCGATCCGACTGGCGGCGGTGGAAAGAGCAACGGGGCGCGAGAGCCGGTCGGCGTCGACCCGGGGCTGATCTACCAGGCGTACCGGGAAGATCTGCGGCGGCAGGGCCTGTCCCCGCTGCCGTACGACGAGTTCAGTTACACCGACCTCACGGTGTACGGCGAGTTGCGCCGGATGAAGGCGCTCAACGAGCCCGTTCCCGCGTACTGCATCCACCTGCAAGGTGACCCGGGCGATGATGACCGGGATGGCAACCGGAGCAACACGGCCGGTCGGTCGGGCGTCCCGATGGACGCCGAGACCGTGGAGCAGCTGGGTGGCGAGGTACTGCGCGAGGTGATGCAGGCCGCGCTGCGGGGGAATCCGGCGGCGCGCGGCGAGCTGCTCGACCTGGCCGACCGTACGGCCGACGGCGGGGAACGGCTGGACCGGCTGTGGGGCGGCCTGGGCCTGAACAAGCTGCGCGGCACCACCCCGAGAACCCGCCGGGTCGACTGGTGGCAGCGGTGGTTGACCGACGTGCTCGCCTCGAAGCTGGACGAGAGCGACCGGCTGATCTACCCGAAGAAGCACGGCGCGATAATGCTGGCGCTGGGCCACGACCCGATGCTGACCCGACGCGGACCGGAGCGGACGAAGGTGGTGCTCATCGCGCTCGACACGTCGGGATCGATGCCCGACTCCGTGGTCGACTGGCTGACCACCCTGGTCGGGCAGACCGACGGGGTGGAGAGCCACTGGCTCGGCTTCGACGGCGTCGTGGTGCCGTTCGTACCCGGGGAACGGGTGCTGGGCGGAGGCGGCACCAATTTCCAGAACGTCGTCGACTACGCCGAGGGCAGGCTCGAGGTGAACGGCAAGCGGTTCGAGGTGGAACCCGACGCGATCATCATGGCGACCGACGGGTACGCGCCCCACGTCACCCCCGCCGACCCCGACCGATGGATCTGGCTGATCACCGACAACGGCGATGACTGGCCGGAACGGCATCACCCCCCGATGGCCTGCCACCGGGTCACGCCCGAACGATGACCGAGGAGAAGAATTCAGTGGTGGCCGCTGCGGAACCGTCCCAGGTGGACCGAGAGACCACGCCGAGGGAAGGCCGATCCGGTCGAGGCGGGAAGCCGGTCGTGGGGCGGCAGTGGAAAGCCACCGCCACCTATCCGGACCCGCCGGAGAACGGCCCTACGGCGAAGCTCGAGAAGTTCATCGACGCGATGATCGCCACCGGCCAGACCGGGCAGATCTTCGGCGAGCACGGCATCGGCAAGACGTCCACGTTCGTGTCGTATGTGCCGAAGCGGTTTCCCGGCACCACGCTGGTGGTCATCCCCGCGGCCAACCTCACCCCGGACGACCTGCTGGTCAACGCCCCGGTACGCGACGATCGCAGCGGAGAGCTGGTGCTCCGCCAGCTCGTCATGCGGCAACTCGTCCCGGGCAAGCCGTTCGTCCTGCTCATCGACGACTCGTTGCAGGCCGGCAACACCGTGCAGTCGCAGCTCATGCAGATCGCCTGCAACTGGACCCTGGGCGAGTACGACCTGCGCGAGCTGGGCTGCGTCGGGGTGTTCCTCACCGACAACGAGTCGCTGGCCGAGACCAGCGTACGCCGGTCCGACCTGGCGATTCTGGATCGGATGGTCACCCTCCGGCTGACCGCGAACGACACCGCGTGGCGACTGGCGTTGGCCGAGCGGTATCCCGACTGGGATCTGCGTGAGGTGTTCCGGCAGTGGGCCTCCCTCAGCCCACCCCTGCGCTACCTCCTCTCGCCGCGCACGCTGCAGCACGTACTCGACTGCGCCCGCGCCGGGTTGCCGCCGGTCTGGGGACTGCCGTTGCAGAACGGCCGGCGGCTGGCGCTGATCGAGGAGCGGAAGGACGGTAAGCCGGGCCGGGACCGCACCACCGAAGTGCTCGACGGCATCGCCGCGGCGGTCGGGGCGAGCAACCCGGCCACCGTGGCCGACCCGGTCCGGCGCATCCTCCGGGCCGCGATGACCCACCGCTGGGCGGTCCTGCTGCAGGGGCCGCCAGGGTGCGGCAAGACGGAGATCACCAAGCAGATCGCCCGGGAGGAGACAGGCCGCGAACCTGTCTATTTCTCGCTGCCGGTGACCAACGTCGAGGACCTGTGCGTGCCAGTGCCCAGCCCGGACGGGTCGCTGGACGCCATGCTCGCCCGGTCGCTGCTCGACCCGGAGCCCAAGGTGCTGATCTGGGACGAGTACAACCGGCCGAAGGACAAGGCGACCTTCGCCAAGCTGATGGAGATCACCCAGGAGTGGACCCTCGCCGGACGCCCGATCCCGGGCCTGCGGGCGCAGGTGGCGTTGCAGAACCCGCCGTACCACCTGGGCCGCAAGTTGCTGGTCGCAAGCAACAACGTGGCCCAGGCCAGCCGGTTCACGGTCAGCTACGAGGTACACCCGGAGGACATCCCGGCCAACGAGTGGCTGATCTCGACGTACGGCGAGACGGCCGAGACGGTCCTGGAGTGGTGGAAGAACGACATCGACGACGAGGGCCGGGACTGGATCACCAAGCGCACCCTGGAGCGGCTGATCAAGCTGCACCAGGCGGACATGCCGTTGGAGTCGGGCCTGATCTACCTCGGCGACGGCGAGTACGCCCCGGTGCCGCTGTCCGGGCTGGAGGCCCGGCTGGCCGACCGGCCGAGCATCGGCCTGGTCGAGATCGCCAGGAACTGCTCGAGCTGGGAAGCCCGACTGTCGACCGCGGCCGAAACGACCGAGGAGGGCACCAACGACACCGACCTGGTCCACCAGGTGTTCTCCAACGCCGAGGTGTCCCAGCTGGAAAAGCATCTCGACGTGGTGGCCCGGCTGCTGCCGTACCTGCCGCCGAAGCTGCGGGCCACCTACCTGGTCGGGCAGACTCGGGAACGGCAACGCTTCTGGGTGGCCGCCCTGGCCCGGATGGCCGAACTGTCCACGCTCGGCTAAACAGGGGCCGGGGCGGTGGCGTCCTCGTCCTCGTCCTCGTCCTCGTCCTCGTCCTCTTCATCGTCGCATTCGCAATCGCATTCGCAGTCGCCGTCGCACACGCAGTCGTCCTCGTCGCAGTCGCAATCGCAGTCACAACCGCAATCGCAGACGTAGTCCTCCCAGTGCTCGTCGATGTCGTCCAGGTCGAACGGGAGGATCATCGGGACGGACACGGTGGACCGCTCGTGGTTCACCATCCAGGAGTTGCGGAAGAAGTCGAACTTCAGGTGGTAGCAGCCGGCGGACTCGGCGAACAGGATCGGCGGGACGAGGAAGTGCGCGACGTCGACGGTGGCCGCGGTGGCGACGTAGTTCTCGGCCGGGGGAAACGGGGGGCCACCCTGGCAGGAGGCGAAGTTCACCGGCGTCAGTGACTCCTTGCCGAGAACGTGGATGCGGTTGCCCTCAATGACGAACTTGTCCGGATCAAGAAGTACGTCCTCGCCGAGCATCAGGATCGGCGCAGGCAAGACGTCCGCCTTCGCGGAGTCCTGGGCGCGCGTGTAGTGCTCGATGATGTCGGCGTTGCGCGTGGTGTCGAAATTGGGGCCGAGTATGCCCCCGTCGCAGATCCCACAAGCACAGTCGGGCAGCTCACCGCTGTTGGGCTGCTCCGGCTCGGGGAAGAGCATGGATTTGTCGAACGGCGGGACGGCCGACCCGCCGCGCTTGTCCTGAAGGAAGGCGGGGATCCAGGCGGTGTCGTCGGCCTCGATCACCTCCGACTCACACAGGGCGCGGAAGGCGGTGTCGCCGAGCTTGCAGTTGAAGTAGTCCAGAAGCGTGATGGCGGCGCACTCGGCCGGCGTGAGTTCGTCGCTCTTGGCGAACCAGAAGTCATAGCCGTTCGCGACGAAATGCACGCCGTGGAACCGCTTGTGGACGAAAGGCTCGCGGGCGGCACCAGGGGCGAGGCCGTTCCAGTGCGCGGCGGCGACCTGGTTGAAGTAGGCGTCGGCGTGACGGGCGAGCTCGGGGGCGAAGACGCTCTCGCCGGTCAGGTAGCACGCCTTGCTGAACAGCGCGCCGATCTCGGGATCGTGCGTGACCTCTGGATCGGTGAAGACGAGTTCGGTGCGCAGGAAGACCTTGCGGCCGTCAAGGTAGGGCGCGCCCTCGTGCTCGTACCGCTGATCGAAGATCACACAGGTGAAGGGCCCGATCTTCTCGAGTGCGGCGCCTCCGACAAGGTCGAGGGCGGGCTCGGCCGAGCCCCCGGTGAGGTAGAGCAGGAGCGTGTAGCGGGAGACGTGCCGGCGGGCGGCATCGTAGTAGGGAGTGTCACGGTGGCGGTGGAAGCCGGCGTCGCCGGGCTCGAAACGGTTGCAGCGGAACACGGGGTTCACGTGCGAAAAGCGGTCGAGCAGCGACTCCGGCATCGCCTTGGCCACCGCTTCGGTGAGCGCCTCGGCGAGCAGTGCCGAGTGGAAGATGAAGCGCTCGCCGCCGCGCGAGCCGGAGTTGAGCGGCGGGACGTAGAGGTCCAGCGAGTCAAGATGCTCAAGGCGGGCGCGGGCATCGGCCGACAGCTCCAGCGAGAACGAGTACGCGTCCTTCGTGAGCTTCACGCGCTCGGTGAGCTCGAGCTCCAGCGGGGCGTCCGCGAACCGGTGGTCGAGCGGAAGGATGTTCTCGAACGTGCGGAACGACAGCTCGCGCGGGTCGACGAAGACGGCCGCCAGGTACGGCGCGGCCTCGCTGGGCCGGGCGAACAGCTCGCGCACGCCAGCGTCGATCCGCTCGGCATCGACGAAGCGCACCGCCTTGAACCGCGCCGTCGGATGCCAACTGATCGCGAGCCCGTCGACCGTCGCGGTGGGCTCGGTGTCGGTCGCCTCGACCAGGGCGCGGTATCGGTCGACCTCTTCGGCCGGGGCCCGGCCGGTCGACAGGTCGAAGAAACGATCGCGGAGCTCGACGCTCACACATTCCTCCAGTAGCTGCGTAGCGCGGGTGGGAGCCGGGGGGCGCACGCGAGCATCTTCGCGCCGGCGTCCCCGACGTCGGCGCGGTTGAGGAGTAGCCGCCTGAGCGAACCGATGAACGGCGCCTCGAGCAAGGCCTCCACTCCCTCCGCGCCGATCTCGTTGTATCGCAGGTCAAGCTCGGTCAGGTTCTCGAAGCGTCGCAGCGCGCGCATGCCCTCCGCGGCGAGCAGGTTCCGCTGGAGGTGCAGGCGGCGGACACCGCTGAAGCCGGGGGACGCCGCGAGAGCGGCCAGGCCGGCATCGCCGACGCGGCTGTACCGCAGGTCGAGCGCCTCGGTCCGCCCCATCGCGGTCGAAGCGCCGAAGTCCTTGGCATCGGACGCCTCGAAGCGAAAGTAAGTCGAGACGGCGAGTGCCTCGGCACCGATCGCGCCGATGCGCAGGTACGAGAGATCCAGCTCGACGAGCCGACCGAGGTTGAGCGTCGCGAGGACACCGGTGTCGATGGACGGGGACGGCGTCGGCTCCTCGGCCCCGTCGGGATCGCCGTCCCAGTAGGCCTCGTCGTCGTTGGCGGCCGGCGCGATCCGCAGCGCGGTCACGAAGGGCGCCCGCAGGGCCTGCTCGATCAGCACGGGCGCACTGTCGGACCATTCGACGGCGACCTTCGTGGCGAATCCGTACCGGCGCGCCAGGACGGTCGCCCCCGGTGGCAGCGCCGCGTCCCAGCTCTGCCGGTGCTCCTTCACGAGCGCGGCGATCTCGTGTTCCAGGGCCTCGCGATCGGTGGGGCGGGCGCGCGCGTGGCGCTGCTCAAGCCCGATCAGCGCGCCGCGAGCGTCGCCCTGCTCGGTGAGCCAGTCGCCGTAGACGCGCCACGAGGCGGGGTCGTCGGGCTGATCCCGCAACGTCTGTTCGAGGGCCGCAGCTTTCACCGAAAGATCGTAACAGCGGCGGTAGACGGCCACCCGCAGTTTTGTTAAAGACCCTGAAGCCTGGAAGAGCAGAGGTCATGCCTTGGCCGAGGAAATCTCCGGATGAGCTGAGTGAATGCGCGGTGAGAATGGTGTTCGAGTTGCACCGGGAGACGATTCGGTGTCGAGCCGGTCTGCGCGGCCTTGGGATTCGCGCCGTCCATCTCCCATACAGCGACGAAATGCGAGCGCGTGGCGGACAGTTCACCGGAGAAACCGGTAACCGGATCAAGGCGGAGATATGGACGACTTGCTGATTGAATTCTGTCGAAGCGGAACACTGGGCCCAGTGGCCTTGGGCATGTCCCCGTCCGACGTGGTCGAACGGATCGGGAAGCCCAGCAGGATCAAGAACGGGCAAGGTGACGATTGCTTCCAAAGGTACAGCTATTCTCCACTCGAACTCTCGATGAGATGTTTTGCCAGGGACGCCAAGATCCGGCATGGGGCCGGGCGTGACCTGGCACTTGCCTCCATCACGATCCAACTCAACGACGGCGGACCACTCATCCTCCCCGACGTCATCGCCCGCAGACCCATCACCGCCACTCCCCTGCAACTGGGAGACGCGCATCGCCTCCTCACTGACCGCGGCGTCGAAATGACCCGCGACCACGACCAGATGCTGATGCGGACCCTCGATGAGGCAAGCATCCACGTGGTCAGTGATGAGGACGGATTCGTACTGGAGATCTCCGCCAGATGGCGACCCCGGCCCGGCGACTGGTTCTACTCCGAGGAGAACGAAGCGGGCATCTGGGTGAGCGACACCTCCAGAACCTAAGCCCGAGGATGGGCCACCTCCCACCCTTGGGACCACCCGCTGCTGCGGAATGATCCTTGAGTGGCGGTGCTGTTCCCTGTGAGCGGCCGACGAAGTCACGGAGCAATCAAGTCAACCGGCAGGCCGGTTCAAGCGTCTTCCCTTCGCGTGAATGATCACGCGACTGCCGAGCATCGACCGCCCTACAGGTGAACAATTGCGACGTATCCCCCTGCTCATCGTGAGCGCGCTCTCCATCGCGTTCACGCTCATCGCCGCTCCCGTGGGCGCTCACGCCGAGATCGTGTCGTACGCCACCGGCGCGCACAACACCAAGGACCAGCCGGATGTCCTGAAGGTCTTCTTCAAAGGCGACACCGACATCAAGTCAGTCAAGGCCGTCCTCATGCCGGATCGGAACACCGACAAGCCCGTCATCGAGGTCACCGACTTCACAGTGAGCCGGAACGGTATCGATTCGGTGGCGTCGGCGACCGTTCGGCCCGGCTTCATGGACATCTTCCAGGTCAGCATCGAGGCCTATGACACCAAGGACAACAAACTCGACGTCGCCACCGGCTGGGGCAGCACCGGCTATCGGTTCGACTGGGTCATCTGGCCGGCCATCGAGTTGGCCGCGGACCCGGCCGCCCCGGATCGGGATCACCGCACCGTGACTCTGAGCGGCCGCGTCACCGGCCTCTGGCCCACCACCGGAGAGACAACACCGCTACCGGCGCGTCAACTGACCATCCTGCTCATGCAAGGCGAATCCTCCTCGCCGAGGGTCACGGCCACGACCGGGGAAGACGGCCGCTTCAGCACCACGATCCAGCCCGACAGGCGAAACCTGCGGGTCATGGCAACGACCAACTGGGATGCGGTCAACGAGCCGGACCTCGCATTGGCGTTCTCGGACACGGTGAACGTGAACGTCCGCCCGACACGGACCCGCATGTCGGCGACGGTCGACAAGACGCGAGTCCCGGCAGCCGCCACGGTGACCGTCACCGGCACCCTCGAGCGGCAGACTGGGGACGTCTGGGAGTCGATGGCCGGGCAGAAGGTCCTCGTCGACGCCTACGACTCCGATGGCGACCGGGTGCCCGACAAGGCCAACGGCGAGGCCACGACCGACGCCACAGGTCGCTTCTCCGCCACCGTCCAGGCCCGGTACACCCACGAGATCGAAGTCCTCTACAAGGCGCCGGACATCTTCTACGAGAACTCCTCGGCCAAGACCTCCCGCCTCACGGTTCCGCGCGAGACCAAGATCAGCTCTTTCAGCACATCCCTCAACCAGTACGCCGAGCTGTCGGTCAAAGGCAAGATCGACGTCGTGGGCGACACTTGGGGGGTGCGTAGCGGGACGCCGATTCTCATCGAGTACTCCGGGAACGGAAGGACGGGCTGGCGCCTGATCAAGACCCTCAAGACCTCGGGCTTCGGCGACTTCTCCGGAACCTTCTGGGCACCAGCCGCCGCGGGCTACTACCGGGCGCGGTACGTCGAGACCAATGACTACTACGCCTCGGTCAGCCCGGTGAAGTACGCGCGGCGGTACGAGACCCGCGTGGCTGGGCTCAACGCCTCACCTGAGCCGGTGCGCAAGGGACGCCCGGTCACGGTGACCGGCACCCTTCAGCACCGGAACTCTTCGACATCGTCCTGGACCGGGTTCCGCGGCCAGAAGGTCTCCGTCATCTTCCGCTTCTACGGAAAGAAGACGTGGTACCTCATGGCGAGCACGACCACCGACTCCCGGGGCCGGTTCACCAGGAGGATCAACGCCCCGGGCAGCGGCACGTGGACCATCGCCTACTACGGGGACAAGTACCACTTCTCCACGTCCCCGAACGGCGACTACGTCAGCGCACGCTGACCGCCGCAGGCGAAAAAAGGGGGGCCGTCCTCAGGCAGGGCGGCCCCCTTCTCGTTGCCAAGGGTGGAGGCGGCGCCGCCAGCCTTAGATGACCAGGGTGTCCTCGTTCACTTGGAGCCCTCCGTGATTTCGGTGAGGTCGGCGAGGATCTCGGAGGCGGTCACCGGGTCCAGCTCGCCGAGCGGACGCGCGTCACGGCTCCCGTAGTGGTGGTCGCTGGGCCCGTCCCCGAGCCAGATCTCGCGGAGGCGCTGCTCGGGGTCGTAGTCCACGATGCCCACCTGGATGCCGGGGTCGAGGTTGACGACCAGGTGGAGGCCGCCTGGCACGGGCCGGGAAATCCACCGTTCGGTGCCGTTGTCGAGGGGCTGACCGCGTTCCCAGCCGCGTCGCGTCAGGCCGAGGACCTTGCCGAACGGCACGCTCACGTCCTCGAAGCGGGCCAGCCGCACGGCCTCCCGCTCCTCCTCGGTCAGCCCGTACACCGCGCGTCGGAGCTGTGGGAACGGCTGGGTCAGCTCGTAGTCGGCGAACACCTCCGACCAGGCGTCCAGTGTCTCCCCCAGAGTCAGCGGATGCGCCAGGGCGATCACCGCCGTGGTGGAGGCCGGGGCCAGCGTCTCGTCCCCGACGTCGGCGAACGTGCGGTCCTCGGCCAGCCGGAACGGCACGCCGTCGCATGTCCACACCAGCCGCCGCGCGATGTGCCAGATCAGCGGGTGCCGCACGAACAGGTCGCCGAACTCCTCCAGCGTCCAGGTGCGGCCCGTGACCATCGCCTGTTCGAGCCGCTTGATCTGGTCGCCCGCGACCGTCCGCACGTTCTTCTTCAGCTCGCCGAATGCCCGGTAGGCATCGGGGGCGAGCCCGGAGTCGTCCTTCGCGCCCGGCTTGGGCAGGGCCTTGAGCCACTTGCCGTCCTCGTCGGTCACGTACGGCCTGAGCGCCTCGTCGAAGCCCACACGGAACCGGCGCGGCCCGTAGTCGAGCGTCATGCCCCCGTCGGCGTCGAGGTCGAAGGTCGGCACGAGCCGGTCGGCGAGCTGCTCACCGCTGAGGCCGAGCCCGTCGGCGACCACGTGCATCTTCCACTGCGCGTACTCCTTGAGGCCGGTGAACTTCGCCTTCCGCGCGATGGCGTCGAGCAGCATCAGCGCCGTCTCGGAGCCGATCAGCGCGAGGACGTCCACGCCCTTGACGGCCTTGTGGTGACCGTTCTCGCCCGGCCAGGCGCGGATGATCGGGGTGAGGCGGCGCGCGGCCTCGTCATCGCCGAGCGAGCCCAGCGTGGTGAGCGCCCACGCGTCGTCGGGACGTTCTCCGTGCTCCTGCCAGCGTTCGAACAGATCCAATCCAAAGGCCGCCAGATGCGACCGCACCCGGGTCACTCAGGCTTGACCAGTGCGTTTCCTCGGGTGCGCAGCGCACCGGCGCATACGCGGGTCACACCAATGCCATAGCTCCAGCACGGCGTCTTCAGGGCGGGGCAGGCCGCCTCCGTTATCGTGGTTCGCCGATGACGTTCATAACTGGCGAAACAACGGTGCTGGGCAACCGCTATCGACTGATCGAGCGCGTCGCCGCGGGCGGGCAGGGCGAAGTCTGGCGCGCGGAGGACACCGCGCTCGGCCGCCAGGTCGCAGTGAAGCTGTTGCGCGCGGAGTACGCCGACAGCGTGGAGTTCCGCGACCGATTCCACCGTGAAGCCCGGCATGCCGCTAGGTTGTCCCATCCAGGAGTGGCCCAGCTCTTCGACTATGACGACGGGACGAGCGATACGCCGCCCTACCTCGTCATGGAATACGTGGACGGTGAATCCCTGTCGGCGACGATCGCCCGGGACGCTCCGCTGAGCCCGGAGCATGTGTTGGACGTCCTCGCTGCGGTCGCGTCGGCGCTGGCCGTGGCGCATGCCGCCGGACTCGTGCACCGCGATATCAAGCCGGGAAACCTGCTGCTCGGCCGCGACGGGTCGATCAAGATCACCGACTTCGGGATCGCCCGGGCGGTGGACGCCATCCCGTTGACCCGGACCGGGACGCTGTTGGGCACGCCGCTGTACCTTGCGCCGGAGCAGGCCTCAGGCATGCAGGCCACAACCGCCAGCGACCTGTACGCCCTGGGCATCATCGCCTTCGAATCACTCACCGGTCGTCCTCCCTACCAAGGGCCCGCCGCTGCCGTGCTTCTCGCGCATCGCGATGCACCGCTCCCGACGCTGCCTGCGGCGGTACCGTCCGGGCTCCGTGACCTCGTGCTCTCGTTGACTGCCAAAAACCCGGCGATGCGACCGGCCGACGCAGCGGCCGTCGCCGACCGGGCCGCCCGATTGCGGGCAGAGCCCACGCCCGCGATCCCCGATCGGAGCAGGGCAGGCGGCCGGCCGACCGCATTCTCTGCCCCAACCGTGGTCGGTCACTCCTTCACACACGCGGAGCCGGCGGGACGGCCCGTACGAACCGCAACCCAGGTGCTGGCCCATCCCGCCGCCCAAGAGCCGCCACGGCTCCACCGAAGGCTTCCGCTCGTGCTCGGTGGACTTGCGATCGCCCTACTGGCCGCAGTGCTCGGCTCGCTGGCCCGGCCGTCAGCGCCAGCGCATCAGCCGACAGTGATCCAGAGCCAACCAGCCCCGACCACCTCCCACACACCCGAAAATGCCCTCCGTGAATCGCCCACCGTGCACCAAAAGCCGGTCCCACGCCCCAAAGGCCATCGCGCGAAGCCGCACAAACGTCGAAAATGAACGGCAGAGCGATCACCGAGCCCATCGCCGTTGAGCCCATGGCCGCTGAGATGGGGTAACCGGCCTCCAGCGTGCGCTAGCGCGCCCAGGCGCCGCCGACGCCGCCGCCCGTACCTCCTGCCTTCGGCGTCCTGTGGGCGGCGCTCCGACCAGTTCAGTCAACGGCTGTGACAAATCCGGCCACAGAGACGCTGTAAGTAATAGCGACGGAGCCTCGCCATCGCCCTCGCGTTACACGGTCGATGTGGGCGATATATCCGTCTATATAAGTTTTGCCTGCTATGTTACGGATGTTCGGCCAGCGAGTAGATGGAGCCGGGGGGCAGGGTGAGCTGAGCGACTGTTCGGGGTGGTGGGACTCAACCTGCACACGAGGGGCAGCAGGAGACCTGTCCGGCGCCCTTGGCCACCCCTGTAGGCGTCCTATCCGAGCCACCCCGCTCAACGTCGAGAAGGCCGAACCGCACGATGTCAACTACTGCTGCCGGGGGGCTCCACGCCCACTCCCGGAACACCACGAGGCTCGCCCAACGAACCTCCGCCTGGAAGCCGGGCATCTGGCCGTTCCTGATGCCGTTTCTGGTGCTGCTGGCTTTCGGGCTCTGGTCATACCAGCCCAGCAAGTCCCCGTTGAGCTGGGTGCTGACCCTCGTGTGGTCACTCCCGGTGATCGGTGTGCTCGTCGGCATTCAGGGCGCCCTGCTGATCCGGCGGCGCATCCGGGGCAGTTCGAAGATGGTGCCTCCCGCACCCGTCGAGAAGGACTTCTTGATCGTTTTGGTGCCGACGATCGGACGGCACGACACCTACCCGGCGCTGGAACGCTCTGTACTCTCCTACGTGGAGCATTTGCCGGAGTACTTCCCGTACATGAGAGTGGACGTCCTCACCGAGGAAGGGTGCGAGGCGGCCGCGGCGATCGACAGGCTCGGCATGTCCAGCCGGCTGATCCGCGTGGTGACCGTACCCAAGCCCTACCGGACGCCCAACGGCACCCGGTTCAAGGCCCGAGCCAACCACTACTCCCATGAGCTGCGGATCGCCGAGCGCGAAGCGCAAGACAACGTGTGGGTGCTGCACATGGACGACGACACCGGCGTGGGCCCGGACACGGCGGCCGCCCTGGCCCAGTTCATCAACCGCCAGCGCCGGGAACACCCCGACAAGGCCAAGCACATGGCGCAGGGCATCCTCACCTATCCGCGCGAGAACGCGGTCAACCTTTTCACCTGGCTCGCCGACGCCGTCCGGCCGGCAGACGACATCGCCCGGTTCCGCGCGCTCACCGGCATGGGTACGCCGGTCGCCGGTGTGCACGGTGAACTGCTGGTGCTCAGGGCATCCATCGAGGCCACCATCGGATGGGATTTCGGGCCCAAGGCGATCGTCGAGGACGCTCAGTTGGCCCTGACGTTCTGCCGTCGCTATCCAGGCCGCAGCGACTGGTTCAACGGTCGTTGCTACGGGGCTTCGCCGGCCACGGCCCGCGACTTCGTCAAGCAGCGCGAACGCTGGGCATGGGGGCTGGTCGCCCTGTGTTTCAACCGGACCATCCCACTGCGGTACCGCTGGTTCCTCGGCGTCTGCGTGGCGACCTGGATTCTGGGTCCGCTACAGCACATCGCGGCCGTCCTTTTCGTCGGCTGGCTCACCGGAGACCTGAACACCTCACCCGTGGCCCAGTCCGTCATCGTGCTGTGGTCTCTCAACTTCGCGTACGTCATCTGGACCTACTGGGAGGGGCTGCGGCTCAACGCGCTCGTTTCCCTCAACGGCAGGCGCAAGTGGTGGGAGCCGATGGCCGTGGTCGCCCTCATCCCGGTTTTCTCGGTTCTCGAAGGCCTCGGCGGTTTCAGAGGCTTCCTGAAGTTCGTGCGCCGCGAAGAGAACAAGTTCGTCGTGATCGCCAAGCCTGCCTAGCCGCCGGGAAGCAACCTACTGATGAAGCGTCGTTCCAAGCTGCCGCTGCTCGCGGCCCTGCCCGTCTTCGTCCTGACCGTCGTCATCGCGGCACCCCTGATACTCGGTAGCCACCCTGTGCGCTGGCAAAACGGCTCAGCGATGCCGCATCTCGTCGTCGGCGACCAGTCCAAGAAGGCCGACCCGGCCTCCACCTCGCCCACCAACACGCAGCCAACGGGGCGGGGTGTCCGCGTCGACCGAATATGGAAGCCCGGCATGCCCCAATGGGGCGTACAGACCTACTGGGAGGAGAATCGCAAGCAGTCGAACGCGTACATCGAGCGCAAGGCCGGAGAACTGGCCGACTACCTGATCGGCCTGCATGCCAACGCCGTCAGCATCTCCTTCCCCCTCTACACCGGCGGAATCACGTCGACGACGATCTCGCGCGGCGCCAAGACACCTTCCCCGCAGCGCATGGCGCGAGTGCTGCAGGTCTTCAATGATGCGGGACTGCGCACCACCATCCGGCCGATCATGGACGAGAAATCCCTCAACCCCCCCAGGGGCTGGCGCGGGAGCATCGAGCCGGCGAGCCGAGGCGCCTGGTTCGTGTCGTACTCGAGATTCCTCGCGCCCTATCTCCAAATGGCCCAGAAATCGAAGGTCACCACCGTTGTGGTCGGTACCGAACTCAACTCCATGGAGGGCGATCCCCACTGGAAATCGCTGGTCTCCAAGGCGGGGAAGATCTATTCAGGTGAGATCGCATACGACGCCAACTGGGACAACTACGTGGCAGGCCACGTCAACATGCCAGTGGATCATTTGGGTGTCGACGCCTACTTCCCGATCAAGGTACCGGACACCGCATCGGTCAACACCTTGGTCGCGGGTTGGAACACCTGGCTGGACAAGAAGAAACGCGGCCCTCTGCCCAAAATCGTCCTTTCCGAGGCGGGCATCGGGGCGATGAACGGCGCCTACCACGCGCCGGGTGACTTCTACACACGGCGGGCGGTGAACCCGAACGTCCAGGCCAACTGGTACACGGCGATCTGCAGGATCGTTCAGCAACGCAAGATGAGCGGCGTCTACTGGTGGTCCATCTACTTCGATGACGACCCCAACACCCCGCCCGACGACAGGGCTGCCTCCCGTCTCGACTTCGCGGGCCGTCCCCGAAGCGAAAAGGCCATCCGCACCTGCTTCACCTCCGACTACCCAGGACCCGGCACCCACAATGACTGAAGCCATCCTTCTCGTGGGCGGTCAGGGAACGCGACTGCGCCCCCTGACCAGCAACACCCCCAAGCCGCTGCTGCCCGTCGCGGGAGTTCCCTTCCTCACTCATCAGTTGAAGCGCGCCGCCGCCGCCGGGGTCACCCGCATCGTGCTCGCCACCTCCTACCTGCCCGAGCTCTTCGAAAAGGAGTACGGCGACGGCCAGAAGGTGGGAATCCGAATCGAGTACATCAGCGAGCCGCAGCCGCTTGGCACGGGAGGCGCGATCCGCAATGCCGCGGAACGCCTCGCATGCGGGCCCGACGAGCCGGTGCTGGTCTTCAATGGTGACATCCTCTCGGGCCTCGACATCGCGGGCCTGCGCGACGGGCACCGGTATTCGGGTGCCGACGTCACCTTGCATCTGACCCGGGTCGCGGATCCGCGCGCCTTCGGCCTCGTACCGACCGACGGAGACGGCCGGGTGCTGGACTTCCTCGAGAAGCCGGAGCATTCCGCGGACATCGTCACCGACCAGATCAACGCAGGCTGCTACGTCTTCACCCGTTCGGTCCTGGACCGAATTCCGGCCGGCCGGGTGGTCTCGGTGGAACGGGAGACGTTTCCCGGACTGCTTGCTTCGGGGGCGTACGTACGCGGCGTGGTGGACCACGGCTACTGGCTCGACCTGGGCACCCCCGCCGCCTTCATCCAGGGGTCGGCCGACCTGGTGCGCGGTCTGGTGGCCTCGCCGGCACTGCCCGGGCCACCGGGTGAGGCTCTGGTACTACCTGGTGCTTCAGTGCACCCGGGCGCCCAGATCAGCGGCGGCACGGTCATCGGTGAGGGCGCGCGGGTCGAGGATGGCGCCGTGGTCAAGGGCAGCGTGGTACTCGCGGGAGCACACATCGCCAAGGGCGCCCTGGTGCACAGCTCGGTCGTGGGGCGTCTCGCCGGCATCGGCCCTGGCACCACACTGGACGGCGTCGTCATAGGAGACGGCGCCGAGGTGGGAGCCGACAACGAACTAACTCCTGGCCTGCGGATCGACTGCCGAGTGGTGCTTCCCGCGCAGGGCGTACGAATCTCCGCGGCACGCGCATGAACCAGGGCTTCCCTTCACCAGACCTGTCTGACGCCTGATTCGGAGAGCGCCTCACCATGCGTGGCCAGCCACCGACCGACCACTGGGGCCCTGCACAACACTGGGGGCCCGCCGACGGCCACGGCCAGGGCCAGGGCCATGACCAGGGCCATGACCAGCGATACGGGTCAGCCCAACATCCGTACCAGCGGTCACAAGCAGTTCCGGCCCGGGAACCCCGGCCTGCCCCGGCGCCTCCTCAACGGGAGGAGAGGCCGACCGCTACTCGCGCCATGGCCCGGTACGCGGCCGTGGACGGTTTGCGTGGCATAGCAATCCTTTCGGTGCTGCTGTACCACACGAACTGGTTCAGGAACGGCCTCTTCGGCGTGGACGCCTTCTTCGTGCTATCCGGATTCCTGACCACCCTGCTGCTGATTCGCGAAGTGGAACGGAACGGCCGCATCCGAGTCGCGGCCTTCTACCGGCGCCGGTTCAAGCGGCTGATGCCAGGCCTGATGATCACCCTCGGTCTGGTCGTCGCCGTGGCATACGTCACCAGCCCCCTGAAAGAGGCCCGCAGCATCTCTGACCAGGCCCTCGGGTCGGTACTGCAGGTCGCCAACTGGGCCCAGATCGCTCGCGGCGACTCGTACTGGGACCACTTCGGGACGATCAGCCCGCTGTCGGCCATGTGGTCGCTCAGCATCACCGAGCAGTTCTATGTGGTCTGGCCACTCGTACTCGTAGTGGCCTTCGCATTGTTTCGCCGAGCGGTGCTACCCGTCGCCGTGCTGACCGTTCTGCTGTTCGCCGGATCCGCCGGCGTGGCTCCGTATCTATGGAATGGCAGCAACAGCGACTTCCTCTACCTGGCCACGCACACCCGAGCGGTGGCGTTCATGGCCGGTGCCGCCGCAGCCTTCGTGGTGTATCTGGCGCAGCGGCGTACGGCACGCCGTGGCAGGCAACCGAGCGGCGCCGTCACCGCACTGCTCACCGTGGTCGGCCTGAGCTCATTCGTCGGCATCGTCTTCTTCAGCGTCAAGGTCAGCACCTATCACGATGCGTGGCTGTACCAAGGGGGCTTGGCTCTCGTCGCGCTGCTGATAGGGGTGCTGACCGCGTCGCTGTGCATCGAGCGGGGGCCGCTGGTGAAGGCGTTGTCCCTCAAACCGCTGATGGAGATCGGCCAGATCTCCTACACCATTTATCTGTTGCATCTGCCGGTCTACTGGCTGCTGCTGATGGCGTGGCCCGACCTGAGACCGTGGGCGCTGTTCATCCTGGGGACCGGTCTCACCTGGCTGACATCGATGGTCATGCACTACTCGATCGAGCAGGTCCGGGTACGTGAGTGGCGCGCGTCCCGCGCGATACCGCTGTTCACGACGGTCGCCCTCGTGGTGGGCTTCAGCGCGTACTACCTCCCCGCCTACGTCGCGGATTCAATGCGTCCCGACGGGAAACCTCTGGTGCTCACGCTGGGCGACTCAATGGCGGAGGACTTCTCCACCGCCCTCAGCAAGCACGGGGACGGTTTCGCCGTGGCCGACGGCGGGCAAGGCGGTTGCGGCGTGATGTCGCCGGACAAGGTGCGCGACAAGGTCAACAAGGTCCTCGTCAACTGGGATGCCTGCCGTCGGTGGGAAACCTTCTGGAAAGACCAGCTAGAGAACTCCGGTCCGGACGCGGTCCTCATCCATGTCGGCTGGGACGCCGCCGAGCAGAACATCCGCGGCACCTGGCTTACCCCCTGTCACCCCGCCTACCGCACTCGCTATCTGAAACAATTGGCCACTGCCGTCGATCTCGTGCGCGAGGAAGCACCACAGGCGAAGATCCTGCTGATGAACGAGCGGCGCGAGAATGGCGCCATCAACGCGGACTGGGGCATCTGTTTCAACAAGGTGGTAGGCCAGTACGTCGCGAAGGCAACCCCAAATGTGCACCTCGTCGACCTGGACGCCTTCCTGTGCCCACACGGCAAGTGCCTGCAATACACGCCGACGGGCCAGCGACTCTACCCCGACGGCGACGGCGTACACCTCACCAACGCCGGTATGGGCTATGTGGAGCCCTGGCTGAAGAAGCAGATCTCCGCAGCGCTCGCCGGTACGGCACCGAAGAAATGACCAAAGATGGCGTCCGTTCCATGATCCAGTGGAGGCTTCGGGTGGTCGCTTTGTTCGTCATCTCTGTTCCGTCGTACTGTCGTGGGGGCAGCCGGGCAGGGTGATCGTCACTGCCAGGCCGCCGTCCTCGCGCGCGCGGGCGGTGACCTCGCCGTCGTGGGCGCGGGCGACGGAACGCACGATGGACAGGCCGAGTCCGGTGCCCTTGGCGGTGACCAGTCGGTCGGTGTCCAGCCGGCGGAACGGCTCGAAGAGCGCCGGGATCTCGTACGGCGGTACCACGGGACCGGAGTTGCTGACCACCAGCTCGACCCGGTCGTCGCCGTCGTCGCCGTCCCGGGTGCGGCTGGTGACCCGTACCCAGCCACCGTTTCCGATGTTGTGCCGGATCCCGTTCTCCACCAGGTTCTGCACCAGTCGTTCGAGGAGCAGCGCGTTGCCTGCGGTGGGCGCTTCGCCCGGCTCCTCGTACACGGTGATCCCGGCCTGTTTCGCCTCGAGGGCGGTCTGCGCTGCCACGTGGCCGACGACGTCGGCCAGGTCGACCGGCGCCCGTTCGGTGACCTCGTTCTCCGAGCGGGCCAGCAGCAGTAGGCCGGTGATGAGCCGCTCGTGCCGGGAGTTGATCTCCAGCAGGGTCTCGCCGAGCTGTTTGACGTCCTCAGAGGCCGACTTGCGGTGCATGGCCACCTCGACCAGTGCGCGGCCCAGGGTGAGGGGGGTACGCAGTTCGTGTGAGGCGTTGGCGACGAAGCGGCGTTGCCCGTCGAAGGACCGGTCAAGCCGCTCGATCATGATGTCGAAGGTTTCGGCGAGTTCCTTGACCTCGTCGTCGGGGCCGCGCAGGGCGATCCGCTCGTGCAGCTTCCGGTCGGCTGCCGGGGCCGCGGCGATCCGCCGGGCGGTGTCGGTGACCCGGTGCAGCGGGGCGAGCACCTGGCCGGCGATGAGCCAGCCGATGCCCGCCGCCGCGCCGCCGACCACGACGAGCGCGATCGCGCCCTGGGTGATGAGGGAGGTCGTCGCCGCGTCGTGGAGCCTGTCCCGCTGGTCGTTCATCCACCGCTGGAGTTCCTCGGGATCGGCACTGGTGGGCATTTCGCCGTCCCCGGTGTATGCGAACAGCTGCTTCTTCGTGGGTGCACCGGACTCCGTGGCGGAGGGGGTGGGCTCGGCGACCGTATCCGTAACGAGGACCCGCTGTCCGGGCCGGGTGAGCTGCTGGTTGAACAGCGTGTACGTGACGCCGAGCAGCACCATTCCGGCGACGAGGAACAGGCCGCCGAAGATCAGGGTCAGCCGGGCCCGCAGGGTGAGGCCGCGCGGCAGCGGCTTCCGCAGGCTCACGATATCCGGTACCCCACTCCCGTGATGGTCTCGACGACGGGCGGGTCGGCGAGCTTGCGGCGCAGTTTGAGGATGGTGAGCCGGACGGCACCGGTGAAGGGATCGGCGTGCTCGTCCCACGCCTTCTCCAGTAGCCGTTCGGCGGAGACCACGGCCCCGTCTGCGCGCAGCAGTTCGGCAAGCACGGCGAACTCCTTCTTCGATAGCGGGACATAGCGCCCGTCCCGGAACACCTCGCGGCGCGCCGGGTCCAAGGTGATGCCGGCGCGCCGCAGCACCGGCGGCGCGGCCGGACGGGAACGCCGCCCGAGCGCCAGAACGCGGGCGGCGAGCTCGGGGAAGGCGAAGGGCTTGGTGAGGTAGTCATCGGCGCCAAGGCTGAGGCCGGTGACACGGTCGGTGATCTCGGCCGCGGCGGTGAGCATCAGCACCCGCGCGGCCGACCCGGCCTCGACGAGTTCGCGGCAGACGTCGTCGCCGTGTACGGCGGGAAGGTCCCGGTCGAGAACGACCACGTCGTAGTCGTTGACGGTGACGCGCTCCAGCGCCGCTTCGCCGTCGTAGGCGAGGTCGACGGCGTGAGTCTCGTCACGCAGCCACTCCGCGATCGCGTCGGCGAGCAACGGCTCGTCCTCCACCACCAGCACCCGCATCCGTCCCGTTCCTTTCCCATGGGCGAGGACCGCTCCATCTCAGGCGCGGGGCAGCCTCACGGCCCATGGTGCCTATCACGGCGTTTCCTTTCCGTTAGCGATCGTCTTGACGGCCATCCGCCGGCCGGGGAACCGGGGAAGACCGGAGGGGAGAAACAGAGAGGAAACATGCGGTCGAGTTGCATCGCTTGCGTTCGGCCGGAACATCTCCGGCCCGTTACAGGGAGACGACACGATGCGACTGCGGACCCGCAGCGTTCTGGCGGCATTGCCGCTGGTGCTGACCCTTGCCCTCACCGCGTGCGGTTCGGACGACGACGGCGGCGGGGTGGCCACGGTGGACGGCGGCAAGACGAACGGCGGCGGCGCCGACGCCGCAGCGAGCCTGAACCCGGATGAGATGCGGGTGAAGTTCGCCGAGTGCATGCGAAAGAACGGCGTGGACATCCCGGATCCGGAGCCCGGCAAGCCCCAGATGCTTAAGTTCGACAAGAATTCGGGCGTCGACAGGGCGACGGTGGACAAGGCCATGAAGGCCTGCCAGCAGTACAACTCGATGGCGAACGCCGCCCCGGGGTCGGACCCACAGGCGGAGGAGAGGGGCCGCAAGTTCGCCGAGTGCATGCGCAAGAACGGCGTGGAGAAGTTCCCCGACCCCAAGCCGGGCCAGCGTGGGGTCCAGATCGGCCCCGAGGTGGGTGACGACCCGGACTTCCAGAATGCCCAGAAGCAGTGCCAGGAAATCCTCGCGGGCGGCTCGGGCGCCGGAGCGAAGCCGTGACGGACGAAGCCACCGTCGAGGACCGGGCGGACCCGGCGGACCGGGCACCCTTGGAGGAGAGGCGCCCACGCCGGCGAAAGCGCCGCGGCAAGCGGATCGCCGTCGCATTCGTCGTCGTGGCCGCGGGCGCCGCGGCCGCCGCCACGCTTGGCCTCGGCGGCGGCGGCTCAGCGGACGGCAAGAAGGCGAGCGCGCTGCCGCCGAAGACCGCCGAGGTGACCCGGCAGACGCTCAAGGACACCCAGACCGCCGACGGGGAGCTCGGCTTCGGCCTGGCGACCTCCGCTACCAGCCGGCTGCCCGGCACGCTCACCACCCTGCCCGACAGCGGCAGCACGATCACCCGCGGCCGCGCACTGTACGAGGTGGACGACAAACCGGTGATGCTGATGTACGGGCCGAAACCCGCGTACCGCGCCCTGAAGCCGGGCATTGAGGGTGCGGACGTACGCCAGCTCGAACGGAACCTCAAGGCGCTCGGGTACGACGGGTTCACCGAGGACGACGAGTACACCGAGGACACGGCCGAGGCCGTGCGGGAGTGGCAGGACGACAAGGGCCTTGAGGAGACCGGGGCGGTCGAGCTCGGGCGCGTGATGTTCGCTCCCGGCGCGATCCGTGTGGAGAGCCTTGAGGCGAGCGAGGGGGATCCGACGGCCCCCGGCCGCAAGGTGCTCTCTTACACCGGCACCGAAAAGGCCGTCACCGTGGAACTCGAGGCCACCGACCAGCGGCTGGCCAAGAAGGGCGCGGCCGTCGAGGTCACGCTCCCCGACGACAGCACCGTGAAGGGCAGGATCGACGAGGTCTCCACGGTGATCCAGCCGGGCAGCGGCCAGGATGCGGAACCGCAGACCAAGGTCGAGGTGGTCGTGGAGCTCAAGGACAAGAAGGCCCAGAAGGCCGCCGACGCCTACGCCCTGGCCTCGGTCGACGTCACCTTCACCGCCGGTACGCGCAAGGACGTGCTCACCGTGCCGGTCGCCGCGCTGCTGGCGCTACAGGAGGGGGGCTTCGGCGTGGAGGTCGTCAAGGGTGCCACGACGACGTACGTCCCGGTCACCACCGGCCTCTTCGCCGGCGGCCAGGTGGAGATATCCGGGAACGGGATCGCCGAGGGCACGACAGTGGGGATGCCGAAATGATCTTCCTGACCGACGTGACGAAGGTCTACCCAGGGGGCGTCACGGCGCTCGCCGGTGTCTCGCTGCACATCGGCGGCGGCGAACTCGTCGCCATCGTGGGCCCGTCCGGCTCCGGCAAGTCGACCATGCTCCACGTGCTCGGTACCCTCGATCGGCCCACCTCGGGCAGCGTGCACATCGACGGATACGACGTGGGCACGCTCTCCGACGCCAAACTGTCGGCGCTGCGGGCGAGCCGCATCGGCTTCGTCTTCCAGCAGTTCCACCTCGCAGCGGGCACTCCGGCGCTGGACAACGTGGCCGACGGGCTCCTGTACTCCGGACTGCGGTCCGGCGAGCGCCGCCGCCGCGCCGCAGCGGCGCTGGAGCGGGTCGGCCTCGGCCACCGCATGGACCACGAGCCGCACGAGTTGTCCGGCGGCGAGCGCCAGCGCGTCGCCATCGCGCGCGCCGTGGCGGGCGAACCCCCGCTGCTGCTCGCCGACGAGCCGACCGGCGCCCTCGATTCCGCCTCCGGGGCCGGTGTGATGCGCCTGCTGCGGGAGCTCCACGCCGCCGGCACCACCGTTGTGATCATCACGCACGACCGGGAGATCGCCGACGGCCTGCCCAGGCAGGTGCGGATGCGCGACGGCCGGGTAGTGGCCGACTCCCTGCAGCACGACGTCGCCGTGTCGGGGGTGAGCTGATGGCCACCCCCGACATCCGCAGCGGAGCGAGGAATGTCGGCGGAGCCGTTGCCAGGGGGTCTGGGGGGTCGTCCCCCCAGAGGAAAGACGTGCTGCGACCGGCCCGGATGTGGCCACGCGATGTGGTCAAGGTCGGCGCGGTGGGCCTGCGCACCCGCCCGATGCGGGCCTTCCTCTCCGCGCTGGGCATCGCCATCGGCATCGCCGCGATGGTCGCGGTCGTCGGCATCTCGTCCTCCTCCCGCGCCGAACTCGACCGCACCCTGGCGTCACTGGGCACCAACCTGCTCACCGTCTCACCCGGTACGACCCTGACCGGCGAGGCGGCCCAGCTGCCCACCGAGGCCGAGGCGATGGTGGGCCGGGTCGCGCCGGTGCACGCCGTGTCGGCCATCGGCCTCATCGACGGCGCGAAGGTGTACCGCAACAGCAAGATCCCCGAGGCCGAGACCAGCGGGATCGCGGCCTACGCCGCCCGCACCGACCTGCGCGAAGCCATCGGCGCGCAGGTCAGGAGCGGAACCTGGCTGAACGCCGCCACCGGCACGTACCCGGCGACGGTGCTCGGTGCGACCGCCGCGGAACGGCTCGGGATCGGCCACGCCGGCCCCGGCACCCAGGTGCTCATCGGCGGCGAGATGTTCACCGTGGTGGGCATCCTCGCCCCGGCCCCGCTCGCGCCCGAACTGGACACCGCGGCGCTGGTCGGCTGGCCGGCGGCGGAGTCCAGTCTGGCCTTCGACGGGCATCCGACCACCGTCTACACCCGCTCTGAGGACGCGAACGTCGAGCAGGTCCGCGCCGTGCTGGGTGCCACCGCCAACCCGGAGGCACCCAACGAGGTCGAGGTCTCCCGCCCCTCTGACGCGCTCGCCGCCAAGCAGGCCGCGGGCGAGGCGTTCACCGGGCTGCTCCTCGGTCTGGGCGCGGTGGCGCTGCTCGTAGGCGGCGTCGGGGTGGCCAACACCATGGTCATCTCGGTGCTGGAGCGGCGCTCTGAGATCGGCCTGCGCCGCTCGCTCGGCGCGACCCGCGGCCAGATCCGCACCCAGTTCCTTTCCGAGTCGCTGCTGCTCTCCGCCCTCGGCGGCGCGGGTGGCGCGCTGCTGGGCACCGCGGTCACCTCCGGTTACGCCCTCTACCAGGGCTGGCCGACCGTCGTACCGGCCTGGGCGGTGCTCGGCGGCGTCGGCGCGACCCTCGCCATCGGCGCCCTGGCCGGTCTCTACCCGGCGATCCGCGCCTCCCGCCTCTCCCCCACGGAGGCGCTCGCCACGCCGTAAGCCCAGGTCGGGGGGCGGAATGGGCCGCTTAGACCATGTACTGGTCGTGGCGGTGGTAGACGTCGGTCCATTCCGCCTCGCTGAGCTGCCGCCCGCTCGCCACGATCTCGGCCAGTTCCTCGAAGTAGGCCTCGCGGGGTGCGCCCGGGGCGAACAGGACCAGCATCGTGGCCGGTCCGTCCGAGTTGCGGAACGCGTGAATCCCTCCTGGGGGCACGAAGAGGAAGTCGCCAGAAGAGCCGCTGGCCCAGCGTTCACCGTTGTACAGGCTGACCGTCCCGCTCAGGACGAAAAAGGATTCGGAGAAGGTCTTGTGGAAGTGCGCTCCTCCCCCTGACGGCTCGGCACCCATCTCCCACCGGTAGAGCCCGTACTGGCCGCCGGTGCTCGCGCCGGTCGCCAAGTAGTGCACCCTCGTACGCCCGCCGATCGACAGGTCCGGCGCGGTGTCCGCAGTGCGGAGCCTGCCGGTGATCTCGCCCTTGTCACTTAGGTAGAGAGCGTCCGGATATGACATCCCGTTCCTCCTCGTTGGCTTAGAACTCCTATGGCTACAGGGGCAAAGTAGCGGTGAGCAATCTTGCGGACCGCGGATTGACCGCAAGAGCCGACTGCGCTCCAAAGCTGCGGTGTCGGCAGATCCAGACGATCCGCACGGTGAGTTGCGGCGTTCTGCATGGAGTGGGCCTCTCGACTGCGTCACAGGGGGAGGGACGGGCCGCCCCGGGTGTTCGTCACGGGTCAGGTGCGGGGTGGTCAGGAACCGTCAGCGTGCCTGGATGAGGTGGTCGAGGGTCCGGGCATCGCTGAGCATAGGCTCATCGAATTCCCAGGAGCCGGTACGGAAGGCGTCCACCACGCGGCTCAGGAAGATCGTCATGCTGTCGGCGGGGGGCACGCAGTGCACGCGTTGCCTCGTCGTCACGGACCGTGCCGTGCGTCACCGCGACCCGCGAATCCGCAGGGGCTCAGAATTCGAGCGTCGTTGCGCGCGCATCGTCGATTTTCCGCCGTTCGCTAACGTTAGGTCGCCGTGCTCAGCCGAACCGGGCGAAGTCTGAGGGTGTCCGGGTCCAAGAGCCATCGACGATCCGGGACGGCAGGTAGTCGGATTCGACCTCGATCGTCCATCCGCGGTCGTGGGCCGCGCAGGACAGGCCGAGTGCTTCGATCGCGATCAGGCCATCCATGTCGCCGTTCCGGTCACCGACCGAGAAGTATTGCCGGTAGCGGTCCAACGCCTCGGCCAACGTCCGGTTGAAGCCGTTCGGATCGTTCGCGAGTAGGCGGTCGAAGAGCAACAGGGGTGGCCTGAACAAGCAATCCCAGTGTGCGCCGTCTCCGATCATGGCCAATCCTGCATCCACGTGCGGGCGGGGGTCATCGCCGGACAGGTGGGTCCGCAACGCTCGCGCGAAGCGTGCGGTGACGTGCGGGTACGGGTTCTCTTGGAGTACCTCGTCGCTCACGCGGCTCAGGGCGTGGAGCGCATCGTCCGACCGGGTGGCCAGCGCCAGAGCGGCCGCCCTGGTGTAGGCCAGCGGTGTGGTGGCGCTGGTGGGGCCGTCCGCCGCCAGCGTTCCGGTCCGTCCGGCGAGGGTGATCTCCACCTGGGTTCCGCGCGGCACCGTGAGTTCGAACGCGGCGCATGCGGCTTGGCCGGCCATGACCAGGTCGGTCCATTGGCGAGGGTCGGCGGCGGCCGGGTCGGCGAGCGAGCGGAGAGCGGCGACCTGGAACCGGTCACGGGCGAAGTCCAGCCAGTCACCGCCCCACTCGAAGAGACGCTTGATGTCCTTGCGCGCGGCCTTGTCCCGCGAACGGATGTAGGCGTTGACGTTGTCCATGGTGAACGGTGGACGAGGGATCCGGGCCCCGGGCTCGGCCTCCTTGGGGCCGTTCCCGGTCACCAGACGGGCCGGAAGGTAACCGGACTCGACCTCGATGGTCACGCCGC
The DNA here is from genome assembly GCF_014323705.1 of Actinomadura alba. GTDB lineage: Bacteria > Actinomycetota > Actinomycetes > Streptosporangiales > Streptosporangiaceae > Actinomadura_C > Actinomadura_C alba. Next base: position 178,601 of record NZ_JABVEC010000008.1, read on the forward strand.
TGTCGTGAGCGAGTGCCGCCAACGCCAGCGGGCCCCACGCGATCCGGTCACGGACGCACGTTCCCGCAAGTAGCCGGTACCGTTCGAGCGCCGCGCCCAACCGCTCGTTGAAGTCCGAGTGATCGTTCTGTACGAGTGAGCGGAGCAGGGCCGTCCTGCCATCCGTTGCCTCGACGGAGACGGTCCCTTGCGCGGCGAGACCGTGGGTGCTCGCCCACCGGGCAGCCAACGCACGGGCGTAGGCGGCCTCGGAACCTTCTGGTAGAAGGTGAACTGCCTTGTACAGCTTCAGTAGCGTGCGCTCGTTGCGAACGATCAACGCCAGGTGGAAGGCCTGAATCCAGGCAGCAGATAGGGGGCGTTCCCCAGCCTGGACCTCGATGCCGAGTCCGAGGCCGACGTAGTCGATCCAGGTGCGTGCCACCTCGCCCGCCGGGGTGTGCAGAGCGAATGAATGGTCGGCCGCCGTGTCCGCAGCGCTTCTCAGCGCGTCCCAGACATCGCGACTTTCGAATCGGGGGTCGTCGGTGAGGAAGCGGGCCGCGACGTAGTCCAGCAGCTTGTCGCTGATGAGCTGGATATGCTCCGGCAGTTCGAGCGTCTTCAACTGTTGGAGTTCTTCGGGGACGGCCAGCGCGGTGGCCAGTTCCGCATCACTCATCCTGGTTTCCGCGTGCATGGAGAGTAACGCTACTGTCGCCGCGTTCGCGCCGCTGCGTCCCCTCGCGCCAGGACATACGCTGGTCATCCCAACAGGTCACTACGCTGATATCTTCGACACGCCGCCCCGCCCGCTTGCCGACGTTATGGCCTTGGTCCAGCGCGTGGCCAAGGCGATGCGTATCACTTTGGGCGCCGGAGGCGTGAACGTCCTTCATGCCAGCGGCCCAGACTCGGAACAATCGGTTCCGCATCTGCACTTCCATGTGGTCCCGCGCTGGCAGGACGACGGATTCTCGACCTGGCCGGCCGGTCGGTCCCGTCACCGCATCGCCGCCGATTCGGTCGCGCAGCTGGCCGACGCGCTGAGATCACACGAGTAGCCGCGGGGGCAACGAGCACCGACCGAGCTCACCCGCCGGTACGGGTGCGGCGTGGTCGCCACCGATAGGGCCACTGTTCAGCTCGAACCGACGCCGCGGTCTTCGCGTCGCATGTCCCCGATGCCGGGGGTCCCCGCACCCAGGCCGTAACGCAGGAGCACAGCGCCTTTGGACGAGGCGACGGGCGGCTCGAGGAGCACCAGGTTGGCAGGCACGGTACCGCCGTCGAACACTTTCTTGCCGACGCCGAGCACGATGGGGAAGACCCACAGGTCGAGCCGGTCGAAGAGGCGCTCGTGCAGGAGGGTCTGCACCAGGTTCAGGCTTCCGATCACGTGGACGTGCTCATGCCTGCCACGCAGCTCGTGCACGGCGCTCACCAGGTCGGGTCCCAGCTGCGTCGAGCCCGTCCAGCCCAGATCCGGGTTGCCTCGCGAGGCGACGTACTTCGGGATGCTGTTGAACAGCGTGGCGATCCCGCCGTCGACGCCGTCGACCTGGTTCGGCCAGAACGCGGCGAAGATGTCGTAGGTCTTGCGGCCCAGCAGCAGAGCGTCCATGCCCTCCATTCCGGCACCGACGTGCCGGCCGACCGTCTCGTCGAACAAGGGCGCCTGCCATCCCCCGAACGGAAAGCCGTCGGGGTCCTCCTCGGGATCACCCGGCGCCTGGCCAACCAGGTCGAGCGTCGCGAACAGGTCGATGTGGATCGTGCCCATGGTGTCCTCCTCCTTGTGTGCCGGCACGACCTTAGACCGGCGTCCGGACAAAATTTGCTCACTGTGCGTCTGGTTTGGTCCTATTCGCTGACTCCGGCGGGCACGCCCCAATGATCATCATGGCGTCGGCGTCCGGGATGCAGGTGCCGGCGATCGCCCGGCTCGCTCAAGCGGTCGCATGAGACAACCGCCGGGAAAATATCCGCCTGGCCTGCGGGTACATCTCGTCGGTGGTTGGCTTTCTTCGGCTGCATGTCGGGGTCGGCGGCGTGCCGATCGTCTTATACAAGAGGGCAGATGGCCCAGCTGCAAAGGAGGCGGAGGGCGCCGTGCCGGATGAGGACAAGAAGCGAGCGCACCGAGCCCTGGTGGATCGCGTGCTGAACGGGGAGGGCAGGGCACCTGCGGAGCAGCGAGCGCGTGCCTTCGGCAACGACGGCCTCTCCCCGCCATTAGACGCGCTGATCGGCAAGGTCGCCGACAGGCCGGCGCAGGTCACCGAGGCGGACTTGGCTGCGGCGAAGGCGTCGGGCTGCACCGAGGACCAGCTTTTCGAACTGGTGATATGCGCCGCGGTCGGCCAGTCCGCCCGGCTGTATGAAGCCGGACTGGCGGCCCTGGCCGAAGCGACCGTCAAGGGGAGGCCGGATCATGCGACTTGACATCCTCAACCACGGTTACGGCCCCAGAACCAAGCTGCTGTTCGCGCTCATCCGGCTGTTCTCCGGGCACCCGGTACCGGACGCCGCCAAGCTGGTCTTCTACCGGCCCGATTTCTACGGTGCCCGGGCCAAGGCGTTCACCCACGAGGCGATGCGCGGACCGTCCGCCTGGTCGGTGGGCGACCGGGAGCTGATGGCGGCTTACGTGTCCAAGGTGAACGAGTCCGCGTTCTGCGTCGGCGCGCACACCGCGACCGCAAGGCAGGCGTACCAGGACGGGCCACGGGTCGCGGCGGTGCTGGCCGACCTGGAATCGGCCCCCGTCGCAGAGCCGCTGCGGGCAACGCTGCGGATGCTCGGCAAGCTGACCCGGGAGGGGAAGGTCGGCGCCGAGGACATGCGGGAAGTGCTGGCCGCCGGTGTCTCACCCCAGCAGGTCCAGGACGCGCTGGCGGTCTGCGCCGCCTTCAACACCACCGACCGGCTCGCCGACGCCTTCGGGTTCGAACTGCTCAGCCCCGAGGGCTTCGAGGCAGGAGCCAAGCACCTGCTCAAGCGGGGTTACCGGTAGCCCGCGCAGCGCACACCCGACATCACCCTGAGTCTCGAGGCTGAGGATCAAGGTAGCCCGCGGCTTGGAGGGTGAAGAGCTCGGCGTAGCGCCCTCCCGCGGACATCAGCTGGTCGTGCGTGCCGTGCTCGGCCACCCGGCCGCCATCGAGTACGTAAATGTGGTCGGCCATCCGTACGGTCGCGAAGCGGTGAGAGATGAGCAGCACCGTCCGCCCGGCCAGCAGGGTGCGCAGTTGCTCGAAGAGCAGGTGTTCGGCCCGAGCGTCGAGGGTGGCGGTGGGCTCGTCCAGAATGATGAACGGGGCCTCCCGGAAGAAGGCGCGCGCCAGGGCGACACGCTGCCACTGCCCGCCGGAAAGGTCGATGCCGCCGGCGAACTCGGGTCCCAGCAGCGACTCATATCCCTGGGACAGCGCGGCGAGGAGGTCGTGGGCACCGGCCGCCCTGGCCGCCCGCGTCACGGCGGCACGATCGTCGGCTCTCTCCCAGCGGCCCATCCCGACGTTGTCGGCGGCCGAGAGCAGGTAGCGCTGGAAGTCCTGGAACAGTACCGCGATCGAATGGCGCAGCCGATCCGGATCGGCTCCGGTCACATCGACGTCGTCGTACAGGATCCGCCCGGCCTGCGGCCGATAGAGGTGGGACAGCAGTTTTGCCAAGGTGGTCTTCCCCGAGCCGTTCTCACCGACCAGGGCGACGACCTGGCCGGCGCCGATCTCCATGCTGACATTCCGCAACGCCGGCTGCCGTCCCGACGGGTAGCGGAAAGTCAGGTTCTCGACCCTGAGCCGCCGGAAGCCGACCGGCTCCGGACGGGCCCGCGGGGACGGCGGTGACCTCGGGGCCTGCGGGGCCTTCCCGAGTTGCGGAAGCTTCGGCGGCTGCGGGGGCGGTGATGATCCGGGAGCCAACGCGACGAATCCCTGCAGATCCTGTAGGAACGGAGCCGCCTCGAAGAGCAGGTCGGTGCCTGCGGCGGCGGTACGCAGCCGTACGCCGAGCAACAGGACCGCCGTGGCGGCGGCACCGGCGTCGGCGACGGCCATCTCACCTGTCGCGGCCATTGCCAGCACCAGGCCCAGAACCGATCCCAGCGCGACGCCGCTGGTGAGGCGGGCCAGTATGGTGATCCGCAGCCGCCGCCGCGCGGTCACCCTGATCTCGGCCAGGCGCTCGTCGGTGCGCTGCTCCCACCGTGCTCGCAGGTAGCCGGCGAGGCCGAAGGCGCGGACCTCCTTCGCGGCACGGCGGGTGGTCAGGACGTCGAGCAGGTAGCTGCGTTCGCGTTCGGCGGGTGTGAGCCGAAACAGCGCATCGAAGAGCACCCGTCCGCTCCTGAGGCCCGCGAACCACAGCGGCACCCCTGCCAGGAGGGTGGCCGGGACCAGCAGGGGCTCGATGGCGGCCAGGGCGAGCGCGATCCCCGCGGTGCTCATGACCGCGCTGGTCAGCGCGCCGAGCCCCTGGGTGAGCTGGTGCGGGCGGATCCGGGCGCTCATCGAGGCGCGTTCCAGCCGGTTGTGGAACTCGGGGCGCTCGAACTGCTCCAGCTCGATGGTGCAGGCGACGTCCAGGACGCGTCCCAGGGCGTAGCGGTTCAGCTGCTCGCTGAGGACGTCGTCGCGGGAGGTCGCCACGGCGGTGGCGAGGCCGATGACGCCGAGCATGCCGAGGATCAGCGCGCCCTGTAGCAGCATTTCCACCAGTGGCGATCCGGCTCCCGCCACCAGGAGCTTGTCCAGCAGGTCACGGCCGCCGAGGATGGGCAACACCAGACCGAGTCCGCCGACCGCCTGCAGCGCTGTGATCAGGAGGAACTCACGGCGGGCCGCGGCCAAGGTGAGCTTGAGCGCGCCGCCCAGGAGCCCGGGGAGCCGCCGCATTTCGATCTGCGGCGGCTCCGTCAACTCGGCCGCGGTGACCGGCGAGAGCGCGGGATCGCTCATTCAGTAGCCGACCTGTTTCACCTCGCCGCGCTGGAAAGGTCCTCCCTCCATCAGGAGGTCGGATATGCAGTCGCTCATCGGTAGTTCCAGGTCATTCTGCATCCACATGAACTGGCCGGTTGGATTGGCCTCCAGGAAGACGTATTCACCATCCGGTGTGACGATGAAATCCAGTGCGCCATAGACGACCCCGAGCTCGTCCAACAATGCCTGTGTCTGCTTGACGATCTGCTCGGGAAGCGGCCGATAGTCGCCGTAGTGCATTTGATCCTGCGCGGCCCGCCAGTCGACCTGGGTCGCCTCATGGCCCTGCGAGTCGACCGTCACGGGGAAATAAGTGTTCCCGATGACGGTGAGTCGCACCTCGTACGCCTTTTCGATGTACTCCTGGAACTGGCACATCGTGTGGCGCACCCGGCCCAGATGCTCTTGGATCTCATCACCGACCACGGTGGTGAGCAATCCGGACGGAAAGGCGCCGGGATAGTGGATCACACCTCCGCTCAAGGATTTGTAGACCAGTTTCCCTTCATTGCCTTCCAGCACCCTGGCGACCTCGTCCGGGTCGTTGGTCAGCAGTGTCCGGGGAACCCGCATTCCGAACTTCTTCGCCATCGCGAGTTGGAACGGCTTGAGATCGGCGACCGCGTCGATATCGGGACGGTTGATCCACAGGCAGTCGGTCGCGCGGAGGATCCCGCCGACGCCGTGCAGCGCCTCGTAGCGGGCGAACTGCCGCTCAGACTCCCCCATCTCGTCACCGAACTCGAACGCGGTGGGCCGGCGATACCAGACGCCGGACATCGCGCTGAGGTCGAGCTCGCGGTCGCGGTGTCTGAGCACCTGCCGCCCGCCCGCGAAGTCGGAGGTGGTGAGGCTGAGCTCCTGTGGAAAGTAGCTGGTGTCGACCCGGACGACCCTTGCCCCTTTTGACTTCAGGCTCCGGACGACCGGGTCGACGGTGGGATCGAAGTCCTGTGTGAGTATCAGGACCTCAGGTGATCGTGCGGCCATGTATCAGGCGCAGATGTCGTCGAGGGTCTTGTCGAACGGCGGGCTGTAATACGTCTGGGTGTACGAGCTGTACCCGGCCGTGATGTCCCCCTCCGGGGCGACCCAGGTCTGGGATTCGGGATCGTAGTGACCGGCCTGGGGGTCAGGGCCGTCGACCCAGGCCGGATTCCACGGCTCGGCGTAGGCGTAGGCGAACGGCCGCTCGTCGCCCTCAGGTCCCGGTATCGCTGACGGGTCGATGTTGGCGTGGTCCGGTGACAGGAAGGGACGGCTGGTACGGAGCGGGGGCGGCGTGATCACGTTGGACATGGACTACCTTTCTCGCATCTTGCACCGACTACGGGGATTCCTTTTCTGATGTGGTTGGTTCGGTGATCCCAGTGAGCCCGGACACCTCGCCCGAGAAAGACCAGACCAGATGGGTCGCGTCGTAATGGCCGGCGGCCAGCCTCAGTTCGTTTTCCGGCTCGAACTCGGAGCCGATTTCGTACAGATATGCGAGCGGCGCCGCACGGCTCACCCTGGAGCGCGCACGCGACCGCGTCGGCTTGGCAGGAACGACGAGATAGCCGCCGTGCAACTCTGGACGGTCGAGCCGTAGAAACGTCGGCCAGCGATACGGTTCGGCTCCGCGTCCGATCACGCCTCCCGAAGATCAATGATCTTTCCTGGAAAACATGACACGGATCATGTATGCCTGTCAATGGCCATCAGTCGGGCAGGGTGGGCAGCGTCAGTCGTCCGTCCTGCCATTCGGGCCGGACGTAACCGCGGATCTCGACGCTCCGTTCAATGGCGGAGTGGTCGAGGATCTCGCGAACGGTGAGCGTGCTCGTGAGCCGGGCGGCCCCGGGGAAGAGAACCGCGCGGCCGGACCGCCCGTGCTCGGCAGCGGCTACGGCCGCTCCCTTGATGAGGTCGGCGGTGCCACGGCGTTCATCGCCGAGAACCGTCAACCTTCCAGGTCCCGGCCGACTCAGCACCATGGCCAAGCCCCGCGGCGGAGACTGGCTCGACGACGAGATGGCCGAGCTCAAGGCCTACGGCGTCGACATCCTGGTATGCGCCCTCACCAGTGCTGAACTCGGAGAATCAGGCCTTGCGAACGAACCACGAGCCGCACACGAGGCCGGGCTGTCTAAGGCCCATCGCACGACCAGCCCCAAAGTAGCGGTTAGGTTGGCGGGATGAGGATCTTGCATCTGTCCGATACGCACCTCGACCGTGCCGGCGGACCGGACGCCGACGGGGCTGACGGCACGGCGGCGCTTCGCCGCATGCTCGCCGACCTGGTCCATCTGCGCGACCTCGATGCTGTCGTCGTCACGGGGGATGTCGCGGACGACGGATCGCGCGAGGGGTACGCGCGGGCGCGCGAACTCCTGGGCGGCTACGCCCGGGAGTGGGGCGCGTCCGTGTTCTATGCGACCGGGAACCACGATGAACGGGCGGCGTTCACCGAGGTGCTCGGCTGCGGCCACGCACATCCCGATGCGGTGTGCGAGGGGCCCGACGGCGAGCGGGCCGCCGCGAGCACGATCGACGGCTGGCGCGTGGTCACCCTTGACTCCCTCGTGCCGGGCAAGGGCTACGGCCGGATCGGCCGGGCCCAGCTCGACTGGTTGCGCGAGGTATTGGTCACCCCCGCGCCGCGCGGCACGATCCTGGCCTTCCATCACCCGCCAGTCGCGCTGGATGTCGAGGTGCAGCGAGCGCTCGGGCTACAGAATGCCGACGAGTTGGCCGCGACGATCCGCGGAACCGACGTGCAGCTCATCCTCTGCGGCCACTTCCACCTCCAGATCCTGGGGCGCTTGGAGCAGGCGACGGTTTGGGTGACGCCCGGTGTCGTCAGCCGCATCGACCTGACCGCCCGTCCCGGCACCGAGCGCGCCGTGCACGGCCCTTCGGCCTCCCTCGTCCAGCTCGGCACGCCCGACGGACCGCTCATCCACACCCTCCATGCACGCGACCCCCGCGTGGGCGAGACTGTCTACGAAGCCGACGAGGACGAGATGCGCGAGGCCATCGAGAAACTCGGCCCCTCTCGGGTGAGTCTGAACTGAGAACCCGGCGCATCGAAGGTGACGTGCCGTCCGAGTGCAGGTCCGGGCGGCACGACCGTTACGTGTCGATCCAGAAACGTCACGCAGAGCTACTTTGGGGCTCATCGCTCCTTCCCGAGCGGGCCCCCCGTACTTCGTTCCCGTCCCGATCCCCGACCGCGACGTTCCCAATCTCGCGACCGTCCTGCCCACCATCCAGAGACTCTCCGCACGGCTACGCGACGGAAGTCATGTCGTCACGCACTGCCGCTTCGGTATCGGACGATCCTCGCTCCTCGCCGCAGCGCTCATGGTCCTGAACGCCGTCGATCCAGACACCGCATGGCACGGGCTCGAACAAGCCCGAGGCCTCGCGGTCCCCGACACCGCCGAACAACGAGACTGGCCCCTTAAGCTACTGCGCGAAACGCCTTGACAACTCGGGCTCAGATTCCACATAACCGGCGGATAGTCACCCAAATCGGTCTGCTTACCGCGCTGCTTGCGCGGATGCGTCTTGATCAGCTCGCCATGGATGAAGAACTGCACCATGGTGAACGTCGAGCGAGCATCGACACTCTTGCCGATATGCCGCCACGGGATGGAGTACAACACCCCATCCACGCGGGCGTGGATGTAGCGGTCGACGCGCGGGGTGAGCAGCAACCCGGTCTCGAACCTCGTCCGGCACCGGCCGCAGGAGTGTGTTGTGCCCGGTTGTCTGTGCCGGGATCGGGTCCGGTCGTATCCGTCGGATCTGACCGATTGAGCTTCTCCCCGGGGCCTGGACACCCTCGACAATGGATCTTGATCCATGGCGAGGGAGTTGTTGGTGGCACGTGTCCGTCGAAGTACGGAGATGAGTTCAGGCGCGACGCTGTGGCCCTGGCCCGAGAGGGGGCCCGGTCCGGTCGGTCGCGGCTGTCGCCCGCGAACTTGGCGTCAACCACGAGACGCTGCGGACCTGGGTCCGCGCACGCTGCTCACCCAGCCGCTTGACCACCGTCGTCCAGGCCATCCTCACCCTGCACCAGCAGGCAATCTGAAGGTGGAATCTCCTCACTGAGGACCGCGTGAACCCCGATCTGTGACTCCCAGTATGTCCAGTTCACGCCGAGGGCTCGCAAGCCCCGGTCGGCGGCGCCATACATCCGGGGGCTGGTCAGGGCTGCGGGCCCAGTCCGTCTTCCGCGATCTGGTAGGCCACGCCCGGCAACACGAGGCTCGGCCAGCCGCCACCGACTCTCACGACCGCCTCTCGGATCAACGAGGACACCGGGGCCGTGCATCACCATCAGCAGCGGCAGGAGTAGCCAAGTCCACGGTACTGGGACCGCGATGAACGTCAATCCTGCGCCCAGTGTCGTCAGTAGGACGAGCGCCCAGGGGGCGCGAATCCGACGCCAGTTCCTACGTCTGCTCATCGGGGCCAGGTCTGCCGGTCTCTGGTCGGGTCGTGCGCGGCCTACGGTGCGTCGTGTGCATGTAGTAGTTCTTCGAGTTTTGCGTTCTGCTGTCGCGCCGCAGCCAAGGCTTGTTGTTCGTAGGCGGCCCGTTCTGCCGGATCGTCGGGTATCGGTGGAGCGATGTTTGGTTGCAGCCGGGAAGTGCGCAGCCATGCGCCGATATCTTCGTTACCTGACCATCGCAACTGTTCGGAATTGGCGGAGAGTGTGAACCGTAGCCAATCCTTTTCAGTTCTCGGGTTTGGCGTGACGGGGCAGAGTTCGTTCTTCACGTCGTTATTCGGATAGGTTGCCTCCACGTACGCGATGAGGGCAGCGCTGAACACCGGTTGACATACTCGAACCGATTGCAGGGTAATCAGTCCATCTCGGAATATCGGGACGATGGGGAGTTGCCTGGCGGCGTCGGCGGTGCAGTCTACATGCAACACGCGTCTGCTGGTCGGTATGGCGCCACCGTCGAGTTCGATGCCTGTCTCGGTGATGCGTTTCACCCGACCGAGGCGAACGACATGTTCGATCTTGCGTAGCTGTTCCAGTTCGGCCGGCGAGACGGTCGCGCAGCGAAACGCCGTCGGCCGCTCGTGCGGGAAAATACTCAGCACGGCACCAACGGCGTTGAGCCGATCGAAGAGGTCGGGTATGGATTCGGCTCGCATGATGGCTTCGTGTTTGGCGGCGTAGTCTCTCGCGATGTCCTCGGCGCGACGGAGTGGGATCGGCTGCACGGTGGCCCGGTCGATGAGCCATGGCGCGCGGGGCATGATCCAGGTCAGGTCCGCGGGGGCGACGCCCTGTTCCAGCAGCCAGAGGCAGGCATCGATCCCGGTTTTGCCCGCGCCGACGATGACGTACCGGTCGAAGGGCTGCCGAATGGCCGGCAGCTCGTTTGGCGGTACCACGGGAACGCCGGTGGAGATCGGGAATTCTGGCGGTTGCATGGCCGGTACGGTCACGCCTTGATAGGTGGTGTCCACGATCTTCCGCCGTACGACCACCCGGTATTTGTCGCCGGAAGTTGTCAGGTGGAATCGGCCGTCACCGTCATATTCGGCCATGGGAAAGTACGATACTCGCCCCGATGGCAGGAACGTCTGCCGCATGACCTGGTCGAAATAGCTGCAGATCTCGCTTGCGCTGGCCAGTTCGTAGAGTCCGGCGTTCCAGCCGGTTTGGTCGATCGTGTCGTTGCCGAGCGGGCGGGAGTTCACGCCGTACATGGCCGACGGTTGATGTAGCCGCACATAAGGGTAGGCGACGGTCCAGTGTCCGCCTGGTTGGTGGTAGCGGTCGACCAGCACCACGGTCGCGTCCGATTCGGTCAGCAGCGTGTCCACGAAGGCCATCGCTGTCGCGCCCGCACCGATCACGAGGTAGTCGGTGTCGATCTCGGTCACCATCACGTGCTCCTGTTCTGTTCGCCAGCCACATCGTTGTTCGACAAACTCAAGATGAGAGTGGATATGGGAGTGCGCTCCTCTATCGAGAGGTTGCGCGAAGGACGCTTGCGGCGCCGCCGACCCGGCTCGATCAACCGGGCCGCCCGCCCGCCGGATGAGAACCTCCGCTACGTCTTCAAAGACGCCTCGTGCGACACGGGTCGCCGGGCGGCCGTGCCCGGCTCCGCGAGCCGGGCACGCGGCCTGTTCCGTCCGGTCCCGCAGCCCGGCGACGGTCGCCCAGCCCAGATGGGAGCGCCCACGCGGATACGAGCCGTGTCGTGCTGGACACTGGCCCGGAAGGTGCTCGATGTCTCTTGGAGAGTGGAGGGCAGGCTGCCGCGAGATCCGCTTCGCCGCCGCGAGCGGCTCACCAGGACTGGCACGGGCTTGAGGGGTCCGGGGAAGCCGTGATGGTGATTGACGCCGACCAGGACGATCCGCCGACCGGCACGATCCGCAGCAGTTCGAGGTGTGGCACCTGACCTGTCCGGTCTGTGGTGCGCTGCCCAGCACGACATGGGTGCGGGACGGTCGGGAATTGCGCAGGGTCCATCCGTCCCGTCGGCTTTCGCCGGCCGAACGCGATCGCCGAGCTGCCGACGGAGACGGCATCGTGCGGCTTCTCTGGCAACAGATCGCCGCTGGAGCTGGGCACGTCACCGCCCACCAGCCTTGGGAACGACAATCGGAAGGCGCGTTTGAAGCAGATCATCCGATCGTTGCGCCTAGATGGTGAGCTGCGCCGGCCGCCGCGAACAGCAGGGCGACGCTGGTGAGCCTGACCCCGTAGTACACCGACCGTCGCTCGAACAGGCCGAGTTTGGCAGTGCGCTTGGACAGTTGCGCGAAGTCGCTTCCGGTTCGCGCTACCGGGGGTTCGATGTCGTTCATGGCCGCCTCACCGAATGTGCGTACAGCGTAATAGCCTGATGCGTACAGTGTATTGGCACTCTTGATGTGGTTAAAACCACGGGGCGGAACCATCTGAGATAGTGTCCTAGGCCATTCATAATCGCTCTAGTACACTTAGGTAGAGTGAACGGCTGACGACGAGGATGATCAGGAGGCGCCATGCCGTCCGCAGCACGCCCGGATCCGCCGTACCTGCAGATCGCCGCGGAGATCCGCGGGAAGATCAGGGACGGCGAGCTTCGACCGGGTGAGCGGGTGCCTTCCATTCGGCAGATCGCTCAACGCTGGGGCGTCGCCGTCGCGACCGCGACGAGAGTTGTCACCACCCTTCAGGAGGAGGGGCTGGTGGAAGCGAAGGTCGGTTCTGGCACGGTCGTCAGCGCGCGTCCGGGCCGGCGACGGCCGGCAGGCCCGGCGACGGGTCAGGTGGCGCGGCGGCCGAAACGGCAGGACGATGCCGCAAAATGCACGCTGAACCGGGAGAGCATGCTCCGAACCGCCATCGCGATCGCCGACGTCGAGGGGCTCGACGCTGTGTCGATGCGGCGAGTGGCGGCTGGCCTGGGTGTTGGACCCATGTCGCTGTACCGCCACGTCTCGAACAAGGACGAACTGGTGATGCAGATGGCCGATGTGGTGTTCGGTGAACCGGAGCTACCGGTTCCCGGGCCCGCGGGGTGGCGAGACAAACTCGAACTGATCTCCCGCGAGCAGTGGGCGCTGTGCTGGCGACATCCCTGGCTGCCCAGGGCCGTTTCCTTCACCCGGCCCCTGTTCGTGCCCAACATGTTGGCGCACACCGAGTGGACCCTTCGTGCACTGGATGGGCTTGGGCTGTCCAGGGCGGCACGGATGCAGGAGGCGCTCACCTTGCACTCGCTGGTCGTCACGCTCGGGCTGTCCATGGCGGACGAGGTCGAGGCCGAGCAGGAGACCGGTACGACGCTCGCCCGCTGGTACGCGCAGCAGCGGGCGCGGACCGACGAGCTCTTCGCCGGTGGGAGGTTTCCCCTGCTGGCGGAGCTCCATGAGGACACGGTGCCTGACCTGGACGGGTTGTTCGAGTACAGCCTGGCACGGCATCTCGACGGCTTCGCCATACTTGTGGGAGAGCGCGTCCCGGCGCCGCAGGACGCGAACTCGGCTTAGTCACCCAAATCGCTTCGTCCGCCGCTCTCGAAGCACGATGCAGCTCGATCGGCCGGTCAATGCCGTCGCGGCGTCTACCGGAGCCGCCCAAGGCCGCGTGCGCGTCCCAGGGCTGCACTCTGTCCAGATGGTCCCAGGCCAGGCCGACGCTCAGATCGACGGCCTCGGCAAAGCTCCCAGCCGCCTGCAGTGCAATTGCTTGGGCGCTCCGCATACGATGGACATGAGGCATGAAACCCTCTGCGTGTAGCGCTTCGGCGAGCTTGGCGAATGCCTCCGGCGCACGCGTGTCGTTATCGCTAAAAAGGCTCCTCGCGGTGGCAAGCTCTCCATCGATTCCCAACGCCTTGAACGGGCTCCTGAGAACGGCATCCACGCTGATGACGTCAGACACCTTCCGAGACGATCGAACACTGCTGGTTCTCCCCCGAAGGCGCTTCAGGTAGCGGTTCACCATGTCGGCGTTGATCGTTCCTGCCTGAGGCCCGGCTGTCTGGGCGTAGGTCAGCAAGTCGTTGAAGACCTGCTGTGGTGTCAGCGACAGGGACTCAGCGATGGGTTTCAACATGTGCAAACTGCGGAGGTAGTCGTCACCTCCGTCCTCGACGGAAGAACACCAGACCTGAAGGCGACGCAGAAATGCGTGCGTCGTCTCCTCGATGCCGCCCAGATCGGGGGCGCCCCGGCCGAGCGCGAGCACGACCGCTTCTTTGACGTGATCCAGACGGGTACGGTAGCGCTCCTTAACCGCATGCTTCTCGATGGTCTCGAAGAACGGGCGACTGCCCAACCGGATTCGCCAGAGCCGTACCCCTAACACGGCAAACGAGGCTAATCATGCATCGCTACCGAACGTCGTCTCACGCCCAGAAGAACCGGAGATAACAGCCGCGCTCCCCTGGTTCGTGCTCCCACTGCTCCCGCCCGGAGCGGGGAGCATCGGGAGCACGCATGGTCCCTGAACTGTCCTGAACAGGCGTCAACGAGCGTCATCGGACGGCGCTGACCTGCGGCATCTCGAAAAAGCGCAGGTCAGCGGAGGTCGGCTTGACCTGGTCGGCGACCGTGATCACGGCCCGGGCGTGTCAGTGCTGCGCGACGCCTACCAGGCGGACGCGCCGAGGAGGGCTTCAAACCGTCGGGCCGGGCTTCAAACCGTGGGGTAGGGCTTCAAACCGTCGAGCAGAGGACGGCTTCGACGGTTTTGATCATCGCGGGGACGATGGCGTTATCGTCGGCGGTGCTCCGCGTGACGGAGATGGCGAACTGCTGCTGGCCGTCGGTAGAGGCGAAAGTCAGTGTGGTGAGGCCGGGCGCCGAGCCGCCGAGCATCTGGCCTTTCAACTTTCCTCCGCACAGGCCCGTGCCCTGCTGTCCGCTGCCACCGGTGAGGACCTCCTGCAGCGACGGCGGCAGCAGCCTGCCCTGGTTGAAGGCCCGCCGGAAGGCGCTGACGTCATGCGCGGTCGAGACGACGCCGCCGGCGCCGTTGCCCCAGCTGGCGTTGAAGCGGTGCACGTCGCGCAGGGTGCCGGTGGAGTCGGGGTAGTAGCCGTGCCCGTGCGGGCCCTTGATGCCCTCCGGGGGCTTGGTGACCTGGTAGGTCCCGGTCATGCCGAGCGGGCGGAAGAGACGCCGGTCCAGCTCACGGGCCAGGGTGTGCCCGGTCACCTTCTCGATGATCATACCGATGAGGGTGTAGTTGGTGTTGGAGTAGGTGTACGTCTCGCCCGGCTCGCCGGTGCGCGGCCAGCCCCGCGTCATCTTTACGATGTCGATGGGCCGGTAGTAGGTGGTGAAATCGAAGACGTCGAACGCCGGGGCGGTCGAGCCGCTCTGGTGGAACCAGTCGGGGATGCCGGAGGTGTGCTCGACCAGCTGCTGGACGGTGATCTCGTCGGCCCGTTCCACCAGCCCGTCCTCGGCCACCTCGGGCAGCAGGGCGGCGAGCTTGTCGTCCAGGCCGAGCCTGCCCTCCTCGACGAACTGGAGGAGCACGGTGGCCACCATCGTCTTGGACTGCGAGCCGATGCGGAAGCGGGAGTCCGCCGGGATCGTGCCGCCCTTGCCGTCGAGCAGCCGCGACCCCGCGGTGCCACGGCCGGCGGGCTTGCCGTCCACGTACGCGCCGCCGATGGCGCCCACGATGCCGGGAGTCTCGGCCAGAGTTTCCATCGCCTGTTGGACGTCTCCGATCGAGGTGGCACGGGCCGCGGTCGCGGGCGAGGCCGCGCCCAGCAGCAGGGCCGCCGCGGTGATGGCGCGGGCCATGGTCACGTGATGCACAGTAATGTCCCTTTCGAACGCGGATTGGATCAGGTGATGATCTGTCGTGCCGTCTCGACAATGGGCGCCACGGAGTTGTCGTAGTTGCCGAGGACCACCACCCAGTCCAGGTCCGGATAGGTGTCGAGGTGATTGGCGGCGCCTGCGGAGCTGCCCGAGTGGCCGACGACGTGCCGGCCGTTCACGATGGCGTCCATGAAGCCGTTGCCGTAGAACAACTGCCGGCGGGTGAGGCCCAGCTGTTCCGAAGACGGCGTGATCATCTTGCCGTCGGTGAGGAGGCGGCGTAGGCGGAGGTGAGCAGCGTGCCGTCGCGCAGAGCGCGCGCGAAGGCGAGCAGGTCGGCGGTATTGCAGTAGGCCCCGCGATGCGGGCCGCCGGCGAATGGGAAGTAGGGGCTGGCGGTGAAGTCGACCCGGGGGCCGGACGGCTGGGTGGCGTACGGGCGCGCGATCGTCCGGTCGGCCGTCACCTGCGTTTCACTCAGCCGAGGCTGCCCCGCCCTCGTAGGCTGAGCCAATCGTTTCACAGAACGCCACGGATCTTGGAGCCGCTCCGCTGCTGATGTGCGTGAAAAGCCCTCTCGGTCCTCCGGCGTCACAGAGCCATGCCGCGTATGTGCCACGCGCCGCGCATAGGTTCTCAATTCTCCAGCCGCACTTGGCGATCACGATCTGATCACGCTCGCCATGTGCGGCTGGAGTGATCATTTCGCGGGGCAGAACAGCGATTTGAGGGCGTTGGTGATGCGCGTCGGCGTGGTCCCGCGCTCGGCATCGTCCATGGCCAGTGTCAGGGACACGGCGAACTGCAGGCGGCCGTCGGAGGAGGTGAGGGTCGCGGCGGTGAAGCCGGGGGCGCTGCCTCCGCCCCCTGCGGCGAACTCGGGGTTGCCGGCGCATGGGCCGCCCCCAGGCGGCGCCGACTGGCCGGGCGGCGGGTCGGTGATCACTTTGGTCAGGGAAGCCGGCAGGAGCTTGCCCCGGCGGAAGGCGCGCTGGAAGGCGCTCACGTCGTGCGCGGTGGAGACCACGCCGCCGGCGCCGAGCATGGCGGTGACGTTGAGCTGGTCGACATCGCGCATCATGCCCGACTCGTCCGGGGCGTAGCCGTGCCCGTGCGGGCCCTTGATGCCCTCGGTCGCCTTTGTGGGCAGGTAGGTATCGCGCATTCCGAGCGGGGCGAAGAGCCTCCGCTTGAGCTCGGCAGCCAGTGACCTTCCGGCCAGTTTCTCGATGATCATGCCGAGCAGGATGTAGTTGGTGTTGGAGTAGTTGAAGGTCCCGACCTCCACCTGCCGGGAGTTCTTGCGCGAGGCCGCCAGCAGGTCGGTCGGGCGGTAGTTACGCGTGGGGTCCGAGGTGTCCGGGCCGATGTAGTCGGGGATGCCTGAGGTCAGCTGGATCAGGTTGCGTACCGTGATCTCGTCGGCCCGCTCGACCAGGTCCTTTTCCGCCACCTCCGGCAGGACCTCGCTGAGTTTGTCGTCCAGGCTCAGTTTGCCGTCCTTGACCAGTTGCAGGACCGCGGTGGCGGTCATGGTCTTGGTCTGCGAGCCGATCCGGTAGCGGGCGGTCGAGGGGATCACGCCGCCCTTGCCGTTGAGCAGGCGGGATCCGGCCGATCCCTTCCCGACCCGCTTGCCGTCCACGTACACTGCGCCGATGGCGCCCACCACGTGGCCCGTCTTCACCAAGTCTTCCATCGCCTTCTGCACGTCCCCGACCTTGATGCGGTCGGCTGATGTTGAGGCGGTGGCGGGCGTGGCCGGGCTCAAGACCAGCGCCGCGCACGCCAGCGAGGCGACGCTAGTGAATGTCGCTCGACGCAGAATCATGAAGTCTCTCTCTCCCAAGTCCGAATACTCGGCTGTCGAGCCACAAGTTCTAGCGAGGGCAGTGTTTCCTCGGCGTTAACCCCCAAGGCGCAACTCCGCCGCGCCGGTCCGTGGTGCCTCTCCCGCGACGGCGGGACGGGGTCGCGTCCGAGATGCGGTGGACAAGTGGCATGTCTACACCTTCATCGCCGACCGGCCCATCCGGTCGTTGAAGGACAAGATCCGAGCCCTGACGAACAGAACGTCGCAGCAGGACCCCAGGACCGTGCTGATCCGGCTCAACCAGATCATGCGCCGCTGGCGGCGCCGCCCTTACGCTTGACCTTGGCGCGACGGTTGCGCAGGTCGAGGTCGCCGACGTCGAGGGCGAGGACCTCTTCGGCCCGGGCCGGCCTGCGTCCAGGTGCGGGCGCAGGAATGCCGCAGCTTGATCAGAGCATCTGCTCCCCGCTCCGAACCGTCTGAGCCGAAAGGCCAACTGAACACCACCGCCGCGTCCGGCGCCGAATAACGGCCGGATGCGCGTGCGACCCTGCCGTGGCCGCGGAACCCAAGTGGTGAGAGCATGTCGCGGCCGCCGCGCCGTCCGACACCCGAAGCTCCGGCCCCAGGATGGCCCCATCTCGGCCCCAGGCATGATCCTCAACGCGTCTCGCCGAGCGCGTCTGAGCAGGTCAGACGTGGTGGGCCGCCTGGGACTCGAACCCAGAACCGACGGATTAAAAGTCCGGAGCTCTGCCAATTGAGCTAACGGCCCGCGGACAGCAGAATACCGAGATCGCGGACATGTTCGCACCGCAGTATCCGGCAGGTGATCGTAACAGTCGAGACGTGCCGCGGTACGGGCGGTGATGATCCGCGAGCCGGCCGAACCGGCCGCCCGTGGGGCGGCGCGTGCCCTGCTGAGCGCGTGGCCGATCCATCACCGATCACCTCCGCCCACGACCTCCTGTGCCCCGATGCAGCTCCTCCTCACGTGGGCCTGCCCCCCGCCCAGACCCCCGCGCCTCCGGCCGTACGACGACGCTCTCCCGCCGCCGGGATCATCCCCGTACTTCCAGCAGGGTCTTGCCCACTGTCGCCCGTGACTGGATGGCCTCATGCGCGTCGGCCGCCCGCTCCAGCGGGTACCGCTGGCCGATCACCGGGCGCAGCCGACCCGCTGCCGCCTCGGCCAGGGCGCTCCTGGTGAGGGCCCGCAGTTCCTCCGGCGTCCCTCCCGCCCCCCTCAGGATCGTCACCCCTCGCTCGGCGGCGGTCTCGTCGGAGATGGCCGCCCACTCGCCGCTCGCGAGCCCGTAACTCAGCATCCGTCCGCCCTTGTCCAGCAGTCCGAACGCCGCCGAGGCGATGGCGCCGCCGACGCCGTCGAAGACGACGTCCACCCCGCCGACGGCCTCACGCACGCGGTCCGGCCAGCCCGGATCGCGGTAGTCGACCGCCACGTCGGCGCCCAGGTCGCGCACCAGCTCGACCTTGCGCGGACCTCCGGCCGCCCCGATCACCGTGGCGCCGGCGGCCCGGGCGAGCTGGACCAGCAAGGTGCCCACGCCGCCGGCCGCCGCCTCGACCAGGACCCGGTCCCCGGCCCGCAACCCGGCCGCCCGCACCCGCGAGGTCGCCGTACGTCCGTCGGCCAGCAGCGCGACCGCGTCGGAAAGGTCGACGCCCTCCGGTACCCCGACGAGTGCGTCGGCACCCACCACCACACGCTCGGCGTAGCCGCCGGAGCCGCCGAGGCCGGCGATCACCCGCCTGCCGACCAGCCCCGTGTCCGCCTGCGCTCCGACGGAGGCGACCACTCCGCCGACGCCGTTGCCCAGGATCATCGGCAGCTCCACCTCGAAGGGCCCGCGACCACTCCGGATCTGGGTCTCGATGAAGGTGATGTTGGCGAACTCCACGTCGATCAGGGCCTGCCCGGGGCCGGCCACCGGCTCCGGCGTGTCCCGTGCGGCGAGCACCTCCGGCCCGCCGAACTTCGTCAGCCACACCGCTCTCATGACGCCCCTTCTCATTTCCGTCTCAGGTGATCAAAGCCTGCAACCTCAAGCAGGGTCGAGGTCAACCCGGCGCCCTGAAACGGCCCACGCCCGACGGCGCGGGCGAGGGCAAGGGAGCGCCCCGAGGCGTGCAGTGAAAGCGTCGACGCGAACAGGGAGATCCCGGTGCTGCGCACAGGTCCTTCCTGCGTACGATCGGGCCCGTGCTCAAACCTGACTATCCGTTGAAGACCGACCGGCTCATCCTGCGGCCCTTCGCCCCTTCCGACCTCGACGCCCTGTACGACCTCCAGTCCCGGCCGGAGGTGACGCGCTATCTCCTGTTCGACACCCGCGATCGCGACGCGGTCGAGGAGTCGCTCGAGCAGAAGACGCGAGCGGCGGCCCTCACCGAAGAGGGCGGCAACCTCTCCCTCGCCGTGGAACTCGCCGAGACCGGCCAGATGATCGGCGACGTCATCCTCTTCTGGCTGAGCCGTGAACGGCGGCAGGGCGAGGTGGGCTACATCTTCCACCCCGACCACGGCGGCAGGGGATACGCCACCGAGGCCGCGCGCGTGATGCTGCGCCTGGGCTTCGAGGACCTCGGCCTGCGGCGCATCATCGGCCGCATCGACGCGCGCAACACCGCGTCCGCCCGGGTCCTGGAACGCCTCGGCATGCGCCGCGAGGCGCACTTCGTCGAGAACGAGTTCGTGAAGGGTGAATGGGCCGACGAGGTCGTCTACGCGATGCTCGAACGGGAGTGGCGCGCCGGCTGACCCGGGAGCGATGGGCCCGCCGGCGCAGCGGTCCTCCCAGCACAGCCTGATCCTGCCGGCGCGGCCTGAGCCTCCCAGCACGGCCCGGCTCCTCCCAGCGCGGCCGATGCCGTCCCGTCGCGGTGATCACAGCGGCTAACGTTCCCGGCATGGTCTCCGCCGCCCTGAACCACGTGATGACCGATCCGAGCGAACCACCGCTGCGCCCGCTGCCTCCGCGCGTGTGCGCACTGCTGGAGACGCTCGCCGCCGCTCCGCGCCTGGCCGCCCACTTGCGCGCCGTGTACGACACCGCGTGCGAGCTGACCCTTGCGCTCGAACGGCACTACCCCGCGCTGTCGTACGACCGGGAGGCCGTGCTTTTCGGTGCGGCGACGCACGACATCGGGAAGACGATGCACCCTGCGGAGCTCTCCGGCCCCGGCACGGCCCACGAATGCGCGGGCTACGAGTTGCTCCGCAAGCACGCCGTCGAGGAGCACCTGGCACGATTCGCCCGTACCCACGCGACCTGGACGGCCCCGGACGTCACCGTCGAGGACCTCCTGGTCTCTCTGGCGGACAAGATCTGGAAGGGCAAGCGGGTCACCGAACTGGAGCAACTCGTCATCGGCCACCTCACCTCCGTATCCGGGCAGCAGCCCTGGGAGGCGTTCCTGACCCTCGACGACATCCTCGGCCACCTCGCGGCCGACGCCGACGCCCGCCTGGCCTTCCAGACGCGCCATGCTCTTCCCGGGCCCCGTCTCCCGCTGGACTGAGGGCGTACGTATCTCGGCGGCCGATGCGCGTGACGCGGTTCGTGAGAACCTTGGCGATCACAGCGGGCTTCGACGCCATTGAGACCAGGAGGTACGGAATGTCAGCTCGTGCGGAATCGGTAACGGTCGAGGCCGGAACGTTCGACATGCCGATATGGCTCCCCGAGAGCGGATCCGGACCGGGCATGCTGCTGATCCAGGAGATCTGGGGGGTCGGCCCGTACATCGTCGAGGTGGCCGAGGAGCTCGCCGCCCTGGGCTACGTGGTCGCGGCACCGGACCTCTTCTGGCGCGTGGAGCCGAACTACGTCGGCACCCACGACGAGGAGGGCCTGAAGCAGGCGATCGAGGTGTCCTCTCGCTTCGAGGTCGAGACGGGCGTCGCCGACCTGGCGGCGGCGGTGGACCACCTGGCCGGTCTGCCCGAGGTCTCGGCCGGAGTCGGGGCCCTCGGCTTCTGCCTGGGCGGGACGATGGCCTACCTGCTCGCCGCCCGGACCACGCTGGGCGCTGTCGTGTCCTTCTACGGCTCCGGGGTGCCCGACAGCCTGAACCTGCTGCCCGACATCGACTGCCCGGTGCAGTTCCACTTCGGCGGCTCCGACCCGTACATCCCCCGGGAGCAGGTCGCGCTGGTGGAGCAGGCGGTGTCCGGGCTCCCGAACGTGGAGATCCATGTGCAGGAGGACGGTGGCCACGCGTTTCACAACCGCCTGGCCCCGATGTTCCACCAGCCCGAGCCGGCCGCACGCGCGTGGGCGCTGACCGAGGCGTTCCTCGCCAAGAACCTACCGGTCTGAGAGCGCGGCTCTCCGGAGCCGCCACCGTCTCGGGTCACGACCTCACCGGCGGCGTACGGCCGAACCGGGCGTTCATCCGGCGTGCCGCCGCTCGACGAGTTCCCGCTTGCGGCGCAGCAGCGTGGTACGCCGCCGGTGGGCTCGTACGATCAGCACGGTGGCAGCAGTGATCATGGCCGCGCCGGTGGCGCAGGCGGCTGCGAGGGCGAGACCGGTACCTCGTGCGGCGACGACGCTCAACGTGACCGCGGTCGTCGTGACGGAGGCGACCAGGGCGAGCCAACCGGCGATCAACTTGGGCAGGCCGCGGATCCCGGCCAGCCATACCTCCTGGGTCACGTCGTCGGCGCTCTGCGCGTCGAGCATCCGCCGCGCATATCTCCACACCCGCACGTGCCAGGCGCGCACCAGTTCGGTGAACGCCGCGCGTTCGCCGAGCTGGCACCGCAGGACCAGCAACTCGTCGGTCATCGTCCGCTCCCGTTCTGCCGTCACCATGCAGAGTCGTGGAATCGAGCCGCTAGGTTCACGCGGCCGACCGAAGGCGGCCCGACCTGCCCTGACATCTTCGCCTGTCAACATCGGTTGACAATGCGAATGCTGTCAACCTATGTTGACAGCATGAACGAGGGAGTGCAGCTCGCGCAGGACGCGAGCAGCCGGGACCCGGCGGTCGGGCTACGGGCCGTCCGAGCACTGCGCGAACTCACGGAGCGGATGGAGTCGCTCCAGGTGAGCAACGCGCGTGAGCTCGGCTGGTCATGGCAGGAGATCGCGGCCGTCCTCGGCGTGAGCCGCCAGGCAGTCCACAAGAAGCACGCGCGCACGCGCGGTCTGAGAAGGGAGCGCTGAGAGATGTTCGAACGGTTCCACAAGGACGCCCGCCAGGTGGTCGTCGCGGCCCAGCAGGGGGCCCGGGACCTCGGGCACGACCGCATCGGCACAGTGCATCTGCTGCTCGGGCTCATCGAGGACGAGGGCGGCACCGCCGGCGGCGCGTTGCGCGAGCACGGCCTGCGAGCGGGCGACCTGCGAGAGCGCGTCCGCCGGGTCTCCTGGGCCGACCACGCCTCGGGCGCGATCGACGGAAACGCCCTCGCCAGCATCGGCATCGACCTCGACGAGGTCCGCCGGACCGTCGAGGCCACGTTCGGCGAGGGCGCGCTCGAGCGGGGCCGCGCGAAGAAGGGGCACATCCCGTTCACGCCCCAAGCCAAGAAGTGCCTCGAACTGTCACTGCGCTCCGCCATCGCGCTCAAGCACAAGGAGATCTCCAGCGGGCACATGCTCCTTGGGCTGCTCCGAGCGACCGGCGAGGACAACCTGGCGCTTCAGGTGCTGCGCGACGCCGAGGTGGATCTGGACGCCCTGCGCGACACCACGACCGCGCTGCTGCGGGCCGAGGCGGCTTGACCGCTCCGAGTGGCCCGGTCCTACGACCGGGCCACTGCGGCGCCGTTCGCTGGGAGGATCATGTCCCATGAGCCGTCCCGTCATCTCCGAGATCCCGACCGGCCCCGTGACCGTCCCCGACGTCGTCATGGCGCTCGCCGGCGGCGACACCGTCACTCCGGTGTGGCGCAACGAGCTCGGTGGCCTGACGTTCCGCATCGAGGGCGGGCGCGACGGCGCCAGGTACGCCAAGTGGGTCGCCGCAGGCACCCCGGAGATCGACCTCCCCGGCGAGGCGGAGCGCCTGGCCTGGGCGCAGCAATGGGCGACCGTCCCGCGAGTCATCGAGCACGGTACGGACGCCGACGGCGCATGGCTGGTCACGGCGGCGGTCCCCGGCCTCTCGGCGGTGACCCCTCAGTGGATCGCCGACCCGGCGACCGCTGCGGCCGCGATCGGCCGAGGGCTGCGCCTGCTCCACGACGCCCTGCCCGTGGACCGGTGCCCGTTCGACTGGAGCATCGATCGACGGCTCGCACGCGCCGACGAGCGCATCGCCGACGGAGAGGGACCGGCCGACCGATTCCCCGAACACCGGCACCTCGAGCTCGCGAAGGCCCGGGCGCGCATCGGCGAGCCGCCCGCGATCGACCGCCTCGTCGTCTGTCACGGGGACGCGTGCGTCCCCAACACCCTGCTGCACGACGACGGCGAGTTCGCCGCGCACGTCGACCTCGGTTCGCTCGGGCTGGCCGACCGGTGGGCCGACCTCGCGGTCGCGGCGTGGAGCACAGAGTGGAACTACGGCCCGGGGTACGACGGCGTCGTGTACGACGCGTACGGGATCACCCCGGACCCAGAGCGCATCGCCTATTACCGCCTGCTCTGGGACCTGGCGTGACCGGTTGAGCATGTAGGTCAGGTCGTTCCCTGCGCCGGCGAGTTCACGGGCGTACGCGTGGCCGAGATGAGGTGCTTGCCATCGCGGCTGTTACTCCCTGGCGCGTGGGCCCCAGATCGGCCATGCCCACTCGGCCGGATCGCCGAGTTCGAAGCTGGTCAGGCCAAACCCGTCGCCGTTGCGGGTGAGCTCGCCGACAAGGACTTCGGTGAGGGTGCCGTCGAATACGTCGGGTCCGCCGAAAGACACGTTCACGATGGGCCATTTGTCGGGGTCTGGGTTTGCGGTGTCCCAGCAAAGGATGTCCCGACCCTCGGTGCTCGCGCAGAACAGGAGAGGCAGACCTCCGGGATCGGGATGTACGGTGTAGTAATCCTGCGGATCGGCGTCTTCCGGTCTGTCGTCATCTTCACACCAGTTACGCAGGAGCGCGGTGTGCAGTTGGTGCATAGAGGCGAGATCAGCTGGTTCGGCGACGAATATGCCGTTGAGGGCGACGCGCGGCTTATACGCCTCATGGAGGCGCTTGTAATCGGTTGGCAGCCGGGTGACACCCAGATCGCGTTCGATCGCCTCCCAGTCGTAGGTGCGTGGCGTCCCGGGCCCGATGATGGTCAGGAGCTGCGCCAGCGGATCCCGGGTGGCCTCCTGGACGGGAACCGGGGCCAGAGCTGCGGCTGTGTGGCCGGCCCGGGTAAGGGCGCGCTCGCGTGGCACCGGCGGTAGGGACAGGACCGGCATGTCAAGGCGGCCGTCCAGCCACTCGGTGAGGAACTCCGCGGTGGTGATGTTGAGCTGCTGATCGCCATTACCGCTGACAACCAGCAGCCACCTGGCCGGGTCGCGGTGAATCGGCAGCCACCAACAGGTCTCTCCGCTGCTGAACACGCCCCACAGCCGCGCCTTCTCGTGCGGGGCGACGTGTCGTCGTTGTTCGGTTTCCAGATCGAAGCCGTCGAAACGCTCGGAACCGTTGCCGCAGCCGGGAGCGAGGAGCCGGAGGATCCCCGCGAGCGTTCCTGGCCCGGTCCGGGAGATCAGCGCGACGTAGTCGTCGGGAAAGGGGACGTCGGGGAACCGCGGCTCCCACCCCCGATCGTCTTCCGGGATGATCTGAATGGTCGCGGCCAGCGCCCGGCCGGCGTCCCGGAGGTCGGCCGCCGTGGGGGTGTTCGGCGGTTCGTCATCGATCTTCGACGTCATGAAGTACGCTCCGGCTGCGGGTAAAAGAGCACGAACAGACGACCCATATTTTAACGATCATGGTCAGTCGAATCGCCTGCATTACGTTCGGCAAGCTGTTGGCCGAGCAGAGCGGCGATGGCTTCCAGCGACATGCCGCGGTTGATCGCCTGGGTGGCGAGGATGTGCCTGAGCTGCTGTGGGGTGACCCGGCCGAGGCCGGCCCGATAACTCAGGGGCGCCGCGCTCAGCCGGACGCGGCCAGCCGGGCCACGGTCTCGGCCGCCGGGGCGTCGGTGGCGAGCCGGAAGGACGTGCCCGCCCACAGCGCCATGGCGCCGACGTCGCCCTGCTGCGCGGCGGCCCGGCGCAGCGGAGCGGTCAGGTTGTGCACATGCGGGTACGCGGCCGGTGCGTACGCGCTGTGCGCGGCCAGGAAGCGGTTGACCAGCCCGCGGGCCGGTCGGCCGCTGAAGGCCCGGGTCAGCGCCGTCACGGTGAACCGCGGATCGGCGAGCGCGTCCTTGTACACGCTGGTGGCGCCGCTCTCCGGTGCGCGCAGGAACGCGGTGCCGAGCTGAGCGGCTCCGGCACCGAGCGCGAGTACCTCGGCGACGTGTCCCGTGTGCCCGAGACCACCGGCGGCGATGAGCGGCCGGTCGATGACCTCGCGTACGGCCCGCAGCAGCGCGCGCAACCCCTCGGGGAACTCGCCGCCGCCGTCCGGCTCCCCCGGAGCGCGCGGGACGCCCGGGGCCCGGGGATCGGCGGGGTCGCGCAGCCGGGCGGTGTTGGCGAACGACCCCTGATGCGCGCCGGCCTCCGGCCCCTGTACGCACAGCACGTCGGCCGCCGACGCCGCCTCGGCCTCCGCCACCGAGGTCACGGTGACGATGACGAGGGTTCCGCGGTCACGAAGGGCGGCGACCAGCTCGTCGCCGGGGCGGCCGAAGGTGAAACCGACCACTGAGGGTGGGTCGGCCAGCAGGTCGGCGACCTTGGCGGCCCAGTCATCGTCGCCCCCGACCGGCTCCCCGAGCGCGACACCGAGCCGGTCGGCCTCGGGAACCAGCCGCTCCTGGTAGGCGGCGACGGCGGCCGTGTCCACAGGGTCGTCGGACGGCACGAACAGGTTGACGCCGAACGGCCGGGAGGTCAGTTCCCGCGTCTCGTCGATCTCTCGCCGCATCTGCGCGACGGTCTTGTAGCCGGCCGCGAGGAAGCCCAGACCCCCGGCGTTCGAGACGGCGGCCGCCAGGGCGGGCGTGGACGCTCCGCCGGCCATCGGCGCCTGCACGATCGGATGCTCAAAGAGTTCGGCGAAAGGCATGGTCAACTCACTCTTCCCTCCGCATCGACCCTACTTCGCACCGTGCTCGAGCAGTCGCTCGGACAAATAGGCCTCTGCATGACCGCCGCGAACACCGAGGCGTGTTCGGTGTCGGCGTATGCACGGCCTGGTCGGCCCCGGGTGGTGCGTATGCCGACAGTGAGCGCTGCTCGGTCATGGTTGACAGCACGTTCGGGCCGAAACGGGCAAACGGCGGGCGTCGACCACGGGTGAGCGCTTCTCTTGTGCGGGTGGAACGGGGAGGCGCCACCCGCGGTAGAGCGCTGCTCGAGTACGGGGGCGGAACGGGAAGGCGTCCGATAGTTGGGCGCTGCACGGGTGTGGGTTGGTCGGTGCGGGGGTGCCGTGGAAGCCTGAGTCGATCAAGGATCCGGGTACGCCCAGGTGCTCGAATCCTTGATCAACTGTGTGACGAGGTGTCCGCGAGGCCGCGAACAACTGCATGATCACGGCCGAGGTCGGCTCCAACGCCCAGCAGCGCCGTGATCATGCAGTTGTTCGCACGGCAGAGCCCACATCACTACGCCAAAGGGCCGGGGTCCTTCGTGTGCGGTCGCCGTACCGTCTGGGCGGTCGGAGAGAACGCGCGGGAAGGAGACGCTCATGCTGCCGGGGCCGAGCCGCACAAGCGCACGCGCCACAGGGCCGCCAGGGGCGCGAAACGCCACCGGGGCAGACGGTGGCTCCAGGCGGCGACGATCCTCCTTGCCCGGATCATGATCGCCGGGGCGGTGGCCAAGGCGAGCCTGGGCGGGCGACGCGGGAGAGCCTCGTCAAGCCGCGGGCCATGGTCACGGCCGCGCTGTGCAGGTGACCGCGCAGGAGGGCCTGGTCAGCCGTCGAAGCGGCCATCCCGCACACCGGCGACCAGCCCTCGCCACGCGGCCGGCGTCAGCGTCAGCCGGGGGCCTTCGGGGTTCTTGGAGTCGCGTACGGCCACGGCGCCGGGCAACGCGGCCACCTCGACGCACTCGCCGCCGGTGCCGTCGTCGGAGCGGCTGCTCTTGCGCCATTCGATGTTCACTGCAGGGCCTCCATGGCACTGGCGATCATCCGGTGCGACGAGTCTACGGGAAGCGCCCGTGACCGGATCTTGTCGTACCGGCGCCGCAGCCTGCGCAACTCGGCCTCGCCCTCTATCAACCGCCCACCGAGCTGAGCCTCGGCGTAGGCGATCTCGCCGTCGTCCAGGGTGAGGATCTGGAAGCCGCCCGTCATGCCCTCGTGGTAGCCCGTCGACGCGGGCACGATCTGGATGGTCACGTCGGGCAGCTCGCCCACCTTGAGCAGGTGGGCGAGCTGGTCGCGCATGACCGCCGCTCCGCCGAACGGACGGCTGATCGCCGCCTCGTCCAGCAGGACCCACAGGATCGGCGGGGGTGGACCATCGCGGTGCAGGATGGCCTGCCGCGCCAGCCGCGCGGCCACGAGGTCGCCAGGATCCTTGATCTCACCCGCGGCGAGCGCCGCGCGGGCGTACGGCTCGATCTGCAGCAGCCCGGGGATGAAGAACGTCTGAAAGACCTTGATCTCGATCGCGCGGTCCTCGTGCGCGACGTACTCCCTCAGCCAGTCGGACAGATGCTGGCGGCGGGCGTGCTCCCACAACAGCTGGAAGTGCCGGTCGGTGCCGAAGTACTCGTCGAGCTGCCGGGCGAACTCCGCGCCGGGCCGGCGGATCATGGTCTCGTAGTGGCTGATGTTGGCCCGCGGCGTGTAGAGCGCCTGCCCGAGCTGTTCCTGCCCGAGCCCGCGTTGTTCACGGTGTCTGCGCAGCTCATAGGCGAAGTAGGCCCACAGGCTCGACAGCGGGTCGGGCCTGGACGAGTTCCCCGACATGGCGCCTCCGTCCCGATACATGTGCGATGTACCGCCGGTCCGCGACCGAGCGTAGCCATATCAGTACACGCTGGTAACCGACTCCGGACGCAACTTCCAGCGAAAGTCGGAACTCATGGGGAACGGCATGACGCGGCCGTCCGTACCGCATCAGCGGGCGCGCTGCGCGATCACGCTCAGGGCCGCGGCGACCGCGGTCCCGGCCGCACGTGCCTACGTGCGGGTCACCTTGGAGACGTGGGGCGTCCACGGTCTCGCGGACAACGCGGAGACCGTGGTCAGCGAGCTCGTCACCAACGCGGTGCGCCATGCCCGCGACACCGTGACGCTCACGTGCTCACGGCCGGCCGCCGGCCGATTCGTCCTCGAGGTGTGGGACCCGTCCGCCGATCTGCCCGAGATGGGCGTCGCCGGGCCGCTCGACGTCCACGGCCGCGGGCTGGTCATCGTCGCGGCGCTGGCCGACGAATGGGGAGCCCACCACGTCGACGACGGCAAGGTCGTCTGGGCCGCCTTCGCCACCTGAACGCCTCCGGCCCGGGGTGATTCGCATCCATGCGACCCCCAAAAGCCCCGGGCCGGAGGTCCCAACCCCGGGACCACCACCCCCCTCCGCCGTGATCATGCAGTTGTTCGCGGCACGGGCGCGAACAACTGCATGATCACGGCGGGAAGGGGGGGTCAGCGGTAGGCGGATTCGCCGGTGATGGCCTCGCCGAGGACGAGGGTATGGATCTCTTGAGTCCCCTCGTAGGTCAGGACCGACTCAAGGTTGTTCATGTGGCGGATCACCGGATACTCCAGCGTGATGCCGTTGGCGCCGAGGACCGTACGGGCCTGCCGGGCCACGTCGAGCGCCGCCCGGACATTGGCGAGCTTGCCGAACGAGACCTGCTGCGGCGTCACCTGCCCGGCCTCCTTCAACCGGCCGATGTGCAGCGCCACGAGCCCGGCCCGGCCGAGTTCGACCTCCATCCAGGCCAGCTTCTCCTGAGTGAGCTGGAAGGCCCCGATGGGCCGGCCGAACTGTTCACGGCTCTTGGCGTACGACACCGCCGCCTCGTAACAGGACCGCCCGGCGCCGATGGCCCCCCAGATGATCCCGTACCTCGCCTCGGACAGGCAGCCGAGCGGCGCGCGCAGACCCGCGGCCTCGGGCAGCATCGCGTCGGCGGGCAGGCGTACGTCATCGAGGACCAGCTCAGAGGTGATCGAGGCCCGCAGCGAGAGCTTGCGGTGGATCTCCGAGGCGGTGAACCCCGGGGTGCCCGCGGGGACGAGGAATCCGCGGACGCCCTCGTCGGTCCGGGCCCACACGACCGCCACGTCCGCCACCGAGCCGTTCGTGATCCACATCTTGGTGCCGTGCAGGATCCAGTCGGAACCGTCCCGCCGCGCGCGGGTGAGCATCGACCCGGGATCGGAGCCGCGGTCGGGCTCGGTCAGCCCGAAGCAGCCGAGGGCCTCACCGGCCGCCATGCGCGGCAGCCACTCCCGCTTCTGCTCCTCCGACCCGTACTTGTGGATCGCGGTCATCGCGAGCGATCCCTGCACCGACACGAAGCTGCGCAGCCCTGAGTCGGCCGCCTCCAGCTCGCGGCACGCGATGCCGTACGCGACCGCGCCCGCACCGGCGCAGCCATACCCGGACAGGTGCATGCCGAGCAGGCCAAGCTTGCCCAGCTCGGGGGCCAGCTCGCGCACGGGGAAGATGCCGCGCTCGAACCAGTCGGCGACCTGCGGCTCCACCCGGGAGGCGGCGAACTCCCGCGCGGTGTCTCTGATCATCCGCTCTTCGTCGGTGAACTGATCGTCGATGCGCAGCAGGTCCATGGCACTCCAGGTCCTCTCGTCCCAGCCGGAAACCCAGCGTACGTCCGCCGCCGTACCGGACCCTAGAGCGGCCGACGATCAAGGATCGTGGCACCCAGGGGTGCTGCGATCCTTGATCGTCATCGTCATGGTCGGCGTTCTCGCCTTACCTCGCCTCACCTCGCCTCACCGACGGCGCGGGATGCGGGTGCGGCTCCGGTCAGCCGACGGCGACCTCGGGTTCCGCCTCGTCCGGCTTGTTGGTGGAGGCGAGGACCTCACCCCTCACCTGGGTCCAGGTCAGGGTGAGAATGCTCGCGGCCGACAGGCCCGCCACCCCGGCCAAGGCGACCACGGCCTCGGGGCCGAGCACCTGGGCGGCGGCACCGGCGAGCAGGATGCCCAGGCCCTGACCGGCCAGGATGCCCGACTGCGCCAGTCCGAACGCCTGCCCGCGCCCGGACGGCGGCACGGCCGCCACGAAGGCGGCGTTGGCCGCGAGCTGGTAGGCGCTTCCGGCCCCGGACAGCGCCCAGAGGATCAGCACCCCCCACAGCGGCGGATGCAGGCCCGAACCGATCAACGGCGCGCAGGCGAGCATCGACAGCCAGCCCATGGAGCGGATGCGGTCCGACGGCCGGACGAACCGGCTGAACAGGAACACCCCGATGATCATGCCGACGGGCATCGCCGACATGAGGAGGCCGACCACGACCGGGCTGCC
Source organism: Actinomadura alba (assembly GCF_014323705.1). Lineage (GTDB taxonomy): Bacteria > Actinomycetota > Actinomycetes > Streptosporangiales > Streptosporangiaceae > Actinomadura_C > Actinomadura_C alba. Next base: position 209,221 of record NZ_JABVEC010000008.1, read on the forward strand.
GCCGAAGGTGTTGGCGTAGGGCGCAGCGAGGCCCTCGGGGATGATGTAGAACCCGCACAGCCACGCGAACGACACCAGCGCGCGCAGGGTCGGATCGCCGAACACCAGCCGGGCCCCGTCGCGGGTGTTGCGCCACAGCGAGATCGACTCGTCGGTGCCGTCACCGGCCGGCGCCGGACGGCGCTCGACGCCCGCCAGCAGGATCACCGCCGACACCGCGAACGTGATGGCGTCGATCGCGAGGGCCTGCTGGGTGCCGAGCGTGGCGACTATCGCCCCGCCGACAAGGAAGCCGATCACCTGGGTGGTCTGGTGCGTGATGTTGTTGATGGCGGTGCCGGCGACGTACTTGTCACCTTTCAGGATGTCGGGGAGCAGGGCGGCCCGGGCGGCCGTGAACGGCGCGCCCAGCAGCACGCTGAGGAACACGAGTGCGCACAGCGCCGGGAACGGCATGCTCTTGAGCGCCATCAACCCGAGCAGCCCGGCACGCAGCACGTCGCAGACGATCATGACCGTACGGCGCGGGAACAGGTCGGCCAGGCCCGACAGGATCGGCCCGCCGACGATGGGCGGCAGGTACGTCAGCGCATAGGTGACGGCGGTCAGCAGCGCCGAGCCGGTGCGGTAGTAGACGAGGACGGCGAGGGCGACCTGGGCGAGCTGGTCACCGATGCCCGAAAGCGCCGAAGCAGCCCACAGCGCGCGGAACTCACCTACGGCGAACACCTCGCGGTAGGTCGCCCGTTCCTCCGGCGGTCGCCGATGCCTTCCGGCCACATCTGCTCCCACTCCACATCCGCCCCGTGCCGAGCGGCTACCACACAATAACTCACGCTGCGTGGCAGTTATGTGACCTACCGTACCCAATTGCGGGCGGGATTGGCGGTTTGATCACCAACCGAGTTCGTGGAGTCGCTCATCGTCGATGCCGAAGTGGTGCGCGATCTCGTGGACGACCGTGATCCGGACCTCGTCCACGACGTCTTCGAAGGTGTCGCAGATACGTAGAATCTCGCGACGGTATATCGAGATGTGATCGGGCAGGACGGCTCCGTACCAGTCGCCGCGATCAGTCAGGGGTACACCGTGGTACAGGCCGAGCAGTCCCGGCTCGGGGGCGTCGTCCTCGACGAGGATCACCACGTTGTTCATGACCTCGGCGAGGTCGGATGGGATCGTGTCAAGGGCTTCGGCCACTAGGTCCTCGAACGCGTCACGAGATAGCTCGATCACAACTGCCATTGTGCGTGAGACGGGAGACGATGTGGTCATCGCAAGTGCCAGGGAACGACTTTCCGACGTGAGCCGCATCCGCGGCCCGGGCCGCGACACGCGGTCCGGAAGGTCACTGCGGATCCTGGCCGTGATCGTGGTGGGGCTCGGCGGCGGCCTCATCGGGATCCTGCTGGGCGGCCGGGTCGAGACTCCCGTCGGCCCGGTGAACGTCGCGATGTCCGTACACCCCTCGTGGAACGGCGGCACGACCGTCGACGTGCCGCCGCTCGGCACACTGCGGATGGACAGCCACTGGGGACCGCTGCGGCTCCGGGCACAGGTCGCCGAGATCCGCTCCGACGACGCGCGCCAGCTCATCGAGGACCCCGCGGCGATCGACGGCCTCACCGAGACGATCGGCGGCGAGGTACGGCACGGCGTCATCGTGCTCGCCGTACGGGCGCTCGCCTTCGCGTTGGTCTTCGGGGCGCTGGCCGGGCTCCTGGTCTTCCGGTCCTGGCGGGTGGCCCTGGTCACGGCGACGACCGCGCTGGTGGGCTTCGCGATGGTCGGCGGGCTCGCCGTGGTGACCTTCAACCCACAGTCGGTGGTCGAGCCGCGCTACACGGGCCTGCTGACCAGCGCGCCACAGGTCGTCGGCGACGCGAGGTCGATCGCGAGGCGGTTCTCGGAGTACCGGGGACAACTCGCCCGCCTGGTCGGCAACGTCTCCCGCCTGTACGCGGCGACCTCGACACTGCCCACGTACGAACCCGACCCGACGACGATCCGGGTGCTGCACGTCTCCGACATCCACCTCAACCCGGTGGCGTGGAGCGTGATCGGCTCGATCAGCAAGCAGTTCCAGGTACAGATGATCATCGATACCGGGGACCTGACCGACCACGGGAGCAAGCCCGAGGAGAAGTTCCTCGACGAGATCGAGAAGCTCAAGCTGCCGTACGTCTTCATCCGCGGCAACCACGACTCGCGGGCGACCGAGCGGGCGGTGGGCAAGCAGAAGAACGCTGTGGTCCTGGACGGGCAGATGAAGGACATCGGGGGGCTGCGCGTCTACGGCGCCGGAGACTCGCGCTTCACCCCCGACAAGAGCACCCGGGACGACAACGTGGGCGCGGCGGCGATGACGGCCGAGGGACAGCGGCTCGCCCAGGGGCTGCGCGGTACGGGGCTCAGGCCGGATATCGCGCTCCTGCACGATCCCAGCGTGGGCCAGGCCTTCGACGGGGCGACGCCGCTGGTGCTGTCCGGCCACACGCACCAGCGGTCGACCAAGCTGCTCCCGTCCGGCACCCGCCTGTTCGTCCAGGGCTCGACCGGCGGCGCCGGGCTTCGCGGCCTCGAAGGCGAACAGCCCACCCCGATCGAGCTGTCGATCCTCTACTTCGACCGGACGACCCACCGGCTGCAGGGCTGGGACGACTTCCGGCTCGGCGGGCTGGGCCAGACCTCGGCGCAGATCGAGCGCAAGCTCGAGCCTCAGCCCGACCGGCAGATCAAGCCACCGGTGCCGCAGAGCCCCTCGGTGACGCCCGGGTCTCCGTCCGGCACCCCCGGGTCTCCGTCCGAGACTCCCGGATCGCCGGCCGGCACCCCGGAGCCCGAGCCGTCCGCCCCGAGGGCACTGCCGGTGGCTCCGGCACCGGCGCTCCTGCTGCCGATCCCCTGGGTCGTCGCGCGGCGGCGAGGATGAGGGCCACAGGGGGATTCGTTTTAGTGTCGGGGGCGCTTGTCCCCTATGCTTGGCAAGTCCGGTGACGACCACAGGTCGCCACTGCAGCCGCCCCCATCGTCTAGCGGCCTAGGACGCCGCCCTTTCAAGGCGGTAGCACGGGTTCGAATCCCGTTGGGGGCACATCCCACATAGGCCCAGATCAGAGACATAATCTCTGTCTGGGCCTCGTCCGTTCAGGACGCGTTCTTGCGCTTCCGTGCCCGTTGCGTGCCCGATCGGCTCTTGCCCGTCTTCTTCAGTTCCGCCTTGGTCATCGCGCTGAGCGTGTCCGCGATCTCCTGGTGACGCTCCTGCGTGGCGTGCAGATAGATCACGGCCGCTCTGACCGCCATCACCGGGTCCGCGCCGCCGCCACCGATTCACCACCGCAGGCCCGCCGGCCAACTCGCATCGCTCGCCCCTACGGGATGCCTACGGCATTGGACGGCAGCCCCGCTCCCCATCGCGCCGGGTTGCGGTTCGTACATGCCTCCGGCGGGGGCACTCAGGCTCCGGGATGGCCGACCAAGCCCACTGTCGCAAGGTCTGTCAGGGGTCAAGGTGGAAGCCTGGTCATCCCGTCAGGAGGAGCTGTGGCGTAGGCGTGCCCGAAAAGAGCGATCAGGCCGTAATCTCCAGGAACATCGCCTGTAGTTCGCGAGTCGCGGCCTGGAGATCGTGCCAGTCGGGATCCGTGACGGCATCCTCCCAGAACACGTACATCTGGCCCGACCGCGTCCAGACCAGAAGGTCGACGATCTGTGAAAACGTCGACGGGGCGAAACGTGGGATGAGGTCGTCCTCAACGATCGTGCGCAGTTCGCGACCCGCCACCAGGCCCAGCCAGGTCGCCGCAGCGCTTGCTGACTGGCCAATCACGTGCAGCTCTGGGTCCTGGTCTTCGACCACGCTCATCTCTGTCAGATGGTCGTAGATCGCATCGGCGTCAACCGGCTCCCCATCGGCGGCCCGACGGATCCCTTGCACCGCCTCCGAAGTCGAAAGCGCCGGCTCGTCGCAGAAGTCCGCCTCCTGCTGCTCCAGGCGTTCGAGCAGGGGGGCGATTAGCCCGTAAAGGCGGGCGAGTTGTTCGCCCGGAGGCAGATCATCAGCGAACTCATCGATGGATCTAAGGAGGTCGGGGTACGTCGTATCCGTCATGCGAGCCTGAATAGCATGCGCGGCTGACATCTCTTTAACCAAGATCGAACTTGACCCACCCCGAGTTCGTGGTGGGTCATTTTGTTAGCTTTCGCGTCGGTTCATGGTGAACAGTCCGGGTTCTGGTTCGGTGAGGATGTCTCGGCCGACCAGGCGCTTGAGCTTGGCGCGGGTTCGATTCCCGTCACCCACTCCACCACGAAGGCCCAGGTCAGGGACATGATCCCCAAGGGCGGGGCCAGCGCGGAGATCACGCCGCCGACCCGGCCGGGGGATCAGGAAGGCGAGATCGCGCAGCTGGCGGCGGCCGACAAGCTGACCGACCGGGTGCTGTGCGCCGACCGCTGAGGCGCGGTGGGGCGCGGAAATGCCCCAAATGTCGGGAGAAGGCTCATGCAAGCGTGGATCGCTTAACGATCTCGTGTTTCTCTCCCCGAAGGGGCGCGTTGTATTCGGGTTTCGTTGTCACCGTAGATCATGCACTATGTTCCCGGGTCGGCTTCCGCGCACATATTCGGGAAGTCGGCGGTGACGCCCGCCCGAGGAGCTTTCTGTGACAGGTCCCGCTCGTCCGCCGTGGGGACAAGGTGGACAACGGCCGCCCCCCATCCCGCCGCAGTACCCGCCTCCGCAGTACCCGCCGCCACAATGGCAGCCGGGGCCCCAGCCGCCCCCGCGTCCACCGACGCGCGCGGGACGGATTCTCCGGAGGCTGAACCCGTTCCTGGCCGCGCGGGCCGCGTTCCGGCCCTCCCGGCCGGGCCTGATCGTCGATTCGCGCGTCCGGAGGCTGCAGGTCGCCCGTGCCTGGGCGGGCATCGTGGTGACGCTCGCCGTGGCCGTGGTCTACAGCGCCGCCGCTCCCAAGGAGCTGGCGAGTGAGCGGTTCAATGACGCCTGGACCAACGTCCTGATTCTCACCTGCGCTCTGCCGCTGGTCGTAGGTGCCTTCATCCTGGTCGCCCGGCCGCCGAACCGGGGCGTGTTCGCGCGCCGGATCCGCTACCCGCTGATCGCGGTTGGGGCGATATTCTGCTCCATGTTCACCTTCGTGCTCGCGGCCGTGCCCGATCTCGAAGGTCTGCGCGAAGCGGTCGGGCCGGTCGTTCTGATCCCCGGTGGCGTGATCTTGTTCCTCTGGATGCTCCCCTTCGCGATCTACGGCATCGTCCTGTCGCTGACCAACGTGTTCCGGACGGCCGACATCCACGAGGTGGTGCCGCCCCTGGTGAGCGTTTCGGCGTCCTGGGTAATGGCCCTGGTCAACCTGTTCACCGACGCCTACAAGGAAGTGCCGGGCATCTTGGCCGTGGCGCTGCTCCTGGGGGCGCCACTGACGGTATCCACGCTCGCCCACTACGAGCTTCGCAGACTGCGCCGCCTGCACGGCATCACGTTGCGCAACACGCTGTTGCGCTGACTCCATGCCGCCGGTGGCCCCGGCCGCGCCCCACCGAGGGCACGGCCGGGGCGGCCTGTCATGCCTTGTCGGCGTCCAGCTTGCCGGCCGGCCGATACCCGCCTCGCTGCAGGGCAGCCCTTCCTGTCCGGAGCGAGATGGCTAGCGGTCGAGAATCGCAGCCACAAGATCGGCGAGGCTGGCGGTGTGGTAGTCGAATGTGTCGGTGGCAAGAGGTGGGTCTCCGACCGGCCGTTGGCATAGGCCGTGCGCAGTCCCAGTACTTGTGCGCCCCGGAGGTCCCATGCGTGAGCGGCGACCATGAGAACGCGCTCCGGTGCACCACCGCCGGCGTGGCCGCCCTCGTCGCCGTCGCCGCCACGCACACCGCCGCCCAACCCGAACCCGGCTCGACCACCGCGCTTCTGGCCGGCTACCGCCTCGGATTGCTCGTGAGCGCGGGCATCGCCGCCGGCGCACTCGGCATGCTCGCCTTCGGCCGCCGAGCCCGGAACGCCATCCCCTCCCCGGGATAAGTGGCCGCGACCACCGAGCACCGAGCACCGAGCACCGATGAGTTCGCCCCGGTCGCGATGTTGCACTATCGCAACTGACGATCGACAAGGAAGATGTCGCGAACATCTTATGAAAGGCACGCATCAAAGAAATCGACTCCGAAAGGCACATATATGAACCCGGACGCTCTGGGAGCCTGCTTCGGCGAAGCCCAGAAAGAGCTCTCTGAAAAGGCACCGGTCGGTGGACGCACCATTCCTGTCTCGCCGGCCCGGTGCAGCGAGACGACAGCATCACCCTGGGCGAATACGACAGCGCTGAGATATGGCTCACCCCATGGTCTCCCGAGATCCAATCGAACCGCTCGAACTCTGACGAGGTCCGCGCCACACCGGGTCGATCAGAATCACCCACGCTGGCGTTGTCACATCTCCAGTTCGAGGCCCTGCTGTCGGCCGCACATGCGTCGGTCAACCCGAACGACTTCGCCTTGATCGCAAGGCTCGGCGTGCTCGGCGCCGCGGATCTTCAAGGCCACCAGGACCGACATCAACGACCTGGGCACGGAACACAGTCACCGGTCCTGCGCATGGTCGGCACGGGAGCCCGGAGGTTCCGGGGCCGCTCTGACCCAGATGGGCGGTACGCGGCTCGCTGTCGCTGAGGGCTCTCAGTCTGGAATTGCGGCGCGCGCTGGCCGGATCCGGCCAATATCGAGGTGGTCGAGGTGGAGTTTTCCACGTTGGCGCACTTCATGGCTGCGAGCCGGTGAGGGGTCTTTGAGTCGGCCTAAAACGGGAGATTAGGGCACTAGCCCCTTATCGGTAACGGAATGTACATTCCAGCCGGAACGCCCAGGAGCCCGAGGTTGGGTCTCCACCCATGGACATCCAGGTCATTGGGACCTGGATGCCGGTGTGCGGGCGTGCCTAGGAAGGAATCCTTGATGGTGGGCAGAGCACGAGCATTGCTGATTGCGATGGTCGTGGTGGCCTCCGTATTCGCGGTACCGCGAATCGCGCAGGCCGGGGTATACGAACAAGCACCCAGCGTCACGTGTCACTCGCAGACTCAGCCGCGATTCGCCGAGGAGATGACCGACCTCATGCGGATCGCGACGAACGTCGGGACGGTCACCCGTCCCAATGGCCCGCAACCGCCGGGCATCGCCTTCTACGATCACGTCACCCGCACCGAGTGCTACACCCCGACGAACAGGCTCTACAAGACCGCCAGTGTGGTCAAAGCCTCGATCCTCGGAGCGCTGCTGCAAAGGCCCCAGGAGCTCAGCGCCGGCGAACGCGAGCTTGTCGAAAAGGTGTTCACCGACCGGTTCGCCAGCACTGATGCCGCGGGCGAGTTGTGGAAGATCCTGGACTGCGGCAAGGACGACACCGGCTCGGTGCGGCCGTGCAGGGCAATGTGGGACTTCTGGGCGGCCGCTGGGATGACCGACACGTCCGCCTCCGACACAGGCGCGTTCGGCGAGACTTCAACCACCGCGCGGGACCAGGTCAAGCTGCTCAAACTGTTCACCGGCCATGACGACGGCGTCATCAACCGTGAGCGCCGTGCCTACGCGCTCGACCTGATGAAGCGGGCCGAACCCCGGTTCGGCGTCCCCTCGTTCGCTCCGCCGGGGACGGTGCAGCGACTCAAGGTTGGCTACGCCAATCTCAACGATGGTGACTACGCCTTCCGGGTCCACTCCATCGGTCAGATCGAGGGCGGCCCGCAGGCGTACAACTACCTGATGGCGATCCTCACTGATCAAAATGATGAGGTGAACATTCCGGGTTGGCCCTACGACTGGCCGTACAACGGCGAACAGCGGGTCAACGACATCAGCGAACAGCTCAACTGCGGGGTCCGCGAACTGAACGGCGACGGCTCCTGCTGGAGCTTCAAGAAGGAGGAGTGCTCCGTCTCCCCGCCGGAACAGCACTGCAGTACCGTCCATCCGCTCCGGTCCCACCGCAGCCAGCATTGGGTTCGGGTGTCGATGCCCAACCTTCTCGGGACGACGGTGCATTGGCGACTCAAGGACGCGGCCAACGGTGTGATCGTTGATGAGGGCGATGCCGTCGGTGGGCCGGACTGCGTCTGCGAAAAGACGGTGTACGGGCTGTACGGCAGCTACATCCTGTTGGTGGACAGGGATGTCGCCAACCCGCACCCATTGGGCGGGACCATCCTCAATTACACCGGCGACCCGGAGCCCGGCGCCAACCAGCCGCCGGTGGTGTACGCGGGACCCGACGTCAGCGGTGATGAAGGCTCGCCCATTGCGGTTCATGGCTTCGCGAACGATGACGACGGCATGCCGCAGGTGAACTGGTCGGTCCAGCCCGGGGAAGGCGTCGACCCCGGCGGGTCGTGCACCGTCATCGACCCGAGTGCGCCGATCACACAGCTGACCTGCAACGACGACGGCACGTTCGTGCTCACCATGTCAGCCAACGACGGCAGGCACGGGGCGGTCACCGACACGGCGCTCGTGCACGTGAAGAACGTCGCCCCGATACTCGGCGGCACTGCCCGTGCGGCATCGGCCGAAGACACACCAGGGATACAGACGCCTCGTCCTTGGCAGGCGTTCGAGGTGGGCACCCCGGTGCAGATGACGGCCAACTTCACCGACCCCGGCAGTAACGACACCCACGTCTGCGCGGCCGAATGGGACGACGGCACGTCGGATTCCGTCACCTCCACGGGCCACTCGTGCACCATCACGCATACCTTCGATGAGCCGGGCATGTACACGATCAAGGCGAAGGTGACCGACGACGACGGCGGCACCATCGACAAGAGCGTGCTCGTGGTCGTCTACGACCCCGACGGGGGGTTCGCGACCAGCGGAGCTCAACTCGATTCACCGGTAGGCGCGCTGGCGTCGGCCCCTGGGGCAGGCGGGAAGTTGAGCGTCCAGGCCAACCCTGCCTACAAGCCCGGTGACACCGGGCCTATCCCGGGCAGTGGCAAGGTGCAGGCTCGACTGGACGGCACCGACTTCTCGTTCGCCGCGACCGACCTGCAGTGGCTGGTCGTCGCGCCAGACGAGCAGGTGGCCGTCAAGGGCACCGGCACCGTCAACGGCGAGGCCGGCTTCGGGTTCGTGCTCTACGGCTACGACGATCCCGACAAGCTCCGCCTCGTGGTGTGGTCCACAACCGACGGCGAGAACCCCGGTGGGAAGGTGCTCTACGACAACCGCAGAGGCGCCGACTATGACCTGGACCTGGCGGAACCCCAGGCCCTGACGGGAGGCTCCTTCCAAGCGCACCTATGACCTGCCTGGCTTAGGCACGGCTTCCCGACGACCGGACGAGCGGTGGCGGCACGACCCACTGGGCCGTGCCGCCACCCACTGGTTACGACGCTTGAACGAACGTGCGCCACGGCGGAGTCACCTCTCGACAGAACCGCACGTTGCCCAGCCGACCCACGCTCTGCGTTCATCGCTCCGCAGTGCCTCGTGATCTCAGCAGCTCGAACACGCTGGAGAAGCTGTCCCGCCCGTGGCCGTCGGCTGACCGCCTGTCGAGCAGGGCCTTCAGCGGTTCATGGACGTCGGTGGCGATATCGCTGGCTCTGCTGAGCTGGATGAGGCTGTCGACCCCGGCCCGGTTCAGGTCGACCGTGGAGACCCCATCCGCATACGCCGCTGATCCCGCCTCGCGCGCCAGCTCGGGCAGGAACCCGGCCATCCCGTGGAGCCATCGGGCCGCCAGCGGGGCGAACATTTCAGGGGTGGTACCCACCGAGCCGAGCAGTGCCGCGGCATGCAGAAACCCGGTGAGGGCAGCGTATCCGGTGCCCAGCAGGGCCAGGTCGTGGACTTCCGCAGAACCGGCGTCCGTGCCGAAGTAGTGTGCCGGCGCCATCACTTCCAGCTCGCGTCGGTAAGTGGTGAAGGCACGCTGGGATCCGCTGTAGAGGAAGAAGGCCTCCGGGGTGGCGACGGTCTCGGGGAGGGCCATCATGGCGCCGTCGAGGTAGTCGGCGCCGTGTCCGGCGGCCCAGGCGGCCAGCTCACGGGCGTGGTCGGGGGTGCTGTTGGCAAGGTTCACCAGGGTACGGCCCTGCAACGCGGAGGCGGTGGGTCCGAGGGCCTGCCGTACCGCGTCGTGGTCGAGGAGCGGGGCGATCACCAGTTGGCCGGCCGCGACCGCCTCGGTGGTGGTTGTCGCGCGGATGGCGCCCTGTGCGACGAGTGCGTCGGCTTTGGCGGCGGTGCGGTTCCATACGGTGGTCGGGTAACCGGCGTTGAGGAACGCGGAGGCAATCGGGGCGCCCATCCGGCCGAGACCGAGAACCGTGACGTGTGGCTTCGTCTGCTCAGGCATTCCGCTCGCCCTTCGTGATCGTCTCGATGACGCTGGCGATGCCGCTGGAGCCGTGTCCGGTGGTCGCCGCCCGATCCAGCAGGTTCCCGATCAGCTCCGGCACGTCGGTGCCGATACCGCGGGCCCTGCTGGTGTCCAGGAGGTGCTCCATCGCTGCCGCGTGCACCTCCACGGTGCCGTCGTCGTCCGGGAAGCGGCCGCCCTCGATCTGGCGGGCGTGGCCTGCCATCAGCGAGGTGACGAACGGCATGTGCCCCGTCGCCACCGCCGCGAAGGCGGCCGGGGCGACGCCTGCCGTGCCCACCAGTGCGACGGCGTGGTAAAAGCCCGCCAGCGCCCCCCAGGCCAAACCGAACAGCGCCGTGTCGTACACCGGGGCCAGCGCCGGATCGGCGCCGAGGTGCACGGAGTTGCCCAGGCTCGCCAACACCACCCGGTGGGTTGCGAAGGCCTTCGGGGAGCCGCTGAAGACGAACAGCGCCTCGGGCCGCCCGACAAGCCGTGTGCCGCTCATGGCAGCGCCGTCGAGGTAGTCGGCGCCGTGCCCGGCCGCCCAGTCGGCACTCCGGACGGCATCCTCCGGAGTGCCGGAGGTCAGGTTTACCAGCGCCCGGCCGGGCAGGCGCTTCGCCACCGGCTCGAGCAGGTCGCTTACGGTTGGGTAGTCCGGCAGGCAGACCACGACCAGGGGACTCGCGGCGACCGCCTCTTCCACGGTCGCCGCACGGACGGCGCCCTGGGCGACGAGTGCGTCGGCCTTCGCGGCGGAGCGGTTCCATACGGTCGTGGCATGGCCGGCGACGAGGAAAGCCTGGGCGAGCCGGGTCCCCATCTGCCCCAGGCCGAGCACCGACACCGTGGACCGCTCGTGGTTCTCGTTCTCCGACATGAGGTGACTCCTGGTTCCTTGTTCCTTCGGCTGACTTCACCGGACGGTTCGTTCGGTGTGCCCTCACCGTGCCGGGCGGCGCTGGCGGGACTCTGTCGAGCCGCTGTCGGTCGCCGGACGGCCGCTGGCGGTCCGACCGATTACCGTGCAGCCATGTACTTCTCCGTGCTCGGCCCGCTCACCGCCCGGACGACTGCCGGACACGCGGTCGACGTCCCCGAAGCGAAGGTGCGCGCACTGCTTGCCGCTCTGCTCGTCCACGTGGGGCATACGGTCTCGGCCGACCGGCTCGTGGACGATCTATGGGGCGATCGGCTGCCCGCAAACCCGGCCGGTGCCCTGCAGACGAAGGTCTCGCGGCTACGCCGTGCCCTGGCGCGGGCCGAACCCGGGGCCGAGACGCTGGTGGAGTCGAGGCCCCCGGGATATCTGCTGCGTATCGGCCCCGGGGATATGGACTCCCACCGGTTCACCGACCTGACCGCTACCGCGTACGGCGCCGAGGACCCGCGCTCCAGGGCGGACCTGCTGACCGAAGCGCTGGCGCTGTGGACGGGGGAAGCCTTCGCCGACCTGGGCGATCTGGAGTTTCTGCGCACCGCGGCCGGACGCCTTGAAGAGCAGCGCCTCACCGCCCTGGAAGCACTCGCCGAGGCCCGCCTCGAACTGGGCGAACACCACACGCTGGTCGGGGAGTTGGGTGAGCTGGCGGTCCGCCACCCACTGCGGGAGCGGCTGCGCGCCGTCCAACTCCGGGCGCTGTACCGGGCCGGACGGCAGTCCGAAGCACTGGCCGCCTATGCCGAGCTGCGGAAGCAACTGGCCGACGAGCTCGGCGTGAACCCCGGGCCGGAACTGACCGCCCTCCACCAGGCGATCCTCGAACACGATGCGGCCCTTGAGGCGGCCCCTGCCTCCCGAAAGCCCCCGGCCCCCCGACAGAAGAGGTATGGCGACCTGGCGGCTCCGCTCACCGACCTGATCGGCAGGAAGAAGGCGGTGTCCGCGATAGGTGAACTGCTCACCACTCACCGGCTGGTGACGCTGACGGGCCCCGGCGGGGTCGGCAAGACCCGCCTCGCGGAGGAGGTCGCCGGACAGGCGGCCGGTGCCTATCCCGACGGCGTCCGGATGGTCGGCCTCGCCGGATCCACCGAGGTGGCCGAGCAACTGAGCGCCGCCCTGGGCGTACGGGAAGAGGGAGCAGTGGGACTGGAGGACGCGCTGCGGTCAAGGCGGCTCCTGCTGATCCTCGACAACTGCGAGCACGTCATCGACTCGGCAGCCGACGTCGTGCGCCGGATCCTGGCCGCCGCGCCCGGGCTGAGCGTCCTGGCCACCAGCAGGGAACCTCTCGGCCTGGCCGGAGAGGTGGTGTGGGCCGCGCCGCCACTGTCGCAAGCCGACGCTGAGCAGCTGTTCGCCGTACGCGCCGCGGCCGCCGCGCCCGGATTCGTCGTCACCGAGCACAACGCGGAGGCCGTCGCGACGATCTGCCGCCGCCTCGACCGCATACCTCTGGCCCTGGAACTGGCCGCCACCCGGGTCCGTGCACTGGGAGTGCACGAGCTGTCCGCCCGCCTTGACGACAGGTTCCGTCTCCTTGCCGGCGGCCACCGCGGCGTGCCACCGCGCCAGCGGACCCTCCGGGCGGTGATCGACTGGAGCTGGGAGCTGCTCACCGACGACGAGCGGAAGCTCCTGCGCGGCCTGGCGGCCTTCGCCGACGGCTGCACCCTCGAAACGGCCGAGGCGGTGTGCCGCGGCGATGGCCAGGACGTCCTCGACCCGCTGATCCGCCTTGTGGACCGCTCGCTCGTCACCGTGGCCGACGGCCGTCGCTACCGGCTGCCAGAATCGATAGCGGCCTACGCCCTTGAACGCCTGGCGGAGGCAGGCGAGTCCGAGGCCCTCCACCTACGCCACCACGCCTACTACACCGAACTGGCCGAACAGGCCGCGGCCCAACTCCACGGCCCTGAGCAGCAGACCTGGCTGACCCGCCTCGACCACGAAAGCGCCAACCTGCGCATGGCCCTGAAACGCGCCGTGCAGCGGAAGGACGCGACCGGGGCCCTGCGCATAGCGCTCGCCTCGACCTGGTACTGGTTCCTACGCGGCCGACTGAGCGAGGCCCGGCGATCGCTGGACGAAACCCTGCACATCACCGGCGACGCCCACGCGATCCTCCGTTCCCAAGCCGCCCTCTGGTACGCCGGATTCACCCTGCTGGCCGGGGAGGGACGGAACGACACGGTCCATCCGCCCGAGGTGACGGTCGACGGCCGAGCCGGTGGCGCACGTGCCGCATGGTTCCTCGGCTACGCCTCGCTCAGCGCGGGTGAAGACCTGGCCCACAGCGAGACTCTGGTGGACCGTGCCCTGACCGACTTCCGTACAGCCGGCGACCGCTGGGGAATCGCCGCGGCACAGAGCACCCGGGCCACCCAGGCCCTGCTGCGGGGCGACCTCACCGCACTGCGCCAGAGTGCCGAGGACGGCCACGCGCTCTTCGAAGAACTCGGCGATCGCTGGGGACGGTTGCAGACTACCTATCCATTGGCAGCACTGGCCGCGATCACCGGCGACTACACGCACGCCGCACGACTGCACCAGGATGGTCTCCGCCTGGCCGAGGAACTGGGCTTCTGGACAGACGCCGCCGACCGGCTCACCGGGCTGGGCAGGGTCGCCCTCCTGACCGGTGACTTCCCTCAGGCCACCAAGCTCCACCGCAAGGCGATGGCCCTGGCCGCCGAACACGGCTACGCGGCGGGCGAGATCCACGCCGAAATCGGCCTCGCCCTCGGAGCCCGGCGCGGGGGCGACTTCGACCTCGCCGAGAAGCACCTCCGCAGAACCCTCGCATGGCATCGCGAAGTCGACTTCGGCCCCGGCCCCGCACTTCTCCTTGCCGAACTCGGCTTCCTCGCCGAACAACGCGGCGACGCACCCGCGGCCCTCTCCCTGCACCACCAAGGCCTCGCCGTCGCCCGTGACAGCGGCGATCCCCGGGCCCTCGCCCTCGCTCACGAGGGCCTCGCCGGGGCATACGCCCTCGCGGGTCAACCCGTGCAGGCCGCCCGCCTCCTGGGCACAGCCACCCGGGCGCGGGAATCCTCCGGCGCCCCGCTCCCGGAGGCCGAGCGCGGCGATGTCGAGCGCATCACGGCCAAGGTCCTCTCGACGCTGGGCACAGAGATGTTCGCTGCTGAGTTCTCCGCCGGCGTCGACGACAATCCCAACGTAGGACGCCACGGCGGGGGGACGAGTAGGAGCAATGCTCAAGACCTGTGGATCGGCCTCGGGTCGGGCGCGAAGGGCGTACCTTCCCGAGTGATCGATTGAAGGTCACCGAGTAGGCCGGCGTTGCACCGCCGGCTGGGAAGGCTAGAACGGAGGCCGGTTGAAACCGGTGTAGAGGAGCCAGATCGCGCCGAACGCCGACGAGGGACGGTCGTTGAAGTCGCCGCGCTCCGGCAGCAGTTCCAGGAGGTCGAGGACGGCGGTGATGTGCCCGCACTCCGCGGCGCTCTCGATCAGCTGCTCGATCGGGTGCTCGCGCTGCGAGTGCGGTATGCCCTGGATCCCGGCGTAGCGCCTGGCCAGTTCCCGGACGTCCTGATCGGTCGGCGTCGGGGGCCGGAATGGCGGCGTGCCCCGGCGGGCCAGCTCGACGAGCTCGTCGCCGATCGCCCAGTTGTGGTTGCCCCAGGTCTCCATCAGGTCGGCGCGTCCATGCTCGGCAAGGACCGTCAGCACCTCGTACGGGACGTCCCAGCCGGGCAGGCTCTGGAACTCACGGGCCAGGTCGAGGCGGCCGGTGCGCAGCAGGAACACCAGCCACTCCGCCTCCGAGAAGAAGCTGCCGCTCGGATGCCCGGCGCGGTCGTCCAGGAGGGCGCGTACGAGGTCGTCGCGTCCGCACTCCAGCATCGAGTGCATGACGGCGACGTGGTCTTGCCACGCGTTGGGCTCGATGGTGATGGACGCGCGGGCGTGCTGGAACCACTGCTCGGCGGTGCCCGTCTCGCCCAGCGCCTGGCAGGCCGCGCCGAACGAGGCTGACCTGTCGGCCTCGAACATCTTCTGGTCCACCGAGGGGGACAGCGACTGGGCGAGGGAGAACGCGGTGCGGGCGGAACGGGTGTCCCCGGCCCGGGCGAGGATCACGGCGACGTCGGATGCCGCGGCGAGGCGGTCCGCCGGTTCGGGGATGTCACCGACCAGGATCATCGCTGCCTCGGGCTCGCCGTGCCGGGCGCGCAGCCGGGCGGCGGCCCGCAGGTGATCGCCGATGTGGGAGCCCCAGCTGTACCGGTCGAGGTCGGCGAGCGAACCACGCGCCGCCTCGAACAGGTCGTCCACGCTCGCGGTGTTCGGAGGCGGCCACTCCGCGGGCTCATCGCCGTCCATCTCCTCCACCTCCTCGCGGTACTCGCGGAGGAGTTCGCCGTCCTCGGAGTCCAGGACGTCGGCGGCGGTGAGGGCGTCGGGCAAAACGCGAAGCTCACCCCAGCGCACCGGCCAGGCGTGGCGCCGCCCGACGCCCCAGGCGAGGAGGGAGTCCAGCTCGTCCTCGCTGCCCTCCGGAGCGATCACGGCGTCGGGCTGGAGGGTCATCGCCCAGTTGTCCTCATCGAGGGCGAAGACCTGCCCCTCGAACTTCTCGACGAGCTCGCCCTCCACCGGACGCGGGCCCGGCGGGACGTACAGGGAGTAGAAGTCGCCGATGACCTTGCCGGTCTCGACCTTGACGAACTGCATGACCACGTCGTCGAGCAGCACCAGCGTGTCGTCCGCGCCCCAGTACACGGTGTCGGCGCCCCCGGCGAGCACGCTCTGGAGCAGCCGGGGGTTCGCCGGGTCGGCGAACGACCAGATCTCGGCGGACCCCTCGATGTTCAGGAAGGCGGCCCGTTCCCCGCCCGGAGCCCAGGCCCAGGCGTTGTGGTCACCCTCCCGGTCCCCCCACCCCGAATGCGGAACCTGGGCGCTGAAGACCAGGCGGTCGTCGTCGAAGACGTGGACGCCTCCCGTCTCGGCGGTGCCCGTGGGAGGTGTCAGGACGGCGAGCCGGTTGATGACGCGGCCGGGCGCCCAGTGCAGCGAGACGGGCTTGCCGAGCGCGAAGGGGCCGCAGCGGATCCGCCCGGTGGACGCGTCGCGCAGGAACAGGCCGCGGCGAGTGACGGCGGCGACGAGACTGCCGTCCGGGCTGAGCCGGGCGAACTTGCCGGGCGCGTACCAGACGACCTCGCGCGTCCTGGCGTCCACGCTGATGGCGTTGGCCCCGAACAGCCGGGTGCCGTCGGGCGACCACACCGGGTCATCGATCCACTGCCCGACCTTCCATTCGCCGTCGCCGTCGTCGCGCTGGGCGAAGTCGTCCCGCACGGCCTCGGGTAGTCGGCGCGCCATCAGGTACGGGTGGTCGGTCTCCACGTGGTTGGGCAGCCACCTCAGGCGGCCGCGATCCAGCGGGACGATGCAGCCCTGGAGCCCGCCGTCGCCGTTGGTGCCGCAGTGGAAGTAGACGCTGCGCCCGTCGGGAGAGAGCGCGAACTCCGACGGGCGGGAGTTGCCGTCCGACACGTCGATCGTGGCGAGCCGCTCACCGTCGAAGGTCCAGACCCCCACCATGTTCGTGCAGTGGGCCATGGCGATGCGGGACGAGTCGGCCGACCACTGGATCGTGCGCTGATAGCCGGGCCATCCGATTCCGCCCTCGATGCGGCGCACGGTGTTGACGCACCGTCCGGTCGCGACCTCCCAGATCTGCAGGACGCCACCCGCGTCGTAGTCGTCGCCGACCCAGCTACCGGTGGCCAAGTAGCGGCCGTCCGGGCTCATCGCGTGGGCAATGATCTCCGTGTCGTGGCCGTACGGTTGCAGGAGCCTCGCCACACCGGCGTCGATCAGCCGCCGGGTGGCCAGCCGGTGAGCGTCGGTCACGCCCTCAGCGCGCTCCAGCTCGGCCAGCCGGGCACGCAGCGGCGGGACGTCGCGTTCGGGTGTGAAGGCCGACCAGTCGGCCCCGTCCAAGAGCGCGTACACCGCGCCAGAGCCCTGCGCCCCTGCCAACTCCGAAGCCGGCAGGAACGGCCGAGGAGGCGCCGCGGCCGGAGGAGCGACGCTTTCTTCCCGCTCCAGCATGCCGATCAGTGCGTCTTCATCGAGGTACGGCGTGCGGAGCATCGCGTCGGTGCGGGGAATGGGCCCCCGTTCACCGGGGGCGAGAAAGATGAGGTCGGTCTCCTCGGTCACCTCGTCCGCCAACCGCACGCCGAGCGCCTGAAGCCGCCGTATCGCCGACTCCCTCTCGATCTCCCAGAAGTCCCCGTACAGCACGACCGTGCGCCCCCGCAGCTTCATGATCAACGTACCTTACCGGCGGGAGCCGACATCGCCCGCGCAATGCGGAAGTCCATGACATTCTCGGTCGCTGGCCGACATATCCGGTACCTACTCGGCGGCCTCTTACACGAATACGCCCAGGTCGCATGAGGTGACACATCATTCGGCACCCACACGCCCGGCGGCGGGGTCCGGTTCAATTGAGACGACCAGCCATGAGCACGCTCCTGGCTGGTCGTCTCTCCTTGTGCTCACCCAGAGCAGAAGCGGCTAGCCGCCCGTGATCACGAAGCCGGAACCCGGTTGGATGACGATGTTGCCGTCAGCCGAGTTGGTGATGGTCACGTTGGTCAGCGTGGCGCTCCCTCGAGCACCGCTCATGGCCAGAATGCCGGCACCGTTGTTGGACTTGTCGATCTTGACATTGCTGACCACGACGCCCGGCATGTTGCCGCCGCCGGTCTTGAACTGGATGCCGTCGTACGTCGAGTCGTAGATGTCGGTGTCCCGGATGGTGACGCCGGTGATGTCCCTGCTCGCCGCGAACAGCGTGATGGCCCCGAACTCCTGGTCCTCGTTCCAGAAGACGCCGCCGCCACGGTGGATCGCGTTGTTGGCGATCAGGGTCGTTCCCGAGAACGGCAGGGGGTCGTGGTCGGTCGCCAGCATGATGCCGGGGTAGTTCATCGTGTCGTAGACCAGGTTGTTCTCAATCGTGTTGCCGTAGCCGCCGTAGATCGCGATGCCGGTGGCCCGCCAGGGCAGCTGGATCGTGTTGTTGACGAAGTGGTTGTCGTGGGCGATGTCCACCGACGTGTCCTTGACGTACCGGTTGGCCCAGACCGCCAGGGAGTCGTCGCCGGTGGTGCGGAACGAGGAGTTGAACACCTTGGAGTTCCGCGTGCCGTTAGTGAAGTTGATGCCGTCGGCGTAGGTGTCGCGGATGCGCATGCCGCTGAACTGCAGCCCGTCGGCCGGGCCCCACAGCGCCGGGATGTTGTCGTAGTCACGACCCACCCAGACGCCCACGTTGGCGTGCTCGATCCAGACATTGGTGATCTTGGTGCCCTCGCCGAATCGGCCGTTCAGGCCGACACCGCCCTCGTCGTTGCCGTCGCCGCCGCGGATCCGGCCGGAGCCGAAGATGGCGATGTCGGAGATCTGGGTGTTCTTGTCGATGTCGAAGCCGAAGTTGCCCTCGTGCGGGTGGTTGATGCCGCCGGCGTCCTGCGGCTCGGTCAGGGTGTAGAGCTGGGAGTACCACATTCCCGCGCCCTTGATCGTGACGTTGCTGATGCCCACCTGGTTGTACTGACCCCGGTTCAGCGGGTCGTCGGTGAGGATCTTCTGCTCCTGCCGCCACTGGCCCGGGGGAATCCAGACGCAGCTGATGACACCGTTCTGGTCGTCGGTCACGGCCCGCTGGATGGCGGTCGTGTCGTCGAGCCCGTCGTCCGGCACCGCACCGTAGGCCGTGATCGAGGTGCAGTCCGCCGGCTTGGCCGCCGGGGGCGCCACCTGCTCCAGGTCGATCATGTCGACGATGTAGAAGGAGGCCGTGTCGGAGGCGTCACGCTGCAACTTGAACTTGGTGCCGGCCGGATAAGACGTCGACAGCAGCGCGTGCGCCTCGTCGAACAGCCGCCGGGCGTCGGCCTGGGGAGTGTTCGTCAGTGCTTCGGGCCCGTCGGTGTTCCCGTACAGCCAGCTGTGGCGGGACGAGAGGTTCAGCTTCTGGGCGAAGGTCCCGTTGATGTACAGGCTGAGGGTGGCGTCGATGCCGCCGCCGCTCGGAGCGTCGGGGATGGAGTTGCGCACGACGATCGAGTTGGAGGCGTTGGTCGAGGTGAACTCGACGTACTGGCCCGTGCTGTTCAGCCGCACCGACTGCCGCCCGGAGGACTCCGTGGCGAAGTTGGTGTGCCCGAAGGTGCGCAGCGGGTCGGCCACCAGGAGTGTTCCCTGGTAGCTCGCGGCTTCGGCTTCGTACTCGGTCCACGGAACCGCGGCCCCGCGCCCGACCACGATCGCCTGTGAGAACCCGTTGTTGGTCTCGTTGGTCTCGGTGAGCACGTTGGTCGCGTCGGCCGTGGCGGTGATCGTGGCGCCGCCGCTGGTGGCGGTCCAGGTGCCGCTGATGGCCACGTTGACCGTCGCGCCTGCGGCGATCGCCGGGGTGGTGCCGTTGAGCGTGGTGCCGCCCACCACGATCCTGGTGACCGAACTCGCCCCGGTCGCGCTGATGCCGCGGTTCTTCACCGTCACGGTGAAGCTGACCGGTGCGCCGACGGCCGGGTTCGCCGGGTTGGTGGTGATGCCGAGAACCTGCAGGTCCGGGCCAGGAGCCTCGGTGACGACCAGCGGCGCGCCGCCGTCGTAGCTGTTGTTCAGCTCGTTGAGCTCGACGATCGCGTCGGTCTCGTCGACCTTGGCGCTCACCGGATAGCTCCCCGCGTCCCGGGGCGGGATGCTGACCGTGACCGGAGCGGACGCGCCGGCGGCGAGTGCGCCGACCGCCACGGTGCCGACCCTGGTGCCGGTCAGGTAGAGGCCGGCGGTGGTGGCGGGCGAGTTCGCCGTGCCGATGTTCTTCACCGTGGCCTTGAGCGTGACCGCGTCGGTCTCGATCGGGGCGGCCGGCGTGAACGAGGTGTCGGTGATGGTCAGGTCGGGCGTCGGCGCGGGGACGCCGATGACCTGGAACTCGGCGACCTGACCCGCTCCCGCGCCGGAGTTCGTCGTGATCTTGAGCTGCACCTCGGAGTAACGGCCGCTGACCGGGATGGTCACCGTGTTGCCGTCGGCCGGGGCGAAGTTCTTTACAGCCGGGCCGGCCAGGCTGACGTACGAGCCGGTGCCATTGCGCCCGAGCACCTCGATGGTCTGGGTGCGGGGGCCCCAGGCGTTGTCGGGGTTGAGCTTGACCACGACCGAGCTGAGGTCGGCCTGAACCCGCAGGTTCACCGTGAGGAGGTTGGGGTATCCGCCGCCGCCCTCCCAGTAGGTGGTGACGCTGCCGTCGTTCGCGTTGGTCGGGACGAAGCTGAGGATCGAGCCCGACGCGGTGATCGGCTTGCCGACCGCCAGGTTCGAGCCGTCCGCCACGGTCCCGTTGCGGGTGACGGTGTTGGACTGGTTCGAGATGTTGTTCGCGGCGTCCTTGGCCTTGACGTAGTAGACCACCGTCGCGGTGTCGGGCTGGTTGTCGGTGTAGGTGAGCACGTTGCCCGCCACACTGGCGCGAAGCGATTCGTTGGCGTAGACGTCATAACCGGTCACGCCCACCGCGTCCGAGGAAGCCGACCAGGTCAGCTTGATCTGACCGGCCGCAGGCTGGGTGTACGCCAGGTTCCCCGGTGCGGTCGGCGCCGTGCGGTCCGTGGTGTCGCCCGGCCGGGTGACGGTGTTGCTCTGGGTCGAGGTGTTGCCCGCGGCGTCCCTGGCCTTGACGTAGTAGTTGACCGTCGCGCTGGTGGGCTGCGCGTCGGTGTAGGTCAGGACGTTGCCCGCGACGCTCGTACGGAGCGTGCCATTGGCGTAGACGTCATAGCCGGTCACGCCGACGAGGTCGGTGGCGGCCGTCCAGGTCAGCTTGACCTGGCCCGGGGTCGTCTCGGTGTAGGCGAGGTTTCCGGGGGCGGTCGGCGGCGTGTCGTCGATGGGGCCGCTCACGCCGTAGACCTCGAACTCGGAGATCTGGCCGGCCGGCCAACCGGTGTTCGCGGTGATGTTGAGCCGCAGGTACCGGGTCGTCGCGGCGGTGAAGTTGATCGTCACCGTGTTCCCGGCGGCCGGGTTGAAGCTGTAGCCCGCCGAGGCGACGATCTCGGAGAAGCCGGTGTTGTTCGTGCTGCCCTGGACGGTGAGGGTCTGCGTCCTGGTCTCCCAGCCGGTGGGGAGCTTGAGGACGGCCTTGTTCACCGACACGGCGGAGCCCAGGTCGACCTGGACCCACTGCGGGAACACATTGTTGGTGCTCTCCCAGTAGCTCGCCTGATCACCGTCGCCGGCCCGGGACGCGGGAAAGCCCGCGCTGCTGGCCGAGAACGTCTTGCCCGCGGCGAGGTTCGGCGAAGTGGGAACCGTGCTCACACCGTGCACTTCGAGCTCGGAGAGCTGCGCGGCCGCCCAGCCGGTGTTGGCGGTGATGTTCACCCGGACGTACCGGGCGCTCGCGGCGGTGAAGTTGATCGTCACCACGTTGCTGGAGGCCGGGTCGAAGGAGTACCCGGCCGACCCGATGAGGTTCGTGAACGTCGAGCCGTTGGTGCTCCCCTGCACCGACAGCGTCTGGGTCCTGCTCCCCCAACCGGCTGGGAGCTTCAACACGACCTGGTCGACGTCGGTGGCCGAGCCGAGGTCCACCTGGGCCCATTGGGGCAGCGTGGTGCCGGAGCTCTCCCAGTAGGTGGCCTGGTTGCCATCGTTGACGTTGCCGGGGTTGTACGGGTTGTTAGAGCTGCTGGCCGTAGCAGGTTTTCCCGCGGCGAGGTTGGGGCCTCCGGCCGCAGCGGCCGGCGACGACGACATCGCCACCGCTGTGGATCCGATGAGGGCCATCACGGCGGTGGCCGCGATCACCCTCAGCCGACTGTGCTTGGTGCGCATCGCGTTCCGTGCCTCTCTTGGAACGACGGCTGACGGAAATGCGGCAGCCGCCCAATGGGGGTGGGGACACGTGCCCTGTGACGGGCAGGTGGGACGCAGCTTGAACATAAGTAATCCGACAGGTGTGCGCAATACTTCAACAAAAATTCGCAAAAATGCTGATAGCCAACCGCAAAAGACGAGGTCAGAACAATCCCGCGCGGGATGTCGCGGACGGCGGCCGGGCTCCGACCATGAGGTGAAAGCGGAGCTCAACGGGAGACAAGATCACGAGGAAGGTCATTCCAGCGCTCTGCGCTCGCCTTGTCCGCGAACGTGTTCGGCGCCGGACGGTCGTTGCCGTCAGGGCCGGGATAGCGCGCCTGATAGCGCCCAGCTCCCTGCAGGGTGGGCGAAGTCGCACGCCAGCAGTCCAGATGCCTGGCATCACGCCAGGTCAGTGAGCCCCTGCGCGGCGCCGACCCGAGCCCGACCGTGGTCTGCTGACTGCTACGGCTGGGTGAACTGCC
This sequence comes from Actinomadura alba, assembly GCF_014323705.1. Taxonomy (GTDB): domain Bacteria; phylum Actinomycetota; class Actinomycetes; order Streptosporangiales; family Streptosporangiaceae; genus Actinomadura_C; species Actinomadura_C alba. The sequence goes on from NZ_JABVEC010000008.1 coordinate 231,959, forward strand.
AGAGCGCTCCTGAGGACCACAGGGTCACGATGAGGGTGACCAGGGTGCCGCCGGCGAGTGGCAACGCCCAGCCGGGAAGGTGCCGGCTGCGGACGAGGAGTACCTTCGCGGCGAATGCGCCGTAGAAGAAGCAGCCGGCGAGGGAGTGCAGGGCGACCCGGGCGCTGCTCGTCTGTACTCCGTAGGCGGTGATGCAGTGGTAGGCGATGGGCAGGGAGAGTGCGAACAGCACGGCTCCGCCGATGCGGTGGGCGGGGTGTACCGGGCGGGGGGCGGCACCGGCGCCGGGTAGCCGTTGGTACATCCACAGCGCCAAGGTGAGCTGGTAGAGGGCGAGCCCTAGCAGGCCGGTGCCGAGCTGGGCCTTCAGAACGTTCGCGTCGTCACCGCGGCGTCCGAACAGGCTGCTGGCGAAGTCCGGCGTGTGTATCCGGCCGAACGCGAACAAGGCTGCCGCGATGGCGAGGGCGAGGCCGGCGGCTGCCGTCAGCCGCCGGCCGGCCGTGCGGGGGAACATCCTCCGCGTTGCTCCCATGTTCGTCTGATCCTTCCGTGTCCCGGTCGTCGGCACCGCGAACAGCCCTGTCAGCGTTCCTCGTGTGGTGGCTCCTTGTGGCCGGCAGCGCTCAGCTCGTGTCGATCTTGTCGCCCTTCGGGTCGAGCACGTACCACTTGGCGCCGAAGGAGTTCAGGCCCTGTCCGGTGATGTCGCCGGGCTTGGTGTCGCTGATGAAGTAGTACAGCGGGTGGCCCTTGTAGGTGACCTGGGTGGTGTGGTCGGTCCTGGCGGTCGTGCCGAGCAGGGCAGGGGAAACGCCGCTGCCGGCCTTCGGCTTGCCCGTGGTGGTCAGCGGCGGCCAGGCTGTCGCGCACGCGCCGTAGCAGGTCGACTTGGTGCCCTTGTCCGCCTCGAACAGGTACAGCGTGCGCCCGTGGCCGTCGACGAGGATCTTGCCGAGCTTGGAGTCGCGGACCGCGACGGTGGCCGGGGCCTTCGCGGTCGGGGAACCCGGCTTGGCTGGGGCGAGCTTCAGTCGGCCGAGCGCGTAGCGTCCGACGCCGGTGCCGAATAGGTTGCCGGACTGGTGGTCCAGCCGGCTGTGCACGCCCCCCCAGATGCGGCTGAGTCCGGCTTCGGTCGCGGTGGCGCTGAAGCTGTTGTAGGTCTTGGCGTAAGGCTTGGTGCGAGCCTGGGTGCCGCCGGGCGCGGTGGGTGTGTTGAGGGTGAACGGATTGCGGTCGCCGTAGAAGCCGTCGAGTACCGTGGCGGCGGCCGTGCTGACCGCGCTGTGCATGCCCGGGTACGACGGGTCGGGCGGGGTCTCGACGAGCGGGGTCCATGCAGGGTCGGGTTTGACTTGCGGGTTGCCCGCGGCCTCGCGGATGGCGGTGATCGGCCGCCAGAGCCGGTAATGGTACTTGGCGCCGTACACGCCGATGACGGCATCGGCGATGGTGAGGTTGAGCAGGGCGAACATGTCCGCCGACTGGTCCACGTCGCTGTGGCGCGCGAGGGCGACCTGTTGGGCGATGTCGTACCAGTAGTTCTGAATGGGAGCGGACCAGAGCTTGGCGAGCTTGGTCTGTTCCGCCGTGCGCGTCGTGCTGTTGGCGGCGCCGATGGTCTTGACCTCGTTGATGGCGGCCGCGTATTCAGGGCTGCTCAGCGCCGGGGGCGCGGCGGGGCGGAACTGGTGGCCGGCATGGAGCACGAATGGTTTGACGTTGCCCCATTGGGTGAACTCAGGTGCCTTGAAAGCGGGCGGGGTCGGGCGGTAGTCGCCGGGTTTGCCGGTGGTGGTGTACGGCGGCGGGGTGACGTCCGCGCCATCGTGCGCGCGCAGGTCGAGAATGCCGCGGGCCGCTTGCGCACCGGCCTTGATGCCCTCCTGCTTGGCGCGGCCGGCGGGAATGGCGGCGAGGTCGGTGGTCAACTGCTGGTCCAGCTTGGCCTTCTGCGCCGGGTACAAGGCGGTGAGGGTGTCGTGCGCGGCCGCCGCGGCCGCGGCGGGGCGGGAGGCGTCCCGCGGTGCGGTGAGGCTGACGCCGTAGGTGGGGTGGGCGCGGCTGATCGCGTTGACCGCGTTATAGACGGCCGCGCTCATGATGGCGAAGTTGCGGGTGGGGTGGATGGTGGCCGGCTGTGCCTGCGGAGTCCGCACGATGTCGAGCAGGGTCCGGTTCCACTCGATCACCACGTTCCCCCGCGGCGGCTCCTCGACGACGTTCGCGGTCGCGAGCGGGGCGGCATGGGCGGGTGTTAAGGCGCCTTGGGCGCCGAGCGTCAAGACGGCCACCGCGAGCGCGATCACAGGCCGACGCTGAGTTCTCCGCGGTTCTGGAAGCGCGAATAATCTCATGGTCGCCCTCCTGTCAGATAGCGGGAGGAAAACTGTCAGTTAACTGGAGGAATGGCCGCTTCGACGTCTCCGCGCCAACCGGAGCCACACACGACTGCAGCCCACGTGCTCAAACCAGTCGGGATCGATCCTGCCCTGGACCAGTCGAGTCACCTAAGCCGTACCCCCACCGGCGTAGCCCAAACGATCAAGGAGCAATGCTTGATCCGGTCGAGCCGGAAGATGTCGTGACCGTCGTCACCGACAGCGAGACGGCTGCGCGTGCCGAAGCTATCCGCCGCCATGGTCTCCTCCCCGGTCGTGAGTGCGATGAAGCCGGTAGCGGAGGAACAGGTACGACGCGCGCCCCCGGACGCTGATCAGCTCGGCGGTCTCCCATCTACCGGGGAGCAGCTCCAGCCCGGCGACCAGGCCGGGGCGTGACGTACCTGCGCGGCCGGCGACCACCGGTGAGACGGTGAGGAACAGTTCATCCACCAGGTGGTCGCGGACCAGGTTTCCGAAGAGGCGCGGGCCGCCCTCGGTGAGCACCATGGTGTGCCCGCGAGCACGGATGACCCGGAGAACATCTGCCATCCGTAACGTCGGCCCTTCGCCCAGGGCGACCACGGTGCAGGCTGCCGTGGGGCGCTTATCGAGCAGCCGGGCTCCGGCCGTGGTGGTGGCGATGAGGGCACCGGCCCGCAGCCCAGGATGCCCGGTCGGCACATCCCCGCTGGCGGTGACCACGGCCAGCTCAGGACCGGCGGTACGCCCTCGGCGGCGTCGCAGGTCGGCGAAGTCGGCAGCCGCCGCCGGATAGACATGCTCAGGTGTCCACCGATGACCCGCAGTAGCCCGCAGGGTGCCGGCACCGATGAGTACGACATCGGCAAAGGCGCGCAGGAGCCCCATGACGAACCGATCCTCCGGTTCGCCGCCACTGATCGCCGAACCGGAGGACGGATCCTGCGAGCCGAGGGCGACCACCCCATCGAGTGAGGCAACGAAGTTGGCGTACAGGCACGACTCGGTGAAGCCCAGGTCCCCGCCGTAGGTCATGGCGAGGGTCGATGTCAGGCTCCCGCTGGGCAGCCCGGGTTCCTCGTGTAACAAGTTCAGGGACTCCGCCGCTGTCCGTTGAGCGGCGTGTCCGACGCTTTGTCCGGCCACGTCCGGTCAACCCCAGTGACTGCACAGCCCGAAGAACTCCGCCCGCAGTTGCGCATCGCCGTCATAGTTCCCGCGCCAGTAGCTGGTGCGGCTGCTGGACTCGATCTCCCGGACGCCGCGCATCTGCGTGCACAGGTGCACCGCCTCCAGGTGCACCGCCACCCCATGGGGGGCCAGTATGCGCTCCAGCGCGTCCGCGAGCTGCTGGCCGATGCGCTCCTGCACCGAGAACCGGCGCGCGTACAGTCGCACCAGCCTGGTCAACTTGGACAGACCCAGGATGTGCTCGTGCGCGATGTAGCCGACGTAGGCCTTGCCGAAGAACGGCAGGCTATGGTGCTCACACAGGGAAAAGAACGGGATCGGTCCCTCCACGACCTGGCTGATACGGCAATCTGGGCCTCCGCGGCACTCGGTCGGGAACGCGGTTACCAGCTTCTCGTCACCCTCGTACCCGCTGGTCGCATCGAAGATCGCGCGCAGGAAACGGCGCGGCGTGTCCACTGTGGACGGTGACCCGGCCGGTATGCCCATCGCAGTAAAGATCTCCTTCATGTAGCCCTCGAACCGCTGCCACTGTTCCGGAGCGATTCTTCTGGGACACACGGCCTCCCACTCTTCCGTAAGGTCCTCGAGGCCGTCACCGGCCAATCCAGCGACAGGCGGCGGCGTCGCCACGGGCTGCCTCTGATCGCTCACCTGCATCACCTCCTCACAACATCGATCAGCCGGACGCGCCGTCACTGCGCTCGCCACACTCAGCACGGCACTTGACGATGATTCGCTCAGCGCACGCAGGACACCGACGGTGGCACCGTGGACACCACCGGCACGCATCGCCGCAGGGGCGGCCCGCCTTGCGGCGCCCCGAACAGGCGCCCCCTGCTTCAACGGGCTCTCGCCTCCCCTTCCACACCACACTCACAGCCACCGTCGGGCTAGGGGCCAAGGTCCCACTTGGGCCTGTACGGTTTCCGCCATAAGGTCCAGCACCCAGCGCCCGACGCGCGCACCAGCGTGCGGTGGTGAACTCCCTTCGCCGTTTGTCCGCCGCCGTGTCGATCACGGCGAACGAGTCCTACTCGGTTGGTTGACATGGGATGCCGCGCCACCTGCTTCCTTCAGCGAGGGTCTCTCCCTTCATGGCCAGAGACAGCGCATCCAAGGAGGCGCGTGCTCCTACGACAGCGTCATAGAGCACGACGGACCGCGGGGCTATGGTCGCGCCGTCCTCGATGACGACCTGGGACATTTTCATCACCCGGTCCTCGAACAAGTGCGTCTGAAGTGACGTCCCGGGCCCGACTGCGACGTCGTCGCCGAGTCGCACCAAATCGAACTCGGTCAGGAAGGTGGTAGCGATCCAACAACGCTGGCCGACCCGAGCTCCGAACAGTCGTAGCAGCGGACCAAGCATGGGGGTGCCGCAAAGCCCGCGAAGCAGCGCCGGCACTGCCGCGGACTCGTAGAGCCCTGTCACCAGTTCAGTTCGGCGGACGAAGCGACTCCACAGCGGCTCGACGCGAGGGCGGTATCGGCCGACGATCGCCCATTTCAACGCCGCCACGACGAGGGTGACCGCCAGGCCGCCGAACAGGAGCGCGAGGGGCAGCACGGCGATCAGCCATGGCGCCGGCAATCGTTGTGCCGCGGTATCGGCCACCAGAAGCATGAGGAACAGGACGGTACCCACAATGCACGGGGGCAGGGTGATTCTGATGAACTCGATGGCGAGGCGCTCGACGACTCGCGCCCGGGAGGGGTGGTAGGTGACATCTTCGTCGAAGCGTTGACTCTCCTGCCGTCTTGGCAGGTAGATCGGCGGGGACCCGAGCCAGGACGTTCCCGCCTTGACTTCGCCGGGTGGCGGCACGGTGTGTACGCCTATCAGGGAGGAATCTCCCAGTCGGGAGCCGGTCGGGATCAGGGCGGCGTTGCCGACGAATGATCGCCTACCGATCTGGGTGCGGCCGAGCGCGAGGTGTCCGTTGCAGTAGACGGCGCTTCCGACGCTCGCCATGTCGGCAACGAAGCTCTCCGAGGTCAGTGTCAACAGGTCTGGGTCCAGATGCGCGGCCGTGGACACCTCGCATCGAGCGCCGATCTTGGCACCGAGGGAACGAAGCCACGGCACGGTGTAGAGCGTGGCGTAGAGGGTGTTCGTGGTGGCCAGGCTCACCCCGAGCAGCTTGTCCCAGGCCCACTTCCGCAGACCCAGCCAGGACCGCAAAGGGTGCACACCTGTCGGTGAGGACGGCATCACCAAGTGTTTTCCGATCCAGATCGTCATGCAGGTGGCCACCACATACAAGGGGGCTGAGACCGCGGCAGCGAGCAGCGCATCCCACGAGCTCAGACGGACGAGCACCAGCCAAGTGATCAGCACGGACGGAGCCGTGAGAAGGAATGGCAGGAGCTCGAAGATGGCCCAACCGGCGGCGAAGCCGGCGAGCTGGGGAGGTGACCAGTCGTCGGCGGGTTCCTCGCGTAGGCGTAGCGACTCCACGAGCGGGTCCGGGCTGGTCGCCCGGCGAGAGGGCGAGCCGGCCCAATGCTGTCCTGCCGGCACCATCTGGTCCTCGGCGGCAAGGGACTGCGTGGCGAGCGCCGCCGCCCTGCCCAGTTCCGAGCCGGGCATCATCACGGCGCCGGCGCCCACGAAGCAGTGGTCTCCCACGATGACGGGCCTGATGGTCAGCCAGCCGTCGGCCACCGCGGCGGCCTCCAGCCTCGCGCCGTAACCGATGCTCGCGCCCTGGCCGATGCGAATCAGTGGTGGTAGAGACAGGCCCGCGGTGGCGACCTGGCAGCGAGGGCCCACGCGTGCCCCGAGCATGCGCAGGTAGGCGGGTAGCAGCGGTGATCCACTGAGCGTGGAAACGGGCGACAAGGTCAGCAACTCTTGCAGCAACCACACGCGCAGATACGTGGTCCCCCACAGCGGGTAGCGGCCTGGCTTCAGGCCGCGCCCCAGGGTTTGGGCGGCGGCGATCGGGATGACCAGTCGGGCCAGCACGAAGGTGAGGGGGACGGTCGCGAGGAGGAAGCAGAACATGGTCACGGACAGGCGACCGTGATGCAATCCCAGCACGAGGGATGCCGGGACGCCGAAGATCAAGGCAAGCGTGTAGATGGTGCCCAACTGCGCGGCGCCGCAGCGCAGCACACGTCCGTTGCCATGCCGCCTAGGCGGCGGGCCACGCGACCCACGCGGGGCAGATGGGTCAGCGGTGTCGATCCTGTCCTGCTGATGCGCGGCAAGAGCCCGGACTGTGGGATGCGCGTACAGGTCAGCGATGGAGAGGTCCCTCGCGGCTGGGAGCTCGCGCAGACGCGAGGCCACTATGGCGGCCAGCAGCGAATGACCACCCAGCTCGAGAAAGAAGTCCGCCTCGACTGAGAGCATCTCTCTCGGCAGCGCCAGGGCTTCCGCCCAGATGGCCTGGAACTCCTCTTCGAGCGGTGTCGCCGACGGTACGGCGCCGGCTGCGGACCCGATGAAGCGTTGCCCCTTCGGCGGTGGGAGAGCCGAGCGGTCCACCTTCCCACTGGCCAGGGTCGGCAGCTCGTCGATGGGCTCCAGGAAGGCGGGGATCATGTATCCCGGCAGCCGCTCAGTGAGTCGCTGTCGTACACCGCGGAGCAGCGCATCGTCGTCCAGTGCGGTCGGCCGGCGGGTCAGGAAGAGAGCGATCTCGTCTCCCGACGCCGAGGCCACCAGGCTCGCGACGGCGTTACCGACGACATCGTCCTCAAGGGCGACGCTCTCGATTTCCTGCAGATCGACTCGGTGACCACGAAGTTTCACCTCGCTGTCGGCCCGGCCGAGGTACTCGATCTCGCCGTCGGGTAGCAGTCGGCCGAGGTCGCCGCTGCGGTACAGGCGCCCGGCCCCGCCGGCCCAAGGATCGTCGATGAAGCGTTCCGCAGTCGCCTTCGGGCGGTTGAGATAGCCGACGGCCACCCCTGTTCCGCCGATGCAGATCTCTCCAGGTTCTCCGTCGGGGACCGGACGAAGGTTGTCATCGAGAAGGCGGACGTGGCACATCGGCAGAGGCCGCCCGATCGTCACAGGCTTGTCGGGATGGAGCTCAGCACAGGTCGCGGTGACCGTTGTCTCGGTCGGCCCGTACGTGTTGAGCATCCTGCGTCCGCTGCGGCTCCAGCGCGTGACGAGCTCGGGCGGACACGGCTCCCCGCCAACGATCAACGTACGGATCCGCGGAAGGTCATGATCAAGCGTGGCCAGGACGGTGGGCACGCAGTACAGCACCGTCACGGCGTTGGCCTCAATGAAGTCCGCAAGGCCAGTCCCGATCCTGCTCGAGTCCGTAGGCCCGGCCACCAATGTGGCGCCGACGGCCCACGTCGGCCAAATCTCCTCGATGGAGAAGTCAAAAGCGATCGTCATGCCCTGGTACACGCGATCGGTGCCGACCATGCCGTACAGGTCCCGCACCACTGAGATGAAATTCGTGACGCTGGACTGACGGACCACCACACCCTTCGGCCGGCCCGTGGACCCGGACGTGTACATGACGTAGCAGATGGCATCGTCTGGATTCCATCGGTCCGCACGCCGCTTGATGAGGCCGTCGCGCATGTCCATTTGGAGCGAGTCGAGGTGAAGGACGGGGTGACCGGCGAGGTGGGAGACGGTCACGACCTCGGACGTGGACAGGACGAGCTCCGGCTCGGCATCCTTCGCGACGAAGTCGACCCGATCCGCGGGCCATCCGGGATCGAGAGGGACGAACGCCGCGCCGGCTTTAAGAACGGCCAGCAGACTCACGTACGTCTCCAGCGAACGATGGAGCAGGATCCCGACGCGAGCACCCGTGTCAACTCCACGGGAGATCAGCACGTTGGCCAAGGCGTTGGCGCGCTCGTTCAGTTCGCGGTACGTGAAACTGCGACCGCCGCACACCAACGCTGTCGCAAACGGCGTCGCCTCACAGCTGGACTCGAAGAAATAATGCAGAGATGAGGGAATCCGGGCCGCGGGCGAAGACACCTCGCGGATCCCGGAGGCTGAACCTCCCAAGATCCGGCCCTCCGCCGCAGTCGCTATCCGGTGCGGTCGGCGAATGTCTGCTTCGTTCCCGCGCTGGTCTGTGCGTAGATCCCGGTCCATGACCCCCCGTAGTCACATCTCCTGAGACTTCCGCATCTCAAGGGGCGCGCTCACCTCACGTTGTCAGTGACCTCATTTCAATCCAACCCACAGCGTGCGCGGCCGACGACCAAGGGAGCGCAAAATGACGCGAGGCACTCGGCCAGCCGTACAAGTGGCAGTGAGTCGGCGGCTGGTACGAACTCCGCGGCAGCCTCAAAGGCGGCGCAGAGGAGCAAGCCAGGTGAGTCGGTTCCGGGCCACCCGCAGGCCACCGTTCCTGCTGTGGGCCAAGTGCCCTCTGGGGTTTGACCACTGCCAAAGCCAAAGGTCAGGCCGGTACATTTGAGTGCAAGGGCACCGTATCCTCGTGCGCCTTGGCCACCGGCGCAGCCTCTGAGCCTGGCGCGGCTACATGGTGACGATAAGGACATCGAGTCCCGGGGCGAGGCCTCAATGAAAGGACCGGACAAGGGAAGAGCGTGGGAACCGACGAACTACTCTCGCGGCGCGCGCTGCTCCAGACAGCCGGAGCCGTGAGCATCCTTGCCGTCGGCGGATCCCTATTGGCCTCCCGCACATCGCGTAGTGACCCCGTGCCGTCGGGGGGCGCGGTCAATTCCCCGTCTCCGGTCGGATCCTCGTGCGCGTCACACGCACCTGGTACGCCGCGCCGAGTGGCACTTGTCTATCGCGGACCGGCCAGCCTTCCCGGATGCCCGGAGGCAGTTGCCGCCTTGCTGGCAAACCCCGCACTGTCCTTCGACGTTCACTACGTCGGTCCCAAGGAAGAGTTGAAGCTGACTCCCGCCACGCTGAGCATGGCAGCCATCTACGCGCAGCCGGGAGGCGGAGAGCTCAAGCGAGCCTACAGGCGGCTGCGGAAGCAGTCCCCACTGATCCAGGAGTACGTGCGTAGCGGGGGTCGTTACCTGGGTTTCTGCCTCGGAGGCTATCTGGCGGGAGCGACACCGGGGTTCAAGCTTCTGCCTGGCGACGCCGACCAGCACATCTCATCCCACGCGTCCACCGTTCGCACGGGAAGGGATACGACGGTCTCCGTGACCTGGCGGGGGCACCCACGCACGTTGTACTTCCAGGACGGCCCCTACTTCATACTCGACGAGAACGCACAGAACGCGGACGTCCTCGCCACCTACCCCAACGGCACGGTCGCCGCGTTGGTCGCTCCGTTCGGCCGTGGGGCTGTCGGCGTGGCCGGGCCCCACCCTGAAGCCACCGCCGAGTGGTATCAGGTTGAGGGACTGACAAACCCCGATGGGATTCGAGCGGATCTCGGTGTCGACCTGGTGCACACCTTGATGAGATGCGCTGGATAGCAGGTGGCGTTGCATGATGCGTCCCTCCAGGCTGCCTTCCAACGTCTACCAAGGTGGCGGCTGATCACAAGGCGACCACCCGACACCGCCCGGGAAATCATGCAGCCATCTGTGTGGTTCGGTCATCGCGTTTGGACGCGGGAGGGCCGCTCCCGGTTGCGGATCTCATGCACCGTGGTGGCCGTGGGAAGGTGATGTCTTGGGCGCGTCACCCCTGTCGGTGACGGTGAACTGGCCCATCATCCTTTGGTCCTCGTGATAGAGCAGATGGCAGTGGTACATGTACGGGACTGCCGGGTCGGTGTAGTCCTTGAACCGGACGGCGATGCGGACCGGGGCGTTCGGCGGGACGTAGACGGTATCCTTCCAACCGCTCAGCTCCGGCGTCGGGTCGGCACCACCCACCGACAGCACCTGGAACTGCACGTCGTGGACGTGAAAGTTATGGGGTGTGTTCCCGCAGTTGGTGATCTGCCAGATTTCGGTCGTGTCCTTGGCGACCGCGAAATCGATGCGGCTCATGTCCATGCGCCGGCCGTTGATGCGGTGGCCGCCCAACTCGAAGCTACGGGTGACCGCTCCCGCCGTCTCAAGATCAGGCCGCTCGGCCAGGACGCCCGGTAGGGCGGGCGAGGAACCGAGGACGTGACCGGCACACAGTTCAAGGATGTCGAGGGTGTCATCACCGCCGGTGAAACGACTGTTCCACAGGTCTGTGCCGAGGTCGGGCGGATAACTGCGCAGGGTGACCCGTTCGGTCGGCCGGAGCGTTACCACGATCTCGGCACGCTCGCCCGGCGAGAGCTGCACCCTGGTGGTGTGGAACGGTGCGGGCAGCAGGCCGCCGTCGGTGCCGACGAGGGCGAAGGGCCGATCATCGGAAAAGCCGAAGTCGTAGACCCGGGCGGTCGAGGCGTTGAGCAGCCGCAGCCGGGTCCGCTGGGTGGTGACCTCGTGGAACGGGGCGAGCGTGCCGTTGACGAGGATCGCATCGCCAAGGATCCCCGTGCCACCCATCATGGGCCGCTCCGCACTGAACTGATCGGTGTCGGTGAACTTCTTGTCCTGCACGATCACCGGCACGTCGTCCACCCCGTACCGGCTCGGCAGGCCGAGCGTGCCGGCTTTGGGGTCATCGACGATGAACAGGCCGGCCAGCCCCCGGTAGACGTGCAGCGCCGTACGCGCGTGCGGATGAGGGTGGTACCAGAGCGTGGCGGCCGGCTGGTCGATGGTCCACGTCGGCGACCAGGCCGCGCCCGGCTCGATCATCTGGTGCGGCCCCCCGTCCATCGCGGCGGGCAGGTGCATCCCGTGCCAGTGCATGGTGGTGGGTTCGCCCAGCTCGTTGCGGACGTTGACCAGGACCTTCTCCCCCCGCGCCGCGCGCAGCGTCGGCCCGAGGTAGTCGCCGTTGACCCCCCAGGTGACGGTCGCCCTGCCAGACCTGAACCGACGGCTGCCGACCGCGGCACGCAGGTCGTACACACGCCGGCCCGAACGGTCCCGCCGGGACGGGGCCAACGGTGGCACGGCCAGCCGGTTCACGAACCTGGTCTTTCCGGCCGTGTTGACATCCGCGGTGGCCCACAGCCCTCCGATCCCGCCCGTGGCAGCGGCGAGCCCCGCGGGAACAACGACGAGCGCCGCCTTGAGAAGTCCGCGACGGGTGAGCCGGCTCCGCGTCGACGATCCGGACATCGAACGGTCGGTCGGCGAGGCATCGAAGCCCATGACGCTGTCCCCACCCGGACACCGTCGCGATGACGCGGCGCGCGGGTCGAAACAGCAATGTTCACCTGGATTGGCATTTCCGGCTTAAATAGCCGGTAACTTTTTGAGATGGGAGCTGTCAGCGCCGCAATGAACACCGGGCTTTAAGGGAATAAGCCGCACATCGCTGTTGTACCGTGCAGGGGCAGACCGGTCGGCGCCCAATTTGCCTGGGCGGGCACCCGGTAGAAATGGTTGCAAAACGTGGAAAAGAGATCGCTCATGAGCGGCATCTGCCAGACGCGCCGCCTCGCATTGGCTACCGCTTTGGCTGCTTTCATCAGCGGCGGAGTGCTGCTGACCGGGCGGGCGGGCGCAGCTCTGCTCCCGCAGGGACCGGCTGTGTCCTACCTAGCGGTCAACAGGCCCTTAGATATTGACAATCAAGGCGAAGCTGCCGCAAAGGCCAAGGGGCGGAGCGTCGCCATCAACCAGAACAGCCCGACGAAGAACCTCGGCCTCCAGCACAACTCGTCGGTCAACTCCGGCGGACAGCACAATTTTCAAGCCGCTCATTGCAAGTTCTGCAAGATCCGCCAGAAGATCGTCATTAAGAAACATTTCTGGGGCTACAGTAACCTTCGCCGGGTTCGTGGAGGCCACAAGTGGCCCTCGGCCGGTCGCGCTTGGAGCGCCGCGAGGTCTTCCAGTTCCGCGTTCTCCGGTTGGTCACACGCGAAGCTCAGTTCAGAGATCACGCCGACCGACGTCACGCATTCCCGCGCTCCTACGCTCGGTTCGGACCGCGACAAGACTACGGATTAACCACCGGGCGAAGTTCGCTCGTACCGGCGCGGAGGCTCTCTCGGGCATCAGCCTCGGGCGGTTCGTCGTTCTCGGGCCCCGCGCGGCGCGATCCCGGAGAAGGACCCGCGCCTCCCGGCCCCTTGGCGGGACTGGGCGAGCACGCCTCCCGTCTCCCGCCTGTGGCACAACGCCCGTCCGGTGTTTCGCTACCCCAGTCCGTCGGCCAACGGACCGAGGGACAGAGCGGGCAGGACGTTGAGCAGCGCCAGGGTCAGCGCGGCACCGACCACAAGTGCCACGAAGTTGACTCCGTCAGTGCGCAGAGTGCCGGCCGTCACCGCTACTGGCCGCTGGCGGGCCAGCCGCCCGGACAGCACCAACACGAAGGCGATCGGCAGGTAGCGTCCGATGAACATCGCCGCCGACATGGTGAGGTTGTAGAAGGGTGTGTTCCCACTGAGCCCCGCCATGGCACTGCCGTTGCTCTGAACGTTGCTGGTGTAGGCGTAGAGAACCTCGGTGAGGCCATGCGCGCCCACATTGAGCATTGAGCAGGACAAAGCTCGCGATCGCCGCAATGGCAGGTACCGGGCGGCCGTCCCCGTGCTCATTCAGGGGCGCCGTCCGGGTGGCGGTGGCTCAGCACGAGAACACGACGTCCCGGTGGGTGAGACCAGGAGCGGGTACGGATAGAGCGTCGATACGGGCCGGCAGAACATGACGGGGGTGTGCGTGGTGATGCCTCGCTACCTGGGCAAGGACCGCATCGCGATCTTGGCCGCACTCGTGGCCCCGCTGGCCGTCTCGGCTGCGCTCGTTCCGTTTCGCTCGGATCTTCTGAACACCAACGTCGCGCTCGTCCTGGTCGTGATCGTCGTAGCGGTGGCCGCCAACGGCCCCCGTATCGCAGGCGCCCTCGCCGCGGTATCGGCCGCCGTATGGTTCGACTTTCTGTTCACCCAGCCCTACCAGCGGTTCACCGTCACCAAGTCCGCAGACCTCCAGACCGCGGGCCTGCTACTCGCTGCGGGCCTGGTGGTCTCGCAACTGGCCGCCCGTGCTCGGCGTCTGCAAGTGATAGCCATCACCGATGCCGGCTACCTGGCCCGAATCCACGACACCGCCGAGCTGACGCAGTCGGCGAAATCGACCGACGTGGTGATCGATCACGTCCGGGCGCAGCTCACCGACTTGCTCGGCCTGCGCGGGTGCCGCTTCGAGTACGGGAGCCTGGTCGGCTACCCACCACGTCTTGAGCAAGACGGCACCGTGGCCTGGCGCGGCAGACACTGGGATGTCGACCGGCGGGGCCTGCCGGACGAGGAGGTCGAACTGCGCATATTCAGCGGCGGCCGCTTCTACGGACGGTTCATGCTCAATCCCACCCCCGGCACCGTCCCACCCCTGCAGGCACGCCTCGTCGCAGTCACCCTCGCCGACCAAGTCGCCACCGCGCTCGACACCACCATCTGAAACCCGATCGGGCACAACCCCGGACTGGTATGCGACAAGCGACCGCGCTTGTCGGGCGGTTGTGACCGCAGGCTGGTGCGGGAGTTGGCCGGGCACAGTGTCTCCGGGTGGCTGCGTCGTTCTGGCCTGACCGCGCAGCGGTTCAGGCCAGAACCGTCCTGCCCGTGATTCGCGCGACCAATGGTCAGTGGTGGTATTGGTGCACCACCGCGTGGCCCTTGCCGCGGCCGATCAGCCATTTGTTGACGGGGGTGGTGACCAGGAACGCCACGGCGAAGGCGAAGGCCAGCGCGCCCCAGAACAGGCCGTCCGACAGGTGCGCCTCCATCGCCCCGGGCACCGCGAGCAGCACGCCGTTGTCGACGATCTCCATGACGGTGATGGAGAGGGTGTCGGCGGCCAGGGCAACGCCGATCGCCGCTTTGAGGCTCACCCCGGCTCTGGTGACGGCGTAGAGCGTCAGCGCGTAGCCGAAGAAGAAGGCCAGCGCGATGGCCAGAGCCATCGTCGGGACGGTGCCCCAGCCGAGGGCGGTGCCGATGACCATGCCGAGCACTTCACCGATGGCACAGCCGGTGAGGCAGTGCAGGGTTGCTTTGGCGGCCATGCCCCAGCCGACCGGCCCGTGACCGTGCTGATGTGCGCCTTGGGCGGGTATCTCGGCATCGTGGTGCTGGCGCGCCTCATGCTGCTGGTGCTGTTGGTGTCCGGCACGGATGTCGTCCTGCATGGGCGTCCCTCAAGGTTGGATGCGGGTCGGTCGCCCAGGCAACATATACCCGTAAGGGGTATGAGGCAAAATTTCCGCCTCTGCGCCCGTCACGCCCATTGCCTGATACATGCCCGGCTGGCACTCGAGGGGTTCCTTGGCTGGGCCCGCCTGGCCTTCCCTGAGGGCATTGCGGGTGGTGACGCGGAATGCGGCGAGTTGGTCGTGCGCTTGACTTCTCCTCTTCGTGACCTGCCGCTGCCGGCCGGAGGGGTCCGGCCGGCAGCGGCTTGGGTGATGGTGTTCGGCGGTTCAGTGGTTCACCGCGGACTGGGTCTCGGGGGAGGACGCTCCCCCGCCTTGCAGTGCGGGCTTGCGCAGGGTGGCGGCGGCGAGGACGGTGCCGGCGGTGGCGATGGCCGCCGCGCCGATGAAGGCGGCGGAGAAGCCGTCAGTCAGAGCCGTCAGGTCGCCCAGCTCCTCGGCGCCCTGGGAGGCGGCGATGGCGGTCATCGCGGCCAGGCCGAGTGCCGAGCCGATCTGATAGCTGGTGTTGACGATGCCGGAGGCCAGGCCGCCTTCCTCGGGGCGGGCGCTGGAGATGGCCATGCCCAGGGAGGGGATGAAAGCCAGTGACATGCCCACCGCGGCGACCAGCGAGGCGGGCAGCACGTCGATCCAGTAGCTGCCGCCCGGGCGGACGAAGGACAGCCACAGCATGCCCGCCGCCAGCGCCGCCATCCCGGACACGATCATCGTCTTGGGCCCGAAGCGGCTCATGAACCACGGTGCCGCCACGATCATCATCAACATGACCGCGCCGGTCATCGGCAGCAGCGCCGAGCCGGAGGCGAAGGCGCCCAGTCCGAGGACCTGCTGGAGATAGAGGTTGAGGAAGAACCACATCGGAATCCACGCGCCGGCCAGCAACAGCTGGGCCAGGTTGGCGCCGGCGAGGCTGGGTGTACGCAAGATGCTCAGGCGCATCAGCGGCTCGCGGCGCCGGGCCTGAACGGCGACGAACAGCCCGGTCAGCGCCAGTCCGGCGGCCAGGATCAGCCAGGTCTCGGCCGCTGCCCAGCCGACCTCGGGGGCACGGACGACGGCGTAGACGATGGCGCCGAGACCGGCGGTGGCGGTGAACGCGCCGGCGATGTCGATCGAACCGCGGCGGGCAGGGGCCGAGGGCATCAGGCGAGGGATCGCGATCAGCGTGATCACAGCGACCGGGATGTTGATGTAAAACACCCAGGGCCAGCTGGTGTATTGGGTGATGACACCACCAAGGAAGACCCCGGCGGTGCCGCCGGCCGGTGCGGCGGCGCCGTAGAGGGCGAACGCCTTCGTCAGCTCCTTGGGGTTGCTGCCGAAGAGCATCATCAACAAAGTCAGCGCGGACGGGGCGATCAGTGCGGAGCCCGCGCCCTGCACCGCCCGGCCGGCCAACTCCACCCAGATCTCGTTCGCGACACCGGCCATCAGTGAACCGGCGGCCAGGACGACCCAGCCGGCGCTGAACATCCGCCTCGCGCCGAACAGGTCCGACAGACGGCCGCCGAGCAGCAACAGGCCACCGAACGCGACAACGTAGGCATTGAAGACCCAGGACAGATCGCCCTGCGTGAAACCGAGATCGGCCTGCATCTCAGGCAGGGCCACGCCAATGATCGACGTATCCATGATCACCATGAACTGGGCCATGGCGATGAACGCGAGCGCGGTCCAGCGTCGCGGATCCACTGGTGCCGGTGTCCCTGACATCTCTATCACCTCATACACCTGGGGGGTATCTGAACGCCACGGACCATACCCCCTAGGGGTACATGAATGCAACAGCGGAGAACCCAGAAGGCCCGGAGATGATGGGTCACGGCAGCAACAAGACGACCAACCTCGCAGGGCCGCACACGACAAAAGGCCAGATCAGGGGCCTGCAGCGCATCGTGGACACAGACCCCGGCAACCGGTATCCGCGGCGCCGATACTGTCGCCCTGCAGGCGCTCCTGGGCGGCGCCCTGCCGGCCGCACGCCTCCACCCGGCGCTGGTGAACGCAGCCCCCGGGGTTGGTCGTCACCGTGCGCGGCAGCCGTTCGCCGTGATGAGCTTCACTGTCGCCGACGGCAAGATCACCGAGATCGACACAATCGCCGATCCCGAACGTGTCCGCAAGATCGCAGCGGCTGTCCTCACCGCTGGTGATGCTCAAGGCGCCGAGAGTCCCCCATCCGTGATCGAGTCGCCTTCGGAGCGGGAGTCTTCCGCAGTTGGGAGTGGATTTTCGGTGGCGGCCTCCGGATCCAGGAGGTCGCATGCGACTTCGAGCAACCGGTCCACATCGGCGGGTTTCTGCATGTACTCATTGGCGCCGTTGGCAATCACCTTCTCCCGCTCACCGGAGATGGCCTTCGCGGTAAGCGCGATGATCGGGAGATATGCGTAGCGGGGATTGCTACGGATGGCCCTCATGGCCTCGTAACCGTCCATCACGGGCATCATGATGTCCATCAGGACGAGCGACACATCGGGGTTTTGCTCCAGTACGTCGATCGCTTCCTTGCCGTTCATGGCGTGCAGCACCGGCATCCCCACCCGTGTCAGGACATGAGTGAGCGCGGTGACGATGCGGATGTCGTCGTCGACGATAAGGGCCCGGGTGCCTGACAGCGCTCGCGTCGCGTGTCCGGTCTTCTTCTCCTTCGGCGGTATCGCACGCCTCGACTGGTCGCCCTGCCTGCGGCGGGTGGCCAGGTCCATCGCGTCGCCGGCGTTCTCGGGGGCGGCGACGGACCGCGGTTCCGCGAGTACGGTCCCCATCGCAGTGACATGACCTGGTTTGGGCTCGCTCGGGTGAGCCTGGTCGGGGCAGACCACGGGGACGTACAGCGTGAAGGAGCTCCCCCGGCCCAGCTCGCTCTTGGCCACGATCTTGCCGCCGAGCAGGCCGGCGAGCTCGCGGCTGATGGAAAGACCCAGGCCCGTGCCGCCGTACTTGTGATCACTGGGGCCGTGCGCCTGCTCGAATGCCTCAAAGATCATAGACAGCTTTTCGGGTGGGATGCCGATGCCCGTGTCCTCGACGGTGAAGCCGATAACGTCCTCAACCCCGCGCAGTGACTCGTCCTCTATGTCCTTGGCCCGTTCCACGCGCAGCTTGACATGGCCTTCCGAAGTGAATTTGAACGCGTTGGACAGCAGGTTGCGAAGAATCTGCTGAAGCCGCTGCTCGTCGGAGTACAAGTCACGCGGCGCGTCCTCACACATATCGATCTCGAAATCGAGCCCGTGGTCGATGGCGATCGGACGGAGGGTGGCATTCACATAGTCGAGCAGCTTCTCCAACGGAAGGTACTTCGGTCGTAGATCCATCCGGCCGGCCTCGACCTTCGACAGGTCCAGGATATCGTTGATCAGCTGGAGCAGATCGGAGCCTGCTTGGTAAATATTGTTCGCGAACTGCACCTCCTCTTCGGCGAGGTTGTCGTCCGCGTTGTCGGACAGCAGCCGTGCATAGATGAGCAGTGAGCTCAGCGGGGAGCGCAGCTCATGCGACATGTTCGCCAGGAACTCCGACTTGTACTGCGAGGCGGAGGCCAGCAGGTCCGCCTTCTCCTCCAGCTGATCATTGGAGCGCTGCAGTTCGGCCTGCTGACGCTGTAGTTCGTCGGACCGCTCCTGGAGCTGCGTCGCAAGTCGCTGGGACTCACTGAGCAGCGCCTCGGTGCGGGAGTTGGCGATGATGGTGTTGATCGCGACACCGATGGTGTCGACGAACTGGTCGAAGAAGGCCAGGTGCACGTCGGAGAAGCGGGAGAACGAGGCCAGCTCGATGATGCCGAGGACCTTGCCCTCGAAGAGGATGGGGATGATGACTACGCTCGTCGGTGCGCCCTCTCCGAGCCCTGAGTTGATCTTGATGTAATCAGGTGGGGCCGCCTCTATGAGGATGCGCTTCTTCTCCAGAGCGGCCTGCTGTACCAAGCCGTGGCCCGGCATCCCGGAAGTATCGACGATCGCCCCCTGCGAGCCGTAACCGGCGATGTACGCGAGGCCCTTGCCTGAGCTGCGGTCGTCCTCCGTGTGAGCCATGAAGAAGGCGCCGTACTGTGCGTTGACCAGCGGGGTGAGTTCGCGCAGGACCAGGTCGGCGACTTCCATGAGATCGCGGTGGCCCTGCATCAGCCCGGCCAGGCGGGCGAGATTGGACTCCAGCCAGTCCTTGGCGCGGGTGGTCTCCCTGAGGTTGGAGACCATGAGATTGATGTTGTCCTTCAGTTCGGAGACCTCGCCTCGGGTCTCGACGGTGATCTGGCGTGACATGTCGCCCTGCGTCACGGCGGAGGTCACCTCGGCGATGGCACGGACCTGGGTGGTGAGGTTGGACGCCATGAAGTTGACGTTGTCGGTGAGGTCCTCCCACTCGCCCGACACCCCGCGGACCTCTGCCTGACCGCCGAGATTTCCTTCGGTACCGACCTCGCGGGCGACGCGGATGACCTCGTCGGCGAAGGCCGACAGCTGGTTGACCATGGTGTTGATGGTGGTCTTGAGTTCGAGGATCTCTCCTTGCGCGTCGACGTCGATCTTCTTGCCCAGATCGCCTTGGGCGACCGCCGTCGCGACCTGGGCGATGTTGCGGACCTGGGAGGTGAGGTTGTCGGCCATGAAGTTGACGTTGTCGGTGAGGTCCTTCCAGACACCCGACACCCCACGGACCTCTGCACGGCCGCCCAGCCGCCCTTCGGTGCCGACCTCACGGGCAACGCGGGTCACCTCAT
>NZ_JABVEC010000080.1 GCF_014323705.1 Actinomadura alba
ATCTTTAGGCAGCGTGGAGTGGTGGGTTTCCGGGCGGATCTCCGGGCGGATGGCGTTCGCTGATCTCCCGGCCGTCCGGTGCGATCGCGGTGGTGGTGCCGTCCGGGTCCAGCCGGATGTCCCATCCCCAGGTGTGCACGGCGATGAGGTGGTGGAAGCTGCACAGGGTCAGCAGATTCCACAGGGCCGTCGGCCCGTTCCTGGATCTGGGGACGATGTGGTGCACCTGCGACAGCGCCGCAGGGTGATCACAGCCGGGGAAACGGCATCCTCGGTCTCGGCGCCGCACCAGCCGTTCCAACGCGGTGGGGACCGTCTTGCCGTCGGCACCGGCGTCCAGAACGATGCTGGGCCCGCCCAGCGGCCGTTCGAGCAGCCCGGTGCGGAGGTAACTGGCGAGCCCACCCGGCCCGGACAGTACCCGGATGGCCCAGCGGAGCATGCTGCGCTGCAGCCGGGCGAAGCCATCCGCAGACGAGAGGTCGGCCAAGGGATGATTCGCGGCGTCTTCGGCCGGTGCTCGGTCACAACACCGGTCGGCGCCGTCCCCACTGCCATCAGTCCTCAAGCCGTCCGCACTGCCATCGGTCCTCAAGCCGTCCGCACTGCCATCGGTCCTCAAGCCGTCCGCACTGCCATCGGTCCTTGTGCCTTCGCCGGTGCGGCCGGTAGCTCGTTTCGGGAAATGGAACGCCAGCCATTCCTCGGTCATCTCCGCCAATGCCTGAAGGTCGACGGTCGCGGTGACGGTGGGGGTGATGACCGAATCGCAGGCGAGCGCGCCGGCGAGGCCATTGCCGATCGGCCCGACTCCGTGCAAGGTCGCGCCCCCACCCAGGCCGGGCAGCGACTCTTGACCCGGCCCGTTCCCCGATCCGAGCGGCCCCCTGAAGGGCGGGTTCGGCGTTGCCGTGCCGGGACGTGGGGCGGCCAGTCCGGGCGGGAGTTCACCAGGTGTCCGATCGACCAGTAGCTCGCGCGTGGCCCGGTCGTTGTGAAGCCGGTCGCGCGCGAGCCGGGCGGCGGCGTGCTCGATCCATTCCTCTTCGGCCTGCGCCGATCCTGGGAGGGCCCGTAGCGTCTCGAGGTCGATGTCGACCTTGATCTGCGGTTTGCACCCGCCTCGTTCTGGGAGCAGTCCCGATTCCGCCAGCCGCCGCATCGCCTCGGCGAAGGCGTCGTGGCGGCGTTGGGCCTTGGTGCGGGTGTCGGCCGGGCCGGCCTTCACCGCGAGGGACTCGATGACCGTCTCGGCCAGCGCGGTCGCCTCGGCGGTCAGGTCGCCGTTGATCCGCCCGGCCCCGCCCAGGGTCTTCGACACCGTCAGATTCCGCTCGGCGTCCCTGCGCGCCTGCTGCTCTTCGGGGCCACCCGGGCAGAGTCTGCGCATGGCCGCGGTGGCGACGGTGATCAGGTCATCGATCATCGCGCCCGAAACGGCGGCCTCCACGAGAATCCGCTCGACCGCGTCGCGATCCTCCGGCGGGAACTTCTCGGTGGCCTCGGCGATCCAGCGCGCGTACGACACCGTCACCGCACCCGCGGTCAGAGCCTCGTGTACGTGCGGGTGCCGGCGAAACCGCAGCGCCCCCGCGACCTGCCCCCGCCCCGCCGCCGGCGTACACCGGGTGAACCACGACAACCACGCCCCCACCGACCGCTGCCCATCGGCCTGCGGACCGTCACTCGCCAGGAACGCCCCCACCATCCCCGAATGCGCCGCCGCGCCCTTCGCCTCGATGCGCGACCACACTTGCAACAATTCCGCCTGAACCGACACCGGCAGCGACGGCACATCCTCGGCGTTCAGGAAATCAAGCGCCGTCTCGACCATCGCCAACGCCTCCACCGCACACGACGGCGAAGACACCGGAAACCGATCGGACGCCACAGCACACTCCCCGATAAGGCGACTGGACCACTACAGGGCTTGCGATTGACAATCCAGCCCCAACCGCAGTCATAAGCTATCGCACACATGTTCGATGAACAATAGGTCCACTCATGATTCTTTCCGCCATTCCTTGATGACCAATAGGCACCATTAAGTCCATTCAGGCCAAATCGGATAATGTCGGGAGGGACATGGCTTTGGCACGAGCAGCACTCACCACCCCAAAGCGACGGCACCCGTAGCGCCGTCCACGGGTTGATCTGCATAGACGTGTGTCCGCCTGCGAGCAACCAGGTTGGAAGATCTCGGGCCACGATCTTGTGACCTGCTCTGGCGCAGGTCATCGCTCTGTGGATCTGTCCGTGAGTTCCCGTAAGTTCCCTTGGATGAC
>NZ_JABVEC010000081.1 GCF_014323705.1 Actinomadura alba
GTGCGCCACGAGGCGCCTGTTTATCGAGTGGAGGTGAAAGACCTTCATCGCTGATCTATCACGGTAGAAAGGTGAAGCTGAGGGCAGCCGGATTTCTTTGGGAGTGTTGATTTCCGGTGGGAGCAGCCCTGACAAAGCCGGGACGGTTCGGTACTGCCAGACGGGCCGGGTCCGGCGAGCGAGATGGGAAGGTACACGCAAGGAACCAGTGATTGATGCCTCGTTAGGTGGAGCCGGCTCTAAATCTGGTGGATCTGGGCCGGTGTTGCGGTGCGTATCGCCTTCCTTTTAGAAGGGCGATGCCCGCTCGTATCCGTAAGGATCGGGTAGCCCATTTCGAAATGTCCGTGGCGTAGGGATGGGGGCCGTCGGGGTAGAGCTGGGTGCCTCCCTCATCGATCGATGACAGGTGAACGTGGGAACCGCTGCGCGGCCCCCTCTTCTCGCGTATCCAGCGTGGGAAAGGGAACGTACACTGCCTGCTTATGGCTGCGGAGCGGGGCGGAGCTCTCGTAGTAGTCCGGGGGCGGGAAAGCCGTCCACATGGCGAAGGGGAGCAGCGTGTCTGCAGAAATGAGTTGGGGTCATGCCAGAAGATACGCCGGTGAATATCGGCGTCATGGTGGCCATGCCGTTCACGGCGGGCCAGCGGGTACTGGGTATTCAAACGAAGCTGCACCGATGGGCGGCGGCCGACGCTGGCCGCCGGTTCGATGATCTGTTCAACCTCGTGGTGGATCCGGCTTTCATGGCAGTAGCCTGGGAACGGGTCCGGGAGAATAAGGGCGCTAGGACGGCTGGGATCGACAAACGCACCGTGCGGTCGATCGAGGCGTCTGCGGGCGGCGTGGAAGGGTTTCTAGAGGAACTGCGCAGTCAGATCAAGGCGCGGACCTGGCGGCCTCTTCCGGTTCGTCAGCGGAGGATTCCCAAGGCGAACGGGAAACTACGTTCGCTGGGGATTCCCACGGTGGCCGATCGTGTCGTCCAGGCGTGTTTGAAGCTGGTGCTGGAGCCGATCTTCGAGACGGACTTCTCCTCTTCCAGTTACGGGTTCCGGCCAGGCCGGCGGGCTCAGGACGCGGTCGAAGACATCCGCCTGCATGCTCATCTGGGCTATGAGTGGGTCTTCGAGGGCGATATCGCGGCTTGTTTCGATGAGATCTCGCACCACGCGGTGATGGAGCGTGTGCGGGAACGCATCGGCGACAAGCGCGTCCTGGCCCTGGTGAAGGCCTTCCTGAAGGCTGGAGTGATGGAAGAGACCGGCGAGCGGAAAGACCCCAGCTCCGGCGCTCCTCAGGGCGGCATCCTCTCGCCGCTCCTGGCCAACATCGCTTTGTCCGCTCTCGACGAGCATTTTGAACGAGAGTGGAACCGGCACGGCGCTGAATGGAATCGCCGCCGCTACCGGCAGCGCGGGGGCGCCACCTACCGTCTCGTGCGGTACGCGGACGACTTCGTCGTCCTGGTGTACGGCAGCCGGGAACACGCCGCCGCGCTATGGGGCGATATCGAGAAGATTTTGGACACGGTGGGTCTTCGCCTGGCGGTGGAGAAAACACAGGTCCGGCATCTCGACGAGGGGTTCGACTTCCTCGGTTTCCGTATCCAGCGGCACCGTCAATGGGGAAGCGACCGGTGGCTGGTCTACTCCTATCCGTCCAAGAAGGCCGAAGCGGCCATCCGGCGGAAGGTGAAAGAGGTCACCAAGTATCAGACCGTTGGACAGTCCGCGCACGATATGTTCCGCAGGATCGGGCAGATGGTGCGTGGATGGTGTCTCTACTTCCGGCACGGGGCGTCCAAAACCTCGTTCCTCGCCCTGGGAAACTATGTGTGGCACAGAGTGTGGACGTGGCTACGGAACAAACATCCCGGTCGGCACTGGAAATGGATCCGCCGCAAGTATTACCCGCAGCGGGGACTACCAGAAATAGACGGCATAAGGATCTACAGTCCCGCCAAGATGGCAATCAAACGCCACCAGTACAGGGGGCACAAGATCCCAACGCCATGGAGCCGCCAGCTCGCCAGAGAAGCCGCCGTCTAAAG
>NZ_JABVEC010000082.1 GCF_014323705.1 Actinomadura alba
AGTGGAGAAGTCCATCGTCCTGCGCGAGGAGGGTGCCGCCCAGGCGCGATACCGGCTGCTCGACACGATCCGCGAGTACGGGCGGGACTGGCTCGACGCCCTCGGTGAGAAGCACGTCCTGCTCACCCGCCACCGGGACCACTACTTGCGGCTGGCGCGGCGATGCGACGAGGAGTGGTGCGGGCCGGGGCAGCTGGAGTGGCGGGCGCGGCTGACCCGCGAGCACGCGAACCTCCGGGCCGCGCTCGACTTCTGCTGTGCCACTCCGGGCGAGGAACGGGCCGGCCTCGACCTGGCCGGGAACCTCTGGATGCTCTGGGCCGCCTGCGGCCTGGCCAGGGAGGGCCGGCACTACCTCGATCGGGCCCTCGCGCTCGATCGCACCCCCGGACCGGTCCGCGCCAAGGCGGTGTGGGCGTGCGGCGTGGTCGCCACAACGCAGGGCGACTTCGCCGCCGCCGAGACGCTCGCCGCGGAATGCCGCGAACACGCGGCGGAGGGCGACGTCGTCGCCACGGCCCGGGCCGCCCATCTGTGCGGCCTGGCCGCCGTCTACCGGGGCGATCTCGCGCTCGGGGCCTCGCTGAGCCGGGAGTCGGCCGTGCTCTACCGGCGCAGTGACGACTCCGGCATCGGCGCGCTCGTCGTGATGGTGAACCAGGCGATGGCGCTCACGATGATGGGCGACTTCGACGGCGCGGTCGCCGTACTCGACGAGCACCGGGTCGAGTGCGAGAAGCACGGTGAGCTGTGGACCCGCTCGTACAGCGACTATGTGCGCGGCCTCGCCGAGCTCGGCCGGGGCCGGACCGCCTCGGCGATCTCGCATGGCCGTGCGTCACTCGGCGTACGACGCGCGCTGGGTGAGATCGTGGGCATCGCCGCCACGGTCGACCTGCTCGCCGCGGCCGCGGCCGCGGACGGCGAGGCCCACCGTGCCGCCCGGCTGCTCGGCGCCGCCCACCAGGTCTGGCGTGCCATCGGGCTTCCGCAGGTGGGCTCCCCAGAGCTGATCGCCGCGCGGAACCGGTGCGAGCGCGACGCCCGCGGCATGCTCGGTGACGAGGCCTACGACAAGATCTTCGCCGAGGGTCTCGAGCTGGCCTTCGACGACGCTATGACCTACGCCCTCGGCGACGACGAGACGGCCGCCCGCGTGCCCGAGGCGCGGCGGCCCGTACTGACCCCGCGCGAGCGTGAGGTCGCCGAGCTGGTGGCCGACGGCCTGTCCAACCGCAAGATCGCTGAACGGCTGTACGTCGCGAAACGCACCGTTGACGCGCACGTCGAGCACATCTTCACCAAGCTCGGATTCACGTCCCGTACGCAGATCGCCGCCTGGGTGACCGGCCGGCGCACCGGCGCGGAGTGAGCCGGGGCGGCCTTGGGGGAGGCGATGATGAGCCACGCGCGGTCGCCCATGGACACGTTCGGTCTCGTCGGGCGGCGCCGCGAGCTCGCCGAGGTCAGGCGAGTGCTGGCCGCGTCGCGGTTGGTGACGCTGACCGGTGTGGCGGGGGTGGGCAAGTCCCGGCTCGCGCTGGCGGCGATGAGCGGGCTGGGCGGATCGTTCCCGGACGGCCTCTGCCGGGTCGACCTCACCTCGGTACGGGACCCCGCGCTGCTCGGCCATGTGGTGGCGGCGGCGCTCGGGGTGAGGGAGCGGACGGCCCGTCCGCAGACAGACGTACTCGTCGACCGGCTCGCCCACCGGCGGCTGCTGCTCGTCCTCGACACATGTGAGCATCTCGTCGAGGCGTGTGCGGATCTCACCGGGGTCCTGTTGCGCGCGCTACCGGAACTGCGGATCCTCACGGCCAGCCGCCAGCTCCTCGGCGTGGCCGGCGAGCACACCGTGGTCGTGCCGCCGCTGCCCGCCCCCGGGCCCGAATGCGCCGGGGCGGCCGTCGCGGCGTACGACTCCGTGGCCCTGTTCGTGCGGCGGGCCATGGAGGTCGATCGCAC
>NZ_JABVEC010000083.1 GCF_014323705.1 Actinomadura alba
GGGGGGAACCCCCGTGAGGCAATCAGCCATTGGCCAACTCCTCGCGCCGCGCGATCACGAGCGGGTCGTACTTTCCGGAGCGGTTGCCGCACGTTGCCGCTGTACTTCACTCATCAAGCGCTGAAGTTTGGAACCACCCATCCTTCCAACTCGTCCGATGAACAGACACGATGGCGGGATGACATGAGGTGGTATGGATGCGGCGCCTTGATCTCAAGGGAGCGCCCGCGCGGCTGCGCCAGGTCGAGGTCTACGGTCCACTGCTCGCCGGGCTAATCCTGCTCGGCGTAGCCATCGGCGTAAGCTATTGGTCGTACGCTGACTACGAGGCCTTCCGTCAGCGCGCAGTCATCACGACTGCGGCGATCACCAAGGTTGAACCAACAGAGTACGAAAATGGCAGGTACAAGGTGACCTACGGTACGGTCAGCTACCCCGTCGACGGCGAATTCAAGCAGTCCCGCGTGCTACTCGAGTCCTGCTCGCGAAACCCTTGCTCCACTCAGGGGGAGAAACGGATCGGCGACCCGTTCGAAATCTTCTACGACCCACACGAGGTTACGCGCGCCGTGCCGGCTGCGGACGTTGATAACTTCCCATCGTCCAATCCCCTGTACTTTGTGATGGCGTTCCTGGGCCTGATCGCTTTGGTCGTCGGCACAATTAATCTCGTCCTGAGCGAGGCTCAGCCGGAGCGGTAGTGCATGTCCGGTATGCCGCGTGACCGCATGCCGCGCCACCCCACCACCTGCAGCTCGACCACTTTCTCAGAACAGGACTTGAATGCGGGCATGAATGCGAAAAGGACCAGCGCCGCCGAACACGAGGTGAGGTGCCCCGGATCTTCCGGACAGTGGTCCAACTAATGTCATGCGTCTGAAATTCGTCGGGTAAGTTTGTATGCTGCTGGTATGTCGTATCCAGGTCCGTCCGCGGTCGAGATCGAGCTGACCGATGCTGAGCGTGCTCGGTTGGTCGGTGTGTCGGTGGAGTCGTCGAGGGTGGCTGTCCGGGCGAGGATCGTGCTGGCGTGCGCTGGGTCCGGAGCCAGTAACGCGCGGGTCGCGCGGGAGCTGGGGGTGTCGGTGGCGACTGTGCGCAGGTGGCGGGCGGCGTTTGCCCGGGGTGGGTTGGATGCGTTGCTGGATGCGCCGCGGGACGGGCGGCCCAAGGCCGAGTTGGTGGTGACCGAGGCGGAGCGGGCGAGGTTGGAGCGGTGGGCGCGGCGGGCGAAGTCTTCGCAGGTGCTGGCGATGCGGTCGAAGATCGTGTTGGCGTGCGCGGACGGCAAGAGCAACACCGACATCGCCGCCGAGTTGCGGGTGCATCCCGACACGGTGTCCAAATGGCGTAACCGGTTCGTCAGGCTGCGGCTGGATGGCTTGATGGACGAGGACCGGCCGGGCCGGCCACCCTCGATCACCCTCGACCAGGTGGAGCAGGTGGTGGTGGCGACCTTGGAGGAGACACCCCGTAACGCCACGCACTGGTCGCGGGCCTCGATGGCCGAGCGCAGCGGGCTGAGCAAGTCCACGATCGGGCGGATCTGGCGGGACTTCGGGCTCAAGCCGCACCGGAGCGGCACCTTCAAGCTGTCCACCGATCCGTTGCTGGTGGAAAAGGTCGTCGACATCGTCGGCCTCTACCACGATCCGCCGGAGAAGGCGGTGGTGCTGTGCACCGATGAGAAGTCCCAGATCCAGGCCCTGGACAGGTCACAGCCGGTGTTGCCGATGATGCCGGGCATGCCCGAGCGCCGCACTCATGACTACGCGCGGCACGGCATCACGACCTTGTTCGCGGCGTTCGACATCGCCGATGGGACCGTGATCGGCGAACTACACCGCCAGCACCGCGCGACC
>NZ_JABVEC010000084.1 GCF_014323705.1 Actinomadura alba
GGGCCTGTCAAGTCCTATGTGTAAGTTCGGGCGACGTTCTTCCTTCTTCGGTGGCTTCGCTGGTTGCTGTTAGTGATCTTGGTTAGAGGGGCAGTCGGTCGCCGAACCGGACGGCCAGGGCGTTCAGCGCCCGTTTCCAGCCGTAGGTGCCGGTCCCGCGTTCTCCCCGCTCACGCACCAGCCCGGTCCCGTCGATATGCCGGCCGGTGATGTTCCGGACCCCGAGATAGAGGAGTTTCATCGCGGCGTCGGTATCGGGGAAGTGCCCGCGATTTTTGGTGATCTTCCTCAGCTGGAAGTTGATCGATTCGATGGTGTTGGTCGAGTAGATCACCTTTCTCAGTTCGGGTTCGAATTCCAGGAACGGGATGAACTGCTGCCAGGCCCGTTCCCACGCGGCGATGACCCCTGGGTAGCGCTTGCCGTGTTCACGCCGCAGGTTCTCCAGTGCGGCCTTGGCGGCGGCTTCGTTGACGGCGGTGTAGATCGGCTTGAGCGCTTTGGCGATGGTCTTTCTGTCTCCGTAGGAGACAAAACGCATCGAGGTGCGGATCAGATGCACCACACACGTTTGGACCTTTGCCTCCGGCCAGACCTGCTCGATCGCCTCAGGCAGGCCCGCGAGCCCGTCGCAGCACACGATGAGGGCGTCATTGAGGCCGCGGTTGCGCAGTTCGGTCAGCACGCTGCCCCAGAACCTGGCTCCTTCCTTGTCCTGGATCCAGATGCCCAGCACGTGCTTGAAGCCCTCCATGTCGACGCCGACGACCAGGTGAGCGGCCCGGTTGTCGACCACTCCACCCTCGCGGATCTTCACCACCAGGGCGTCGATATACAGAATCGGGTAGACCGGGTCGACCGGGCGGGTCTGCCATTCGACGATCTCCTCATGCACTACATCGGTGATCCGGGAGATCAATTCCGGCGAGGTATCGGCTCCGTACACCTCCTTCAGATGAGCCTGGATGTCGCGGGTCGTCATCCCTCGCGCATACAGCGACAAGATGATGTCGTCGATCTGCCCGAGCCGCCGCGTTCTCTTCGGCACGATCTTCGGCTCGAAATCGGAGTTCCGGTCCCGCGGGACCTGGATGCGGACCGGCCCCGCCGTGGTGGTCACGGTCTTGCCGAAGTGGCCATTACGGGAATTGCCCGACCCGTTGCCGGCAGAGTCGCCCTTCACATAACCCAAGTGATCGTCCATCTCAGCACCCAGCGCCCGCTCGATCACCGCTCTGGTCAGCTGATTGATCAGCCCGTCCGTGCCGTCCAGCGGCACTCCCGACGCCTGCGCATCGGCCAGCATCCGATCGATCGCCTGCGGGCTGACCAACTCGGCCAGCCGCTGCGCCGCTGCTTCCTCTTCCGAGACGACGGCCTCGAGCCCGCTCTCTTCCATGGCCTCGGCCAGGATCTCCCCGACTGCCTTCGCCTCGTCCATCATGCTCACGCTCAGTGCCCTCCCTGGA
>NZ_JABVEC010000085.1 GCF_014323705.1 Actinomadura alba
CGGGTTGGATGAGCACGGTGTGGTGGAGGCGATGCGGGCGGCTCGGCGGTTGACCTCGTGGGCGGAGTCGCTGGAGCTCTCGGCGATCGCTGAGCTGGACCGGCGTCGTCAGGCCCAGGCTGATCGGTGCGGGGCATGGACGACGGTCGAGATGAGCCGGGCGCTGTGTGATGAGATCTCCGCTGCGTTGACGTTGTCGGGTACCGCCGCGGCGGTTCGGCTGGGGCTGGCGTCCATGCTGGAAGGGCCGTTGCTGGAAACCGGCCGGGCTCTCGTGGAAGGCCGCGTGGACAGTGGGAAGGCGCGGGTGATCTGTGATGGTGTCCTCGGGGTTCGTCACGATATCGCCCGTAAGGTCGAGGCTCTCGTGCTGCCCGACGCACCGCGGTTGACCGCCCGGCAGCTGGCGGTACGGGTCCGTAATGCGATCAAAGACGCCGACCCGGATGCCTATGAGCGGCGGCGTAAGGCGACTGAGAAGGGGCGTCGGGTGGAGTTGTACGACAACCCCGACGGCACCGCGGATCTGGCCGCACGTGATCTGCCCGCCGAGGACGCCGACGCCGCCTACAACTACGTCAACGCACTCGCGAACGCGCTCAAGGCCGACGGCGACCAACGACCCATCGACACCATCCGCGCTGATGTGTTGTTGGAGCTGCTGCGCGGCAGACACCCCGCAGACCTCTTCCCCACAGCAGCGGCCGCCGACGCCGACGCCGAGCAGGGTCCACCCCCGCCTGCGGAAACCACCCCCGAACCCGGGGACCCCACACCCGGGGACACCGCACCTGCGGACTCCGAACCCGGGGACTCCGAACCCGGGGACTCCGAACCCGGGGACTCCGCACCCGGGGACGCCGACACCTCGGCAGCCGCCCCGCGGGGAGCCGAGACCGAAGCGGCTGGGGAGCCGGCAGCCATGGCGGCTGAGACCGTCGCGTCTCAGCGGGCCATCGGCCGGCCCGGCCGCACACGACGGACCGATGCCGGGCGGCCAGGCGAAACCGACAACGCCACCGGACGCGAAGACGCCACCGGACGCGAAGAAGCCATCGGCCGGCCCGGCCGCACACGACGGACCGATGCCGGGCGGCCAGGCCAAGCCGACAACGCCACCGGACGCGAAGACGCCACCGGACGCGAAGAAGCCACCGGACGCGAGGAGGCCGCCGCGATCGCCCGGGCGGCCCGCGATGAGCTGACCGACCTGCTCGACCAGATCCGCGACCAAGGTGGACCCGCTGAGAGGCGGTTGCTGATCACCGAAGCCGCCCACCGCATCAAAGACGCGATCTCCCCACTCAAGATCCGCTGGTGCACCCTGGCCGTCGACACCCACGGCAACCCCGTCCACGGGCACGACGGCTACCGGCCACCCGCCGGAATGCGCCGCCTCATCCAAACCAGAGACCGCACCTGCACGTTCCCCACCTGCAACCACCGCGCCGCGAAATGT
>NZ_JABVEC010000086.1 GCF_014323705.1 Actinomadura alba
CGAAGCACAGAGGAGCCAGCACGCGGATTCCGGGCTCAGACTGTCGTCCAAGTGCTCTCAGTCGAAAGTCAAGGACTGAGATAAGCATGATCATTGATCGATACGTCTACGACGCGAGTCCTTCAACTTGGCGGGATCGATATCCTGAATGGCTTTCAGGAAGTTTAGAGTCTCTAGTTCGAGTTGGCCTGGCCTCACAATAAGTAGGTTGCCGTCAAACGACTTTACTTCCAGAAACACCTCCCCATTATCGGTTGATGATGCTCTTACGGTGGCAATGCCGCCTTCAGCTTTAATCATTCGCCTTAGCTTTAGTTCATCGTTAGAAAAATTGCGATTGGGCGACTTGGCCTGTTGTACGGTTGTGTCGCTAACCGTGGCCCCAAGGTGTTTCTTTGCGTAGATTAGGAAGTCTTGAATGTTGATGAGTTGAAAGGACAGACCAGTTGTCTCCTTCATCTCAAGTACCAGTTCGGGGCGTGGAGCGATGATCTCGTCGTCCTTGTTCTTGACGACCCAATCGGCCTTACGTTCATTGGTTACCATAAGAATTGGAACCTTGCGCCTCGCTGCTTCCTCCATAAGCTGGAACCAGATAAGGCAGTCGCCAACTGCCCTTTGCTTCTCCTTGCGCCAGTCTTGGTACCCCGGAGGCATCTCACGATCGAAGCGCGACAGCGCCTCTTGCTCGGCGGCCTTGGTGTCGGATAGAAGTGGACCGACCTTCGAGCCGATTACCTCTTCGAGATTTTGCAGAATGGGATCTCTATGAGGTGGTTCATCGCCCTTGAGATCGAACTGAATCCATCGATCAGCCTGCTGGACAATACTAGCCTGGCTACTGCGCAGTCGTTCGACAAGCCTGTTCACTTGGCTTTCGGAGAATCCGCGTCGCTTACCGAACTTCCGAACTATGCCTACAGCCTCATCGAAGTGCTTGCTAAGGTCGGTGTCTAGTTCATTGGTAGCGCGGGCCGCGTCCTTGATAACGGTAGAGCGGTTCTCAAGTAGCTCCTGACCGACACGGTTAGAGATCCAGAGACGATCTTCGAGTAGGCGCAGGGCTGCGAGGAACTCCGTGCGTGCTCGCTGGTTGAAGCGATAGACGTCGAACAGTGCATTGGTGTCGAAGGTGACCAGGCCGTTCGTGACGAAGTCCTGTAGATCGTCCTTGTAGAAACCGGGGAAGCGCTCACGGAGGCCAGCTAGGTCTGACTGCTGCTCGCTCGGGGCTGGTGTGTCGGTCACGAGGGCAGGCTAACGGGAGGGGGACGCAGCCAACACAGGGTTTCTACGGCCAGTGGTCAGGCGAGGTCCAGGTGGACTAGTCGCGCGGGCGCTGGGGGTGCTAACGCGGTTACTAACAGTATTCCTGGATGACCGTGGACACTGGTGGAACCAAGGGGCGTTCAGAAAGGCTCTCTAC
>NZ_JABVEC010000087.1 GCF_014323705.1 Actinomadura alba
CAGGGTCCCGGCAAAGTCGCGTAGTGTCCGTTTCCGCTACGCGGGGCTGATGCCCAGGGTGGTCAGGGTGCGTACGGGGTTGCGGCTGTGGTGTCGTTGGGCGGCGGCGATGTTGTCATGGCCGGTCAGTCTCAGGATGCCGGTGACCAGGTTGCGGAATGTGGCCATGACGCGGGGCCCGTTTCCGGTCCTGACCTGGGAGGCGTCTTCTCCGAAGGAGACGTCTCGAACGTGGTGGAGCGCTTCGATGCTCCAGTGGCCGCGGATCCAGCTGGCGATCTCGGTGGGGGTGGCCTGGTGGGTGGCGAGGCTGGTGACGGCGTAGGCGGTGATGGTCTTCCATTTCTTGGTCCCGGCCTGGCGGGTGCGGCGGGTGATGGCGATGGCCTGGGCGGTGTGGGGGAACAGCAGCCCTTGGGTGACTGAGACGATCTTGACCGTCCGGCGTTCGTCCCGGCCGTGACCGTGGTCGTTTTCGGCGTGCGTGATCGGGACCTTCCGCCAGGGCAGGCCTTTGAGTTGCGAGTACAGACTCGGCTGGTTTTTCTTCACGGCCAGGATGTAGTGGGCGTCCTTGCGGGTGACCAGGAACTCGGCGTGGTCGCGCTGGGTGTGAAGGGCGTCGGCCGTCACCACGGCTCCGGTCAGGTCCAGGGGTTCCAGGAGCGGCCGGAACCGGGTGATCTCGTTGGTCTTGCCCTGCACGTTGGTCTGGTTCAGCACGATCCCGGCGGCCTGATCGAGCACTGACAGCAGGTGCAGGGCCTGGCTGTCGGTGGTGTGGTGATGGGTTGCACGCAACGCTTTGCCGTCCACCGCCAGCGCTCGTCTGCGCCCGGCAGAACCGGCTGGTGGCCGGTTGGTCTGTCGGGACCGGAGCGCGCTGGCCGGCCAGGAGCCGATCGCCGCGTCGAGGGCGTCGGCGTCCACGTCCTCGACCACGCGGCGGATTGTGGCCTCATCCGGCGATTCGAATTTGCGGGTGAGCGGATCACGGCGTACTCCGAACGCGGCCCAGACCTGCGGGGATGCGTCCAGCACCCACTCGCCGATCGCGGTGAACCCTCGCGATCCGGCCAGCGCCGCCGCAGTGGCCAAGCCCAGTATCGACACCAGGCTGTGGCGGACACCCCGCCGGTCGCGGGGGTCGGGCACCCACGCCAGATAGTGCAGCAGATTCGGCAACCCGCCGGCCAGCAGCTCCCGATCGGGATCAGGAAGCCCGGCGAGCTGGTCCAGGACAGGGTTGATCAGAGATGATGAGGAGGCAGGCACGGTCTTCCGTAGGGATCATGGGACTTAGACACCCACATGATCTTGGAAGTCGTGCCTGTTCCGCTATCCCAGCTCACTCACGGACGAGCCGGACACCACGCCACATTGCCGGGGCCCTG
>NZ_JABVEC010000088.1 GCF_014323705.1 Actinomadura alba
TGCGGATGGGCGTGTCACCGTGACGTGAGACGGCCACCTCGCGATCCTTCGAGTCGACCAAGACAGAAGGAGAGGAACGAGATGGCCGCAGGTGACATTGTGCCGGTGACGGGCGAGTGGTTCGAGCAGACTCTGGAGTCGGCGTCGCCGGACCTGCTGCGCACGATGGTCCGGGAGATGGCGCAGCGGATGATGGATGCCGAGGTCGAGGGCCTGTGCGGGGCCGGTTACGGCGAGGTCTCCGACCAGCGGGTCAACCGCCGGAACGGGTATCGGCGGCGGGAGTGGGACACCCGGGCGGGCACGGTGGAGCTGGCCGTTCCGAAGCTGCGGTCGGGGTCGTACTACCCGGAGTGGCTGCTGGAGCGGCGCCGCCGGGCCGAGCGGGCGCTGGCCAGCGTGGTGGCCACGTCGTATCTGCTGGGTGTGAGCACGCGGCGGGTGGAGAAGCTGGCTGAGCAGCTGGGCGTGACCAAGCTGTCGAAGTCGCAGGTGAGCGTGCTGGCGCGGGAGCTGGATGAGATGGTCGCCGGCTTCCGGGGCCGGCCGCTGGACGCCGGGCCGTACACGTTCGTGTGGATCGACGCCTTGACGCAGAAGGTGCGCGAGGGCGGCCGGACCGTGACGGTGCACGCCTTGATCGCCACCGGCGTCAACGCCGACGGGCACCGCGAGATCCTCGGCGTCGACGTGGTCAGCGCCGAAGACGGCGCGGGCTGGCTGGCGTTCCTGCGCGGTCTGGTCGCCCGCGGGTTGTCGGGGGTGAAGCTGGTGGTGTCGGACTGCCATGCCGGGTTGCGGGACGCGATCGCCTCGACCCTGCCGGGCGCGTCCTGGCAGAGGTGTCGGACGCACTACCACCGCAACTTGCTGACCCGTGTCCCGAAGTCGGCGCAGCCGTGGGTGTCGACGCTGGTGCGCACCATCTTCGAGCAGCCCTCGGCCGAGGCCGTCCACGCCCAGCACCGCCAGGTCGTGCACGCGCTGGAGGCCAAGTTCCCGGCCGCGGCCGAGCACCTCGACGACGCCAGAGACGACATCCTGGCCTTCGCCGCCTTCCCCAAGTCCGTCTGGAAGCAGGTGTGGAGCAACAACCCCCAGGAGCGGCTGAACAAGGAGGTCAGACGCCGGACCGACGTCGTGGGCATCTTCCCCGACCGAGCCGCCATCATCCGCCTGGTCGGCGCCGTGCTCGCCGAACAGAACGACGAATGGACCGAACAGCGCCGATACATGGGGTGGAAATCCTTGCCGCCTGCCAGAAAGCCGGCCAGGAAACCGACACCAATGATGCCGATATGACAATTGAGGCAATTGGTGCTTAAATAGTCAATAGATCGCGAGGTGGCCTTCTCGTACACCACCTGCATGGACGTGGCCC
>NZ_JABVEC010000089.1 GCF_014323705.1 Actinomadura alba
CGCCGACAGCTCGATCGCGGCCTCACCCTGCTTGTTGTGCGGCTTGTGAGGGCCGCCTGATCCGTACCGCTCGATGTGCGCTTGGAGCGACGGGGAGCGCGCGATCAGCCTTTTGAGGGACCGCACCGGCAGGGCCAGCACGGTGCAGCGCGTGCGCGCCGTGGCCGTGAACTCCCAGTAGCCCCGGGGCCCGGCGAACAGGTGACCACCGAGATGGTCGCCGTCGGCGAGCACGTCCAGCATGGTCTGATCGCCGTACCGTCCCGAACCGGTCTTGGCCACCCTCCCGTGCGCGATGAGGAGGACCTGATCGGCCTGCTGCCCGGACACGGCGATGAGGTCGCCGGGCTCGTACTGGCGCTGGACGAAGGCGCCGGCCAGCGCCTCCAGAACGGCGTCGTCCTCGAACTCCCGCAGTGCCGGAAGCTCACGGAGCTCCTGCGGGATCACCCGCACCTCGGAGCCGGTCGTGGTGAACTCCACCCGACCGTCACCGATCGTGTAGGTGAGCCTTCGGTTCACCCGGTAAGCCCCGCCCGAGACCTGCACCCACGGCAGCAGCTTCAGCAACCACCGCGGGGAGACGGCCTGCATCTGCGGCACGGATTTGGTCGTCGTCGCCAGATTGCGTGCTGCGGCCGTACCGAGGCTGGACATACCGGGGCTCGGCATACCCGGCGTCGACGGGGGCCGTTTCGCGGTCTGCGGCTCGGTCACTATCGCCACCATCCCTTCGTGCCCGTACCGGCACAGGTTCTCCTCGTCAGCCGGCGGCCTGAGCGATCTCGACGTTCTCGAGGATGCCGAGTGCGTCGGGGACCAGGACGGCCGCGGAGTAGTAGATGCTGACGAGGTAGTTGATGACGGCCTTCTCGTTGATGCCCATGAACCGCACCGACAGACTCGGCTCGTACTCGTCGGGGATGCCGGTCTGGTGCAGGCCGACGACGCCCTGGGCCTCTTCCCCGGTGCGCATGACCAGGATGGAGCTGGTCCGGGTACTGGTGACCGGGATCTTGTTGCAGGGGAAGAAGGGCACGCCACGCCAGGCCGGCACCACGCTCTCCCCGAAGGGGACGTTCTGCGGGTAGACGCCGCGGCGGCTGCACTCGCGGCCGAACGCGGCGATGGTCCGTGGGTGGGCGAGGAGGAACGTGGGGTCCTTCCAGACCGTGCCCAGCAGTTCGTCGAGGTCGTCGGGGGTCGGGGGGCCGGTACGGGCGTGGATGCGTTGTTTGAGATCGGCGTTGTGCAGGAGCCCGAAGTCGGGGTTGTTGACAAGTTCGTGTTCCTGGCGTTCGCGCAGTGCTTCGATGGTGAGCCGGAGCTGCTGCTCGGTCTGA
>NZ_JABVEC010000009.1 GCF_014323705.1 Actinomadura alba
TGAACGCCGGGGTGTCCGCGCTGATCCTGGGACCCGACGGGCACCCCTTGTATCTGGGGCGCACCACCCGGTTCGCCACCCCAAGGCAACGCCAGGTACTCCGCGCCCTGTACGCAACGTGCGCCGTGGAGGGGTGCGACATCCCCACCGGGCTGTGCGAGATCCACCACACCGACGGATGGAAACTCGGGTCGCCGACGGACATCGACAAGCTGGCCCCGGCGTGCGGGTTCCACAACCGGTGGATCGAGGACAATCCGGACAGGGTGCGCACCATCCGGGACGCCAACGGCCGCTACATCATCCACTGCCTCCCACCCTGGGACGCAAAACACCACGAAACCGACACCAGGCGAAGCCGGCCGAGCCGACCGCAAAAGAGCGACCGACAACCCGAAGGACCATGACACATGCCCCGTTCGGCAAGGCAAGCCACATCGGCCGGTCCGGAGGAGCTACCGACCGTCCTGGAGCAGCCGGGCCGCTCGGGTCTCGAGATAGTGCTGTTCAGGAAGGCTGGTGGTCAGTCGCGCGGCCGTTCGGTAGCAGGACCGGGCGCCTTCGCGGTCGCCTGTCATCTCCAACAGGTGCGCCCGGACGGCATGCAGGCGATGGTGCGCGGTCAGCCGGTCGTCGGTGTCCAGGCGGGCGAGTAGCTCGAGTCCGGTCTGCGGGCCGCTCACCATGGCGACCGCGACGGCGTGGCTGAGGGTGACCATGGGGTTGGGCGCCATCTCTTCGAGCAGCCGGTACAGGGCGAGGATCTGCGGCCAGTCGGTGTCCTCGGCGCGGGTCGCCTCCGCGTGGACCGCGGCGATGGCCGCTTGAAGCTGGTAGGGGCCGAGTGGTCCACGGGCCAGGGTGCGGGTGATGAGCGAGATGCCTTCGTTGATCGACTCCCGGTTCCACTGGTCCCGATCCTGCTCGGCGAGCGGGACGAGGGTTCCGTCGGACCAGGTGCGTGCCAGCCGACGAGCGTCGATGAGCAGCATGAGCGCGAGAAGCCCGGCGACCTCGCAATCGCCGGGCAGCAGCCGGTGGACGGCGCGGGTGAGGCGGATCGCTTCTCCGGTCAGTTCACCGTGTTGTAGATCGGGGCCGGAGGTGGCGGTGTAGCCCTCGTTGAAGACGAGGTACAGGACGTGCAGCACAGCTTGAAGCCGGTCCGCCCGCTCGTGCTCGGGCGGCAGGTGGAATCGGGCCCCGGTGGCCTTGATGCGCTGCTTGGCGCGGCTGATGCGCTGGGCCATGGTGGCCTCGGGGACCATGAAGGCACGGGCGATCTGTGCCGTGCTCAGACCACCGACGGCGCGGAGGGTGAGCGCGACCTGGGAGGCCAGGCTGAGGGCGGGATGGCAGCACAGGAAGAGCAGGGTCAGGGTGTCATCCCCGCTCTTCAGATACTCGGTCTCGGCAGCGGGAGCGAGCAGTTCGTCGGGCGGGGCCAGTGACGCGACCGTGGCCTCCCGGCGCCTGCGAGCCAGTTCGCTACGACGCTGGTCGGCCATCCGGCGGGAGGCGACCGTGATCAGCCAGCCCTGCGGGCTGTCAGGCACCCCGCTTTCGGGCCACTGCGTCGCGGCGGCCAGCAACGCTTCCTGCACCGCTTCCTCGGCGGCGTCGAAGTTCCCGTAATGCCGCACCACCGCGGCGAGGACCTGCGGCGCCATCCGGCGCAGCAGGTCCTCGATGCCGGCGCTCGTCTTCACATCTCCTGACCGGACATGTCCATGATCGAAAGGATCGAATCTCGACATCCCGCTGAGGACATCGGATGGCCTGTCTAGCCGGCCTTCCCGTTCACCTCGACGGTGACATCGGGCTTCTCGGTCCAGAAGGCGAGCCGCCCGGCGATCTCGTCGACCTTCGGGAACGGCTCCCGGTAGGACCAGACGACGTCCTCGGCGAGCCCGTCGCCGGTGTCCACCGACCAGTAGACGGCATCGCCCTTGAACGGACAGTGCGAGGTGGTCGTCGAAGGCGTGAGCAGTTCCATCTTCACGTCGTCCGCCGGCAGGTAGTAGCGAACCGGCGAGCCGGTCTCGGTGAGCACCAGCGGCCGCGACGAGCTGGCCACGACCGTGTCATTGACCCGCACCACGACCTGTTCCGACCCGGGCGTGATCTCGATGTTGTGTCCTTGTGCGCTCATAGGTCCGATTCCCATCAAAGAGTCCTGCGGTCACCGCCACGCGCGTGACCGGCCGGCCACCTCATGGTCCGCTCGCCGGGGACTCCGCGCGTGGCCCGATGTGGCCCGTGATAGGTCCAAGGTTCCCCGGTGTCGCTGTATTCCTGGACCGTGCGGCAAGGGAGGAGGGACGGCGTTCGCCGCGTGGTCAGGAGCTCGAGCGCCGATCGGCCTAAAGGTCACCAAGGATCGATACAGCGTCGAGCACGTCGATCCTCCTGAGCAATTCCAGCACCGTCATCAACACTTACAAACGCGGAGGTAACGATTCCGGCTTGTCGCTCCGAACTACCGAAGCTACCTTGAGGAGGATTTGGCAGCCGCAAGCCTCGGAGTACAGATTTTGAGCAACCCTAACGCAGATAACGGACGCCCGAATTGCGGACAATCCCCTGCCAACTCCACCCACAACCAATCCAGCGGGACCATACACGGCTCTAGCGTGCAAGCACGGTCCATATACGGCGGAGTCCAGTTTAACGTAGAAACCCGATCGCAGCTCCCAATACCAGCCCAGTTGCCATCTCCTGGATTTTTCGCTGACCGGCATGATGAGGTGAGGGACCTGCGGCAACTGATCGATAGGCCCGTATCCGCAGGTCACCCGACCCTGATAGTGATCAGCGGGCCGGGCGGGGTGGGCAAGACCACCTTGGGTCTGCACTGGCTGAATCAGATCCGGGATGAATATGCGGATGGCCAACTGTTCGTCGACTTGCATGGGTTCTCCGACGGCCGGCCCATGCCGCCGAGCGAGCCCTTGGAACGTTTTTTGCGGGCCCTCGGAATTCCCGCGGAAAGCGTTCCAATCGATCTGGACGAGCAGGCGGCACTGTTCCGATCATTGACGGCGGGCCGGCGCCTGATCACCATGCTTGACAACGCCGCCTCCGCGGCTCAGGTACGTCCGCTGCTACCTGGGCCTGGGCCGGCCCTCGTCGTGGTGACGAGTCGGCGACGAATGTCCGGACTGGTGATGGAAGGCGCACGGTTCTTCGATGTGAACCCATTGCACGAGTCGGGTGCAGTGGAGTTGCTGCACCACATAGTGGGCGCCGAACGGATAGCTGCGGAGCAGTCTGAAGCCATGTCCCTCGTTGCCCTGTGCGGTCGGCTCCCACTCGCGCTCTGCGCCTCAGGGGCGCGCCTGGCGGCCCGTCGCCGCTGGCCGATCGCACGCGTTGTCGGGGAGCTGACCGACGAGACGCGCAGGTTGTCCGCCCTCAGTGTCGAAGACGACGTCTCGGTCCAGGCCGTCTTCGACCTTTCGTACCAAGCCCTGCCGGAAGACGCCGCCCGCCTTTACGGGCTGCTCGGCCTGCACCCGGGCGCCGACTTCGATACCGCGGTCGCGGGGGCTCTCGCCTACATCGGACACGACGAGTCCGCTCGTCTCCTGGACATGCTGGCCGACGCGAATCTTCTCGAGGAGGGCTCCGAAGACCGTTACAGCTTCCATGACCTCGTCCGGCTGCACGCGCGCGGCAAGCTGGCGGAGACGACCTCAGGCGATGAACGTCAGGCCGCATTCGCACGCTTGGTGGACCGGTACCTTCAGACCGCAGTGTCGGCGGACATCGCCATCATGCCGGGCAGATGGCATCTCGGCGCGTACTACGAAGCCGAACGCCGAATCTCCTTTCCCGACAGAGCAGCCGCACTCGCATGGCTCGAGCTGGAGCTCGGCAACATCATGGCGGTGCTGAGAGCAGCGCACCGCAAAGGACTCCACGAGGCCGTGTGGCAGACCTGTGAAGCAATGTGGGGCCTGTTTCTGCTCCACAAGCACTACCGCCAATGGATCGAGGCCCACGAGATCGGCGTAGCGGCGGCGCGCGCCTGCGGCGATCCCGTGGCCCAGGCGCGCATGCTCGAAGCACTCGGATTCGCCTACCTCAACCTCAAGGACTTCGACGCCGCCAGGCACCACCACGACCTCGCACTTCGGCTCGAGGAAGAGGCGGATCACCCGATCGGCGAGGCGTCCGCACTGGAAGGCCTCGGTATCGCCGAGCTCGCCACCGGGGGAAACGACCGCGCCATCGAGCTCTTCACCCGCGCCCGGCGCATCCACCAGCGACTCGGCCGCCCTCGCGGCGTCGCACTGATGCGACGCCACATCGGTGAGGCTCTCAGCGGCGCCGGCCGTCATGCGGAGGCGGTGGAAGATTTCTCAGCCGCGCTGCGGTTCTTCGAGCAGGCCGACGAGCCGTACCACCAGGCTCGCACCCTGACCTCCCTCGCGAACAGCCATCTGTCGGCCGGGCGGCTCGACGACGCTGACGACGTACTGAGCAGATCACTGCTGATCACCGAGCGGAGCGGGGCGCGTCACGAACAAGCCGGAGTCCACGCCTCACTCGCCCACCTCGCCGCACGCCGCGGCCAGGGGGGCGTCGAACGAGAACACCTGCACAAGGCGCTCGCCATCTACACCGAGCTGGGCGCACCCCAGGCACAGGAGGTCGGCGACCGCCTCGCTCGGACCGAGCGATCTCACGAGTCACGCGATCGCGGCACCGACCCCCCATGACGTTCGCGACGCGCCGACCCGAACCGCTCTCCGCCCGTTCGCCATGATGAGGAAGGCGGAGTTCAGCACATCGAGCGGCCGACCGGCGACCATCCACGCATGTACCAACGAGGCGTACGACCAGACGTCTTCGTCCGCGTCGTCTTCGTCCGCGTCGACGTCAAGACCAGCGTCAACGACATTCTGATCGTCAGCGTCAGCAGGTCCGGCCAGCGGCAATGGAGTGAGCCGGGCCTGCCATCCGGTGGCCGTCGTCACCACGCATCCCTGCCCGCGACGAACGAGCGCCGCGACGAGACAGCCCGGGAAATGGGCGTGCACATCGGCCGATGACGACGGTTCCGATTTCGATCGCCCCGCGCGGCGTACGACCACATCAGCTGCCGTCAGCAACGACGCATCACGCTCGTCGACGCCGGCCAGCAGGTGTTCGTCCACGAACGTCCTCCCCCTTGAGCCATCGATGGCCCGTGAGCCATCCCGAAGCGCGCTGATCGGGAACCGGTGCAGTACCGCGACCGCCCAGGGGGTGCTCGGTGCGCGGACCAACACGTGCGCCGGCTCCATACGCGACCTCGCGTAGGAACTCCGCCCGTACGGTTCCAGCCGTACCTGGACGAGTGCGGTGGCCGTGCTCATCAGGCCGCCTGCGCTTCACCGTGCTGACGGAGGTACGGCAGCGGTGCCGGATCGATGCGCGGTGGGCACTCCGGCTCGGGCAGGCGCATGAGCCGGTACATCTCCCGGCGCAGGATTCGGGCCGATCCGCCCGGCACGGATGTGAGATCGTCCCTGAGGGCGGCATGGATGTCGTCTCCGTATGCGTGGACGGCCTCGTCCAGCTGCGGCCGGAGGGGCCTTCCCCAGTCCAGCCGTGGTGCGATCGCGCCGAGCCGGGCTATGTGGGAGCCGGGGGCGACATCGTCCTCCGGAAAGGCGCCGAGCAGCGTCGGCACGCCCAACGCCGCTCCGTAGTAGGTGACAGAGCCATGGTCCCCAATGATGCGGTCGGCGGCGACCAGAGCGGCCCGCCATCCCTCCTCGGGAGGGAGCAGTCGTACGCCGAGCCGCACGCATTC
The DNA here is from genome assembly GCF_014323705.1 of Actinomadura alba. Taxonomy (GTDB): domain Bacteria; phylum Actinomycetota; class Actinomycetes; order Streptosporangiales; family Streptosporangiaceae; genus Actinomadura_C; species Actinomadura_C alba. The sequence goes on from NZ_JABVEC010000009.1 coordinate 5,804, forward strand.
GGCGTGCCACGACCGGACCTGCCTGCGACCATGCCAGGACCAGGTGTGCGGGTGCAGTGCCGCCACGACCCGGTACCTCGCACGGGCCAGCTCGGTGGCCACCCGTTGCAGCGGGTCGAAGCACTGGCCGAGCAGCGACCCACTGCTCCAGGTCGACGTGACGAACACGAGTCGCTGAGACGGCCCCACCCCGAAGGCACGGCGATACGCTTCGCGGTGCGGCAGGCTCGCCGACAGCCGGTCCATGCACGGGTCCCCACCAACGGTCGCCACCGGCAGAGCCTCTGGGCACTCCCTTTCCAGCAGGCGCCGGTGCCGTTCATGGGCAAGGATGATCGATGAGGGTACGACCCGTCCGCCGACGACCAGGCGTTCGCGCATCAGGCTCGTGACCGGGCGTGCCGCCGGCGGTCCGAGCCCGTGCACCCGGCCGAAGAGCTTGCCGGGACCCGATCCATGGGGCACGGTCAGAATCGGTGCGTGTACGTTCTCCAGCATGCCGTGGCTCGCGGCGACGGCGAGATCGAAGGCCACCCGGGTCGCCTGTTCCCAGGGAAGGACAAGCCCGCCGAGTCCGCGAAGATATTCGGCCAGCCCTCCGGTGAAGATCGACGCCGGCGCGGCGGTGTAAATCACTTGGATCCTGCGGTCGCTCTCCAGCAGCGGCAGCACGTCGGCCAACCGCGTCGCCGCCGTGAGGTGATGCGCGACCGCGAGCACGGTCCGTTGTCCACGTACTGTCGCCCCCTTGGCCGCGTCCAATCCGAACGGCCCTCGAATCCATTCGTTGCACGACATGGCATCCTCCTGAACGCCTTGGCTCTGCGATCCGGGACCGGTGCCGTACAGAACGGACCTCACTGTCTGTGATCCCCTCACGTCCGCGGATCCGCAGATCCCCCGGTCTCCGGCCGAGGTCATCGACCTCATGGCCAGCCTTGGCGAGGTACCTTGATGCAGACCTTGACGCGACCTTGACTACGTCTTGGTATTGCGGCTCGCGTTATATGGCCCTTACCGGCCAGTGCGACGGAACCACGGTCCTAGCCATGCCGCCCTGGAACATGAAAGATAAAGAAGACAAGACAGAGAGGACATTCCACTACCAAGAGGGCGTCAGTGGAGTTCCGAATCCTTGGCCCCATTGAGCTATGGGCGGACGGTCAGCGGTACGACCTTGGGACGGTCAAGGAACGCTGCGTGCTCGCGGTTCTGCTGCTCACACCGGGCCAACCGGTCTCCGCGGAAAAACTCGTCAGCCGCGTGTGGGATGAAAATCCGCCGCCAAGCGCTCGCGACAGCCTTTACAGCTATATCTCCCGGCTGCGGCGGCGGTTCCATCGCATCAGCGATGAGATTCGAATTGAATCGGCTCATTCGAGCAGCTATGTCCTGCGGGTGGATCACGAGATAATCGACCGGGAGCGGTTTCGGTTACTGCGGAGGCAGGCCCGCGCCATCGCCGAAAGCGGCGACGACGAGCACGCCCTTGCCCTGCACCGTGAGGCGGCGAAGCTCTGGCGAGCCGATCCGCTCGCAGATCTATCCGGCGGCTGGGCAGTACGCGTCCGGCAGAGCATCGAAGACGAATTGGTGGCGGCCACTGACGAACGCATCAAGATCGAGATGCGCCTGGGTCATCACGCCGACCTGCTGCGGGAACTCTCCGAGTTCACCGAGCGCTACCCGTTCGACGAGAAGTTCGTCGAACACCTCATGGTGGCGCTCTACTGCTGCGGCCGGCAAGCGGACGCGCTGCGGGTCTACCACGAGGCCAGTCATCGCCTCCGCGAGGAATACGCGATGGACGCTGCCCCGGCTCTCCAGGAGCTGCACCAGCGGATCCTGCGGGCCGACCGGACACTACTTCCCGCACCTCGGAGCCGGCCGACCGACGTGCAGCCGCCGAACAACCTGCCGCTCGACCTCCGCTTCCTCACCGGGCGCGCGAAGGAGGTCCACGAGCTGCTGACGACGGTCGCCCCCGCACGACAGCCCGCGCTTGAGCGGGAAGCACCGCCCGGCGTCATCGCGGTGGACGGCATGCCCGGAGTCGGTAAATCCGTCTTCGCCATCAATCTCGCCCACCGGCTGGCCGATCGTTACCCGGACGGCCAGCTCTACCTCGACCTGCGCGCTCATCATGCGGAGACGGCCGTCGATGCGGGCACCGCATTGGACATGCTGCTCCGCCTGCTCGGTGTCCCCGCCGGTCGGATCCCGCGAAGCGCCCAAGACCGTGCGGCGCTCTGGCAGGCCGAGCTCGCCTACCGCCGTGTTCTGCTGCTCTTGGACGACGCCGCCGGGCACGAGCAGATCCGCCCTCTACTGCCGGGAAATCCCCGATGTCTGGCACTGGTCACCAGCCGCCGACGCCTGGTCGGCCTGGACGACGTCGTGACGAAATCGCTCGATGTTCTCTCCCCCGCCGACGCCGCCACGTTGTTCACGCTCGCCGTCGGTCCCGGTCGCGCCATGGGCGATCACGACGTGGCCCGTGTGGTTCGGCAGTGCGGCTACCTGCCCATGGCCGTACAGCTCGTGGGCAACCGGCTGAGGCACCGTCCGGCATGGAACGTCGGCGATCTGGCCGGCCGGCTGGAGCAGGACAACCGGCGGCTCGCGGAGATCCGTGCCGAGAATCGCGAGCTCACCGCTGCGTTCGAGGAGTCCTACGACGGGCTGGCACCGCGGCTGCGGACCGCGTTCCGGCGGCTCGGCCTCCATCTCGGCTCGGACATCACCGTCCACGCGGCCGCAGCGGCCATCGGCGGCGGCGCCAGAGAGGCCGATCGAATGCTCGACGACCTCGTGGAGCATCACCTCATCACCGAACCGGCTCCGGGGCGCTACCGCTTCCACGACCTCATCCGTGACTTCGCCCGCCACCTCGCCGAGCGCGACGACGCCGAGGCCGAACGCCGGCACACCGCCGAGCGGATCCTCGATCACTATCTCACCACGGCCGAACGCGCCGACCGGCTGCTCTATCCCCATCGGCGGCGGATCAGTGTCGAAGGCCCACCGCCTTCGGCCGGTCCCGCCCCCCTCGACACGGCCGATCAGGCACGTGACTGGATGAAGAGCGAACACGACAACCTGCTCGGCATCGCCGACCACGCCGCCGTTCAGGGTCGGCCGAGGCACACTGCCCTGCTCGCCCATGTGCTCGCCGGATACCTCGAGACCTCGGGTCACTGGGAGACGGCGGGCCGCCTGCACGAGCGGGCCGCCACGGCTTGGCGCGAGATCGGAGAGCGAATCGGCGTGGCACAGGCGCTATCCGACCTAAGCCACGTACGTTTCCGCACCGGCCAGTACGGCGACGCGCTCGAATATGCCAAGAGCGCCCTGGAAATCTTTCGATCCGTGTCCGACCGGCGCGGCGAGGCCAACATTCTCGACCACACGGGACTCGTGCTCTGGCACCAATCCCGGTTCAAGGATGCACTCTCCAGTTGCCGGAAGGCGTTGACGATCCGCTCCTCGACGGGGGATCGGCGCGGCGAAGCCCAAAGCCTGGACCACGCCGCCATTTATCTCGCGCACACTGGCCGGTATCGCGAGGCAGTCGATCATAGACAACGCTCACTCGATATCTATGCCGAGATCGGCGATGACCCGCACGGGCAGATGATGGCACTGAACAATGCCGGGGACCTCTCGCTGCGCCTCGGCCGGGTCGCGGTCGCACGCGACTACTACGATAAAGCCGCCTCCATTACTCCGGAAATGGGACGCCAGCACGCGGCCATCTGGCTCTGCAACATGGCTGCGGTTTACCGACATACCGGCCGATATGACGACGCGCTCCACAATTACCGGAAAGCATTTCTGACGTACCAGGCGATCGGCGACCGGCGCAGCGAAATAGAAACGCTTCTGGGCATTGGTTTAACATTTCAGCTCATGGGACGAGAAAGTGAGGCGCTCGTCCATCACCAGAAGGCCCTCACCCTTTCGAGACAGGCCGCTGATCTCTATTGCGAGATCCAGGCTCTTTGCGGCGTCGGCGAGACGCTCCTGAGCTCCGGCCGCCACGCCGCCGCTCTGGACCACTACCAGCGGACACTCGACCTCATGCGCGGGATCAACGACCCGTACTGGGCGGCCAAGGCCCTCGAGGGCATGGGGACCGCCCTCCTGCACACGCGAGGCCGAGCCCAGGCCCGCAGATGCTGGAAGCAGGCCCTCCGGTCGTACGAACGAATGGGTGTCCCCGAGACGCAGGCCGTCCAATCGCTTCTACGTGGGACCGACGAGGCACCGGATTACTAGGCCTTGCAATGGAATAGCACTGCGCCCACTCGTCGTTACCCCGTACCGCAAACCGCTCAAAACTCGCAAACATGGAGACAATGCCTCTATTTAACATGAGCGGCTCTCACATTCGGCGAGTATGTCGTTTTGATGTGCGTACCGACGACCCCCAGGGGTAGAGTTATCTCCCGTTCGATGTCCCAACTATTCGGGATATTCATCTATATTTGAAGACGAGGCCTTCAATGAAGAAGCGCATTACGTTCGTAACCGCTGCGTGTATTTCCGTCCTGATCGGCATGGCTCCCGTAGCCTCGGCAGCATCGTCGATCTACATGACTCGCTAGGACGAGTAGTCGATCAGGGGGGAGGACACCTCACCCCTGATCATCTTCTGGCAGCAGGCCCTTCTCCGCCCCGAGCGCTGCGTGGCCCCACGCAGGCGTGATCGCAAGCCCGTCCCGTCAGATCTTCCATGGCCGGCCTGCGCGAATGTGACCGTACGTGATCATCTCAGCCGGGCACTCGAGCAGGTAGCAGCCTCCCTAAGAAAATTCGGGTTTCGAACAGGTATGCCTCTTGGCGGACTGCTCAGCGAAGGAGCCCAACGCGGCGCGGAGCAGCTGATGCTCCGGCCGGGAAGCGGCCCTTTTCGTTTGATCGTCTGGCTCGATGGCGTATACGGCGTTGCCGAGTGCTCCCGGGCATTTCGCTCCGGCCGTGTAGTACCCCTCGCGCGCGAGATCGACCGCCGGCGCCCCGGTCAGGGGGCCGTAGAACGCGTTGAGCGTGTACCGATCTGAGTGACGGGAGTCGCCGAGTACGCATTGCTCGTGCGGTGCCGGTTCGGCGGCCGCCTCTCGGGCTGTGGAGACGCCGAATCGCCTGGCCTCCGCGTCGTCGAGTAGGCCGGCACAGGTGCCGTCGGCCTGATCGAGGCCCTTGGATCCGGCCGGTGGCATCGCCACCTTGGTCACGGGTCCTCCGGTCTTCGCCTTGCAGTTCCGCTGCCCGGCCGCCCGCTTGGCGGTCTCGGTCGCTACCGCCGCGAGTCTCGTACGCGTGGCCGAGTCTCTGAACGTGCCCTCGACCTTGGCCTCCACCACGATGAACAGACCGTCATCTGGCGCGTCGCTGCAGTTGAGGAGCATGGCCACACTCGCCCACTCGTAGCGGTCATTGTCGGTCTCGGCACCGTGTTCGTCGGCCGCGACATCGTCCTTGGCATCGTCGACGTAGAAAGAGCCGGTCCAGCCATGGCCGAGTGGGAGAGCCTCCCAGTAGACGCTTCTGGCCTTGCCCGGCGTCCGCTGGACGGTCACGTTGAGGTCCATCGTGTAGAGCCCGCCGTGCATCTTGCGCACACCGCAGAACTCGCCGTCGAAGCGGCTTTTGTCGGTGTCGAGCGCGGTCTTCGGAAAGAGCGCCCGAACCTCGTCCACGGGCAACAGTCCATCGCACCCCTCGGCCAAGGCGCGATCGGTCCGCCAGCTGTCATAACCGCCGCTGAAGTAGAAGTACCCGCCGAACAGCGCCAGTACGAGCACCGGCACGCCGACCGCGGCCGCGATCCGTCGACGGCGAGCGCGTCTCTTCTTCCGCCGGTCGATCTCGGTCGCTGTCACACGCCGCCCTTTCCACCATGTCGCCTCGCCGGAGGGGAGACGATCTGTGCGGATACATCTCATCACAGGCTGTGTCCACCTATGGATCCCGGTCCCGCGCGAAATGCGGCGGGGACCCGATTCGATTCGACCCTTACAGCGCTCCGGTCCGTGGACAGAATCCAGATCCATGCCACCCCGAAGGAGACGTGGGAGAAGGCGAGGCGCGGGTATGTACGCCGGGTGGCAGCAGGAAAGGCGACAAAGACCGGGAAGTCCGAGAAGGGCGACAAGCTCGCTACCTACCGGCGCATGCGGGACGCCGCTCGCACGCCCGAGCCCGTACCCGAGCAGTCCTCCCTCCCCCATGGCGCCGACGACACATTCGTGATCCAGGAGCACCACGCCCGGCGGCTGCACTGGGATCTGCGGCTGGAGCGCGACGGCGTCCTGGTCTCGTGGGCGGTGCCCAAGGGCATCCCGACGGATCCGAAGACGAACCATCTCGCGGTGCACACCGAGGACCATCCGCTGGAGTACGCCGAGTTCGAGGGAGAGATCCCGAAGGGCGAGTACGGCGGTGGACGGATGTTCATCTGGGACCGCGGCACCTACGAGACGGAGAAGTGGAGCGACCGCGAGGTCAAGATCGTGCTCCTTGGCTCGCGGGTGTCGGGCCGCTACGTGCTGTTCCAGACCGACGGCAAGAACTGGATGATCCACCGGATGGACCCGCCCGCCGACCCGGACGCCGAGCCGCTTCCGGAGGGGTTGCGACCGATGCTGCCCCAGGAGCGCCGGCGGCTCCCGCGCGACCCAGAGGCGTACGGCTTCGAGTTCGCGTGGGGCGGACGGCGGGCACTGGCGTACATCTCGGGCGGCCGGGCCACTCTCACCGACGGGTCCGGAGGTGACGTCCCCCTCCGGAGCGGGCTCGGCAGCGGTCTCGGGACGGCCCTCGGCGCGCGGCCCGCACTGCTCGACGGTGAGCTCACCGAGGTGGAGGGCGACGAGACTTACATGATCTTCGACCTGCTGCACCTCGAAGGGCGCTCACTACTGGCCGAGCCGTACGAGCGGCGGCGGCGTCGTCTCGACGAGCTGCACCTCGCGGGTCCACGCTGGCAGACCGCGCCGTGGTTCCCGGGCGAGGGTGCCGCCGTACGGGAGGCCGCCCGCCGGCAGGGACTCCCCGGCATCGTCGCCAAACGCCTCGACTCACCTTACGAGCCGGGGAAACGCTCCGCCGCCTGGCTCCTCATCCCCACCTGACCGCCGTCCTCGGATGTGCCTATCGAATGGCTTGACGGCATGGGATTCTGCGCGGCATGGGATTCTTCGAGCCGCCTCCTCCGTCCATTGAACCGTATGAGCCCGAGCACGTTCCCGAACCGTGGTGGGGTCCACCCGACGACACCCTGGGCACCGTCCTTCCGATCGGGCGGCTCTGCGTCCGTAATGAGCACGTCGTCATGGCTCTGACGCACGCCACCGTCCATCCGACCGGCTGCGTTCTGCATGTGGCCGGCGCCCTGCGACGCGAGGACATGACCGAGGAACGGTGGTCGGCCTTGCAGGACGCCTGGCGCGGCCGTCACCACCAACGCCTCCGCCGGCCGGAGCAGGGGCCGGAGCCGGGGCAGGGGCCGGGTCAGGAGCTTCCAGACGCGCTGCGCCGGTTCGGAGTCCGTTTTCCCGACGGCGCGAAGGCGACCACGATAGAGCAGTTGCCGGGTGACGGGCCGCGGCCGGTGGGTCCGATTCTCGCCGAAAGCCATGGTGGGAGCGGCGGTCGCTCCAACCGCAGGAGCCGGTTCCACCAGGATCTGTGGCTGTGGCCACTGCCGCCGGCGGTGCCGTTCGAGTTCGCGGTCGAGTGGCCGCTCGCCGGCATCCCGTTGACCATCATCGAGCTCGATGGGGCCGAGATCACCACGGCCGCACTGAACAGCACACCCTTCTGGCCGGAAGACCGGCCGGAAGCCTGACCACCCTCCCCTCTGGAGCCCCGAGACCTACCCGGGCCCAGCCGCGCCGCCGAAACCGACGCGATCGACGCGGCGACGGGACTTCTCTTAGGTCCGGCGTGCCCGGCCCCTGACCATGGATCACGGGTGTGTTCACCCGATGGGGGAAGACCTCCCGGTATGGACGTTCTTCCCCAGTTACCGTTCGAGCGGCCCGACCCGCTCGAGATCTCACCGGCGTTCGGCACGCTGCGGGCCTGGGAGCCCATCACGAGGGTTCGAACCGGTACCGGCGACGAGGCCTGGCTGGTCACCGGGTACGAGGAGGCCAGGATCATCTTCGCCGACGGGCGCTTCGGCCGCTCCCACCCCACACCCCGCACCGCTCCGCGGCTGTCCAACTCCGCCCTGATCGGCGGTCCGTCCGGGGACTTCGCCACCGAGAAGGCGGCGCATGACCGCATGCGGCGGCTGCTTGCCCCCGCGTTGTCGGCCCGGCGCATGCGGGCGCTGTCCGAACGCGTCCAGCAGTTCGTCGACGAGCTGCTGGACGGCATGGAAGAGCAGGGGCCGCCCGTGGATCTGCGCGCGTGCCTGTCGATCCCGCTTCCGCTCCAGGTGATCTGCGAACTGCTGGGGGTGCCGTACGAGGATCGCGATCTGTTCCGGTCGATCGCCGAGGACATGGCCGACCTCACCGACCCGAAGCGCTCCGCCTCCGCCGACGCGGCGATGCAGAAGTACACCTACGGCATCGTCCAGGCCAAGCTGGCCCATCCCGGTGCCGACATCTACTCGGATCTGGCCGTCGCCGACCTGCCCGCCGACCAGGTCTCGGACATCGCCGCCGGACTGCTCTTCGCCGGCCACGAGACCACCGTGAATCAGATCGACTACGGCGTACTGCTCCTGTTGACCAACCCCGTCCAGTTGGAGGCGCTGAAGCAAGACCCCGAGCTCGCGCCGGCCGCCGTCGAGGAGGTGCTCCGCCTGGCGGCGCCGAGCGAGCACGGGCTGCTGCGCTACGCCCGCGAGGACGTCGAGATCGCCGGGACGACCATCAGGGCCGGTGAAGCGGTCGTACTGGCGACGGTGGCGGCCAACCGCGACGACCGGGCCTACCCCGACCCCGACCGGTTCGACATCCACCGCGGCCCCCGCAACCCGCACCTCGGGTTCGGATACGCGATCCACCACTGCCTCGGGGCGAATCTCGCCAGGGTGGAGCTGCGCGCGGTGCTCGGCACCCTATTCCAGCGCTTCCCCGCACTCCGGACCGCCGTGCCGGTCGAGGAGCTCACCGCGCGCTCGAACCACCTGACCGGCGGCTTCACCGAGGTGCCCGTCAGCTGGTAGCGACCGGAAGACCGGTGTGGGAACCGTCAGGGTTCTCAATCCGGGTGCACCACCTCGTTGGCCTGCCGTGCAGGCCAGCGTCGTAGACGAGCTTCGGCGAAGATCGACGTACAGATCACCGCCGGACGTGGCGGCGCCCGCGAACCGGATGGACACCACATCGCGGCCTGCCAGGATGGCGGCATGGGGAAGAACACGGCGGTGCGTCGACTCGACCTGGGGTACTTCATCCGACCTGCACCGGAATCCGGAGGCCCGCAACCGCGGGTCGAACCCGCGCTCGCCTACCTGGTCCAACACGACCAAGGACTGATTCTCTTCGACACCGGCATCGGCAGCGCAGACTCCGAGACCGAAGCGCACTACCGACCCCAACGGCGTGCATTGCAAGACGCCCTGTCGGCGACCGGGGTAAGCCTCGCCGACATCTCCCTCGTCGTGAACTGCCACCTCCACTTCGACCACTGCGGAGGAAATCCCCTCCTGGCCGGCACGCCCATCCTGGTCCAAGACGTCGAACTGGCCACCGCCCGCCAGGGCGACTACACCTTCGCCGAACTCGTCGACTTTCCCGGCGCGGTCTATGAGGAACTCCGCGGTGAAACGGAGGTCTGGCCCGGGGTCTGGATCATTCCCACACCCGGGCACACCCAGGGACATCAGTCGCTGGTGCTCCGACAACCCGATGGCACCGTGGTCCTCGCCGGCCAGGCACACGACTTCGCATCCCAGTTCGCCTCCGATCACCTGGCCCGCCAGGCCGTACTCCAACGCGTGGAACAGCCGCTCCCGACCTACCAACGCTGGCTGGACCGGCTTGCCGACTTCGACCCACGACGTGTGCTCTTCGCTCACGACTGCTCGGTTTGGGAACCATCCCAGGGCTGAACGTGAACCATCCAGCGCCACCAAGCCACCAGTTCGCGAACCCGCGGGCACAACCCGCCCGCCAAGAGGGATCGCGCATGACCACGGCGGAGCAGGGGATGCTCTCGGCGTGATCGGAGAGCATGTCCTTGTCGGATACAAGGTCGACGCCGGTGGACGCGAGGCGCTCGCGCAGGCTCGGACGATCGTCGAGGTCACGGGCGGCCGGCTCACCGTGGCCGCGGTGCACGGACCGGAGCCCGCGGGTTCCGCCCTGGAGGCGCAGGCGTCACTCACCCAGGCCGAGTCGGCGCTGGGCGATCTGGCGGCTTCCTACGCCACCCAGGAGAGCCGGGGAGCGGGCCGCGGTCTGTCCGTGCTGGCGAGCAAGGTCGACGCCGATCTCATCGTCATCGGGTCGCCCGCCGGCGGCGCACATCACCGGATCAACCTGGGCGGCACCGCCGACCACCTGATGCACGCCTCCACCCAGGCGGTGATGCTCACCCCGGCCGGTCATGTGCCGCTGGATCGCCCGGGGCGGGTGACCGTGGCGTACGTGCGCCGCCCGCAGTGCGACGAGGCGGTCGCACGGGCCGCGGTCGCCGCCGTACGACTGGACGTGCCACTCCGGCTGATGACGCTGGCGGCGGCCGGAGCGGATCAGGGCGCCCTTCGCGACGATCTCGCGCTGGCGATCCGAATGGCGAGCGAGTCGAGCGACCTGGCCGCCGACGAGATCCAGGCGCGGGTCGGCACGGGCGACGACGTGGCCGAGGCGATGGCCGACGTTCCCTGGGTCGGGGGCGAACTGCTGATCTGCGCCAGCAGCGAGGACGCACCGATCCACCGTGTGTTCCTCGGCGAGACGGCGTTCAAGGTGTTGCGAGCGGCGCCCTGCGCGGTCACCGTTCTGCCGCGCGGCACCGCCTGACTCCCCCGCGCGCCCTCGCTGCGGCGCCGGGAGTCCCTACGGCGAACCGGGCTTCCTTTGCCCTGCGTCGATGTTAACGAGCCTGCGATCAACACATCTGCCAGTGATTCCTCAACGTGATCTAACCTCCGTACCTGTGATGTTCACTCTGAGACCCGTGATGTTCACGGGGAGGTTATCGACTCCCGCCTCATATGTGCGATTTGCTTACCGCTGTTTGTGTCGAGGCGGGAGGGCGAATGGCTTCGCAGGTCGGTTCGGTGTCACGGCGTCAGATCCTCGGGCTGGGCGGAGTGGGAGCCGCAGCGGTCATGCTCGGCACGGGTGTCCTGGGCGGGGAGAGCGCGAACGCGTTCACGTCGAGGAAGAGCAACCCGTTCACGTTGGGAGTGGCGTCGGGCGATCCGGCGCCGGATGGTTTCGTGTTGTGGACCCGGCTGGCTCCGGAGCCGTTCGCGGCCGACGGCAAGGGCGGCATGCCGGCCACGCGGGTCAAGGTGGAGTACGAGGTCGCCACGGACGACCGCTTCCGCCACGTCGTCCGCCGGGGCGCGGCAGTGGCCACCCCGGAGCTCGGGCACTCGGTGCACCCCGAGATTGATGGGCTCGCCCCGGACCGGGAGTACTTCTACCGCTTCCGCGCGAACGGGGAGATCTCACCGACCGGCCGGAGCAAGACGATGCCCTCGGCCGGGTCGAACCCCCGCGAGCTCGACTTCGCCTTCGCCTCCTGCCAGGCGTGGCAGGACGGCTACTTCACCGCGTACGACCACATGGCCGCCGAGGACCTCGACCTGGTCGTGCACCTCGGCGACTACCTGTACGAGTACGAGCTGACCACCAACAAGCGCGGCGTCACCGTACCCGAGCAGTTCCACACCGAGACCTTCGACCTGGCCCGCTACCGGCTGCAGTACTCGCTCTACAAGGCCGAGGCACCGCTGCAGAACGCGCACGCCAGCTTCCCGTTCATCCACACGCTCGACGACCACGAAGTGGTGAACGACTGGGCGGCCGACACGGTCATCGCCGGTCGCCACCCCAACCCCGACCCGGCCGCGTTCGCGCAGCGCAAGGCGGCGGCGTTCCAGGCGTTCTACGAGAACCTCCCGCTGCGGCGTGCCCAGCTGCCGTCCGGCCCGCACATCCGGCTGCACCGCAGGCTCGCGTACGGGCGGCTGGCCGACTTCGTCATGATCGACACGCGTGGCTCCCGTGACATCCAGGCGTGTGCGTACGGCAACGGGACCGGCCGGTCCACCGCGTGCGCCGAGCGTTTCGACACCGACCGCACCATCCTCGGCCCCGACCAGCGCCAGTGGCTGCTCGACGGTCTCAGCTCGTCCCGGGCGCGCTGGCAGGTCCTGGGCAACCAGGTGCCGATGCTCGAGACCGACTGGGACCCGGGGGCGGGCAAGGACGTGTGGATCGACCCCTGGGACGGCTACGTGGGCGACCGCAACCGGATCCTCGCGAGCGCTCAGGACCGCGACGTCCGCAACCTGGTCGTGATCACCGGCGACCGGCACCAGAACTACGCCGCAGACCTCAAGCTGGACTTCAACGACCCCGACTCGCCCACAGTGGCCAGCGAGTTCGTCGGCACCTCGATCACGAGCGGTGCCGACGGCGCCGACATCGACGCCCTGGGGCGGACCTTCCTGGCGGCCAACCCGCACATGAAGTTCTACAACGCGCAACGCGGCTACGTGCGGGTGAACGTGAACCGGGAACGCTGGCGCAGCGACTTCCGGGTGCTCCCGTACGTCACCAGGCCGGGCGCGCCGATCTCGACCCGGGCCAGTTTCGTGGTGGAGGACCGCAGCCCCGGAGTGCAGAGCGCCTGAGACCCGTGACCGCGCCCGGCAGCCGTCCCGTGAGCCCCGCCGGAATGGGGCACGCGGGACGGCACCGGGCGCTCGCTCCGGCTTCTCGCGTTCGCTCTACGGTGCGACCGCCTCTGACACGGCCCGGCTGACCAGCGCGGCGACGTGCTCGACCGTCGCGACGCCCTCGGCCATGGACGCATTGCCCTTGGAGAGAACGGCGATCAGGTAGTCGTGACCGCTGCCGCGCACCCGGCCGATGCTGTTGATCGTCCAGCGGCCGCCGTCCCTCTGCCGGGGCAGCCAGCCGTTCTTCAGTGCCGTCGTGTCGCCGTCACCGGCGGCCGCGCTGACCCCCCACGACTGGGTGGAGTCGACGTCGGCCATCAGCCCGAGCGCGTACCGGCGACCGGCCGCGCTGAGCGGGCTGTCACTCGACGTGAGGGCTCGCAGGATGCGGATCTGGTCGGCCACGCTCGTCGTGGTCGAGCCCCAGTAACCACCGGGACCGGGCGTGGTGTCGCGCAGGCCGAGCCTGCTGTTCGCGGTGGCCAGACCGGACGAGCCGCCGATCCGGTTCCACAACTCGGCGGCGGCGCCATTGTCGCTGACGCGGATCATGCGCGTGGCCAGGCTTCGCTCACTGGCGGTCAGCCGCCGTTTCTTCCGCTGCGCTTGCAGCAGGAGCGCCGCCAGGATGTCGACCTTGACGATGCTGGCGGCGGCGGTTCGCAGCCGGGTGTTGTATCCGTATGTGAGGCCCGTGGCCAGGTCACGGATCGACGCTGAGACCTGACCCGACCGATCGTCCAGATATCTGTCGAGGTCGCGGGTCAGCCTGGTGCGCTCCGATGCCGAGAGGCGACGCGTCGAGGCGGACGTCAGTGTCGGCGTCGGTGTCGGTGTAGGGATCGGGGTCGGAGCTGGTGTCGGGGTGCGGGCAGGAGCGGCGACGGACGACGAGGGGTCGGGGACCGCGCGGGAGCGGGCGGCGGTGTACTCCACCGTGCCGGCACCGAGAACGATGACCACGAGGATGGAAAGCCCCGCGTGCAGAGCCGCGGAACGCCACGAAGGTCGGGGCCGCCGCACGCGATTCGCGAGGGCTTGCCGGGCCCGCCTCAACATCATGGAGGTGAGGCTGCGGCACGTACCTTGATATCGGCTGAGAGGGAGCTGAGAACCCCCTGTGATGCCTCAGAAGGGTCTTGTTATTGATCGCCTCAGTCCGCTGGAAGGGCGGCTGGGCAGGTGAAGTCGGCCGGGTCGAGGCCGGCCTTGGCCAGCAGGATGCGGAGCTGCTGCTGCTCCTCGCCAGCCAGGCGACCCAGTGGCGAACCCGCGGTCACGGCCTCGACGAACCGGGCCCGCGTCGCGACCCCCTGCCGCGTCAGCATGATCACCTTGACCCGCCGGTCGGCGGGATCGGTCTGCCGGTGGATCAGCCCCCGCCGTTCGAGCCTGTCAATGATGAAGGAGACTGTTGACGGATCGCAGTTCATCGTCGCCGCCAGCGCCCGCATGGACGGTGGGGCGGCCTCGGGGTCGAGCCGCCACAGAGCGGTGACGAGTGGCTCGGTGAGCTCCAGCTCCTTCAGCAGGTCAGCGGTGGAGACGCTGGTCTGGGCCGTGAGGGTGAAGATCTGCTTGAGGAGCGTCTGCACCAGCGGTTCGTCGGTGCTGCCAGGCGTGCCCACCTGTCGCACGATAGATGGTTGCTCCAAAGATTGAAAACTCCAAGCACTCGTGGGAATACTTGGAGACTCCATTAATCTTGGGTAACGGAGGCTGTGGCATGCGGTTGGCGATCTTTGGCGGCACCGGCCAGGTCGGCCGTCAACTGGTCCAGCAGGCGCTGGACCGCAAGCACAAGGTCACCGCGCTGGTCCGCGATCCGGCCAGGGCGCCCGTCCACGATCGGCTCCGGATCGTACAGGGGGACGTGCGGGATGCGCGAGCTGTCCAAAAGACGCTTACCGGGTCCGATGCCGTGCTCAGCGCGCTGGGCCAGCGACGCTTGCGCGGGGTCACCGTCTGCACCGACGGGATGCGCGCCATCCTGCCCGCGATGCAGACCCACGGCGTCACCCGGCTGCTGGCCGTCAGTGGCTACGGCGTCGCCGACAGCCGGCACCACGGCGTCTACGTCACCAGCCTCTGGCTCATGATCAGATCCATCATGCGAGACAAAGAGCGGATGGAAGAACTCATCAAAGGCAGCGATACCCGATGGACCATCATCCGTCCGGCGGTCCTGACCAGCGGTCCGCGCACGGGCGGCTACCGCACCGGCACTGGCCTTCACCTGGCGTACGGCTCGAAAGTGTCCCACGCTGACGTCGCCGACTTCATGCTTTCCCAACTCACCTGCGACGACCACGTTCACCAGGCCGTCGCAATCAGGTCCTAAGTGCTTGTCGGAGCAGGATCTTGCTATTGGTGTTCGAGGGGGCGTGGGCCTTGACGGGTGGCAGGGCGTCCGCTGCGGGCGAGGCGGCGGGTCATGAGGCCGATGGCGGCCCAGCGGATCATGGCTTCGCTGGTGGCCGGGTGGGCGTTCGTAGTCACGTGCGAGCCTGCGGTGGGCGGTGAGCCACGCCAGAGTCCGCTCGACCGCCCACCGGCGGGGCAGCACAGCAAATCCCCTTTGATCTGCGGGTTTACGGACGACGCTGACCGTGGTGCGAAGGGTGCTGGTGGCCCAGTCCAGCAGCCGATTGTCGAGAATGCTTATCAGCTCGGCGATCCCGTTCACGCCGGGCACCCGCTATCGGCAGGTCGGTGTCACAGTCGTCATCGCGTATTCCGTTGCCGGGTTGTAGGAGCACGGCGGGCGTTGCGGATGCGCCCGCCGTGCGAGAGCGGTGAGGGGATGCGGTCAGGCGGCGGCGCGTTCGTTGACGGGTCGGCGGCGGAGGTTCGAGCGCTGGATGGCCGGGGGCAAGTAGGCGGACTGGTCGGGCGTTCCGACATCGGTGCCGGGTGGGACGATCTCGTCGATCCGGTCGAGGATCTCGTCGGTGAGGGTGACGTCGAGGCCGGCGAGCAGGTCGTCGAGCTGCTCCATGGTGCGCGGCCCGATGATCGCGCTGGTCACGCCGGGATTAGTGATCGCGAACGCCATCGCGAGGTGGGTCATCGGCAGGCCCGCCTCGTCGGCGAGCGGAATGAGCTGTTCGACGGCGTCGAGCCGACGCTCGTCACTGAAGCTCGTCAAGAGGGCGGCGCGGCGGAGGTCGGTCTGCTGGCCCTTGCGGATGCGCCCGGTGAGCATTCCCTTCGCGAGCGGGCTCCACACGAGCGTGCCCATCCCATAGCGTTGGGCGACGGGCAGCACCTCGGTTTCGATGCCGCGGTTGAGGATCGAGTAGGTCGGTTGTTCGGTGCGGAACCGTTCCAGACCGCGCCGCTCGGCCACCCACTGGGCTTCGATGATGTCGGAGGCGGGCATCGTGGACGACCCGATCACCCGGACTTTACCGCTGTGGATCAGGTCCGAGAGCGCGGAAAGCGTCTCTTCGATGTCGGTGTCGGGGTCCGGTCGGTGGATTTGGTAGAGGTCGATGTGGTCGGTCTGCAAGCGACGCAGCGAGTTCTCAACCGCGGTCATGATCCAGCGCCTGGAGTTGCCTCGCTGATTGGGATCATCACCCATCGGGAGATGCAGCTTGGTCGCAAGGACGACGTCGTCGCGACGCCCCTTGAGCGCCTTTCCCACGATCTCTTCGGACTCGCCGTGGGAGTACGCGTCGGCGGTGTCAACGAAGTTGATCCCTGCATCCAGCGCTCTGTGGATGATGCGGATCGAGTCGTCGTGGTCGGGGTTGCCGATGGCGCCGATGGCCCCGAACATCATTGCGCCGAGCGCGTAGGGACTGACCTTGATGCCGGTCCGGCCGAGGGTTCGGTACTGCATGCGGTTTCTCCTGAGGTTGTGGTCGAGGTGTAGTGGGCGCTGTGTCGGTGCCGTACCCTGAACCGAAGCGGAAAGTTATTCCGGAACTATACGGAAAGACTTTCCGGTTATGCAAGCGAAGGAGGGTCGTGACGGAGAACACGGCGCCGACCGGAGTCGGCTCGACCGGCTCTGCGCGTCCGGGCGCACTCGAACGCGCGCCGCGCCGGCTGCGCGCCGACGCGCAACGCAACATCGACGCCTTGCTTGAGGCAGCGAAGGCCGCCTTCGGCACGTCAGGCGTGGATGCGCCCGCGAAGGAGATCGCTGATCTGGCCGGCGTCGGAGTCGGAACGCTGTACCGGCATTTCCCGCAGCGCTCGGACCTGGTCAAGGCCGTGTTTCAGCGCGAGGTGGATGCCTGCGCCGACGCGGCCCCGGCGCTGACCGCAGCACACGAGCCAGGAGTGGCACTCGGGAAGTGGCTCCACCGGTACACCGAATTCCTCGCGACCAAACGAGGACTCGCTACAGCCCTTCACTCGGGCGATCCGGCGTTCGACGCCCTGCCCGGCTACTTCATGCAGCGACTCGAACCCACCCTCGGGTCACTGCTCGAAGCCGCAACAGCGAGTGGCGAGATTCGTGCCGACATCAGCCCCAAGTACCTCCTGTACGCCGTCGCCAATCTGTGCCTGCCCGTGGCGGACGAGGGAGTCGCGTACAGCCAACGCATGGTCGCGCTCCTCATCGACGGACTACGCTACGGTGCCGAGCTTCAGCAGCCGTGAGCACGTCCGCGTCGACACCGTCCATCAATCGGTGCACGACGTCGCTGGTGACCTCCGCCTGCTCGCCGGACGCGACGTTGTCCCATATCCTCATGGCCTGCTGAGCGCGCACGTCGATAGGCGGGTCCTCCAGCAGGAAGCCGGCGTTTCCGCGGAAACGCTCGATCCGCTGCACGAGGCGCCGCCACCTGGTCGACGGCGCGGCGGCGGGTGCCACAGTTCGGGGGCTTGCTGTGGTGTCCGCGCCGCCGAATCGGCCATCACCGCACAGGCCTGCCCGACATGGCAAGGAGCATCGCCTCGGAGTACGGCGGTTCGCTCGTAATCCGGCCGGCGGGCTGCCACCCCCAGCGCAGATAAAGGCTGTACGCGGGCGCCTCGGTTAGAGCGGCGAGTGTGGCGTACGGCTCATCGCGACCACGGAGAAGCTCCTCATGGAGGGTGCCTCCAATCTCATGACCTCGGTACGCGGGCAGCACAAGCAACTCGATCACCGCGAACTTGAAGGCCGCCCAGATGCGCGGGGAAGGGGCATTGGCGTGGCCAGTGCCCAGCAGTTCCCGGACACGCCCGGCATCAACAGCGCACGCACATAGGCCATCGCGTTCGACCGCAGGTCACTGCGGGAGAAGATCGGTGAGAGAGCATCCGCGAGTTGCGTGAGATGGTCGGCGGAGCCCGCCAGCCCTGCACGGTCGGCGGAGGTTGCCAGATTCTCATCGTGCGTCATGACGCAATGCTCACAGGTGGCGCCGGGCCATCAGCCGGACCCCGCATCGTCCTCGGCGCGCAGCCGCGGTCAGCTCGCCGCCAGGACCCGTTCAAGCGTGGCGTAGCCTGCCGGTTCCCAGGTCGGCTTGCCCCCGGGCAGACCGAGCCTGCCGTTTCGTCCGATCCCGATCAGGCCCAGGGCGCGCAGGACAGCCCAGCCGCGGGCCCTGGTGATGGTGGCTTCGTCGGCCAGCTCATAGGCGTCGAAGAACCGACTCGCCGCGCCGGCAGGCAACAGGATCCAGGCGGCTGAAAGATCGGTCGCGGGATCGCCTGCGCACATATCGCCGAAGTCGATCACCCCAGCGAGCATCCCGTCCCTGACGACCACGTTCGCCGGATGCAAGTCACCATGCAGCCACAGCGGCGCGCCCTGCCAGGCGGGCGCCGCGATGGCCCTCTCCGACACCTCCCACGCAGCGTCAGCGTCCGCGTAGTCGGCAATGACCTCGAACCAGCCGTCGACCCGCTGCAAACCGGCCAGGGGGGCGCTGCGCGAAGGGCTGACCGGGGCGTCAGCCGGCGCCTTTTGATGCAGCGCCCTCAGGAACCCCGCGAGGATCTCGGCCGCCTCAATGCGCGTGATCGGCGCACGATCGGCCGGCTCACCCTCGACCCAGCGCGCGATCGACCAGGTGTGCTCGAACAGGCTCGATGGCTTGCCAATGCGCACTGGGGCGGGTGTTGGCAGCGGCAGGCGCTCGGCCAACATCGGCAGCCACGTCTGCTCCGTGTGCAGCAGAGCCGGCGCTCGCTCGGTGCGTGGCAAGCGCACGGCCAGCTCCTCCCCAAGGCGCCACTGTTGGTTATCCCAGCCTCCGCTGACGTCACGCAGCTCTAGGTCCGCGAGATCCGGGTGCTGATCCCGCAGCAGCGCGCGCACCAGGTCCTGCTCGAACTTCAACTCGTCCATTGATGAACCTCCGATCACTGGCATGCGCAGGCACGCCAGCACCGGTCGAACGTAGCAGGCGGAAATTGCGCACGGCCCTGGTTCGGCCGACGATGCCGACCCCTCGAATCCACCCGGTTGCGCTACTGGGCGCAGATACGCCGCGCTCATTACCTGACGAGCAGTCACTCAGCGAAGTCCGACTGCCGTATTAGGCTCCGGAGGGAGAACGCCGCGCTTTACGAGCTCGTTCACCGGGATCTCATTCTTGACCCACTCAACGAGTTCTGCGAGGTCCTCGCTTGGCCGGAAGTCGCACCTGCGCAGTTTGGTAGTCGGCCTCAAGGCGGTTCCAGAGTCGGGCCGGCATACCGGTCACCAGCTCAAGGCGAGCGGCTACTTCCGGCGACAGCGGGACCAAACCCTGGATGAGCTGGTTGACGTGCTTGAGGCTGAGAGCGAGGCGAGCAGCCAGTTGCCGCTGGGTCATGCCCAGCTCATCGAGGAATTCGCGGATGGTCTCACCCGGCGGGACGGCATAGTCCGGCTCGTAATCCCGGTAGAGCTTCGGGGTCGTCGCCATCGCCCTCACTTCCTTCTCAATTCGCTCCTCAACCATCGTGGTAGTCAGCGATCTCAACGACCAATGCGGCCACGCCATCAGGGATGCTGTGATCCCTCCGCTCGCCTGCCGTCATCGGGCGGAAGATCAGCCGCATCCCCAGTGCAGGCGGAAGGCGTAGCAATATTAACCAGATAGGTAAACGCTGCCCTCTCCCGCGGGGAAGAACTGTGTCACAATCTGACCTTGATCGTTTGTCCTCCAGCAGGAAGCCGACGTTTCCGCGGAAACGCTCGATCCGCTGCACGAGGCGCCGCCACCTGGTCGAC
This sequence comes from Actinomadura alba, assembly GCF_014323705.1. Lineage (GTDB taxonomy): Bacteria > Actinomycetota > Actinomycetes > Streptosporangiales > Streptosporangiaceae > Actinomadura_C > Actinomadura_C alba. Next base: position 25,858 of record NZ_JABVEC010000009.1, read on the forward strand.
GGCGCGGCGGCGGGTGCCACAGTTCGGGGGCTTGCTGTGGTGTCCGCGCCGCCGCACCGTCTCGGAGGGTCGTACGGCCCGCTCCGGCGAGGTACCGGCCGTACGACCTCGCCCGGGCCTTCCCCTGCCCGGGAGTACGGGAAGAACCAGATGACGCCCACGACTACCGACCCTGACCGGCAGAGGATGGAGTCGGATCAGAACGGCGAGGTGAGCCGTGATGGTCTGACGGGTGTTCCGCCGTAGCCGGGCCCAGTCGGGCACGAGCCAGCAGTTCGGCCAGACCGGCCGCCGACGAGGAGCTGACCAGCCCGTCCCAGGCGGCGTTTGGGCGTTTGGGGCACGCCCACCACCGGAGTGTCGAGTTCCCGTACCAGGCCAGGAACGCGCCGAACCGCGTCCGCAGCCGCCGCTCGGCGGATGCGATCGTCTCCTGTTGGATCTGCTCGAACACCGTCGTAGGAGCGGGCTGCTCGGCCGGCCATGGCACTTCAGCCCACACCACCCGGCCACGCGTGTCGCCGATCACGCCGGTACGTACCGATAGCTCCTGGACCATCTGCAGTCCACGGCCGTGTTCATCGAATCCATCCAGCTCATCGCTGTAGGGCCTCTTGAGGATCTTGGGCTGGCCGGGGCCGCCACCGTCGGCGACCGCAACCCCTACGACCGTCCCGTCGCAGGTCACCTCAACGGCGAAGAACCTGCCCGGGCGCCCGGACGCCGAATGCCTGACCGCGTTCGCCGCCAGCTCCACCGCCACCGTGACGACATCACACCGCGCCTGGCAGTCAGGTAATAGATCCGCAAGCCAACGCCGCAGCTCACGCAACTGACCCTCAGCGCCGGGAAACACCTGCCGCCAACGAATTGCAGTATCGGAAGAAAACGCTGAAGGGAGCGGAACACTCTCTTCAGACATTTCGGTCGGTCGAGATGAAACAGCTGCATCCGCGTAAGCGCCACCAGCACTCGTGGCGAGAGCATCAAGGGACCCGATGGCTTCCTGAGGATAGCCGTTCACCGATGACCTCCGAATTCACCGTTTGAGCGTGCGCCCGACAGTCAAGCCGTCACCGAGTGGAGACACCAACCACTGCTATGGCAGTACGGGTTTGGCGATGCGGTGCCACATTGGCACTAGGGCTGATGGAGAAGCTCCGTCGGCCCGCCTACGGTGATGGGGTAACCGCGTAGGCTTTTGTCGATCTTGAATGCCCAGAGAGCGCAATGCCAACAAAGGGACGGATGTGCCCGGGTTGCCGGGCGACACTGCTCAGCCGCTACAACCCTGAGCCGCTGTGCGGGCCGTGCTCGCGAGCCACCAGCCATACCTCGGTTCAGGTTCCCGTATGGGTGTGGGATTCGAAACCGATGCGTGAGGCATTGGCACGGCTGGACCTGGGTGCTGTGGTTTCGCTGCTTCGGGCAGCGGCCGGGCTGACCCAGGCCGATATGGCAGAACTCGTTCCGGGATGGACCAAGACCAAAGTGACCCGGATCGAGACCGGGGAACGCGCGACCCTGTTCGACATCCGTGAGTTGTTCGCTTGGGCCGACGCGGTCGCCATGCCACGCGAGGCTTTGCTGCCGCTCATCCTCGGCCGGGCCGATGCGGCCTTGGATGTCGGGAACTCCCGCGCGTTGGAAGATGGGTCAATGGATCGCCGTACGTTCAATACCGCTGCGGTCGGCGTCGCGGCGGGGCTCATGCTGCCCGCGGAGCCCACTGCGGCGTCGCAGGTGCCGGCGCGGGTCGACAGCGCGCACATCCGCTACCTGAAGTCGTGTCTGGACGGACTATGGACCATGGACTGGTCGGCGGGCGGCGTTTCCTTGCTGCGCCAAGCGACCGCGTTGCTCACCCGTGCCAAGGCCATGCTCGAGGAAAGCGACTACACCCAACTCGTAGGTCGGCAGTTGCAGGCGCTCACGGGAGGACTGGGCGTGTGCGGTGGCTTCATCGCGTTCGATGCAGGTGAACAGCCACTCGCGCGACGTTTGCTGGGCGAGTCGGTGTTGCTGGCCAGTGGAACCGGCGATGCGGTGCTCAACGCCCACGCCTACCTGACGATGGCGTTGCAATCGACGGCGCTCGCCCGAGTCAGCGGGCAGAAGGGCCTGGCCCGTGAGGCACTACGGTTCCTGGATCTGGCCGACGAACACGCCCGTCACGAGCCCTCCCCCCGGTTGCACGCGTTGATCGCCACTCGTCGAGCGGTGGCTGCTGCCTTGCTCGGTGACGAGCTAGCCTCTCGGCACGCCATCACGCGAGCGCGACGTGAGTTGGATCGTGGTCTGCACGAAGCAGACCCACACTGGTTGGGATTCGTCACCGGAGCGGAGATCACGGGGCACGAAGCATGTGCCCAGATCGACCTTGGCCGTCCCGCCGCAGGCATTGTCCTGTACCAGCAGGTACTTGACGACCGGGAGCTGCCCGCGCGGAACAGGGCGTTCTACGCGGCCCGCTTGTCTACATCGCTGCTGGCCGAGGGTGATGTCCCCGGAGCCGTCGCACAAGCTCGTACGGTGCTGCCGGTGTTGGAAGGACCGGTGAAATCCGTGCGAACCCTCAATGAGCTACGTCGCGTACGAGATGCCAGCGCCGACGACGATTTTTCAGGTCGCTTCGACACCATCGCTGCATCGATGGCAACGGAGTAACGTCCAGATACATGAGCGAGATCACCCCGGTGACGTTCCGGCATTACGACGCGGCAGGCGCCCGAAGCATCCGCGAGGTGGTGATGGCAATCCAGAAGGACGCCTACGCCGACGCGATAGCCAGCGGTGATCCCTTCGACTCCACCGACGCCTTTATGACCCGTTTCGAGGCCTACACCCAGCCGACGAACCCCGGGTTCGAACTCGTGGTCGCCTACACCAGTGAAGACGAGCCGATCGGGCAGACCTGGGGATGGCCGCTTGGCCCTGAGGCGAGATGGTGGACCGGGCTTCAAATGGAGCCGGAACCCGAATTCACCAGGGAAGACGGCACCAGGACATTCGCCCTTTCAGAGATCATGGTCTGTAAGGCCCGGACCGGCCACGGCATCGCTCACGCCCTGCACGACGAGCTTCTCAAAGGACGCCGTGAAAAGCGCGCAACACTGCTCGCTGAGCCCGGCAACGTCACCGCCTACCGCGCCTACACCGCTTGGGGCTGGAAACACGTCGCCCAGCTCCGGCCTGGCTGGCCGAACGCACCCCTATTCGACGTCCTGATCTTCCCCCTTCCGTTGGCTGCCAGATAGCGGCAAGAGGGACCAGTCGGCCGACGGTCTTCAGAGGTAGAAGCCGAAGTCGCCCCCGGAGGACGGTCTGCCGGGCGGCAGGTCCTCGGCGCGCAGTGTGGTGAGCTCGGCCCGGGTGGGCGGCGCACCGGTGGTGACCCGCTGCGCTTGGCGGGCGACGGCGGCGTCGAGCAGGTTGCGCATGAGCCGCCCGTTGCCGAACGAAGGGCCGCGTTCGGCGCCGCGCAGCAGTCCGAGAAGTGCCTCCCTGACTCCGGGTGCGAGGTCGAAGCCGTCGGTGGCGGCGAGCTGTTCGAACACCGCGATCAGCTCGTCGTCGGTGTAACCCGGGAAATGCAGTTGCTTGGCGAAGCGGGAGTCGAGGCCCGGGTTGGCGGTCAGGAAGTCGGCCATCTCCTGCTCGTACCCGGCGACGATCACGATCAGGTCCTCACGGTGGTCCTCCATGAGCTTGACCAGCTCGGCGATGGCCTCGTGACCATAGTCGTTCTTCAATGACGACTGGGTGAGCGTGTAGGCCTCGTCGATGAACAGCACCCCGCCGAGCGCGCGTTCCACCAGCCGGCGGGTTCGCGGTGCGGTCTGTCCGATGTACTCACCGACCAGGTAGGCGCGGGACGCCTCGACCAGGTGGCCCGAGGAGAGCACGCCGAGTTTCTTGTAGATGCGGGCCAGCAGGCGGGCGACCATCGTCTTGCCCGTGCCCGGGTCCCCGGTGAAGACCATGTGCCGGGTCGGGGCCGAGACGTGCAGACCCACCTCGCCGCGCAACTGCCCGGCGCGCGTGACGGCGATGAGCAGATCGATCTCTTCCTTGATCGTGTCGAGGCCGGTGAGACCGTTCAGCTCGGCCAGCGGGTCGTCCACGGCACCAGAGGTGTCCAGGGAGCGGGGGACGTCGGCTCGCTTGACGACGAGTTCGGCTCCTGGTTCCGTACGGCCGCGAACCGCCTCGACCACGAGGTCGGCCAGGTGAGGCGCGAGGCGGGCGTTGCGCAGGCTCTGCACCGGCGTCGTCTCGGCGAGCAGCTCGCCGGCCGCGGTGAGGGCGCGCTTGTGCGCGCGGGCGCCGCGCCGCGCCAGCTCCTGGCGGAACAGTTCGGCGTGCTCCCCGGCCGGGAACGGCCGGGTACGGGCGACGCGGAACCTGTCCAGCAGGGCCGGGTCGACGTCGCGGATCCGTTCTTCACCGGTGGCGCCGCAGAGTGCCACCAAGTGCAGGTTGTCGTACACCGTCAGGAGCCGGTACAGCTCGGCGGCGAGGGCCCCGCCGTTGCCCGGGTCGGCGATGACGTCGTCCAGGCCATCGATGATCAGTAGCCGGTCGCCCGCGCAGTCACGGATGTCGATGTGCAGCTTGGCCGCGGAGTCGGCGAGGGTCTTGCCGGCGAACAGGTTGTGCGTCACCCAGTGCGGGGGCAGCGGCAGCTTCATCGCCTTGGCCAGCTCCTGCACGGCGGTGCGCCTGCCGGTGCCCTGCGGCCCCGCCAGCAGCAGCCGTACGGGCGCGGTGCCGTCAGTGATCTCCTGCAGAGCGGCGACCACCTCGGGCTGACCCACCAGAGCGGTGGCGAGGCCGGAATCGGCGGAGGCCTTCGTCTGGCGGCCGGCAGAGGTCCTCCGCCGGCCGGTCGCGCCCGGGCCATCGGTCTTCTCGCCGCCCGCCTTGCGGCCGGTCGCCTTCTGTCCCTTCACGTTCCGGCCGGTGCCGGTCGAACCGGTCACATTCGAGCCGGCCCGGCCGGACCCGGCCGCGCTCCGGCGGCCCGTGCTCCGGAGGGCTGTGCTCTCGGCGCCCGTGGCCTGGGGGCCGGTGGTCTCGGTCTCCGCGTTCTGGGGGTCCGTGCTCTGGCCGTTGGCCGTCGCCAGCCTCGTGGTGAGCGGGTTGACGATGCGACGCCGGGAGGCGTACAGGCGCCGCAGGTCGATCTGAAACTGGCCGATGGGCACCCAGTCGGTCTTGCTCCGCGCCGGTTCACCCGGCAGGCCCTGTACGCAGGCGCTGAACCGGGTCGCCATGTCCAGCCATGCCCGGCAGGCGTCGGCCGCGCCCTCGACCAGGGCCGAGGTCAGCCAGATCCGGGTCTCCTCCTGCCAGGTGCGGGCCTTGAACCCCCACCGTTCCACCGCGATGCGTTCGCAGACGTCGTCGTAGAGGTCCTCGCCGAGCACGGGGCGCAGCTGAACGGGCACGCGCTCGAGCCCGGCCTGCAGCAGCAGCCCGCTCAGGTGCAATGCAACGGACTCGTCGGGCGAGGTCGCCTCGGCGAGCCGGTCACGCGCCACCAGAAGCCCCGAGCACACCCAGTCGAGATAGCCGATCGGCCCGGTGAGCTCGGGCAGGTCCGCCAGGATCTCCTCGCCGGCATGTGCGGCCCAGTGCTCGCGGAGCTCGCTCTTGGACAGGTTGATGTCACAGTCCGGTGGGTCGTCGTACAGCCGGAGCAGCGCCTGACGCCGCCGCTCGAGCGGCTCGATGCCCTCGAGGGTGCCCAGGCACTCACGCGCCAGCCCGAACGCCAGCTCACGATCCGGTACCTCGATCAGCCAGTCCATCGGCGGCCGCCAGAGGTTGGTCGAGGTGCTCCACCAGGTGTTCAGCGACGTGAGCGTGGCGGGCTTGCTCAGGTATCGGCCGAGCAGGCGGTCGAACAGCTGGGCCCGCGAACCTCCGTAGACGGCGCCCACACCGGGCAGGAAGCCGACCATGACGTAGGTCTCGGCGGCGATCAGGGGCGCCGGGAGCGTCATGAGCTTGTGCTCGTTGGTCGTCAGATCCACACAGCGCGGGTCGGTCACGAGCGCGTCGATCCGTCCGGCGATCTCGTCGAAGAGACCGTCGGGCACCCGCCACGGGCCGGCCGAGTAGACGTCGAGGATCGGCTCTTCGGTGAGAAGTAGCTCCAAGTGCTCCGGCAGCCGCATACCAATCCCCCATCAGCCCCGCTAAACCGGACAGCAGCCTAAGGGAATCGGAACGAGATCACCGCCTGATCAGTTGTCCTGACCACTTGGTCGCTAACCACCGGCCATGGCTCCGACGATCATGAAGGGCTCGGTGCCCGCCGCCACCGCTTCGGGCAGCGGGGTGTCGGGTTCCTCGTGCGAAAGATCCCGTTCGCACGCGAAGAACCGCACGAAGGCCCGGCGCCGCCCGGTGCCATGGTCGCGGATCGTCCCGCGCAGCATCGGGTAACGCGACTCGAGCGCGTCGAGCACCAGGCGCTGTGTCGCCGCACCCTCGACCGGCAGGCGCACCTCTCCGTCGACCCGCGCGAGCGTCCGCAGATGCGCGGGGAGTACGACCCGGATCACGACAACGTCTGGACTTCGACCGACAGCACGGCCGGCAGGTCACGCACGATGGGCTCCCAGCCGTCCCCGGCGTCGGCCGACACGTACACCTGCCCGCCGGTCGTGCCGAAGTAGATGCCGCACGGGTCGAGGGAGTCGACGGCCATGGCGTCACGCAGCACGTTGACGTAGCAGTCGCGCTGCGGCAGGCCCTTGGTGAGCGGCTCCCACTCGTTGCCGCCGGTGCGGCTGCGGTAGACGCGCAGGCTTCCGTCGAGCGGGTAGTGCTCGCTGTCGCTCTTGATCGGAACGACGTAGACGGTGTCGGGCTCGTGCGCGTGAACGGAGATCGGGAACCCGAAGTCGGTCGGCAGGTCACCGCTGATCTCGTGCCATGACTCGCCGCCGTCCTCGCTGCGCATCACGTCCCAGTGCTTCTGCATGAAGAGCACGTCCGGCCGTGACGGGTGCGACTCGATGTGGTGCACGCAATGGCCGATCTCGGCGTCGTCGTCGGGGATGCCCTCGGATCGCAGGCCACGGTTGATCGGCCGCCAGGTCTCGCCGTCGTCGTCGGAGCGGAACGCGCCCGCGGCCGAGACGGCCACCACGATCCGCCCGGGCCGGCTCTGATCCAGCAGGACGGTGTGCAGGCACAGCCCGCCACCGCCCGGCTGCCACGATGATCCGGTGTCGTGGCCGCGCAGGCCGGGCAGCTCCCGCCACTCCTTGCCGCCGTCGGTCGAGCGGAACAACGCGCCGTCCTCGACCCCGGCGTAGACCGTGTCGGGATCGTCGAGCGACGGTTCGAGGTGCCAGACCCTCGTGAACTCCCACGGCTGCGGCGTGCCGTCGAAGCCCTGGTGAGCGCCGGCGCCACCCTCGTACCGGAACTCGTTGCCCACCGGCGCCCAGGTGGCGCCGCCGTCGTCGGACCGCTGGATGACCTGCCCGAACCAGCCGCCCGACTGCGACGCGTAGATCCGATCCGGGTTCACCGGAGAACCCTTGACGTGGTACATCTCCCAGCCCCCGAAATGCGGGCCGCTGACGTCCCACCGGTCTCGCCGGCCATCCGACGTCAGGATGAACGCGCCCTTGCGCGTGCCGACCAGCACCCGTATCCCGGTCATCCGAACCCCTTTCCCGCAGTTCATCGCCGCATTGCGTCGTCGCAGTGCAGCGTCGTACGGCTGTCGTATCCGGCGCGGCCGGCCCGCCGAGACGAGGGGTCCACCGGCTTCGATTGCGAACCGTACCTCCCGCCGCCGACGAAAACCGCTCGTTCGGGCAGAGGATCTTCAGGCCGGGTACGGGCTCGGCGGATGCCGTGACCCACCAGGTAGATGCCGGTCAGCCCGATGAATCGGTGGGACGATCGCCCGGGGTGGCCGGTGAATCCGGTGTGGGCGGGGAGACCGTGCGCGCCCATTCGGCCCAGTCGGAGAGGGCCTGAAAGAGACGGATCCCGGCTTCGGCGGCGACGCGCAAGGACTGCGTCTGCGGGCCGGTGCCGTAGTCGCCGCGGTCCTTGGCCATCGCGAACCGGCGGTACACCTCGGCGGTCTCGGTGAAGAACCGGTGCTCGCGTTCGAGGTGCGCGGACAGCTCGTCGGGGGACATCAGCCAGAAGAAGACGGATCGCAGGAGCGATTCGATCCGCAGCGTGTGATCGACCGGTTCCTCGGCGAGCCAGCGGCGCACCTCGGCCGTCCCGGCGTCGGTGATGCGGTAGGCCTTCCGGCCACGGGGGCCATGGCTGTCCACCTCGATGAGCCCGGCATCGGTCAGCCGGGCCAGCTCCGCGTAGATCTTGGGGTGCTGGGCCGGCCACACCGGGCCGAGCGTCTCCTGGAAACGGCGGGTGAGGTCGTACCCGCTGGCCGGTCCCTCTGCGAGAAGACCCAGCAAGCCATGCCGCAGCGACACCGGCGGCACCTCCTTCGATTCGGTCAGTGACCCCTCGGCCAGTGACTCCTCGGTCAGTGACATCGCCATCTTGACATGTCCCTTCGGTCAGGTGGATGCTCGACGTGTCCAAAGGTACATGTCACTTAGTACATGTCCATCCACACATGTGAGGTCACCATGCCCGAGCACGGCGAATCGCGTGCGGTCCTCGTCACCGGGGCCGCCGGTGGAATCGGAACCGCGACCATCGACACCCTGGCCAAGCGCGGTTACCGCGTGTACGCCGGAGTGCGAGCGGAGAGCCCGCACCTGGAGGCGATGCCCGGCGTCCAGACGCTTCCGCTGGACGTCACCAGCCCCGAGGACATCGCCGCCGCGGCGGCGGAAGTGACCACGAGACAGCACGGGCACGGGCTGCACGCCGTGATCAACAACGCCGGAGTGATCGTCCATGGCCCGCTGGAACTGGTGCCGCCGGCCGAGTTGCACCGGCAGTTCGACGTCAACGTTCACGGCCCCGCGGAGGTCACCCGGGCGTTCCTCCCGATGCTCCGTCAGGGCCGGGGCCGGGTGATCAACGTCAGCGCTCCCACCGCCCGCGTCGCGGTTCCGTACAACGGCCCGATCGGGGCGAGTAAGGCGGCGCTGGAATCGCTGTCCGACGCCGCCCGCGTGGAGCTCGCGCCATGGGGAATACCCGTCGTGATCGTCATTCCGGGGTCCGTCGACACCGCCATCTTCACCAAGGCCGACGCCGCCGCGCGGAAGGCGCTGGTCGACGCCGACCCGGACCGTGTCGCGCTCTACCAGAGCCGGCTCGAGGCCGTCGCCGCCGCCATGGCGAACCTGAAGAGCTCACCGCCGCAGACGGTGGCCGACACCATCGTGCGTGCGGTCGAGGCCGCCAGGCCCAAGGCGCGATACGTGGCCAACTCCGACGCCCGCCTGATGATGCTGGTGTCCCGCCTGCCGAGGCGGCTCCGCGACCGCATGCTCACCCGCACCCTGGGCCTGCACAAGGTCGCCTCCGACGCACTCTGACCGGTTCACGCCGACGCATGCCACCGGTGTCAGTGGCCGTCAGTGGTAGTAGCCGGCTACGGGTGCGCGCGCCTCGTCGAACAGCGCCGGGCCCTTCATGGGCACGTCCGTCGGCGCGGCGGGCGGCTTGAGGGTCGTGAGCTGCTCGGTGGAGAGCGCGAACATGACGCGGCCGAGGCCGGATCGTTCGATCGCGCCCGTGCACATGCCGCAGGGCTCGCAACTGGTGTACATGGTCGTGGCGGCCGCGGCGGCGGGGTCGAGCTCGCGGGCCGCCCATCTGGCCAGCTTCAGCTCCGGGTGGGCGGTGATGTCCGCGTCGGTGACCGACGTGTTGCGCTCTTCGACCAGGACGTTGCCGTCCGGGTCGGCCAGCAGCGATCCGAACGGCGGGTTCCCGTTCGCCCGTGCCGAGGCGGCGAGCTCGATGGCCCTGCGGAGAAGGCGCTCGTCGTCGGGGGTCATTGTCACTCCGTTCGGTCGTGCGAAGTCCGGTCGTGCGAAGTCGGGTCGTACGAAGGGTCGTGCGACGTGCTCTGGCGCCACGCGGCGGACACGGTCGCGAGCGCCTTCCACGCCACCTCGGGGTGGCAGGTCTCGCGCGGGTCGCCGTTGAAGGGGTCGAGCACGACGGTCTCGGCACCGAGGAGGCGCAGGTGTTCGAGGTCGTCGACGATCTGGTCGATCGTGCCCTCACCGGCGAGGCGGTCCGAGCCGGTGACCGGTGACTCGGTGAGGCGAAGGGCGATGCGCGGAGCCAGTGCCGGCGCCGGGCGTCGATGCTCCTCCGTGATCCTCTTCATCCGCTCCAGCGCGTCGCGCAGCCACGGCGTGGTGATCCGCAGCGGATGCCACGCGTCGCCGAGGCGCACCGCCCGGCTCAGACCGGCGTCGCTGTTGCCGCCGACCCAGATCGGTATCCGCCCGGCGCGGTGGTCGGTGTCGTCCTCCCAGGCGGCGCGAACCGCCCGCAGGCGGTCATCGGTCAGCTTCCCGCGCCGCTGGAACGGGACGCCGAGTGCCTCGAACTCCTGCCGCGCCCAGCCGACGCCCACTCCGAGGACCAGCCGCCCCCCGCTGAGGTCGTTCAGGTTGGCGGCCATGCGCGCGATGAGCAGCGGATGACGGTACGGCACGATGAGAACCGTGGTTCCGAGCCGGACCCGGTGGGTGATGCCCGCCAGCCAGGCGAGAGTCGTGAAGGGCTCGTAGAACGGCGCCGGATACTGCTCGGCGACGTCGGGCGTTACCACGATGTGGTCGGACACCATCAGCAGGTCGAAGCCGAGCCCCTCCACCGTCTGCGCCCAGCTGCGCAGCACGCCGGGGTCGGTGCCGGGTCCGAAGTTCGGGACGTTCACTCCTAGTTGCACCAGTCCAGGCTATTGCGGCGATCACCACGGCCGGAAGGGATTCCTCCCGGCATGGGGGGTGATGGGCCGTGGTTCTGCCGGTACATTTGCGAAATGACCGTGAATCTTGACGCGACCGATTGGACGATCCTGGCCGAGGTCCAGCGGGACGGCCGCATCCCGCTCACCGAACTGGGACGGCGGGTCAACCTCAGCGCCTCCGCGACGACCGAGCGGATCAAGCGGCTGGAGGCGACCGGGGTCATCACCGGTTATCGGGCCGACATCGACCTGGTGAAGGTCGGTTTCGCCGTGCTCGCCGTCGTACGCCTCAAGTACCCGGGCAACCGGCACCAGCCGCTGCACCGGTTGCTGGAGGAGCGCCACGAGATCCTGGAGTGCCTGCGGACCACCGGCGACGACTGCTACACGCTGAAGGTCGGCGCGGCTTCGATGGCGCACCTCGAACAGCTCGTCAACGCGCTGGCCGAGTTCGGCAGTACCACCACCAGCGTCGTGTACAGCGCACCGCTCCCCTATCGCGGGCCGCGGGCGCCGGCGCAAGAGACCGAGTGACGCACGCCGACCCGACCGGCGGCCCGCGCGAGGTGTTCGGCGGTGCGACGAAGAGAAAATGACCACCCGGTTATCGAATTAGATTCGCGTATATCGTCGCCGTGTATCCCTAGATGTCCGGCTACATCCCGCAGAATGGACTCTACGGGTGATTAATACTGCTTAACGAGCGGTTATCCGTTTGCCAATTTTGTCGACCTCTTGACTGGAGTCATCAACGCTGGTCACAGGCGTAGCGTGCGCTCCCGCGCATCCGGCGCCCCGGCTCGCAACCCTGTCCGCTCCGCCAATGGGAAACAGCCTTTTGAGCCGCATGTCAACTTTTACGGCTTCTGACGGCAGTTATAGGCATACTGCTGGGGCTGACATCGTCTCAGCGCATTGTCGGCGTGAGGAGCCATTTGTGATCATGTCAGGCCGGCCGGTTCCGGGCGGACCCTCCGCGCGTGGCGCCGGCGAGATCCGGTCGTCATTCGACGAGTTCTACCTGTACTGGCTGCCCCGCCTCACCGGGTACCTCGAGTCCCAGACCTCGGACCACCGCTGGGTCGAGGACATCGCCCAGGAGAGCATGCTGACCATGGCGGCCAAGTGGGACTACCTCATGACGTACGACAAACCGAGTGCCTGGCTCTTCAAGACCGCGACCACCATGCTGCGCCGCTGGCAGTCCCGGGCCCGTGAACAGTGCACGTCCATCGACGACATGATCACGCGAGGAGCGCACGCCGGGCTGGTCGCGCCGCGCTTCGAAAGCCGGACGGCCGCACATCTGGACTTAATGAACGCCATTCGTACACTGCCCAGGCGACAGCGCGAGGCGCTGGCGCTGCACTGCCTGTTCGGCTTTCCGCTCGCCGACGTCGGCCGCATCATGGGAATCACCGAAGGGTCCGCGAAGACCCACGTGCATCGGGCTCGCAAGCGACTGGAAGACCTACTGCGTTCTCCGCGGCCGGCGGCCGACGGAGAGATGAGGGCCTGACATGGACCTGGACGCCGCACTCGCCGCCACGGCCGACTCGATCGCACGCATGCCCGAGGAGGTCCGCGCCGTCGGCCTGGACGAACTGCGGACAGAGCTTCAGCGACGCAAGGGGGATGACATCGCGTGGGCGAAGCACACGGCCTTCATCGACTCCCTGGAACTCGAACAAGCCGCGTACGAGCTCGGCCGTCGCCATGACGAGTCCGGCGACCTCGGCGGAGCGGCGCGCTGGTACCGCGTCGCGGCCAAGAACGACTACGCCGACGCGGCGCTGCGACTCGGGATGGTCCTCGATCTGCTCGCCGACCGGTGCGCCGGGTACGACGACCACGATGCGCCGGACACCAGGCACCAGGAACTCCACCTCGTCACCGAGGCCGCCCACGCGTACTCCGAGGCCTACGCCGCCGGTTACGCCGAGGCCGCGGACAAGGTCGACGAGATGCTCGCCGCCTTCACCCGGCGGCAGAACCGCCCGCCACGCGAGCCCGCTCCCGCCCGAACGGCCCCGAGCGGGCACGACTGCTCGTACGTCCGCGAGTTCACGCCGGAGAGCGGGGTGCTCAGCGAGAACGAGATTCAAGAGCTGAGCCGCTACAGCGCGCAGTGCCTCACGTGCATGAAGGAGTTCGTCACCCTGGTCAGGGCCGCGGCGTCCGCACTGCCGACCGGTAACGTCACCGACCCGTGCGCCACTGACGACGAGACGACGAGGTCCACCGGACGCGTGCGAGTCACCGCCTGCGACGATCGCTGACCCCGGCGCCCTTGCTCAACGGAATGCTCAGGCCGGGGTCCGAACGCCCAGCGGGGTACGACGCCTAACGCGGTACGACGAGCGCCCACGACGCACTCCTCCACATTTCGGAGTGACCACCGTAAATGATCAGGCGACGGGCGCGTCGCACGTTTCGTCCGGTTCAGCAACCCGGGTAGTGGCAGGCGTATGGTTTGAAGTTCGGAGTACGAACTAATATTGTTCGTACCACGAACCATCTATGCGGGGAGCGAAGACATGGGACGTACCGTCGCGGTCATCGGCGGAGGTTACGGAGGCGCAGCGGTCGCCAAGGCGCTGGATCAGGACACCGACGTCGTGCTCATCGAATCCAAGGACGCGTTCGTCCATTCGGCCGGATCGCTCCGCGCGCTGGTACGGCCGGACTGGGCGGGCAACATGTTCTTTCCGTACGACAGGTTGCTACAGCGCGGCAAGGTCGTTCGCGAGCGCGCCGCCTCGGTGGACCCCGGCGGCGTGACCTTGGCCTCGGGCGAGCGCGTCGACGCCGACTACCTCGTCCTCGCCTCCGGATCCGACTACCCCTTTCCGGCGAAGATGGACACCGATCTGTCCAGCGAGGCACTGGAGAGCCTCCGCGCCGCCCACGCCGAGCTGGCGAGCGCCGATCGGGTGCTGATCACCGGTGCCGGACCGGTCGGCCTGGAGCTGTCCGGTGAGATCAAGGCGGTGTGGCCGGACAAGAGCGTGACCATCGTCGACCCGGCCGGGCGACTGGTCCCCGGTTTCCTGCCGGAGATGCGCGAGGACCTGCACCGTCAGCTCGACGCCCTCAAGGTGGAACTGCGGCTGGGCACGACCCTGACCGAGGAGCCGCCGACCGAGCCCGGCCGGGCGAAGACCTTCACCATCGGCACCACCGGGGGCGAGGTGACCGCGGACATCTGGTTCCGCTGCCACGGCGTGAGCGTCAACGGCCACTATCTCGGCGACGGCCTGGTCACGACGCGAACGCCGCAGGGGCGGGTCCGGGTGACCGAGACGCTCAAGGTCGACGGACACGACCACATCTACGCGCTGGGCGACATCACCGATCTGGCCGAGGCCAAGATGGCCGGGCACGCGATGCGGCACGCCGAGGTCGTGGCGGAGAACATCATCGCCCAGGTACGGGGCGAGCGGCCCACGGCCGTCTACCGCCCATCGCCCGTGCCGTCGATCCTTCTGCCGCTCGGACCGAGCGGCGGCGTCGGCCAGGTACCGTCGCCGGACGGCCCGGCGGTCCTGCCGGCACAGGCCGTCAGTGAGTACAAGGGCGCGGACCTCTTCATCGGCCGGTTCACCGAGTTGTTCGGCCGCACCCCGACCGGAGCCCGAACCGAAGCGCCGACCGAAGCCCCGAACGGAGCCTCAACCGACGACGGGCCCGACCACCGAACCGACTCTCGTACGCCATGAGCCGCCACGACTCGCATGCCGGCCGCACCGCTCTCTCAGCGGCCGTGCGCGGCGGCGCCTCCGTCGTCCGACTCCATGAAGACCACCGGCACCTCGTTGTCGAGCACCACCCGGCCGAGCACGTCCACGAGGCTGCTGCGGTCGGCATCGCCGAGGCCCGACGTCAGCTCCTCGATCCGCCGGCAGGTCTCGGCGTAGAACTCCTCCACCAGCTCACCGCCCTCGGCGGTCAGCGCGATCCGCACCGCGCGCCCGTCCTCGGGGCTCGGCTCACGCCGCACCAGCCCACGCTGCGCGGTCCGGTCCACCAGGCCGGTGAGACTCGACTTCGCGAGCCCGAGCACGCCGCCCAACTCGCTCATGCCGTACGGCTGCGCCATCAGCACGCAGAGCAGTTGTCCCTGCTGAGAGGTCAGGCCGTGGTCCCGGGCCGACTCGGCGTAGACGGCGTCGACCAGGAATGCGGAACGCACCAATGCGGTGGCGACCCCCATGTGCTCACTCACGGCCCTCGCCATTCAGTCAGAATACGGCAGCGACCCAGAAGGAATGCATGACGATGTCAGAACACAAGGCACTGTTCGGATTCGGCGGCAGCACCGCCGTCGGGGCCGCACAAGAGATCCTGCGGCTCGCGGCTCGGGCGGACCGCGATGGGCTCGATCTGTTCACCGTCTCGGACCATCCGTACTACGGAAGCCGGTTGGACGCCTATTCCATCGTCGGGGTCGCTCTCGGCCGCACCGCGAACATCGCGGGACTCGTGAGCGTCACCAACCTGCCGAGCCGCCCAGCGCCCATGCTGGCGCGCACGATCACGTCGCTGTCCGCCCTCTCCGGCGGCCGGGTCGTGCTCGGGATGGGCGCGGGCGGGCTCTGGGACGAGATCACCAGGCTGGGCACGCCGCGACTGGACCCCGGAGCCGCCGTCCGCGCCTTCGAAGAGGCGATCGTCCTGGTCCGGGCCCTGTCCGGCGGCGGCGAGCCGGTCACCTTCGACGGCGAGTTCTACCAGGTCACGGCACTCGAACCGGCCCCGGTCCCGGCCGCACCGGTGTGGACCGGCTCGGTCGGGCCGAAGTCGCTGGCCGTCACCGGAAGAGTGGCCGACGGATGGATCCCCGGGCACGCCGCCGACTGGCTCAGCGAGCGATATCGCACGTCACGCCCCATCATCGACGACGCGGCAGCGACCGCGGGCCGCGATCCCGGCGACATCGCGACCATCTACAACCTGCCCGGCCTCATCACGCCCGCCCCGCTCGCCGCCACCCGGGACGACGACGGCCGCTGGATCGGCGGCTCGGCCGAGCAATGGGCCGACGAACTCACCGGCGCGGTGCTGGAGCACGGCGCATCCGGCTTCGTCCTCTTCGCGCCCGGCGGCGCGGCGCCCGACGACACCGCGCTCGGCCGATGGGCCCAGGAGATCGTCCCAGCGGTCCGCGAGGCCGTCGCCGGCATTTGATGATCAGAACGTCGGCTCGCGAAGCCTCGTTCCGCAGCACGCGGAACACCGGATAACGCGGAACACCCAGATTCGGAATTGATGGCGACACGTTGCCTGCGCGGGCATTATGGGACGTTGCCGGTCAGAAACGAGCGGCCGGTCAGAAACGAGCGACGCGGGGTGGCAGCGGGTGCGAGCTGGCGAGAATCATCTGCCGATCTCGGCGACGGTTCTCGCCAAGGACGCCCTTTACGAGTGCGCGGCGCTCCTGCCGGACACCGGCGACCTCAGCCGTGAGCTGAGCCGTACGCTGCGGGTCGCCGCCGAACGTCTCGATGAGCCGATGCGGCTCGCGGTGGTCGGGCAGATCAAGCGTGGTAAGTCCACACTGGTCAACGCACTGCTCGGCCAGGAGGTGGTGGCCACCGCCCGGCGTGAGCTGACGTTCAACGTCAACGAGCTGCACCATTCCGCGGTCGAGCAGGTGATGCTGCATTTCCGGGACGGGCGGTCCCCGGCGTCCATCCCGCCCGCCGACCTGGCGGACTGGACCGTGTACGACTCCGAGCGGCTGAACGAGCTGCGCACGATCCGAAAGATCGAATTCGGGCTCGACAACGAGTTGCTGCGCAGCTTCCGGCTGATCGACACGCCGGGCCTCGGCAGCGTGCACGGCGACGACTCGGCGGCCACGCTGGCCAAGCTGGGCATCGACGACCCCGCCGAGCGGCACCACCTGCAGCCGCTGCTTCACCTGCTCAGCCGGGACGTCTCGGCCGTCCACCGCGAGAGCGCGGACGAACTCGATCGAGCCGACGCCGTGCTCTACCTGTTCAGCCGGGGCCTGCACGAGCAGGACCGCAGGACGTTGTCGGCGTTCGACGAGGGGTCGGGCAGCTCACTCACGCCGCTCAAGGCGTTCGGCGTGCTGACCAAGTGCGATGACGACTGGCCGCCGGATCCGGACGGTCTGAGTGCCACCGATCCGCTCGCCCATCACCCCGTTGAAGAGGCGCGCGAGCGCGTCCGCGAATACCTCGACGAGCCGGCCATCGGCCGGATCTTCTACACGATCCTGCCGGTGGCGGCCCGGGTCGCCACCGGGGCCCAGTGGCTGGACGCCGAGCGGTTCGGCTGGCTGTCGGAGCTGTCCCGTCTCGACCCCGTACGGCTGGTGGACGAGCTCTCCGACGAGGGCGAGTTCGGCTCGGCCACCGATGGGCCGGTGCCGCCCGCCGCCCGACGCGAGCTGATCGACCGGCTCGGCGGGTGGGGCGTGCACCTGGCGTGCACCGCGCTCCGCGACGGGCTGGGGGAAGAACAGGTACGGGACCACCTCGTGGAGCAGAGCGGCGTGACCGAGTTGCGCGAACTCGCCCTGCGCCACTTCGGCAACCGCAGCATGCTGATCAAACTGAACCAGGCCGTACGCTCGGTCCGCGCCGAGCTGGCTCACTATCGCGAGCGGATCGGGCCGGACACCGGGCTGCGCGCGGCGGCCGAACAGGTGGGGCGGCGGATCGAGCGGCTCGAGCATTCCGAGCACCGGTTCGCCGAGCTGGACGCCCTGTCCGCGCACTACCGCGGTGGGCTCACCGGCTTCTCCCCCGGCGAGGTCCGGCAGTTGCTGGAAGTGACCGGGGAGCTCGGCACGCACTGCGCGGCACGGCTGGCGTTGCCGCCCGACGCCTCACTCGGCGACATGAACGCGGCCGTCCAGGAACGGATCCGTTACTGGGCGGCGCGGGCGAACGATCCGATCCTGGCCCGCCGCAGCCGGCAGGTCGCCAGGATCATCCAGCGCAGTTACGACGGGATCGCCGAGCGGGTTCGGCTCGCCCAGCGATTCCTGGAGATGGCGGACTGATGGAGCGCGAACCGATGGCGGGCCGGGTGGGCGATGGGTTGGCTTGACTTCTTGCGATCGCTGCGTGGCGGCCGGCCGGCCGAGAGCACCCGGCGGCTCGCCTTCGAGACCACGCTCCAGGCCGCCGAGCTGGCGGGCGAGGGCGGTCCCCCCGGTCTCGAGGAGATGAGCACACCGAACATGCTCGACAACGCGCGGCGGCTGCTGGTGACCGCGACCGAACGTCAGCGGGCCGACGTGGCGCGCGCCGAGGCGCTCGGGGCCGAGCTGGCCCGGCTCCGCGCCGAGAACGCGGCGTTGCGCCGTCGCCTGCCCGAACTGGCGTCCGAGCCAGGGTCCGCGCCGGTCGAGGTGGACCCGCCACCGATCGTGCACACGCTGATCGACATCTCCGACCGGGTCGCCGGCCTGCGAGACACCGTGGAGCCCGCGGTGACCCGCTGGCTGCTGGACCGGATCACCGAGGCACTGGCCGGCACCGGGGTGATCGGCATCCGGGACAAGGGACCGGTGGATGTGACCCGGCATGCCGTGCTGGCCGTCCGGGCGACCGACGATCCCGACCTGATCGACCGGATCGCCGAGACGGTACGGCCCGGCTACCGCTGGAACGACCGCATCCTGCGGCCGCAACAGGTGATCGCCTATGTGGAGGACGGCCGGTGAGCCACCCCGGATTCGAGGCCGTACGCACCGACGTGCTGGCGCTCTGCGAGGAACTGGGGCGCGAGCGGCCGCCCGCGACGAGCCGTCAGGAGCTCGACGCGGTCCGCGCCGAGCTGGCCGCCCCGTTCTACGTGGTGGTCTGCGGTGAGTTCAGCCGGGGCAAGTCCAGCCTGCTCAACGCACTGATCGAGCGGCCCGGCCTGTTCCCGGTGGACACCACCGTCACCACGTCCGTCGTGACCGAGCTGCGCTGGGGTGAGCGCGAGACGGCCACCGTGGTGAGCGGTGACGGTGCCGGCGTTCGCACCGAGAAGCAGGTCCCGGTCGACCAGGTCGCCGACTTCGTCACCGAGCAGCGCAACCCGGGCAACCGGGAGCGGGTACGGCTGGTCCGGCTGACCGCGCCGATCGAACGGCTTCGGCATGGGCTGACGCTGGTGGACACGCCCGGCATCGGCAGCCTCAACGTCGAGCACGCAATGGCCACCTATGCCTTTCTCTCCAAGGCCGATGCCGTGCTCTTCGTCGGCGCCGCCGACGAGCGGATGAGCGCCGCCGAGCTGTCGTACCTCAAGGACGCGATCGACCGGTGCCCCACCGTGATCACCGCGCTCACCAAGAGCGACAAGCTGGTCGACCCCGGCCCGGCCGGCGAGGTCTTCGTCACCAGGGAACGGATCGCACAGGTGAGCGGGCGCGCGCCGGACGACGTACTGGTCGTCGCGGTGTCGGCCCGCCGCAAGCTGACGGCGGTCGGCCGCGACGACCCCGGCCAGCTGCGCCGGTCGGGGTTCCCTGAGCTGGAAGAGCTGCTGTGGCGCCGGCTGGCGGTGACACTGGGCGCCGAGCGCCTGCACGGCGCGCTGGATCTGCTGCACGAGGTCGTCGCCGCGCTGGCCGCGCCGGTGAGCAACGAACTCGCCGCACTGGCCGGCGAGCAGACCCTGGACGACACGCAGGCCCGGCTGCGGGAGCTTCAGGAACGCGCCGGGCGGCTGGCCTCCCGTACCGCCGGCTGGCGGCGGGACCTGGCGGCGGCGTTCGAGGTCGCCGTGCTCCCGGTGCAGGAGCACCTCGACGCGGGCTGCGAGCGGCTCCTGTCGGACTTCCACGCGAACGTACGGGTGGACCGCTACCTGGACGATCCGCACGCGCTGGTCAGGAAGACCGCGGTGGCCCTAGTGAACGCGATGGAGCGTGCCGAGGCGGAATTGCGCGAGGCGGCCATCGTCACCGCGAGGGAGACCTCCGAGCAGACCCGGCTGCCGCTTTCGGTCGACGTCCCGCTCGCCGGGCGCGATGAGGAGGTGTCGTTCGAGCTCCCCGGCGGTCCCGACCGGCACGAGAACTCCGGCGGACGGTTCATGACGCTCTTCAACAGCGCCGGCATCGTCGGCGGGGTCGGAGCCAGCCTGGGTGCCATCGGCGGGCTGCTGTTCCCCGGCGTCGGCGCCGTGGCGGGCGTGGCCGCCACCGTGATCGGCAATCTCGTCGGCCTGTTCATGGGGCTTCGCGAGTTCGCCGAGAAGGCCCGTCTGCAGCGGCAGGAGCGCGCCGAACTCCTCACCGACGAGGTGCTGCCGGTCATCCGGGAACGGGTCGACAGCGTACGCACGTACTTCACCGAATCGGTCGAGGCGACCCGCGAGGCGCTGCTCACCGACTTCGACATCCGCATCGCGGCGGCGCGGGAATCGCTGGCCGGCTCCATCGCGGCGCTCGAGGAGCTGCGCTCGGCCACCGAGCTGCAGCGGTCGAGCCGGCACGCGGAGCTGGTCACCCGGCAAGGCCGGCTGCGGGGTGTTCAGGATCGGCTGGCCGCCCTGCGACAGCGGATCGGGACGCTCCACTGAGCCGGGGACGCGCGGCTGAACGTCGACGCGGACCGTGGCGGGCGAGGTACGACAAGGGTCATGGAGGAACGGCGTGGGACTGGTCTACGGGGTCGACTTCGGCACCTCCAACTCGGCGATCATGGTCGGCCGGCCCGGGGGCAGGGTGCTGCGGATCCGCAACCCGGTGCAGAGCCTCTACGAGGTGCCCTCCGCCGTTTGCCTGCGGGCCGACGGCACCATGGCGGTCGGCAGCGTCGCCACCCGGATGAAGCTCCAGCGCCCCGCCTACTTTCTCGACGAGTTCAAGCGCCATATCGGTGATCCGATCCCGCACACGTTCCCGACCGAGAACCCGTCGGCGCCGGGAGAAGGCCGGGCGTACCCCACGTACCGGCTCGTCGCCGAGGTCCTCGGGCTGCTCAGAGAGCAGGCGCTCCTTCAGGTCTCCGGAGAGCCCGAGCTGGTGGTGCTGACGGTCCCGGCCGCCTGGCAGGAGAGCAACCGCGACCACATGCGCCAGGCCGCCGAGCACGCCGGCTTCCCCCTCGAATCCGTACGGCTGGTGACCGAGCCCGAGGCCGCCGTCGCGTACGCCCTCCACGAGCAACTCGGCCTCGAGGAACGCACCCTGCTGGTGTACGACCTGGGCGGCGGCACGTTCGACTGCGCGGTGGTGCGCGGCCGTGACCACCTCAGTTACACGGTGCTGGGCGAGGCCGGTGGCCTGGAGGACGTCGGGGGCGCCGAGTTCGACCGGCAGATCCTCCGACTGATCGCTGAGCGCTTCCCTGAACAGACCGAGCGCGTGCTCGACCCCGCGGCCCGCGACGCGTCGACGCTGGCCGACCGGCTCAAGCTCGTGGAGAGCTGCGAGTCGATCAAGCGGACCCTCTCGGCCGAGGTGCGGTTCAGCGGCGTGCTCACCGAGCTTGGCCTGAACGCGACGTTCGAGCTGACCCGGGCCGACCTGGCGGAGCTGCTCGCCCCGCTGCTGGCGGAGACCCTGCGGGAGTGCACGCGGGTCTTGGCTGCGGCCGATCTGAGCTGGGCGGATCTCGACGCCGTCGTCCCGGTCGGCGGCAGCAGCCGCCTTCCCCTGGTCGCCGAGACCATCGCGCGTCACACCGGCGCCGACCGGGTCCCCGTCTTCAAGGTCGATGATCCCGAGCTGGCGGTGGCCCACGGCGCCGTGCTGCACGCCTTCCGACTGCAGGCGGCCGCCCGGCACCCGGCTCCGCCGCCTCGTCCCGCGCCGGACGATGCGGCCCCGGCCGCACAGAATGCGGCACCGGCCGTACGCGATCGAGTCGTGCCGGCAGACGACACGGCCCCGGTCGCAGGTGACGCGGTCCCATCCCCGGGCGAGACGGTCCCGGCTCCGGGCGAGGCGGGACCATCCCCGGGCGATGCGATCCCGACGGCGGGCGACGCTGTCATGACGGCGGGCCATGAGGTCATGACGGCGGGCGATGGAGTCCTGCCGGTGGACGTGTCCGGAATGGACGCCGGTGATGAGCACGACGCCCCGGCACCGCCCGGATCGGGTGACCGGCCGGCACCGGCCACGTTCCACGCTCGGAGCATGCGGAATGTCGCCCGGGCGTGGCGCTGGCAGCACGGCTTGTGGTTCGCGGCCGCGCTGACCGCCATCACGGCCGTCATCGACTTCGGCGACTGGTTCACGTCGCACGACTCGGGGAGCCTTGTGACGCAGGGACGGCTGACCGTCAGCGTCAGCGCCCTGGCCGCCGTCACCGGCGTTCTGGCGCTGATCGCCGCGCGGGCGTTCGACCGAGCCCTGTTGCCCTGGAGAGCGATGGTGATCGCGGCAGGGAGCATGCTCGGTATCGCGGCGATCTATCACTTCCTGGACGGATGGCCGAACAAGGTGGGCCTGGTGGTGCTCATCGTCATCGCGATCGGCGCCGTCCCCGTCGCGGCTGATGGAGTCCCACCGAAGTACAGGTACATCAACGAGCTGGCGGTCGACCACCGCGGTATCACTGTCACCACGGTGCGCGGACGCCAACGCCATGTTCCGTGGGGAGAGATCCGATCGCTGGAGCTCGACCGGGCGCGCCGTCTGGTGGCCAAGCCGGCGTCCCGGCCCACGAACCTTCAATACGCGCCACTCATCTACCACCCGAGTGACGATCACCTGGTGCTGTTCAGCCGGCATCACTTCCCGGCGCCCGACGAGGTCGCCGGCGCGCTGCGGCTGCACGGCGGCGAGAGGGTACGCGATCTTTGGAGCTGAAGCGGCACTCCCGGAACTGATCAGGGCCGGCCTGCGAGTCGCGGTCGCGCGTCTCCGAGTGTCATCCCGGTGACGGGGGCCAGGGCCGTGGACGAGGACGCGTCGTCGAGCCGTTCGGCCGCCTCCTCCGGAAGGTCGAGGGCGAATCCCGCCAGGTTGCCGTGCAACTGGTCGACCGTACGAGGTCCGATGATGACGGAGGTGACGCCCGGTCGCCGCCGTACCCACGCCAGGGCGACGGCGGTCGCGGTGGTGTCGAGCTCGGCCGCGACCTTGCCGACCTCGTCGGCGATGTGGAGCGCGCGCTCGTTGAACAGGCCATCGGCCCAGGCCCGGGCCATCGGCGCCGGCGAGGCCATCAGCCGGCCCATCCTGGTGTCGGCGCCGGGGGCGACGCCGCGGGCGTACCTGCCGGTGAGCACGCCACCGGCCAGTGGCGACCAGACCATGGTGCCGAGCCCGTGCCGTTCGCAGACCGGCAGGATCTCGGCCTCGATGTCCCGTGCCACCAGTGAGTACTGCGGTTGCAGGCTGATGAACGGAGTCGCGCCGAGACGCTCGGCGGCCCAGCCGGATTCCACGATCTGAGCGGCGGTGAAGTTGGAGCAGCCGATATAGCGGACCTTGCCCGCGCGGACGAACCCGTCGAGCGTGGCCAGGGTCTCTTCGATGGGGGTGGCGTGATCCCACTGATGGCATTGGTAGAGGTCGATGTAGTCGGTGCCGAGCCGGCGCAGGCTCGCCTCCAGTGCCCTGGTCAGGTGGGCCCGCGACAGCCCCCGGTCATTGGGGCCTGGTCCGTGCGGGAGGAACGCCTTCGTGGCGAGTACGACCGAGGACCGCTTGCCGCTGATGGCGCGGCCGACGATCTGCTCGGACTCGCCCCCGGTGTACATGTCCGCGGTGTCGACGAAGTTGTGCCCGGTGTCGAGGAAGGCGTCGACGATCCGCCCGGCCTCCGCCTCGTCACAGCTGCCGACGCCCCCGGAGGTGCCGAAGTTCATGGTTCCCAGGCAGGCCCGGGAGACCTTCAATCCGGACCGGCCCATGGTCGCGTAGTCCATCGGTGGTGCCCTTCGGTTCGACTACAATTCGGAACAGCCGTTCCGGTTCTAGAACGATACGGAACACATGTTCCGGTCGTCAATGTTGCAAGGGAGGACGATGAACGCCGATGCGAGACCTCTGCGCGCCGACGCCCGGCGCAACAGAGCCCGGGTGCTGCAGGCCGCCGAGGTGATCCTCGCCCGTGACGGGCTCTCGGCCCCGATGCGCGCCATCGCGCAGGAGGCCGGGGTGGGGCTCGGCACGATCTACCGGCACTTCCCCACCCAGGAGGCCCTCTACCAGGCCATCATCATCGATCGCACCCGCCGGCTCCTCGCCGAGGCCGACACACTGCGCGCGACGGCCGACCCGGGGACCGCGTTCTTCGAGTTCCTCACCCGAATCGTCGGCGACGCCGAGCAGAAGAAGGCCCTGGCCGACGTGCTCACCGACGCGGGCATCGATCCCAAGGCGGGCCTGGCGGACATCCAGCGCGACATGCGGCACGCCATCGAGACCCTGCTCGCCGATGCCCAGCGGTCGGGCGCGGTACGGCGGGACCTCGAACTGCCCGAGCTCCTGGCCCTGCTCGGCGCCACGTACATGGCCGCCGAACGCAACCGCTGGTCCCCCGAGCTGCGGGGCCGTACGCTCGCGTTGCTCTTCGACGCCTTCCGCCCCCGGCCCGGAAACGGCGGCGGGTAGTCATGTCCGTACCGGGCGGCGCGGGTGCGCCGGACCACTGGGAGGACTTCTGGGCCGGCCTGTCACCGGTGTGGCGGCGGATCCTGGGCGGCTCCGACACCGACACCGCCCCTCCCTCGGGGCCGATTCTGCGACGCCGCCGCGTGACGACCGACTTCGAGTGGGTGGGGACGTTCGAGCCGCTGCGGTGGCTGCCGGCCGTCACCGAGGCGCTGCTGTGGGACGTGAACGGCCATGATCTGGGGCCGCTGACCGAACGGCCCTGGGACCTCCTCCAGCTCGCCGGGCCCGCCAACGTCGATCTGGCGCAGCTGCGCGGCACTCCCGTCCGCCGCCTGATCCTGTCGAACGTGGACGTGACGAGCCTGTCGCCGCTCCAGGACGTCCCGGGGCTCGTGTCCCTCACCCTCGCCCATGGCGACTTCGGCTCGCTGCCGCCCCTCGCCCACCTGACCGAGCTGGTGCTGTACGCCGAGGCCGAGCTCGACCACACTGCGGTGCGCGGTGCCCCCGCCCTTCAGGTGATCAACATCGATGAGCCCTATTTCCCGCCGTTCGGTCCGGGCGATCAGTGACCGCCCGGCCGACGGCCGACGTCGCGCAAGGTCGCCCAAGCGGCGAGAACGCGTCGTTCCTTCAGTGACCCGTACGGCGAAGATAAGGCGGTCAGTAGCGGGCGCCGACGACCTTGTCGCCGAGCGGGTCCAGGACGGCCGACTCCTCGGCGGTCAGCGTGACGTCGAGGGCCGCGACGTTCTGCTCCAGCCACTTCACCCGCTTGGTGCCCGGGATCGGCGCGACGGGCACGCCCAGCCGGTCGGCCTGCGCGTACACCCAGGCGAGCGCCACCTGCGCCGGCGCGACGCCCCGCCCGTCGGCCACCGACCGCACCGCGTCGACGATGGCCTGGTTGGCCGTCCCCGCCTCGCCGGAGAAGCGCGGGTTGCGACCGCGGAAGTCCTTGTCGTCCAGGGCGCTCGTGTCGACGGTGCCGGTGAGGAAGCCACGGCCCAGCGGCGAGTACGGAACCAGGCCCACGCCGAGCTCACGCATCGCGTCGAGCACGGTGGTCTCCACGTCGCGGGTCCACAGCGAGTACTCGCTCTGCACCGCCGTGATCGGGTGCACCCCGTACGCCCGGCGCAGCAGGTCGTTGTCCACCTCCGACAGGCCGAGGTAACGGACCTTGCCCTCGGCGACCAGTTCGGCCATCGCGCCGACGGTCTCCTCGATCTCCGCGGTCTGCGGCGGGCGGTGCAGGTAGTACAGGTCGATCACGTCGACGCCGAGGCGGAGCAGCGACGACTCGCAGGCCCGCTTGACGTACGCGGCCTCGCCGCGGATGACGCGGCCGCCGTCGCCCACGGACCGGTCGATGCCGAACTTCGTGGCCAACTGCACCTCGTCGCGCCGTCCGGCGATCGCCCGGCCGACGAGCACCTCGTTGTGGCCCGCTCCGTAGACGTCCGCCGTGTCCAGGAAGGTCACGCCGAGGTCGAGCGCGCGGTGGATCGTGGCGATCGACTCGTCCCAGTCGGCGTGGCCGTACCACTCGCTCATGCCCATGCAGCCGAGTCCTTGAGCCGAGACGGTCAGCTCACCAAGCGTGGTCGTGCGCATGCGTCAGTGCTCCTTCTGCGCCGCGGTGACGCGGCGCCGGCTATGTAGAACTTGCCGGCGGGTGGCCTCATCACCCCGTACGGCCTGGTCAACGGCCACATGGATGGACCGACCCGCCACACATCGCACTCTACGAGCTGGAGCGCACTCCAGGACAAATCGGATCCGCCCAGGTCGGCTCACGGGTGGGCGAGGCCGACCACGCCGAGGACCCCGGCTCCGTGAGGGGAACCGGGGTCCAGCGCGGTGTCATCCGCTGTGATCGAGACCTTCGCCGAGGGCCCTCTGACCGCGATCGCGTACGGGACCGAACCGGGCGGATGGTCGCGACTACTCCATCGGGGGCATGTTCTGCGGCGGGAGCGCCGGTCCGAGATCGGGGGCGGTCTCGGTCGAGACGATCCGCCGTGGCGGCCACGTGACGCCCTTCGGCGGCCACTTCTGCCCCGTACGCTCGAGGAACCACTTCGGCGGCTCGTACAGCGGCAGTTCGTAGTCGTCGGGCAGCATGCTCTTCCACTCGATGCCCTTGGTGCGGCGCTCGAACTCGTCCTTCATCTCGCCGACGACCTTCGGCTGGGTCAGCAGGTCGATCGTCGTACCGGCGAGGTACTTGGCGGCCATCAGCATCGTGACGTGGCCGGGGTGTGCGGCGGCGGTGGCGGTGTGGTGCCACGAGTGGTTCTTCGTACCACCGGGTTGGTGCGCGGTGCCCATCTGGATCGTGGGTACCTGCCAGCTGATGTCGGCGACGTCGGTGGAGCCGCCGCCCATGAACACCGACGCCGGCGGGCGCAGCTCGCTGATCGTTTCGGAGAACCCCGTCTCGCCGGTCCCGTTGGACCGCTGCAGCGCCTTGCCGAACGCCTGGTCGGCGGCCGAGAACTTCGGCGCCCCGATCTGCGTCATGTTGGCGTGCATGAGCTCGGTCCCGCGCTTGTTGCCGAGTTTGTTCCACGTACCGGCCACGATGCGATGCTCCATGCGCGTGCCCGTGGCCATCGCCGCCGCCTCGGCGCATTTGACGATCCTGTCCATCAGGATCTTGGCGCGGGCCGGGCTGCCCTCCCGGGCGAAGTACCAGATGCTCGACAGTGTGGGGAAGACGTTCGGCGCCTGACCGGTCTGCCGGATCGCGTAGTGCGCCCTGGCGGTGTGCGCCTGGTGGCTCTCCCGCAGGAACTCGGTCAGCATGGACATCGCCGACACGGCGTCCTGGGTCGGCCGCGTCGCCAGGGGCGAGCCGCCGTGACCATCGGTGCCGAGGAAGTGGAAGGCGATGCTGTACATGGCGTTGCTGGAGTCCCAGCTGGTGCTGTTGTTGGTGGCGGGATGCCAGTCGACGAAGGCGTCGAGGCCCTTGTAGACGCCGGCCTTCACGGCCACCGTCTTGCCGACCAGTTGCTCCTCGGCCGTGGAACCGAAGAACTTGAGGGTGCCGTCGAGGTTCCGGGCCTTCATCGCAGCCGCGGTGGCGGCCGCCGCGGCCGCTGCGGCGGCACCGAGGGCGTTGTGCCCGCAGCCGTGCCCGAACCCGTACGTGGGGGCGTACGGGTCGTGGTTGTACACCAGGGGCGAGTGCTTCGGATTCCCTTTCTCTTGCGAGAGTCCCGGCAGCGCGTCGTACTCGCCGCTGAAGCCGATCACCGGCTTTCCGCTGCCGTTGCTGAACGTGGCGACGAAGGCGGTCGGCATGCCGCCCGCCCCCCACTTGATGGTGAAGCCGTTGGCCGCCAGGAACTGCGCTTCGGCCCATGACGAGTTCCACTCGGCCAGCGAGGGCTCCGCGAACTCCCAGATCCGGTCGTTCAGCCCGATGATGCTCTCCGATTGCCGGTCGATCCAGGAGAGAGCCGCGTCCTTGGCCTGCGAGTCGGCGGCCAGGTTCGTCGGTGGCGCGTAGTTCACGGGGTCGGCCGGCTGTGTCTTCGGATCGAGTGCGAGGTCGGATGCGGCCGCCATGGCGGGGTCGGCCGTCAGGATCGGTGCGACGGCCGCCGCGGCACCCGCGACGCCGAGAAGACCCAGCAGATCACGGCGGCTCACGCCTGACGATTCGAGATGGTCGGTTTCACACACGGGCAACTCTCCTAACCAGAGGGGCAGCCGACCGCGAGACGTACGCGGACGACCGGAATGCCTCGACCGGGAAGCCATGAGGAGAAAGTGCGGGTGGGTGGATAAGGGGAGCCCACGTCACGATGGAGGTGTCCCGCGTGGGTCCCGAGGTGATGGGCCCTCGACTTGGGCCTGGGGCGCCTCTGCGTCCCCGCCCGCCGGGCGGCCGGCTCCGGCCGGAACGCCAGCGCCGTACCGGCGGTCAGGACGAGCGACGCGCCGGCGGCGACACCACTGAAGGGGGCCCGTTTCACGACGGTTCGGAGGGACATCACGCCTCCACTTCAAGTGGATCATCGCCGCGCTCAGTCTCAGCTCCGAGCGCATAGTGATCATCGGCGACGTGTGCCAAAAACGCGGCGGGCGTCTGTGGGGTGATGCACTGGACGATCTCGACCGCACGTGAGTGGCAGGTCAGCGCACAGTGCAGGGAGGGGTCGGGCGAGCCGATCCCCTCCCTGGTTCTGCTCAATGTGCCATGGCGCCTGAGAGCGGAGGTCTCATCAGGTCGAAGGTCAGCAGGTGCCGAGCATCGAGGTCAGTGCGGTCTTCTCGGCGCTGTTCACGGACAGGGCCCAGTACCACTTGGCCTGAATCCACGCTCGGGCGTACGTGCAGCGGAAGCTGGCGAGCGGCGGCTGCCAGGTGGACGGGTCCTGGTCGCCCTTGGCCTGGTTGACGTTGTCGGTGACGGCCCACAGCTCCGGTCCGCCCAGGTCGTTCGCGTAGGACTGCCGCTTGGCGGTGGTCCACGCCCAGGCACCGGATCGCCATGCCTCGGCCAGCGGGACCATGTGGTCGATGTCGACGTCCGCAGGGTTGGACCAGGTGGCGCCGTCGTACGGGGAATACCAGCTACCGGACGTCGGGTAGCAGGCGGAGTCGACGGTGACGCCGGAACCGTCTCGCTTGAGCACTGTCTCCCGCGTGTTACAGGCCCCAGAGATCGTGATCCAGTGGGGGAAGAGGTCGCGGTTGTAGCTGGACTGGTGCGACTCGGCCGCGACGGTGAGGGTCGCGAGCCTGGAGGCGGCGGTGCTGGCGGACGGGATGTTGGGAGGAGTGGCGTTGGCAGGGCCGGCGGTCAGGCCGAGGGTGAGAGATAGGGCTGCGAGGGTGGCCAATGCGGCCGTGACGGCTCTTCTCACGAGTCCGCTCCTTCTGTCCGCATCCCCGGCCAGGTCGGGGGTCCCTGGTCAGGAACGGGGTGTGGACAGCAGAAACAGTTGCAAAATCCGACAAGCAGTTGAATGTCAGAATTTGTCAATGAATGAAGAGATCCTTGGCGGGATCGCATGACCAGGGCCGTGGCACCGATGGTGATCTGCGGTGACGCGCACAAAGGCTCGATTCGAGCGGGCAACATTAAGCCAGCAAGCTATGAGAATTCCACGAATGTTCAGTTAGTGCGATTTAGGGCGACCCGACCGTGTTCCGCTGATGCGAAGATGTAGCCTTGGCATCCGCCACTGGGCGCAGTGCGCGCACTGCATAGGCATCGCCGCCCGGCCGTCCGAGTGCCGTGCCCTCCGACAGCCGGGCGCGGACGCCGCCCCGTCTCGGCGAGCCACTGGGGCCCTCCAGCGTGTTCTCGGCCGAGCTGGATGAAGGGTGAGGTCGCGCAGCCCGTTCCGCCGGGCGAGACCCCGACAAGGTCATCCCCGTAGGGCTGGTTCGCGGCGAACCGCTGCCGCCCAGACCCGACCCGTTCGTCCCTCCGCAATCCGTGCCCGCCGTCCGTACCCGCGGTCCGTGCCTTCTGAAGTGGCCTTATCCCGGCCCGAGCGACGCGCTTATCGCACTTTAAGACCGGACATAATTGGGGTTTCGAGCTGTTTATTTGCACACTCAGCCGGACGACAGACTTCTTTGACCCCAACTTGATCGCGTGGTAATATCCGGCCAAAATAAGCTGCCAATCCTCATCAAGGATGGCAACATGCCCGACAAATGGGAGGCCGATCCTTCTGCGTCGTTCTCACGGCGCTTGGGCAAGTCGTCTCATGAGCTGGGGCAAACCTCCGGAAATTCCAGTTGCCCCGACATCTGGGAACTGGACAATGGGGATATCGCGGTTATCGGTCAGGATCTTACTTCGTCGTACGAGGCGAGATTGCCGGACGATGTGAGCGTCGATCCAGGGGAACGCCTCGTGGTCATTCCGCGAAAAACCATCATTGCGGCGAAGGCGGATATCCCCGATGCATGACCTTCTTGACGGCCTTATGGGCGAACGAATGGAACTAGATGACTATTATGCCGACTTTGAGAAGAATTTTTGGGGCATTACAGACCTTGGTTTCTGGAAACTTGAGCGACAGCAGGTTTTCAAGGAGCCCGATTACGATAGCTGGCTGGCGTTCGCCAAGGGTGATTGGGATGAGGCACTGCGAATCCTCGAGGCCGGTCGTGCGGACATGGAGAACTACCATCGCAGGGTCGAGGAACACGGCTTCATAGCGGCACGGGTTCGGGTCGTGGAGGAGCCGATCTCTTCTTACTTGCAGTGGGAACTTCATGCGTTGCGAGTGAGAGATCAATGTGGTGGAAGCGTTCGCATCGTTGGACCAGAGCAGATTACCCGCTTCGAGGAAAATGGACCGCTTCCAGAGATCTACACTCTCGGCTCGAAGGTCATGTACCAAGCCATATATAACGACGAATGCGTCCTGGAATCGGCAGTGAAGTACGTCGATTCGACCCTGATCAAGCGGTGTCAAAGGTTCATACAGCATCTGTACGAGGTAGGGGAACCGCTGAAGCAGTACTTCCCGCGCCGTGTTGCGCTCTTGCCACCTCCGGGGCCACAGTAGGGGGCACTTCCCGTCAGCGAAGCCCTCGAGTCTCACTAGCGGGCGGTTCCGTAGATTCTGACGCTACGATCCAGATAGGGCCGTCCGCGCATTCCACTCGAACCCCAGGCGCCTCCCTCAACTGAGTTCGCAATACCTTCAGCCAGCGCTCGCCGACTCTGGCGATCGGGCCTTGGCCCTGCCCCATGAACCTGAAGGTGCGCACCTGGTTGTGTATTTCGCGGGCTGTTCGTGACCAGTCGATCAATGAGAACTCAGGTTCCATCAATCCCGCATAGGACACGTCAGCGTCATCTTGTTCTTCTCCGGCCTCGTGCCTGGATACCCGCTCCAGGGCGACTGGGAGGAGATCTCGGATAACTGGCCTGATATGCGGCCACAATCGCTCAGGGGTGACTTCGTCTTCAAGGGTAATGCCACCCTGCTGGGCAAGAATCGGCCCTGTGTCGAAGTTTTCATCCATGCGGTGGATCGTGATTCCAATGTGGGGGTCACCGTTGCGGATCGCCCACAGCACCGGCGCCGGTCCGCGATACTTAGGCAACAATGACGAGTGGACATTAATGGCACCGAATCGGGAGATTTGCAGCACAGAGCGGGGAAGTCGCCACGAGAATCCGTAGACTACTATCAGATCCAGACTGTATCCGGCGAGCGCTTGGCCCAAACCTTCAGCACTGCCCGGCAACAGGAAGTCCATCGCCGGTGGCATTTCCTTGAGGATCTGGCCGATGGTCGCTACCGCGTGGGCATCAGTAGGCATCCTCGGCCTCATCGAACGACTGTAGGCGTACGCGACTGGAAAATGCCCGGCTTCCACGCATATTTCATGAAGGACCGAAAACTCGTTGACGCCAAAGGACACCAGAGCGAGGCGCATCGCATCCACCACGCGCGCCATCGTAGCGTCAGCGAGTTGTGAGCGATTGCAAATGGGATGTACGAGCGGTCCCCACAACCGATATCCATACTCGCGAACCGAAAACGTCACGGGGCATACACGTTCACCGTGCCGAACGTCACTACCCGGGCGCCCAGCCGCCCGAGCGTGTGCCGCTGGGCCCGTACCGCCCAGTGCGCGACTGCGGCGTAGGAGTCGACCCGGCCACCACCGTGACCTGCGGCGACACCCCGGTCAGCGACTTTGGAATGGCCGTGCCACTGACGCTGCCGGTGGAAGTCAGGTGTTCATTCGGTACCGCCTGAGCCGACAGCGATACGACTGAGATACGACAGCGCGGAGTGCCAGGGTCGATACGGTCCGCTACAGTTTGTCACGCCGTCGAACTGCTGCCTTTCGAGCGATTTGGAGATGGATGATATGCGCATAGGATTTCCGGCGTCTCTGGCCTGCGGTGTGGTGCTGGTCGCGGGCTGCAGTTTCAGCTTCAGCGCAGGTGGCAACGCCGTCCAGAGAACCACGGTTGAGCAGCAGGTAGGCGACCAGTTGGCGGCGAAGGTCGGGCAGCGGCCGAAGGCGGTGGTCTGCCCGGATGACCTCAAGGCGGAGCAGGGCGCCACGACGCGTTGCCAATTGGAGGCCAATGACGGGTCGAAGCTCGGCCTCACGGCCACGGTCACGTCGGTGAATGGTAGCGACGTCAACTTCGACATTCAGGTCGACAACAAGTAGGTACGAACTGGCTCAACCGGCCAGCGCGGCCGGCCCACCACAAATGCCCGCCGAAAAGGGCCGGCCGGCCCGCCGGCCCCTTCGCTTCACCTCACTTGCGCAGGCCGTGGGCTCTGGCGGGGCGCAAGGCGGCAGCCGCGCCTCTACGATGGCGCGGATGGCGGACTACTGGAACCACAACGTCGCGTACCATCCGGTCGTCATGGACGCGGTCCCCACCGACTGTGCGGCGGCGCTGGACGTCGGGTGCGGCGACGGCCTGCTCGTCCGCAAACTGGCCACGCGCTCCCGGCAGGTGACCGGCCTGGACCGCTCGCCGGAGATGATCGAACTCGCCCGGCGGCTCAGCGGCGAGATCGGCAACGCCTCGTTCGTCGAGGCGGACTTCCTCACCCACGACCTCCCCCAGGCCGGCTACGAATTCGTGTGCGCCGTCGCGGCCGTACACCACATGGATTTCACCAGTGCCGTCACCAAGATGCGCGGGCTGCTGCGTCCCGGCGGACGCCTGGTGATCGTCGGGCTGGGCCGCAACGCCACGCCTGTGGACCGGTTGATCAGCCTCCTCGGCGTACCGCTGGCGCAGGTCAACCGGCTGCGGCCAGGCCACGGGAACCCGCATGGAGTTCCGGTGACCGACCCGGAGATGAGCTGGGGCAGGATCCGTGCGGAGGCCGATCGCCTGCTGCCCGGCGCGCGGTTCCGCCGCCACCTGCTGTGGCGCTACTCACTGGTGTGGACCAAACCCTGAGCGCGCGTACGACCCGGCGCTGAGGCGGGTTCGCTCACGTCGAGAGCGGCGGTCGACGCGAGCCCATGGGCGGGGCTCCTACCGGTGTGATCTCTCGGTGTGTTCGCGGCGCTGATCGTCGCCATGTCCCTGACCAGGTCATTCATCGACGGGATCTCATCTCCGTGGCATCGATCTCAGCGTGCGGGGAAAGGACATCCACGACGGACACACGGCGAGGGGACGACCCACCGATCACCCGCGATCGACGCGGCGACGGGCCCGCCGAGACCTTCATCTTGATCGCCACGGACCGTACCTCCTCGCCTCTTCATCGCCTCGGGTGCGCGACCCGCGCTCGCGAGGGAATCAGGGAGCACGCCGGGACTGACCCGGGGGATCGACATGGATGAGACCGACGAGATCCGGGGCATGGCCCTTCAACTCGAGTACAACGACGACCTCGACCCGCTGTTGAACCGCATCGGGGACGCGCGCTGCGTGCTGGTGGGCGAGGCCGACCACGGCACGCACGAGTACTACGCGTGGCGAGCGGCGCTGACCCGCCGGCTCATCGCCGAGCGCGGCTTCTCGTTCGTGGGAGTGGAGGGCGACTGGCCGGACTGCCGGCAGATCAACCGCTGCGTGACGCTCGCGGACGGCGCCCCGGACGACCCGCGCGAGGTCCTCGATCGCTTCCGGCGCTGGCCGACCTGGATGTGGGCCAACGCCGAGGTGGTCCACTTCTGCGAGTGGCTACGCGACCACAATGCCGCCCTCCC
The DNA here is from genome assembly GCF_014323705.1 of Actinomadura alba. Taxonomy (GTDB): domain Bacteria; phylum Actinomycetota; class Actinomycetes; order Streptosporangiales; family Streptosporangiaceae; genus Actinomadura_C; species Actinomadura_C alba. The sequence continues at coordinate 59,997 of NZ_JABVEC010000009.1, forward strand.
GCCGGACCGCCGCGCCGGCTTCTACGGGCTGGACGTCTACAGCCTGTGGGAGTCACTGCGCGCCATCATCCTCTACCTGATCGAGCACCGGCCCGACTATGTCGAGACGGCCCTGGAGGCCTGTCGCTGCTTCGAAACGTACGGCGAGGATCCGCAGGCGTACGCGCGGGGCACGCGCCTGGCCCCCGAAGGCTGTTCTCAGGAGGTACTGGACCTGCTGACCCGGTTGCGCGAGGAGGCGGCACCGGCCCACACCGACGATCCGGCGGAGGTGCTCGACCTCAGGCAGAACGCCGAGGTCACGGCGGGCGCCGAAGAGTACTATCGCGCCATGGTCGGCGACGGTCCGGAATCGTGGAACGGCCGGGACATCCACATGGCCGACACGCTGGACCGGCTGCTGGCGTTCCACGGCGCGGACGCGCGGGCCGTGGTCTGGGCGCACAACACCCATGTCGGGGATGCCCGCGCCACCCCCATGGCCCGCCACGGGCTCGTCAACCTCGGACAGCTGGCCAGAGAACGGCACGGTCGCGACCGGGTGGTCCTTGTGGGCTTCGCCGGCGGGCACGGGGAGGTGGTGGCCGCCCCTCGCTGGGGCGCCCCCATGGAGGTCATGCCCGTACCGCCGCCACGGCCCGACTCGCTCGAGGCGCTGCTCGACAAGACCGAACTGGGACGCGCCCTGTTCATCTTCTCCGACCAGCCGGACGCGGCCTGGCTGCGGGCCGAGCGCGGGCATCGCGCCATCGGCGTGGTGTACGACCCGTACCTCGACCACCATCGCAACTGGGTGCCCACCCGGCTCGGTGAGCGTTATGACGCGCTGTGCTGGCTCCACCGGACGACGCCCATCCGGCCGCTGCACCTGGACGCCGCCCGCCGAGGCGAACTGGAGACGTTCCCCGCCGGTGTGTGAGCGGACCGTCGACGCCGCGGCGTCACGGGATCTCGTACGGGGGATGCTCTCCGGAGGCCACGGCAAGGAGGTTGGCCGCGGTCATGTCGGCCATCTTCCGTATCGCCTGGGTACTGAGATAGGCGCAGTGCGGGGTAATGGTGATCTTGTCTGGCACCAGAGCGATCAGTCCGTACGGGTCGTCCTCGGCCGTCGGGGTGGGTTCGCGGTAGTAGCCGTCGATGGCGGCGCCCTTGAGCGACCCGGATCGCAACGCGTCGCGGAGCGCGGTGGGGTCGACGAGTTCGGCACGGGAGGTACAGACCAGGTGACCGCCGTCCAGCGCGGCGAGTTCCGCGGCTCCGACGATGCCGTCGTTGCCGCCCGGTTCGTAATCGCAGTTCACGCTGAGTACATCCACCTGCGCGCAGAGGTCCTTGACCGTGTCGGCCGCCGTATAGCCGAGGTCGGAGAGTTCCGGCCTCGGGGTGCGGTTCCAGTAATGGACGTCCATACCGAACGCGCCCTTCGCCATCCGGGCGACCTCCCGGCCGATATGGCCCATGCCCACGATGCCGAGCTTCGCGCCGACCAGCGATGGCGTGGAGTCCTCGTTCCATCGGCCGTGGCCGACGCCGACGGCGCGGGTGGAGATACGGCGCACTACGTCGAGCATGAGACCGATCCCGAACTCGGCGACGGCGACGGCGTTGGCGTGCGGCGTATAGGTGAACCTGACCGGTCCGCGATCCTCGGGCAGTTCGAGGAAGGTGCTGTAGCCGGTGCCGAGGAAGCAGACGACCTTGAGTTCGGGCAGTCGGCGCCAAGCCTCCTTGCCGATGCGCTCCGATCCGCCGAGGACATAGCCCCAGGCTCCATCGAGTTCCCTGACGACACCCTCTTCATCCAGATTGCCCGCGACGGTGACGACCGTCAGCCCTCGAGCGTGGAGCCGCTGGGTAACCGCTTCGGGAAAGGTCGCGCCGGTGACAACGATCTTTTGTTGGCTCACAGTGGCCTCCGGGTGAGAGGAAGGGTCATGCAACGGACACCGCCGCCGACCTTGGTGATCTCGTCGAGTTCCACGGGGACGCAGGTGAAACCGTGATCGGTCAGGATCCGCTGGAGGCGGACGTGCCGGGAATCCATCATGACGCGGTCGGGCCCGAGCAGAAGGACGTTCGCGGCCTGCTCCAGGAATTCGTCCTCGGTGATGTCGATCCACGTGAAGCCGGCCGGTGCCGCGTCGACGAGCGCCGGGTGGTGGACGACGCCGAGAGACGGGCCGAGGAGGTTGAGCGCGACATCGAGGTGCAGGACGCCAGGGGCGAGCCGGATAGGGACGATCTGCCGCGAGTCCGGGGTCAGCGAAGCGCAGCCGCTGAGGCTGGTGCGTTCTCCGAGGCCCACGAAGACCCTGTCCGGTGTGACGGTCACGTCACCGCCCTCGAACACCCCCGATTCGGGAGCCGACGCGGCAACCTCGAGGCACGTCGCGAGCCACGCGGGCTCGGGGGTGCGGATGCGCCGGCCCATTCGGCCGAGAAAGAACCGTGAGCCGATGACGGCGCCCACATCACGTACGTTGAATTGAAGTGGCGCATCGGGCAGCGCCGGTATCTCGACGATTTCGACGCCTTCGGCGAGGAGGGCACGCCGTACCGCGTCATGTTGCGCGAGGAGTTTGTCGAATTTGGGGGCGGAGTCGGTGCCATAGAAACGCCGCTGGGTCTCGTTGGCCGGTTCGGTGAGGCGGAAGTGCGTGGGACGTACCAACGCCACGGACGTCAACCGATGCCACTCCGCTTCGACCTGCACCATGAGACGCCCTTTGTCCTGTTGACGCATCAGAGCCGCCTCCGGACCACTATTCGGAATCCGAGGTCCCAGTACGCGTTGCACGGTGGGTCCTCGACACGGAAGCTGACGTGGCTCGCCAGCCGTTCCCTGCTGTACCAGGAACCGCCGCGCACGACCCTCTTGTCGAGCCCGCCGCGTGCCTCGCGGTCGCGTGGATCCGTCCACGGATAGTTCAGGCTGCTGACCCACTCCCAGACGTTGCCCGCCAGGTCTTCGGGGCCGTCGGGAGCGAGCCCGATGCGGGTGAATCCCACGGGGACGGCGCCGAAATGGATGATCCTCGGCTCCGCCTCCGTGAAATCACGAACCAGGCACTGGGTGTCGTCGAACTCATCGCCCCATGGGTAGGCCCGCGCGGTGCCGCTCCATCTACGTCCGGCGGCCCATTCCCATTCGATCTCGGTGGGCAGGCCGACCTCCTCATCCGGGCCGATCAGGTCGAGCGACCTCAGCCGGTCCTGGAGCCACCTACAGTAGGCCTCGGCCTCCCACAGGTTGACGCCGACGACCGGCGCGGTGGGCAGGTTGAACCGAGAGTCGTGCCAGTACAGCGGGAGATCACGGTCCATGGTCCGCCGGGCGATGCGGGTCGACTTGTCGGCGTTATACGCGGCGAACTCCGCTTCGGAGAACTCCTTGACGAAGTTCAGCTCCTTCTGGCTCTCCCACAGCTCTACGAGCTCCTGGTGCAGGCTGGGGTCCTTGGCCTGCCATCTGCTCGCCTCGGAGCCGCTCCACCAACGAGGCTCGTCGTAGCCGCCCGCGTCCACGAACTCCGCGTACTCGCGGTTGGTGACGGGGAATCCGGCCATTCTGAAGGGCCGCACCGTGACCTCCAGCGGCGGGCTGGACGGCGTCTTCTTGATCTCGCGCATGTCCAAGGGCCTACTGGTGCCGACCTGCCCGCGCCCGCCGGGAATCTCCATCAGCCTCGCCACCACGCCCGCCGGTTCGGTGGAGAGCCGCGGGTCGTCGATGCGGCTCACGGCGCAAAGGGCCCGCATACGCACGAGCCGGGGTAGGTCCTGCCGTTCCGCGAGGCGAAGCACCGTCCGCACGGCGTAGGGCCAGAGCCCCGCGAAAGCCGGATCGTCCGTGTCCGGTTCGAGCGTTCCGCTCAGGGCGTCGGCAAGCCCCCACTGGCGGGCCGCGTCGACGCCGAACTCGGCCAGCATCTCGGCCGCGAGGCAGGCGCGCTCGGCGACCTCGCGCGCCGCCTCGGCGTCGTCCGGTGGGCGCAGGCCCGGGTCCGCGTCTTTTAGGAGCCTGTGTACGAGGATGAGGAGATCTCCCGCACCCTGACCGGAGACCTGCACGATGCTCGCCGCGTAACCGAAGACCTCACGCCACTCCGTACGCCCCGCCAGCCGAAGCCGATGGGGTCTCTCCGCGAACCAGATCAGGTACTGGGCGGCGAGGTACTCCTGGAAGCTGCGATGCGCGAACTCGTACCAGCCGGTCTCGCGTTCCTGCATCAGGCCCGCGGAGGATCTGCCGACGAGACGGTCGAAGTAGGCGCGTTTGGCCTCGTCGAGGTCTTCCTCGTCCGAACCGTCGACCACGTTCTGCTCGACGAGTTGTCCGGCTATGAATCCGCGCACGTCGCTGCGTGAGATGGCCAGCGCGCCCTCTTCCGTCAGCATCCTGAAAGCGAGCCTGCTGGCGATCCGCCGCAGGATGTCCCGGTCGACATGCTGTTCCTGCTCGAGGTCGCGGCCGCCGCCCCGCCGCCATTCGGGGAAGGCGAGCAGGTGGTCGATCGCACGGCGCAGAAGCGCGGCTCTGCCCATCCTGGCCTCGCGCGGCTGTGACTCCACGATACAGACCACGGCGGCCAACAACGGGCTCTCCGCGAGCTCCCGCAGGTCGCCGTGAGCATCGAGGAGTCGCCGGGTGCGCGAGATCCGCTGGCGGATCTGCGCCGTGCGGCCGGCACCCGCGTGCACATGCCAGTTCTCGACGTACAGGTCGAGCTCGTCCTCGGAGAAACCGGACAGTTCGAGCACAGGAGTGCCGTCCAGGCGGCGGAGCGGCCGGGCGTTCCAGTAGTCGGCCGTCCTGCAGGTGAGCGTGACCCGATTCGCGGACGCGAGCGGGCCGACCTCCATGCGGCGACGCAGTTCCGACAGCGCCTCGGTTGACACCTCGTCCAGACCGTCGAGGAAGATCCACAGGTACCCGTGGACGTTGGCGTCCAAGATGGCGGTGCGCTGCGCCTGGTCGTGAATCTGAGGCAGCCGGTGGAGGAGGTCTTCCAGGGACGACCAGACGCCGCGCTGGTTGACCATCCGCAGGGGCACGTGCAGCGGGATCCAGCCGCGACCCTGCTGATTGGCCTCGACCGCGTGCTTGTGCGCCAGCCTCGCGCACAGCGTTGACTTCCCGTAGCCCGGATTCCCCGTGATCACGGCCTTGCGGAAGATCCGCATGTTGAGCGCCGCATCGATCTGTATCGGTTCGTCCTGGTCCAGCACACGGCGCTGCGCCGGTGACGCCTCGGCTCTGGCGGTACCGGCATCGCGCACCGTGACGTCCTGGGGAATCCAGACGTCCTTCAGGCGGAGCCGGGCGGCCTGGCCGATTCCCCGGGGATTGCCGAACACCAGGTGCTCTGTGTCCTCGATGACGCCGGCGAGATAGTCCGACAGGGCCGCGGACCGGGTGAGCTGCGGCCGCTCCTCGCGTTCGTCGAGGTCGATCCGGTGGTCGGTCATGCCGCCCCCAGGGCCCGTACGGTCCGGGGATCCCGGGCGAGCACCTGCTCGCCGTGGCGCACCTCGGTGATCCGCCTGAGCCCGCCCGAGGAGGTCCTGCGCCAGCATTCACCGTTCCCATCCGCGAAATCGATCGCACAGTGGGGCCCGGTCAGGGCTTCCGCCGCGAATGAGGTTCGGTACTCGCTGAAACCCGGCGGGATGGGACGACCGCGGCTGACGTCGAGAGTGCCTACCGGCTCCTCTTCGGTGTCGGCGTCACCGTCCCAGACACGGAGCACCCAGCTGTTGACCGGTGTCGGCGTCAGGTTGTTGAAGTACAGGTACCAGCCGTGCGGCTCGGTCTCCCTGAACCCGATCCAGCTGTAGAGCTGGGTGCGTTCCTTGACCTCCGCGCGTTCGAGATCGGCGAGGCGGTCGAGCCGCTCCCGCCTGATCTGGTGGAGCGCCACTGTCACGGCGGCCACCGTTCCAATGCTCTGCGCCCACGCGGCGAGATCGCCGAATTGTCCGGCGTTCACCCCCTTGCCGAAGAGACGGAGGCCGAAGATCTCCAGACCGAACAAGAACAGGGCCAGTCCGAGGAGGGTCCAACGGGACGCCGGAGATCGCCAGAACCGGAGAGCCATGGTGTGTACCCCCCGCATGACCACCTCCGTACGGCCAGCTCGGCCAGATTTCCACTTTTTACCACCCGTTGACATAAATTCTCAACCGTGAAAATTTGCCCGACTGCCCGCCATTTTGGCGCCGTTACCGCCTTATCGGCCCAACCGAAATGTGAACTTGTTTGTGTCTTGTGCCACGAAACCACGAGTCTGTGAGCGTAGAATCTCCGCCTGTGGAGGGTCGGATGAGACGGATCGAACGCCATCGGTTCTCACGGCAGATCGTTATCGCACTTCGCGAACTTCACCGGCTGGACAACCGGCACGGTCCCGTCGCCTTGATCTCCGACTGGGCGGTCATTGTCGCGACCGTGACCATCGCAGAGATCATCGAGAGCCCAGCCTTCTACATACTGGTGGCATTACCAGTCATCGGGACCCGCCAGCGAGCCCTCGCGACTCTGCTGCACGAGGCCGCACATGGCACTCTGGCCCGCAGCAGGAGGCTCAACCGGTTCCTCGGCACCTACCCTTCCGGTTACCTGATCTTGCAGTCCTTCGCCGCCTACCGGCGATCCCACGTCCGAGACCATCACGGCCTGTTCGGGGACCCACAGAGGGATCCGGACCTGCGCGCCCATGTCCAGGCCGGCTTGTACCAACGGCGTTCCGGCCGACGATTCGTCGTGAAATTCCTGCTCGCGCCCCTGGTGGGCACGCAGACCCCGGCCGTCCTCCGAGAACTGCTCCATCGCCGGCTGGTGACGCACCGGTCCATGGGGGTGCTCGCCTATGTGGCCGCCGTGGCCACAGCGGCCACCATGGTGGGAGGCGGCCGTCTGATCCTCGTGTACTGGCTGGTTCCGCTTCTGATCGTCTTCCCGCTCGTCAACTGGTACATCGAGTTGCTCGAGCACTTCCCCCTCATGGCCGAGAGGTCACTCGACGTGAGAATGACCAGGCACCGTGCCGTAGGAGCCGTTTCGAAGCACTTTTTCGGCATCCACAACGAGGGCTATCATCTCGATCATCACCTTTCTCCGGGTATCCCCTTCTGGAACCTCCCCGCCGCACATGCGATTCGCCTTCGAGACCCGCTCTACGCGGACGCGATCACTGCCACCGTTCCCGCCCGAGGAGGCATTTGGGCGCAGTTCCGGGATATGATCAGCAAGGTCGAGCACTTACCGCAGATGGAGCTCCCGGTCAATGCGACCTCCAGTACGAGTGAAAAACCCGACGGCGATCGATCTATCGACGCCGTTTCGGCCGAGCAACGCTGAGAAAGTCGGCATCGAGGTCGAATGCGGAGCGGTCGAGCCCGGCACTGGATCGTGTGTTCCCTATGAGGCCATCCGTGACGTCCTGCAGAGCGCGTGCTTGGCACTGGACGGCGTGCCGTCGTTCGAAGACGGGTTGCTCACCGGTGCTCTGCTGCCCGGCGGAGCGAGGCTCTGCCTGGAGCCGGGCGGCGCGATCGAGTACGCGTCGGCGCCGGCGGCCGACGTCCACGGCGTGGTCACGCAAGCACTTGAAGCCCTGAAGCGGCTCGCCGAGGTCGCCTCGGACCACGACGTCGCTCTGCTCAACGGTGCCTTCCTGCCGTTCGACGATCTGCGGGACCCGCACTGGGTTCCGACGACCCGCAACCGGCTGATGCTGGAGCACTACTCCAGAACCGGAACGTTCGGCCAGGCGAGTATGGGCATGTCCGCTCTCGCGATCTCCACGCAGGCGACGTTCGACTACCTGTCGGAAGAAGACCTGAACCGCAAGCTCCGCATGCAGATGGCCGCACTGCCCATCGCAGCCGCCATGTTCGTGAACTCACCCCTTGCCGGCGGTCGGCTCACCGGCGGACTCTCCGAGCGAATGCGGCTGCTGCTCGGCGAGGACCCGAGCCGGTTCGGGTATCCACCGTTCGCGATGTCCGAGTCCATCTCCGCCCATGACTGGACACGGTGGCTGCTCTCGCTGCCCCTGGTCTACCGGCGCACGCCCGAGGGGTACACGAATGCTCCCGACGTTCCCCTCGGGGAACTTCTGGAGCACGGCTTCGACGACGGCAACGCGCTTACCGAGAACGACTGGCACATGCAGCTCTCACAGGTCTTCACCCACGTGAGGCTGCGCGAGACACTCGAGGTCCGGCTGGACGACGGGCCGCCCCACCCGTACATCGGCGCGATCCCCGCATTCTGGAGCGGCCTCACCTACCATCCGGCGTCTCGGGACGCAGCGTGGGAGCTCGCTCGGGGCCGGACACTGGTCGAACAGCTCGAACTGGTCGAAGACGTCTCTCGCGTGGGCCTCGCCGCCAAGGTGGCAGGACACTCGGTGCGGGATCTGGCGGCCGAACTCCTCGATCTGTCCCGGCTGGGCCTGGAAGCGCGGATCAAGCGCGGCCTCGAACGCCCGGAGACCCTGGACCTGCTCTCGCCGCTGGACGAGATCGTCTCATCCGGCCGTACCTTCGCCGATCGGTTGGCGGCACAGTGGACGGGCGAGCTGAACCAGAGCGCCGCCCGCTACGTCGAGGCATACCGTATCGGCTCCGACTTCCGCCCCTGCTGACACCGCGCTGCAAGCATTTCGGCACCGTGGGGTGCTCGCCTCCGTACCGCAACCGCTGCGGTCCGCCGTAGCCGGCGCCCACGTTCCGCGAACGTTCACGACCTCATCACATCGAGGCCACGTGGCGGGGGCGGCCGGCGAACTAACGTCGTCGCGCCAAAGCGAACCGAATGGAACTGAGGTTTCTTCATGTCCGTAAGCCGTGTGCTGGCGAGCCTGGCCGTGGTGCCCGCGCTCGTGGCGCTCGTCGCACCAACCTCCGGCTACGCCTCGACGGCCGACAAGCCCGGCGTGGTGCTGCCCCAGAAGACCCACTTCGACCTGCAGGCCCACCGCGGTGGCCTCGGCCTGACCACCGAGGAGTCGCCGGAGGGTTTCGCCAAGGCCCTGCGCCTGGGAGTCAGCACCCTGGAGCTGGATACCCAGGTCACCAAGGATGAGAAGGTCGTCGTCACCCACGACCGGCAGGTCAGCGCCCAGAAATGCCGCGACACCGCGCCGGTCACGCCCGGCGACCCGATGTACCCGTACGTCCGCAAGTACATCAAGGACCTAACCCTCGCCCAGATCAAGACCATGGACTGCGGATTCCAGCCGCCGGCCGATCACCCCGAGCAGGAGGTGATCCCCGGCTTCCGGATGGTCGAGCTCAAGGACGTGCTGAACCTCGTCAAGAGCTACCGCGCCAAGCAGGTCAAGCTGAACATCGAGACCAAGGTCGAGGCGGGCGCGCCGGAGCAGACCGCGCCGCGCGAGCTGTTCGTCCGCCGGGTGTACGAGGAGATCCACGCCTCGGGGATCGAGGACCAGGTCACCATCCAGTCCTTCGACTGGGGCGCGCTGAAGGAGATGCACCGGCACGCGCCGACCTGGCCGCTGGTGGCGCTGACCAACTACGACTTCCTCCAGGTGGGCAAGCCCGGCGCCTCGCCGTGGCTCGGCGGGCTCGACGCCGACGACTTCGGCGGCGACTTCGTGAAGGCCGCCGCCTCCATCCGAGGCGTCACGGCACTGTCCCCGGTGTACGGCTTCCCGCAGAACGGAAAGATCGGCGACCCGGGCTTCCGCTTCTATGTCGATGAGGCGATGGTGTCGGCGGCGCACGCGCGTGGCCTCAAGGTCGTCCCGTGGACCTGCGACGACCCCGCCACCATCGAGGCCCTGATGGACATGGGCATCGACGGCATCATCACGGACTACCCGAACCGCGTCCGGGAGATCATGGCCGAGCGCGGCATGCGACTGCCGAAGTCGTACAAACTGCACTGACCCTCACGCGACGGCCTCCGGGCGCGGTGGGCAGTCCGCCGTCCCCTGGAGGCCGTCGCTTCAACGGGATCGGCCACCGCTGTGCGCTTCCGCGGCCAGCAGTGTTCTCCTATCGGGTGGCGACCCGGTCGTCGTACTTGATGTGGGTAAGGAAGAAGTCCCGGACGTCCTCGGCGAGCAGCTCCGGCACCTCCATCGCGGCGAAGTGGCCGCCGCGCTCGAACTCCGACCAGTGCCTGATGTCGTACAGCCGCTCGGCCAGCGGTCGCACCGACTGCGTGATGTCGTGCGCGAACACCGCCACGCCAACCGGTACCGGGCACGGCTCGATCCGCCGCGGAGCATCGTGGTGCAGCCGCGCCGAGGAAGCCGCGGTAGCGGTCAGCCAGTACAGCGAGATGTCGGTGAGCATCCGCTCGTCACTGATCTGCGAGCGAGGGTCCGTCCACTGTGCGAAGCGCTCGGCGATCCAGGCCAGCTGGCCGACCGGCGAGTCGGTCAGCGCGTAGCCGATGGTCTGCGGGGTGAGAGCCTGCAGAGCCTGGTACGGCGGCCGATTCGCCATCAGCTGCCTGACCTTGTCCAGCCGAGCTTCATCCGTTTCGGACAGTTCAATGTCGGCGTCCGGGACCGGCCGGGTCGGCAGGTAGTTGACGTGCACCCCGACGACCTGCTCGGGTGCCACCGCGCCGAGCGCCGTTGAGATGCCCGAGCCGAAGTCGCCACCCTGCGCGCCATAGCGCTCGTACCCGAGACGGCGCATCAGCTCAGCCCAGGCCCGCGCGACCCGGACGATATCCCAGCCGCGCTCGTGGGTCGGCCCGGAGAAGCCGTAACCCGGGATGGACGGAATCACCAGGTGGAAGTCGCGCGACAGCGGCTCGATCACGTCGAGGAACTCCAGGAACGAACCGGGCCAGCCGTGGGTGAGGATCAGCGCGAGCGCGTCCGGCTTCGAAGACCGGACGTGGACGAAGTGGATGTTCTGGCCCTCGATCTCGGTGGTGAAGTGCGGAAGCTCGTTGAGCTTGGCCTCGTGCTCGCGCCAGTCGTAGCCGGTGCGCCAGTATTCGGCCAGTTCCTTGAGCCGTGCCAGCGGGAAGCCGTAGTCCCACCCGGCGTCGGCGACCTCGTTAGGCCAACGGGTGCGGGAGAGCCGGTCGGTCAGGTCGTCGAGGTCGGCCTGGGGGATGTCGATGCGGAACGGTTTGATCATGGTCTTAACTCCAGGGGATTCATTCGGCGTCCAAATGTTCGGACGACTAACGTTTGCTCCGCGAACGATCTGCCGTGGTGTCCATGTCCGCTTGGGGGGCGACGTCCGGGTGGGGGACGACGTCCGGGTGGAAGGGGGTGACCTCGGGCAAGGTGGCCTCCCACAGGGGTACGCCTTCTACCCGGGAGATCCGCCATCCTTGCGGGGTGCGGGCGGCGGTCAGGTGGTAGCGCTCGGCGAACAATCGCCCTCGCCCTTCGGGCCGGCCGACGAAGACGGCGAGCAGGTTGGCGGTGATCGTGGCTGTGTCACCGTCCACGTCGATGAGGGGGTTGGTGATGAAGCTCTGGGTGAACACGCCGGGCGGGCGGATCCTGCGAGCCTTCTCAACGAGGGCATCGATTCCCTGTACTGCACCGCTGGCAGTGGCGACCGAGGCGTCTTCGGTGAAGACGGTTCGCACCTCCCCGAAGCGCTTTTCGTCCAACAAGCGCCCGAGGCGGGCTACGAGGTCGGTGAGCTCATGACGGTCGACGTGATCCATGGCCTCCCCATATCATTGGTAGCGCCAACGTTGGCTTGGCCAATCATAGAACATTCGTGGGCTCAACCAACAAGTCGGTAGGCTGACGGCCATGATGACGGGCGACCAAGCGCCACCCAGGCGTCTCAAGCGCGTGCCGAGCTGGCTGATCAACCAGGTCTCCGCGCACAGCCATCGCCTGGTGACCGAACGGTTCGCCGCTGCCGATGCCCGCGGCTACCACTACCGGCTGCTGGCCGCACTGGCGGAGTTCGGTCCCGCCAGCCAGGCCGAGCTGGGCCGCCGCACGGGCATCGACCGCAGCGATGTCGTCGCAGCACTGAACGAACTGGCCGACAAGAAGCTGATCGAGCGCTCACCAGACCCCACCGACCGCAGGCGGAACATCATCACAATCACCCCCGAAGGGGGTCATCGCCTCTCACACCTCGACGGCGTATTGGCTCAGATTCAAGAGGACCTGTGCGCCCCGCTCTCGCACACTGAACGCGAGGAACTCATCCGGCTGCTGACCCGCATCGTCGACCACCATGCCCGAGCCCGCAGCCCGGAATCTCTCCGCGGGAAGTAGTCGAAACCTCTCCACATCGTGGGGCGCTACGCCTATCACGAGGGGCTGGCCGCCGCCCGCGTCCGCGGCCGGATCGGTGGCCGTCCGGCCGACTCGCCGACCTTCTCCAGGGATGAAGACGCGTGGCCGTACGGGCGAGCGGCGCGATCTCAGGAAACACAGCCGCGATGCAAGCCGTTACGGGACGGCGATGGACACTGAGATTTCGGGCCGGTTCTGGAACGCGGCGAGCTGGTCCGGCGTGGCGTCCTCGTCAGTGATCAACGTCCAGGGCCGCTCGAGTACCGTCCACCAGTGGCTGTCGGCCCGCCCGAGCTTGGTCGAGTCGGCCAGTACATAGATCTCGCGCGCCTGCTCGACCATGAGTCTCTTCAAGGCCGCCTGCTCCGCGGTGCCCTCGCAGACTCCACGGCCGGCCACGACTCCGTCGGCGCCGAGAAAGACCGCGTCGGCGGTGATGCCGCGCAGCGCGTTCTCCGCGATGGGACCGATCATCCCGAGGCTGATATGCCGTACGGCCCCGCCGAGGGCGATCAGTTCGACGCCGTCGCTGTCGGCCAGTGCCGCCAGCGTGGTGAGACCGTTCGTGACCACGGTGATCCCGTTCCATGAGGCCAGGCGTGCCGCCAGTGCCCCGACGGTCGTACCCGCGTCGAGAAGCAGCAGGTCTCCGCGGCGGATGTTGCCCTCCGCCACCTTGGCGATCGCGGCCTTCTGCGTCAGCGCGAGCTTTTCACGCTCGTGCACCGGCTCCTCACCGGGCGCCGCCGAAAGCGCTCCGCCGTACGTACGCACGACCGCGCCGGTGTCGCTCAGCACGGCCAGGTCCCGCCGGACGGTCGAAGGAGAGACGTCGAAAAGCGCGGCCATCTCCTCGACCGTGACCGGCCGCGCGCGCAGTAGGTTCCGGATGCGGGCGCGGCGTTCCTCGGATCTCACGTACCTATTGTCCGCGTCCACCGTCGTCCACGCGCTCCGGGGCGAGTTCGACGGCCTGTCGAATCGCTTCCAGCAAACTGGCGTGGTCGGCGCGTCCGGTACCGGCGATGTCGAACGCGGTGCCGTGATCGACGCTGGTACGGATGACCGGCAGGCCGACGGTGATGTTCACGCCTGCCTCCAGGCCCATGACCTTGACCGGCCCGTGGCCCTGATCGTGATACATCGCGACGACCAGGTCGAAGTCGCCGCGCACGGCCCGGAAGAACACGGTGTCGGCGGGCAGCGGCCCTTGAGCGTCGATCCCGTCCGCGCGCAGCCGTTCGATGGCCGGTACGACCTTCTCCTCTTCCTCACCGTGCCCGAACAGGCCGTTCTCGCCGGCGTGCGGGTTGATACCGCACACGGCGATCCGGGGGGCGTCGATGCCGGCCTTGATGAGCGTGGCATGACCCCGTCGCACCGTGCGCTCGACGAGCCCGGCTTCGATACGCCGCACCGCGTCGACCAGGCCGATGTGCGTGGTCACATGGATGACGCGCAGCTTTGGAGCGCTGAGCATCATCGACACCTCGTCGGTGCCGGTGAGCTCGGCCAGCAGCTCGGTGTGCCCGGGATAGCGGTGGCCGGCGGCGTGCAGGGCCTCCTTGTTGAGCGGTGCGGTGCAGATGGCATCGATACGGCGCTCGACCGCGAGCGCCACGGCTCGCTCGATGAAGCGGTAGGCGCCCTCACCCGCCTGGGCGCTCAGCTCACCGAACGGCAGATCCGCCGGTACGCAGTCGAGGTCGACGCAGTCGATGACGCCGAATGTGAAGCCGGCGTCCTCCGGGCCGTTCACGACGCCGATCTCCACCCCCGCCCCGACGATCGCGGCGGCCCGCCGCAGACGGTCTGCGTCGCCGATGACCAGCGGACGGCTGCTCTTGTACACCTCGGGCACGGTGAGCGCCTTGACTATGATCTCCGGTCCGACGCCCGCCGCGTCCCCCATGGTGATCCCGACGATCGGGCGTTCCATCACGCCTCCCTCTGTTCGCTGTCTACGTGTTCTCATCTGTGTGGTGCTGCCCCGCTATGCGCCTGCGCGTGTCCGAGCCACCCCTCGTACCGCCCGCAGGACGCGGACCAGCGTGTACGGGTCACCGAACGCGCCGGCCTTGGTGACGAGCAGTGCCTTCGTCCCGTCCAGTCGCCCGGCCACGACGCCAGGCTCCAACTCACCGATCAGCCGTATCTCGGTGGCGCCCCACTCGGCCAGTACGGCGCGGGCGGTCTCACCGCCGGTCACCGCGATGACGGACACGGTCGTGGTATCGCCGGCCGTGGTGCCGGTGGTGCCGGTGGCGCCGTCGAGGGCGGCGACCGCCACGGCACCCAGCGCCCGCGCCGTGGAGAGGGCCTGGCCACGGTCGACAGGAGCGTCCGGATCGGGGGAAAGGACGACGTCGCCGGTGGCCAGTCCCGCGCGCACGGCCATCGCCGCGGCGCGCACGTCCCCCACGTCCCCGGCTCCCGGAGAGACGACCACCGGTGTCCAGCCGGCCGCCACGAGCGCTGCACGTTGCGCACGGGCCAGGTCCGAGTAGCTGCCGACGACGGCGAGCGACGGTCCGGGGAGCACCGCCGGAGCGCTCGCCAACGGCCCGCCGCCAGACACGGGGGTGCCGTCCGCGCCGCCGCCCACATCACTCGCGGCGGCCGCCATCGCCGCTGTGATGCCGCCCGACCCGACCAGCAGGACGGGATGTGGGGTATCTTCAGCGGCCGCCACGACAGCGGCCAGATCCGCGTCGGTATCGCTGTCGCAGACGACCGCGTCCAGGCCCTCCGTGTAAGCCTGCGCGATACGCGCACGCAGTGTCGCGGGTTTCCGGACGACATCGAGGCCGAACCCCTCGGATGTCAGTCCCGCCTCGGCGAGCAACGCGCCGATGTCGCCCCCGTGCCGTCGATCGGCCAGCGGCCGTCCCGCCACGTGGACGACACCCCCGCGGGTGGTACGGCCGGTGGCGGGGAAGGCCGCAGCGATCACAGCCAGCCCGGGTCGGCGAGAGCCCTTCTGCGCCGCGCCCACGGCCTTGGCCGCAGCGGCGATCTCGGCGGCCACGTTCCCGCGCAGCGTCGAATCGATCTTCTTCATCACGCGAGCACCCACGGCCGCGGCTTGCACTGCGACGGCGCCGACCCGAGCCTGGGCGACATCGACGGGCGCGTACCGGCTGTCGGTGTCCACCGCGACCACCGTCGCGTCCGGCCATCCGGCGGCCGGGTCCACCGACACCGCTGTTCTCGCCCGGCCCGCGAACGCGACCGCACTGTCGGCGGCCCCACTGAGGTCGTCGGCCACGATCACGATCCTGGCGCCGGCACCGGTCATGATCTCCATCTCGGTCTCCGTCACGCGGTCTTCTCGACGTTCGCCGTGGACCCGCCCTCCGCCTGTTCCCGTCCGTCCACCCGATGCGCCCACCATGCGGTCACGATCGGGACCAGGATCGCCGTCACCACGACCGAGGCCGCGACGAGCACGGTCGCGTGCACGGCCGCCTCCTGGTACGCCGGGTTCGCGCTGGCCACGATCGCGGGCACCGCGGCCGCGTTGCCGGCCGTGGAGGCCGCCGCCAGACCGGCCACGCCGGTCCCGCCGGTCATCCGGTCGGCGAAGAACAGGATCGTGCCACTGAACACGACGACCGCCACGCCCAAGCCAAGTCCCAGCAGCCCGGCCTTCCAGACGCTCGTCAGGCTGATGCTCGCACCGAGCGCGAAGGCGAAGAACGGGATGAGCACCGGCGTCACCCCACCCAGCCAGGCGCGCAGGTCACGGTCGAGGTTGCCGAGGATCGCTCCGATCAGCAGCGGCAGCAGCGCTCCGACCAGGGTCTGCCAAGGGAAGGCGGACAGCCCGGCGACACCGAGCGTCACCATGGTCAGGAACGGGCCCGACTCGATGGTCATGACCGAGTACGCGGCGACGTCCTTGGGCTTCCCGAACTGGCCCATCAGCGCCATGTACAGGCCGCCGTTGGTGTCGTTCATCGCCGCGACCACCGCCAGCGTCGACAGTCCGATGAAGAAGCCGGAATCGATCGGCGCCTCTCCGAGGAACCGGCCGAGGATCACCCCGACGATGATCGAAGTGAGCACCTTGGCGCCGAACAGCGCGCCGCCCTTCTTCAGGATGTACGGCGTGGCCCGTACATCGATGCTCGCGCCCATGCACACGTAGAACACGGCGAGGATCGTCAGGGAGCCGCTGAACAGTGCACCTGTGAAGGACCCGAAGTAGGTTCCGGCGGTGGGGAACAGCGTGTGCAGGACGGCACCGAACAGCAACGGGACGATCATCATCCCGCCCGGGATCCTGTCCAGGCTCTTCTTGATCGGAACTTGCACCGCACACTCCCTGTCTCGCCGACGCCTCTACGCACAGCGGGGACGAATCCACCCATAACACCCTCTCGGCGCACGGGCTTCCACACAGTACTGCGCGTTACGCGCATTGTGAATACTTCTTGCGCGTTTCGCGCAGTAGCTGACCATGGGGACCGGGGTGGACACGACCGAGCCGGTGACCTGATCGTCTCGGCAAGCCCGACCGTGGCATCGGATCCGCGCGCGTCGCTCCCGCCATCGCCGTCACCTAGACGTACTGCCCAGGGACGTTGGTCAACCTGGTGATGGCCGGCGGTCCCCCGCCGTGATCACCCGGCATGTCGGGCTCAAGGCCTGCACCGGCGCCTCTGACTGACAATGCCGAAAAATGAGATGCGCGCGGGCGGATATGCGTACCTTCACATAAGCACCCTCCCCGTGCGCAGGCAACGGATACTTCCTCTGCAAAGGAGAGACGCGGGTTCGAATCCCGCCGCCGGCCCTTGGGTCGGCGTCGACCAGCGGCCCGGGTCACTTTCGTCTCCGTAGCCGACTACTGATCTCGGGCACCACCGCGAAGTCTCGGGCTCCTCCCCACCCTCAGGAAGGAGCCCCTGCGTTATGGCGAAGTTCAACCGCGCCCGCGACCGGGCGGCCGTGAAGTCCAAGTCCCGGCCGTCCGGCCGTACGTGCGAAGGCGCTCCTGGGTACGCGCGACGCCAAGGGCGAGCTTTTTCTACTGTGAATAAAACGGAACAAGCGAACGAGATCCGATACTTTGCTCTGAGTTGAGGCTAGAATTTAATAGTGCAAGCACATCCATGCGACCACTGCGGTACGTCTACTTCCAACCCCCGTTTCTGCTCACAGAAATGCTCCCTACGTGGAACAGCAGAAAAAAGGGCGGCAGCTATCCGGAAGCCAAAGCCTCCATGCCCCCAGTGCGGGGAGCCCATCCCGACCCGCCGCGCGAAGCACTGTAGCCGTGCGTGCGCAGACAAGACGCGGCGGGAACAGGCACTCGCTGCACTGGTCGAGAAGTACGGCCCTTGCAGGCGATGCGGAACCACCGACCGCCCCTTGCGCTCCAGGGGCCCCTACTGCTCATGGAAGTGCTACGACGAAGACCGCTACGAGAGCGAGAGTCGCTTCCTGAAATGGGTCAAGGGCTGGCAGTCAGGAGAGATCAGCGGCACCACGGAAGGTCGCCCCGACTGGCGGGTTCGTCACGCCCTGGTCCACCTGCGCGGCCAGCGCTGCGAGGGATGCGGTTGGGACAAGGTCAACCCTGTGTCGGGCCGGGTGCCGCTTCACGTGGACCACATCACCGGAGATCGAACCAGGAACCGCCCGGACGAGGTGCGGCTCCTCTGTCCCAACTGCCACGCACTGACTCCCAACTATCAACATCTGAATAACCCCAACGTTCGCCCAATACGGGCGAACCCGAGTCGGAGGTATAAAGAGCTGTGGCTAAGGTTAACGCCGCAAAGCTAGCCCGTGCCGCCGCCGTTACCGCTGCTGGAGGCCGGGCGGAACGCCGACTGTAGCCGACTCCTCTCGGCTACATCGGCTCGGACTCCACGATCCAGATAGACCGGTCCGCGGGCCACGGCCGACCCCCGGCTCGCGGCGTCCCGGGTGGACTTCACCGCCATGTACGGCGACATCCTTCAGGCCACGCTCGCCGGCCTGCTCGTCCGCACATAGATGCCCTCTTGGGTGCGATTTCCTTTCGGCGTCCTCCAGAGAGGCGATTCGCACCTGGGCGGCTAGGCTCCGGCCTGATCGCGAACTGGCGCCGTATCCGGTCGAATCAGGGAGCCGCAAGATGAACCTGCCCGACGATCTGGATGAGATGGCGCGGAGCGTCATCGACACGAACCGCTATCTCACCCTGGGTACGACCGAGCCCGACCACCGGCCGCGAGTGTCGCCCGTGTACTTCACCCATGTCGGCTACCAGACCTTCTACTGGGTCTCCTCACCCAACGCGCAGCACTCCCGCAATGTCGCCGCCCGGCCAGAGGTCGCCATCGTCATCTTCGACTCCACCGCCGAGATCGGCAGTGGGCGTGCCGTCTACGTCGGCGCCACCGCCTCGATCGTCGCCGACGACGAACTGCCGCGCAGCTGCGCCGAGGCGTTCGCCAACGTCGATCCGGGCGCCGTACGGTTCCGGCCGGACGAGTTGAGCGGCGACGCCGGCCTGCGGCTCTACCGCGCACACGCGGCCACTTGGGAAGTTCACGTCCCCGGCCGCGATCCCGCCTACGGCACCGGGGTCGACAGCCGTCGCGAGGTACGGCCCTGATCCGCTCCTAATCGCGGATTCGCGCCTCGGGGACCTCGGGATCGCGCGGGTCCCGGCCGGACAGGAAGTGGCCGAGCTCCTATGACCGACATCACTCCCTCGCTTTCGGCCGAAGCGACGGATTCTCCTCCGGCCGCTGGTCTTGATGCGGACCGAACCCGACCACCACTCCGGAGTGTCCGATGTCCGATCTCTTCCAGACCGCCGTTGTCACCGGTGCCGGCCGCGGCTTCGGGCGCGCGATCGCCGCCGCGCTCGTCACCACGGGCACCAGCGTCGTCGGCATCGCCCGCGACGAGCAGAGGCTGCTCGCCGTACGCGACGAACTCGGCGAGGGCTTCACACCCGTCGCCGCCGATGCCACCGACGAAGCTCTCGCGCAGAACGTGATCCGCGAACACCGTCCAGGACTGCTCGTCCTCAACGCCGGGGCCACGCCGCACATGGCGCCCGTGCACGAGCAGACCTGGGAGACCTTCAGCCGCAACTGGCACGCCGACACCCGGCACGTCTTCACCTGGACCCGGGCGGCGCTGCGGGAACCGCTGGCTCCGGGCAGTGTGGTCGTCGCGATGTCCAGCGGAGCCGTCCTGGGCGGATCCCCGCTCAGCGGCGGATACGCGAGCGCCAAGGCCGCCATTCGGTACATACGCGGGTACGCGGCCGACGAGTCGGAGCGGGCCGGGCTGGACATCCGGTTCGTCACGCTGCTTCCGCAGCCGCTCCCGGCGGCCACTTCCGTCGGGATTGGGCGCACCTTCGGACGATCACCGGGTGGCCATGGCTCCCCACGAGCCGTCGGTGGCGTGGCTCCAACCGGCGCCCGACGCGCTGTTCGGCGCCGGCGACCCGGCGGCGATCGTGGCCGGGAGGACTGGAGTGCGGCTCGCTTTCATCGCCGCACTCCAGTTCCTGCCCGCGCGACAGCGGGCCGTACTGACGTTGCGCGACGTGCTGGCGTTCCGGACGGCCGAGGTCGCCGAGATGCTGGACACGACGACCGCCGCCGTCGACAGCGCGCTCCGGCGCGCCCGGGCCCATCTGGCCGAAGCCGGGCCGGTCGAGGACGACCTGGCCGAGCCGGACGAGGAAACCCGAAGAGCCCTCCTCGACGCCTACGTCGACGCGTTCACCCGGGCCGACCCCGACGCGCTGGTGAAGCTGCTGCGGGCCGACGTCGAGCTGGAGATGCCGCCGATCCCGACCTGGTTCACCGGCCGGCAGGCCGTCGTCGGGTTCCTGGCCGGTCGGGTACTACGCAAGGAGCTGTGGCGGATGGTGCCCACCCGCGCCAACGGCCAGGCCGCCCTCCTCGCATACGAGCGCGCAGGCGACGGCCGGTGCGAGGCGCACGGCGTCCAGGTCCTGACCCTGATCGGGCCCCGGATCAGCCGCATCACGGCGTTCAACGACCCGAGCCTGGTGCCGACGTTCGGTCTCGCGCCCGCGCTCACGACCTGAACCGGGCGCCACCGCCGCCCGGCCGGTCCACGACCGCGGAAATCAAGGATCGCGCGCGCCATGGCCACCACGACATCCCCGACCGTCCGACGAGCTCGGCGTCCCGGGTATGACGCGACAGGCTGACGTTCCGGTCGTGGCCACCGTCCGGGCCGGACATCCGCTCGCCGCCCAGTCGACGCTGAGCTACCAGGAGATCCGGCGACACCGGTACCTCACTCCCATCCTTGGGCGGCAATTCGCTGCTGTACGTGCCAGGTCTGTTCGATCAAGACCGTCAACTCACGTGACCTCCGTCGTCTCTTGGTGGTGTGGCCAGGTACACCAGACAGCGTCGAAGATCGTCGCTCAGACAGCGTCATGGATGGCATCGGTCCCGCGCCGGTGTGGCGCGAGCCGCTGGATTTCTACTCCTTGGGTTGCGCCCTACGGACGTCGCGCCACTGCCGCTGCAGGCGTGTGATCCGCTGTAGCGCCGCCTTGAAGCTGGTGTATTCCTCTGCGCCGAGCGCCTGCTCATGGCGGCGCTCAATCGCCGCAAGGATGGCGCGGGCTCGCGTGATCTCGTCAAGGCCGTAGGCGGTGGGGACGACGAGTTTGGCTCGGCGGTCACGGGGATCGGGCTCCCGTGAGACGTAACCGAGTTGGACGAGTTCGTCGACAATCGTGCCGACAATCTGCTTGTGCTGGCCCGATCGCTGGGACAACTCGGTCGCCCGAGCCCCGTCGCGATCCAGGAAGGCCAGCACCGAACCGTGGCGCGGCCGCACGTCCGGATGTCCCTGTTTGGCCAGGGTCTCGAACAGCTCGTCCTGAACAGCACGCATGAACGTGCCCGTCAGCATGCCCACGTCCGGTTCCGGCCGGTCGTCACCCATGAGCCCTCCAGTTTAGTCACGAAGCTTGACTGTCACGATGCTTGACTATACAGTCCTCATCAGTTGATCGCCACGGCCACAAGAAGGGGAAGCCCAAAATGCGCAAGATCATCGCTTCGACATACGCCACCCTCGATGGGTTCATCGACAACCCGCACCTGTGGTCCATGCAGCACAACAGCGAGGACGCCATGGCGTACGCCCTGAACCTCACGCTCGGGTGCGACGCGCTTCTGCTCGGCCGCGTCACCTACGAAGGCATGGCCCAGGCATGGCCGGCCATGGGCGGCAACCTCTACGCCGACCACGTCAACAGCATCGCCAAGTACGCCGTGTCCTCGACCCTCGAAAAGCCGGCCGCGTGGGACAACTCCCACATCATCCCGGGCGACAAGCTCGTCGAAGCTGTGACCGCGCTGAAATCCGAAGACGGCAAGGACATCCTCATCTGGGGCAATGGCCGACTCACCGACGATCTGGCCAAGCACGGGCTCCTGGACGAGTACAAGGTCTGGATCTACCCCGTCATCAAGGGCGGCGGCGAGGCCCTCTTCCGCCCCGAGAGCGCCAGCACCGTCGAACTCGTCGACAGCACCACTTTCACATCGGGCGTCGTCGTCCTGACCTACCGCCCCACGCACCCCTGAGACGAGCCGCCCGTATCCTGACGAATTATTTCGTTATCTACGACGAGACCCAGCTAGTCGACGTGCATCGGTCTAGATATAGACCATCATTTTGGCAACGACGTGAAGGAGAACACCATGAGTGACGATGTCACCCAGTACATCAACAAGGCACAGCCGTGGCAGATCGATGTGTGCGAGAAACTACGTGCGATGGTCGGCCAGACCATTCCAGATGTCGAGGAGCGGCTCCAGTACGGCAAGCCGCACTACCTCAAGAACGGGCACTACGCGGCTGTCATCGCGGTGGCCAAGGACAAGGTCTCGTTCATGGTGTTCAACGCAACGGACATTCCGGAGGTCAAGGGGCTTCTTCGGGCATTGGGCAACGGTGAACGCAAAGCCGTCGACATCAGAGAAGGGCAAACCGTCGACTACGGCGCACTTGCCAGCATCCTGGAAGAGACCGCGACTGCCCTGTAACTGCCAGGGTGTATGCCGCGCAGGGTCTGGTCCGAGTCATAAGTCCGCGTCCGCTCCACACAGGAACCCTCGACCAAAGATCGACTTGCCCGACGGACACGCCGTCCGGCACGCCTGTCAAACACTCACTAAGGCTCAATGCTGCTGCCCCCCGTGGTCTTGCGGTTGTTCGCACCCCGACGCCAGCAGGGCCGCGAACAACCGCAAGATCACGACAGGGTGGGGGCCAGTGTCGGCCCGATAGCACGCGGGTCGCATCAACGGGTGTCTCAGCTCCTCGCGTCCTGACCGGGGCTCACCCGAGGAGGCCATCGACCGCTAACTGATCGCTACGCGTGCCACCTGCACCGGCGAGGGTGCACGATCCGATCAACGGCTCGTGTCGGTCAGTGGGCGGCGATCCCAATCGACCTCACGGTCCTCCACGATTTGACACATCCCTAGAGCATTTTCGGTGTTCGGTCATGACGCGGTCCGACGGCACCGGGAAGTGTCGGCGGCCAACGCTACGGTGACGCGACGGCTATTGGGCCAAGACGGTCATCACGCGGGCGCGATGTCACATGGGCTCTGCGCGGGTGAGTATGTGAAGGCGGACCGGTCTGAGGACGGTTCAGGAGGCATCGATGGGCACTGTGGTGCTGTACATGAGCATGTCGTTGGACGGTTTCGTCGCCGGTCCCGATATCAGCGTGGAGCAGCCGATGGGTAAGGGCGGCATGCGGCTGCATGAGTGGATGTTCACCGACCGTCCCGACCCGCGGGACAAGGAGGTCATCGCGGCGACGTACGCCTCCGTGGGCGCGGTCGTGGTCGGCAGGCGCACGTTCGACGTCGGCTTGCCCCATTGGCAGGACACGCCATATCCGGCGCCGACCTTCGTACTCACCCACCGGGCCCGCGGTGAGCTCGTCATGAAGAGCGGAACCTTCACCTTCGTCACCGAAGGCATCGAAAGCAGCCTCAAGTCCGCCCAGGCCGTGGCCGGCGACAAGGACGTGGTCTTGATGGGCGCACAGACGGGGCGGCAGTTCCTGGATGCCGGGCTGTTGGATGAGTTGCAGATCAACCTGGTGCCGGTACTGCTGGGCGGCGGAACCAGCCTGCTGGAAGGTCTTAGCCCCATCGAACTGGAGCGCACGCAAGTGATCGCATCCGACGCGGTCACGCACCTACGGTTCCGCGTAGTGACGTAGCCGGACGACTGCCCGATCGGTCCGGTGCCCGGCGACGATCGCGCCGGCTCGATCTGGCAGTGCTCCGCGACTGACACATCCCTCAAGGACACGACCTTCGAGGGGCCGGCGCCCCGCTGCTCCGGCACGGCGGGGCGTCGCCCCGAACACCTTCGCAGTCCGATCGGGCAGGCGGTCAGCGCCTCACAGCTTTCGTCCGACGCCGCCGAACGCGTCGACTGCGGCCGGCGGGTCATCGCTCGATTGCCGGTCCGGCCGCCACAGCGGGCACGAAACAACACCGGGCTCCACGAGTTCCAGTCCTTCGAAGAAACTTGCGATCTCTTCGGGGGTGCGGAGGTTGTACGGTACCGCGCCACTTTTGTTGTAGCCCTGCTGGGCCTGCTCGTACACCTCGCCGCCGATGACGCTGGTGCCGTCGTTGATGGACAGGTAACCACCGGAGGGCAGCGCGCGGAGCAGCCGCTTGACGATTGACCTCGCCTCATCGGTGTCGTGGACATGGCCGAGAATCCCGCTGAGGATAAGAGCGGTGGGCAGGCTGAAGTCGAGCGTCTTCGCCGCGGCGTCAAGGATTTCGTCCGGCTCGCGTAGGTCGGCATGGATGTAGTCGCTGGCGCCCTCAGGGGTGCTGTCCAGCAGCGCACGGGCATGCACCAACACCAGAGGATCGTTGTCCACATAGACGATCCGTGATTCCGGGGCCAGCCGCTGCGCGATCTCGTGGGTGTTGTCGACGGTCGGCAAGCCCGTGCCGATGTCGAGGAACTGCCGAATGCCGACCTCGCCGGCCAGGTAGCGGATGGTGCGGGTAAGGAAATGCCGGGACGCCCGAGCGATCTCGTCCACACCGGGAAACGCCTGGCGATACTTGTCACCGGCTGCCCGGTCAACGGCGTAGTTGTCCTTACCGCCCAGCCAATAGTTCCAGATCCGCGCTGAGTGCGGCACAGTCGTATCTATCGCGTCCGATGGCTTCGGGTGCGGTGCGGGCGAGTCATCTGTCACGAGCGAATATCTCCTCTGTGCGTACTCAACCGTCACGCCATAACCTAAACCGCCCTTGGCGTGAGCGGGCCGCTGCAAGTCGACAATTCGCATCAGGATGATCCCACCGCTGGAGGCCGGGCGGAACGCCGACTGGTCGTCAGCGAACACCGCGGCTACTGAAGGCGTCGGTCTCCTACGTCAGGCGGTCAGCAGGCCGATGCCGAGGCTGAGCACGCCCGCCGCCAGGGAGAGCGCGCCGATCCATACGATCCAGATGAACCGGTTGGGCGCGGTGGTGCCTCGGCCGGTGGAAGCGGCGAAGAATCCGCCGGACATCAGGATCGCGGCCACGGGCACGCCCAGCCGGGCGATCCACAGCGGGACCCCGGTCAGGCCGGTGGCGTCCGCGTAGAGCAGGCCGATCAGGCTGAGCAGCACGAGGACTCCGGCGTGGCCGTGCCCGGCGCGCGCGAAGGACCGCTGGAAGTCGGTCATCGGCACGTTGCCGCGGACGATCCGGGTCATGAACCAGCCGCCGACCTCGATGGTGACGATCGTCAGGAGTACGGCTCCGGCGATCATCCTGGACTCGGTGCTGAGGGCAAGCGTCTTCATGGCGATCTCTCTTGATCAGGTTGGCGAGGACTACCGGGATGCCGATACCGGCCATGCGGGACCGGTGCGCGGCCGGTGCAGAAGGCGCCGGGCCGCTGCGCCGTTGGACGATCGGACCACCCAGACCGCGATTCCGACGTAGAGAGCCTGTTCGGGGATACGCAGCCAGAGCGGGGTCGGCTCTCCCCCGTGGAAGGGAACGTCGGCGATGGATGCGTAGATATTCGCCGGGAGCAGCAGGACGAACAGAGCGACGAGGCCCACCCCGGCCACCCAGCGCGTCGTGGTCACGACCAGGCCCGCCGCCCCCAGGAGTTCGAGGACCCCCGTCAGGTACACCATCGCGTCGGCGAACGGCACGATCGGGGGCACCATCCGCACGAGGTCGGCGTGGTCGGGCATCACGGTCACGCTCGCTGGAACGAAGTGCGCGCTCGCCGTGACGACGAGCATGACCGCCAGCGCATGCGCTGCACTGACGGACCAGCTCGCGAACCGCCGTACACCGAGCGCGCCCAAGAGGCGGAAGCACAGCAGTGCGCCGCCGAGGAGCAGGTAGATCATGTTCCTCCGATTCAGAATGGATAGTCACACTATCCGCTTTATGGATAGTTATACTCTCCATATGAGAGGACGGCAAGGATGCGTATCGGAGAGCTGAGCCGGCGGTCGGGTGTCTCGGTACCGACGATCAAGTTCTATCTGCGGGAGGGGCTGCTGCCGTCCGGCGAGCTGACCAGCCCCAACCAGGCGAATTACACCGATGCGCACCTGCGCAGGCTGCAACTGGTCCGGGCGTTGATCGACCTGGCGCACCTCCCCGTGGCGCGCGTCAGAGACGTACTGGAATCACTCGATTCCGACAGCCTGTCCCTGCGCGGCCGGATCGGCGCGGTCCACCGCGCCGTCACCCCGGCTCCACAGCCGGCTGCCGACGACGGGGCGCGCGGTGCCGCCGAAGCTCAGGTGCGCGAATTCATCGAGAAGCGCGGGTGGGCGGTCGAGCCGGACGCGCCCGCCATCGCCACGTTGGTCGAGACCATCGCGGTCCTGCACTCGCTCGGCCGGGAGGACCTGGCCGACCAACTGGACACCTACGCGGACGCCGCTGAGCGGTTCGCCGAACGAGAGGTCACGGCGGTCGCCTCCCGACCGGATCCCGATCAGATCGCCGAGAGCGTGGTGATCGGGACGATCCTCGGCGAAAGGCTCATCGCGGCACTCCGCCTGCTCGCCCATGAGCACGTCTCGGCCAGACTCCTGGACCGGCCATCCGCCCCGAGCCACAGGACGGAAACGACCGAGTGACGATGCCGGCCTGGTCGGCCGCCAGAAAGCGTCGTCAAAGTCGGCGGTACGGCGGCCGATCGTGCCCGGGTGTCCGGAGAGCCGGCGCGGCGCTGTCGACGTTCGCCATCGCCAGACTGACTACGCCATGGGGTCGAGATCGCCTTCGAGGATGGTCAGGGTGATCGGGGGGCGGTCCCAGATGGCGAGGATTTCGTTGGCAATGGCCACGATCGGAAGCGGGTGTTGATTGCCGTGCACCTCGATGGCGGCCGCCGAGAGGCTGCGCGGGACGGCTCCGGCGTCCAGGAGGACGCGCCACTCCTGCGGCCCGAGCTCCAGGAACTCCAGCCCGGTCAGTTGGGCGATCTCGAGCGGGTCGGCGAGCGTGCCGGGGTAGGCGCTGAGGGTCCGCAGCCGGGGCAGTTCGATGACGGGGGCGAGGCTGAGCGGATCGCCCTCCAAGACGCCGATGCTGAGGACCTCCAGCTCAGGGTGGGCGGCGGCCTGGATGCTCGGCAGGCTCACTCGGTTGACCCTGGCCACGACCGGCGCCTCGTCGCTCCTAAGGCCGGAGTCCAGGCCCTCGCACCGGTTCACCACCAGGTCGGTGAGGGAGTCGGCGAGCAGGTCGGCGCCGATGCTCTGCTCGTGGCTGAGCATGATGATCTGCCCCAGGTGTCCGCGCGGGCCCGGTGTCAGGTCGACCGCGATCCGGTCGCCGCCTCCGTTGTCGCCGAAGGCGATCCAGCCGGGTGAGCCGACCACCCCCTGCACCGCGGCCTCAGGTGGGGTGACGACCGCTTCCTTCGCCGCGAACCGCCACGGGCACGGACGGGACGCCGTATCGGCGATGTACATCTCGTCGAGCGGGAAGAGCTCACAGCCGACCGCCTCGACGACGCGCTCCACAGCCGCGTAGTCCTCACCCCAGTCCTCCCATCGCCCCCTTGTGACCCGGTAGAGCGCCTTGAGCTCGTCGGGCAACGCGACGCCGAGGCGTGCCTCCGCGGCGGCGATCTCCGCCTCGGTGGCGCCGATCGCGTCTGGGATCCGCTCCCGAAGCGTCCGCTCCAGCAGTGCCGGATCCGCCGACCGAGCGGCGACCGCCCCGGCTACCGGGTCGGGAAGCCGGCGCCAGGGCTCCGGTACGGAGCCCTCGACCAGGATGAGCGAGCCCGGGTGCGGCCCGAGGCCGGTCTCCACGGCTGGGCTGCGAGTGAACAGGCGGAGCACGGTCCGCCCGGTCGGCCCCATCTCCACGGCGAACGAGATGTCATCGACACCGGCGTCGGTGAGCGCGCTCTGCACCCGCTTCACCGCATCCCACTCGTCCTGCATGTCCTCGACCTGCAGGGCCCGGCCGGGCGGCGGGAGCCGCGGCGGCGTCGGTACACTCCACGAACCGTGGCCGATCCGGCCCGACAAGTGCCCACCCGGGGCGGCGAGTGCCTTCGCGTCACCCGCCCGCAGAACCCTCAACAACGGCTCCCAGGCCTCGAAGTCATACAGCGTGGGCAACGGTGGCCTCCAGTCTTCTCAATGTTGATGACAGCGGATCAGGCGCCGCCACGCACCTACTGCATGCTCAG
Organism: Actinomadura alba; assembly: GCF_014323705.1. GTDB lineage: Bacteria > Actinomycetota > Actinomycetes > Streptosporangiales > Streptosporangiaceae > Actinomadura_C > Actinomadura_C alba. The sequence goes on from NZ_JABVEC010000009.1 coordinate 88,010, forward strand.
TCGGTGCGGGTGGTCGAACGAGATCGGACAGGTGAAGACCCACAGTGAGTAACCGCGGCCGATGACGATCTCAGTGGGAGTCGATCGGCTCGGATGCTCGTGGAACTCGCTCTCAGGCCCTGCGTCCTCGATGGGCCGCCAGCTCTGCGTCCCGTCCCATTCGCTGCTGTCGATCCTCAGCAGCAGTTCCATGTCGGCTCCACAGTCGCAGACCATCGGCATGGGGTCGGTGAGGTTCCAGGCGGCGTAGCCGCCGACCTTCCAGCCATCGGCGATCGACAGTTCGTAGAAGTACCGGTTCCCGCTGGACTTCTCCCACGCCCTGATCCGCTCCCTCAGATCACCCGGCAGAAAGTCATCGTAGGGGTACTCGACGAACTGTTCGGGATGCAGGACGCAGGGGTTGGGGAGGTACTCGTACTCCATCACCTCGGGCTCGGGCTGCTCGGCGAGGACGTCGGTTACCTCGGCCGAACGCCGCCAGCGCAGCTCCAGCGCGGGGCAGTGGATGTAGTCGTGGTCGCGCGGGCACCAGAGGATCTGGAGGACATCGGCTCCAGGCGGACCGACCAGGTCAGGTACGTCTCGGAGGTAGAGCTGGGCGACGGCGAGCATCGTGGTCGGCGTATCGGGGTCGGCGGTCTCGCCATCGAGGCGGCGGAGCTCGTCATGTTCCTCGGGCGTGAAGGCGGACCGCTCTCCTCTGCGTGTCCGTCCCCAGGCCGCCGACAGGAGGCGTCTGCGGCGCCGCTCGGCGTCCAAGCGGACGAAATCACCCTCGTTCTCGTGCGGCTCAGTGCACACCGGCCACGGCTCGCCGGAGGGCCAGAGCAGAGGTCCGCCGACCGAGCTGTCACGTACGCCCGGCGTCCCGGGCCGCGGATGAAGGCGCGTGGCCGTACGGGCGAACGGCGCGATCTCGGGAAACACGGCCGCGATGTCCACCGGGCGCGGCGGGGTCGTACGGGTCATGCCACCAGAACCTAACGAGCCCCTCCGTCAGAACGGCGTGGACATCTCTTCGCTTTCGATTTCGTGGGAGCCTCCCGGTTGTGTCGGACGATCTCGCCGTAGCGCTGGCGACGGCCGCTCGGCGCGCCTTCACGGAGGCGCGGCGCCGGCGGCCGGAGGTGGTCCCATCACCAGCGAGATTGGGCTTGTGCTGCTGCGGCGCAGTCGAACGCCCCAATCGTGGTAATCGACCTGGTGCCAGCCCGTCTCGGATTGCCAGAAGGCAGACTGCTTGTAGCGACACTCATCGGCAATGTCCAGGCAGATCGGTGAGCCCGCTATCGGTGAGCACACCGGGATGGCCGGAATGGTTGCGGCGAAACCAGCCGATCTGGTGTACGTGTTGTCACTGGTCTCCGCTTGTATTGTCTCGTGTCCGTCTATGAAGTGATCGAACAGCTGCCTGACATCGAGACTGTGCGCGCCCGGTCGAAGGCCATGGCGATGCTGGACACTGTCCTGAGCCCCGAGTGGGAGTGGCGCTACTACTCGTATGACTCCCGCTGGTCACCGTCCGACGAGATGGCCTCGATGAGGAATGGGAGCGGCGACGACTACGCAATCGTGTTCTCCGAAGCCGGGGTCTATGCGCAGGCGTGCAACCACGAGTCACCGATAAGCGCATACCGCGTCTCGCCGCCGGCGCCTTGGCCAGGGCTGTTCGAGTCGGTCCCGGAGGTCTTCCGCCAGTACGTGGATGAGCCCGCTTTCGCGGACCACAACGGGCTTCCGCGGGCCACCGTGTGCCTGTGGCGGGAGCGCGCGGACTCCGCATGGAGGTGCGGCGACGTCCACGTCCCGGATGACGACGAAGAGGACGCCGACGGCGCTCAATGGCTGTTCGGGCTCCTGCTGGAGGGCACGGCCGAGGCTTATCGGCATTTCGCCGAGGAGAGACTTGATCATGGCACTCCAGTCGTCGACGAGAACTTCGAGCCTGCCCGCCTCGACACCGTCGAGTGCGACCCGTACGACATCGGCGGGGTCGACCTTGTCTCCGTCGAAGCCGAGGCCTCCTGACCCGCGCAAAGGACCTGGTCCCTCCGCTGGTGGAACGGGGATACCTCGAGGGCGGAGGCGCGGCGCTGCACGCGGCGAGCGCGGCGCTGCACGCCGAGGCGGACGGCTCGACCCAGCAGGTCATGCGCGCTGGGTTGCTGGCTCCGCTGACCCACTTGGCGGCCGGTTGCGGATACACACCGGATCGGGCCCTCGCCGCGATCGCCTCCACAAGGGGGGCCACCGGTATCGAGGTCACCACCGGCCGCGCGGCGAACATGGCCCAGGCCGGTGCCCTTGACGTAGCCGCTGTGGTCACCGGCGCACTCACCAGCGCGGTGGCGACGACCAGAAAGTTCCTCGCACTGGCCTGATCACAGGGGACGCGACAAGGCGTCCGCGACCTCGTACAGGGAGGAAAGCACCAGATCCGCTTGGTGCAGTTCGCGTTCGGCGTGGGTGGTGGTTACCGCGATCACGGTCATGCCTGCCGCCTTGCTCACCTTGCCAGGCCTCAAGGCATCGACAGCATCAGGACGGCAGGGCCGGCCCGAGGAAGCCCTTGAGGTCCGTGTAGCCGATCGTGACGGTCCGGCCGCCGCAGACCATGGGATAGCCGATCTTCGCCAGGCCGAGGGTGAACTCGACACCCTTGGCCGTCGGGAAGATGCTGACCAGTGCGCCCTTCTCCCGCGTGATCTCCTCGGCGGTGAAACCGCGTGTGCCGTTCGGAGCGTCTTCGCACAGCCGCCTACCTGGGCTGAAGCGTGCCAGCAGCTTCTGGAAGTCACTCGCGCCCTGGGCGGTGCGGACTCTCGGAGCCAGCAGGTCCCTCGTGGTCAGATCGTCGCCTGTGGTCACGTCAAGGATCGCGACTGACCAGGCTCGTGCCGGGACGGCACCAAAATCGGCCCCGTTGACGGAGAACCTGTAGCGGACCGCGACCATACGTGGGTTGACCAGGCCGACCGTCGCGTGCGACCGCATCATCGTCGTTCTCGAGGTCACGTCTGCGGCTGCCGGATCGCCCACCTCGGCCAGGTCCTGCTCGAGATCCTCAAGCAGTTCCTCCGCTGCGCCGCGCAGCCGTGCGTTGACCTTCTCGGTCACCGCGGGGTCCGCCAGTCCGGACACCCGGGCGAACTGCAGCTTCTGCCGGAGTTGGAGCGCCACGTCCTCCTTGTTAATGCTGACCAACTGCACTCTCGGAGTGGCCGCCGCAGGCGGCTTCGACGGCGCCCGGGATGTCCTGCCGCCCGTCGCCGGGTCCGAACCGCTGCACGCGGAAGCCGTAACCGCCAAGGTCACGCACCATGCGAAGCGGTGGAGGGGCAGCAGCACTTGGCCTCTTTCGGTCACGATGAATCGGCGGTCACTGGTTCTTCTCGTTCGCGATGGCTAGTGTTCCATCATTGATGGCACGGGGTGTACAGCACGTCAAGGCCGAGAAAGGGAAGCGTTGGCGAACCCGGCAGACGAGGCGAATAATCGGTCGACGAATTCGAATTCCAGCGAGTCCTCCTCGTCGCAGCAATCATCATCGCGGCAGGCGGAGGAACCCAGGCGTTGGCTGCGCAGCAAGCGTTTCCTGACCCACCCGCTCACCATCGCACTGGTGAGCGTCGTCCTGAGCATCCCTGCCGCGGTCATAGCGAGCCGCATCACCAGCGACAAAGATGCGAAGGCCGGCACTGGAGCGGCCTCGGCGAGCCCTGTACGCACACCCACTGGCGAGCCGCTCAAGGTGACCAAGCTGACCATGGTGCCCCGGCGACTTGATCACAGTTGGGTCATGGCACACCCCGTCGATCCCGCCGCGCTGGTCCGACTCAACGCCAACGTCGATAAGGTCGGCGGGGCTCTCGCCGATGAGGCCGACCCCGTGATGAGAGCGGCCGGGGCGGTCGAACCGACCCTGTCGACCGTTGAGATCGAAGCCGAAGGCAACCGCCCTAAGGTCGTACGGATCACCGGCATCCGAGCGGTTACGCAGTGCCGCAAACCACTCAACGGCACCTATTTCTACAATCCTCCGCAAGGTGCAAGCGACAACGTACAACTGGGATTCGACCTTGACAGCCCATCACCGTTCGCCCAGAAGGTGAAACCGGACTCCAATGACGGCCCTCCGCACTTCTACGGCGACTATTTCGCCGACCGGAAATACACCTTGAATCACGAGGACCAGGTCACCTTCCGGTTGTCCGCCCGCACCTACAAGAGCTACTGCGAGTACCGCTACCGGTTCGACCTGATCGTCGACGGTAAAGCGGATACGCAGTTCATCCCACGCGAGGGCGAGAGGCCGCTTCAGATCACAGCGGATATCCGTACGGGCTCTGAAAGGTTCGGTCTCGTCGACTGCAACGCCTATCAGCGCTTCTACATGGGCAAGGTTTTCGTTGCCGGCACGGCCGACCTCGCCGGGCTTCCGTCCTGGAACACTCCCACTCCGGGCAATGGGCCGTGCGAGTGACGGACCGGCCAAGAAGATCTATGCCAGGGGCGTACTCACGTAGGTCGTCCTGAATGTGACGCCGTCCCGGTCAAAGATCAGTGATCAGCTGTGGTCGCCTCTCGCTCGGCTGTGTGCGCTCTGGGCGCGGACGTTCACCAGGGCTTGCCGTGTGAGCTGCGGCGGGAGCATCCTGGGTGGAGGTGTGGGCGGGGCGGGGTCGAACCGCCGACCTTCCGCTTTTCAGTAACAACCACCCTGGTCACAGGGCCTGTGGCGAGGTGTACGGTGCTCGGGGTGCGTTGGCGGCTGTCCATGGTCGCCTCGGATCGGTGTTGCCGGGCGCGGTCGGTGAGCAATGCCTGCGGCTCGGAGCCCGGCTCGTGCGACTCGATCTCGAACGGGTCACTGTCGCTCTCAGAGCGCTTTGGCGGGCTTTCCGTGTTCCCGGATCAGTGGGAGAAGCGGCTGAGGAGGATCTCGAGTCGCTGTTCGTGGTCCTCGCGGCGGAGCCTGCCATTGCTCATGAGGGTGAGCAGACCGTGCAAGCCGCTCCAGAACGTCTCGGTGAACGTCTCCAGATCGTCGTCCCCGGTAGTCGGCCGGACCGTCTCCCGCAGCTCGGTGAAGGGTGAAGGCCTCTTGCAGGGCCGCAGGTGCCTCGGGCGTGGCGAACGGGAGGTCTACGGCCCGGATGAACATCGCCTCGTACAGTGCGGGCGCTGCTCGGCGAACTCGGCGTAGGCGGCGGCGACGTCCGTGAGGGCCTGCCCGGGATCCTGTGCCTTCGTGCGGGCCGCGCGCAGCCGCGCGGCCAGGTCGGCGAATCCCTCTACCGCGACCGCCGCCATGATCGCGTCCTTGCCCTTGAAGTGGCTGTACAGGACCGGCTGGCTGTACTCGATCTCGGTGGCCAGCCGTCGCGTGGTCACCGCGTCCCACCCCTCGGCCTCGGCCAGCTCCCGGGCCGCCGTGATGATCAACCGTCCCCGCTCTGCCCGCTCGCGCTCACGCCGCGTCTGGATCGACATGACTCAGATTCTAGCGCTGCTCGCACAACTGTCGACGCTATGTTAGTGTTGACAACATCCCTAGCGGCGCTAGATTTCTGGAGTCGGATCATGCTCAGCCCCCTCGCCTACGGCCTGGCCGTCGTACTGACCCTGTTCGTCGTCTTCATCGGTCTGCGCTTCCTCATGGCGCCCCGCGCCTCCGCCGCCGGCTACGGCGTCCCCGCGAAAGACGACGGCGACCCCGCCTACCTCACTATCAAGGGCCTGCGCGACCTCACCTTCGGGATCCTCGGCCTGGCTCTGATCGCCTTCGCGAGCGCCCATGCCGTGGGCTGGTACATGCTCGCCGTCGCCATCGTTCCGCTCGGCGACACGCTGATCGTGTTGCGCCACGGCGGTACTAAGCCGGTCGCCTTCGGCATCCACTTCGCCACCGCGGTCGTCGTCCTCATCAGCGCCGCTCTGATGTTCGCCCTCTGACAGGGGTTGCTTCGATGTCCCTGATCAAGCCCAATTTCATTGAGCCTGTGTTTGAGAAGTGCCGCCATTGGTATCCGAGGGGTCGTGGTCCGGGTCGGATGGCGAATCCACCGCACCCGAGACCGCCGAGGAGTACCAGCCGGTGATTACATAGCCGTCCCTGTGCAACGCGGCCCAACCGGTAGGCCAAGATAGGCCGCGCGGAGGGGCCGCATGGGTAGAAGCGGCATTGTTCGCCGCCCGGCTCATCGAATCAGGGCATTCCCCGGCCAAGGCTGAACGGCTCGTTTCGGGGCTGCCCGGCTGGTGGGCCGCACCCACCAACGCCGTCACCGGTCTTATCGCGATCAGAACACTCTTCGCCGAATACCTGGCTCAGAATGGGCCGATCCGTCTGCGAATAAGACGTAGGCGGAACGTTGCCGCAGGTCAGACATGGCTGAGGTACCGAGCCGGCTAGCCTTTGGTCTACGGCTCAGCTCCACTGCTACGAGGAGAAACCACTATTCGTCCGCGTCCGCCTCAGTCAGGGTGACTTCGACGTGCTGCTCTCGGTGCCCCGACTCGGACGTGGGGGATGGGAGCCGACGTCGTCGCCGTACCCGCGGGCACGCCCAGGCAGGTCCGCGGCACGCCCGGCATGGCCGAGCAGGCGCTCACCTTCTCGGGGCGTTCCCGTTCGCACGACCGGACGATGGTGAATCGAGCCGTAGGAATCGTCGTGGCCACACGGCCACCTGTCCACAGAGGCGACATAGTGGCGTCGCAGAGATGCCAGTCAAGCAGTCGGTTCAGCGAAGTGCGGGCGTGGTGAACTGCGCGTCGGCGACATCACTCGAGCGCAGCAATGGCGGTGACAGCAGCCGTGCGGCTCCGCAGCGGTATAGCGCGGCGGGGCGGCCGATCTCCGGGGAGCGGTGTTCTCCGGTGGGCCGCAGGAAACCGTGTGCTCTGGTCACCTTGCGCCGAAAGTTGCTCGGATCCAGCTTGAACCCCCAGACGACCTCGTAGACCCGACGTAGTTCGGCCACGGTGAACGGCTCTGTGCAGAACGCGGCGGCAATCGTCGTGTATTCGAGTTGCGATCGTGCGCGCTCCAATGCTTCGCGCAGGATCAGGACATGGTCAAAAGCCAGAGCGATCTGGCCGTCCAGCACCGCTTCCACCGGCACCCAGTCGGCGGCGCGGGCGTCTGTGCCGGCTCGGGCGATCGGCAGGTCGGGGCTGAGGGCCAAATAGGCCACGGTGATGACCCGGCCGCGAGGATCCCGTTCTGGATCCCCGTACGTGCGGAACTGCTCCAGGTGCAGTCGGCTGCCGTCCACGCCGGTCTCCTCCTGCAATTCCCGCAGCGCCGCCCCGTCCAGATGCTCTCCGACGCGGACGTATCCGCCGGGCAGAGCGGGCCAGTCCGCGAAGGGTTCCTGACCACGTTCTATGAGAAGTACATGAAGCTGGTCATCACGCACGGTGAAGATGACCAGGTCAACGGTCACTTCGACCTGTGCGTGCTCGCGCCGTTCAGTCTTGTTGATCATAAGACCATCTTAAAAGTTACATTGACCTTAAAGCCGAAAGCGACTTAAGGTCGGAGCGACCTAAATCGATTCCTGTGTGGGGGCAACATGATCACTGCTCCAACCTCCCTGAACGGCTCACCGGTATCGTTGACGAAACCCCCCGACGACCAGGCCAATCGCGACACGGCAGCGACCAGGCACCTTTGCGCCGGGGTCTACCTCGACCGGGCCTTCCGCAGCATGGTCCTACGCCGTGTGTACAGCGATCCGTACCACCGGGTCGCGCCGTCTTACGGATTCGACCTGGTCCCAGTCGTAGGTCACGCGTGGCGTTCTTGGCTGCTGGACGCCTCACAGCAAGGGGTCGTTTTTCTCGTGCTGGTCGGCGGATGCCTTGTCAGTCGATCCGTTCTTGTGACTGTGCTGTGTTGGCTTGGGCTGTTCTTCGTCGCGCGCGGCGTTCTCGGTGCCGTCCCCGACGCCTTACGGCTGAAGGAGCGCGAGCTGGCCGATCGGCTGCTCAAACGCAAGTGGCGGGAGCTCCAGAGCATCAAGGAGGAGGACCACTTACGACGTCAGCTCTGGGTGGTGCGAATCGGCTCCGCGGTGTGCCTCGTCCTCCTCATGACCTCGGTGGTGTCGGCAAGCTGGGCGGGAATGTCGCCGTCGGAGGGTATGAGTGCCGCGTTAGTCCTCCTGAGCCCGATCGTCTTTGCTGCCGTCGGAGCCGCAGTGCTGCGACAGATGTCATTGAACGACGTCGGTCACGCACCTGTCCTGAGACGGCGCCCCCTCAGCCAGCGGGAAGACGTGATCGACCAGCAGCAGTCGCACACCGTCGCCGTTTACCACCGTCCCGAGCCGAAGGAGGCGGAGGAGAGGTGGGTTGACTTTGACCCCTTCGAGCGAGAGCCGACGATCTTCGTGGGCAGCGGCCATCTGGTGCATCGCTGGCTTCCTCCGCTGGTGGTCCAGCTGCTGAGCCCCGGCGAGGAGGACATGCGGGAACGCGAGTATGACGAGCCTCCGTTCCGCACTCACGAGCTCGTGGACCATCTGCGCAGCGCCATGCGCCGCGTCTCTGCGCCCGAGGATCCGCGACGCCTGGCGCTGCGGGTGAGAGACCGCGTCTTCATCGATGAACGGGACGTTCCTGTCGAACGTGACCTTCTCGCGAGCCGACCGGGAGCCGCATGGTTACGACAGATCATCGATGACCCTCACCATGCTGCTCACCATTTCCTGGAGATGCAGATCAGCACGACCGGCGAACTGGTGACCACCGTCTTCCTCCGGGCCACGGTCCGCGGTCGCTCGCTAAGTTTGGACTTTGCAGCCTGCGCGCTGACCCGTACGCCGTTTGAGTATCACGTGACGGACCTTTTCGGTGAGAGCGGCCCCGGAGCGATCGTTCGCGCGGCTTTGCGTGCTCTGTGGAGGCTTCCCGAGGAGACCGCCCAGGTCGTTCGGCTCTGCGGGCTGCTCCCGACCCTGGGACGTGCCTTTATCGCGGGAAGAGCGGGAAGAGATCGCACTCTGGCTCCGCGTCGACGGGTCCTCATCGGCAGCCGGATCAGCGTTCGCGAGGACAAGTCCCTGTCGTGGAAGGACTCCCGGTTCGACGAGACGCGCGTGCATGACGACATCAAGCTCGTCGAGCAGCGCCTGCTCAAGGCGACCGAGGATTTCCTGGACGGCTGCCGGGTGGACACGTCGGTCTTCAAGGAGAAGGCGACCAACATCATCAACAACAGCGGCGTACTGAACATGGGCGGACGCCTAGAGATGAGCCACACGGCGGTCGGCCCCGGCTCGCAGGTCCAGATCGCAGTACAGCCCCAAGCGGGCGCAACGCAATAGGAAGGCGAGTAAGCATGCAACCAGGCAAAGTGCACAACGAGGGCGTTGCCACCTTCGGGGGTTCCACCCAGATCCGGCAGTCGGCAGTCGGGCGAGGGGCAACTGTGAATCAGGTGACCGGCACGGACCAGAGAGCCGAGCAGGATGACCACCCGTCCAGAGCCGACGTTGGAATCATCACGATTCTCAGCGTTGAGGCCAACGCGGTCCGGTTGGCCCTGGGCCTGCGGCGGGAACGCGTCGAGGGCTTGGACTTCGACCTCGGAGAGGTAGACGTGCCGGGCGATAGGCCCGTGAAGGTCGTGGCCACGCGGACACTTACCCAGGGCCAGCGGTCCGCTGTGATCGCGTTCGACCACCTGCGTCGGCACCACGACCCCCAACTGGTCGTGCTCGTGGGCATCGGCGGAGGGATCCACCCGAAGATCGGCATCGGTGATGTGGTGGTGGCGACCCGCGTCGTCCACTACGACCTGCGCAAGGAGCTTCCGCAACATACTCAGCACCGGGGCGAGGAGAAAGAAGCGCCAGCAGCCGTGGGCCACGCCGTTAACAGCTTCTTCACCGAACACGGTGAGCCGGCGCGCTTTTCCATCACCGACCCCGGCGGCACATCGAGGACACCAAGGGTCTTCAGCGGACCCATCGGCTCGGGGGATGCGGTGATCGCCGACCGTGACTCTGAGATCGTGGCCTACCTGTCCCGTTTCAACGACAAGATCCTCGCCGTTGACATGGAGGCAGGAGGCCTCAGCCAGGCTTGCCATGAGCAATCGGCGATCTCCGACCGCTCCCAGAACTGGATGGTGATTCGCGGAATCTCTGACGACGCGAGCCCGGACAAGAACGATGACTACCAAGCCGTCGCAGCCTGGCACGCGGCAACGGTCCTGTACCGCGTGCTGCCGTACTTGATCAGCGTGGAGAAGTAAATGGATCCCCCTGGCGCTTGTCGAAGGCCGCCGTAACGTCACCGGCTGCTGGCCTGACCCGCACCCGACGCGGGCCAGCGAGCTGCTTCCCTGTGAGGTGGCCGCCAGCCCGCGCCGCGGCTTTGCCGGCGGACTACGTCACGCCCGGCGTCCATGGCCGCGGATGAAGGCGCGTGGCCGTACGGGCGAACGGCGCGATCTCGGGAAACACGATGCACGATCGCTGTGGCTGTCAGCGGTAGGTCCAGGCTTGGCCGGTGCCTCGGTACTCCTCGACGGGGATGGGCTTCACGCCTTCGCGCATACGGTCGGTGTATAGGCGTCCGTACAGATGGTCGATCTCGTGCCCGATCAGCCGTGCGAGGCCGGCTTCGAGGACGGTGATCACCTGTCGGCCGTCGACGCGGGTGTGCTCGACCTCCAGCCGGAGCGGCCTCGGGACCAGACCGCGTACGTCGAAGAAGCTGAGGCAACCTTCGTACTGCTCGTCGGTTTCGGGTGACTCGGTGACCACGCGCGGGTTGAGCAGGACGATCGGTTCGGCGTCAGGGTCTGGCGGGGCAACTACGGCAGCGGCACGGTCGATGCCGATCTGCGGGGCGGCCAGGCCCATGCCTTTGCCGAACACGTGATGCTCGCGGACACGCTGCATGGCGGCGAAGAGCTTGTCGACGACGTCACAAGCCTCCTCTGTCTCCGCCGGGAGATCGAACGGACGCGCCACCATGGACAGGACCGGCTCGCCTTCCTGGACAATGCCGGCGGCTTTCATACGATCGCTGGCCGTACGGAGCTCCGGCCGGCTCTGCCCCGCATCACTGTCACGGGCGCGGAATCGCCATTCGAGCCGGTAGCGGGCACCCATCGGCGGGTCGTCGGTGGCCCAGGAGAACACGGCTTCGTCCTCCCGATCGGTACGGGTGATCAGAGTGCGCAACGGGACGGCTTCCGCTGTGGTCGAGGTCTCGGTTCCCCACACGACCGGGTCCAGGTCGGCTGGGAAGACGAGATCCACCGACAGGCGCCGGGTGGGCAGCCGTACAGCGCGCTGGAACCATGGCCCCCACCGGTCATCGTCAACGACGTACGAGTAGACCAGCGTGGCGTGCTGGCCGGGGTAGAGCGGGAACCGGCCACGGTCGTTCTCAAAGCACAGCCACGCCTCTTTGAACGAGTCGCGGTCCTGTTTGGACCGCCAAGCCATCGACTCGCCATCGCAGGTCGCAGTCAGACCGAGCTCATCCCAGGTGAGCGGCCGCACCCGGTAGAGAGCGTTGGAACGTTCGGGCTGTCCCGGATAGCGGTCGACGCTGATGCGCATGAGATAGCGGGTGACCGGCTCAGTGCCGCCGTTGAACAACCGCCGTCGTTGCGTCGCCCGATATGCCGTCCCGTCGTAGCGAAGCTCCGCGTAGTCGTCCTCAACGACCAGTCCGTCAGCACTCTGCGCGGACGGACCGGTGACGCGGGCTGATGAGTCACTACGCCAGGCCCGCCAGAGGGCTCCGCCCGCGCTCAGCACCGTCTCGGCTTTACGGGCGAAGTCTTCACTGGCCGAGTACCGGCCCGCTTCGACGTGGCTGACGTACGACGGATCGAACCCCATGGCGACGGCGAGCTGTTTCTTGGACATGCGGCGGTGCTCGCGCCACCGGGTGAGCTCGGCGCCGAACGACAGCTCGGACTCGGTGGTGTTGTCGCCGGCTGCGGAGTCCATGCGGCAATCCTCTCCCAGAACGGGCGTGAAGGCATGAATGAAACATGAGTGAGGGCGCCTAAGCGTGGCTTCACCCGTGGCGTCCGCGGTCCCCTCGGGAGAAGACGAGCCCCCGAGGAGTCCTTATGACCGAGAGTCAGACATCCCGGCTACTGGTGGTCGGCGTCGGAAGCCGCACCACCGATGTGCTGCTGCCCGCCCTTCAAGAGGCGGCCGTCCCACTGCGGGTGACAGCGATCTGCGACCCTGCTTCGACCACAGCGGCCCAGGTGGGTGATCTGGCACAGAGGGGCCTGCTCCCCGTGGGCGTCGAGGTGTACGGCGATCTCGGCGACGCCCTGGCTGCTGGATCATATGAGGTGGCGATCTTGGCCTGCCCTCACGATGAGCATCAGTCGCTCACGTTGCGTCTGGCCGACGCCGGAATCGCGGTGTGGAAAGAGAAGCCGTACGCGCTTACGTTGAACGATGCCGTACAACTCGCGACCCTGGCGCATCCTGGGGTCAGGGTGCTCGCGCACCGGCCGCACAGTCATCTGCACCAGATCGCGATTCAGCGGTTGCAGGACTGGGGGCAACTGTTGTCCTACCGGATCCGCATCACCCGTCAGACCAGCGACTATTCGGCCACATGGCGCGCCTCTCGGCAGCGTGCGGGCGGGGGCGCGATTCTCGATCTCGGCTACCACGCCTTCGACCTCATCTCCCGTCTGGCTGGCCACCCCGCAGCGGTCTACGCCGTCACCACGGCTTCGCCAGCGCATCGGGCCGCCGTCGAGGTGGGAGGAGAGCGCGCATCTGACGATCACTCACGCCGACGGGTGTACAGGCACGGTATATCTCTCACGCTGCGACGACTGGGCCGAGGAACTCGACCTGGTCACCAACCACGGCCGCATGACCATCGACGGCCATCGCGCCGAGATTCGGGTCACTGAAACCGGAGATCTCACCCACGGAGTCGAGCTAACGGCCACTGACAACCCATGGGCACGGATGCTCGGCTACCACGCCCGAACTCTTAGCGACCCCCTCGTGACTGCCGCCGAGGCCCGGATCGGAGTGCAGGCGACCGCCTTGATGGAGGCCGCCTACACCTCACTGCAACTGGAACGCCCTGCACCTGTCACATCCGTCGACGCTTCGTGCACCGCCGTCCTGGAAGGACTCGCATCATGACCCTCCCATGGCCGCCCATCGACGACGATGTACGGGCTGCGGTGCTCCGGCAACTGCACACCGACATCTCCATTTACGACCGGTCCGGGATCATCTCCCGGTTCGAGGACGCTTTCGCCGCCCGCCACCAGGCCAAGCATGCGCTGCTCACCTCCTCGGGTACCGCAGCCCTGCATTCGGCGTACTACGCGCTGGGGATCGGCCCGGGCGATGAGGTGATCGTGCAGGACTACACCTTCTTCGCCACCGCCATGCCGCTCCTGCAGCTCGGCGCCGTGCCGGTTCTGGCCGACGTCGATCGTCACGGTGAGCTGGATCTGGAGCGGGCGACGCCCCTGGTGACCAATAAGACAAAGGCTCTCGTGGTCACGCACATGTGGGGCAACCCGCAGGCCACCCGGCGGCTCCGCGCGTGGTGCGATCACCACGGCCTTGCGCTGATCGAGGACTGCTCCCACGCCCACGGAGCCGCCCGGGACGGGGTCAGTGTCGGGGAGCTTGCGGACGCCGCGTGCTGGAGCCTCCAGGGCCGCAAGACCATTACCGCAGGCGAGGGTGGCATCCTCACCACCGGCCAGCGGGAGGTGTACGAGAAGGCGACACTCCTCGGCCACTTCAACAAGCGAGCTATCACGGAGGTACGGGAAGAGTCGCCGCTGCACCGGTTCGCCGAGACCGGACTCGGCCTCAAATATCGCGCCCACCCGCTCGGACTGGCGATGGCCGAGGTCTACCTCAGCCGCCTGGACAGCTGGCTGACCTGCAGGGACCAGCACGCCGCTTACCTTGAAAGTGTCCTCGCCGGGCTGCCAGGGATCAGCGTGCTCACTCCTACAAGGCCGGACCGGCTCGCGACCTTCTACGCCTTCGTGTTCACCATCGACCCGGCCACTTCCGGGTTCACGCGCGACAACCTGCTCCATGCACTCCGCCAGCGCGGTTGCGGCGAGTTCGAGACGTGCGAGTCGATGCGGCCGCTGCACACCTACCCGATCTTCGCCGCGCCCAGATCCCCGGTCACCACCTACGAGACCTCCTTCGTCCGATGTGACCTGACAGTGAGCGAGGATCTGGCGACGTCCTCGCTGCGCATCGCTGTCCCCGCCGACGACAGCCCGGAGAGCCGGGCCTACATCGACACGGCAGCCGCTGCGTTGAACGAGGCCCTCACATCAGTCACCGCGGCTACCCTCGCAAGGTGACCGACCACGACCTTGATCAGCGCCTACGTGACGACGCCGACCGCGACGGAATCCAGAAACTCGTGGTCGGCGCCGTCATCCATCACCAGGGCCTCGTACTCATCCTTCGGCGGTCCGCCACGGACAAGTTCTTGCCGGGCATCGAGAAACTCCCCTCCGGAGGCGTCGACGACGGTGAAGACCTCCTCACCGCCCTCGCCCGAGAGCTTGCCGAAGAGATCGGCCGGACCGGCCCGCTGACCGTCGACCCCGACTTCGTCGCCTCCTTCGACTACATCTCCGGCTCCGGGCGCAAAGCCCGTCAGTACACCTTCGCGGTTCCCCACGACGGTCGGCCGCTCGTGTTGTCCGAGGAGCACGACAGCCACCGCTGGCTCGACCCCACGCACTTGGCCGACTCCGACCTCACCGAGGAGACCGCCCAGACCATCCGCGACTGGGCCCTGATCCAGGGAACTATGGGGGGATTGATTTCCGGTGCTTAGCGAACACCATCCCGCACCGACGGGAAGGCGGCACTGTAAATGGTTTCCTCAACCGTGTGCCGAAGGTTCGAACCTGCCGGGGGCACCCAAGATGATCAGTGAGAACCCCGGCTGACTAGCCCGAACGCAGGTCGCCGGGGTTTCGTATGTGTGCAGTTGTATGCCGCCCAGAGCACCCCTCAGCCGGCCAGCGCCGCCGCGCTCGTCCACCACCGACACGACGAGGTGCCCGAGTTGCTGAATCGGGCGCGTGACCATCTGGACGCCGCGGATGAACGAGAGCCGTGGATGTACAACTTCGACCGCACCGCGCTCGCCGGCCACCGCGGGCAATGTCACCTGCGGCTCGGCCGGCCCGCTGAGGCGATCAGCGCCTTCACGGAGGGACTGGCGCAACTGCCGACCGGCCACGAGCGCCGAGGCGCCCAGCTCACCATCGGCCTCGCCCAAGCCCACCTCGATGCCGGGGATCCCGACGAGGCGTTGTTCAAGGCCGCCACCGCCCTGGACGTCTTCGCCGCGCGCGGCTCGGCCTCCGGCCTGCGCAGAGTCCGCCGTATGCGGGATCTTCTGAGGAACGCGGGCCACCACACCGCGGAAGAAGAACTCGACCAGCGAGCCCGCGCCTATCTGGAGGCCGCTTCGTGACCGGCATCCCCGCCGAACTCGTCGCGCGGGTCAGCACGACCTACGACGCGGTCCAGATGATCGGGGACACCGTCTTCTGGATCGAGAGCCGGCCCGACGGCCGCGACGTGCTGGTTCAGCGGGCTCCTGATCAAGGCGTGCGTGAGGCCGTCCCGGCGGACATGGACGTCGCGTCGTACGTCCACGAGTACGGCGGCGGCGCCTACCTCACCGCCGGCGACAGTGTGTGGTTCTGCAACGCCGACGACCAGCGGATCTACCGGCTCACCGCCGAGGCCAAGCCCGTGCCGGTGACAGCGGAGCCGGATTCGCCAGGAACGCACCGCTACGCCGACCTGCGGCTGACACCGGACAGGTCACTGCTCATCTGCGTCCGAGAACGTCACGAGGTCGGCGGCGTGGTCAACGAGCTCGTGGCGATCCCGGCCGACGGGCAGGGCACGGTGCGGACGATCGCGTCCGGCTGGGACTTCTACTCCTTCCCCAGGCCCAGCCCGGACGGCCGATGGCTCGCGTGGACCTGCTGGAACGCCCCGTCCATGCCATGGGACGCGACCTGGCTGTTCATCGCCGAGCTCAGCGCTGACGGACGGCTCGGCGGGCCGACCCTCATCGCCGGTGGATCGGAGGAATCGATCTTCCAGCCCGAGTGGAGCCGGGACGGAACGCTGCACTTCGTCTCCGACCGCTCCGGCTGGTGGAACCTGTACGCCTGGCGGCACGGAGAAGTCACCCCCGTCCTGCTTCAGGACGCCGAGCTTGGCGTCGCCCAGTGGGAGTTGGGCTACTCCACCTATGCCTTCCTCGACCGGGACAGGGTCGCCGTCATCGCCCAGCGCGGAGGGCGCCAGCAACTCGAGGTTCTCGAGGACGGCGCGGTCCGCTCAATGGACCTCCCGTACACCTCGATCAAGCCCTACCTTTCCGGCCACGGCTCCAAGGTCGCCATGATCGCGTCCAGCCCGACCCAGAGCCCGGCCGTCGTTCTGGTCGACGTGGACTCCGGCCAGGTCGAGCCCCTCGCCGTGACAGATCCCGGCGTCCCCCCACGGCAGATCTCGATCCCGGAGCCGTTCACGTTCTCCACCCGCGATGGTCAGCACGCGTACGGCCTGTACTACCCGCCCACCGAGCCTTCCGGCACCGAGGCGCCGCCGCTCATCGTCAAGGCACACCCCGGCCCGACCGCCAACTTCCCGCAGCGGCTCGACTGGCACACCCAGTACTTCACCAGCCGCGGATTCGCCGTCGCCGAGATCGACTATCGCGGCAGCACCGGGTACGGCCGCTCCTACCGCCAAGCTCTCCAAGGCCAGTGGGGAATCTTCGATGCTCTCGACTGCGCCGACGCCGCCGCCTATCTCACCGCCACCGGCCGGGCCGACCCTGATCGCCTGGTGATCTGGGGTGCCAGCGCCGGCGGCTACACCGCCCTACGATCGCTCATCCTCACCGACGTCTTCGTCGCCGGTATCGCTCGGTGCCCCGTCATCGACCCAGCCACGTGGCGCGATGCCGCACCCAAGTTCCAAGCCCACCATGCTGACGAGCTCATCGGGCCCTGGCCCGCTGACGAGGCGATCTATCGGGAACGGTCCGCACTCAGACACGCGAACCGGATCTCCCGGCCGACGCTTGTCCTCCACGGCGAGGACGACCCCGTCACCCCAGTCCATGAATCCCGAACCTTCGCCAAGGCTCTCGGCTCCCGAGCCGGACTGCTTACCTTTCGGGGTGAAGGCCATGTCCTTCGCTCGCCAGCCGCAGTCGAGCACGCTGTTCAAGCCGAGCTTGCATTCGTTCGGGAAGCCGGGGCTTAGGTAGGCGCCCTGAAAGCCATTCGCGAGCGAAGTCCTCGACACGGCCACCGTTGGGTCCCAGCTGCGCGAGTTCGACCTCATCAGCGGAATCACCGGGCTCGGCGTGTATCTCCTGCAGCGTCAGAGCAACTGCGGCGATCTGCTGCGCGACGTGCTGACCTACCTCGTGCGCCTCACGAAGCCCCTGAAGGCTGACGGCGACGTCTTGCCGGGCTGGTGGTCCGACGACGGCCCCGAACTTCGGCCCTCGCCCATCTCGCCCGGTGGTCACGGCAACTTCGGAATGGCGCACGGCATCGCCGGCCCGCTCGCGCTGCTGTCCACCTGCATGAGGCGCGGGATCACCGTGCCCGGGCAGGCCGATGCGATCGACCGGATCTGCTCCTGGATGGACCAATGGCGCTCCGGCACCGGATCGCGGGCGTGGTGGCCCGAGGTCATTTCACGCGCCGAGTGGCGAGACGGCACCACCCGGGAAACCGGCCCGGGTCGGCCCTCTTGGTGCTACGGCACTCCGGGCACTGGCCCGGGCGGACGGAACCCGGACCATGGAAGTACGCGCCGGCTTCCGGCGCGCACGATGGACTTCCAGCTCGCACCTCTACCCGTGGAACGTCGGTGCCCGAATCTGGCCAGCCGAACAGACCTCATCCCCAGCGACCGCTGCGTAGGGTCTCCGGCGGTGGCGCAGGGACCCGAGGATGCCGAAACCACCCAACCTGGGCCACCACCGCGACTCAGAAATGACCTTAGAGGAGAGCGCGTCACTTTTACGTCACCTGGCACGTCACCAGGAACATCACTGACGGATGACTTTTCGCCCATGCGATGAGCATGCCTAGCCTGTCAACTCACCAATGCTCGCGAGGATGTGCACCGCCCGCTTGTCCTCGCGCTCGCCCTCCTTGGCCTGCCAGTTCCGCGGGTCATCCAGCGGTGCTAGCAGATGTGTCCCAGTGAACAGCGCTTCGATCTCGGGTCCGGACCTCGTATACGTTGGAATGCCCGTACGCGCGCTGATCTCCTGGATCGCCTTCAACGCTTCCGGGACGCTGCCGTCGCGGCTGATGTGCGAGATCGCCAGAGCGCTCCCAGGGGCCATCCACGCCCGGTACTTCTCAAGTGCCTCATGCACGGTGTCGGCGGGCATGAAGTGCAAGACGTGGAACATCAGCACGCCGGTCGCTTCAGCCGGGTTGATGAGCCGTCGAGTTTGAGGGGCGGCGAAGATTGCGTCGGGCTCGAGTAGGTCGCCGATCATCGTGTCAACGTTCCGGGTGTCCTCAAGGAGCGCCCGGCCATGCGCGACGACGATCGGATCGATGTCGACGTACAGGACCCGGCAGTCGGGATCGACCTCATGAGCGACCTCGTGGACGCTTCCCGACGTCGGCAGGCCAGCGCCGATATCGATGAACTGCCGGATGCCGCGCTCAGCGAGGAGCCGGACGCTCTTGCGGAGGAACGCTCTGGTGTCTCGCGCACCGTCCTTCAGATCCGGTGCGGCTTTCATGATGTGCTCGACGACCGCTTGGTCGACCGGGAAGTTATCCGTGCCGCCGAGCAGGAAGTTGTAGACGCGAGCTGAAGAAACCTGGGTGATGTCCGAGCCAGCGATGATCGCCCGGCTCTCATGCACAGGCTGCTCCGAACTCCACCGAAGCGAATCGTCATTTGCTGCGATCCGCTCCGCCATTCCCTGCAGCGACAGGGCCGGCTCGGCACCTACCTCCGTGAGGTACGTGGTCCACGCGTCTTCGTAGGCTTGGAGCGCGGCGCCCTTACGACCGGCCCGGTAGAGCGCCAGGATCAACGGCAGCCACAGGTACTCATTGAGTGGGTCATCCGCCAGAAAGCCCGTGAGCTCCTGCGCTACCTCCTCGTGGTGACCGAGCGCCAGCCGTACCTCCGTCCACGCTTCGACAGCGTTGCGCCGCTCGATGGTGAGTCGTTCTGCGTGCCTGCGACCAGCGGGGGCATCTGGCAGATCGGGCAGGCGAGGGTTTCGCCACAGGCCGAGGGCTTGCCCGTACAGGTCCGCAGCCTTGTGGGCGTCGGCTTCGCGGACTGATCGGGCCTGGGCTACCAGTTCACGGAACCGCTGCACATCAAGGACGTCACCCTCCTGGTCGAGGACGAGCCGGTACCCGGAGCTGTCACGGGTGAGCCGGCCTTCAGGCAGTACTTTGCGGGCTCTACTTACCGTGTTGGTGAGCGCTGAGAATTTGCTGTGCGTGTCCGCTGTCACCCACAGCATGGCCTCGAGTTCGTCGGAAGGCACCGGTCGCGCCGCCAGCGCCAACACCGCGATGAGTTGCCGCACTTTTCGCTGCCCGATGTCGATGACGTCGCCGTTGTCGGAGGTGACCTGAACTGTTCCGAGCACCCGTACCTGCACACGTCCTCCTGTGTCGCAGCGCTGTGTCCAGATGACTGTAGATCAGGACCATTCGATTGTTGATCTACCGAGGAAGCCATATCTGGAACAGCGAGACGCCCCACCTCCCAGCATGGGGGAGGTGGGGCGTTTGGCCGTATCGCATGTCGCTAGAAGGCCCTAGAGAGCCGTAGGTCGGGCTATCTGCCAGGTTCCTGCCAGCTCCCGCCGGTCTGGCAGCAGATCAGCACCACTTGTAGGAACCGGAACTGCCCCAAGAGCACGAGTCGATCAGAGTCCCCGCCGAGTTCCGCAGATAGGCGGCGTCGCCGGTGTTGTTCCACACGTAGCTGGTGCGTCCCCAGTACTTCGTGTACGTGGTGTTCGTGCCCTTCCCGGTGCGCACCGTGACGATCTTCTTCGCTCCGAGGGTGTACGTGCCGAACGTGTAGGTGTAACCGGTCCTGTCGCGGATCTTCCAGCCCCTCAGCGACCGGGCGGTGGTGCCGTAGTTGCCGATCTGGATCCACTCACCGTTGAGGCTGGAGTTGGAGCGGGTGTCGGTGCCGGGGGAGTTGTAGTACACCTGCCGGATCCGGACCGTGGGGGCGGCCTCGGCGGGCAAGGCCGGCAGGAGAACCGCCGCAGCGGACGCAGCAACGGCGAAGGTTGGGATGTGGCGTAGTCGCATGCCGGTGACCGTAGTGGTCGATGGTCGCCAACCAGCTACTCAGACGCCACCTTGGGTGGTCCGGTTGTGGACGTAAACCCCGGACCGGGCTCCCGCGTCAAACCATCGCCAGCCATGCGCGTTTGACCAGGAAAATACCCTGATCGGATGCTGTTCGTCGATGCGCAGGGGCGCCGCCTGGAGGTGATCCTCCTCGACTGCGGCCACGGCCTACAGCAGTGGATCTGGGTGTCCTGGAACGGCGTCCTCCTCGGCGCCGGCTACTACCGGACCGTCACTGGTCGATGCTGAGAGCCTCGTCGAAGTCATCGAGCTGTACCCGTAGGCGTGGCAGGCGATCAATCGTTGCGGAGGCGTGGAAGAACACGGCGGTACTCCAGCGGGGTCTCATCGACGTGGCCGCACACGCCCGCACTATGCTCGACGCCGCCGGATACGGAGACGTGCGGGTCATCACGCGAGACGGCGCGCTCGGCGCAAGAGAACACGCACCCTTCGACCGCATGATCGCAACGGTCGGCGTATGGGACCTGCCCGCCGCCTGGTGGGACCAGCTCGCCATCGGCGGCCGGCTCGTGCTTCCGCTGCGCTGGCGAGGCCTCACCCGCAGCGTGGCCTTCATTCGCGACAAGGACCGGATGCGGTCAGACTCCGTCAAAACCTGCGGCTTCCTCCCCATGATCGGACAGGACGGAGAGCGCGAGGGCCATATCGACGCCGACCGGCTCATCAAGATCTACTGGGATGCCGACCAGCCCATCGTCCCGCTGGCCCTGCGTGGCGCCATCGCACAACCTGGGACGTGCGCCTGGAGCGAGGCGACAGTCGGTCCCGAGGACCCGTTCGACGGGGTGTGGCTGCGTCTGACCGCGACGGAGCCGGGCACCTGCCGCATCACCGTCAAGCCCGCCGCGATCGACGGAGGTCTGCGCCGGCCCGCCGTTCCCGCACTCAGCCCGGCCCTGGTCCAGGGCGGTTCTTTGGCCTACCTCACCCTGCGGCCCCTCGCCGAAGGAGGAGGCGCCGAGTCCAGGTTTAGACTCGGGGCGGCGGTCGGCTACGGCTCGGACGGCGTCGACCTCGCAGAGCGTCTGTGCGAGCAGATCCGCGCCTGGGACCGCGACCGGACCGCCGAACCCGTTCTCACGGCTTACCCCGCAGACACACCCGACAGTCGGCTCATCACAGGACAGGTCATCGACAAGCCGTCCGTCCGATTGATGATCTCCTACTGAGGGACGAACACGCGCGCCGCGCGAGCTTTCGTCCGCCAGGTGTGCGAGGAGATCCACGCCTCGCGGATCGAGAAGCAGGTCCCCATCCAGTCCTTCGACTGGGGCGCCCGAGTGGTCGCACGGCTGCGACGAGGGTGGATCGGCATACATATGACTACAGGTGTCTACTCAGAAGCCGCCCAACTTGAGATGGTCGAAGACCAGTACTCGATCCTACTCATCAACGAGCTGGACCTCATCAAGGAACTCTGCCGCATGGCCCGTGACGACCACAGCGGAGAGATCCGGGCGTGTATCGACCACATCCTGGGCCGAGACGCCGTCAGTGTCACCAGCCGCTGGCCAGAAGAAATACTGCTCGAGTGATCAATATTTCGATTCTTGGACCTTCACCCGGCGAAGATGGACCTCATCAGCTATCTGTCCGGCGGCTTTTAGAGGATCTTCGTGCTCCCAGATCCGGATGACGCTCCAGCCAGCTTCGCCCAGCAGCCGGTCGGTCTCCCTGTCGCGTTCCCGGTTGCGTCTCACCTTTTCGGCCCAGTAGTCAGCGTTGGTGACAGCCTTAGTGTGGTGCTCTGGGCAGCCATGCCAAAAGCAACCATCAAGGAAGACCGCAAGCTTGGCCCGAGTGAACGCCAGATCGGCGGTGCGGCGGACCGCCGGTACTGGTCGGACCGACACCCGGTAGCGGAGGCCGAGCGCGTGCACGGCCCGACGCAAGGCGAGCTCCGGCTTGGTGTCCCGCCCCTTGTTCGCCTGCATGCTCCTACGGACACCTTCACTTGATGCCACAGTCGGTCTCACTGCGCCCATGTCATCAACCGTACGAGCAGGACGGGCACCCTGCAGTGCTGTTAGCGCAAAAAGATCAGTTGCGTCCACGGAGGTGTTGTACGAGTTTCCGCTGGTGACGGGCGTGCCATCGTGAGCTGAGGACGGCCATCGCGCAGATCCTTCGAAGTCGACCAAGACTAGAAGCGGCCCTCAAGCCTATCGCGGAGACGACCTACCGATGGCCTCACGCCACGGTCCGACCGCCCGGATGATTCCCCTCGATGGCTCGACCCCAGCGACCCTCACCGCACGAACCACGCAGGATCGCCAGAGCCAAGAGCGCTGAGCACCCATCAGGGGCTCTATTTGAAGGAGAAAAACCCTAGAGCAGGTTCCTCTGGCGTGCCTCCCAGCAGGGCACGATCGAGCAAGGTGTTGAACTCCTCGCAACTCGTTTCAGGGAGAAGGACACACGAGTGGCAAGCGGCACGGTTCAGGTTGTCAATGCCACTGGTGTCCGACTCGATGCACAGTGGGTCGGCGGAGCACCAAGACGCTCGGTCGATGGCCCTACGCACAGTAGCGGCGAGAGTGCCCGACTCAACCTGGGCGACAATGCCACCGAGACTCCCGGCGGAGTCGCTGGTGGCCGTGTAGACCAGGAAACCGGACATCTTGTCGGACACGTACAGGCGCTCACGCAAGGAAGCCGCGGGATACCCCGAGTCCAGGCTCCACTCATTGATAATCGAGTGAGCCAGAGTATGGATCATGACCAGTCGCGGCGTGATGTCTCGGTCCGGGATCAGGCCGAACCGTGCGAAGCGCTCTCGGTAGGCGGAGTCGATAGGAACCACGCGCGCCTGAACCCCGGGGCGTGATTCCCACTCGGCAAGCCGAGTGGCATCCAACCGGAGGAAGACTCCCTCTCCGATGACTTCGATCGCAGGCAGCCAATCAGGCCGGTTCTCAGCCGAGTAGAGCGACGCCCGCTGCTTGGCATTCGCCGTGCTGGGTGCGGCCAGGCGGGTGAACCCTCTAAGCACGCGTACCTCACGAAGTCGTTTGACCCGCATCACCTTGTCGATGGCAAGCTCTGCTGCGATGGCGTCGTCCGACCAGGGTACGCAGACGAAATCCTGCTTGCCCTGCCTCTCTCCGGTGGGTCTGGTCAGCGCTTGATACTCGTCGAACTTCAGCGCTGCATCGGAGGTGTCCGTGAGACCGGCATCATCCTGGCGACGTCTCTCCACGGCCTGAATGATCTCTTCGACGCTGAACAGCCGATGATTGTCGAGCTCCAGCTCTTCAAGGCGGTCACGCAGGTCTGGCGCCTTCTTGAGGGATCTCCAGTGGTGCTTCACCAGGTTCTGGACGCCCTCTGACCACGGCGGGATCGAGAGCGCGGAACGCACATCGGAGAACCAAACGCCGGACGCACCTCGCTGCATTGCCCTCGGAAGCTGTTCGCAACGTTCCGTTGGCACGTCGCTAAGCCAGGGGCGCCGGCCCGTGCAGGCGCTGATGCCCTTCAGAGCCCCCTTCCTCAGCGCGCCCTCCATGGTGACCGGGCGTACACCGCACGAACAGGAGATCTCGATGTCGCCGAGCGAGGCGCTACGGCCCGTGGCCTTCAGCCTTAGTTCATGCCGTTGAGAGCCATCTCCGGTGGAGTCGCCACCCTTGTGCAGCCAGCGAAAGTAAGGAAAATCGTCGATGTGGCCCGCGGCACAGCAGACGACGAACCTGGACGGCACCAGTTCGCGATCGCACTCCTTGCACTTGGCGGGACTGCGGGTCGCGCCGAAGAACTTCGCCTTCGCCAGTCGGTTGCACGCTGGGCAGGACTGGATCTCAGGGAACCGAATAACCGGGATGTCTCCGTACTTGTCGCTGTCGGATGCTGGAGGGAGCCGAAAGCACTCCACCCCGAACTCCCTCTCGAGCCTGCGCTCGTGGATGGTCTGGTCGAAGGGGCCGAGTTCGGGCCAGCGGTCGAGCCCGGCCACCATGAACGACTCGCTGCCGACCGCTATCAGGGAACCGACCCCATAGGTCGTGATGAGCTGGGCCCGCCGTACGCCCCCGATGGGCTTCCCTTTCACCGCGCACCCCTGTCCAGGTAGATGGTCGACTCGACGTCGACGTCTCGCAGACTCCACAGCGTCGCGAACGAAGACGCGGTCGCATCATCCGACTCGTCCCAACGACCAGCATCGACCAGAAGGCCGGGTTGTCGGTAGCTGCCGTAGGTGAGCGTCGGGTTCTCATCGGCCGCTTCGCGCCACTGAGCGATGATCTCTTTGATCTGCTGATCCGTCGCATCTCGCTCAGCCGGGCCAGCGACCCGCCCCACGCGGTCCAGGATCCGATCACAGATAACGCTGAGTTCATCCTCGAAATCGGCGATGTCTGCGGCGGCCTCCTTGGGACGGGCCATCGGGATCATCAGCCGGGCCAGAGCGACGATGGCGGCATGCAGACCACGGTCGCGGGCACGCGCCGAGAACGGCGTCACGCTGGTCGCCTCGACCTGTCGATAAAGCGCGGAGTGATACGAAGTGAAGTTCTCGTAATGTGAACGGTCCCTGGATCGCGCCCCGTTAAACAAAGTAACCACAAGTCCAGGCCACTTCCGGCCGACCCGACTGGTCGCCTGGATGTACTCGGAGGTGGACTGAGGTTGTCCCATCACGACCATCAAGCCGAGGCGATTCACATCGACGCCCACGGAGATCATGTTGGTGGCGAGGATCACGCCCAGTGCGTCTGGGTACGGCTTGGCCATGTCCTGGAGGTGGCCGGGGATGGCGCTTGACGGCTCGCGACTGGTCAACTCGATGTCACGACCGATGTCTCGTCGTTTCTGGCCGAGGCTTTCCTTAAGAAGATCGAGACGATCATTGACGTCGTCCTGGACCTGAAGCTTGGCGCCACCGAGAAGTCGGAGGCTGTTGAAATACCCCAGGAGGGTCCAGTAAGCGTCGCGAACCTCGTCGTCCCCCTCGATCGCCTGGGCGTGATGGAGCAGAGCCGCATATGTACGCACCATCAGGCTGGTCTGGCTGGTGGCCGGCGCCATGAGGCCCACGTAGAGTCTGCTCGCCTTCCTCGAAGGTGGCGTTTCAACCGAGAAATAGGAGTCTCGTGCATCCAGCCCGGGCGGCGGAAACTGCTCCACCCGACGGTCGAACAGCGCGAGGCCCTGGTGCACAGCACGGCGGATCGTGGCCGTGGAGGCGACGACTTTAGGCCGATCACTGATCAGATCGACGGCTGTCTCGTAGAGACCGGCCAGAGTGCCCAGCGGACCGGAGATGAGGTGCAGCTCGTCTTGAATGACGAGTTCGGGCGGTGGTTCGGAGCTGAAGTGGTTGAAGAGGTTGCCGATCTCCGGCTTCCAGGGAAACCCGGCGAACTTGTCCGCCGTCGCAATGATCAAAGTGGGGCGTACCGAATAGATGGTCTCATCGACCACGTGGACCGGAAGTCCTTCGGCGAAGTCGCAGCCCGCCGTGCCGCAAGCGATCACCAGCCGATCGTCTGAGACCTTGTAGTCATAGTGGTCGAGAGCGGTGCCGCACCAGCAGCACGATCGAAGTTGGACCGGGTTCTCCTCCTGCACCTCATTTTTCTTGGCGAGCTTCCGTAGGGAGCGCTTGGTCTCATCCAACGTGTTGGGCGTGGATCCACGACCCACCCACATACCGATGGAGATCTCGCTTTGGCCGAGACGGCCGGCCGTCTCCCTACGCAGCCACTCCATGCAACACATGAGGAGGGCGGCACGCTCGAACTGCTGGACCGTCAGCAGGCGAAGCGTGTAGCGCATCAGGACGGTGACCCCACCACCGTTCCGCGGGTCGCGGAATCGCCGGAGGAACGTGGCGAAGGCGATCAAACCTAGATACGCCTCGGTCTTGCCACCGCCGGTGGGAAACCACAAAACATCGGCGATGCCGCGGTCATCCGACCTCGGATCCGCTAGTCCCCGGAGGGAAAGGAGCATGAAAGCGATTTGGAACGGCCGCCATGTGCCCGCCGCCTCATCTGGCGATGTTGACTCCCGGTTCGGGGACCTCAGCCATTCCGTACGGGCACGCTGCATGGCCATGGCCCGGTTTGCAAGTCGGAACGCCTCCATGGGAGCCGCGTCGGTGGGATCTGCCAGGAGCTCGATCCCCGCATCCATGCGATCGCAGGCCTCCGAACACCGTTTCAAGTGTTCGGAGGCCGTCTCGCGAAAGCTGTCGGCCGAGATGCTTTGAAGCTGCCCGCTCCTACGCTGAATCCACGCACGATAGCCCGATGTCAGGGTCTTCAGCGCGGCGATGACCTCGGCGTCGGATGCACTCGCGAGCCGATGCATTCCGAGTCGGCTCACGTCGATCTCAGGGTTGGAGTCGGCCAACCGGAGGTCGTAGGTGGGCACGAACGTCGTGCGAACCCATCGGGTGGTGGGAGTTGTGGCCATGTCGTTGATGGCGACCTCGATGGGCTCCCACTCCACCGCGCAGCCGTGGCCGGTGGCGAAATTAGGCGCGTGGCGGTAGAGCAGCCTGTAAGCGTTGAGTTCCTCGTCCGTGTCTGCGGAACCAAGCGATGGACGCTCCACGAAGGGGGAGGATCCGTCTACGGACCGTACCGTGATGCGCGGCTGGAAGAAGGCCATCCCGTCTCGGTCGGCAGCGTCGCCCGATGATTTGAACTGGTTGAGGAGAGCCAGCGTGACAGCCGAGACTCCTTCGGGATTCGCCGGCCGTGCTCGAACGAAAAGTTCAAGATTGTCGGCTAGCGCCATCCGCTGCTGGCCTGCCTCCGAGATCTTGATGCTTCGAGGCTCGATCGCGAGGCTCGTGCGCCGCCACGATTCCTCCGCCACGGAGCTGGTGCGACTCCGACGACCTTCTACAGGGGCATCGGTCACATAGCGCGCGGCCTCTACTTCGACCAGGATCGCATCCGCGACCGTGACGTCGACGGAAAAGGTCATCCCCATGGAGGACGGGTAACGCACGTTGGCCATGGTCACAGCCGGGTCGGGAACATCGCCTGGGTGCCTGTTCTCCGGCTCTTCATCCAACGCATTGCCGTCGGCGACGCTGTCCTGGGATTGCGGAAAGAGGATTCCGGCGGCGTATTTTGTGATGGGTGGGTCCGTGATCGTCTCTTCAAATGCACCGGTCGGACCGACCAGGTCTCGTTCCAACCGGGTGACCAGCTCGCGGCGGAACGCATAATGCTTGTCGAAACTCACGACCGCTCTCCAGCCCAGTCGAAACGGCCCAGTCCTACGATCCGTGGTCGAAGCCAAACGCCTGACCAGCCGAGGCCGGCATTGAGGCCGGCGGCTTCACGGCCGATCACGGTTTCCATGGTATCCACTCGGAGGTCCTTGATCTTAGGGGGCAACCTGCGGTCGCGACCGGGCAGAAGCGCTCTGAACGCTCTGGCGAAGGACTCTGTGGTCACACCAATGTGGCGACCTTCATGATCCACGGCGTATGAGGCAAAGTCCTCGGAGGAGATGACCGGAAGCCGAACGAGCGCGACGGGGTCACCCTCTCGTACGGCAGTCGCCAGGTAGTTCTGGATCTCTTGTGGATCTTCCTCGAAGCCGAGCGTGCCCGGCGGTTCCTCCCAGTTGACGTCTTCCGAACGGATCTCCATGCCGAGATTTCGCCCGGCCTTGAAACCCAGTTCGGCCCACCGCCCGTCCCCCTGCCGCTGGAGGCGACCGGTGGTGAGCTTGGCGATCGGCTTCACGTGGATTAGGAGGTCACGAGGGCGGGTCATCGCCACATACAGCAGTCGAGCACGCTCGGCCTGCTCGATGGGATCGTCCTCGGGTGCATCGCCTGGATCCAGGACGATGACTTGATCGAATTCGAGCCCCTTCGCTCTGTGGATGGTGGAGACGACAAGCCCTTCCGACGTCTGTTTCGTAAGCTCATCGGGGAAGTCTCCACGGATCAACCGCTTCCGGATCGCGGGAAGATCGAGCGTCTCACCGCGATGGCTTGGGTCCATGCGTCGAAGGAGCTCCCAGGAGGACTCCGGATCGGGACCGGCGTTCCTGAGAACCTCCAGGACCTCGCGCTTCTTCGGCTGCTTGGAATCAAGTTCGCGGTAGAGCGAGCCGACCCACGAAGGGATGACCTTGTCTTGGGCAGAATGCTGGAGGCGATGCCGAACACCGAGGTCGTGAAGCCGTCGTGAAACCAGGAGGACTTCATCGTTCGATCTGCACAGCACTGCGGTCGTACCTGTCATACGAGCCATGACGGGAGCTGCTTGATCGATCGTGCCTAGGGAGTCCCCTGCCATGAGCACGCTGCGCAGGCCTCGCTGAATCTCGGCGAAGGGTGCATCCACGGGCCCCAGCGCATCGCCGAAAATGAGCGCCGCCCTGGCCTCCGGCTCGCGAGCACGGAAGTTGCCCGCGAGCGAGACCTCAACAAGGTCGTCGTTGAAGTGTTTGCGCACCTCCGCGTACAGCCGAGCGGCGCCCTCCAGGCGCTCCTGTGGGTCGTCAAGCTGGAAGCCGTAGATGCCTTGGGCAGGATCACCTAGCAGGGTGAAGCCCTCGATGTCGGTGCCCAATAGTGCCAATATAAGCTCGGCGCGATCACCGACGAGATCCTGGACTTCGTCGACGATGAGATGACGAAGCTCACCGATCAGTTCTCCGGCATCCGGGTCTTCTTTGATCAGTCGAGTCGCCTCACGGATCCGTGGTCCGAACCCCTGGCGCTGCCAGAGGCCGTCTGGTACGACCTCGGATAGCAGCCAGGTCGCAAAGGAGTCGAACGTCCGAACGTCGACATGCGCGGCGGCTGTTCCAAAGGTGGTCAGACGCTGCCTGACCTCGCTGACCGCTGCGCGCGAGAAGCTCAGAACCAGCAGCTCGGACGGTTCGAGTTCCTCCTCCTCGATGAGATGGGCGAGGCGATGGACCAGAGACAGTGTCTTGCCGGAGCCCGCGGGAGCCGTCACCAGGAGACGAGCATCAACAGTTTCCTCAACGAGCTGCCGTTGCTGCTCCGTCAACTGAACGTGGGTGGTCATCGGCTCTTCCAGAGGTACTCGAACTGGCGGAACGCGAGCTCTTCGCCGTATTGGGCGATGTTGTCGGCGACGTTGATGATGAGGCACTCCTCCTTGCCGCGGTTCAGCGGACCGCGAATGCCTCGGCCGATCATCTGCTGGTAGACGTTGGGGCTGTACGTCGGCCGAGCGACGATCACGGCCCGGGTCGCCGGCGCGTCGAATCCCTGGGACAAGACGTTGTAGTTGGCCAGGACGCGAATCTTGCCCTGCCGGAACTGCTCGATCGCATTCCGGCGCTGACCAAGATCGGTATCGCTCGATACGGCAGCGGCTGATAGTCCCTTGCGGGTGAGAAGCGCTGCCATGGTCTGGGCATGATTGACGGACGTGGCGAACAGCAGGATCGGCCAGTCGTCCGGCAAGTCGAGGATCTTGTCGATCAGGATTCGGTTACGGACCGTGTCGTGGCCGAGTCGTTCCTCGGCCGAAGCCGGCAGACGACGCAGTTGTTCGAGTGTGTCTCGCTCCCGCGCGCTCAGATCGAGCCTGGCGCCCGGGAGTTCCTCGTGTTTGACCTGGGCCAGCACACCGAGCTTCTGCAGGGTGGCGTACGGCTCGGCGCCCAGGAGCTCCGTGCCGTCCCGGTGATGGTCCAGCCGGTTTCGGCCATAGCGAGCGACCAGCCGGTCGGACTCCTCGGTATTGGTCCCGCGGAAGGGTGTTGCGGTCAAGCCGACCAGGGGGCATCGCGATCGATGCGGAGTCAACCCAAGCGCAGCCAAGACCTGCGTGTATCGCGGACTGATCGAAGTATGTGCCTCATCCACGACGACGGCTTGGGCTTCGCGTAGCCACGCGTATTCGTCAGCGCCGATGACCCTTTCCAACTTGGCGTCGGTGGCTATGACGAGGTGATATCCCTCTCCCACGGGATCCGCTTCGTTCGTGGTCCACAGTCTGCTGATCGTCAGCTGCTGGGCCGGACCAGTGTGGCGCCACACCATTTGCCACGTCTGGACCGCCTGTTCGCACAGCTCCTCCGTCTGCGCCACCCACAGAACAGGGATGGAGACGGCCTCGGGCGGAAGTGATCGCAAGCGGCGGATGATCGCCTCGACGGCGACTCTGGTCTTGCCCGCGCCGGTAGGCAGGCTGAGCATCCCTCGTAGGGCGGGTCGGCTTTGGAGCACATCCAGAATCCGATCGACCATGAGTTCCTGGTAGTCATGCAAGGCCGGGAAGTCCACGGGGCCTTGCACGGTGAGCACCGGGTCGAGGCCGGGCTGCCGGAACCCGGCATACTCAGCGGGGAAACCAAGATCCGCTACGAATGTCTTCGCCTGATGGTTACCGGCCATCTGGGTCGGTACGGGAAATCCTCGATCCTCTAGTTGCTGTCGGAACTCACGCAGAACACCTGATCCGTACACGGCGAGCGCCAACTCGGCGACGGTCCGGTCGTCGACCGGGCCTTCCTCGGCCTCGACGACGTCGACCAGACCGTACGGCAGCCGTTCCCGGAGGACGTCGCCACTGAGCATGGCCACCAGTTTGTCTCTGAGATCCGACAGTTCTCGAACCTTGACGATCTGCTGGCCTCGCTGGATGTCCCTACGGTGTTGAAGGACCTGCCGACAACGTTCGTCCGAGAGTCCCAGCCTGAGGAATGCGTTCAACTCCCTGAGGAGCGCCAGATCATCGCCACGATCGAGCCAGTAGATCGTCTCATCGCGCCGGCCGATGTCGACCGGTTCCGAAGTCTGGCCCGAGGGTGTACGGATGAGTTGCTCCAGGGCCTCACAGCGCAGCAGGTCGAGGCCGCGCAGCGGACGCCCGGGTTCGAATTTCAGCTGCGGGAACACATCCTCCAGGGGGATCGGCTGACCTGAGTACGACGCACGGATTTCAGTGATGTAGACCTCGTCGAAGGTCTTCATCCCCCACTGGTTCACGAGCTGGGCGACGTTGTCCGACTCGGGAACGAGCAGAGCCGGGGTGCCGCCTGCCATGAGACGTCGGTACTTACTGGAGTCCGCAGTGGCAACAGCCTCCGCAGGGGGGCAGGTGATCCACGTCTCGCCCTGACGGCAACGAATCTTGGGAGGAGCGCTCAACTGCGTGGCGGCAAGCGCATACAGGGCGCCGAGCTCCACATGTCTCTCACTCTCAAGAGCCTGGTTGAGGAGCGACAGCCACAGAGTTCCCTTGATCTCCTCCAAGGTATTGGCGAGGCCGAGAGCACGTGCAAGCCCGGGATCGAGATCGGCGACCGGCAGGACGCGAGCATGGTCCGTCAAGCCGGGACCGACACAGTCTGCGATGCGACGGATTCCCATCGACGTGGCGAGCCTGCCGCTCTTCTCGATGGCCCATACCAGCGGTGACGGAATGGGCAGGGGTGCGTCATCGGGACGAGTGAGCGCGTAGACCGTCCAGGTGGTCACCAATCCCTTGGGCGGCAGGTTCTGGATGAATCGGGAGCGCGCCGCCGGCGTAAGGCCGGACAGAAGCCCGAGGTGCCCGGCCGGGGGGGCGCCTATGACCACGATCTTG
This sequence comes from Actinomadura alba, assembly GCF_014323705.1. Taxonomy (GTDB): domain Bacteria; phylum Actinomycetota; class Actinomycetes; order Streptosporangiales; family Streptosporangiaceae; genus Actinomadura_C; species Actinomadura_C alba. The sequence goes on from NZ_JABVEC010000009.1 coordinate 120,014, forward strand.
CCTTGCTGTGGCCTGCGATCGCCTGCCGGAAGGACCTTGTAGTACCTGTCGATCATGCTCGACTTGTAGTCGTAGAACCACACCGCCGACGAAGGGGCCACGTCAGGAATCGGCGTGTCAGACATACCCAGCCGGCGCAGCATTTCCATGTCATCGTGGTGGAAATCCTCGTCCACCACGAATTCCGAGTCATCGGGACTCCCGGACGGGATGACGGCGCCAGGGAGAAGGCAGTCGCTCAGCCGTTTGTAGGTCCCGGCACGTGTGCGGACCTTGAGATCTGCAAGGGCGTCTCGACTGATCAGGTGCTCGATGGACCGCTCGGTGCCGGCCTGTCGAGCAAGCAGCCAGAGCCGGTCCCAATCTGGTCCACGGTAGTTGACGAAGCCCCCGGAGACGGCCGCGGAGAAGCGACCGAAAGCGTCTGCCTCCTTGATGTCGAGGATTTCGAGGGAACGAGAGACGGCAGGGTCGTCCTCCAACTCCGGGTCTACGTAGACCGTGTCCGCGGCGGGGGGATCCATCGCCGTGCGCCGGAAGACCCTCCCCTCTAGAGGGGGGACCAGCCGTCCGTCCGCCGTCCGCAGAACCGCGGATCTGCGTGCCTGATCCTTGTACGGGTGACCCTCGGCGACCAGCTCTGCAACGATCGACAACGCAACGGCCGATGCAGCGACTGAACCATCGGAGACCAAGGCCTCCAACCACTCCTGGACTGTGGCGGCCCTACCTCCTGACTCCTCGATCAGCGCGTCGGCGCGGGCTCGTCGCGTCGCTGTTCTTTCGACGGAGGGATGGCACCACTCAGCAGGACGACCAGGGTGGGTGGCCCACCGCTCGACCCATGTCTTCCAGCGCCGCACGGCGTCGGCATCGGGTGATGGTGCTTTCGGGTGGATCCGCACGTCTCCAGGGCGCTGGAACACCCCTTTTTGATCAGGTAGAGAGCGGTTGTGCGCTGCCTCTGCGCGGACAAGGTCGGTGAGAAGCTCGTCTGCCCAGTTGCGAACCTCGCGTCCGCGCGCGGTGATCAGTTCCAATGGCCGCGCAGGATCTTCAGAGGTGGCGAGTTCCGGCAGGGAGGCAACGATCAGTCGAGCGGCCTCCTTCATCAGTTCCTCGTTGAAGACGTTGCCCTTGAGGATATGCTGGCGATCCTCATTGGTCTTCCAAGCGGCGTTCAGGACGCCACTCAAGGTGGTCTTGTACTCCGTGGGAAAGAACGCCCAAAAGGTGCCTTCTTTCTGCCAGCCGGAGTCCGGAACAGCCCAGGCGATGGGAACCGCGACACGGTTGCGATACTCGCCGGCGTCGGCCCACGCGTCGTCGGAGAGAGGGGAGTTCGTCTCGAAGACCGACCACTCCAAGGGCTCCGCTTCGACACCGTTCTCGATCACCTGGAGCGAGCGGCGACTACCTTCGCCTCCCACGAGGATCTCCCTGCGGTACGTGACGTTCCTGCGGTCCTCCAGAATCACGCGGCCGGCGTGTGGAGAGAACACGGCGAACACGGCCGGGAACTCCCGCAGTTGCTCAGCCAGCTGATGAGCGAACCTGCCGTCGCGTAGCGGAAGCTTGACCACGGTGGTGGCCCAGGACATCAGTTCGTTCAGCGTCGGGTCGGCCATGCGCTCCCGGTCTGCGTCAAGTAGATGCGCAATACGAAGCACCGGTGTGGGCCCTGCCCCGGGGATGCGTTCCGCAATCCGTTCCCGAGCGCGGCTTGCAGACCATCCGAAGGAACCACTGCGGCTGAAGAAAAGCGGCTGATCGGAAACGCTCAGGACGGACTTGAATCCGACGCCGAAGCGCCCGATCTCCGCACCGCGCTTGCGTGACAGGTGCGATGCCAGAATGGTTCGGGCGCCTTCAGCAGTGATCGGGTTGCCGCGATTCGCGCAGTACAACGTCTCCGCCGCGAGCACAACGTGGATAAGCCCGTGACGAGCGACCCGAAGCTCGTCGGCGCCGTTTTGGATCAGCTCGTACAGCTGCCGATGTCCGTACCCTCCCTCTCTGATGGACGTCTCGATGTTCGCATGTTCCTCGATCAGATCTGCGTTGGCCACATAGGACTGGAGGCACGCCTCAGACTGAGCCAGGACGACCTGACCGACGGGGCCGTCCCCTCCTGACCAACCAGAGCGTCCGGCACGCTCGGCCTCGTTCGGACTGACCACTGGGATCCGTTCTCCTCACGAACACGAGGGATGTGTCTGCTGTCACGAGGGATGTCTGCTGTAGTGACGTTATGCCAGAGAGGTACGACAGATGAGTGAAACCTACGACCGTTATGCCTCTAGGTTCGCCAGACGGTAGTGGCCAGGAAGGATCTCTTCGGGGGCGTCGTCATGCGACTGAATCAGCCACCCCTGATCGATCAGTTCGCGGAGCTCCTGGCGCCATGTAGGGGTCTTGGCGACACGTTCCAGCTGCTGCGGGCTCGCTGGCCAAGGGCTGATGTGCAGGAGGTACTCGATCAACCTCTCCACGGGGCTCGTGCCGCCGACGGACTCGATGGTCTCTTCGCTCGAAGCGACGGATTCCTCCAGATGAGGAGCGGTCAGCCGGTAGGGCGCCTCGGCGCCCGAGCCGAGGGTGTCGATGTCCCAGCCGACCTGACGGAGTTCGCGAATACGCCGTGCCCACGCCCGAATGGCCGCAACGCCCTCCAGTTGATGGGGCGAGATCGCCTCCCCGGAGTGGCCACGGAAGTATAGGAGGAGTGCTGTACGGGCGCCACCGATAACATCCTGGCGCACTTCGGCGAGAGCATCGCGTGATTCAGCGAGATGCGCGCCAACTTTGGCTGCGGTCTCCAACCAGTCCTGGGGCCTCAGGTCTTCTCGTGGCGTGGCCTGCACGATGGCCAGCGCGTCTTTGAGTGACTGTTCGAGCTTCTCCAACTGCTCTCTATGATGGAGGAGCCGACCGCTCTCGGCAGGGGGAATGTCCATTGAGCTGCCATTGCCTTTCGTCCGTCATCGACGCGGGCCGACCTTCAGACTCTCATTGTTGAAGTTGTGGGTTTGCCTTATTGGCACGCTGACGCAGAGCCCATACGTCTACATCGCATGGCTCTGCACGCAGTCCGAACAAACCGTCACGTTGTCACCGCCCAGGCCTTCAGGCTAAAGAGCACATCCAGGCAAGGAGGTTTGCGAGCGCCTCGAATCGAACCGCACTCGGGGAGAGTATGTGGTTCTGGGCGAGTATGTCAAGAGGAGGTCACGCGAGCGCTGCAATTAGGGCGGACTAAGCATGAAGCGCTACAAATGGTGCAAGTGGTGCGATTATAGGACGAAATGCCATATATCACGAGTTTCGCGCAGTTTCGCGCGTATTGGTGATCGCCCCTTGCGTCCAAGGCTGTTCATGGTGAACCCTCGTGTTGCCCGGGTTTGGCCCGGGTTGATGGTGCAGTCCTTCGCAATGCCATCAATGCACATGCACGGATCCCTGGTCGGGCGCAAGTCGATGGCATCCGTGCACACAATGCAAAGATGACCGCCTTTCAGTCGGAGAAAAGGTGTTAGGTCTAGAGTCATGAGAGCATCGTGCCCAGCGTAAGACGAAAGTCCGCCACTCGACGGAGAATCATCCAGACCGCCAAGCGAGCAACTCCTATCCCAATTGCAGTTGCAAGCTACTCCCTGGCCGAATTCTCGGGCACGGAGCCAATTCCAACCTGGGTGCCTGTGGCCATGTGCGTGGCCTGCGCACTCTTTGCGGTTGTCGACAAGATCACGGACTTTTTCCTGAAACTCGTGATAATCAGGGGCTATCGCGAGGACCATCGGCGAAGCGATGCTGACGACTATGTCACGATGTTCCGCGAGCTGAATCAGAGGTGATGACCGTCGGCTCGTCGCGCAAGGCGTCTCGGAGTGCGCAGTAGCGCCAGGGCCATTCCCCAGCCCCGGCGGCGCCTACCGAACCCGGAAGGGTTGCGAAGGTGAGGGCTCTTGAGGAGCTCTTGTCGGAGCTGAAGCCTTAGGTTGATCGGACCCCCGCGCTCATCGGCCGTCTGAAACAGAGTTCCGCCGCATCCTGGCCGTCCAACCCTTCTCTGCCCGCCCCGAGGTCAGAACGGCGTGGATCTCTGAGGTGACCGATGTCCCCGTTGACACCATCCAGTCGATCGGCCCATGGCGCGAAGCCAAGGCCTGCCCTCCGATCTGGGCCGAAGAGATCCTCACCCGGGCCGGCTGGTGACAGGGCACGATTTCCATCGCCACAGGATGCGGGTCATCACCTCGTCAGGGATAGATCCGGATCGATTCTCCGTGCCACGGACCTGACTTCGGCGAGCGACGGGAGGAGCACCTCTCCGAATCGGCTCGCCGCAGGCAGCCGAATTTCAACGAAGCGAAAGGGCGGCTGAGCACCGCCGAGCATCTCCGTGACCGAGATCTTCCGCCCGACCCCTCTCTCACGGTAGCGCCGGTTGCCGACGTAGAGGCTTACCACCGTGTTCTGGTACCAGGCATCGACCCTGAAGAGTGCATCTGCCAACGGGTGAACTCGCACGTCCAGACCGAGCGCTCGCCAATGAGAGACGACGTACACCTCCCGAAGGAACGAGTAGTAGGCGTTGCCGACCCTCCAGCGGATCGCAGAGTGGACCTCGAACTTGCTCCATCGATCTCCGTACTGCTCGAGAACCTGCTCCGTCATGAGGATGGACGGCGTCCAGAGCATCCGGTCGGCCAGGGGATCTTCTCGGATGAAGCTGAAGAACTGCTGCCAGGTCAAGATCCGTCGTTCCTTCTCGATCGCATAGTGGAGTACATGCGTGAAGGCGAAGGCGGGATTCCAGCTCTCGATCGGCTCTACGGCGACGGCCATGGTCTTCTGCACATTGTCGAGGGCGTGATCCGTCGACCGGCACGTCTGCTCCACGTGGGCGGGGTCGACCTCGTGTAGCAGACGCGTTCGATGCCCGCTCACGTAGTCGACGACCTCCGTGCGGGATTCGTCCCCCAGCCATTTCGAGTAGGTCCGCTGGGCACGCGGCGTGACGTTGAACCGTCCAACAACGTCGGCCGCCGTGGTCTCGAACCCCATCGCCTGCCCCCTACCGATCGATCGGCGATCAAGATGGCAAGAGCGATGTTAGCGATCAAGCTGACATTTTGGACAGTGCGCGTCAGGCGTGCCCTCGGCTCGCGCGCACGACCGATGCAACCTTCAGTGCGGCTTCGCCGGGGTCCTCGTGTTCCCATATCCGCACGGCCACCCAGCCCGCGGCCTTGAGCAAGCCATCGGTCTCACGATCACGTGCGCGGTTCTTTACGACCTTGTCGGCCCAGTAAGCAGCGTTGATAGCCGACTTGGTGTGGTGGTCGGGGCACCCGTGCCAGAAGCATCCATCCAGGAAGACCGCCACCTTGGCACGCGTGAAGATCAAATCTGCTGTTCGTCTCACAGCAGGGAGCGGCCGTGCCGACACTCGGTAGCGAAGCCCCAAAGCGTGAACCGCGCGTCTGAGCGCCAGCTCTGGCTTGGTGTCACGACCTTTGTTCGCCCGCATGCTCCTGCGCACACCGGGGCTCGATGCGACGGTCGGCCGCATAATCTCAGTGAGGCACGCCGAGGTGAGCTACATCGCCCGGCGAGCACTGGAGCCGTTAGGCGTATTCCACGTCCTTAGCGATCACATCGTCTTGAACACCCGGAGCCGGCATCGCTGGGGTTATCCAGGTTTCAAGCTTCTTCAACATGTCATCGGTGGGCGGAGTCCAACCAAAGGCCGCAGAGAGAATGTGCATCGCCAGCCGGGGCGGGACAGCGTTTCCGATCTGCTGACCCACGTCCCTCCCTGACCAGGGGTAGTCATGCGGAAAGGTCTGGAGGCGGCCGGCTTCCGAATGAGTGAAGCGAGGCAGTTCATCTCCGGTAGCAGAGACGACGCGGTTACGGGAGATCTTTCCGGTGACGGTGGCCGAGGGTTCGTTGTGGGCACGACGGCCGCGGGCCTTGGGGTCACCCCCGGTGCCATAGTTCGAGATCACGGAGAACGGATACCGACGATCGAGCGCGTCCGCCATCGTCCTCCACGGTCTCAGGTTCGGATCGCCCGCATGCCGCAGGACGCCTTTCCTATAGTTCCGATGGGTGGGATGGGGAAGGCTGATCGGCCCAGCGCCCAGACGTGCGATGAGCACGGCCCGCTTGCGAGTCTGCGGAACACCGTACGCCTCCGTGCGCAACTGGCCACAGGCGACGGCGTAGCCCTCCCCTCGCAAGGCCTCCGCATACGCCTCCCAGACAGGTAGCACCGCCGGTACCTGCTCAAGAATGATGGCCTGGTAGGGGGCCTTCCGGACGTCGATCGCCTTGAGCGCCCAGCGCAGAGGCTCGAGAACCAGGCCGGTTCGCTCATCACTCAGATTGTCAAGATCCTTTCTTATCTCTTTGTGAGCTTCCCGAGCGACCATCCGCTTGACGAAGCCCAGGACTTCGTCAAGCGCCCTACGACCGGCACCGCTACCGGCGACGGTGAACGTCTGGCAAGGAGGGCCTCCAGCCAGCACGTTCGCTTCCAGGTAGTCGGAAGGCCCGTGGTCGCGCACGTCGCCTTCTACGGTCTCCAGCCCGGCGGCACGTCGCGTTTCGCACGCAGAGGCGTCCCATTCGATGCCCACGGTCGGGATACCAAGCGTCTCCGCCGCCACATCAAGTCCACCGGGGCCGGCGAACAAGTCCACGATCTTGACGGGCTGCACTTGATCTCCAGATATGTCGTTCGGGCCTGTTTCCACCGCAGGGTCCTCACGTGATCATCCACACTGACCAACGGCGGCTCCAGCAGCTACGCAGAGTACCGTGGGCCACTGACGGCGTCTCTTCCACCTCGCGGCTCAGTCACTAACCCATGTCACAGGGCTACGCGCAGGGCGGCTGGCCAATGTGATTCCACCTACTCCTGACCAGGTGCTCTCCGGCCATGAGTCCGAACGCACTGAGTGCCCAACGGCCGCTGCGCTTCGGGCGCGAGGCGTTGCCGGGCACTGAGGCACCGAAGCGATCCACGGCCCGGCGGTACCGGCAGCCGATGATCGGCGGTCTTGTCGGCGGTCCGGGCGTGCTTCTCGCGGCGGCCACACCTGCGTATCGGTGATCGCGTTCGCCAGCTCCTGTGGGGTCTTCGCTTCGACAAGACCGTCATCGATCAAGGCCCAGAAGTGGCGGGTGAACATGTCCGAACCACAGGGTGACGGTCGGGAATCGCCTTCTGAGCAGGTCCAGCTCATACGGAATGTTCACGTTGAGGTCCTTGCTGGTCTTGAGTCACCGTTCGGTGATGAGCTTCGGTTTCATCGGTTCGGTCACGGATCACCACTGAGTACGTGGGTGGACGGGATCACGGCCGAGCAGCAGGGCGGCCAGGCGGTCGCGGACGTTCTTCCCCGTACGGCCGCGGCCGCCATCGGCGGTGCGGGAAGCGGCCTCCGGGGGTGTAAGGCCCTGGCATCCGCACCGCCGCGCCGGCGTGGGGTCGTACGGCTCGATGGCCTTGCTCCAGCGGCTGTCGAGCCGTACGCCGACGTCCGGGCCTTCCCCTGCCCGAGACGATGTACCGGGCGCGCCGTCTGACGCGCCCGCGGTCATGTGCCACATCACGCCCACCGCTACAGGCCCCCGGCATCTGGAACGTCGACCGCCGCACGATCCAGAGGCGGCGACTCGAGGCCGGCTGTGGTCTGTGCGACGGGCATGCACTCGATGGCTTCCCTCACATCAAGGGCCATCTCGCTGACCAGCGTGCCGTCCTGATGCTGCTCATCCCGCCACACGATGGCGCCGCTGACCTGGTCGCGTTCGGCGCGGGCCACCACGCTCCCATACACGTAGTAACAGCCGAGCCACGACAGCCGGCAGCTTTGAATGACGCCACACGTGCCGCCGATCGCGTGCATCGCAGCCATTACGCCCTCAACCGCGTTCGCCTGATCGGAGGTCACACCGCAGGCGCCACGTTCAGGGTCATCCCGTGTGACCACCTGCCACGAGAACAGCCGAGGAGGTTCCCACGATTGTTTGGCGTGCACGTTGCGTCTCCGGCATTGAGGACAGGGGATGGTGATTCGGTTACTCCAAGTGAACCGACCCCGGATACCGCACGTCATCGTGATACTGAGTGATGAGGACGGATACGCAACGCGTATCCACCGCTATCCGCAGGAGGTACTCGCGACATGCCTGCCGATGACAAGGCCCGTCTCGGTGCCCGGCTACGTAGAGAGCGCAAGGACCGTGGCCTGGTCGTCGAGGACCTGGCCGAGGAGTTCCGAAAAGTCGCGCCCGAGCGGATCAGACAGCGCCTGCCCAGACTCAGGGATCTACAACGCATGATCCGTGGATGGGAAGCCGGCGAACACAACCCGGGCGAGCAGTACCGCCTGTTGTACTGCCGGGCTTTCGACATGGACGAGCAAGACCTGTTCGCCGGAGACCCGGCCACTCAGGACCTATCCCCCTCCAGTAGCGACGACCCACACCTCGGAGATCCGGCGCCACTCGACCTGATGGCGCTCGCATGGACGATGGGGAGACTCGATCAACGCATGGATCGTCGGGCGATCCTCCAGTTAGCTGCAGCGCTCGCGGCTACCCCTGCGCTAGGCGTGGCGGACCCCATCGACCGGATTACTCACGCGCTGAATCGCCCGTCCGGGCTCAACGAGGACATGGTCAATCATCTGGAAGCGCGGTCCATCGGCTTCCACAGGCTGGAGTTCGTCCTCCCAGCCCACCAGATCTTCCGCGCGATACTCGCACACCTGAGTGGGATCACATCTCTCCTCGAGATCTGTACACAGGATCGGCTCCGCAAGCGCCTTGCAAGGACCGCCGGCGAAGCGGCTGTCCTTGGCGCATGGGTCGCCTGGGATCTCGACGACTTCGCACGAGCCACGGCGTTGTACCGGGTCGCTGAACTGGCGGCCAAGGAGGCCGACGATCAGGCCATCGTGGCTTGTTCCGTGATCTACCAAAGCTTCGGCGCCCGAGGAGCAGGCGCACACATCGAGGCCCGCCAGAAGTTGGCCGCGGCCCAGCATCTCCTGCCCAAGCGAGGTGACTTGGCGACGCGCGCCTGGTTGATGGGACGGGAAGCCGAGGAGGCGGCCGCCTCGGGTGATTCGTCGGCAAAGGACATGATCGAGGTGGCAACGGACATGCTGGCGGACGCAAGGCCGCACAGTGAACGCTCCTGGACCAGGTGTCTAGAATCCCCTCGGCTCGACCACATGCGAATGACCATTGCCACCCATCTCCGCGACGAGGCAACGGTCTACGAGAACGCCAATGAACTTGCGCTGCTCGCCGATGATCCTGCCCAGAAGAAGACAGGTCGGATACTCGCCAGCATCGGACTCGCCCTGGTCTCGCTCGGCGACGTCAGCGAAGGGATCGAGTTTGGAGCGCGATCTCTAGAGGCAATCAGGCACAGCCAAGCCAAGTACGCCATGAACCGGTTGTCCGAGCTCGACATCGCGCTTGAGCCACAAGGCAGCATCCGATCCAGAGAGCTACGGGAGGGCATCCACGCTACGCGTCGGGAGCTTTTGTCTCCTCATCCATCCACGTGAGGTAAGCACGTAGACCTGCATTGACCGGCACCGAAATGATCTCGGCCACGTCGTAGCTGTGCTGCTCGTGGATGTTCTTTTCGAGGTCGGCGTACCTGCTGGCCGGTGTCTTGAGCAAGAGCAAGTACTCCTCGTCTACATGCACCGCCCCTTTCCATCTGTACGTGCTCGTGATCGGGCCTACCACCTGTGCGCACGCGGCAAGTCGGGCTTCTACAGCTGATCGAGCAATCCGCATACCTTCCTCGCGCGAAGGGACGGCCGTCTGAACTTGTACATACTCGCTCATGTCTCCCTTCTTTACCTGTCCTGTTGATCTCTACGCCGTCTACTCACCGCTGCGGATCAGACTCAGCTCGGCCGGAGCGCCGACATGGGAATCGGGATCGAGTAGGCAGTGGCGCCGCCGCCCACGCCGCCCTCGCAGCTGTTGGGAGGTGCGGTGGTCACGCCGCGCGTGGAGGGACGCTCGGCTGCCCAGAACATGTAACCGAGCATGCCCGAGCTGGTTCCGGCGCCATTCGGGGCGACCGTCTGCACGAATCCGCCGGTGTTGTTCTGGAGCGAGGTGGCGAAATCAGTGCATTCCGGCAGCACCTTGGTGCCCCCGGCGATGTAGAGACCGCCGGTGAACTTCGCGGGGGCCAGAGGCGGGTACGCCGGTGAATACTGCGGCTTCCCATCGACGTGTTCCTGCCAGTTGGCTATCGCGCTGGAGGTGCTGGGCTGGCGGGCGGGCACCATCGCATTGGCGTAGTCGAGTACCGGCCGGTCGACGCGGAGCCAGTTGGCGGTCGCGGTGCGGCCGATGTCGATCAGCCAGCGGTCACCTGCGGCCAGATCGATAGTGAGCCGGGCGGAGTGGTTGGCTCCGCTCGAGTCGTAGGGCAGCACGGTGCGATAAGCATCGATGAAGGCCTGCAGACCCGCCAAGTTCGGGTTGGTGTTCTCCTCGTAGTCGATCTCGATACCGACGCCGAGTCGCTGGGCGACTTCGGCGGCGTTGCGGCCGAACTGGGCGGCGTTCTCGGCGAGCGCGGCGTTCCACGCGTCGGTGTAGGTGATGCCGCCGATGGACAGCATTACCCTGACGTTGCGGCTCTTGAAATAGTTGACGATATCCGCGGTCATGCCGCGGGGCACACCGTCGAGGGTCTGGGCGTCTGTCGTCTTATGCAAGAGCTTGACGGGATGGACGAAGCTGATCACCACAAGGTTGACCGATGGGCGGCCGTCGCCGCGATCGATCAGCCAGCGGTTTTTGCTGTCGAACTCGGCCAAGTCGCGGACAGTGCCCCAGGTACAGGCGTCGTCCCCCACAGTGCCAGGAGCCGTAGACCTGGGGCGGTGTCACTGCGGCGTTGGCCGGTGCCGCGAGGAACGGGATGGGTAGGAAGACAAGCAGAACCAACCGACGCATGCCAACCTCCCACGAAGGAATTGTAAAGAAGATTAACTTCTAGCGAATTGAGTGTCACGGCCCGTTCGATCAGAAATCCGAGCACGGCGGCGGCCCTATGAGCACTCGCTCGGCCCAGGACCACGTGGGCCGAGCGGCGGCCGTAACGAATCCGAACGTTCCAGGCGTCGGCGACCCGCAATACATGCCGGTGGCGCGAGCCGTCCGGCCGCCTACCGCAACCGGCACGTCAACCGCGCGGGCGGGGATCTGCGGGATCTGCTCGGTGAACGGTGGCTTTCGGGCATACCGTCTCCTGGCACACCACCGGCGCTTTGCCACGCCAACCTGATCGGGGCTCCGTGTTCTCAAAGTCCGCCACGGTCCGCAACGGCCTGTGTCACACATTGGGCGCCACGGGCTGCATCCATGATCCGGTGCGTCGCCTCATCGGCTTCATGTCGAGCGGCGACCTAGCGGTCCCTAACCTTTGGCGCCGCCGACCGACATCCAGTGAAGCGGCAAAGGTGACGGCGCCCCGCGCATGAGGTGTGGCAGCCGGCCGAACCACCTCAGCGATCCCCGGGCCGTACGGTCCGGTGGCAGAGGAAGGCGATGATCGCCGGACTGGACCATTGTCCAGGCGCTCTCCTCGCGGCGGCCACACCCTCGTATCGGTGATCGCGCTCGCGAGCTGCTCTGGAGTCTTCGCCTCGACCAGACGGTCGTCCACCAGGGCCCAGAAATGACGGGTCGCTTGGCCGAACCACAGAGGGATGCTCGGGAATCGACTCCTGAGCAGGTTCAGCTCGTACGGGATGTTCACGTTGACGTCCTCGCTGGTCTTGAGCAACCGCCTGGCGGTGAGCTCCGGGTTCGTCGGTTCGGCCACGGCTCACCATTGGCTACGTGGGTGGATGGGATCGCGGCCCAGCAGCACTGCGGCCAAGCAGTCACGGATCGTTCGTCTACGGCCGCGGTCCCCATCGGCCGGCGCGGCGATGCGGGAAGCGGTCTTCGGGGGCATAAGACCGCGGCGTCCGCGCCGCCGCGCCGGCGTGGGGTCGTACGGCTCGATGGCCTTGCTCCGGCGGCTGTCGAGCCGTACGACGTCGTCTGGGCCTTCCCCTGCCCGAGACGCCTGAGCGGGCGCGCCGTCCGCGTCATCCGACGCGCCCACGGTCATGTGCCACATCACACCCACCGCTACCGATCCCCGTAGTTCCGAAGATCGACCGCCGCCGTCTGATGTGACGTGGACTCGAACTCGATGGAGTTCTGGGTGACCGGCAGGCAGGCGATGGCCTCCCTCACCGCGAGGGGCATCTCGCTGACCGACGTGCCGGCATGGTCCAGCTCATCGCGCCACACGATGGTGCCGCTGGCCTCGTCGCGTTCGGCGTGGGCGACCACGGGCCCGTACAGGTAGTAGCAGCCGAGCCACGAGAGTTGGCAGCTCTGAATGGCGCCGCCCGTGCCGCCGATCGCGTGAATCGCCTCCGTGACGGCCCGAATCGCGCCCGCTGGGTCGGACGTCACGCCGCACCCACCACGCTCCAGATCCGGCGTGGCCACCTGCCATGAGAAGAGCCGGGGAGGCTCCCACAATTGTTTGGCATACACGTACGTCTCCGACATTGAGGAGTGGCGATTCGGTTACGCCTAGTGAATCGGCCCTGGATACCGCACGTCACCGTGATACGGAGAGATGAGGACGGATGCGCACTGCGTATCCGCGGTTATCCCGCGAGAGGTGCACGCGACATGCCTGCCGATGACAAGGCCCGCCTCGGCGCCCGGCTACGTAAAGAGCGCAAGGACCGTGGTCTGGTCGTCGAGGACCTGGCCGAGGAATTCCGGAAAGTCGCACCCGAGCGGATCAGACAACGCCTGCCCAAACTCAAAGATCTTCAACGCATGATCCGCGGATGGGAAGCCGGCGAACACAAACCAGGTGAGCAGTACCGCCTGCTGTACAGCCGCGCATTCCGCATGGACGAGGAAGAGTTGTTCGGCCACGATGGTCAGAGCTTCGACGACTGGGAGGTGCCGTCTGGTCCGTACGGAGGTTGCTTCAGGGAGATGCCGCCTGTCCATGATGAGCAGGACGAGGTGGAACGTCACGCATGGATGCTGTCTGAGGTCTACCAGGTAACTCCCCCAGCAGCTCAGCCTGCCTTCTGGTGCCAGACTTCCCGATGGGGCACAAAGCCCCTCGGACGACAGGCACCCGGCGCGGATTCCGGCTGATCATGGCCTGGACCTACCCTGGCATCAGTCCGGGCTCCTGAAAGTCCTGGGAGAGGAGGAAGACATGCTGACCCGGCGTAGGTTCGCCGTGATCACCGGTACGGCGCTCACAGCCCATGCCTGGCGACTGCTGGATGAACCTTCCCCCGCCCTGGGAGCCGCCACCCGAGACAGCGGCCATGTCTCCGATGCGGTGATGTCGCTGGTAGAGGACACCGTTGCCCGTGCGCAGCAGCTCGATGACCAGCAAGGCGGCGGATCCGCCCTCGGATGGGTCGTCGACCAGTTCCGTGCGGTCTCCCGGATGCTCCGCCACGACCGCTACGACGCCCAGACGGGTCGACGGCTCTGTGCCACGCTCGCCCAGTTCGCGCAGACTGCCGGATTCATGGCCCACGACACCGGACGCGACGGCGAAGCACAACGCTGGTACCTAATTGGGCTTCGTGCCGCCCACACCGCAGACGACCACGGTTTGGCGGCCAGCATCCTCAGCTTGATGAGCAACCAGGCCGCCAGCCGCCGCGAAACGAACGACGCACTCCAGCTCGCCTCGGCCGCCGAACAAGCCGCTGCGCAGGCCCCCGCGGTTGTCCAGGCCCTCATCGCCGCCCGGAGTGGTCTCGCCTACGCCTCAGCAGGAGACCTCTCCGGTTTTCGGCGCAGCCGCGACCACTGCCTCACCAAGTTGGCAATGGCCAAGCAGCCGGCCGATGTCCCCCGCTGGGCCGGCTATGCCAGCCCAACCGAACTGGACGCTATCGCCGGACGCGGTCTGGTCATGCTCGCCCAGCGCATACCTGCGCGCCGAACGCCGCTTCTCGCCGAGGCAGAACAACTGCTGTACGACAGAGCCTTCACCGACCTTCACGACATCCCCCAACGATCGGCGCTACGGCACGGTGCTTGGCTGGCGATCGCCCACGTACAAGCGGGAGATCTCCCCCAAGCCATCAACGCCGGGCGCAGCGCCCTCACCCGCCTACCCGGCGTCACCTCCACTGGAAGCATCAGACTGCTGCGGCAACTCCGCGTCGACCTCGCCCCTCGGGCACACCGAGAACCCACGATACGTGCCTTCGTAAACGATCTCGACCAGCAGCTTCCGGTCGGCTGAGCTCGCATTCCTTCTTCGTACCCTTGAGGTCCTTGCCGACTACGCCACGGGCTCATCGAAGCCCGCTACGGAGACGATCACATCGCGATGAGCGTCTTCTCCTTCGACGACCAGATGCTAGGAAGAGACCGGCGTGGACATCGAGATCACCGGCCTGGTCGGAGTGTTCACCACGCCCGAGCACATCGTCGAGTACCGCAAGGGCAAGAAGACAATCGAGGTCCGCCAACCGGTCAACATCTGCTTGCACGCCCGGCCGACCGGCGGGCACCCGACCACGACGGACGAGGCGTCCGAAGTGCACTGGGTGACGCCAGCGGACCTCGGCTCCTACGAGATCCATCCGGCACTACGTCGGCGCATCGAGCACGGCCTGAACAAAGTGGAGCCACACGTCGACTAGCGATCTCGCGGTCCGACCGGGTTCGAGCCACAGAAAGGCCCGCTCGTGCAGCGCGGCATCGCCGTCGCCTCAGCCTCGGCCGTGATCCGCGGGAAGGCCGGATGTCGTGTCCGCATTCAGTCGTAGTATCCGGGCCGGGCGACCAGGACGGACTGGAAGTAGTACCCCTGCTCCTCGTCCGGATTCTCGTCCTCGACGAAGGGCCGCCACAACGCGAGGAGCACCCCCAGCGCCGTGTAGCCACGGCCGCCCTCGTCCTCCTCCAACTCGGTCAGTGCGCCGAGCCGCTCGACGACCTGAGCGGCAGGCGTGCGCAACAGGTCGATGCCCCGATATTCGACCGCGACCGGACCGTACGGCCGGTGTACCTGGACGGCTTCGACGGTCCCGCCCGGGGCGGTCTCCACCTCGATCGACATGCCGCTCTCGTAGTGGGCGGTTCCCCGGGTCGGCACGCCCTGCTCGGCGGGCGGCCGGTAACCGGGAATCGTACGCAGCGCCGCCTCCGCCGCATCGATGGTCATGCCGATCCGGACGGGACCCACACCCTCCGGGGGCGTGGCTTCAAGGATCATTTTGCCTCCCCCCGTACATGTCAGGTCTGGCCGGTTAGCCGGTCGCTGCGGGCCTGTACAGCGGCAAGATCGCACAGCTGCTGCCGTGCATGCCGGGCTACGGCGCCGGTACGACCGCGTTCCTCGAGCTGAAAACGGTCGGCTTGGAGCTTCGGAGCGGGGTTGTAATCGCGCGGGTGCTCTCTTGCTCCGTGGATGTGGAACCGTGGGAAGTCCCATCATCCCGGCTCAGAGAGCACCCGCGTCTTCATGTCCAGGCCCTGAACCAGCGACTGCTCGGTGGATCAAGGCTAGTGAGTGTTTGAGAAGTTGATCTCGGTCGGTTGCGCTACGTGATCTTCGAGGCCGGTTTGTGGAGGCTTGCTGGGGTGTCTCGTGAACCTCGTTACCTGGTTCAGCGGAAGCGCGGGTCGTTCCCGGCGCGGGTGTCGACGGTCAGGGACATCGCGCGGGCGATGGAGCCCCAGGAGACGTAGGAGAAGTTCGTGGCATCGCGGTCGGTGTCCACGTCAGGCCCGGTCTCGGGCTCGTCGTGCGTGACGAGGAGGCCCTGCCGGTGGTCGCCGACGGGGCGGTTCGTCACGGCGAGCCCGTCGGAACCGTTGATGTCGTCGACGCCGTCGACGCCCTTGACCTGGAAGCTCCCCAACGCATGGTTCGCGCCCTGGCGCTCGTAGACCGCGAACGTGTCGTCGCCCTGGCTCGACACGAGCACGTACCCGGTCGAGCCGGGCCCGTAGTAGATGTCGACGCCCTCGGCGTCGGCGGAGAGCAGATTGCCGCCGTAGCCCTTGGCGTTCGGGTCGACCGGCTGGCACTCCTCGGTCTCGCTGTCGAAGACGTCGTGGATCCCGAAGTCCTTGACCCGGTCGAGGAGCTTCGGCTGGCCGCCCGAGCCGAGCGGCAGCTGCAGCCGCCACAGGCCGACGTCCTCCTGCGCGGCGTAGAGCACGCCCGACGCCTGGTCCACCGTGACGCCCTCGAATTGCGGCAGGACGCCCGGCTCCTCGCAGGGAACCCAGGTCGTCCCGTCCGGCAGCGGGAAGGTGCCCGGCATGGTGCGCCGCTGGATGTCCGTGTAGCCGAGCTTGCCGCCGGTCTCGACGATCCGCGCGGTCGCGATGGTGGTCGCCCCCTCCTGGGTGACGACGGCGTACGTCTCGCCGGCCCGCGGCTGCCAGATGGAGAGGCCGTACGCGGTGTGCTCCTCGTCGACGGCCTCACGGTCGGGGTTGAAGAGGAAGCTCTGGTCGGCCGCGGTGACCTCGGTCAGCGGGGTACGCGCCGCCGTGCCGGCCGAGTCGATGACGAAGAACCGGATCTGGTCGTTGTAGCGGTCCGAGACGACGGCGACGTCGACCTTGCGACCCGCCAGGCTGACGCCGTACGCGATGTCGACGTTGTTGTACCGACCCACTGCGGTGTCGACCCGCGGCGCCTCGGTGGCGGGCAGCGACTGGAGCTCGCGCGAGCCCCTGTCGTAGACGCGGAGGCCACCCTCCTTGGCCGTCACGATCACCAGCGACTTTCGGGAGTCCGCCGGGTGGACCCAGATGGCCGGGTCGTCACCGGAGGCGTTCCCGCCGGCCTCGTCGTCGTACAGAATCGGGGTTTCGTTGTCCGTGGTCACGACCGCGGGCTGCCCGGTGGCGGCGCGGGCGCCCGCGTATGCGTGGGTTGGGGCGAGCAGCGCGGCGACGACTGCGCCCACAGTCACTGCGGCGTTCAGTGTGTACTTCATGGCCGCAAACGTGCGGCACGGAGATTGCCGCAGATATTACCGGCGGTTGCCATAGGTAAAATTCAGCGGCGGTAACCGCTGAATTTTCCCGATTTGGGTTCAAACACTCACCAAGACGGAACAGACGCCACAAGCGCCCCATCGCTCGTCAGACATCGTCGCCGTCCACGCTTACCCCGGTGCCGACCTCGTACGAGCGCACCAGGCGGGCCAGTTGCCGGCCCGCCGCCTGCAGTGGTTCCTCGCTGCGGTCGACCTGGGCCTTGACTTCGGCACCTTCCAAGGCACTGATGATGGTGGTCGCCAGTTCCCGGGCGCTCTGGGTGCGGAAGCCGCAGCGCAGCAACTTGTCGGAGACCAGCTGATCCCAGCTGCGCAGTGCTTCCGCACACGCCTGCTGGATCTCTGAGTCGGTGCCGAGCGTCTCCAGGGCCGCTGCGGTGAGTGGGCAGCCGTCGATCCAGCCTGACTCGCGCAGTTCCTCGGCGAGCTGCCGGGCGCAGGCGTTCACCGCCTCCGCCGGGTCCTCCTCGCTTTCCAGCGCCTTCCGGAGGAGCGTCGCGAAATCCTCGCCGCCGTGCTTGATCGCTGCCACGGCGACCGCCTCCTTGCCGCCGGGGAAGAAGTGGTAGACGGAGCCGAGAGTGGCCTGCGCCTCTTGGGCGATCTGCTTGATTCCCGTGCCGACGTAACCCTGCCGCTGCAGGAGGCGAGCTGCGGCGACGACGATCCGGTCCCGGGTGCTGGTCTGCATGCGGTCACCGTACCGGGCAACTGAGTAGAGCGTTCGTTCCAGGGCTATGGTACGTTTCCGATGCCGCTCTGGATAGAGCGTTCGTTTTAGTGATTAGGTGGAGGCCTCGGCATGAGCAGCAGTACCAAGCAGTCGGTCACCGTCATCGGACTCGGCCCCATGGGCCAGGCGATGGCCACGGCCTTCCTGGACCGTGGGTACGCGGTCACCCTGTGGAACCGCACCGCTTCCCGCGCGGATGCCCTGGTGGCCCGCGGCGCGGTGCTCGCACCGAGTGTCGAGAAGGCCCTCGCCGCCAACGAGGTGGTGATCCTCAGTCTCACGGACTACTCGGCGATGTACGACGTGCTGAAGCCCGCCGCGACGGCGCTGACCGGCCGGGTCCTGGTCAATCTCAGCTCCGACACCCCCGAGCAGGCCCGGGCCGCTGCCCGCTGGGCGACCCAGCGTGGCGCCGTGCACCTCACCGGCGGCGTCACCGTACCGCCCTCCGGCATCGGGCAACCCGAATCGTCCACCTTCTACAGCGGCCCGCGCGAGGCGTTCGAGAAGCACCGGACCGTGCTCGAAGTCGTGACCGGCCGGACCGACTACCGGGGGGAGGACCCGGGACTCGCCGCGCTCTTCTACCAGATCGGCATGATCATGTTGTGGACCCCCATGGTGAGCTTCTGGCAGATGATCGCCCTCGCCCACGCGAACGGCCTGGCAGCGGCCGACATCCTGCAGCACGCCACTGACACTGCGAACTCGCTGCCCGGGTTCTTCACCTTCTACGCCGAGCGCATCGATGCCGGCAACCACCTCGGCGACGTAGACCGCCTGGCCATGGGGATGGCCAGCATCGAGCACGTCCTGCATACCAACGCCGACTCGGGCGTCGACACCTCCCTTCCGGCCGCGGTCGCCGACCTCTTCCGGCGCGGCATGGACGCCGGCCACGCCGCAGACAGCTTCTCCAGCCTGGTGGAGCTCATGAAGAAGACCGCGGCATAGCCGCACTTACACGACGAGAAATTCACCGCCGTCGGATGGCGCGGACGGCGCGCCCGCTTCGCCGTCTCGGGCAGGGGAAGGCCCGGACGACGTCGTACGGCCCAGGACCCGCCGGGACGGCCCACTCCTCCAGCAGCCCCTCCCGGATCGTGTACGTACGAAGCTGCGTCGTCCTCGCCATCACACCTCTGTCAGCCGGTCGGGTCCGGGTCGTGCGCTACCGGGTGGTGCGTGTTCGCAGGTGTGCTCGCTCGCCTTGCGGTCCGAAGAGGACGAGTGTTTCGACAGGGTGGCCGTCGGCTGATCCGAGCCAGTGCGGCAGTGCGGTGTCGAACTCGGCGGCCTCTCCGGGTGACAGGACCAGGTCGCGGTCGCCGACCACCAGCCGGAGCCGTCCATTGAGGACGTACACCCATTCGTATCCGCCGTGCGTCTGCGGCGTTGGTTCCGCCGGTTCCGGGCGGCTCGGGATGAGCATCTTGAATGCCTGCACTCCGCCCGCGCGGCGGGTGAGCGGGATGAACGTCATGCCGTGGCGGTGGATCGGCTGCAGGTGGATCCGTGGGTCACCCGTTCGGGGAGCGCCGACGAGGTCGTCGAGAGGCACCCCGTACACGCGGGCCAGCGGCAGCAGCAGTTCCAGAGTGGGCCGCCGTCCGCCGCTTTCCAACCGTGACAAGGTGCTTTCCGACGTCCCGGTCGCCGTCGACACGTCGGCCAGGGTCAATCGGCGCTGCTTGCGCAGGGCGCGCAACTGGGGGCCGACCGCGTTCAGCACCTGGTCCGTCTCCTCCGCCATGACGCCCGATCTTGCCATAGCGGCAATTTTTCGTGCCAGTCGCGGTGGCTTGGCGCCAGGGTGGTGCGCAATCGATCCTGCGAGGAGAGCATGGCCACTCACAATCAAGCCGCCCGCTTCTGGGACGAGCACTACAGCCGGCGCGCCGCCGAGTCGTCGGCCGCGAAGGTGAACCCAAGACTGGCGGAGATTGCCGGACTGCTGCCCCTGGGCACCGCGCTGGACCTCGGCTGCGGAGCAGGAGGAGACGCTCTCTGGCTGGCCGGCCGGGGCTGGCGGGTGACCGCGGTCGACATCTCCGCGTCAGCCGTACACTCGCTCCAGCAGCGAGCAAGCCGAGCCGGTGTGCCCGTCACCGCGCTCTGCGTCGACCTCGCCGAAGAATTCCCCGCTGGAACCTTCGACCTGGTTTCCGCGCAGTACCTGCACACACCGTTCGCCCTGGACCGCACACGCGTGCTGCGGACCGCCGCGAAGGCGGTGAACCCAGGCGGTCGGCTGGCCGTCGTCGACCATGGCTCCACCGCGCCGTGGTCCTGGAACCAAGACCCCAACCTCCACTACCCGACGCCCCGGGAAGTGGCCACGGAACTGGCCCTCGACTCTGCCGAATGGTCAATCGAACGCGCGGACACCCCGCAACGGCAGGCCACCGGCCCCGCAGGCCGCACAGCCACCGTCGTCGACCACGTCCTGGTCATTCGCCGAGCGCAAGCAGATCCGGAGGGACGGCGATGAGCACGAGGCGCAAACGCGACACAGGGCCTCCCTCGACCGGACCCGGCGAGAGGGACGTGCTCATCCGCTTCCTCGACTACCTGCGCGCCGCCGTCGCAGCCAAGGCCGAAGGGGTGCCGGAAACCCAGGCCCGCGTCCCCGGCGTGCCGTCCGGGACGAACCTGCTCGGGCTGATCAAGCACCTCACCTACGTGGAACGGCACTGGCTGCTCGGCCACGACGTGGCCGACTGGCAAGCCACATTCCACCCCGCCCCAGATGACAGCACCGACACAATCCTCGCCACCTACCGAGAAACCATCACCGAAGCGAACAAGGAGATCGCTTCCTGGGACGACCTCACCGAACCAGGGCCCCGCCCGGCCGGCCGCGGCCGCCCGGGGCCGTCCCGGCGGTGGACACTGGCCCACCTGATCGAGGAAACCGCACGGCACGCAGGACACGCCGACATCCTGCGAGAGCTGATCGACGGCACCACCGGACGCTGAAACACCGATCGGACCCACACCATCCATCACCGGGCACCACGACGAACTGTCGCGGCGCACAGCGCCACCCTCGAGTTCACCAGATCCAGCAGAGGGACGTCGTGCTGCAACCCGACCGACAGGGCGACCGCGTAGATGTCCATCAGTCCGGCGGAGGTCTGGCCTTGCTTGCCCCATCGGATGAAAACCTCGCCCACGGTTCCGCCTTCACGGCCGTTGGCGGTCAAGTAGAACCGCTCCCCGCCGATGGTCACCGAGCTCGTGTGGCCTGCGCCGCCAAGGCATGTGCCGTTGCGTCGTCGGGCCGGGCGGGTGGGTCATACCGCCCGCGTCATCCGGCGCTGCGCCAGCGCGGTTGCTCCTCTCCTGCCTTGCGAATGCAGCGCATGGGCGTTCCCGCGCTCGTGACGCCCGTCGCTCCCTCGGGCGAGCACCACGCACCGGGTGTGACGACCTTGGGGGTCGCGGACGGCGATGACCGGGTCGCGCTCGGGCTGGGCCGTGGCCTCTGGGAGGTCGGCGTCCCCGCCGGTCTTTGGTGAGACGTCCGGTGAGGGGACGGGATTCGCGGGGTCGCCCGGTCGGTGGGCACGGCCTGGCTCGGCGGTGCCACAACCTCGGGCGCGGAGGGATGGGAGGGCACCCCAAACGGCTCCGTGGATGGTGGCGCGGACGGTGCCGCGGACGACGGCAAGGTCTGGGCTACAGGGGCCCCGTCGGTGACGGTGCCCCGCAGCGCGAAACCGCTCGCGACGCAGATCGCCGCCAGCGCGAGACCGCCGATGGCCAGAAGCCGGTTCCGTCGGGACTTCGCGTTTCCTGGCCGGCGCATAGGTCCGGGTGTCTGCGGGTACGGTTCGCTCCCATGGCCGGTGAACGGCTGCCGCGGTGTGAGTGTGTTCGCCGGCACAGGCTGCCCCGGCGTGGTGTGGGGCGGAACCCCGCGCTCGGCCGGAGCATGCCCGTGCGACGCCATCGAGGGGTGCGGTGCCGAGGCCGGCTCCCCGGCGAGAGCGGCGAGCGCCTCGACCAGTGCGAGAGCGTCCGGTCTGTGGGCCGGATCCCGGCTCAGCGCCGACCGCACCAGCGGCAGCAGCGGCAACGGAACTCCGTCCAGGTCCGCCCTGCCTTCCAGCACGTTGGCGATGACGGCCTTCAGGCTGCCCGAGCCGAACGGCGAGCGGCCGGTGGCGGCGAACGCGACCGTGGCCGCCCACGCGTAGACGTCCGACGCCGCCGTTGCCGGGCGGTCGTCAAAACCTCCGGCGCCATGTACCCGGGCGTTCCGGCCACCATGCCGGTCTGGGTGAGGGACGTCGCGTCGGCGGACTGGGCGATGCCGAAGTCGATGACGACCGGCTCACCGTCGACGAGCATCGTGTTGCCGGGCTTCAGGTCACGATGCACGACCCCGGCCTGGTGAATCGCGACCAGGGCCCTCGACAGGCCCAGCACGAACCGCCGCAGCGCGTCACCGCGCAGCGGCCCGCCCTGCGCGATCACCTCGTCGAGTTGCTGCCCCTTGATGAAGCGCGTTACGACGAAGGGGTGATCCGCGATCGCATCACCGTCGAGCACATCGGCCACATGGGGGCTGCGCACCCGCCGCATCGTGTCGATCTCGCGTGCCAGCCGCTGCCGCGCGGTCGGGTCGCCCACCAGCTCCGGCTTGAGCATCTTGATCGCGACGTCACGGCCCGCCGGATCGGTCGCGCGGTAGACCACCCCCATGCCGCCCGCGCCCAGCCGGCGAAGCTCGCGGTACGGCCCTACGCTGTCAGGCGGTTCTCCTTCAATGATCATGACGTCGCACACCCTACCGAGGGTGGCCATAAGTTCGCCGGGAGTGTTCACATTTTTCCGCCACTCAGGGGGCGGCCGACTCGGCGGATACCTTGATCGTGCCCAACCGGCCCGACGTCGACGTGCCGCTCCGCCCAGCGCGGCCGCCCTCGATCTCGGGCTGCACATCGTCCGCCGCGACCACGGCGCCGAGGTCGCCGCCTCGGTCGGCCGACGGCTCGTCTTCACGACCGAAGTGATGCTCAGCCAGGGCCGGGTCCGCGAGGCGAGCCGAACTGGGCTGGAATCCCTGCCTGCTTCCCAGCCTGGACGACGTCACGTCCGTACGCGCCCTCAGCAAGGCCGCCACGATCCGCTATGGCCTTCGGCCGCACGTCGGCCGCTTCAGCGAGGCGTGTCCTGGCTGGAGTCGTAGTCCGGGCGCGGTGTCAGGCGGATGATCGGCAGCTCACGGTCGGTCTTGTCCTGGTAGGCGGCGAACCGGGGCGAGGCGGCAGTGATCTGCTTCCACGCGGCGGCACGTTCGGCGCCGTGCAACTGCTCGGCGACCACCGCGATGGTGCGGCCGTCGACCTCGATGCGGACCTGGTCGGGGTGGGCGGCGATGTTGTAGTACCAGGCCGGGTTCCCCGCCGCGCCGGCCGCCGAGGCCACGATCAGCCGGCTGCCGTCGGGGCCGGGGAACCAGCCGACCGGGGTGGTGCGCTCGGCCCCGCTCTTGCGGCCGATAGTCGTCAGGATCAGGGCGTTGAAGCCCATGGCCTTGCCGCTCTTGCGGATCTTGCGGGCGATCAGAGTGTTCATCCAGCGAAGCAGCCGCCCGGCGGGCTGGCGGGTCCCGCGGGTCCCCGTGGGCGTGTCGAAACTCATGTGACTTCTCCTTGACGGCTCTGAGGCCTCTCGTCGCTGTCGGCGCGGTTACGGCTGGGGGGTGAGGGCGGCGGGGTTTCAGAGGGGGTGGGATAGCGGTGGCCGGCCGCAAACCCTCGGGCGCGGCCGGCCACCGCCATGTCCACCGCCATGCCACCGTTACCGGCTCGCCGGGGGCTGGTGGACGGTGCGCTGGACGACGACCTGCCGGTCGTGGGTGAACGCCTGCCCCTCCAGGTTGAAGCTCCACGACAGGGTGGGGGTGATTCTCATGTACGGGGCGTTCCCGAACTGGCCCTGGCGCTGGACCAACTCCGCCTCGCCGTAGATGCGCAGATAACGCGGCGTCCACGGATCGGTGGAGACCAGATCGTCGATGACGATCGCGACCTTGGAGTTGCCGGCCTCCACGTTGCGGAACTTGCGGGTCTTGGCCGGGTCCATGCCGCCCACATACACGTGGGTGCCGTCGAATTCGAACCCCACCGGCGCCACGTCCGGCTGCCAGTCAGGACCCACCGTGGCGATCCGGGCCAGCGGCTGCGACCGCAGATACGCGGCCTCTTCCTGGGTAAACGACACTCCGAGTCCTCCTTGTCGACTCGCGGCCAGCACACGCCCGTACTAGTTAACCAAGAGTACTGTACGCGACGTTAACTATATTTCCCGTGTACTATATGGCGGTGGACAAGGCGGGGCAAATGATCGCAGCGACACACGCCGCAGGGCCCGGATGCGCGGCCGACCGGCCGCCCCTCAGCACGCTGGCGGCGGACATGGACGTCGCGACCGGGCTGGTGCAGCTGACCAGCCTGGTCCAGGGCATCTACGCGCGCGTGTCCGAACGCCACGAGCTGACCCCGGTCCAGGCCAAACTGCTTTGCGTGCTGCTGGACGGGCCCCGGGGCATGGCCGACCTCGCCCAGTGCTTCGGTGTGGAAAAAGCCGCCCTCACCGGCCTGATGGACCGCGCCGAACGCCGCGGCCTGGCCCAGCGGGCCCCCGTCGCCGGCGACCGGCGCGCCCTGCAGGCCACCCTCACCGCCACCGGCCGCCAGACCGCGCACGCCTTCCACACCGAGGTCAGCGCCGAACTCAGCCACCTCACCACCGCACTCGACCCCGCCGACCGCGAGCACTTCCGCGCCACAATGGCCGGCATCATCCAACGCTGCCGGAACGCCTCCGGCTCCTCCAACTCCGCGATGCAGACCCGAACATAGGAACGTCGCCGGGGGCCATGGACTCGCGAGGACGTCACCGGGCGCCGGCCATCGTGTTCGACGGAACCGCGGGATGTGAGACTTGGCGTCGAGTCGACACTTTCGGCGGAGGCACCTTAATGAGTCGTCGAAGAACGACGTGACCTGCCGCGTCGTCGCGAGGGAGAGCGCCGGGTACGAAGGCCGATGTGAGTGGACTTCGCGGACTCACCCTGACCCGGTCGGCCGCAACCCCGGTCCGGCGTCCCCCCGCATCTCCCTGACTCGGGGAGCATCCCAGTGCAACTGCGAGCGGCAGGCGCTGCGTCAATGGCACGACGCTGGG
The DNA here is from genome assembly GCF_014323705.1 of Actinomadura alba. Classification (GTDB taxonomy): domain Bacteria; phylum Actinomycetota; class Actinomycetes; order Streptosporangiales; family Streptosporangiaceae; genus Actinomadura_C; species Actinomadura_C alba. The sequence goes on from NZ_JABVEC010000009.1 coordinate 145,091, forward strand.
CAGGTGAAGTGTGAGGACCGCGGGCCGGCCGTGTCGAACGAGGAGAACGGGCGGGATCAGCAGCTCGCGATAGCCACCCCATGAGGAAGGCGAGAGCTTCATGACCGATGGTCTCAAACTGCCCAGCGGGATCACACTTCCGGTCGCGTCGGGGCAGACAGCCGAACAGGTGCTCTGGCTCCACCAGTTCACCTCGCTCAGCGAGGGGGTCTGCCCGTTGTGCAGCACCCGGCTGACCGAGGCCCAGGCCGATTCGGCCCAGACGCCCGGCACGGGTCGGCCGTGGCTGTATTGCGCGGGCTGCCCCTGCTATTGGCAGGTCGATGTCCACGCACGTGATCTCAGATGGGAGGCGTGGTGGGCATGGGAGGGGAGAGCGCCTTCTCTTTTCTGAGGCTCCTGCGGTAGTCGACCCGGTCTAACCGACGCCGATGAGCGCCATCGTCCCGAGCCGTACGACTCCCACCGGAGGAGGCCAAATGATCGGTCCCGGGCAGCGACGCCGCGCTCCAGGCGCTGTCGGCCGCTGTGAACGGATGCACTCCGGGTGCTTCAGAACAGCTCGCGTTTCATCGTCGTCCTGCGGCTCCGACGCGACTCTGCTGAAGAGTCGGCCGCTCACGCCGCTGCCCACCAGCCACAGCCAAGGGGCTGGATCATGGACGATGGTGCGCACACCCGGGAACTGGCTGACGCATTCATTCGGTACATGGACGAGAGCCGGTACGGCGATTACAGTTCGAACGCCCGTGACCTGGCACGCAACCTCGCACGGGCCTACGACCTGGGCTCCGGCGACGCCCGTGACTTCGTCTCGGACGCCTCTCCCTGGATCGGTCAAGAACGCCTTTCCCAGGCTCAGAATGACGCCATCGACGCCCAAAAGAAGTACTCCTTCTATGCAGTCGCCGGTGACCATGTGCGCGGGATCATCCGCAGCATCAACCGCGACCTGGCCCGCGAGGCGGCCGCTGCTCGCGCGCGGGGTGCATCCCGGGTGACCGGCATCTCGCGTCGCCTGGTCGAACTGGCCGTGCGGTTGGCCATCGAGCCGAAGCGCCGGAGGCAATACTGGTCCGATCTGGACCAGCTGGCGCGTGGTGCCCGCCCGCGCCGCGCCAAACTGCGTTACGCCGTCAGGGCGCTGCTTCGGGAGCTGAGATCGTTGGCGCGGTCCAGCTCATGATCCGGCACCGTACGAGGCACTGCATCGAACGCCGCACTCGCTCGAGTGCGTGGCAGGGCCAGCCTCTAGGGGAAGTTGACCAATCTGCGTCAGGTTTGAGCTTAATTGCTGGCTTGGGGTGTTCTGGCGCTGTTAGCTTCCCGGCCATGACCGTCACAGATGACTTCATCAACGCGTTGCCCAAGGTCGAACTTCACGTTCATCTGGTCGGTTCCGCGTCCGTTCCTACCGTGCTGGAGCTCGCCCGGCGGCACACCGGCCACCGCGTACCGACCGACGAGGCGGCCCTGCGGGAGTTCTGCGAGTTCCGCGACTTTCCGCACTTCGCCGAGGTCTACTTCGCGGTCAACGGCCTCGTACGGGAGCCGAAGGACGTCGCGACGCTGGTCACCGGCGTGGCCCGGGACCTGGCCGCGCAGAATGTCCGGTACGTCGAGCTGACGGTGACGCCGTTCTCACACGTATCGGTGGGTATGACGATGCCGGCCGTGACCGAGGCGCTCGACCAGGCCGCCCGCGAGGTCGCCGACCGGATCGAGGTCGCGTACATCTTCGACATCCCCGGCGAGTTCGGGGACGAGGCCGCCCGCGCCACCGCCGACCACGCGCTGAACCACCCGCCCGAGAAGCTCGTCGGCTTCGGCATCGGCGGCATCGAACAGGACCGCCTCGGGCACGAGAAGGCGATCCGGGACGCGTTCCGCGCCGCGGTCGCGGCGGGCCTGCACAGCGTGCCGCACGCCGGAGAGATGACCGGCCCGGAGACGATCTGGGAGGCGATCCGGGGTCTGAAGGCGGAGCGGATCGGACACGGCATCAGCTGCCTGGACGACCCGGAGCTCGTCGCGTACCTACGGGAGACACAGCTTCCACTCGAGATATGCCCGACCTCCAACGTGTGCACCAAGCAGGTGCCGGACATCGCAGCGCACCCACTCCCCCGCATGCTCGCCGAGGGCCTGTACGTGACGCTGAACAGCGACGACCCGCCCATGTTCGACACGACGCTGACGAACGAGTACCGCGTGGCGGCACGCGACCTGGGTCTTGGCCGGAAGGACCTCGCCAACCTGGCTCGTAACGGCGTCCGCGCCTCATTCCTGCCCGAGGACCGCAAGCAGGCCATCCTCACCGAGATCGACGCCATCGAGCCCACCTGACCCGCCACGGAGGTCCTCCCGGCTGGACGCTTCCGGTTTCGGGTCCGACCGAGGCAACCCGGCCGGGTGTCCGCGGGTGCAATAGGTGTGGAAGCAGATGGATTCGCAAAGTATTACCCGCCTTCCCCCCCGGCTCGGCGGGCCGTGCGGGCGAGGTTTGATGTCGTGACCCCGGAGTACCATCGAGGCCATGACGTCCGTACCGGAGCCGGTGACCCAGGATCCCCTCGCTCTGGCCAGGCGGCTTAACACCGAACGCAGCCCGAGGATCATTCGGGAAGCGCTGCCCGCCGACCAGCGGGCCAAGTTCGACGATCAGTATCGCAAGGCCCTGGCCGAGGCCGCCGAGGTGTACGACCTGACCGGCGTGCACACGCTGATCGAGCGGTGGCTCGGTGTCGCCATGCTGCATGCCACCGGGCGGTATGAGGCGATCATGGCCACGGTGGAGGCGGTACGAGCCGGCGAGGTGGCCGTGGCCCCGGTCGACGTCGGGCGGCTGCGGGCACTGGCCGACGAGCGGGGCTAGATGTACAAGGTCAACTCGACCCCCGAAGCCCTGGAGATCGTCGATGACCTACCCCGTGAAGCCCTCCTCGCCTACGCGGAGTTGTGCGTGGCACTGGAGACGGCGCCTTGGAGCTTCCCGCCGGTCAGCGCAGACAGCCCCGATGGGGCGTTCCGCCGAGCCGACGTCGGCCCGGACGGTCTGCTGTGGGTGTTCTTCGTGATCATGGAGCACGCCTGCGAGGTAACGGTGGTGCGGGTTACCTGGCTGGGGTGATGTCTGTCCGGTGACCAACTGGCGACGCCCTTGTCGAGCACTTCGTCCCTTGAATCGCGATGTGGGTACCCGCCGCTTTCGGGACGGTGCCGACCATCAGTTGACCGGGTTGGTGGTCCAATTCGCCTCATCGGTGCCCAGGACCGTCGTCCTGTGGAACAGGCCGGCGATTCCGCCGGTCTTGTTGAGCTTCGCCAGGACCGAGCCCGTCGCGTTAACGGTGACGTCGAAGCCGTTGACTCCGTAGACGAGCAGGTATTTCGGCGTTCGGAAGGCGGAGTATCCACCCAGCTTCGTGTTGGGAGGATCTTTGACGAATGCGCCGGTCGACTTTATGACGTCTATCGACAGAAAGGACGACGGCCCCGCGACGATGAAGCTCATCGAAGCACTGACCTCACCGAGAACGTCCTTGTTGAGCACCGTCCGGCTCGGCGTCAACCCGCCGGGCACACCGTCCACGTGCAGCGGCATCGCGATGGGGCGGGTGCCGCCGAATGTCGCAGACCTGGCGATCTTGTACGCCGTCCTGGTCAGCTCGGCGGTGGTGCCGTGCAGCCCGACACCCTGTAGGTTGGCCCAGCTCTTCGGGGCGTACTGCCAGCGCAGCTCGAACGATGACTGCCCGGATGGGTTCGGCTTGGAGATCCAGTAGGCGGTGCGGCCGTTGATGGGTGCGGCGCGAATCCGCTTGGCCCGGACTCGACCGGGCAGGTACGGCAGCATCGGCTCCTTACCGGGCGCGTAGGCGGTGAGGGTCACGCTGCCGGCCTTGCCTGCGTCCGCGCTGACCTCGAAGAAGTGCGGCCCCTGGTGGTCGGCGATGTATCTGTTGGCGTGCATGCCGCGCGGCAGCCAGCCGAAGGCGGCGCGTTCCACCAGCAGGTCGGTGTACGCGGCGGGAGCGGTGCGCAACTGGGTGGGGCGGTCGCCGACCTGGGTGGCAACGACCACGGCCACGGCGGCGGCGATGGCGGCCACGCCACCGGCGAGCAGCATGCGGCGTACCCGACCGAAACGTCGGCCCGCCCTTACGGCAACCGACCACCCAGGCGAGGATCCGATATTCCCCAGCAGTCGCTCCCGGCCGGTGTCCAGGCGCTGCCGCGATGGGATCGGGGCATGAGCGCGCATCGTGCGAACCAGATCCAGATCATTCACGGTCGGTACCTCAGGCTTCCTCTGAAACGGACATGGGGTTTCCGTCGCCGATCGCGGTGCGGATCTTCCTTCGAGCCCGATGCAGCCGCGACCGCACCGTCCCCACCGAGGTGCCGAGCGCCTGGGCCGTCTCCTCGTACGACAGATCGGCCCAGGCGATCAGCAGCAGAACCTCACGGTGTGCCCTGCTGAGACCGGCCAAGGCCTCTGCGAGCGACCGGTGCATCCCGGCCGCCACCACCCGGTCGTCGGCGCTTTCCATCTGAGTGCCATAGGTCTGGGCCACGGGGTCGGCGCCACTGCGGGCGAACGCCCGCAGCATCCGCGTCTCCCTGCGGTGGTGCTGCGCCATGACATTGGCGGCGATCCCGTACAACCAAGGCCTGGCGTCCGGTCGGCCGAGATCGTAGTGTCGGCGCTTCTCGAAGGCCCGGTAGAACGTCTCGGCGGTCACGTCATCGGCGATATCGTCCCCCAGCCTGCGGGCGACGTAACGGCTGATGTGGGGGGCGTGCCGCTCATAGAGTGCGGCGAAGATCCCGGGCTCGCGCCAAGACTGCTCGATGACAGCAGCGTCGCTCACGCCCTGTCGGCTCGTCACAGCCATCCGGCTCCTGTCACTTGCGCGTGCTCCTGCCGTACGCAGTGTGCGCTTCACCTGCTTTTCCCCGAACGCGAGATCCGGTTCCCTCGACGCGAACGCCGAGGGCCGGTGCGTTCTCGCGAAATGCCAGGAGTCCTTCGCAGGCGGGAAGTCGCGAGGGAAGGCCCCGGTGAGCATCCAGTACAGGCAGGCGGCGAGGGCCCACACGTCGACCTCGGGCTTGCTGTACTTGAAGTTGATGACCTGCTGCCTCGGCATGAAGTACGGCTTGCCCATGGCGCTGCCGGTATGGGCGAACCCGCTGAGACCGGAAACGGACGGCGGCTATCTCAGCAGAAGCAATCCTCTTGGGAGGTTTCAGCGGTGGGCCTGTAGCCGGATGTCGAACCAGGTGGTTCTGCCCTCGTCGTCGAGTTGGGTACGCCAGCCGTCGGCGAGTTCCTCGACGAGGTGAAGGCCGTGGCCGCTCTCCGCGAAGCCGCTCCGCCGCATCTGCGGCTCGGTGCACGCGCCTCCCTCGTCGACGACGTATATGCGGAGCCGATCTGCGCGTACGTGGACGGCGACCAGGACGTGACCGCCCTTGTCCGAGTCGGTGTGCAGGATGCAGTTGGTGACGAGCTCGCTGGCGCACACCTCGATCCGGTCCAGCGCAGGATGATCGGCGCCAAGTACTTCACGCAGGAAGTGACGGACGTCTCCGACTGAGCTGGGGATACCGGGGAAGATCTTCCTCTCCAGCAGCGGTGGCGCGCTGAGGCCGCGATATCCCCCACAAGGCCCAGCCGCGGAATCTGCCGGGGATCCGCTGGTCACCACGTCGCTGTCGCGGTACGGGGCGGCATCCATGATGCATGGAGCTGGCTCCGCGACCTCTTGTCCAGCGGCGAGCAGGCAGACCCTAACGTTCGTCGTTCGCGCGGCGGCCACACCCGCGCATCGGTGATCGCACTGGCGAGCCCGTGCGGGGTCTGCGCCTCGATCAATCGGTCGTCCATCACGGCCCAGAAGTGACGGGTCGCATGCCCGAACCACAGCGTGACGGTCGGGAATCGGCGCCTGAGCAGGTGCAACTCGTACGGAACATTCACGTTGGAGTCCCCTCTCGTCCTGAGCCACCACGGGCGGTCGGCTCTCGGATTGATCGGTTCCGCCATGGCTCACCACTGACCGCCCGGGTGGATGGGATCGCGGCCCAACAGCAGCGCGGCCAGGCGGTCTCGGAAAGTTCGGGTCCCACCGCGGTCCCCGTCTACCGACGCGGCGGTACGGGACGCAGCCTCCGGGGGCGTAAGGCTTCGGTCGCCGCACCGCCGCGCCGGGATGGGGTCGTACGGCCCGACGACCTTGCTCCGGCGGGTCTCGAGCCGTACGACGTCGTCCGGGCCTTCCCCAGCCCGAGACGGTGAAGCGGGCGTGCCGTCCGCGCACTCCGGCGCGCCCACGATCATGTGCCACATCACGCCCATGGCCCTGGCCCTACCGCGTCCGGGCCGTAACTCGCCGAGGGATATTGAAGTCGCTTCCGATGGGTCCGGAGATCAGCCAAGCCAGCGGAAATCGCCTCAGGTGGGATCGCGTCACCGTTGCTTTCGGACGGGTCCGTGAACAGTGGAGCGAGATTTCCCCAGGAGGCCGGCCAAGGGACCTCATCCCACAGGATCGCACCGCTACCCGGGTCGATCTGGCAGCGCGCTACCAGACCTTCGTAGAAATAGCCGGTGTGGGAGAAGCTGACCGCCACCCGGTGGACGAGTCCCCGCGCTCCGGCTGGGGCAGCGCGTAGTGCCTCGCAGACGTGCGACAACGCGCGAGCGTGATCGTCAGTCACTCCGAGCGAGCCTCGCGCGCCAGCACAGGGAGGCACTATGAGGGTCCACGAGTAGAGCCGTGGAGGTTCCCAACGTTCACGGATCGGCACCGATTCGACCCTTTCAATGTCTCCGTGAGTGACGTCTACGATGCGCTGGGTAGCCGGTACATGGCCATGACAGCGCTAGACATCTACCGACATCTATCTGTCGTGGACATGCCGCAAGGTGTCCATGAATGGCACCATCGCCCGCATGAACGAGCGACTGCGTCGGGCAATGTTGCGCCGCGGGCTGGACACTGAGTCTCTGGCCGAGTCCGCCGAGGTGAGCGTCAAGAGCGTGGAGCGCTGGATACGCGGCGATGTCGTTCCGTACCCACGCAGCCGATACCGCGTCTCGGCGATCTTGCAGGAGGATGAGTCCTACCTGTGGCCCGGGTCCGTTGATAAGGCTTCTTTGACCGGAGCTGAGCTGATCTCGTCCTGGCCGCGGCGTAACGATGTACCGCAGCATCTGTGGACAGAACTTCTCCGCCAATCTGAGCGGAACGTCGACTACCTGGCGTACGCGGGTCTGTTCCTGGCAGAGGAACATCCGGATTGGATACCGCTGCTGCGAGCCCGTGCGGAATCTGGTGTCCGGGTACGGCTACTCATCGGCGATCCGCAAAGTCGGCAGTTGGCCTCTCGCGATACGGAGAAGCAGATCGGTGGAGGCGTCGCCGGGCGGGTAGCCGCCGTCCTGGCCTACTACAAGCCGTTGGCGGGAACGGTCGCGATCCGGTTGCACGACACACCGTTGTACAACTCTATCTACCGGTTCGACGACGACATGATCATTAACTCGCACGTGTACGGCATCCTCGCCGCGTACACACCGACTATGCACATCCGCCGGGTGGACGGCGCCTACTTCAACACCTACCTCGAGTCCTTCGAACGCGTATGGGCTTCCGCCCGGTCACTGGACGGCGGTGAAGCGTGAGTCCGAAGAGGAAGCGCCGGATAGACCACTGGCAGGACCCGAACGCTCCCGAGCCGACGAGCCGTAAGCCGTCCGCGAGCGTGCTCGTACGGGATGAAGCCGGCCGGGTGCTGCTCCTCCGCCGGACCGACAACGACCTGTGGACCATCCCAACCGGCGCCCTCGAGAAGAACGAGACGATCCGCGAATGCGGAATCCGTGAGTGTAAAGAGGAGACCGGCGTCGATATCGAGATCACGGGGCTCGTCGGAGTGTTCACCACGCCCGAGCACATCATCGAGTACCGCAAAGGCAAGAAGACAACCGAGGTACGCCAACCGGTCAACGTGTGCTTGCACGCCCGCCCGATCGGTGGCCAGGCCACCACGACCGATGAAGCGTCAGAGGTTCGCTGGGTGGCTCCAACGGACCTCGGCTCTTACGAGATCCATCCAGCGCTACGCCGCCGCATCGAACACGGCCTGAATCACGCAGAGCCACATGTCGACTGAAGCCTCGTACCTCGTGGCCCGACCGCCGCGCGTGGGCGGTAACAGCCGAAGTATGGCCGCAACCTTCGTGCCGCTCTTGGCATGTACGTGGCCAGACACCCTATATAGGACCGAGCTGCAGAATCGATTCAGCGCCTCCCTCTCCACTGAAGCGCTGATCCGCGCGCGGGGCGATATCTTGCACGGTCGTCCGGCGGCGGTCATCGAATACGGGAAGCTCGGCCGGTCGGTGGCAGCGATGCTGCATGCCAAGCATGTCGGCGTCACGGTCTACGACTCCGACCCTGTGCGGCGGACACAAGCCCTGTCCCAGGGGTTCCGGACCGCTTCCACGCTGGCCCAGGCGATCGCCGGGGCCGGCGTGATCGTGTGCGCCACCGGGAACCTGGCGCTACGCGAAGACGACTTCGCCAAGGTCGCCAACCGAGCGGTGAGGGACGCGACCGAACGCAGCCTGATCGCCGCGACCTGGCTGCGCTATTTCGATGGGACGTCATGAGCATCAGCACCGACGAGATCCGTTCCACCCTGGCCCGCTACCTGGGCCGCCACCCCGACGAGGCCGACCAGATCCGTCGTACCGTTTCGAACAGCCCCGAATCGGCCCGCAATGCACTGCCCGACGTCGGCAGGAGCTCCTTGTGACCGTCCCCCTCAACCCGGTCCACCATTGAACTCCTCCAGCCGTCGATGCCGAGATGATCATATTTCGGACGGAGCCGTCTCTGAGAGTGCCGCTGCGAGGATCTTTTGCTGCTGGGCGTCCCTACTGTGCCGCTCGCTCGCCCATGCCATGTACGAACAGCCGGGCCTCGTTGAGGGCTATAGAGTCGCTCGTTCATGTGCCGACGGACGCGCTCGCGCGGGTTCGGACACCACCCGCAGGTGACGCCACCTCCGGCTGAAAGCGACAACGCCCCACGATCGCGGCCGCCGAACCTGATCGCCTGCGGTCCGCTGCCGCCGGGCGCGGATCTGGCCTGAGCCTCACGGCGGATCCCGCCGCTCAGGAGGGCGACCCGCGCCCGTCGGCGTCACGTGGCTGGGTGTTCGTCCGTATTGCGCTGCTACACGGCGGAACCGTAGGAGGGCTCGCCCGCGTACTCGTAGGCGACGTAGACAACGCCGGACTTGGTGGTGGTCGACCTGATGAGTTCCAGTCCGGCCGGGGTGGTTCCGTCGGCGAACAGCCGCTTGCCCTGACCGAGGACGACGGGGAAGACCAGCAGATGGTACTCGTCGACCAGCTCGGCCGTCTGCAGCGTGCGAAGCAGGTCGCTGCTGCCCTGGACGAGGATCACCTCGTCGGTGCGCTTCTTGAGATCGGCGATCGTCTGGGCGGCCTCACCCGCCAGAACCTTGACGTTCTGCCACTCGGCGGTCATCGGGGTCCGCGTGGCCACGTACTTTCGCATGCCATTGATCTGCTCGGCGCCTTCTGCCTCGGACGCGTTCGGCCAGTAGGAGGCGAGGATCTCGTACGATCGGCGCCCCAACAGCATGGAGTCGGCCTGCTCGAACACCGCGCCCATGACCTGGTCAAACCCCTCATCCACATGCGGCGCCATCCATCCGCCCTGCCGGAAACCGCCGGAGTCGTCCTCGCTCGGCCCGGCGGGAGCCTGCATGACGCCATCCAACGAAACGGAGGTCGCAACCACCAGCCTGCTCGTCATCGTCGCTCCTTCTGCGTACTGGTCGATTGGGGGTCCAGGACACAACAGCAGGTGGCACGGGTCCAGCAGATCTTTGGCCTAAGTTGACAACCATCGGTTGTCGCCTAAGGTCAGCGAGCATGGATCTCGACTTGGCCCAGGTTCGGGGGTTCGTGGCGGTGGCCGAGCGGCTGCACTTCGGCCGGGCCGCAGCGACGCTGTTCGTCTCCCAGCAGGCGTTGTCCAAGCGGATCCAGCGCCTGGAACAGGCCATCGGCGAGCCGCTGTTCGTACGGGGGAAGCACGGCGTGGAGCTGAACGCGGTGGGGGCTCGGTTCTTGCCGTATGCCCGTGAGCTGATCGCTGCCGCTGATGCCGCCGTCGTGGCGGCCAGGTCTGATTCGCGGCCGTTGCGCGTCGACGTGTGGGGGCATCTCCAAGCGCCGCTGCGCCTTGTTTCCCGTCTGATCCGCGAATGCCCTGACCTGCTGGTCGATGTGAGCATGCGCCGCAGCCTGGGTGCCGCGGCCGATGCGCTGCAGCGCGGGGAGATCGATGCGGCCTTTGGACGCGTCCATGACCTGGCGGACCCGTGGCCGACGCGTCTGAGGAGTCGGCTCGTGTATCTGGAGCGCGACGCGATCGGGCTCCCCGCAGCCCACCGCCTCGGCAACGCCGCGGTCATCCAGACCAGCGAGCTACGGGGCGAACGCCTGTGGATGCCCGGCACGGCGACTCCACCCGAGGTGATGGGGTTTTGTCGCCGGTTCGCCGAGCACTTCGGAATGGAGCTGGACACCGGAGGTCACAACCTGGGGCCGGATCACGTGCTCGATGTGCTCGGTTCGGATCCGATCGCGTGCACGCTGGTCGGGAGCGACTGGCATGTCCCAGCCGATGCGGCGGTCCGGAAAGTCCAGCTCCGACCCCAGCCGTGCTTTCCGTGGTCGCTGGTGTGGCGCGACGGCGATCGGCACCCGCACCCGCACCTGCCACGGCTGCTCGGGTTCGTCGAGAAGACCGGCCGCGATGAGGACTGGCTCGTCTGTCGCCCCGGCCGCGACTGGATGCCGGAGATCGACCTCCCAGACCTCGTCCACGGTTGACCCCGAACCGGCGTTTTCGCAGTTCACGCCGCCGTAATGAGTTGAAGGACGACTGCTGAAGCCGTCCTAGCCAGTCGGCACCGGTCGCGAGCTAAGGCCGCCGTATCGTCTGCGGTGCCACGCGCAGCCGACCGCGAACAACTGCATGATCACGGCGATGAGGGGGGCGGGCGTATCGAGGTGCCCGCATTCCGTCACGTCTGCTCGAGTGCGTGGCGGAGGTCGGCGGCGGTGGTGAACCCGATGGCCGGACGGTCGCGCAGCGCCTGGTCGAGGGTCTCGGCGAGGCGCACGGGGACGGCGGGGTTCCGTTCCCGTACGGGGACCGGTGCGTCCTGCAACACGACCTGCCAGGGGTCCTTGGCAGGCGGGAAGTCGCGGGGGAACGCCCCGGTGAGCATCCAGTACAGGCAGGCGGCGAGGGCCCACACGTCCACCTCGGGCTTGCTGTACTTGAAGTTGATGACCTGCTGCCTCGGCATGAAGTACGGCTTGCCCATGGCGCTGCCGGTACGGGTGAGCCCGCTGAGACCGGCCTGGTCGAACGACTTGGCGAGCCCGAAGTCACTGACCTTCGCCACGGGGCCCTCGCCGAGCGGTCCGGGCTGCAGCAGGACGTTGTGCGGCGTCAGGTCGCGGTGCACGACGCCCTGCCGGTGAGCGTGACCGAGACCGTCGAGCACCTGGAACGCGATGGGCAGCGCCTCCTGGACGGTGAGGACGCCGCCGCGCCCGGTGACGAGGTCGTGCACGCTGCCACCGGCGCAATATTCCAGGGTGAAGAAGAACGTCCGGCCGTCGCTGCCGAGGTCGTACAGCGAGGCGATGTGGGGGTGCCGCAGCTTGTGGCTGACCTCGGCCTCTCGCAGGAACCGCTCGCGCGCCCGATCATCCGCCGCCACCTTGGGCAGCATGGCCTTGACCGCGATGGGGATCCCGGTGACCTTGTGCCGGGCGAGGAAGACCGCGCCCATTCCGCCTCGTCCGAGCTCGCGCTCCAGCCGGTAGTCGGCGAGCGCGGCCAGGGCGGGCTCGCCGCCCGCCGCCCGGTCGACCAGGTGCCGTACCACCTCGCCCGGGTCGGACGGTGTGAGCGCCGGGCCGGGAGGCTCCGACTCTGGGGCATCGATGTGCACGCGCAGCACGGTCGGGCCCAGAGCGATCTCGTCGCCGCTGCGGAGGTCGTACTCGGGGAACAGCGAGTGGTCCGCCTCCCCGGGTGCCTGGCCGGCCTCCCGCTGCCCGATCTTGACGCCGTTGACGTACGTGCCGTTGAGGCTGCCGAAGTCGCGGACGCGGATGTCCGGCGGGTTGATGTCCAGCAGGCAGTGGTGCCGCGAGATGGTGCGGTGGTCGCTGTCGTCGGGAACCCGCGGCGAACAATCCGCCGCGCGCCCGACGATGCAGGTCGAGCGTTCGCCGAGGACGAACCTCCGGCCCCGCAGTGCCCCCTCGGTGACCTCCAGCGTGACGGTCGCCTTCATACCTGCCAGTCCTCCGAAAGGCGTTCCAGCTCCGCCCGTACGCCCGCGGAGGACAACCAGCCGTAACCGGCGTACTCGAGCCGGCGGATCAGGCCCTCGAACTCCTCCTCCGACCAGGACCGCCTGCCATGCCCGGAGAACGCCGGAGTCATCTGCCGAGCGAGGAACTGCTCCAGGAAGGGCCGCGCGCCGTCGTCCCACCCGGCCGGGTCGTGGACCTGGAGTTCCCAGTCGAGCTCCCATGTACGGACGGTCTCGTCCATGTCCGCCGACAGGGCGAAACGGCCGTCGGCACTGAGATCGACGCTGGTCACGCGGTTGGTGTGACCGGTGAGGGTGCGCAGGCATTCGCCGGTGTCCACGTCCCACAGCCGGAGGGCGGCGTCCTCGCCGCCGGAGAGCGCGAAGCGCCCGTCGGCGCTCATGCTGAGCGCCTTCACGTTGTCGACGGCGTCGGTGAGGGTCCGCAGGCATCGCCCGGTGGCCAGATCCCACAGCCGGATGTCGGGGTCCGCTCCCCCGGACAGGACGAGCCGTCCGTCGGCACTGAGGCACACCGCGCGGAGCAACCTGGTGTGCCCGGTCAGCGGGGGCAACTGACGATCGCCGGTCAGGTCCCATACCTGGACCTGCTGTTCCCCGTTCGCGATGAGCGCCAGACGTCCGTCGTCGCTCAGGGCGATGGAGTGCACGCCGTTGGCCCCTACTACGGATCGCACGCAGCGGCCGGCCTGTGTGTCGTACAGCCGCACGGTGTGTTCCATCCGGCCTTGTGTGAGCGCCAGGCGGCCGTCGAAGCTCAGGCGGATCTCGCTGAGACCGCGCGTTCCCTCGAACGTGCGCAGGCAGCGGCCCTCCGCGACGTCCCAGAACCGGAGGTCGCCGTTGCAATGGCCGATCAGCGCGAAGCGGCCGGAGCCGCTCAGTGCGGCCGCGTCGACCCCGTCGTGCCCGTCGAAGGTGCGCAGGCAACGACCGGTCTCGATCTCCCACAACCGCGCGGTCTCGTCCCAGCTCTGGCTGATGGCGAGGGTCCCGTCGGCGCTCGCGTTCACGTGCTTCACCCATTCGGCGTGCCCGTCAAGGGTCCGGGACGCCCAGGCGGCCCTGAGTCCCGTCCGTACGCAGGTCCGCGCGAGCGTCCGCCACGCGGGCAACACCCGGGGCGCCCGCTCGTGCCCCGGGAGTCCCCTGGCCGTCGTCAGCAGGTCGAGCGCCTCCCGCGGACGCCCCTCGGCGGTGGCCCGCTCGGCCTCGTCGACCAGTGACTCCACCCGCGCGTCGAGGTCGGACAGCTCAGCAGTGGAACGCGGGCGGCAGGGCATGAGCGAACACCAGTACTGATCGCGTTCGGGCAGCTCCCACAACCGGACGCTTCCCTCGCCCCCGGCCGACAGCGCCAGCCGTCCGTCGGGGGTCATGCAGACCGAGGCGACGTGGCTGGTGTGCCCTTCGAAGGAGCGCAGACAGCGGCCGGTCTCGACGTCCCACAGCCGTACGACCCGGTCCCAGCCCGCCGACACCGCCCGGCGTCCGTCGTCACTGACCCAGACCGCCAGCACCTCGGCGGTGTGCCCCTCGAACGTCCGCACGCAGTCGCCGGTCTCGACGTTCCACAGCCGAACAGTACGATCGGGGCCGCCGGACAGGGCCCAGCGGCCGTCGGGGCTCAGATGCACCGCGGACACCGTGTCCGTGTGCCCCTCGAAGGTGCGAAGGCACCTGCCGGTCTCCATGTCCCACAGCCGTGGCTCGTATTTGCCAACGGTGCCGGAGAGCCCCAGGCGGCCGTCGGCGCTCAGCCACACCGAGTGCTTGACGATGCCGTTCCAGTTGTGCCGAGGCCCGGCCACGATGCGGTCGCCGATGCCCGGCCGCCACTCCCGTACGGTCCCGTCGTTGCTCCCGAACAGGGCGACGGCCCCGTCGGCCCGCAGGCACGCGGATTCCACGCTCGCGTCATGGACGTGGGCGCTGAGGCACTGTCCGGTCCGCAGGTCCCACAGCCGCAGGGTGTCATGCCAGCCGTCCCCCACGATCTCCTGTCCGGTGGTCAGCAGCCTCGTCCCGTCCAGGCTCAGGCAGACCACCTTCACCCCGCCGTGCGCTTGGAACGCGGCCAAAACGCGGCCGTCCACAAAATCCAGGAGCCGCACCGTGCCATCGCCGTCACCGGTGACCGCATAACGACCATCAGCGCTCAGGCGGGCCGTCGCCCAGGACGGATGCTCCACGGCGCTCAGCAGGTCGCCGCCGCCGATCCGGCCGGAACGCGCGATGTCAAGAGAACCCTGGATCTCCTCGTTCCCGGGCTCCCGCCGACCCGCCTCCTCCAGCAGGGGTACGGCCGTAGCGAGATCGCCGCGCTCCAGATGGACGTTCGCGAGCAGGTGCCCGGCGCGGGCGGACTCGCCCGTGCTGGCGTACACGGCTCCGAGGTCGCGCACGAGCCTTTCGTCGGTGATGCGGCCTGCCCGCCAGTGCAGGACGCCGGCGTTGTACGTGGCTTCGGGATGCTGAGGGTCGACCGCCAGCGCCTCCTGGAACGCCGCATCCGATTCTTCCCGCCGGCCGAGGTCGAGCAGGGACAGGGCACGGTTGTTCAGCTCATCCGCCCGCAGCCGCGCCGCGACGGGCTCCGGCCGGGGGTACGGCCGGCCGGTCTCGTCCGTATGGATCCGGCTCAGTATGGCGGCCACCTCGGACATCGAGCCGGGGCGTTCGGCCGGGTCATCGCGCAGGCAACGGGCGAGCAGGGCGGCGACCGCCGCCGGCATGCCCATCCGGGCGAGCTCGCCCCGTTCGCGGAGATCGGCGAGGGCCGCACCCGCCACGGGCCCGGCCATCCAGCTCACCTCGCCGGTGAACATCTCCAGCACAGTGACGGCGAAGCTCCAGATGTCGGTGGCCCTACCGAGATCCGCGCCCGCCATCTGTTCCGGCGAGGCATAGGCCGGTGTCATCCCACCGCTGCTCACCAGGACGCTCGCTCCGGCCACCGAGCCGGAGCCGGAGGGCACGGACACGGGCACGGGGCGTGCGCGGGCGAGCCCGAAGTCGGTGACCTTGGCGGTCCCGGCCGCGTCGAGCAGCACGTTGGCCGGCTTCATGTCCTGGTGAACCAGGCCCTGGTCATGCGAATGCTGCAAGCCCCAGGCGACCTGAATCGCCACGTCAAGGACGCGCGCCAAGGCCTGCTGCCCACCACCGTGATGAAGACGGCGCTCATCGATCCATTCGCGCAGGCTCCCGCCGTCCATGTATTCGGCGAACACCCGCGGAATCCCGCCGAGGGTGCGCACGTAGTAACAGCTGCACACGTGCGGATGCAGGCCCAGCGAAACCCAGGTCTCCGCCTCGCGGACGAACCTTTCCCGGTCCGCGTCACCGCGGAACAGTTCGGGGCGCGGGCTCTTGACCGCGAGCTCGGTGTTCCAGGCGAGGTGGCGGACTCGGTAGACCACGCCCATGCCGCCTTGCTCATAGACGTCCAGGACCTCGTACAGGCCAATGACACGGTCGCCCACGGCCCAGGTGGCGGAGACCTCCGACTCCGCCTGACGGGGCGTTCCGGCGAGCAGGCTCTCGACCGCGTGCCGGTCGGTTCTTGTCACTCCCGCTCGCCGCGCCGCCGACGCCTCCGACGCCTCCGACGAATGGCCTTGCCCCCGGCTCCCCCGAAGCCACCGCCCCTTGCTCATCGGCTCACCCGCGTTCGATCGTGATGGCCCAGGGCCATCACCATAACCACATGAGCCCGGCACAGCCGGTCGTCGGCCGACCGGTCGCTTCGCCGCATCGGCCCGTCCGCCACCACCTGGCCCGTGGATCACTCGGTGCGCCGGCCTGGTCGTCAGCCCGGACGGCCGATGGCGACCTACACCTCGCGGTTCGGGCCCGCCGACCGACCGGGACGAGCACGGTGTGCTCGACACGGGATTCGATTACTCGGCGCGGGACCAGGTCATGCCACACCCGTACTACGGATCGCAGTACTGGGTCGGTGTGGTCAGCCCGGCCGCGAACACCATCGATGAGGTACGGCACCTGCTCGACGAAGCCCACCGGTTCGCGGCCCGCAAGCACGCCAACCGAAGCGCCAGGGGGACCCGAGACGGTTCGGTCCTGGACGCGACGCCTCGCGTCTCCGCCGCGCCCCCCGAAGGGTGATCATCTGGCGACGCAAGCGGCGCGCCCGGACCTCCGCTCTGGAGTGCCGCACCGGTGGAAACGACTGCGACCCGAGTGAACGGTGACGCTCCGATTACTTGGCGATGATGCTCTCGGCTTGTCTTTGAGTCTCCCTGGATCTTCTCCGGTAAGTAGTCGGGTAGCTACGGTACGTGTCGCCGGTCATCCGGCCGGCGGCCGGACCTGAATGTCAGGAAGGGCCGTACCGGCCCTTACGTCCGGAAGGACTCACATGCTCAAGAAGTTCGCCGCCACTGGGATCGTGACGGTCGCGGCCGCCGGTGCGCTCATGGTGGCCTCGCCCGCGTCCGCGCACGACAGCACGACCAATGAGGGCTCGCTCCTGAGCGGCAATCAGCTCAGCGTTCCGATCTCCATCCCCATCAATGTTTGTGGGAACGCGCTGGCCGTCCTCGGCTCCGCGAGGGCCAGCTGCTAGCAGGCCCGCTGCCCCGCACCACGGAGCGTTCGGGCGCGCTCGACATGCTCCACCACAGGAACACCGGGTCGGAAAAAGGGCCCGGTGTTCCTGCCCGTAAGGGGAGGGCTGCGCGCGCCAAAGGCATCTCGTCGCAGGTGCTCCCGGATCAGAACCCGCCCGCCGCGATGGTCGTGCTTGATCGCGTTGTGCACGAGGTTGCCGACGAGCCGTGCCAGCAACACCGGGTCGGCGCTCACGGTGACCGGCGCGAGGTCCACCTCCAGAGCCACGCCACCGGCGTCCGGATGTCCCTGCCAAAGACCTAAGGCGTACGTGACCGGAAGCGGCCCGGGTCCGCGGAGGCACCTCCATGCGGTCACTCGCATGAGACGGCCGCCGCCCGGGCCGGGGCCGTCAATCGGCGGCCGGACCACAGGTGGACGGCGGCGGTGAGCATGCCGAGGACGATGGTCGCGAGCAGCAGACGGTAGTCGAGCAGGGAGATCAGTGCCGCGCCGGCGGCGAGGGAGATGGTCTGTGGCCCGCTGGTCATCGTCTCGGCGGCGGTGGAGACCCGGCCGATCAATGGCTGGGGCGTCCGCTTTTGCAGGACGGTGGCGAACCCGACCATGGCGAGGGTGATGCCCGCACCGGCCATGGCCTTGCCCGCGAGCACGGTCGTCAGAACCGAAGGGATGCACAGGCCGCAACCCGTTCCGAAGGCGGCCAGGCCGATCGCGATCGCGGCAAGCTCGCCGACACGGCCGATGATCCGGGCGGCGCCGATGCCCGCGGCGATGCAGCCGGCGCCTTGGGCGGAGGCGAGCACGCCGATGAACTCCGGTGGCCGATGCAGTCCCTGGTCCACGATGGCGAAGGACACCGACTCGATGAGGCCGACGACCAGCCACGCAATGGCCCCGGCGGTCATCGCGCGACGCAGTACGGGCTCGGCCGCCAGGTGCCGCAGCCCCGCGGTCATCTCGTCCCACAAGTGCAGGCCCGCCCGCTCCGGGGACCGCTCGCGGAGTCGCATCGCCGCGATCGAGGCCGCCGCCGCGAGGAAGGTGGCCGCGTCGATCGCCGCGACGGCGGTCCCGCCCAGCGTGGCGAACAGCGCCGCTCCGACCAGCGGGCCGCCCAGCCGCAGCCCTTCCTTCACCGTCTGCAACGCTCCGTTGGCGGTGGCCAGTGCCTCTTCGGCGACCAACTCTTTGAGCAGCCCGTTGAGCGCGGACGTGATGGCGACCCAGGAGATCCCGTACAGGGCGGCGACCAGGTAGATGATCCACACGTCATCGCGGCCGTGGACGGCGAGGAGAGGAAGCAGCATCAGCGCCGAAGCGAGGTTGGCGCCGATCAGAAAACGGCGACGCGGGAACCGGTCCACCAGCCAGCCACCGAGCGGGGCGGCCGCACAAGGCAGGGCCACGAAGAGCAGCACCAGGCCGGCGGCGCTGTTGGAGCCGGTGAGCGTCTTGACCCAGATGGCGAAGACCAGCAGCATCAGCGAGTCGCCGAACATGCTGACGGCCAGACCGCCGAACAGCAGCCGCATGTCGCGGCCTCGCAGCGGCGCCCCCATCACATGGCGTTCCGGGCCGGCGGCGGCTCGCCGGGCAGCGGATCCGCGGGGAACGCCCAGGCGAACATCCGGATCCGGCGTGCACCCTCGGGGCGTTTGGACGGATCGACCATCCGCTCACGCCGGCGGAAGATGATCGCGGCGATCTCTGCGTTGACCTCGGCCAACTCCTCGGCCGTCAGCCACGCCGAGGTCTGGCTGAAATTCGCCGCGTCCTGCCACTCGGGCGGGTCGGTACGCCGCCACGCCAGCCACGAACGCAAGCTACCGACCTCCTCATCCAGCAGCACCGCACTCAGCTCGTCACTGGCGGCGGCCAGCTCGCCGGACTCTTCGCTGTCTCCCCATTGCAGTGGTCGTCCCACCGGGCGCCACGGACGCTGCCGTCCCTTGCCTTCACCGGTCTCCTCAACGAAACCGTGCTTGGACAGCTGACGGAGATGCCACGAACAGTTCGCGGGGCTCTCATCGACCACCTCGGCGACCTCGGTGGCCGTCGCGGTGCCCCGCTCGTACAAGACCTGCAGCACCCGCAGCCGTACGGGGTGTGCCAGCACCCGGAGCTCTCGTGGATCCCGCAGCTTGCGCATGGGCTCGTCCATGTTTGGAGCCTAGCTCTCAAAAGACCCTTTCGAAAGACTCTTTCGACGCGATGCGCCTGGCGCATCGGGATGCCCGGTCACCGAGAGATCAAAGCAGCGAGACGACACCGTCGGGTCCACACCGAGCCCGTTCGCCAACTCTGGATCATTTGGGCCTTGACGGCGGATCGGACAACTGTAAAGGTTCCTTTCAGAGCGCTCTCACGTCTCGTCCACCCCCCGCTGAAGGACTCCCGTGAGACTCACCGCGCTGACCGGCGCGGCGGTGTTCGCCGTCGCGCTCGTCCTCCCCGCCCCAGGCGCACATGCCGCCCCGTCCCCCGATCCCCGCCCGGTCGCGACCGCCACGGCAGTGACCATGCAGCAGGCGCTGCAACGCGATCTCGATCTGACTCCCGCGCGGGCGCGCGTCCGCCAGGCACACGAGGCGGCCGCGGCCCTCGTTGAACGGCGGGTACGTGCCCGCCTCGCCGATCGGTTCGCAGGCACCTGGTACGCCCCCGAGCGGCAACGGCTGGCCGCCGGTGTCCTGAACGCACGCGACGCCGGCCTCGTCCGCGCGGCAGGCGCCGAGCCCGTCACCGTACGGCGCAGCGACAAGCAGCTGACCGCGATTAAGGCGGCGCTCGACCGGTCCGCCGCAGCCGCCGGCAAGAAGGTGTACGGCTGGTACGTCGACCCGGCCGCCAACATGGTCGTGGTCTCGGCGGTCGACCGCGCCGCCGCCGAGAGGTTCGTCACGGCCGGCGCCGCCGACCGTACAGCGGTGCACGTCACCGTCGGCCGGCCCGCGCGGCCGGTGTACGACATACGAGGCGGCGACCAGTACGTCATCAACGGCAACACCCTCTGCTCGGTGGGCTTCGCGGTGAACAACGGCGGCTTCGTCACCGCCGGGCACTGCGGGCGCGCCGGGAGCCCCACCCTCGGATACAACAACGTCGGCCAGGGCACCTTCGCCGGGTCGTCCTTCCCCGACAACGACTACGCGTGGGTGCGCACCAACGGCGACTGGACGCCACGCCCCTGGGTCAACAACCACGGCGGCGGCAACGTCACGGTGGCCGGCTCCCAGGAAGCGCCGATCGGGGCGTCGATCTGCCGCTCCGGGCGTACCACCGGCTGGCGCTGCGGCGTCGTCCAGGCCAAGAACGTGACCGTGAACTACTCGGGATCGCTGGTCTACGGACTCACCCAGACCAGCGCCTGCGCCGAAGGAGGCGACTCCGGCGGCCCCTACATCACCGGCGACCAGGCCCAAGGCGTCACCTCCGGCGCTTCCGGCAACTGCTCCAGCGGTGGCACGACCTTCTACCAGCCGGTCAACGAGATCCTGAACGTGTACGGCCTGAGCCTGACGACGACGGGCGGCGGGAGCACGAGCCGGATCATCGGCTGGCAGGACAAGTGCATCGACGTGCCCAATTCCAACGGCGTCGACGGGCAGCGCCTGCAACTGTGGGACTGCAACCCCACCGACGCCCAGAAATGGACGTTCCCGGGGGACGGCACCATCCGTGCCTTCGGGCTGTGCATGGACGTCGCCTGGGGCTCCACCGCCAACGGCGCCGCCATCCAGTTGGCTCGGTGCAGCGGCAACCCCGCCCAGCAGTTCGTCCTCAGCGGCGCCGGCGACCTGGTCAACCCCCAGGCGAACAAGTGCGTCGACGTCACCGGCTGGGGCGGCACCGGCACCCCGCTCCAGTTGTGGGACTGCACCGGCGGCGCCAACCAGAAATGGCGCCGCGGCTGACCCCAACGCTCGTCCAGGCGCCGACGGCCGGGTCGCGGAGCCGCGACCCGGCCGTCCGCATCGCTTCGTCACGCGGCCGTTTCCCTCGACCGTGCGGTCATCCGTCGAAGCGGCGTACCGGAACCGAGGTGAGAGCCTGAACGGCGGCGGCGATCTGCTCGACGCTGTGATCCAGCATTTGATCGGCCAGCGAAAGCGGAGAACCGTAGTAGCGGAGGTCCAGCCGGGCCCCTTTCGCCTTCCCGCGCCCCATCCGCGCGAGCACCGGCTCCGGGTCGGCCAGGACGAAGGCGACCACCCGATGGCGGGTCTTCGTGAGCGCCGTCGTGCGTTGCGGGAGCACGCGTACTTCGGCGACCTCCTGCCAGCTCACACGCACGTCCAGGAGGAGGCTGGAGATTCCCTGCCGATCCAGCACCGCGGCCCCGCGACCCGGCCGTAGCCCCATGATCGCGAGGATCGCGAAGTAGGCCAGGACGAGCGTCAGCAGGATCGCGGCGACGATCGCCGGGACGTAGAGGAAGATCTCTTCCTCGACGAGCGACACCGCGACCGCGGCGACCCATGGCACCGCCACTCCGGCGTACCAGCTGACCAGGGTCTTGCGGCTATAGCGGACGGTGAGGCTCTCGCCGACACCGACACCGACACCTGCGGGTTCCGCCCGGCCGATGGTCGAGGTGACGGTCTCGCCGGCGAGCAGGCTGGGGGCGTTGGCGTTCTCCATCCGGATGAACGCGAGCCGCAACCTCGTGAGCCTGACCACGTCCCAGAAGAAGGCCACCGCACAACTCGCGAACACGAGCGCGGACAACTGCGGCCAGCGCGGTACGGAGCCGGACACCACCAGCAACGTGGCGACGCCGAACGTAACGGGAATGGACCACAGCGACCGCAGTGAACGCAGCCACCATCGGCCGCCCAGATTCGTCCGTGCGTATCCGACCGCGACCGCTGCCACGCTCGGGTCGGGGTGTGCCGCCGCGCTTCGCAGCAGGTCCCGCCGGGTCCGGCGGTCGAGCCGTTTCCACGCGTCCACCGCGACGGATCCCCTGGGGATGGGCGGTGACCACGATCCAGTCTCCACGCGTACATCTCTCCTTCGGCGGCCGAGACCGGACCGGTCACATGCCACGACATGCCGATCCTCCTCGGCCCCTGGAGATGGTAATGGGAGCCTGAATGGCCGCAAACGCCGGGATCGGCGCGGCTTCGAGCTTATGATCTTCTGTGATCATCGCGCTCTTCGAGAGCACGGGTTCTCACACTCGCGAAAGGCAGTGCTTTCCCATGGGCATTTTCGACGGATCGTCCGAGCCGGAGGAGTCGACCGAGGAAGCTCTCGACGCGCTAGAGGACGCGTTGGAAGACGTGGGCATCGACATCGAGATCGACGGCGACTGATCCACTGCACGACCGGCCTTGAGATTTCGATCGAAGGGGAGGCCGGGTGATCCGGCCTTCCCCTTCG
The DNA here is from genome assembly GCF_014323705.1 of Actinomadura alba. Classification (GTDB taxonomy): domain Bacteria; phylum Actinomycetota; class Actinomycetes; order Streptosporangiales; family Streptosporangiaceae; genus Actinomadura_C; species Actinomadura_C alba. Next base: position 167,543 of record NZ_JABVEC010000009.1, read on the forward strand.
ATCGTGTTCAACGATGAGGTCCCCCGACCTGCCCGCCAACCGCCTATAGCGACGTGGTCCGGCTCTGCCCGCCCGAGTCCGCCGGACATGACAGGTCGCGAGAACGGTCCAGGTTCAGTCCGCGGCCGGTCGGTGCCCCTGAGCCGGAGTGAGCGCCGGCACTCTGACGTTGATCGTCAGACCACCGCCGATGTTCGGTGCGGCGGACACTTTCGCATCGTGGGCGTCGGCGATCGCGGCGACGATGGAAAGCCCGAGCCCGACGCCCTCCGACGTGCCCGTGCGTGGCTGGTGCAGCCGCCGGAACGGTTCGAACAACTCGGGGACGCGGTCGGCCGGGACATCTGGACCGGTGTTGCGCACGAGCAGGCCGACGACGGGCGAAGTGCGGATCAGAACCCGCCCGCCGCGATGGTTGTGCTTGATCGCGTTGTGCACGAGGTTGCCGACGAGCCGTGCCAGCAGCACCGGGTCCGCGCTCACGGTGACCGGCGCGAGGTCCACCTCCAGAGCCACGCCACCGGCGTCCGCCAGATCACGATGGTGGTCGGTGATCTCGGCGACGACTCTGTCGAGCTCGACGGGCTCGCGGTGGTCGAGCCCACGCTCGCCCTGGGCCAGCATCAGCAGCCCGTCGATGAGCTTCTCGGTTCGCAGGTTCGCCTGCAGGAGTTGCTCGCGGGTCTCGGGGATCCGGTCGAGGGAAGGATGTTCGAGCCCTATCTCGATCGCCGCCCGCTGGATCGCCAAGGGGGTGCGCAACTCGTGCGAGGCGTTGGCGACGAACTGGCGCTGGCCGGCCGCGGCGCGCTCGAGCCGTTCGAGCATCGCGTCGAAGGTGTCGGCCAGTTCCTTGAGCTCGTCGAGCGGGCCGGCGAGGCCGATGCGCTCGTCCAGGTTGGACAGTGACAGCCGCCGCGCGGTCGCCGTGATGACCTGGAGCGGCCGAAGCACCCGCCCGGCCAGCCACCAGCCGGCGGCCACCGCGATGACGGCGAGCACGACGACCGCGATCCACGTCACCGTCCACTGGTAACCCAGAACGCTCTGCCCGACGTCCTGGGCCTTCGCCTGCGCTTCCCTCTGCTTCAGCAGTTCGAGCTTCGGATCGTACGACTTGCCGGCGCCGGACACCGGACCGGTGTCGGGAAACGGGCCGACGGTGTGTTTGACGGGCTTGCTGAGGCCCACCACGACCTTGTCCACGAGCACCCGCTTGAGCAGCATGTTGACGACGACCAGCAGACCGGTCACCGTGACGATGAACAGCGCGGCGTACAGGGCGGTGAGCCGCATCCGCACGGTCCACAGCCGGGATCTCATCGTGGCGAGCCGGGCCCTCACAGCCGGTACCCGCCCTGCACGGTCGTGATCACCGGCGGTTCGCCGAGCTTGGCCCGCAGCTTGCTCATCGTCACCTTGACCACGGTGGTGAACGGATCGGTGTGCTCGTCCCAGGCCCGTTCCAGCAGTTCCTCGGCCGTCACGACCGCGCCCTGGGCACGCATCAGCACCTCGAGCACGGCGTACTCCTTGCGCGACAGCGGCACGAAGCGGCCGTCCCGGGACGCCTGCCGACGCGGCGCGTCGAGCACGATCCCGTTCCGTTCGAGCACGGGCGGCAGTGCGGGGGCACGGCGCCGGCCGAGCGCCTGGACGCGGGCCAGCAGTTCGGCATAGGCGAAGGGCTTGGCCAGATAGTCGTCGGCACCGAGGCCCAGCCCGGCCACGCGCTCACTGACGGCGCCCGCCGCCGTCAGCATGAGAATGCGTACGTCCGCCCCGTTCTGGGCGAGCTCCCGGCAGACCTGGTCGCCGTGCACCAGCGGCAGGTCCCGGTCCAGGACCAGGACGTCGTAGTCGTTGACCGCAAGGCGCTCCAGCGCCGCCGCGCCGTCGTGCACCACGTCGACCGCCATGGCGTGGCGGCGCAATCCGTCGGCCACCAGATCTGCCAGCACCCGCTCGTCCTCGGCCACGAGTATCCGCATGGCTCATTGGTAACGGGTGGCGCATAACGTGGCGGTCAACGTTCGCGGTGACCGGTGCGAAACCGCCGTCGGGTCACCCTGGCACGCATGATCAGACCTCGATACACCGCGGCGGCCCTGCTGACCTCCCTCGCCCTGGCCGGGCTGACCGGCTGCGGCTCGGGCGGCGAGCCGGACGCGCAGCAGAAAAAGGGCGCGGGCAAGGGCGCGGCCCAGGCCGATCTCCGGGATATGGAGCTGAAGTTTGCCCAGTGCCTGCGCAAGCAGGGCCTGCCCGTGCCCGATCCGACCCCCGGCGGCGGGCTGGAGTTCGGCGGCGGCGATCGATCCAAACTCGAAGCCGCCAGGAAGGCATGCCGGCAGTACGACCCGAAGGGGGACATCGATCGGAACGACCCGGCGTTCATCGACCGAGTGCTCAAGAACCAACAGTGCCTGCGCAGACACGGCATCGACGCGCCGGATCCGCAGCCGGGCCAACCCCCGCGGATCAACCTGGGTCCCGGCGACACCGAGGAGAAGGTGGAGGCGGCGCGCGATGCCTGCCGTGAAGAACTGCGCAAGGCGGAAGGCGACGCGACCAAGGAGCCGGCGCGATGACGGCGCTGGACACCGCGCCGGCGGACACGGCCGACATGCCATCCCCCACCCGGCGGCGACGGCTTCTCCTGCTCGTGGGTACGAGTGTGGTGGTCGCCCTCGGCGCCGCGGGACTCGTGGTCGCCCTCGGGAACGGCTCGGGCGACGGGCCGCCGCCCGCTCCCACGACCACGACGGCCCCCGTCGAGCGCACTGACCTGGCCGAGCGGACCGAGGTGGACGGGACGCTCGGCTATGCCGGGAGCTTCACGATCGTCGGCTCCGGGCAGGGCCGCATCACGTGGATGCCCACCGTGGGTCGGGTGATCCGCCGGGGTGAACGGGTGTACGGGGTGGACGGGCACAGTGTCCCGCTGTTGTACGGCTCGTCGCCTCTCTGGCGGACGCTGGAGCACGGGATGAGCGACGGCGGGGACGTCCGGCTGCTGGAGACCAACCTCGCCGCTCTCGGCTACGGCGACGGCCTGACCGTCGATCGCCATTTCAGCTACGCGACCACGGCGGCGATCAAGGAGTGGCAGGACGACCTGGGCGTCACCGAGGACGGGATCGTCGAGATCGGGGACGTCGTCGCCGCACCCCACGCCCTGCGGGTCACCGCGGTGAGCGCCGTACCCGGCGGGTCCGCGGGCGGCAACCTGATGACGGCCTCCGGCACCACCCGTCAGGTCACGGTGAACCTGCCGGTGGGCCGGCAGACGCTCGCGCGCAAGGGGGCACAGGTACGGGTCGAACTGCCCGGCGGGAAGCAGACGACCGGCCGCATCTCCTCGGTGGGCAGCGTCGCGACCAGCGAGAACACCGAGGAGAACGGGCAGGCGCAGACGGGTCAGGCCACCCAGACGGCCACGATCCCGGTCTACATCACGCTCAGCCGCGCCTCGGCCGCCGGTCGTCTCGACGGCGCGCCCGTCACCGTCGGATTCAGCAGCGGCGTGCACAGGGGCGTGTTGGCCGTACCGGTCACCGCCCTGCTCGCCTCGCCCGACGGAAGCTACGCGGTGTCGGTGGTGGAGGCCGCGGGCCGTACGCGGCGGGTCCCCGTACGACTCGGTGCCTTCGCCGACGGAAAGGTGCAGGTCACCGGCCAACTGGCCGCCGGGATGAAGGTGGAGGTGCCGATCACATGACGGCTCCGGTGGTGGCGCTGCGGGCCGCCTCGAAGGACTATCCGGGTGGCGTACGGGCACTGCGCGAGGTGTCGCTGGCCATCCGGCCCGGCGAGTCGCTGGCGATCGTCGGGCCGTCCGGCTCGGGCAAGTCCACCTTGCTGCATCTCATGGGCACACTCGACCGGCCCAGCTCCGGGCTGGTCACGGTGCACGGGCATGACATCGCCGGGTTGCGCGACGAGCGGCTGGCCGCGATCAGAGCGCACTGGATCGGCTTCGTGTTCCAGCAGTTCTTCATGACCGGTCACCTGTCGGCGCTGGACAACGTTGCGAACGGGCTGCTCTACCGCGGCCTGTCGCCGCGTCGACGGCGCGCCCTGGCGAGCGACTGGCTCGTACGGGTCGGCCTCGGCCATCGCCGGCACCACCTGCCCCACCAGCTGTCCGGCGGGGAGCGGCAGCGGGTGGCCATCGCCAGGGCGGTCGTCGGGCGGCCCTCGCTGCTCTTGGCCGATGAGCCGACCGGCAATCTCGACTCGGCCACCGGCGCCCAGATCATCGAGCTGCTGCGTGACCTGCACCGGGACGGCACCGCCGTAGCGGTCATCACCCACGACATCGCGGTGGCCGCCGCCATGCCGCGCCAGGTGGAGATCCTGGACGGTCAGATCCGTTCCGATTCGGGCCCCACCGCGGACGACCCGACCTGCCCCGGCGCAGGACTGGACCTGGAGGCCCATTCATGACGGTCATCACCCGTACCACCGGCGCCGTGCCGCTGCCCGAGCCGGCGCGGCTGCGCTCCGGCGATCTCCTGCGGGTCGGGCTCGGCGGGCTGCGCGGCCGGCCGCTGCGCGCGACGCTGTCGGCGCTCGGCATCGCCATCGGGATCGCGGCGGTGGCCGCCGTCCTCGGCATCAGCACGGTCAGCCGGGCCGGACTGATGCAGCAGATCCAGAGCCTGGGCACGAACATGCTCACCGTCGCGCCGGGTCAGACACTGCGTGGCCAGACCTCGTCTCTTCCCCGGGACGCCATCGCGATGGTGCGCCGGATCCCCGGGGTGACGTCCGCGTCGGGCGTGGGCATGGTGCCCGGCGCCACCGTGCGCCGTACCGACAAAATTCCCGTATCGGAGACCAACGGGATCGCGGTCCAGGCCACCAGGCTCGACCTGCTCGGCACCCTCGGCACCGGCGATGGCCCCGCGCTGAAGACCGGCAGGTTCCTCAACGAGGCGACGGCCCGTTACCCCGTCGTCGTGCTGGGGGCGGTCGCGGCGGATCGGCTCGGCATCCGGCACGTGGGCGACCAGGTCTTCATCGCCGGTCGCTGGTTCACCGTCAGCGGCATCCTCAGCGTGCTCCCCCTGGCCCCCGAGATCGACCGATCGGCGCTCATCGGCTGGCCGTACGCCCTCAGTCTCGGCTTCGACGGGCACCCGACCAGCATCTACGAGCGCTCGACGGACTCCACCGTCACCGCGGTCGGCGCCGTGCTCGCCGAGACCGTCTCCCCCGAACACCCCGAGGAGGTCGCCGTGAGCAGACCCTCCGAGGCGCTCACCGCCCAACTGGCCGCCGAGTCCGCCTTCAACGGGCTGCTCCTCGGGCTGGGGGCCGTCGCCCTCCTGGTCGGCGGGGTGGGCATCGCCAACATCATGGTCATCTCGGTGCTCGAACGCCGCCAGGAGATCGGGCTGCGCCGGGCCCTCGGCGCCACCCGCCGCCAGATCCGCCGGCAGTTCCTGGCCGAGTCGGTGACGCTCTCGGTCCTGGGCGGGTCGATCGGGCTCCTGCTGGGCGTGGGCGCCACCCTGGGCTACGCGGTCTACCGCTCCTGGCCGCTCGTCCTTCCCCTGGAAGCCATCGCCGCCGGTACGGCCGCCTCGGTCATCATCGGAGCCCTCGCCGGCCTCTACCCCGCCCGCCGAGCAGCCCTGCTCCCCCCGACCCAGGCCCTATCATCCCCCTGAGCGCCGCGGCACCTCAGTTTGAGCCGTCAGAACAGGGCCCCGCAGAACCGGGGCAGCGCGATCGGCAGGGCGGGCGCGCGCGTGGCGCTGCGTAAGCCTGAATGACGGCCGCTTGTCATATGCCTGCCCTACGGTGTGGCGTCATGGGTGATCAACGCCCCCCGGCGCGGGATGAGGATGTTCTGATGCTTCCCACCGAGCTGCGGCGGCAGCTGCATCCGCGGCGAGGCGGTCACCCTGGTCCGGCCATCAAGATCGACAAGACCGCCGCGGCGTCGCTGCGGGAGCAGCGCGAACAGAAGTGGCCGGACCCCGAATCGCTGATCGCCAGGGTGGCGCCAGGTCCGGAGTGGGTGAACGCCGCGCGACGGTACCTCTCCTGCGCCGCCGACCCGGCGGGTGCGGCGGTGGTCGCCTTGATCCCGTGGAAGGTCGAGCGGACGGTGCCCGGCAGCGGGTCGCCGTCCGACTGGGACTGGCGGAACGGCGTTTGGGTCAGGAAGCACGGCGTCCCCGACGAGCGGCAGGACGGGGACGACCGCGACTGGGTCCGGAGCCGCTACGGCGGCTGGTCCAAGGGTGGCATCCCCGACGATCTGCCGGAGTTGCAGAGCAGGCTCGTCGACGCCTGGAGCGTGGAGCACGGCTTGGCGTTCGCGGCGTGCGCGCTGGTCGAACTGAGCACAGCCGCGGCGACCTGGATCGACGGCGCGACGATCCGCTTTCGGGCCGGAAAGAACCTCTGGCTCGGCCAGGAGGCCGCACGGCGTCTGCGCACCCTCCTGGCGGCGGCCGGTGACAGCGACTACCGGGAGGCGGTCGAAAGGCTGGCGGAGCACCGCCGGACCCTCCAGCAGAAGGTCGTCGTGTCGTATCTGGTGCCGACACGGCAGGACTGGCTGGAGGAATGCCAGGACTGGCTGGACGATAGCTCGTACGGGCTGGAGTGGTTGCAACTCGCGATCGGCACGCCGGAGCGGCTTGCCAAGGGCAACCTGACCTGGGAGGGCTACCCCATGGGCGCTCTCGTCACGCTGGCCGACACTGCCGGAGCGGACGCCCTCCCGCTGTTCGTCCAGGGTCTGGACGGCCGCGGAACCCTTGATGACGACGAGCGTAGACGGCTGCTCAAGGTGATCGCCCTGATGCCTTTCGACGAGGCGTTCCAGGTGCTGGTCGACCGAGCCGGTGATCGGCTCGTCGAGCCCGCGCTGACCAAGGCGATGACGAGGTTCCCGGCGCGGGCGCTGCGGCTGCTGGCCGCGGCCGGAGCCACCGAGCTGCTCGCCGGTCACGTCCGGGCCCACCCGGAATTGACCGCGACGATGCTGCCCGATCTGCCGGCCGGGTCCCGTGCGGCCGTCGAGGGGGTCGTCGCGACCGACGTGCGGCTACCGGAAGCGGAGCCGGACGACCTGCCCGGGTTGCTGGTCGACCCGCCGTGGACCCGCGAGCGTGCGGTGCGGAAGCCGGTCGTCATCGCGGGCCTGGAACCCCCCGGCGAGCAGAAGATGACATGGGCGCCCGGCGAGCGGGAGACCTGGTCCGTCTTCGCCCTCCACACGTCAGAGTTCGACCCGGCCGACACCGATTGGGAGGCGGCGGCCGAACAATTCAGATCCGGGCGCTTGGCCTGGCGCAAGAAGGTCGAACTGCTGGTGCTGGGGCCCGAAGAGGTGGCCCGGCCCTTGCTCGCCGACTGTGACGGCGATTTCTGGTGGGAACCGCGTTGGATGAAGCGCGTAGCGGGCCGGTTCGGTGGAGACGCCCTGGGAGTGGTGTTGAAGGGCGCCAAGGAGGACCCCGCCGAATGCGGGGAAACTCTCCTCCCGTACCTGAACGCCGAGATCGCGGCGCTGATGGCCGACTGGCTCGCTCGCAAGAAGCCAGCCCGGCAGGCGGCGCTCACCTGGTTCGACCGGCACGGCGCCGACGCCGCACGAATGCTGTTCCCCGCCGCGCTCGGCAAGGCCGGACGGGACCGGAGGCAGGCCGAGAGGGCGCTGCGGCTGCTGGCCGGCCGGACCGGTGCCAACGAGATCGTGGCGGCCGCACGTGACCTCGGCGACGAGGCGGCGAGCGCGATCGAGGCGCTGGTGGCCGACCCGCTGGAGTTCCTGCCGGACCGGATGCCGGCCGTGGGCGACTGGGCCAATCCCGGCGCGCTTCCGCAGATCCTGCTGCGGGGCCGCGAACGGGCGCTGCCGTTCGCGGCGGCCGATCACGTGATCACGATGCTGGCGATTTCCAAGCCGGGCGAGATTTACGCAGGTGTCGGCGTGGTCCGCGAGTTGTGCGACAGCCGCTCCCTGGCCGAATTCGCGTGGGCGCTGTTCCAACGCTGGGAGCAGCACGGCGCACCGGCCAAGGAAGGCTGGGCGCTGGATCAACTCGGCCGGCTCGGCGACGACGAGACCGTGTGCAAGCTGGCCGCCGCGATCGTTGTCTGGCCCGGCGAGGCGGGCCACCACAAGGCGGTGAAAGGGCTGGACGTGCTCGCCGCGATCGGCACTGACCTGGCGCTCATGCACCTGCACGGCATCTCCCAGCGGGTGAAGTTCAAAGGGCTCAAGGCTCAGGCCAAGGACAAGATCGCGGAGATCGCTGAGAGCCGCGGGCTGACGACCGAGCAGCTCGCCGACCGCACGGTGCCGGACTTCGGGCTGGACGATGACGGGAGCATGACGCTCGACTACGGGCCGCGCCGCTTCACCGTGGGCTTCGACGAGGCGCTCGTCCCGTTCGTCCTCGACGAGGACGGGCGGCGGCGCAAAACGCTGCCCCGGCCGGGCGCAAGCGACGACCCCGACCTGGCCCCGGCCGCCTACCAGCGCTTCTCCTCGATGAAGAAGGTGGCGCGGACCGCGTCCGCCGACCAGATCCGGCGGCTGGAGCGGGCCATGGTCACGCAACGGCGGTGGACCGCGGCCGAGTTCCGGGACCTGTTCGTCGTGCACCCCCTGGTCTGGCACATCGCCCGCCGCCTTGTCTGGCTGGCCGAGGAGGACGGCGTGACGACGGCGTTCCGGGTCGCCGAGGACCGCACGTTCGCGGACGTGCACGATGCCCCGTTCACGCTTCCCGGCACGGCGGCCGTCGGCATCGCGCACCCGCTGCATCTGGGCGACGATCTCGCCGCGTGGCGGGAGGCGCTGGAGGACTACGAGATCCTGCAACCGTTCCCCCAGATCGAGAGGGGAACATACGCGTTCACCGAGGAGGAGCGTCGCAGCGAGCACCTCGCCCGCTTCGAGCGTCTCACGGTGCGCACCGTGCGGGTTCTCGCCCTGCGCCACCGCGGCTGGGAGCGCGCCGACTATTCCGGGATCTCCCGCGTGCTGCCCGCTGGCCGGCGCGTCCTGGTCGACCTGGAACCGGGCCTGCCCTTCGGCGGCCCGGACGATGAGCCGGAGCAACGGATCGAGACCGTTCAGCTGACCGATGGGGAAGCCCGCTTCGGTGAGCTGGATCCGGTGACCGCCTCGGAGATCATCGCCGACCTCACCTCGCTGGCCGGCACCGTGTGATCGCCGGGTTCGTTCCAGCGAACACGTTGCGATGAGCGTCTTCGCCTTCGACGATCAGATGCTCGTCACACCGCACCCGGCTCGCAGATCGACATCTGACTCCGAGCCCTCACCACGCCGAACATGCCGTCTCTTCCGGACGCGGCCTTTGCTACGAGTGGGCGAAACTGCGCTCGCGGCAAGGGCCGCTCATCGAATCACGCACGCCCGGCCTGGTGATCACTCCGCACGCGGCCTGAGTGTCGGATCAGTCGGTGCGCCGACCCATCCGGCAGTTCGCCGACGCCCTTCGCGAACTCGACTGATACGGCAACTCGCCGGGTCCAGCGGCACCGGGTGCAACGGGTCATCGGTCTTGTCGGGCAAGACCTCCCGTTAGAGGCCCGCCCTATCGTGCCGCGTCCACAGCGGAACTCCGGCCCCAGGAGCACCGGGACGCGAGGCTTGGCCAGACCAGCGAGACGGAATCGTGGCCAAAAGATCCCGCCCGCCCGCGATCGCGTCCTTCACCACCGCCTCCAGCATCGAGCACTTCCAGCTCGCGGGGCTTCCAGGCTTGAAGTCAGGATGACGGTGGTGACCAGCACAGGTGTGGGGGGACTCCCTCAGTCAGGAAGCTCTCCCGAAACTGTGCCCACTGCCCGGGGTGGTCGAGGAGCAATACCCGGCGGCCTGCCGGCTCGCCTCGGCCTGGGGGCAGTTCCGGCCGTACGGAACCCGGTGTGAGCCCGGCGCGCTCGGCGACCGTTCCATACCGTCGCTACACCATCGCCCAGGCATGCATAGCCCCAGTGGCAGACGCTATTGAGGAACCTCTGGCTATGAAGTTGATCTCTAGGCAAGACCACTTCTGCCAGGGGTTTCACGCATGTCAGCCCCCCGGGCCCCTCCGGCCAGCACCCACGCGCCGCTACACAGCTTCGAGATCTTGCTCGGAAAGGCTCAGTAGTCCGCCCGTACGGGCGGACTCGGGCGCAGCGCAATCATCGGCCGACTCACACGCACTGGTCGATATGCGCACCGTCTTGCTCGACGCCGCTTTGAACGAGCCCAGCTCCACCAAAGGACTCCGGCCGTCGACACCACGCTGACCAAGGCGATTCGCGCGTCGCCGAGGAGGGCTGAGATGCACAGGAGCTTGTTGAAATCCTGGGGCGTCGGACGGTGGCCATATGCGGTCGACAGGGTTGTACTTTAGTCCTCTCACAATCGATGATCATAGGAATGACTCCCTGCTAGCCCAAGGTAGTACTCAAATGAACCTTGAGTGTAGTCAGGTCACGCAGGGCATGTCCGGATTCCCTAGTCTCTGCCGAAGTATCGCCTGATTCGAGACACAACGCCAGGTCGTCCGAGGTGTTACGCGCAACGCATTCCAGACACATCTCCTTGGTATTGGCCCGATGGGGGATCGATGATCGAGACAGTGTTCAACAGTGACGACCTGCCCAAGGCGGAGCGGTTCGCCTACTGGCATGAGATTACTTGCCGCACGCTCATGCCGACACGGGTAAATGTTGACGACGAAGGCAGCTTTCGGGCATCAGTCCGCATACTAGGTTCGGATGCCCTACAGGTGTCTACCGAAACCGTGCAGTCGCTGATGCGCGCCGAGCGCACCCCGAAACTCATCCGCCGATCAGATCCGGAGCAGTACCTGCTCGGAGTCGTCCAGAACGGTAGCTACGAATTCAGCCAGCTAGACCGGGAATCAACCTTCGGCGTCCGCGATTTGATCCTCTTCGATTCGTCGTACCCCTTCCATGTCCGGCACCAAGGCGGTACGCACGTGATGTTTCGCTTTCCCAAGAAGCTGCTGCCGCTGCCTTTCTCAAAAGTGACCCCACTCCTCGCCACACGACTACCGAGGCAGGAAGGAATCGGCGACATACTGGCCCACTGCCTGTTCGAAGTTACCAGGGAACCCTCTCGGTATCGGCCCAGTGAGATAACTCGTCTGCTCAACATTGCCCTAGACCTGCTGACCACCCTCCTGAGCCATGAACTCGACGCACTGGACTCACTGCCACCCGAAAGCTATCGGGAGGCCCTTATTGTGCGCATCCACGCCTTCATCCACCAACGCCTCGGCGATCCAGAACTCTCCCCGATGACCGTTGCCGACGCCCACCACATCTCCCTGCGCTACCTGCAACAGTTGTTTGCTGCCGATGGCACGACTCCAGCGGCTTGGATACGCCGACAACGCCTGGAACGCTGCCGGCAGTCCCTGACCGATCCGCATCAGAACCAGCGTCCCATCCGCGCCATCGCCGCATGCTGGGGCTTCACCGACAACGCCCACTTCAGTCGACTCTTCCGTGCCACCTACGGCGCCTCCCCCAGCGAGTACCGAGCCTCGTACCAAACTTTTGTGCGCGAAACAACAAGCCCACTGCGCGAATAGACAACCTTCGCACCACACCCGTCCGAGATCCTGAACGCGCACAACGTCGCGGTCTTCGCCAGCAGCACGCCGTCCGCCTCAATGATCAGGAAGTCGTCTGATCAACCCCGGTCGACGGACGGACATCGCGCCACGGTACTTTTCCCTCCAGGAACGGATTGCACATGGCTGTCCTCTCCCATCTCACAAGAGTCGGTCTCACCTCCACCATCACGCTCGTCATGGCCACCGGCAGCACGCTGCTGGCCATGGAGTCCAGGGCGAATGCCGATACATGGATACAGCGCGTAAGCGCCAACAACTGCTCAATCGCCGAGTTCGAATACACCTACTCCTGGACTGGGTATAGTCCAGGAGGCAAGAAGAGCTACCGAGTCGTGGCCGAGGGCTACACATACGACGGGTGGACTTGCCGCGGAGACGGCTACGGCGGCGAACTGCAGGCAAAGTTCAACTGGTGGACCGGGAGTCGCTGGTACGACCATCCATGGGTGACAATCGATAACAATGCCGATGGCTCTGTGCGGTCTGATTTCAGGTGGACCGATACGGACCTCGCCGATGTCCGGTTCCGGATGTGCAACTGGAATCCGACCACCGATTACGCGGGAACCTGTGGCTCTTACTGACGTGATACTCCAGCCCATCACCAGGCATTGAGCCTTTCCGAGCAAGATCTCGAAGCTGTGTAGCGGCGCGTGGGTGCTGGCCGGCGGGGGCCTCTCGGCAAATGGCCGCTCATCGAATCACGATGGCGTCGGCGTCGGCCGCAGCGCGTCGTGGGCGTCACAGTTCTTCTCACCCGGCATCCGCCGCGTTCGGGACGGCGTCCACACCTTTGTCTCACCCGGCTTGACGCTGGCCAGGACGCAGTCGAACGCCGCGCCGGGGTGGGAGGGGTCGACGGAGAAAGCCACACCGGCGGCGAAGTCGGACTCGGTCTCGATCTCGATCCTGATGGCGGGGTGCAGGTTCAGCTTCGCGATCGCAGCGCGTACGTCCTTCTCCTCCACACCCCGGCCCGACGGGAGTTCGTTCACCTTGGGCAGGGCACGTTCGATCCGCTCGACCGGGATCGGTGGCGGCTCGAGCCATGGTGAGAACCTGGGCGGCGTCCCTGCCGGGCAACAAACCCGCGGCGGGACGGTGTCCCATTCGACCCAACCGCGACCGAAGGTCAGCTCGAAGCAGCGGGTCACCGTGACTCGCCCGCTCTGCCGGAACCATCCCTCGCCTCGAAAACCGGCGCCGACGACCCGGATGACCACGCGGACGCCCTCTGTGCCGTCGGTGGTGTCGCTGGAGACCTTCAGGACCTCCACCCCTTCGAGGTCGGCGACGTGGTGCGCGATGTCGTCGGCTTTGACCAGGCGGGTGCCGTACATAGCGTTACTGATCTTCCTGGAGTTGCCCCGCGCGCTTTCCTCCGCAGCGGCTTCGGCGCGGTCGGTCCCACAGGCCCCCGCGGCCAGCGCCGTGATGACGAGAGCGGCGATCATGGTGCGTCGCATGCGAACAGCCAATCACTGCGTCAAGAGGCACGGTTCATAAAGCGACGTCGACCCATGCTCCCTGGGTCTGAGCTAAGGCAGTCCGCCGAGCATCAGCGACCTTCGACCCGGCCGCTCCAAGCGCTGGTGATTGCCGGATCCGCGTGTCGTTGATCGCGTTCGCCAGCTCCTGTGGGGTCGTCGCTTCGATCAGCCGGTCGTCGACCAGGGCCCAGAAGTGGCGTGTTGTGTGTCCGAACCACAGGGTGACGGTCGGGAATCGTCTTCTGAGCAGGTGTAGTTCGTAGGGGATGTTCACGTTGGGGTCCTCGCTGGTCTTTGGGTCACCGTCCGGCGGTGAGCTCCGGGTTCGTCGGTTCGGCCACGGATCACCACTGCGTACGTGGGTGGACGGGATCGCGGCCCAGCAGCGCAGCGGCCAGGCGGTCGCGGAGATCTCTGCTACGGCTGCGGCCGCCGGCGGCCGGCGCGGCGATGCGGGAAGCGGTCTTCGGGGGCAGAAGACCGCGGCATCCGCACCGCCGCGCCGGCCCGGGGTCGTACGGCCCGACGGCCTGGCTCCGGCGGGATTCGAGCCGTACGACGTCGTCCGGGCCTTCCCCTGCCCGAGACGATCGGGCGGGCGCGCCGTCCGCGCCATCCGACGCGCCCGCGATCATGTGCCACATCACACCCACGGCTATGGCGCTCCCCCGGCAATCTCGCGCTGTGAGTTACCCCGCTGCCGCGGCGCTTCCTCTCCGGAGGTCTGATGGAGCGGCATGCAGTCGATGGCCTCCCTCACGGCGAGGGACATCTCCTCGAGCCAGGTGCCGGCCGGTCGGGTCTCCTCGTGCCAGACGACCGCACCACTCGATCTGTCGAGTTCTGCACGAGCGATCACTGCCCCGTACACGTAATACGGACCGAGCCAGGACAGCCTGCAGATCTGGATCAAGCCCTGAGAACCCGGGGACATTCGTAATGCGTGAACGAGACCCGTCGCAGCGGACCCTAAGACGGAAGAAACGCCACAAGCGCCCCGCCGCTCATCGGGCACCGTCGCCGTCCAGGCGTACATAGGGGGCTGCTCCCACGCCGACCTCGCGCCCACGGTGAAGCCCTTCTTTGCTGTGATCGCTTGATGACACAGAGCATGACGTCGCAGCTAGTGACGTTGATACAGCGTTCTCGGGACGTCTAGGACGTTTCTTGGCTACCGTCTCCGTACGTCCTGTCCGTCCCGACGAAGAAGGTTCGACTGTGGGCAACGACGCACTACGCCGGGCCATGGCCGATGCGAAACTGACACAGCAAGACCTCGCAGAAGCATGCAATGTGGACGTGAAGACGGTGGCCCGGTGGATGACCGAGAACACCCGGATACCGCATCCTCGGCATCGCTGGGCCGCATGTGAGGCCTTGGGAGTTGATGAAGCCATGCTCTGGCCAGACGCCATCCGCAAGAACATCAAGACCGGCCCAGACCGCGAGATCGTTTCCGTCTACCCGTACCGATCCGCCTGCCCGAAGTCCGTATGGCGGAACCTCATCGGCAACGCCAACAAGGAACTCACCTTCGCCGGCTACACCAATTACTTCCTGTGGCTGGAGCTCCCGAACCTGCGAACCGTCCTACGCCGCAAAGCGGAACGAGGATGCCGAATCCGGTTCCTCATCGGCGACCCAGAAAGCGACGTGACCCGCCGCCGCGAAGAGGTCGAGAACGTACCTCTCAAAGTGAGCACCCGGATCCGGATCACGCTCGATGAGTTGTCGAAGCTCGCGGGCACTCCCGGCATCGAAGCCCGCTACGGAGACGAGCACGTCGCGATGAGCGTCTTCACCTTCGACGATCAGATGCTCGTCACACCGCATCTCGCTCACCTGGTCGGCCACGACTCCCCAATGCTCCACGTACAGCGCTGCCAGGACGACGGGCTGTTCGATCGGTTCGCCTACCACGTCACAGAACTCTGGGAAGCCGGGCGAGAGGTGGAGACGGCCACCATCACCTCGTAGCAGCGTCCGACCGATGGGGATCCGCAAGACCACGGTGAACGCCCTGGTTTGGCTCGTCGGGCGAATGCTCGCCGACCCCAAGCACTTTCGCCGTTCCTACACCACAAAGGAACTCGACAGGATCATGACCGCACGCCCCGCCACCACCACGGGCATCCATGCCCGTGAGATGAACCTCTACCGCCGCTACTTCGACCTGGTCGCCACCGGCCGCAAGACCATCGAGGTCCGCGTGCTCCTGGTTGCCTCCGCATCAGTGCAGGTCAGGGATATCCGTTGATTCTCGGCCCGTACTACTGGGGCCCCAACCGCGGCGCGTACCCGGCCGCAGCGAGGGTCTTCCCGGCCTGCTCCGAGAGCTCCGCGTCCACCTCGACGCTGATGACGTTCCGCTCGCCTACTCGCCACGACAGCCGTGCAGCGGTCGACCCCGTGCCGGTGCCGACCTCCAGCACCCGGTCATGATCCTCCAACACAAGATCCTCGAGGAACCGATACAGGCTGAAGGTCGATGGCTGTGCCGCACTCGTTGAGCATGGTGGCATGTCAGATATTGCCGCGCTCGTGCACCGCTTCTACCTCGACGCATGGAACCGTTGGGACGACTCGGTGGTAGAAGAGATCCTCGCCCCGGACTTCGTCTTCCGCGGCTCGCTCGGTGATGAGGTTCGGGGGCCGGACGGATGGCGCTCTTACCGGGACAAGATCCGCTCGGCCGTGCCTGACTTGAAATCGTCGACCTCGTTACCGACGGAGATCGGGCGGCAGCCCGCCTGTTCTACACCGGCCACCACCAAGGCACGCTCCTCGGCATCGTCGGCACCGGCCAACCCATCGGCTACAGCGGGGCCGCGTTCTTCACCGCCACCACCGGCCGACTGACCGAAGCGTGGGTCCTTAGTGACCTGGATTCCCTGCGCCGCCAACTTGGCCAGAGCTCGTCCGACAACTGACCGGCATCCCCGCAAGAAGAGACCGGCGTCGACATCGAGAGCACAGGCGCAAGCCATCTACAAGATCAAAATAACGAGAAAGTACCCCATCTGCGCAAACGCCTTAGAACGCCATCTCGTGCGCTATTTCTACTACAACGGGCACCACTTCGCCTCGGTCTCGGGCTTCGTCACACTCGCGTTCGACCTGAACGCTAGAACCGTCACGGTCGGTACGGACCTGGAAGTCGACCTCGAGTGATCAGGCGCATACGACGCGCACACACCGTGTTCGATGTGCTCTTGCGCGATACCGCGGTCACTGCCGAGGTCTGGGCGAAATCCGGTTTTTCTGTGATCATGGGCCCTCCGTACAAAGAAGTGCAGGGGAACGGGAGGGTCCGTGATTCGTCGATTCGCCGTTGTGGCCGCGGTGATGCTCGGTGCCGGGTTGATGGCGCCGAGCGCTTCCGCGCAGGAGATTCAGGACATCTATGTCAAAGAGAGCATGGGGCGCATCGCGGCGGAAGGGCCCGGCTTTACGCTCAAGTTGACCAGGAACGGGATCACCACGAGCGTGGTGGACGAGAAGTTCGGCGACCCCAGTACGGGAAACGAGATCGTGCGGCAGGTCATCGATCTGGCCGGGCGCACGTTCAGGCCGTTCGTCTGCGAGAACGGCACGTACACGATCAAGTCGGGCACTTTTAATCGCGCCTGGCGGTTCTCGCTGTTGGAGCGGCGGCCTGCGCCGTATCCGGAGCGGTTCCACACCGGATTCCCCGGCTTCGTGACGCCATTCCTCGGTGATTTCGACGCCACCGTGACCAACGAGGCGGGCGAGACGCTGCGCGTACTGATCTCGGACCTGGCGTACGAGGCGCGGACGGAGGATGGCGGGTTCCGGTCCACGGCACCCATCCACGGGTTCGTGGTGGACCAAGAAGGCGAGATCCGGGACCGCATCTCGCTCTTCGGCCATTTCCGCTCCGGACCGGACGGCGCGAACGCCAAGTACTGGATCGAAGACCGCGGCACCTGCCACCAGACGGCCGACCTTGGCTGGGGCGTGCCGGACACTGACCGTGTGGTGGTGACAGGGCCGCTGCTGGTCTTCCCGTTCAACTCCCCCGTCGTCACGCCCTAGCCTCGATCCACCGACGGAGATCGGTAGCATCCGGGTCAACGAAGCCGTGAGGCCGAAGGCCGCGCCGGGGACGCCCGTCGCGGCCAGGCCGCTGCGCTGAGCATCTGCACCGGTCTCATCCCGCGTCCGGGCCGAACGGCGGCGCGTCCGTCAGCGACCACGTCACACGGTGACGCAGCACCTCACCCGGAACGAGCCGGGTGAGCGGGGACATGGTCTCGGCCTCGACGAGCCGGGCGGTGGGCCGCAGACCTTCCAGCCCTTCCAGGTCCTGTTCCTTGGGGTACTGCATCCAGACGGCGACCTCCGACCCGGAGTCCGGATAGGGAGCGCCGCGCGTCACCTCGAAGCGCTGGGTAAGGGTGGCCCCGCCCGGAGCGACCACGGCGAGCCATCCGGCCGTGCCGCCGATGCCGATCTTGCCGACCACGTCACGGATGGGTACCAGCCCGAGCCCCTCGGACACCCGTTCCAACGTCGGCGCCCCGTCGGGGGCGAACAACGTCACCGGCGCCCGGTGCCGGTCGGTGAGCCCTACCCAGAGCCCCGACCGGCCGTCGCCGTGCCCCTGGAACGACTGCGTCTCGAACTGGGTCACCGACCACGCCGCCCACCGGATCGGCCGATCGGCGACGTTCTGCAGTTCGCTGTCCACCACGAGCATGGCCTCGCCGGCCGACATGGTGATGGTGCGGGTGACGGCCAGCCCGGTGCGGGGGTCGTCGCCGCTGCGCATGCGCACGCGCAGCGCCCCCTGCTCCAGCACCGTGTACGCGCCGCCGTCCAGCACGGGATCGGGTGGTCCCGCCCATTCCCGCTCTGACGACCACCCTTGGGGAGCGGGCCATGTCTTGTCGCCGCCCCAGTTCGCCCAGCCGGCGAAACCGGTGGCGTCCGGGAGACGCCGCGCCGTGGCGGTCGGCGTGAAGGAGTCGTCCAGCAGCTCCGGATTGCGCCAGAGCCACTCCCGGCCGCCGGCGGTGAAGGACATCAGCCGTCCACCGCGACCCGGAAGGACGACCGCGTGCCCCCAGGGGCTCACCAGGTGGACCAGGGGCTCTGTCCCCCCGTTCTCCATCAGCTCAGGGCCGGGACCAGGCACACCTTGCCGGTCCGCCCGGAGTCGGCCAGCCGGTAGGCCTCGTCGGCCTTCTCCAGCGGCAGGACGTCGGTCACCAGCCGCTGTGGGACGGCACCCCACCGGACCAGCGCGCCGGCGAGTTCCTCCATCGCCGGCAGGGAGGTGACCCAGGAGGCGTACAGGGTCAGCTGACGGTGCAGGAGCAGGTCCGAGACCTCCGTCTCGAGCCGGCCGCCCTCTCCCACCAGCGAGACCCGGCCCCACTCCGCCGCACCGCGAATGGCGACGCCGCGGCCGGCGGCCGAGCCCGAGCAGTCCATGGTCACCGAGCAGCCGCGCCCCCCGGTCGCCTCGTCCAGGGCCTCGGCGACGGTGTCGCCGGCGATCAGGACCTCATCGAACAGATCCAGGGTGCGCGCGTGCTCGGCTCGCTCGGCCGAGCGTTCCACACCGAGCACCCTCGACGCGCCCAGGCCGCGGGCGATCATGGCTGCGGCCAGACCCACCGGCCCGAGCCCCACCACGAGCAGGTCGTCGCGGCCGCCGACCCGCGTGCGCAAGAGCCCCTCGTAGGCGGTGCCGAACCCGCACGCGATCAGGGCGCCGTCGATGAAGGACAGTTCCTCGGGCAGCGGTACGCACGTGCTCTCCTCGACGAGGATGTACTCCGCGTGCCCGCCGTCGCGCTGCCAGCCGTACGAGGAGCGGCGCTTCGCGTCGGAGCAGCTGATCATGTACCCGCGGCGGCAGTTCGGGCACAGCCCGCAGCCGGCGATGTGATACACGATGACGCGGTCGCCGACGCCGAACCGCCGGCATCCGGGGCCTGCCTCCACGACCTCGCCGCTCGGCTCGTGCCCGGCCACCACGCCCTTGTAGGCGGGGCCGTCCTGACCGACGTGGGTCTTGTGCCCGCGGTAGATGTAGGACAGGTCACTGCCGCAGATCCCGGACGCGCCCACGCGCAGGAGCAGCTGCCCCGGGCCCGGTGCCGGCACCTCCACGTCGCGCACCACGGCGGTGAAGTCCCCCGGCAGGAAGACACCTTTCATGGTGGTCATGTGGTTCGAGCTCCGTTCCGCCGCGAGAGCAGCACGTTGATGAGGACGGCGCCGACGATGATGACGCCGCGGACCACGTCCTGGAAGAAGGGGTTGACACCGAGCAGCACGAGGCCGTTGCCGATGATGGTGATGAAGGCGACGCCCAGCGCGGTGCCGAGCAGTGAGCCCCTGCCGCCGGCCAGAGAGGTGCCGCCGATGACCACGGCGGCGATGACGTCGAACTCGAGACCGACCGAGGCACCGCCGTTGCCGGACCCCAGGCGCGCGGCCAGCAGGACACCGCTCACCGCCGCGAGGAAGCCGGTCGTCGCGAACAGGATCACGCGGATCCGGGCGACCGAGATCCCCGACAGGCGGGCCGCCTCGGCGTTGCCTCCCACGGCGAAGACCGAGCGCCCGTAGGAGGTGCGGTTCGCCACGAAGACGAACACGGCGAACAGGACCGCCATGATGATGGCCGGCGTGGGGATGCCCAGGATGCTCCCGGACAGCAGGTCCAGCAGCCCATTGGGCGCCAGCGGGACCGGCAGGCCGTCGGTCATGTACTGCGCCAGGCCGCGCAGGGCGCTCCACAGGCCCAGGGTCGCCACGAACGACGGGATCGCCCATCGGGCGCGCAGGAAGCCGGCCCCGGCGCCGAGGAGCAACCCGACGGCGAGGCAGAGCAGAAGCGCCAGAGCGAACGGGAGGTGCCACTCCCCCGTCGCCTTGGCCAGCAGCACCGAAGAGAACGCCACCGCCGGGCCGATGCTGATGTCGATCTCACCGGCCACGATCACGAGCGTCATGGCCCACGCCACGACGCCGATCGTCGCGGCGTCGCGCAATATGGCGAGCTGGTTCGTCATCGTCAGGAACCCGGAGGCCGTGACGGAGAGCACCACGAAGAGCACCACGATGGCCCCGATGAGACCGATCTCATTGAGTCGTTGCGTGTTGCGTCCCAGCGCGCCACCGGTCCTGACACCGGTACTCGCCACGGGCGCACCGGTGGGCTTGGTAGTGCTCATCGTTTCTCTCATTCCTCGGCAATCGCAATGGTCAGGACGCGCTCGAGTTGGATCTCGTCACCGCTGAGCTCGGCCACAGCACGTCCGCCGCGGACGACGACGATGCGATCGCAGACGTCGGCCAGCTCCTCCGCCTCGCTGGAGACGAAGACGACCGCTCTGCCCTCGTCGGCCAGCCGGCGCATCTGGTCGTAGATCTGGCGTTTGGCCTCGACGTCGACGCCGCGCGTGGGTTCGTCGAGCAGCAGCACGGTGCTTCCGGCATGCAGCCAACGGGCGAGAACGACCTTCTGCTGGTTACCTCCGCTGAGGTTGCCGATCGGCGTACCAGGCCGTGCCGTCTTGATCGCGAGACGGTCGATGAGTGCCTGGGCGGCCTGGCCCACGGCCTTACGATCGAGGACGCCGGAACGGCTCACGCCCCGCAGGTCGCCCATCACGATGTTCTCGTCGACTCCCATGAGGGGCACGATGCCGTCCCGCCGCCGGTTCTCGGGCGTGATGCCCAGCCCGCCCCGCAGCATGGCGGTGAACGCTCCGGGCCGGACGGCCTCGCCGCGCAGCCGTACCTCACCGGAGTCCGGGCGGTCCAGGCCGACCAGCGCGCGCAGGGTCTCCGTGCGACCGGACCCGAGCACACCCGCGATGCCGAGGATCTCGCCCGGGCGGATGTCGATGTCGAGACCGTCCAGCTTGTCGCTGCGCAGGCCGCGCGCCGTCAGCACCGGCGGCTCCGAGCTGGGGCGCCGAACGCGCGCGGCGACGGCTTCGGGGGCCGCGCCGAGCATCATCGCGACGATCTCGCGGGTGGACGCCGTGCGCACCGGCAGCGTCTCCACGATCCTGCCGTCGCGCACCACCGTGGCGCTGTCGGCCACCTGCCGGATCTCGTCCATCCGGTGGCTGACGTAGACGACCGCGACGCCCTGCTCCGCGACGCGACGCGCGACGTCGATCACCTGCCGGACCTCGGCGGCGGCGAGAGAGCTCGTCGGCTCGTCAAGAATGAGCAGCGCGGGTTTCTGCCAGACGGCGCGCGCGATCTCCACCAGCTGCTGACCGGCGGCTCCGAGCGAACCGACCGAGCGGTCGATGTCGAGGTCGACGCCGATGCGCGCCATCGCCGCCTTGGCATCGGCCCGCATACGCCGCTTGTCGATCACACCGCGGGAACGCTGCCACGCGCCCATGAACAGGTTCTCCGCGACGCTCATCTCCGGGACGAGGCTCAGCTCCTGATAGACGGTCGCGACTCCGAGACCGGCGACCTCGCGGGTCCCCAGCCCTTTCAGCGACGTCCCCTGCACGAGGGCCTCGCCGGCGTCGAGTTGCTCCGCACCGGAGAGAATCTTGATCAGCGTGGACTTGCCGGCACCGTTCTTGCCCAGCAGCGCACGCACCTCACCGCGTCGCACCGAGAAGTCCACGTCGCTGAGCGCGGTCACTCCTGGGTAGCGTTTGGTGCCGGAGCGCACCTCTGCCACGACATCGGTGTTCGACATGAGAAGCCTCTCTACGGTCTTCGGTACGGGTGGGACGGGGTGCCGCCCGGCGCAGGTCTGGGGCGGCACCCCGCCTGTCACGGGATCCCGTCGGCGTGCTCCGTCAGCCACTTCTCGTTCGTGGCCTTGTCGTCGGCGGTGTAGAGGATCGGCTGCACGGGGATGACGAACGAGGTGTTCTTCTCCCCGTTCGCCGCCTTGCGGGCGGCTTCGTAGGACAGCTTGCCCACCGTCTGCGCGGGGACGTCGATCTCGGCCTTGAGGATCCTGCCGTCGACGAGGGCCTTGGCGATGTCAACGGTCATGTCGCTGCCGAAGACCACCGTCTTGCCGACGCGGTTACGGGTGGTGACGGCCTTGACGCCGGCCAGGGTACCCCCGCCCGCCACCGCGTAGAACGCGTCCAGATTCGGGTTCGCGGTGATGATGTTCTCCGCGACCGGGGTGGCCTTGTCGACGACGGCGCCCTCCTGGTCGGCCACGTACTGGGCGCCCGGCACCGTCTCCTTCAGGCCGTCCTTGAAGCCGCGCTTACGCTCCTTGCAGACCTCCACGAAGTCGCAGTTCAACACTGCGATCTTGGGGTTGGTGATCTTCTGCCCGGTGAAGTACTTCCCGGCCTGTTCGCCGAGCCGCTTGCCGAAGACGTACGGGTCCGAGAGGACGTAGCCCCACACGTACTTCTTGGCGTCCGCGTCGTTGATGCACGTGTTGTAGCAGATGACCGGAATACCGGCCTTCGAGGCGGCCGCGACCGAGGGCACGGACGCGGTGGCCGACACGGCCGAGGTGATGATCGCATCCACTTTGGAGGCGACCATGGTGGACATGAACGAGGACTCCTTGGCCGCGTCGCCCTGCGCGTTGTTGCCCAGCAGCTTGAGATGGGAGTCCTTGGCGGCCGCGGTCTCGATGCCCTTCTTCACGCCGGCGTAGAAACCCTGCGAGTCCAGGTAGATCGCTCCGAAGCGCAGGTTGCTCGCGCCGGAGTCGCCCGGGCCGCACCCGGCGAGCAGCGCGCCGGCGGCCAAGGCGGCGACACAGCGCGCCACCTTGGATCGAACTGATGCCACATGACCTCCCATGTTCCGTCTCTCCCGGTGATGCCACCGGGAGAGTGACCTGCGCCAAGTCCAGATAATGTGCCGCCCGAAACACGCCTGTCAAGATATTGTAATAAAAAAGGACTTATCGTAGGCTTCCGCCGTGAGCGACTCCTGGGAACAGCCCCCGCGCGGCGGACACTGCGCCGTGGTGACCGGTGCCGCGTCCGGTATCGGTGCCGCCACGGCGACGCGGCTGGCGGCGGCGGGGACGCCCGTACTGGTGTGTGACCTCTCCCCCGCCGGAGACGACGTCGCCGCGGCCATCACGCGGGCGGGGGGCGAGGCACGGTTCGTGCGCATGGACGTCAGCGACGAGAGCGCGTGGGCCTGCGTCCGTCGCGCCGCGCACGAGGCGTACGGCCCGGTCCGGCACCTGGTCAGCAATGCCTACGTCGTGGACGTACGGCCCGCGCATGACCTGAGCCTGGCGTCGTGGAACCGGCAGCTGGGCGTGAACCTGACGGCCGCCTATCTCGGCCTGCGGACGCTGCACGAGGACCTGACGGCAACGTCCGGGTCGGTGGTCCTCGTCTCGTCGGTGCACGCCCTCGTGGGCCTGCCCGGCCATCCGGCCTACGCCGCGACGAAGGCGGCGCTGGTGGGCCTCGCCCGCCAGCTGGCCGTGGACTATGGCCCCGGCGTGCGCGTCAACACCGTACTGCCCGGGCCGGTCATGTCCGCCGCCTGGGACCGCGTGGCGGAGCAGGACCGGCGCCTGAGCGTCGAAGCCACCATCGCCAAGCGGTTCGGCGACCCGAGCGAGATCGCCGCCGCCATCGACTTTCTACTGTCCGACGACGCATCCTTCATCACCGCCACCACCCTCGTCGTCGACGGCGGCTGGAGCGCGACGAAGAACTCCGCCTGAGGAGACCTACCGCATCTATGAGTACCTACAACGGGCGTGGCATCCACGGCCAAGTGGTCGAGACCATCGGCCGGCGCGTCGTCACCGGGCAGCTCCCCGAGAACGGCCGGATCGACCTGGTCGAGCTGGAAGCCGAGCTGGACGTGTCCCGCACCGTCGTGCGGGAGGCGCTGAAGGTGCTGGCCGGAAAGGGCCTGGTCGACTCACGGCAGAAGAGGGGCACGGTGGTGCGCCCCCGCAGCGAGTGGAACCTGCTCGACCCCGACGTCATCAGCTGGGAGTTCGAGAACCGCGGCACGGAGATGCTCGGGCAACTGGCCGAGGTACGGCAGATGTTCGAACCGGCCGCCGCGGCCCTCGCCGCCGGCCGCCGTACGGAGGCCGACCTCGCCGAGCTCGAGGCGGCCCTCCAGGACATGGCGCGGGCCCAGACCCCGGCCGAGGCGGTCGTCGCCGACCTGCGCTTCCACCGCGGCGTCCTGGCCGCGACGGGCAACGAGCTCCTGGTCCGCATGGAGGGCGTCGTGGAGTCCGTGCTCGCCGAACGCGACCGGATCGTCCACGACGCCGTCACCACCGACGATCCGGTGCCGAGCCACCACGCCCTGCTCGAGGCCATCCGGGCGGGCGACGGCCAAGCCGCCAGGACCTGTGCGCTCGCGCTGCTGGACAAGGCCGTGGCCGACGTCGACCGCGCCACACACCCTCGGGGGGACGCATGAAGGTGACCCGCGTCGAAACGTTCCTGGCGCCGCCCAGATGGCTGTTCTGCCGCGTCGAGACCGACGAGGGACACGTCGGCTGGGGTGAACCGGTCGTCGAGGGACGCGCCCACACCGTCCGGGCCGCCGTGAACGAGCTCGCCGAGCTGCTCATCGGCGCCGACCCGCTGCGCATCGAGGACCACTGGCAGGTCATGACCAAGGGCGGCTTCTACCGCGGCGGACCGGTCTTCGCCAGCGCCGTCGCCGGTCTGGATCAGGCCCTGTGGGACATCGCGGGCAAGGCCCGAGGCGCTCCCGTCCACGAACTGCTCGGTGGCCCCGTGCGCGACCACGTCCGCGCGTACGCGTGGATCGGCGGCGACGAACCGCGGGAGATCCGGGAACAGGCCCAGCGCCAGGCCGAGGCCGGGTTCTCCGCGGTCAAGATGAACGCCAGCGGACGCATGTCACCCCTCGCCGGCCCGAGCGAGATCCACGCGGTGGTCGAACGCGTCGCCACGGCGCGCGAGGTCCTCGGCCCGGACCGTGACGTCGCCGTCGACTTCCATGGCCGGGTGTCCTACCCCAACGCGCGACGGCTACTTCCGCTGCTCGAACCGCTCACGCCTCTGTTCGTCGAAGAGCCCGTCGTGCCGGAGTCCATGGCCCAGATGCGCAGCCTCGTCGAGGCGTCCAGCGTGCCCATCGCCCTCGGCGAGCGCCTGTACTCCCGCTGGGACTTCATGCCCGCCCTGCAGGCCGGCATCGCCGTCGTCCAACCGGACCTCTCCCACGCCGGCGGCATCTCCGAGGTCCGCCGCATCGCCGCCCAGGCAGAGGTGTTCGGCGCTCTCCTCGCACCCCACTGCCCGCTGGGGCCCATCGCCCTGGCCGCCAGCCTGCAGGTGGTGTTCGCCACCCCCAACTTCCTCATCCAGGAACAGAGCATCGGCCTCCACTACAACGGCGGTAACGAGCTGCTGGACTATCTCGTCGATCCGGCGGTCTTCGCCATGAGCGACGGCCGGTTCACCCGGCCCACCGGCCCCGGCCTGGGCATCACCGTCGACGAGGCCAAGGTGCGCGAGGTCGACCGCGCGGGCCACACCTGGCGCTCTCCCATCTGGCGTTATCCCGACCAGTCCTTCGCAGAATGGTGATCAGCGTGCCCCCCACCCCGGCGACAAACCTGCTCGAGCTCCTCGAGACTCAACGGATCCTGGCCATCGTCCGCGGAAACGACCCGGCGGCGGCGCTGCGCAGCATCGAAGTGCTCGTCGACGAGGGCATCACCCTGATGGAGGTCTCGCTCAGCGGCGCCGACGCGTTGCGCGTCATCCGGAAGGCGGCCGCCTCGCTGGGCGCGGGCGTCCACCTCGGAGCCGGGACCGTCCTCACCGCCGAGGACGCCGCCGCCGCCCAAGACGCCGGCGCGACCTTCATCGTCACGCCCGGGCTCGGAGCCGGGGTCGGCGCGGCGGTTCGCCTCGGCCTGCCCGTGCTCGCCGGCGCGCTCACGCCCTCCGAAGTCATCGCCGCGGTAGCCCAGGGCGTCGACGCGGTCAAGCTCTTCCCCGCCTCCTCCGGCGGCGTTCCGTACCTGCGCGCGCTCCGCGGCCCGTTCCCGACGGTGCCGTTCGTCCCCGTCGGCGGCGTCGACCTCGACAGCGTCGAGGCCTACCTGGACGCCGGCGCCCTCGCCGTCGGTGTCGGCTCGCCACTGCTGGGCGACGCACCGGACGGCGGCGACCTGAGCGGGCTGCGCCATCGCATCAAGGCGGCGCTGGACCTGGCCGGCGTGCGGTGAGGGCCGACGTCCTGACCATCGGCGAGGCGATGGTCGCGATCCGCTGCGCCGGCCCGCTCCGCCTCGGCGGGGTCTCGTACATCTCCGTCGCCGGCGCCGAGGCCAACGTCGCCATCGCCCTGTCCCGCCTCGGCCATGCGGCCCGCTGGGTCAGCGCGGTCGGCGACGACGAACCGGGGGAGCTGATCCGGCGCACCATGCGCGCCGAGGGGGTCCTGGCGGGCCACATCGCCCAGCGCGCGGACGCGCCGACCGGAGTCATGCTGCGCGACGTGGCGCCCGGCGCCCGCGCACGCGTGCACTATTACCGGGCGGGCTCGGCCGCCTCGACCCTGTCCTGGCAGGACGTCCGGCCCGCCGCCGACTGCGGCTACTCGGCCCTGCACCTGACCGGTATCACGGCCGCGCTCGGCGAGGCGCCACTGGAGGCCATCACCACCGCCGCACGCCGGGCACGCGATGCCGGCGCCTGGGTCAGCCTCGACGTCAACCACCGCGCCCTCCTGTGGACCCGTGGCGAGGCCGCGCGGACGCTTCGCCCGCTGCTGCGGTACGTAACCGTGCTGATCGCATCCGACGACGAACTGGACATCGTGGCCGACGGCGAACACGAACGGGATCGCGTCGAGGCACTCCTGCGCGCCGGAGTCGAAGAGGTGGTGGTCAAGCACGGCGCGGCCGGCGCCGGCTATCACGACGCGCAGTCGTCATTCGACGTCCCCGCTCTCGCCGTGCCCGTGGTGGACGTCATCGGCGCGGGCGACGCCTTCACCGCCGGCTACCTCTCCGGGCGGATCGACGGGCTCGACCCACGCGGCCGCCTCGAACGGGCCACCGCACTCGGCGCGAGCGCCGTGGCCTGCGCCGGTGACTGGGAGGGGCTGCCCACCCGCGCCGAACTCGCCCATCTCGTCCTGCCCAGTGGAGAGGCACTGCGTTGACGCGACCCACCCCGCCGGTCGACGCTCCCCTCGAACTCGGTGAGGGCGCACGCTGGCTCGGCGACCGGTTCGTCGTCGTCGACATTCTCGCCGGCGTCCTCTACGAGGTGCCCGGCGAACCCGGGGCGGCGCTGAAGCCGCTCCTGCGCACCGAGGGCCTGCCGCTGGGCGCGGTCGCTCCCCTCGAGGGCCGCCCCGGACACTGGATCGCGGCCGTCGGAGACGGCATCGCCGTCCTCGGGCCGGACGCGGAGCCCCACTGGCTGGCACGACCCGAAGCGGGCAAGAGAGTGCGCTGCCGCATGAATGACGGGGCGGTCGACCACGCCGGCAGATTCTGGGCCGGCAGCATGGCCTACGACGGCACACCCGGCGCCGGCAGCCTCTACCGCGTGGAGCCCGACGGGACCGTCGTCACCGCGCTCACCGGTGTCGGCATCGCCAACGGGCCCGCGTTCTCCCCGGACGGCACGCTGCTGTATCTGGCCGACAGCGCACGAGGCACCGTCAACACGTATCCGCTGGACCCCCGGACCGGTGCGCTCGGCACCCCCGAACTCCTCATCCAGGTGGACTCTGGAAGCCCGGACGGAATGACGGTGGACGACGAGGGCTTCGTCTGGATAGCGGTCTGGGGCACCGCGCGAGTCCTTCGCGTCAGCCCGGACGGCGACATCGAACGCACCGTTCACCTGCCGTGCCGCCAGCCCACATCCGTGGCGATCGGCGGCCCGGGCGGCACGCGCCTGTTGGTGACGTCCGCGTGGTACGGCCTCGCGGAGCCCACGGCCGCGGACGGCGCGATCTGGACCGGCGACGTCCACGTGAGCGCCCCGCCGGCGCGCCCGGCGGTACTGCGGAAGTGAACGCCGCGGTCACCTCCGACGCCGAGCACGGATCGAACGCCTCGACCGGGGACGCTCGGCCGACCTCACGCCGACCGTCGAAAGCCGACCGGGCACAGCGAACGGCGGACACCCGGTGTCGGGTGTCCGCCGTATCGGTCGACCGATGCTCGGTCAGGAAAGGCTCGCGCCGAAGCGGGCACCGCCGGTGGGAATCCCGTCCTGTCCGGGGAGCCAGGTCGATGGAGTTCCGGTTCCGCCACGGAAGAGGGCCATCGGGACGCCGTGCACGATGCCCTCGGAGTGGGTGACGTCGTCGGGAGCACCGATCAGGAGAGTCTGGCTGGACTCGGTGAACGCGGCGCCGAAATGATCCCCGGCCTCCGGCGTGCCACTGGTGATGCCGTCCTGCCCCTGACGCAGCAGTACATCTGCGCTGCCGGGAGCGCCGCTCATCGGGAACACCTGTACGACGCCCGCGCCGGAGTCCTCGCCGGTGACACCGACGGCCACGATGAGCTTGTCACTGCCCTGGCCGACGTTGGCGGCGTGAACGGTCTGACCGAACATGTCGCCGGACTCGGTCTTGTCATCGACCCCCGTGGAGTCCTGGCTGACGGCCAGAACCTCCTTCGCACTGGTTCTGCCCAAGGACAGCCCGTGGACCATCCCGGCGTCCTTCGCGGCTCCGAGATCCTCGCCCGGAACGCCGATGGCGAGCCGGTCGGAGAGATCCGGACCCCAGTCCGGCTGGGTGACCGAGAGGGAGGCGCCGAACCGATCGCCTGACTCGGCGGCGCCGCTGACGGTGCTCAGGTCCTGAGAGACGACGTATTCATCGAGGGTCGGACCCATGCTGCGGAAGACGTGCACCACGCCCGCGGCCGATTTGCTGCCGATCGCCTCGCCCGGTGCGCCGATCACCGAGATCCCGGCCACTGAGGCACCGAACTGGTCGCCTGACTCGGCGGCCCCGTCCACGCCGGCCGTGTCCTGGGTGAGGGCGAACGTTCCCAGAACGGTACGACCGTCCGAGGCCCGGCCGTAGTGGTGCCGGGAGTACGCCATCCCGGCGTCCTTCTTGCTGCTGAGGTCCTCACCAGGCACACCGATAAGGAGGTGCGGGTATCCGACACGATCCTTGCCGTACGAGATGGCCGCGCCGAACCGGTCTCCGGCCTCGGCGCCGCCGGCGAACCCGCTGCCGCCCTGCTTCCAGACAGAGGGCGCCTTGCCCTTGCCCAAGCCGGCCGGTGACCCATGGACAACGTGGACCACTCCGGCGTCTTTGGCCGTACCGACGTCTTCCGACGGAACACCCACGATCAGGTCGACGCACTGGTCCCAGTCGATGTCACCGAGCTGCACATTCGTGCCGAAGCCGTCGCCGGTTTCAGCGGTTTCGCCGACCATGCCCATACCCTGGGTGAAGGTCTGCGGGGCCACGCCGTGGCCGTAAATCAGGCGCACCGCGCCCGCCTGTGCCTTCCCGTTAACGGTCGCTGCCGGGTCACCGATGGCGATGTCGGTGAAGCCGTCGCCATTGAAATCGTTCCAGCCGCCTTCACAGCCGTCCGCGGACGCCGGAACCGCGCCGTAGATCGGGATCACTGAGCCGAGCGTGAGCGCCGCCGCTACCAGGGCAGGGCGAAGTCGCATGTAAATTCTCCGGGGATAGCAGATCATGGGCGAGCGAAATCTAGCTGAACGGAGTAGGGCGGGAAAAGTGAATTAGGTGTGACCCAAGTCACATTCGTACACGTAAACCATCGACGCGCCTTTCGCGTCAGCCACTTTGGCTGCTGCGATTCACGGCTCGCGAATAACGCCCGCGGTAGCAGCGCGAGACCGCATCCTGAACGAGATCCGGAACGAGCCGCCTTCGCGGGCATGGAAGTTCGTGTACGTCGCTGTGCATGCCGGCCGGCACCCGCCATTTCGCGATCACGTCCGGATCGAGGAGCGCCCGATAGACAGGCGCCGCGGATGACTGGCTCGTCGCCTGTACAAGACCGGAGCAACGGGGGAATGTGCCCTCAGAAACCTCGGAAGATGCCTTCTTCATCGACGGCGTCGGCGAACTCATGAAAATCCATGTTGGAGAGCGAGAGGTTGTTCTCGATCGACCAGAACTCGGTGGCAATGACACGCTTGCATATGCCATGAAGCCGTCGTCGTTGGGTGTGCCGATGGTCGCGCGTATGGCCTCCCAGGCCTTGTGGTCGGAGAAGTCGGTGCGGACCAGCAGCGTGGCGTTGGATCGAGGCAACATCTTCATCATCGGACCTTCCTTCAGCACGGCTTGCGTTGCTGCGCCTTGTCTAGCGTGTCTGTCTGACGATTTGGGATGCCGAGGTCGATGGTGGCCGAGGCGCGGGTGCGCCGGTCGATCTGAGCGAGCTTGTCTTCGGCGCCGACCTGCTCTTCCAGGTGTTGACCGAGCGTGAGGAGGGAGACACCCTTCCAAGATCGCTAAGTGGGGCCAACCCGAGCTCGTATCCGGAGCCACGTGCCGTTCGTGAATTCAAAGCCCGGCACACGCACCCCACTCGGCGCGGAGGCAAGGCGAGCCTGCGTCACACCGTGATCAATTCGAGGTGCGCTAGGAGCTTCGTGAGGTCGCCGGGATCAGACGTGATCACCGGAGCGTGCAGATGGTCCGACAGCACGGCGACGTGTGCGTCAACGACGTCGGCAGTTCCGGACTCCCGAAGCAGTTCGCCTACCCGGCGAGCGTCGTCGTGATGCAGTGGGGCTTCGACCAGACCCGGGTTGCGCAACGCACGGGCCAGCAGCGCCTGCCGGGATCCATCGCGCCAGACCTGCGCCAGCACCGCCGACGGAAGGACCAACTCGATGCGGTTCGCAGCCGCCAGCTTGACGAGCGCGGCGACGCGCTTGCTGCGCTTCTCATACGCAATGAGGGCACCCGCGTCGAGAATGTACTGACGGTGCAGCGCCTTGTCAGACATCCGCGTCCAGACCAAGCGCCTCGGCCGCCCAGGCAAGGTCGGTGTCCGTGACCCCGACCTCCGCGGCGATCTCGTCGGCGATCTGCTTCGCGACGGCCCATCGAGCCTCCTCGCGGGCCGCGTGCACCATCCACGCGGAAACCGAGACACCGGCCGTCTTGGCAGCGGCCTCGATGAGGGCTCTGTCGCTCGGTGTCATGCTGATCGACATGCGTTCGAGGGCGGACATCGCACCATCATAACCCGGCGGTGCAGTTCAGTAATACTCTCTGGGTGCTTGCGCCCCCAGAGGCGGTTTTGAAGGCGACACAGCCTCCTGGAGACCTGGTCAGCCGCAGGGTGATCTTCGATCGTGTCGTCGGCCGAGTGGGGACTCCGTGCAGGATGTGACGTGCGCATCGGGCTTTCCGGCAAGTTCGGCCGGGCGTCTGCGGTTTACTTGACTGTCGTTATGGCCGATTCACCTTCCCGCCCGTTCGCGCACGTGGACGCTCCCAACGCGGAGCTCTACCGGCGCGTCATGAACGTCTTCACCGCGAGCAAGCGCCGCTTCGTCGTACACCTTCGTCCCGAGGACGTGATCGGGGCGCTGCGCGGCGACGGCGGGCCCGCGGTCACCCAGGAGCAGGCCGAGGACGCGCTCAAGAGCCTGGAGGGCTGGGGGAATCTGCGGGCGGACCCGGACACCAGCCGGGTCACCACGGTCGAGGACTTCTACCGGGCACGATTCCTCTACCAGCTGAGCCGCGAAGGGGAGGCCGCCGAGCGGGCGCTCGCGGTGTACGAGCAGGAGATCGGCAGGCGCGGTGAGCTGCAGGCGGTGGCGCTGGAGGACATCCGGGTGCGGCTGCGGAACCTGGCCGACCAGCCCGCGCATCCCGATCCCGCGGTCGTCCACAACCTGCTGCTGGAGCTGATCGGCAGACTGGACAGCCTGGCCGCGAACGCGAGCGCCTTCATGGGCTCGCTGCAGCGCACCATCGACCTGCACGAGATCGACGAGGAGGCGTTCCTCGCCTACAAGGACCGGCTGATCGCCTATCTGGAGCGGTTCGTCTCCGAGCTCGTCGTGAAGCACTTCGAGATCGCGAAGACGCTGCGCGCGTTCCCGGAGGGCCGGGTGACCGCGCTGCTGATGCTGGCGGCGGAGCGGGAGGCTGCGGACGCCGCGCCCGGCGAGGAGGTGCCGCCGACCGGACAGCGGCTGACCGAGTGGCGGGATCGCTGGTCCGGCCTCGGTTCCTGGTTCCTCGGCGACCGCGTCCACCCTTCGCAGGCGCACCTGTTGCGGACTCGGGCCCGCAAGGCGATCCCGGATCTGCTGGCCACCGTCAGCGTGCTGCAGGAGAGGAGGGCCGGCCGCAGCGACCGGTCCGCCGACTTCCGCGCCCTCGCCCGCTGGTTCGCCCAGGCCGAGACGGACGAGGACGCGCACCGGCTGTGGCGGGCCGCGTTCGGGCTGACCACGTCCCGGCATCTGACCCTGGACCCCGACGCGGCCCCACCCGACGCGCCCGCCGCTACGAGCTGGCTGGACGCACCGCGAGTGGAGATCGCCGCGCGGCTCCGGACCAGCGGCCACTACCAACGGCGCGGCGGCGCCAGCAAGATCGTCGACCGGTCGAAACAGCGGGAGCGGCTGGCCGTGCAGGTCGCCGCCGAGCGGGAGCAGACCGAGGCCGCCAAGGCCAGGCTCGCGACCGGTGCGCCCACCCGGCTCAGCGAACTCGGTGCACTGGACCGGCAGGAGTTCGGGCTGTTCCTGCGGCTGCTCGGTGACGCGCTCGCCGCCGGCCCGCCAGGGCCGGACGGCACGATCACGACCAGGACGGGTGACGGAGCGCTGGAGATCAGCCTCACCCCACTGGGCGGGTTCGCGCAGATCGTCACCGACGACGGGGTGCTGCACGGGCCCGATCACGAGATCGTCATCGTGGATCTGAACGCAGCAGTGGCAAGAAGATGAGCGACGCGCTGAACGATGTCCTGGACACCCAGCGGGACGAGGAACGCCGCAAGGCCGTACGAGCGCTGCTGCGCAGCCCGCTGCTGACCCCGCGAGGCAGGCAGGCCGCCGAGTACGCCCTGGTCCGCCGGCATGCCGGCGTTCTGGCGGAGTGGTTCGCCAGAGAGACCGGCTGGTCCCTGCACACGGACTCGGGCGTCGCCCGCCTGCGTAAGACGCCGGGCCGGCTGGATGACGGCAGCCGGGCCGCCACCGCCAGGTCCAAGGGCCCGTTCAGCCGCCGCCGCTATGTGCTGGCCTGCTTGGCGCTGGCGGCACTGGAGCGATCGGAGAGCCAGGTCACGCTGGGCTGGCTGGTGGACCGGGTGATGGCCTTCGCGCAGGACGAGGAGCTGACCGGCGCGGGCATCGTCTTCGCGCTGGACAAGCGGGACGAGCGCGCGGACCTGGTCGCCGTCGCCCAGCTCCTCCTCGAGATCGGCGTGCTGGTCAAGGTCGCGGGCGACGAGCAGTCGTTCGTCAACCGCAGCGGCGACGCCCTGTATGACGTGGACCGCCGGGTGCTGAGCGTGTTGCTCGCGACCCGCCGGGGCCCGTCGATGGTCGCCGCCGCGCAGGACGGTCCGCAGGACAGGCCACAGGAAATACTGCGGGACAGGCTGCGGGCGATCACCGAAGAGCTGACGCCGGACACGGGCGACGGCCGCAACCGCCAGATCCGGCACACCATCAGCCGGCGACTGCTGGACGACCCGGTCCTCTACTACGCCGATCTCACCACGGACGAGCGGACATACCTCGAGCGGCAGCGCGGCCCGCTGCTCAAACGGCTCACCGAGGCCACCGGGTTCGTCGCCGAGGTACGGGCGGAAGGGATCGCGCTGCTCGATCCGACCCGTGAGGCCACCGACCTCGGCATGCCCGACGAGGGCACCGACGGTCACGCCACCCTGCTCCTCGCCGAGTTCCTGTCGGACCGGCTCCGCGCGGGACTCGACACCGTCGGCGTCGAGGCCGCCGAACAGCACATGAAGAAGCTGATCGGCGCGCACAAAGCGCACTGGCGCAAGAGCGCCAAAGACCCGGGCGCGGAGCGGGAACTCACCGCACTGGCCCTGCGCAGGCTGGCAGCCCTCGGGCTCATCGCCCTGTCCGGACAGACCGTACGGCCGTTGCCCGCGCTCGCCCGATTCGGCTACGCACCAGCGAAGATCACGGGGAAGAACCGCGTATGACCCTGCCGACCGCCGCGACGACCCGGTGGCAGCCGCTGCGCACCGGCCTTGTCGACCTCTTCTACTACGACTACCAGGAGTTCTGGTTCCGGGACGGCCGGGTGCTGTTCCGCGGCAACAACGGCACCGGCAAGTCCAAGGTGCTGGCGCTGACGCTGCCGTTCCTGCTGGACGGCGACCTGACGCCGAGCCGGGTGGAGCCGGACGGCGACCGCGCCAAGAAGATGGAATGGAACCTGCTGCTCGGCGGGAAGTACGAGGAACGGCTCGGTTACAGCTGGCTGGAGTTCGGCCGGATCACCGAGGACGGCGAACGCGCCTATGTGACGATCGGCGTCGGCCTGAAGGCGGTCGCCGGGCGGGGCATCGCCGACCGTTGGTTCTTCCTGACCAGCCAGCGGGTCGGCGAGGACCTCTTCCTGATCGGTCCGAACGGCACGGCCCTGACGCGGGACCGGCTGACCGAGGCGATCGGACAGTACGGCCAGGTCACCCAGCGCGCCGAGGCGTACCGCCGGATGCTGGACGAGCACCTGTTCCACCTGGGCCCGGAACGCTACGACTCGCTGATCAACCTGCTCATCCAGCTGCGCCAGCCGCAACTGTCCAAGCGCCCGGACGAGAACCGGCTGTCCCAGGCTCTGTCGGACGCGCTGGCGCCCGTGGACCAGGCGGTGCTGGCGGACATCGCGACCGCCTTCCACGACCTGCAGCAACAGCGCGAGGAGCTTGACGGGCTACGGGACACGCGGGCGCACGTGGCCCGGTTCCTTGACCGCTACCGCCGGTACGCCTCCGTCGCGGCCCGCCGCCAGACCCGTGAGTTGCGCAGCACCCACGCCGCGTACGAGGGTGTGCAGCGGAACCTGGCCGACGTACGGCAGGTCATCGGCGACGCCGAGGCCGAGGAACGCGCGGCGCGCGCGGAGCTGGAGGACAGCCGGACCGAGCAGGCCGAGCAGACCGCGATCCGGGACGAGCTGAGCTCCGACCCCCGGCTGAAGAACTTCGCCGACGCGCAGCGCTATGCCGAGGCCGCACAGGACGCCGCAGGCAAAGCCCGCCAGGCGGCGCGGCGCGCCACGGCCAAGCGAGAGGAACGCCTCGCCCGGCGCGGCGAGGCCGCGCGAGCCGCCGAACGCAGCCGCGAAGCCGTCGCTCTCGGGCCCGCGCGGGCGTACGCGGACCAGGCCGGTCTCACGGACGGGCACACCGCGCTGCTGGAACCGCTGCGGTTGCCGGACGGGCCCCCGCCGGGCGAACAACTGCATGATCACGGGAGTGAGGGAGGGCTCCGGCCCGGCACACCCGGTCGTGATCATGCAGTTGTTCGCTCTCAAGATCACGGCGGGGGGAACGGCTCGCCGGCTGACGGCTCGCTGCCGTACGGCCCGCTGCCGGACCGCTCCCTCCGCAGTGCCGAACGCGCCGCCAAGGACCTCGCCGGCGCGCGGCTCGAGGCGGTGGCGCATCTCACCCGGCTCGCCGAACGCGCCGCCAAGGAGCAGGCCGAGCTGCTGCAGGCACGCCGGGTCCTCACCGAACGGGAAGCCGACCGGGACACCGTACGAGATCTCCTGGGCGAAGCGCACGACGCGGTCGCCGCCGCGGGCGAGCACCACGCCGGCGAGTGGCGAGCGTTCCGGCGCACGCTGACCGTGCTGGACCTGCCCGATCCGGACGAGACCGGCCTTGCGGCGTGGGTGGAGACCCTCGACGGCCCCGACCCGATGCGGGAGGCGCTGCGTGCCGCGGCGGCGGACGCGCAGCAGTCGCTGGCAGCGGCCCGCGCACAGGCACGGCACGCGCTCGACCAGGCTCGCGAGGAACTACGCGAGCGCACCGAGGAACGGGATCTGCTGGCGTCCGGCGTGGCCGAACGGCCCCGCGCACCGCACACGCGCGGCGAGGGGACCCGTCAGGGGCCCGGCGCCGCGCTGTGGCAGGTTGTGGACTTCGCACCCGGCCTGGGGGCCGCCGAGCGGGCGGGGCTGGAGGCCGCGCTGGAAGCGTCCGGTCTGCTCGACGCCTGGCTCACCCCGGATGGGCGGCTGGTCGACGGGCATGACACCGTCGCCGTGGCGGGCACTCCGGTCGCCCGGAACCTGGCCGGGGCGCTGGTCCCCATAGTGGACCAGGAGGATCCACAGGCCGCAGCGCTCACCGCACAGACCGTACGGCTGATCCTGGAGAGCGTCGGGCTCGGCGAGCAGGACGGCGCGGTGTGGGTGGACACCGACGGGCGATGGCGGCTGGGGCCGCTGAACGGCGCCTGGGCCAAGGACGCGGCGGCGTACGTCGGCCACACCGCCCGGGAGGAGGCGCGCCGGCGACGGCTCGCCGAGCTGGCCGCACAGATCGAGGCGGCCGCAGCCGCGGTCGAGCGGGCCGAGGAGGCGGTCGGGCGGATCGAGCAGCGGCAGGCGACGCTCGCCGGGGAGCTGCGCCGAGAGCCGGACGATCAGCCGCTGCGTGACGCGCACAGCGCGGTCGGCAGCGCCCGCCGCGAGCTGGAGCGGCTGCAGGCCAGAGTGGACGACCAGGCGAACCGGGTCGAGTGGGCGCAACGTGACGTCGACCAGGCGGTACGGGAACGGGACGACGCCGCGGCCGATCTGCGGCTGCCCGCCGACCTGGCCGGTCTGGCAGACGTCCGCGAGGCGATCGGCGGATACCGGCACGCCGTGAACGAGCTGCTGTCGGCCGCCCGCGCCCACGCCGACCGGCTCAGGGACCTCGCGACGTGGGAGGCCGAGCTCGCGGCGGCCCTCAGCGAAGAGGCGGAGGCCGACGCGGACGCGCGGGACGCCGAAGTGCGCGCCGCCGAAGAGCGGAGCCGGCTGGAAACGTTGCAGGACGCGATCGGCGCGTCCGTCGAAGAGCTCCAAGACCGGCTCGCCGCCGCCAGGACACGGCTCACCGAGCTGGCCAGGGAGATCGAGCGGCTCGACGCGGCGCACCGGGGCGCCGAGCGGAAACGCGCCAAGGCCGAAGGGCTCGAGGAGGGGTTGCGCACTCAGCTGGCCGAAGCTCAGGGACGCCGGGACGCCGCCATCGAGGACCTGCGGAGATTCACGGCCACGGGCCTGATGGAGGTCGCCTGCCAGGTCGAGATCCCAGAGGCCCCATGGGCGGCGGCGCCCGCGGTGCAGCTGGCCCGCCGCGCCGAGGAGCAGTTGAAGGACGTCGACGACGGGGACGAGTCGTGGCGGCGGATCCAGGACGAGATCACCCGGCGGTTCGCGGAGCTGTCCGAGGCGCTGACCCGGCACGGCCACCACGCCATGGCCGGGCTGGACGACTGGTTCGTGGTGGCCATCCAGTTCCAGGGCAGGGAACGGCCGCCGGCCGAGCTGACCGGCCTGCTCGACGCTGAGATCGGCTACCGCGAGCGCATGCTCACCGCCAAGGAGCGCGACCTGCTCGAGGAGCATCTGGTCAACGACGTGGCCAGCCACCTGCAGGAGCTGATCAGCGAGGCGGAGGCACAGGTCGGCCATATGAACGCCGAGCTGGAGGATCGGCCGACCTCCACCGGGATGCGGCTGCGGATGCGCTGGGAACCACACCCCGACGGGCCCGCCGGACTCGCCGAGGCCCGGCGGCGGTTGCTGCGGCAGAACTCCGACCTGTGGTCGCCGGACGACCGGGCCGCCGTCGGCGACTTCCTGCAACGCCAGATCGAGGCCGTACGGCTGGACGACGAGCACGGCACCTGGCAGGAGCATCTGCGCAAGGCCCTGGACTATCGCGGCTGGCACCGGTTCGTCATCGAGCGCTTCCAGGACGGCCGGTGGCGCTCCGCCGTCGGACCCGCCTCAGGCGGTGAGCGGGTGCTGACCGTGTCACTGCCGCTGTTCGCCGCGGCCTCATCGCACTACCGGTCGGCACACCCGCACGCACCCCGCCTCGTCACCCTCGACGAGGCGTTCGCCGGCGTGGACGACGACTCCCGGGCCAAGTGTCTCGGTCTGCTCGCCACCTTCGACCTGGACGTCGTGATGACCTCCGAGCGCGAGTGGGGCTTCTACGCGACCGTGCCCGGCATCGCCGCCCACCAGCTCGTACGGCGGGACGGCATCGACGCGGTCCATGTCACCACCTGGGAGTGGGACGGCCGGACGTCCGAACAGGTGGACCGCGAGTTCATCGCCCGTGAGCCGGCGCCCGCCGTCGCCCCGGCACCTTCTCCGCCGGCGGAGGAGGATCCGCTGTTCTGATGCGATTCCCCGCCGACCCGTCACAGGACGCCGTCGACCTGCCACGGCTCCGGCGCACGCTCGGGGCGCCGGCTCTGTCCGGGCTGGTGGACCGGCTCGTACAGCGAATCCGGCTCGGCCGCCCGCTGTCCGGATCGCTGACGCTGTCCGGCATCAGCGATGCCGAACGCAGGGCGCTGCGTGGTCTGCTCGGCTCCCGGTACGGCGGGGCATCCGTCACGATCAACCTGGACGCGCTCGCCGAGACCCTGCGGGCGGCGGGGATCGCCCCGGATCTGGAATCCGCGCTCCAGTCGCTGGCCGGGCCGATCGTGTCCCGCGCGGACCTTCAGGCGGCCGAGGCGGAGGCCCGGTCCCTGGCACTGGCCGTACTGGACGGCTGCGTCCACGCCGGCGAACCGTGGTTCGCCGATTGGGTCGTCCAGCTGAGCGCCGGACCGCTCACCCGGCTGCTGCGCTCCGACGCGGCCGAGCTGATCGCCCAGGCCGTGGCGGTCCTGGACCGCCTGCCCGGAGTGAGTCTTCCGCTCTCCGTTCTGGCGGAACGGGCCACCGGAGACACCAAATCGCTGGCCTCGGAAGAACCACTGTCTCGGCTGGTGCTGCGCGCTCTCGCTCTCCGAGCCGGCACAGCACCCCCTGTCGGCTCGGAGGCCCGACGCGCACTGTGGGCCTCCGCCGGTGTGATCGTCGACGACCTGGCGTCGCAGGTACTGCTGCTCAACGTGCGCGCCCATCCGGGCGCGACCGTGCCTGATTGGCTGAACGACGCCGCCGATCTGGGCATCCCGTTCCGGCTGACCCTGCAGCAACTGCGGCTGCAGCCCGTCGTCCCGGTCGTCCCGGAGATCTTCGTGTGCGAGAACCCGGCAGTGCTGCGCGCCGCGACCGCCGAACTCGGCCGGGGGTGCGCGCCCCTCGTGTGCACCGAAGGAGTCCCCTCGGCGGCCTGCCATGCCCTGCTGGAGGCCGCGGCCACCGCAGGTGCGCGGCTGCGTTGGCGCGCCGACTTCGACTGGGCCGGACTGCGTATCACCGGCGCGGCGCTGACGCGGCACGGGGCCGTACCCTGGCGGATGGGCAGCGAAGACTACGCCGCGGCTCTCGAAGCGGGCGCGTCAGAGCCGTTGCGCGGTACACCGGCCGACAGCTCGTGGGACCCGGCACTCGCACCGCTACTCGCCGAGACGGGCCAGGCCGTAATGGAAGAACGTCTCATCCCGCACTTGCTCGCCGATCTCCGCTGACCACGGGGCCCCATCGAAATTCCATCGCCGCCGCTTCATGATCGGTGCTAGCGTTCGGGTGTTCCAGGCGAAAGGGGGCGACAGTGGCGAAGCTCAACCAGATCATCGCCGTGGAAAAGGGCGTGAAGAGCAAGTCCTTTCACGACATGACCGAGGCTCATCGTTCGGTGCAAAAGCAGGCACTGTTGTCGGGTATCTCGCGGACCTATCAGCCGAAGGACGAAGAGGGCGAGCAGCTCCCACCGGAGTCCACCCGGGTGCAGGTCAAGGCCGAGGAAGTTCTCCGAGAGACAGCCAAGACCCTGACGCGTCTGTTCGATGTGACTGCCACGAAGGATTGGGCGAACTGCTTGGCGAAGGCCGATGTCATCGTGGATGGGCAGACGCTTGTGCGCGACGTTCCGATCCCGTACCTGCTTTTCCTGGAGAAGCAGCTGGTCGATCTGCATACGTTCGTGAAGAAGCTGCCTGTCCTGGACAGCGCCGAGTCCTGGAACCTGGACGCCTCTTCCGACTGCTGGAAGACCGAGGCGGTCCGGACCATCAGGACGAAGAAGGTCCCGCGCAACCACGTGAAGGCCGAAGCGACCGACAAGCATCCCGCGCAGGTGGAGGTCTATTACGAGGACATCCCCGTCGGTTACTGGACGACGGTGAAGTTCTCCGGTGCACTGCCGGCAAAGCAGGTGAACGAACTCCTTGGGCGGGTCGAGAAACTCCAGCACGCAGTGAAGTTCGCGCGCGAGGAGGCCAACGGCACCGACGTCACCGACGAGCGGGTTGGTGACGCGATATTCGGCTATCTGCTCGGATAGCCCACGGACCCCCCGTGGGAGCGCGGGGGTGCGCCTAGCGCACAGCGTGACGCGCGGGCGCAAAGCTGATGCTGAAGCCGAAGCTGAACAGGTGGTGACAGTGAGGGTTCGAGTCCCTCTCCCAGCACAGCGCGCTGGGATAGCCCAACAGGTAGAGGCAGCCACCTTCAATCTCAGATTCTCGCTCCAGATTCAGCATTCGACACCGAACACCGGATCGAACGAGTACGGACGGCGCTCGTCGAGGTTGCCGGTTCGACCCCGGCTCGCCCAACCACCGATGGGCGATAGCTCAATAGGTAGAGCACGACGACCTGAAAATGATCCGCACTCTTAAACGTGCCGGTGTGCGCAAGTGGGTGTCACAGCGGGGGCCGGGAGATGGTCAAACTCCCGGCCTCCACCAACTCCGGGCCCGATCGCTCGCGCCATCGAGGCCCGACGCGGCCACCTTGTCCCACACTTACCGGCTGGGGTAACACAGGGTTCGCCGTGCTTGAGGCTGCGTCACGGGTCCGTGGCCCGCCGGGCGCGGAGAGCCCGGAGCTTGTGGCGGTTGCCGCACCGCTCCATCGCGCACCAGCGCCGGGCGCCGGGGCGGGACGAGTCGACGAACACCAGCGGGCAGTTGTCGCCGGCGCATTCGCGGATGCGCCCGGAGAGTGGCCCGGACAGCAGCTCGATCATCTCCCGCGCCAGGGTCGACAGCGCCTGCGTTGCCCGCACCGGCGTCGCCCACCCCGCGGTCGTGTCGGCGGCGGCCAGTTCGGGGATCAGCGGTGCCGCGGCCGCGGCCCGGTTGATGGTGGTTACCGCCCCGGCGGGGAGCGGGCGATGCGCCGCCCGGGCGTGCGCCGCGTCCCAGATCGCCTGGCGGAGGGCCTTGGCCGCCGCCAGCTCGCGAGAGGTCACGGGGACCGTCATGACCGCGGCCAGCGGCGGCTGGGCCAGCCATTCGCCCAGGTCGGCGGGCTCGTGGAGGGTCTCGAACACCGCGTACCGGCCCTCGCCGCCCGTGTGGGCGAAGTCCAGGCAGACGGCGCCGGCGTCGAACCGGAACGACCCTCCCTTGGGATCGTGCAGTACCCGTCCGGTTGCGCTCGCTCGCATGAAACCACTATAAGTGGTGCCGCGCACGAACCACTATAACTGGTGTCATCATCAGAGGAGGACGACACATGAGCACGCGGCACATCAACCCCGAGGGGCTCCACCGCAGCCCGGCCTTCAGCCAGGCCGTCGTGGTCGAACAGCCGGCGAAGACCATCTACATCGGCGGGCAGAACGGCGTCGACGCCGACGGCAAGGTCGTCGGCCCCACGGTCGGGGAACAGGCCAGGCAGGCGTTCCGCAACCTCGCGACCATCTTGGAGAGCGAGGGCGCGAGCCTGGCCAACATCGTGCACTGGTCCATCGCCGTGGTGGACGGCCACACGTTCGACGAGGGTGTGGCCGCCTTCCAGCAGGTGTGGAACCCGGCCGACCCACCGCCGGCCATCACGGTCCACGTCGTCGCCGGCCTAGGCCCCGGATTCCTCGTCGAGATCGACGCCATCGCCGTCGTGTGACACCCCGGGGGGCTACTCCCGGGGGGACCGTCCACCCGTCGTCGGATTGGCTCGGTGCGCCCGCGCGCCATGTCCTCCGTTGAGCTATCGGGCCTTATGGCTGGGCGGAGGCGGGGTCCAGCGCGCTGTCGGTGCAGGTACTCCAAAGTCGGCTCTGAGCTCTTGGGGGATGGCGTAGTGCATGACACGTCCCCGGGTCAGCGACGACAGTTCCAGCATCGTGACCAGGTGGCCGAGCCGATCGGACAGTTGCGCGGCCCACGGGCCGCGGTCTTCGAACCGTTCGAGTGCGCCTAGGAGCGCCGGCCCGATCTTGATGACCGAGTCCCAGCGGGACCGGGGCACCTCAAGCCAGTCGGCAGGGGTGTCGCCGATCAGGTAGCGGATGAGTGCGGGTACGACGGGGTCCAGGAGTGTTCCGGGTACGACCTGTTCGTACATCTCGATCAGCTGCCGGGTCAGGTGCGCCCCTTCGGGAGAGGGGCCCATGTGGCGGGTCATGTACTGGTCGGAGAAGTGACGGGCCGCCTGCAGGTCCGCGGGGATGGTCTCGGGGTCACAGCCGAGGATGACGCCGACGACGCGCCAGGCGTAGTAGTAGGCCTCGGCACCTTGCGGGGTGATGTGGACACCCATCCGGTGGAGAGCGTCCAGGACCTGGAGGCTGAACATCATCAGCCCGCCGAGCATGTCCTCCTGGCAGATCGGGACGGGCTCCGGCCACCGGCCTTCCTGCCGCAGGTGACGGCGGATGGAGGCGTGCAGCAGCCGGACCTTCTGCGCCGCCGGCAGGAACCGGCCGCCGGCCTCGAAGGCCCCCGGCT
The DNA here is from genome assembly GCF_014323705.1 of Actinomadura alba. GTDB lineage: Bacteria > Actinomycetota > Actinomycetes > Streptosporangiales > Streptosporangiaceae > Actinomadura_C > Actinomadura_C alba. The sequence continues at coordinate 210,521 of NZ_JABVEC010000009.1, forward strand.
GCATGAGGTAGACGGTGAACTGCCCGGTCTCGGCCATCCGCCGGGCCGGGTAGTCGAGCGAATGCGTGGCCGACAGCAGTCTGGACACGTGCGGGATGACGTAGCACGCCGGCATCGCCGCGAACGACAGGGCGGTAGAGATGTGCACGTTGTTGTCGATGAAGAACTGCCGGGCCTGCTCCATCACCCCCCAATCGACCCAGTCCGGCGGCGTCGTGGTCGCCTCCAGGTAGTCGCGGGCGGCGTCCGGTAGCCCCTCGGGCAGCGCCTGGCCAGAGGTGGTGAACCAACGCATGAGGGTGTTGAACCTGCCCACCTCGCCGCCGGTGAACAGGGCATCGACGGTCGCGTCGGCGAGCGGGTCGCCCTTGAGCCGCAGACCGTCCATGTACTCATCGGTGTAGTCATCCATCCGCGGTCACCTCACAGATCAGTCGAGTCAGAGCATCGGCGGCACTCGATTCCAGCCGGGACTTTTCAATCGCCGCCTGCGCGCTCCGCGCGCGTTCGGTGATCATCTGGTGGACTCCCGCACGCGCACCCGACCGCTGCATGATCCCCCGGATCTCCGTGGCGTCGGCTGGGGTGAACGGCCCGTCGAGCAGGTCACGTAGTCGCCGCCGGTCGGGCTCGGACGCCCCGGTCAAGGTCAGGGCCAGCAGAGCGGTCGGCTTGCGGCCCGCCAGGTCGTCCAGCTGCGATTTCCCGGTTCGTACCGGGTCCCCGAACACTCCCCACAAGTCGTCTCGTAACTGAAACGCCTCCCCGAGCGGACGCGCGTAGGCCGCCAGCGCGTCCAGAGTCGCGGGGGACGCGCCCCCGAGCACCGCACCGATCTGCAGGGGCCGTTCGACGGTGTAGGAGCCGGTCTTGAACCGCACGATCGTCAGGGATCGGGCCATGTCAGAGGCGGCTCCTGTGCGCAGGATCTCCAGGCATTCACCTGCCACCAGCTCACGGCCCATCGCCGTCCACAGCGGCACCGCCCTGGCCAGGAAAGCCCTTGGGAGGCCGGAAGTGTGGAACAACTGGCCGGCCCATGCCATCAGCAGGTCACCGATCATGATGGCCAGGGCGTCGCCGAGCTTCTCGTGTGCCGTGGGCCGGCCACGTCGCATCGGGCTGCAGTCGATGATGTCGTCATGGACGATGGCCGCGGCGTGCACCAACTCCAATGCCGCCGCGGCGCGGATCATGGCGTCGGTGTCGGGCTGCCCCGCCGCCCGCCAGCCCCAATAACAGAACACCGGCCGTATTCGCTTGCCCCCCGTGACCGAGATCCGCATCTGGTCGGCGACGGGCTCGAGCTCAGCGTCCAGCGCCAGCAACTCGGCGATCTCGGTCTCGACGAACGCCTCCAACGCCCGGTCAACACGGACCCGAAGGTCAACCATCGAGTTTCCGCATGGCGACCTGCCGGGCCAGCACCTCCATGTGCGCCTCCGGTGCCGTACCGGTGCGCCGCAGCGCGAGCTCGCCTCGTGCCCGCAGCTCCTGACGGACCTCCACCAGACCAGGCAGACGCCGGAACAGGCCCCGCATTCCCTCTGCCATCAGATCGGCCACCCCGGCCGCCAGATAGAGCACTTCGTCGCCCGGTGTGTTCTCACCCTGCGCCATGGTCACCTTCTGTTCTTTTGACGGCACAGATAGTGATATCAGGATGATCTTTGCATGTCACCGATGTCGGCCATCAGAGCTACCTCGCTGCTACGTAATGGAACAATCGCCAACTGGGGCCTTATGCGGGGCGACGCAAGACGACGCCTCACTGCAGTTGCGCCGTACGGTCGCGACCGACGAGGTACGCCGTCTCGCGGACGACGCGCCCCCGGCCCGTCGCGCACCGGCCTGTACCACCAAGAGTTAGGACAGAATCTCGACCATGCGGTTCGGGATTCTCGGAGCGGTCGAAGTCTGGGACGAGGCAGGCGCGCCGATCACGGTCGGAGGGCACCGCGTGCGGGTACTGCTGGCCCTCCTGCTCCTGAACGCGGGAAAGGTGGTGCCCGCCGAGTTCCTCATCGACACGCTGTACGGCGACAAGCCGCCCGCCGGAGCCGCCAACGCGCTCCAGTCACAGGTGTCGCGGCTGCGGCGCGGGCTGCGTGGCCTCGCCGAGGTCAAGCTGCTGCCCGCCGGGTACCGGCTGGTCGTCCCGCCGGATCAGGTGGACGCACACCGGTTCCTGCGGCTCGTGGCGGCGGCGGCCGCTGAGGCACCCGCCGGGAAGGCCGCGCTGCTGGACGAGGCACTCGGGCTGTGGCGGGGGCCGGCACTCGCCGACGTGCCCGAGGTGCGGGCGCAGGCCGTACGGCTGGAGGAGGCGCGCGTCACCGCCGTGGAGGACCGCGCCGAGGCCGGGCTCGCCCTGGGCGGCCACCGGGACCTGGTCGCGCCGCTGCGGGAACTCGTCGACGCGCACTCCCTGCGGGAACGGCCGCGCGCGCTGCTGATGCGCGCGCTGTACGGCACGGGACGGCAGAGCGAGGCGCTCGAGGTGTTCGAGCAGACCCGCCGGATGCTCGCGGAAGAGGTGGGCACGGACCCGTCGGCCAAGCTCGCCGCCGTTCACCTCTCCATCCTGCGGGCGGAAGGCGAATCGACCGTCCCGGCGTCCGAGCGCCGTCATCTCGACATGAGCGACACGAAAGCCCAGATACCGAGCGGCATTCAGTGTCGGCGGAACCACCACCGAGCGGCTCATGGGTGGTGGTTTCGCCGACACTGAACACCCTTCGGTGATGCGGGACGGCAAGCACGAGACCCTTGCCGACGTGGTCAGGACTCGTCGAAGGTCCAGGAGAACACCGCCTGGCCGTCCTCTTCTTCCTTGGCGAAACGTTGGTAAGTGCGGCGGGCCGCCGTGTTGCCCTCGTCGGTGATGACCCACATGCCGTAGCAGCCACGTTCCCGCGCCAGGTCGGCAAGTGCCGCCACCAGGGCCGCAGCGATGCCCCGCCTGCGGTACGGCTCGTCCACGCCGAGCTCGTAGACGAACATCTCGGTGCCCTTGTCGGGATGCGTCATCTCGACTCCGGTGATCATCCCGGCCGGCACTCCGTCCTCGTACGCGAGAAGGAGATGGTGCCCAGCGTCAGCGAGGAACCGTCTGGTGGGCTCTTCGAGGGGCGGCTCGTCGAAAAGGTGGCCGGCGGCCTCGACCGCCTCGAACCGGGTGATGCGGCGGCTGTCCACGCCGCGAGTCTGACATCGGTCGGTCGAAGGGCACGCTTCCTTTTCTCTGAAGGCGGATCGCATCTCGCGGAAGGCCGATCGCAGCGACACTGCTGTCCGTGACGATCAACGAGAACGACGGCCCGCGAGACCACCGCATCGCGACGAGGCTCCCGCCCGGTCCTCGCCATCGGCACCTGGGGCCTGGAGACCGTTGATCTGCTCACCGACCCCGACCCGGCCGTCCGCGTCTGCGCGGCGCTGGCCCCCGCCTGCGCCGACGATCGGCGCGCCACACAGGTGCTCCTCGAAGCGCTGACCGATCCCGAGGAGGTCAACGGCTGGTTCCCCGAACGGTTGCCCAACGGTCAATTGCTCCGCGTTCTCACCCTGGTGAGGACCGTCGCCGAACGCGCCGAGACGTTCGAGGAGGTGCTGCCGACCCTGCTGGCGTTGCTGCCCTACCTCACGCCCGCGGCGCGGAACGGCTTCGCTTTCTCCGACGGATTCGGCATGTTCGCCGCCTTGCGGGCGAGGGCCTTCCTCCACGGCGTCACACCCGGAATGACACTGACCGCGGCTCAGCGGAGCTTCCTTCTCGCCGTCGTCGACCGCCTCGGCGACGCCGACACGGCGCTCAACTGGTGGTACCAGGATCCCTGGGACGCCACAGAGGACCGTGCCGTGCTCAGGCGGCTGCTGAGCACCTGAAGCTCGCCCGACGGCGGGAGTTATAGGTGATCGAGAAGTCCGAGCGCCGCAGATCGTGCAGTTGTTCGCGCGAACAACTGCATGATCACGGCGGGGGTGCTGCGATGAACACGAACTCGCGACCTGGGCGGTCGGGGGCTTCGCGCACGTCCAGCACGCGATAGCCGTCCGCGACCAGGTTCGTCTCCACCTCGTCGCGGTTGCGGAACCGAAGGGTCGAGTCCGACGTGACGACCGCGCCGTCCGCCACGAACCTGTAGGTGTAGCGGAACGAGACGAACGGAAGGCTCACGTCGGTGAGTTCGAAACGCCGCTCCACTGGCCCGATCCCTGGGACATCGAGGGTGACCTGAGCGGTATCGGCCGCCCATTCCTCCCAAGCCCGAAACTCAGGACGCCTGGTCTCGAACACGAGGTGACCACCTCGGCGAAGTACGGCGTGGATGCCCCGGAGAGTCTGCGACCAGCCGTCATCGGTGAGGAAGACCTGCGCCACGCTCCTCACCGCCCGCTGCTCTCTCTCCGTCCCCGCGGTCGCCGTCATCACGACATGAGCGACACGAGTAATCGACGAGTCGCGCAGCGGGCCGGCCGGCCACCGATGTGTGTCGCCGGCCCGCCGGGCCACGGATTCCTCCACGCTTCCACCCTGGTGAGGCTGCCTGCGGGCGAAATTGGCGGCAGCGGCTGCTCGGCCTTATCACGGCGCACGGGGGTTGCTAGCATCTTGGTCCATGTCAGAACGGCGAATCAGCAAGTTCGGCCCGCAGATTCAAGGGTATCTGGATTCCGGTGAACGACTTCTCGATGTGACCATGGCCATCGCCGTCAAGACGGCTCCCAAAGGTTTTACTCAGAAGTACGCCGGCCCGATTGTCGGGACGGGAGCCCAAACGGCAAACCGGCTACTAAATGACATGCCGAAACGGACATCCGGGGTGGTCTGCGTGACCGATCAGCGGATGCTCTTTTTCGGCATCACCGCATTCTCGAAGGTCAAGAAGATGTGGTGGGGGGTTCCGCGCAATGAAGTAGGCGGAGTCGAGCCCGGGGACCTCTTGTTCGCCGTGCGTTTCACTGATGGCTCAATGGCGTGGTTCGGTGGTAACCGCAATGACTATGAGGCCATTGCCTCCGCTCTCGACCAAACTGTCTGACCTAAACCTGGACCGGGAGCTCGCTGGCGATCCTGACCTCATCCCTGTGGCAGGCGCTCGCCCTGTACGGCCTGGATGTCGAGTTCGACCCGGAGCGTGGTACCGATGGCCACGGTCCCGGCGGACAGGATCTGGTTGTAGGTGATCGAGAAGTCCGAGCGCCGTAACTCGGTCGTCGCGCGGAACGCGGCGCGGGTGCCGCCCCATGGATCGGGTCCCGTGCCGAGATAACGCAGGTCCAGCTCCACCGGGCGCCGTACGTCCTTCAGGGACAGCTCGCCGTGAACCGTCCAGCGGTCGTTGCCCGCCGGCACGACGTGCGTGCCGGTGTAGGTGATGAGCGGGAACCGCTCGACGTCCAGGAAGTCCGCGCGGCGCAGGTGGTCGTCGCGCATGGTGTTGGCGGTGTCGACCGTGGCGGCCTTGATCTCGGCCGCCACGCGGGAGTGCTCGACGTGCTCGGCGACCTCGATGGTGCCACCGAACTCGGTGAATCGGGCGTGGATGCTGGACAGGCCCAGGTGCCGCGCGGTCACGACGACGCTGGAGTGCGCCGGGTCGATCGTCCATGGTCCCGGCGGGGGCGGCTCGGCGCCGCCCTGGTGGGCCAGCGTGACCCTGCCGAGCTCCGCGGCCCCGCCCTGCCCGACCATCGCGGTGGAGACCGATGGCATGTAGCCCACGGCCGTGACGATCGCCGTGTACGACCCGGGCGGCAGCGGTCCGGTGCGCGCCACGCCGTCGGCGTCCGCCCGGTCGCGGGCGATCTGCTGTCCGGTCAGGTCGGTCACCGTGATCACCGCGTGCTGGATCGCCCAGCCGTTCTCGGTGACGACCCGTACGCGAAGGCCCGATGTGTCCATTGCCGATCCGCTCCCCTCAGGCCTCGTCCGGGTGACCGAGCGTGAGACCGAACCCGTTCTCATCGGTCCCGTCGAGCGTCAGCGCGGCGGCGACCGGCGGATAGCCGCTCGCGACCAGGGTGTAGTGCCCCGGGTCCAGGTCCATGAAGGCGTACTCGCCGTCGGGTCCGGTGGTGGCCGTGGCGACGACGTTCCCCATGGCGTTGACCAAGGTGACCCTGGCGTCGGCCAGTGGCAGGTCGTAGTGTCCGGCGCGGACGATGCCCTGCACCCGGGCGCCGGGCCGCAGCTCGACATCGCACTGTGTGGTGCCCTGGCGGGCGACCTCGATCGGGACCGCCCCCGGCCGGTGGCCGCTCGCGCTCACCGCGATGACGAAGGAGCCGGGGACCAGGTCACTGAACGAGAATCCGCCGTCCTCGTCCGTCCTGGCCGAGGTGACGACCTCGCCCCGGACATCGGTCACCACCACCATGGCGGTCGCGACCGGAGCGCCGGTCACCGCGCTGCGGACCACGCCCTTGACGCCGGCGCCGCCGGACAGGGCCAGGTCATAGGACAGCGGGTCGTCGCCGACCACGACCGCGGCCACCTGCGGCTCGTACCCTTCCGCGGCGGCGATCAGCATGTACGTCCCGCCGCCGGGAGCGGTCAGCGCGTAAGAGCCGTCCCAGTCGGTAGTGGCCCGGCCGAGTTGATGTCCGAGCGGGTCGATGAGGGTGAGGGCGGCACGGGCGACCGGGATGCTCTCGCCACCCCGTACGTGTCCGCTGATCCGGGAGCCCGGGCGGCCATCGCCGTCGCCGCCCACCGTCGCCATCGCCGCGTCGGCGAGCGGCGGACGTCCCAGGGCCTCCAGGCCGTCGTCCTCGAACAGATGAGCACGGGCGCCGACGGTGGCGAACCGCCGGGTCGGCATGCTCTCGGCCGACATGCTCTCGGTCGGCATGGCTTCGGTGGACATGGCTTCGGTGGTCATGGTCTCTGTCGTCACCGGCGGGACGACCACCGGCGGGACGACGGTCCGGCGACGCCGGGTGTCGACCAGGACGGTGACGGTGAGGGCGGCCAGGACGAGTACGCCGACGGCCCACCACAGGGCGACGTTGAAGCCGTGTACGAGGCCGACGGCCGCGATCTGTGGCGTTGGGGTGCCGTTGGTGTGTTCGGTGAGGTAGTCGGCGGTGGCGGTCGCGGCGATGGTGTTGAGGAGTGCGGTGCCGATGGAGCCGCCGACCTGTTGGGAGGTGTTGACCATCGCCGAGGCCACGCCCGCGTCGCGCGGGTCGACGCCGGTGGTGGCGAGGTTCATCGCGGGCATGAAGGTCACGCCGAGCCCGAGACCGAGCATCAGCTCGGCGGGCAGCAGCAGGTGCGTGTACGGGGTGTCGACCTCGAGCTGGGTGAGCAGCGCCGTACCTCCGGCGGCCACGAGCAGGCCGGGGGCCATGAGCACCCGCGGCGGGACACGGTCCGCCAACCGCGCGGAGATCTGTGTCGAGCCGACGATCATGCCGGCCGTTATCGGCAGGAAGGCCAGGCCGGTCCGTACGGGCGAGTAGCCCTTCACGGTCTGCAGGTAGTACGTCATGAACAGGAAGAGGCCGAACATCCCGATCACTGCGAGGCCCACCGCCAGGTAGGCACCGCCGCGGAACCGGTCGGCGACCACTCGCAGCGGCAGCAATGGGTGCTTGGTCAGGCTCTCGACGATGACGAAGGCCATCAGGAGGGCGCCCGCCGCCACGAACAGGCCGACCACACCGCGCTCGCTCCAGCCTTCGGACTCGGCGCGGGTGAAGCCGTACACCAGGGAGACCAGACCCGCGGTGACCAGTACGGTGCCGGGGACGTCGAGACGGGAGCGGTTACGGGAGGCGGGTTCCCTGATGAACACCAGGCCGCCGACGAGGCCGATGACGGCGATCGGCACGTTGACGTACAACGCCCAGCGCCAGTTCAGGTACTCAGTCAGCACGCCGCCGAGGATCAGCCCGATGGCGCTGCCGCCACCCGCGATCGCACCGTAGATGCCGAACGCCTTCGCGCGCTCCTTCGGAGTGGTGAACGTGACCGCGAGCAGTGAGAGCGCGGCCGGGGCGAGCAACGCGCCGAACGCCCCTTGAAGAGCGCGCGCGCCGAAGAGCACGCCCTCGGCCTGTGCCGCACCGCCGAGCGCGGATGCCCCGGCGAAGCCGATCAAGCCGATGAGTAAGGCCCGTTTCCGCCCGACGAGATCGCCGACCCTGCCGCCGAAGAGGAGCAGGCCGCCGAAGGCGAGGGTGTAGGCGGTGATCACCCACTGGCGATCGCCGTCGGAGATGCCCAGTGCCGTCTGGGCGGACGGCAGGGCGATGTTGACGATGGTCGCGTCGAGGATGACCATCAGCTGCGCGAGGGATATGAAGATGAGAGCGATCCAGCGCCGGGGAATGGGGGCGCCGGGGGTCGGTACGGTCGTCGACATGAGGAACGTCCTCCGGTGTGGGGGGCGGCTCAGCACCTGGACGAACGAGCGGCCGAACGGCGCCGCCGTGGATCGGTCCCAGGTGCGAGGAGGTCGGGGACTCCACTGCTCCCGCGTGCGATGTGCGCATCACCCCCTCCGCGCGCGGATCAGTATGTCGCCGAACGCACATGCTTCATCACTTAGAGTACGAACACTGTCAGGCACCGCAAGAGGAGCGAAAGCTCGACTTGTCCCCTCGGCCGACAGTGGCCACCGTTCGACCGGTCCTCGCCGGTCCTCGCCGGTCCGCGCCCGTCATCGCGGCGCTCGTCACCGCGGCAACTGTCACCGCTCGGCGTCAACCGATCGCCGTGCCATCGAACCTCAAAAGAACCATTTGACGGTAGCCTCACCTTGCCGCATAGTCGCGACCATGCTCACCTCCGACAACCGCGCCGACGTCAGCGGGCTGCGCGCGCTCGCGCATCCAGTGCGCGTGCGCCTGCTGTCCATGCTGACGGCACGCACAATGAGTGCCACCGAGGCCGCCCGCGAGTTGGGCCAGACGCAGGCCAACGTCAGCTACCACATGCGTCAACTGCATGCCGTGGGGCTGTTGGAGCTTGTTGAGGAGACCTCCGTACACGGCGGCCGGGCCAAGCGTTACCGTCACAACCCCGGCAGCGGCGAGGCCATGTCCACGGGCTCCACCGACGACTACGTCGCCCTGGCCTCCGTACTCGCCGAGGAACTGTTGCGCCGCAGCCTCGAGCGGCAACCCGGCTCGCGAGGAGGCTTCACGGACGCCGAGATGTGGCTGCCCGCCGAAGCCTGGGAACGCGTGCTCCACCTCGCCTCGCAACTGGGCGAAATCCTCCATTCCGAAGCCCGCGCCCCGGGAACGGCAGGAACCGTCCACGCCAGCGCAACGCTCATGTTGTTCGAGATGGCCCAGAAGGACCCCGGGGCGTGACCGCTACGTCCGCGGAGGGCGCCGTCCTGCGGCCACTACGCCACAGCGGCTTCCGCAATCTGACGCTCGGCCGCACGATGACGCACTGCGCCAACTCCATGGCACCGGTCGCCCTCGCCTTCGCGGTCCTCGACATGACCGGCTCGGCCATCGACGTCGGGCTGGTCGTCGGCACACGATCGGTCGCCAACATCCTCTTGGTGCTCTTCGGCGGCCTTATGGCCGACCGACTGCCCAGGGCGCTCATCCTGCAGGGGGCGAGCCTGTCGGCCGCGGCGGTGCAGGCCGCGGTCGCGGTGACGCTGCTGACCGGCAGCGGCTCGCTCTCCGTATTGATACTGCTGAGCGCGGTCAATGGCGCGATGGCGGCCGTGTCCCTGCCCGCCTCCGCATCGCTGACGCCGCAGACCGTGCCGCAGGAGGACCTGCGCGCCGCCAACGCCGTGGCCCGCATGGGCGTCAACATCGGCATGATCGCCGGCGCTTCGCTCGGCGGCATGATCACGGCAGTGTTCGGCCCAGGCTGGGGCATCATGGCCAACGCCGTCGCATTCACGATGGCCGCGCTCGCGTATCACGGTGTTCGGGTGCCCCGGGCGGCGAACACCGCAGCCTCCTCAGCCCGGCCGTTGCACGAACTCCGGGAGGGCTGGAGAGAGTTCACCGCACGTGCCTGGGTGTGGGTCGTCGTGCTGCAGTTCTTCGTCATCAACGCGGTCATGGCCGGCGGCATCCAGGTGATCGGCCCCACCATCGCCGACAGTACCTACGGGCGTACGGCCTGGGGTCTGGCGCTGGCCGTACAAATGGCGGGCGCGCTCGTCGGCGGCTTCCTGGTGGCGAGGTACCGCGCCCGGCACACCTTGCGCATCGGCGTGGCACTGGTGGCTCTGGACGCGTTGCCGCTGCTCACCCTCGCCGATGCCGCGCCTCTCGCACTCCTGATGACAGCGATGTTCATCAACGGTCTCGCCCTCGAACAATTCGGAGTCGCCTGGGATCTGTCGCTGCAGGAGAACATCCCCGCCGACCGGCTCGCACGGGTCTACTCCTACGACGTGCTCGGCTCCATCCTGGCAATGCCCATCGGAGAGATGACGGCCGGCGCCCTTTCCGAACGGTTCGGCAACCGTGCGACGCTGCTCGGCGGAGCGGGCCTGATCGTGGGGGTCACCGCACTGGCACTGTGCAGCAGGCAGGTCCGCTCGCTCACCACCGGCGCCGCCCATGAAGACATTCGTCCCGTCGGGGCGAAGAGCAGAATCTGAGGGACGCTGCGGACGCGGTCGCCGCCAAGCCACCGGAGCGCGGCCGGTGGCTTGGCAACCGAGAACCGGTAGTGCGGGTCAGCGAGCGGCGTCCGCCTGCAGGGCGACCTCGACCCGTCCCCGCGTGCCCCATTTCGCGTCGCGCATCGTGGCCAGCGAATACAGCCGAAGCGGGATGAGCAGCGTCAGATTCATCAGCGAGTAGAGGGGTGCCACGAGGAACGTCAGGACCCGGTCGAGCGGCGGCACCCCGGCGGCGCCGCGGAGATAGTGCAGCGACCGCAACCAGCTGGCGGCGCACACGTACACGACGTACGCGACCGCGCCGGCCCACCAGTGCGGCTGGACGACGACCGTCGCGACTCCCACGACCAGAGCACTGGTGAAAGCCACCCATGTGACCAGCTCGACCAGGTTCAGCCACCAGCACACCCGCCGTGGCGACGTGAGGGTCATCAGCAGCCCCTCGCGGATGAACGACTTGGTCCACCGCGCCTGCTGCCGCAGGTAGTGGGAGAGCCGCTCCGGGACAGCCGTCCACGCGACCGCCTGTGGCTGGATGACGGCGCGCCCTTCCAGCAGGCAGTAGTAGGTGAGGCGACGATCGTCACCGGCGGTGGCGGGCACGCCGAGCCACGTCTGGTTGAGGAAGTCGTCAAGGTGCCGGCGGACCACCCAGCCCCGGTAGAGGGCCATCGATCCGCAAGCGCACAGCACCGATCCGAGCCGCGAGTAGGCGACGCGCTCGCCGAGGAAGGCGTTGACGTAGCGCATGTCGATCAGCCGGGTCAGCAGGTTCATCGACCGGTTGAGCGCCAGCACGAGGCCGGTCACGCACATGATTTTCCGGGAGGCGAACGGCCGGAGGGCCAGCTCGGTGGCCTCCGGCGCGAGGACGGTGTCGGAGTCGACGCAGAGGTAGATGTCGGCCTCCCAGCTGGAGGCGAATCCGGCGGCCAGTCCGGCCCGCTTCCCCCGGTTCTCGGGGAATCGGATGACCTCGAAGCGCACCCCGAGCGCGCGGAAATAGGGGGCGACGTACTCCGCGAGGTCGGCGGCGTCCGGGGACTCCGACCCGTCATCGACGACCGTGATCGAGTCCGGGCGGCGGGTCTGCGCCATGAACGAGTCGAGGCAGGCGTGCAGGACCCGCGGGTCCTCGTTGTAGACGGTGATGACCGCGGCGACGTTGAGCTTCGGGGTGGCCGGCTCCCAGGTGGGAGCCTTCCGCCGGCCGAGCGGGATCGACATCAGCAGCTTGACGGACAGCAGGGTGCCGACGGCGAGGCCGTACCACCCGAGGTGATGAGGGAGCACGTTCGCCGCTCCGGCGAGCATGCCGGTCATCGGTCGTGCCCCTGCCGGGGGCTCGGATCGGTCGTCCGCCCGCCGGCCGTCGCCTCGCGCGCGAGGAGAGCCGTGGTGACTATCGGGTCATGCGGTTCGGTCGTACGAATCGTGGCCATGGGCCCACCTCTTCCGGGAGGTTGCAGTGGGTTCCAGGCCCCGCCCAGGCGTTGAGAGCGTCGCGGTGGGGCCGCCTCTGTCCCGGGGGGCGGACAGGGAAGAACTTGAAGGTCTGCGGACGCTCAGTCCCCCCGATTCCGCCCGCCGGAACAGCCAATAACCGCCAACCATACACAAAGTAACCAAACAGCAAAATACTAGGACAGAAGGTAATTTTTCGGGCATGTCACACCGGTCACAAATGCCTCAGCAGAACAGCGCGTCGCCCTTTTCACGGCTTAATGTGCGTCACCGAGTGCGCCCCGGGCGGCACGTCGAGCACCCGCCGAACCCTCCCGGCCCGCGCCGGCGGCCGGTCAGTGGCCCCCTGGACCTACGCGGGGTCAGGCGCTCGGACGGTCCTTCTTGGGCGGCCGGACCTTGTGCCAAGCGGTACGGACGTAGCCCTGCAGCCGCTCGCTGACCCGGCGCGCGGCGGGGAACTCGGTGCCCAGCAGCCCGAGCCCGGCGAGGATCGCGACCACACCAGGGCCCGGCAGCACCATCATCACGACACCCGCGAGGATCACGACGACCCCGGTGACGGCGACCACGACCTTGCGCAGCACCCGGAGGCGCGTCCGGGGGCGGGCGTCCGGGGCCGGTGCGATAGCGGCTTCGGTCTCGCCGACGAGCCGGCGGGGCACGGTGGTCACTTGGCCTCCTACTGCGCGGCGGATAAGCCCTCGCCCCTTCAGACGATCGAGACGCCCCCGACGGCTCCGGACCCGGTCCACTGTGACCGTCGCCATAGCCGAAAGGCGGCGGGCCGCAACAGCCCCGCGAGCGTCATTGACGCCAATTCTCGGCGTATTTCTTGCGGTGTTTGAGGTCGTCCTCGGCCTCGATGAGCACCATTGCCCGTCGCTCAGATCTTCCGCTGTCGGGCCTCGACTCGAACGATCACGTTTGTCCGGTATTCGTCTTGCCGTCACCACCTCGACCTAGCGTTCAGCGCGACCGACGGTCGTTCGAGATGTTCGCAAGGGCGGGAACTTGTCATTCACCAAGAGACTTTTCATAACGCTGGCAGCGGTCGCCGTGGCCATCACCCCGGTGGTGACCCCCGCCGCCCAGGCGGCCGGCCCCGAGCTAGAGCGGATCACCCCGGCCGCGGATCCGAGTAAGCCGGTACAGGACCAGTTGGTCCTCGCAGTGATCGGTGACTACGGCGGCTGCGGTGCTGATCGCACGTGCGCCGAGGAGAACCAGGTGGCCGACCTGGTGCGTTCGTGGAATCCCGCGGCCATCCTGACCACTGGCGACAATACGTACCAGCAGGGCCGCCCCGACGAGATCGTCAAGGCCCAGGCGCCGTACAAGGCCGATATCGACGCGGGCAGGCTCTTCCCGATCATGGGTAACCATGACTACGGCAACGGCTGCAACCCCGAGAGCATCCAGCCCAGCGTGGACTTCTTCAAGGTCCCGGTGGCCTTCGCGGCCGGCTTCGGCAACGGGTTGGTCGACTTCCTCAATCCGGACGCCAACTGCCAGCAGTCGTCGGGCACGACGATGCCGCCCATCTACGACAAGTACAAGAACACGGTCACCGGCAGTACGGCCGAGTGGGTCATCACCGGCGGCCACCAGCCCATCTACTCCTCCGGCAAGGCCGGCAACAACCCGGACCGCGCGTGGCTGATGACGCCGGGCGTCGACCTGATCCTGGCCGGTCATGATCACCACGCCGAGCACATCGTCACCTCCGGCGGCCAGAACATCGCGATCAGCGGTAACGGCGGAGCCGGACTCACGCCCCTGTTCAGCACCGCGCCCGGCAGCCTCTTCCGGGATGACGAGCACTTCGGCGCGATGCGGCTCACCATCACCAAGGAGTCGCTGAAGGCCGAATTCGTGTCACTTGGTGGCCGGGTCGACTACTACTTCATCCTCAAGAAGGACGCCCAGGGCAAGGCATACATGGCGGAGCGCTCCGACTGGGTCGATCCCGATCCGGATCCCGGACAGCCCCCGGTGCCGGGCAAGGACAACGTCTCGTTCGACGTCGCGGCTGACAAGAGCGACGGGCTGACGTACAAGAACTACGAGGACGGCCCCTACCTCGAGACCACGGTCGACGGCCGCAAGGCGCTCGAACTGCAGCAGAACCCGTTCGGCGGCGCCAGGCAGTTGTACATGTTCGTCGACGACGCGGCGGTCTCCGGTGGGCCGTACCCGGTCAAGGCCACGATCACCTATCGCGCCACGGCGGCCGGCTCGTTCAGCCTGCAGTACGACTCCGCCACGAGCGGGTCGGCGTACCAGAAGTCGGCGGCGGTCACGATCGGCGCGGACCAGGTGAACCAGTGGCGGACGGGCACGATCGACATCCCCGACGCGCGGTTCACCAACCGGCAGAACGGCGGGGCCGACCTGCGCCTCTCGGTTCCGGGCAACCTCCCCCTCGCCATCTCGGCCGTGAAGATCGACGTGGTTCCACCCGGGCCGACCGTGACCCGCGTGTCGATGGACTTCTCCGGCGAGCCCGATGGCCTGAACTGGATGCCGTACGAGAGCGGCCCGGCCCACGAGATCACCATCGACGGCCGTCGCGCCCTCCAGGTCGACCGGAACACCTTCAACAGCGGCAACAACCTCTATCTCGTGGTCGATGACGCCTTCATCTCCGGAGGCCCCTACGACGCCGAGGCGACCATCGAGTTCCGGTCCCCGGTAGCCGGATCGTTCGTCCTGCAGTACGACTCCGCGGCCACCGGGTCGGCGTACCAGAGCACCCAGCGGGTGCAGATCACCGCCGAGCAGGTGAACACCTGGCGGACCGTGACGCTCGACATGCCACAGGCGATGTTCCGCAACCGTCAGAACGGCAACGCCGACATGCGGATCGTCGGTGCGAACAACCTGCCCCTCGTCATCGGATCGATGGCCGTCGTACTCGCCGGAGACGAAGAGCAGGAACTGAGGGACGCGCAGACGGCGGTCGCCGCCGCCGAGGCCGACCCGTCCGCCCAGACCGTCCAGGCCGCCGAGTCGGCGATCGCCAAGCTGAGCGAGGGCTCCGACCGCGACGCGCTCACCGAGCGGCTCGACGTGGTGAAGAAGATCGTCCAGGCGCGGGATCTGCTCGCGCGGATCGCCTCCCGCGACCTGGCCGCCCCGGCCGAGATCGACGCCGCCATCACCGATCTCGCCGAGGCGCAAGCGATCATTGACCGGCTGCCCGCCGACCGCCGTGGCGCCCTGCCCGAAAGCGCCGAGGCGGCCAGGCGACGGATCGCCGACGCCATCGCGGCGGACCTCGACCGTCCGCACAACGGCAAGCCGGCCCACGTCGCGGGCCCCTGGCTGGATCTGCTGATCTCGGACATCCACCACCGGTACGGCGCCGACGACCTGCAGGGCCGCGTGATGCGGATCGTGGCCGGCCACGCCACCGGCAAGGAGGTCGAGGCGGCCATCGAGGAGTTCCTCGCCGAGCAATGACCGCTTGAATGACCCGTCCGCCCGCCGGATGGGCGACGCCGCCCATCGGGTCGGCCCGCCACGCCGCTACGACGTGGCTCCGGCGGCGGGAATGGTGACGGCCGGGTCGGAAATACCGACCCGGCCATCCTCATCGCCGTTACGGCAGGGCGACGAACCGCTCGAGGAAGTTCCGGGCGCTGTCGCTGTCGGTGCGGTACACCACATTGGTGGCGTAGCAGGGGGTGTCACCCGTGATCGTCGTGGCGGCGAGCACGCGCTTGCCGTCGAGGGTGACGAAGTTCGGGCCGCCGGAGTCGCCGTAGCAGGCGCCGCCGAGGTCGCGACTCTCGTTCATGGCGAGGCGGACCCAGGTCTTGTTGAGGGCGTTGAAGTCGACCGTCGCCTTCATCCGTACGCCGCCGCCCGGATGTGTCTGCCCACCAGGCCCGTTCACCGCCTCCTGTGTGCCGTACCCCATGACCTGCCACTCCGCGGCGTCGAGCGCACGCGAGCCGAGTTCGGACAACTGGTCGTGGCGTGGCAAGGTGGCGGGAACGAAGGACCCCCGCTGCGCGAGTTCGGCGGCCTGCCCGCCGTCGAGCTTGATGACGGCGATGTCGTGGCTGTCGGCCTGGTTGCCGGGGTAGCCGGGATCGGCGTGTGCGACCCCCTGGACACCGACTCGGCCGGCGATCTGCTCGGGCGTCCCGCCGAGGGCGTTCGAGGCGTCGATCGCAGCCTGCGCGTTCTGGGCGAGGGTCACGTAGAACTTGGTGCCGGCCGGCCGGCCGACTGTGCAGTGTGCCGCGGTGAGGAAGACGTCAGCCGAGATCATCGTTCCCGAACAGCTCCACCGAACGGCGTCCGGCGTGGCGGGGTCATTGTCGCGGTCGGACTGTACGACGAGCGCCCCGACCTCGGTACGTTCAGGCGCCGGCTTCGCGTTGTACGAATTGATCGCCGAGGCGGGCCCGGCGACGGTGACCATGACCGCTGCGGCCGTGGCGGTCAGTGATGCGAGTAGAGCTGGACGACCCACGTATCTCTCCACAGTCTGAGGGGAATCGGGTGCCAGTAGCCGATCACATGGGCCAGAGAAACGGAATACGACGGTACGCCGCGGTTCTGGTGCCACGTCAGGCAACATTCGCCCTGTTAACCGCTTTGCGCAGGCGGTAGGCGGGTCAACGGCGGGTGAGCTCCATGATCCAGTTGGTCACCCAGGTCTTCTCCCCGTCGACGGAGAACGCCTGCTCCCATCGGGCGGAGTCCGCGGTGATGTCCGACCAGACGAAACGCGCCCGGATCTCCTTGCCCGCGTGGGCGTCGTCCCCGTAGAACTCCCCCCGGCCGCCGGTGAACCGGCCGACGACCGGGGGGAACAGCGTGCCAGTACGCCTGCTGGCCCAGTACAGGGACCACTCCTCGCGCGCGGGGTCGTACAGGCGCAAGGTGAGCCCGGCGAAGCCCTTCGTCGGGAACTCGATCTCGTCGAAGCTGGCCGCGCCCTCGAAATGCCGGGACGCTCGGCCGACGGCCGGGAACTCCTCCCACTCGCTCTTCTCATCGAGGAAGTCCATCCGCCACCGGTTGGCGACGTCCCAGTCACCGGCGAGGAAGTCGAAGTCGTTCATGAGCGGTCTCCTTCAGTGCAGAGGTGTCAGTGCATAGGTGGAGGTGAACCGTCCGGTGGGCTCCTCATCGTCGTCCACTCGAACCATGCCTGGACCGTAGGGGTGATCCACTGCCATCGTGTGTCAGTGAAGTCGAGTCGCCTTCTGTCGATCCTGCTGCTGCTCCAGGCCAGGGGCCGGATGACCGCCGCCCAGCTCGCCGAGGAGCTGGAGGTGTCGGTACGGACCGTCTATCGCGACATCGAGGCGCTCCACGCCGCGGGCGTACCGCTGTACGGAGACGCGGGACACTCCGGCGGCTACCGGCTGCTCGACGGCTATCGCACCCGGCTCACCGGGCTGAGCGCGGGCGAGGCCGAGGCGCTGTTCCTCTCCGCCGTCCCCGGTCCCGCCACCATGCTCGGGCTCGGCCCGGCCCTCGCGGCCGCCCAGCCCAAACTGCTCGCGGCGCTCCCGTCCGTACTACGCGAGCAGGCCGACCGCATGCGGGCCCGTTTCCACCTCGACGCGCCCGGTTGGTACGCCGAGGACGACGACGTACGTCACCTGCCGCAGGTCGCCGACGCGGTCTGGCACGGCCGGGTCCTCGATGTCCGCTACCGCCGCTGGAAGGAACCGACCGATGTCGACCGGCGCTTGGAGCCGTACGGTCTGGTGCTCAAGGCGGGTCGCTGGTACGTCGTCGCGGGACCGGGACCGCGTACGTACCGGATCGACCAGATCCTCGATGTGACCGTTCGGGAGGAGCGCTTCCAGGCCCCCGAGGACTTCGACCTGGCCGGCTACTGGCAGCGCTACCAGGCGGACTTCCACGCCCGCCTGCACCAGGGCGAGGCGGTGGTGCGCCTCGCGCCGAGCGCCGTGTCCCGCCTCACGGGAGCGGCCGCCCGCGCCCTGGCCGACACCGGTACCCCCGAGCCGGACGGCTGGATTCGCGCGGTGCTCCCCATCGAGTCCCTCGACCACGCACACCGGTGGTTCCTCGCCCATGGCGCGGACATCGAGATCCTCGGGCCGCCGGAGTTGCGGGCCCGCATCGCCGAGACCTCCCGCGCCCTGGCCGCCCGCTACGCCCCGGCCTGATCCGGGTGCCGATCAGAGTGGTTGGGCGAGGTGCCCGTATCGATCCCCTGACCGGATAAGGGCCGGCGGTGGGCGACGGTGGTTGGCGACCATCACGCGGGACGATGAGTCGCTGGGATGTATGTACCGTCGATAGCCCGGCCTGAGCTCAATTCGCTGACCAGCTGAACTGCGGTACGGCCCTCCGCGCATGCCTGGTCGATCTGCTTCTGCTGGACGTGTGAGACCGCCAGGAATGTCTAGTACATCCCTAAGGGTTGTCCATAAGTCCATGCCGACCGACCCTAGTGATGAGTTGTCGCGCCCGCACCCGTCTCACCTACGACGGGACACGACGAGGCGGAAGGATGACGTGATGAGTGCGGACACGCGGCTGGAGGAGCTGGGCGTGAGCGGGCTGGGCGAGGTCGATGAGCCGGCGTTCTCGGGGCTGGCGGAGCGGCACCGGCGGGAGCTGCACGTGCACTGCTACCGGATGCTCGGGTCGTTCGAGGACGCCGAGGACACCGTGCAGGAGACGTTCCTCCGTGCCTGGCGGCGGCGGGAGACCTTCGAGGGGCGGTCGACGTTCCGGGCCTGGCTGTACCGGATCGCCACCAACGCCTGCCTGGACCTGCTCGCCAAGTGCCGCCCGGAGCCTGCGACCGGCGGCGAGGTGCTGTGGCTGCAGCCCTACCCGGACCGGCTGCTCGACGAGGTGCCCGCGGGCGACGCGGACGAGCCGGAGACCGTCGCCGTCGCGCGGGAGACGATCGAGCTGGCGTACCTGGTCGCGGTCCAGCACCTCGCGCCGCGCCCGCGGGCCGTGCTGATCCTGCGGGACGTGCTCGGCTGGCCGGCGAAGGACGTCGCGGAGCTCCTCGGGGACTCCGTCAACTCCGTGAACAGCGCGCTGCAGCGGGCCCGCGCCGGCATGCGGGAGCACCTGCCCGCCGAGCGGCAGGACTGGACCGGCGGCGAGGAGGACGCCGGGACGCGCGAGCTGGTGCGCCGCTATACCGACGCCAGCGTGGCCACGGACGTCGACGGGCTCGCCGCACTGCTGCGGGACGACGTCCGCTGCTCGATGCCGCCCACGCCGGGCCTGTACGTCGGCCGCGACACGGTGGTGAACGACTGGGTCGAGAGCGGCTTCGAGGGCATGAAGCACCTGCGCGCCGTCCTCACCTCCGTGAACCGGCAACCCGCCGTCGCCTTCTACCTCTGGCGGAAGCGGGAGAACGCGTACCTGCCGCTGACGATCGACGTCCTGCGCGTCACCGGCGGGGCGATCACCGAGATCGTCACGTTCCACGACGACCAGTTCCCGCGGCTCGGGCTGCCGGAGCGCCTGCCGGCGGACGGCACGGAGTAGTCCCGGTGCGGACGCTCGCGCTGCGCGGTGGCGCGCGTGTCGCGGTGGTCGCGGCCGAGTGGTGTGACGCGTTCGGCGTCGTCACCCGCGGGCGGGTGCAGCTGGAGCTGCGCGACGGCGAGCCCGGGCCGGTCCTCGGACGCGACGCCGGGTTCTGGCTCCGCGGCACCGGCGTCCGCGCCCTGCGGAACCCCGGCCGTCGCACGGCGAGGGTGCGCATCGTCACCCCCAGGGCCAGGACCGTCACATGCCAGTCAACACACCCCTACGCCAGTCACCGAATGATGGAGGAAGACATGAACAGCATGAATGACACCGGGGTCGTCGCAGGCCCGGCGCCGAACCAGACCAGCTACACCCACCGACTCCGGGGGCTCGCCGGCACCGGCTTCATTGCCACGCTCGCAGCGATGGTGGCCACCACCCTCGCCGCTGCGCTTGCCCAGGCCGTTGGCGTCGACTTCGAGGTCACCGATGGTGGCGAGACGATCCCGTTGTCCGGGTTCGCCGTGGTGACCGGCTTCTTCTCGGTCGTGGGCATCGTCATTGCCGCCGCTCTTCTTCGTTGGAGCGCTCGCCCCGCCGAGCGATTCGTGTGGACGGCAGTGTCGCTGACCGCGATCTCGTTGGTCCCGCCCCTCCTCTCCGAGGCGAACACCGCCACCACCACCGCCCTCCTCGGGCTACACCTCGTCGCTGCGACGGTGATGATCCCCACCCTGGCGCGGAGCCTCCGCACCCGGACCGATTGACGATCCCGCAACGGGACAACGCGCGGCGCAAGGACGTGCGCGAGCGCACTAACGTGGCCCCCGGTGCTGCCACCCTCCATTCCAGGTTCCTTTTCTTGGTCAATTCGAAAGCTGCGTCGCGTGTGCGAAGAAGCACAGGGCGCCTTGCGGGATGAAGACCAAACGCCATCCGCTTCGGTTGGGGCGCACCGGGTACCCCGGTCGCGTTCACCCTGGCCGACCCCTGCGGTCGGCGCCCGTCTCGAAAACAAGATCATTGAGGCTTGGTCCGCTGTCCGCGGGATCGGCCGGGCAGGTCTCTAGATGAGCCCGCTCGCCATCAGGAAAATCGCGATCCCATGGGCCAGCGCGGCCGCGATGACGCCTTTGCGCATTCGCAGGAAAGCGCAGATCAGCCCCTCGTACAGCGTGAATGCCAGCAGCGGCCAGCCGGCGTCCGTGACGGTCGACGCCAGAAAGACATGACAGGCCGCGAACAGCAGACCCGACAGCAGTGCCGCGCGTATCGCACTGGATCGCCGCTCCAGGTACCCCTGCAGGAATCCGCGGAACAGCACCTCTTCGGCGAGGTTGCCCGCCAGGCAGAACAGCAGCAACACCGGCAGCAGGGTGAGCGCGACCGCCCCGCCACGTTCGGCCAACGGCGTGAACGGCGATGCCGCCAGGATGGGCGCGGCGGCCAGCACCCCGCCGCCGACGCCCAGCGCGACCGTGGCGACATCGAACCGGCCCCAGCGGACCAGAGTCCGAAGGTCACGATCAAGGCGCAGGACGCCCGCGGTCAGCACCAGCGTGGCCACGCCGAACGACAGCAGGATCCCGGCCTCGCCGGTGAAGCGGAGCCACGGCACCGCGTCCGCCGTGCCGAACCGCCAGAAGCCGAGCGGTGTCATCGCGTCCCTGATCAGGATGAATCCGAGGACGAGCGCGATGATGCGCAGCAGCGGATCGCCCTCTCCTCGCGACAGCGCGAAACAGGCACCGATCAGGATGAGGCCGGGCAGAATCCGGAAGCCATAGTCCAGCAGGTCGGGCAGCACAGAGCGACGTCCATTTCCAGTGGGCGGGCGGCGCGAGTGCGTCCGCCGTTCAATAATGCGAGCTATCCTCAGTTTTGGGTACTCGCATTGGAGGACCGTGCTCACGCCCCGCAAAAGGCCCCGCCAGCAGCGCTCTCGTGAGACCGTCGCGGCCATTCTCGAGGCCGCTGCTCAGCTTTTTCAGCGGCAAGGTCACGCGGCGACGACGACCAACCAGATCGCCGAGCGCGCCGGAGTGTCGATCGGTTCGCTCTATCAGTACTTCCCGAACAAGGACGCGCTCCTGGTGGAACTGGCCGACCATCACCTGAACGCCGCCGCCGAGCAGATCGCCCTCGTGTTCACCCGTGCCGCCGAGCAACGACCGGCGCTAGACCGGCTGCTGGCCGACCTCGTGCGATGCGTGGCGGCGCTGCACACCGATCGGCCCGACCTGCACCGGTTGCTGTTCGAGGAGGCGCCGAGAACCCCTGAGCTGGTCGCCCGTTTCCGCCAGGCCGAACGGCTGATCGCCTCGGCGCTGGCGGGTGAACTACGCCGCCTCGGCGTCGGTGGCCCCGCCCCCGAGATGAACGCACTGTTCGCCGTGCAGGGCATCGAGGCACAGGTTCACGGTGCTCTGCTCGATCCGCCGGCGGGGACGTCCGTGGCCGACTGTCTCCGGGCCGTACTGCTCCTGTGGGAAAGAGCCCTGGCGGAACCGTACGAGCACCGACGCGCATCGTCGGCCCCCTGAAAGGGGCGGGCGTGCGGTCAAGGGAACCGAGCCGGTGCCGCCGGCTCCCGTCCCCAGAGGGCGGGGAGCCGGCGGCGGCCGGTCAGATGGTGCTGAGAGCCTCGGTGGGGGCGAGGCGAGCGGCCCGGATCGCGGGGTAGAGACCGGCGATCGCGCCGATGACGAGCGTCGCGCCGACGCCGCCGCCCATCGCCCACGGGGGCACCACGGTCGGCCATCCCTGGGTCACCGCGAAGGCCGCCGTGACGACGATGCCGAGTCCCACGCCGCCCACGCCGCCGAGCGCCGCCAGCATCTGCGACTCGGTGAGGAACTGCAGCCTGATCTGGCCCCGGGTGGCGCCGAGGGAGCGGCGCAGGCCGATCTCGGCGCGGCGTTCCAGGACCGAGATGACCATGGTGTTGGCGACGCCGACGCCCCCCACCAGCAACGCCACCCCGCCCAGCCCGAGGAGCAGCCCGGTAAAGGCGGTATCGGCGGCGTTCTCGGCGGCCAGCGCGTCCGACGGCTGGCTGACCTTGATCTCGTTGGGCGCCTGCGGGTTGGCGGTCTCGGCGAGCAGGGCCCGTACGGAGTCGATCGCATGCTTGTCCGCCCGGCTGTAGACGGTCGTGGGGTGGCCGTCGAACCCCAGGCGGGACGCCGCCGCGTCCCAGCCCACGAGCGCGGCGGAGTCCAGTTCCGGCGCGAGCGCGTTCGAATTCAGGATGCCCACCACGGTGAACCACTGCGAGCCGAGCCAGACCTGTTGGTTCGGCTGGGCGACCCCGAGGCGTTCCGCGGCCGCCGACCCCAGCACCACGGCCGGATACCGGCCCGTGCCGGCGTTGAGCCACGTGCCGGTCGCCATGGAGAGGCCGATCGTGCCTGGCAGGTCGAGGCGGGCCGCCTGCACGCTGATCCCGCCGCTCTCCTCCTCCGGAATCCAGTCGTTGCGGTAGACCTTCGTGTCGGTGACCTTGCCGGTGGCGGACGCGGCCGTGACGTCGGGGATCCTGCTGATCATGCCGACCGAGTCCTTGGGCAGCTTGGCGTCCGAGCCGAAGAAGTCCTGGCCGGGTGCGACGGTCAGCAGGTTGGTGCCCAGCCGGTCGAGGGTGGCCTGCAGCTGGGCCCGGCTGGAGGTCGAGATGCCGACCACGCCGATCATGGCGGCGATGCCGATCGCGATGCCCAGTGCGGACAGGAACACCCGGAGCGGGCGAGCCCGCAGGCCGGCTCCGCCGACCTTGAGCACGTCCCTGGGCCCAAGCCTCGCCGGTACGTCCTCGTCGCGCTCGTCGCGCACAGGGCGTCCTCGCCTGCCCGTCATCGCGCCGCCCCCGCCCATACGTCGTCATGCATGATCCGCCCGTCGCGCATCTGGACCTGTCGCGGCAGGAGGTCGGCGATGTCACGATCGTGGGTGATCAGTATGACCGTGGTGCCGGCGGCGGCGAGCTCGCGAAGCAGGTCGATCACTCCGGCGCCGGTGACGGAGTCGAGGGCGCCGGTGGGCTCGTCGGCGAGCAGCATCGCCGGTTCGCCGACGACCGCCCGGGCGATCGCCACCCGCTGCTTCTCGCCGCCGGACAGCTGGTGCGGCCGGTGATCGAGCCGGTGCCCGAGCCCGACCCGCTCCAGGGCCGTACGGGCCCGGCGGCGCCGCTGCGCCGGTGATACGCCCCCGTACAGCAGGCCGTCGGCGACGTTGTCGAGCGCGCTCACCCCGGCGGCGAGATGGAACTGCTGAAAGACGAAGCCGATCCGCCGAGCGCGCAGGGCCGAGAGCCGCCGGTCGGTCAGCCGCGACACGTCCCTGCCCCCGACCAGGACGGTGCCACTGCTCGGGCGGTCGAGCGTGCCGAGCAGATGCAGCATCGTCGACTTGCCGGAACCGGAGGGTCCCACGACGGCGACCAGTTCAGCGGCTTCGATCGCCACCGACACCGCGTCGAGCGCGGTGACGCCGCCCGGGTAGGTCTTGGTGACCTCGCGGAGTTCCACGACCGGGGTCATGCGGGGACCCCGACCTTCATGCCCTCGGACAGGCCCGCACCGGAGATCTCGACCTGGCCCTCGGTGAACAGGCCGGTCTCCACCCGGACCGTGCGGACGTTGCCGCCCGAGACGACCTGCACGCCGTAGCCGCCGCCGGGCTGCGCGACGAGCGCCCCGATCGGCACGGCGAGGACGTTCGGCTTCCGGTTGGCAGTGAGGTGGACGTCCACCGGCGCCTTGTCGTACGTGCCGAGCGCTCGCTGCCTGCGGACCGCGATGGTGACCTCGATCGTGGTCGGGTCCTCGCCCTGGCCCTCCTCGGCCACCTTGCCGATCTTGGTGATGGTCCCCTTGGTGGTCTCGCCCTCGGTCAGCTCGATCGACACCTCCGCGCCCTTCTTGGCGAGCTTCTGGTACTTCACGTCGAGGTCCACGCTCACGACCCGGGTGGTGCCGGTGTAGGTGAACACCGGTCCGCCGGCCCTGTCGCCGACGTTCGCCTTCCGCTCGGCCACCCGGATCTCGCGGGGGGCGATCAGCACCGACCCGGGCGCCACCCTGCCGGTCTCGGCGATCCCGAGGTCGTCCTGCCAGCGCTTCACCGCCGCCCCGGTGGCGGAACTGTAGGTGTCGTCGACCGTGAACCCGGTGTAGCCGAGGGCCCGCAGGTTCCGCTCGAACTGCTTCACGTCAGGGCCCTCGGTGCCCGTGGAGAGGGTCCGGTAGAGCGGCAGCGATCCGTACAGCAGCGGCACGGGCTTGTTGTCGACCCGGTAGGCGGCCCTGCCCCGGGAGATCACGCTGCCCGGCCCCGGCAGCCAGGTCAGGACACCGCCACCGCCCCCGCTGGTCGCGGTACTCGTGGTGCCGTAGCCGAGCGTGCCGCCCACCGTCTGAGTCTCGACCAGGGTCGTCCGTTCGATCGACGCCGTCGCGGGCGGCAGGGAGCTGTGCGCCACGGGCGCGCCGCCACCCCCGCCCAGACCCGCGGTCGCGAGACCGGCGCCGCCGATCACGACCACTCCGGCCACGCTCAGGAACGCGGCCCGCTTCCCGTTCAACCGCCGTTCCCCTTCTCATCGGGGCCGCCCTTGGGCCGGAGATGACGGCAGGCCTTGTTGGCGTCCTTGAACTTCTGGCTGTCCGGGTCGTCGCCCAGTCGCTCGGACTTCCCTCCGGAGCCGGGCTCGGCCGTCCTCTTGACCATGACCCTGCCCTGCTCGTCCGGGTCGGGCATGTTGATGCCGTGTTCGCGCATGCACTTCGAATGCTCGCGCGCCTGGGCCAACTGCTCGGCACTCAGCTTGGGCGGCTCGCCGCCGTTCGGCTGCAGGTGGCGGCACTTCGCCTCAGCCGCCTCGTGCTTCTCGGGGCCTTCGCCCTTCCCCCCCTTCGCCTCTATACGGATGCCCCCATTGCCATCTTGGACGGGGTCCGCCATGTTCACGCCGTTGTCGCGCATGCACTTGGCGAAATTGCGCATCGCGGTGATCTCGTCGGTCTTCTTGCTCTGGGGAGCGGCATTGCCCGTAAGGCCGTTGGCACCGCAGGCCGAAAGCCCGAGGACGAGCATCGGGATCATGGCCGGCAATGCGAGTTTCCGTCGTCGCATCGGTCAGGTCTCCTTGTCGACTTCGCCGGGTGAGTCCCCGGCCGTCGACGAGAAGTCCAGCCCCTGATCGATAACCCCGGCGTAACCACTTCTCGTTATGCCGGCGTTACGCCCGTTGCCGCAGGCTGTGCGGCAGACAGCAGTGGCACGAGGTCGATGGGATGGGAACGTGCGCGTACTGATCGCCGAGGACGAGCGGATGCTCGCCGACTCGATCGCCGAGGGCCTGCGGGCCGAGGCGCTCGCCGTGGACGTGGTCTACGACGGCGACGCCGCGCTCGAACGGCTCGGCGTCAACGACTACGACGTGCTGGTCCTCGACCGGGACCTGCCGGTCGTGCACGGTGACGACGTCTGCCGCGCGGTGGTGGACTCCGGGGCGTACGTCCGGGTACTGATGCTCACCGCCGCCGTCACCGTGCCGGCGCGGGTCGACGGGCTCCGGCTCGGCGCGGACGACTATCTGACCAAGCCGTTCGCGTTCGAGGAACTCGTCGCACGCATCCACGCACTGGGCCGCCGCGCCCGCCCGGCCGACCCGCCGATGCTGGAGCGGTCCGGTATCCGGCTCGACCCGAACCACCGCGAGGTCTTCCGGGACGGGCGGTACGTGCAGCTGGCGCGCAAGGAGTTCGGGCTGCTGGCCGAACTACTGCGCGCGGACGGGACGGTGGTCTCGGCGGAGCGGCTGCTCGAGAAGGTGTGGGACGAGCACACCGACCCGTTCACCAACACCGTCCGGGTGACGCTGATGAAGCTGCGCCGCAAGCTCGGTGATCCGCCCGTCATCGAGACCGTTCCGGGAGTGGGGTACCGCATTCCTTGACGTCCTCTCCCGCCTGAAGGCGGGAGATTCCACTTCGTCCCCTACGCAGAGGAGAGAACGAGGTGAGGTTCGCGGTTCGCAGGCCCGCCCACCGGCCGGCCTCCCCGCGCGGTCACCGTCCGCCCGACGGCGATGTTGTTGGCCGCGTTCACATCCGCGTGATCTGCATGCCCGCAGGCGCGACAGCGAAAAGCCGCTTGGCTCTCGCGGCTTTCCGCTGCGCGGTGCCCGCAGGCATAACAGGTCTGGGAGGTGAACGCGGGATTGATCTTCTCGATGCGGTCGGGAGCCTTCTGCTCCAGCCGGGTCACCAACAGGCCCCAGCCACCTGCGTGGATGGACCGGTTCAGCCCGGCCTTGGCCCGCACGTTCCTGCCCGGCGCGTCCACGGTGCCGCGTGCGGAACGGGTCATGTTGCGGATCTTCAGGTCCTCGACGCGGATCACATCGAAACGGCGGGCGAGGTCGGTGGAGGTCTTCTCCACCCAGTCCTTACGCCGGTCCGTTTCGCGGGCCTTGATCCGAGCGATCACGGTCTTGACCCGCCGCCTCCGGTTCGACCCAAGTTTGGCCCGCGCCAGCCTGCGTTGCAGCCGCAGCAGCCGCTTGGCCTCGGCCTCACGCAGGCCCGATACCGACAGCAGTTCCCCGGTGGACAGGGCAGCCGACACCGCCACACCACGATCCACACCCACCACCCGCCCCGTACCCGGCCCGGACACCGGCTTCGGGATGGCGGCGAACGCAACATGCCAGCGGCCCGCCCGATCCCGGTTGACCCGAAACGACCTCACATCGTCGGGGACCGTCCGGGACCAGCGGAACCGCACCCAACCGACCTTCGGAATCCGCACCAGGCCCACCCTGCGCGACACCCGGCGCACATCCCACTGCACGCCGCGCCTCCCCACGATCCTGAACCCCTCATGCCGGCCCGACTTACGCCACGTCGGCCGACGATGCGTCCCGGCAAAGAAATTCCTCATCGCTTGGGCGAAATCCCGCAGCGCCTGCTGCTGCACCGTCTGCGACCCGGCCGCAAGCCACCCGAACTCCCGGCGGGCCTCGGTCAACTGACGGCACTGCTCCAGATAGCCTGGCGCGCCCGCACGTCCCGGCCGCCAATACCCGTGCTGCTCGCAAGCCAGATTCCACACAAAACGGGCGTGTGCGCAGTGTTCCAGCAGCGCCGCCTCCTGAGCGGGTGTCGGTGCAAGCCGGAACCGCATGCGAACACGCTATCGACCACCACCGACACTTCGAGGAGGGAGCGGCGTTTCCTCCCCGGCCTGAAGGCCGAGGTCTCCACGCCGCACATCCGATGACGACGCTCACGCACCGGCTGAGGCCCACGATCCGGGTGCGGCTCACGCTGATCTACGGCCTTCTCTTCCTGGCCGGGGGCATCGTGATGCTGGTCCTGACGTACGTATTGCTGAAGAACAACCTCCGCTCGAGCGTGTCGGTGGCGACGCGCCACATGGACCCGGCGACCATCCCGGGCGGCCCCGAGGCCCCCCCGAAGGAGATGATCTTCGGGTCGTCTCCGGACCGGCTCATCACGGCCGGGGAGGCGAGCGGGGTCCTGGTGCAGTCCCAGGTGAGCTTCCAGCGGGAGACGCTGAACTCGCTGCTGACGCTGGGCTCGGTGGCCCTCGCCGTCGTCACGGCCGCGGCGCTGGGGCTCGGCTGGCTGTTCGCCGACCGGGCGCTGCGTCCCCTGCACCGGATCACCGAGACCGCCCGGCGGGTGGCGCGCAGCCACGACCTCACCGAGCGGATCGCCTACGCCGGACCGCGCGACGACGTCAAAGAGCTGGCCGACACGCTCGACACCATGCTCGAACGACTGGCCCGGGCCTTCGACGGCCAGCGGCGGTTCGTCGCCAACGCGTCGCACGAGCTGCGCACCCCGCTGGCCATCAACCGGACCCTCGTCGACGTGGCGCTCCGGCGTCCGGACCCGTCCGAGGACGTCAAGCGCCTGGGCGAGGCGCTGCTCGTCGTCAACGGCAGGCACGAACGTCTCATCGACGGGCTGCTCACGCTCGCGGGCAGCGAGAACACGGTCGTCGACACGAGTCCGCTCGACCTCGCCGACGTGGCCGGGCACGTCCTCGGCCAGGCGGCCGCCGAGGCCGCGGCCCGCGGTATCACCGCACGCCGCGATCTCGGCCACGCGCCGACCTCGGGCGACCCCGTCCTCATCGAACGCCTCGTACAGAACCTGGTCGAGAACGCGATCCGGCACAACCATCAAGGCGGCGAACTCTCCGTCACAACGCGCGGTGACGGCGGTCAGGCGGAGCTCATCGTCACGAACACCGGCCCGGTCGTCCCGCCCTACGAGATTGAGACGATCTTCGAGCCGTTCCGCCGGCTCGGGACCGACAGGGTGCACTCCGACCGGGGATCCGGCCTCGGTCTTTCGATCGTCCGTGCCACCGCGACCGCCCACGGCGGCATCGTCACCGCTCACCCGCGCCCCGGCGGCGGTCTGACCGTGATCGTCCGGCTGCCTGCGGCGAATCGGCATTCTCACCCCGCGGATGGTCACCGGGGCCGGACACCGGGATGACGCTCGCCTGAGCGATAATCGCTGCCGTGCGATTCGGGGTGCTGGGCGCCGTCGAGGCGCGGTGCGCCACCGGCGAGCCGATCGCGCTCGGCGGGCGGCGGTCGCGCTCGCTGCTGGCGATGCTGCTGCTCGACGCGGGCCGGACGGTGGACGCGCGGCGGCTCATCGAGGGCGTGTACGGCGAGCGGGCCCCGGGCGACGCGGCACACGCGCTTCAGTCGCAGGTGTCGCGGCTGCGCAGCGCGCTGCGGGCAGGAGGCCTTCCCGGCGACCTCGTCCTGTTCGAGCCGGGCGGGTACCGGCTCGCGATCGACCCCGAGGACGTCGACGTCCACCGGTTCGAGCGGCTCGCCGGTGAGGGTCGGCGCGCGTTCGCCGGCGGCGACCACGCCACCGCCGACCGGCTGCTGCGGGAGGCCCTCGCGCTGTGGCGTGGCACGGCCCTGGCCGACGTGGCGGATGCGTCCTTCGCCGAGGCGCAGACCGCGCGGCTGGAGGAGCTCCGGCTGGCCGCGACCGAGGACCACATCGAAGCGCGGCTGACACGGGGCGAGCATCGCGCGCTGGCGGCGGAGCTGCCGGAGACCGTGGCGGCGCACCCCCTGCGGGAACGGCTGCGCGGGCAGCTCATGCGCGCCCTGGCCGGGAGCGGGCGACAGGCCGAGGCGCTTGCGGCGTTCGAGGACGCGCGGCGGGTCCTGGCCGAGGAACTCGGTGTCGACCCCTCGCCGGGACTCCGGCGGGTGCACCTGGCCGTGCTGCGCGCCGAGGGCCCGCCACGGGCGGCGGTTCCCGCCCAGCTCACCAGCTTCGTGGGGCGCGAGGGCGATCTCGCACGCGTCGGCGAGCTGCTGCGCGAGGAGCGTCTGGTCACGCTGACCGGGCCGGGCGGCGTCGGCAAGACCCGGCTGGCGATCGAGGCGGGGCGGGGACGTGAAGCCTGCTTCGTCGAGCTGGCCTCGGTCGGTGCCGGAACGGCCGTCCCACGGGCGTTGATCAACGCGCTGGGCCTGCGGGAGGCCGCACTGCTGCCCGCGCTGTCCGGCCCGTCCGAACCCGCCGACCGGCTGGTCGCGGGGCTGACCGGGCGGGCGGTGCTGCTCATCCTGGACGGCTGTGAGCAAGTCGTGGACGAGGTCGCCCGGCTCGTCCACCGGCTGCTGGCGGCCTGTCCCGACCTGCGGATCCTGGCCACCAGCCGCGAGCGGCTGGACATCGCGGGCGAGACGCTGCATCCGGTGCGGCCGCTGGCCTCCCGAGCGGCGGTACGGCTGTTCACCGACCGGGCCGTCGCGGTCCGGCCGGGCTTCCCGGCCGACGACGCGACGCTCGGCGCGGCGGCGCGGATCTGCCGTGCGCTCGACGGGCTGCCGCTGGCGATCGAACTCGCCGCCGCGCGGCTGCGCGTGCTGACGGTGGAGGAGGTCGCGGCCCGGCTCGACGACCGTTTCCGGCTGCTGTCGCGCGGAGGCCGTTCGGGGACTCCCCACCACCGGACGCTGCGCTCGGCCATGGCGTGGAGCTGGGATCTGCTGACGCCACGAGAGCGCACGCTGGCGGCGGGGCTGACGGTCTTCCGGGACGGTGCCACGCTCGACGCGGTCGCGCGGGTCTGCGGGCCGTCGGAGGACGAGGTCATCGACCTGCTCGCCGATCTTGTCGACAAGTCGCTGGTCGAGGCGGACGAGGGCCGGTACCGCATGCTGGAGACCGTCCGCGAGTACTGCGCCGAGCGGCTGGCCGAGCCGGCGACGGCCGTCCGGCTGATGGACGAGGCCATCGAGCTGGCGGGCCGGTTGGGCGCGACGGAGGATCTGACCAGGTTCCTCGTCCGGAAGGCGGACGCGCTCGCCGCCGCCGGTGACCTCGACGCCGCGCACACGGAGTGCGCACGCGCGGCCGACCTCGCGCGCCGCGCCGGGATGCCCGAGTCCGCGGCGAACGCACGGCGCGGGCTCGCCGACGTCGCGCGGTTGCGCGGCGACCTGGCCGGGGCCCGCGCGCTGTACGAGCTGGCGCTGCGGGGCTGCGAGCGGGCGTCGATCAGCGCCGCGTTGACGCGGTCGCGGATCCTCGCCGGGCTGCGCTGCATCGCGGAGGCCGAGTCCGGCGGTGAGCGGGCCGTTGGCCGTCGGTGAGCCGTCGGTGAGCGGTCGGTGAGCGGCGCCCTCGACGCTGGGGGCACGCGCACATCCGATCATCGAAGGAGCCCGCAATGGGGGATCTGACCGGCAAGACCGCGCTGGTGACCGGCGCTTCACGGGGCATGGGACGAGCGGTCGCTCTGCGGCTGGCCGCCGACGGCGCTCTGGTCGCCGTGCACTACGGCGCCAACGGCGACGCGGCCGCGCAGACGGTCTCGGACATCGAGGAGGCCGGTGGACAGGCCTTCGCGGTGGGGGCCATGCTCGGCCTGGACGGCGACGTCGACGCTCTGACGGCCCTGCTGACCGAGGGACTGCAAGGGCTCCCGCTGGACGTCCTGGTCAACAACGCGGCCTGCGGCAACCTGGAGACGCTCTTCGCCGGCTCGATCGACCGGCTGACCCCGGCGCAGTTCGACGAGGTCTTCGCGGTCAACGCCAAGGCGCCGTTCTTCCTCGTCCAGGCGTTGCTGCCCGTGCTGCGCGACGGCGGCCGCATCATCAACATCTCCTCCCCAGGCACCCGGATCGCCCTGCCCCACCAGATCGCGTACGCGATGAGCAAAGGCGCACTGGAGGTCATGAGCCGAACACTGGCCAACGCGCTCGGTGCCCGGGGCATCACGGTCAACACGGTGACGCCCGGCGCGACCGACACCGGGATCAACGACTCGCTAAGCGCCCCCGAGACCAGGGCCGCCATCACGGCCGGCACCGCCCTCGGCCGGATCGGCCGACCGGCCGACATCGCCGACACCGTCGCGTTCCTCGCCTCGGACGACGCGCGCTGGATCACCGGCAACGTGCTCGACGTCACCGGCGGCCTTTACCTGGGACCGCTGCCGTGATCCGCTCCGGCGCCGTTCGGGGCGTTCCGCCGGCTCGGGACCGACCGGGTGCACTCCGACCGGGGGCGGTCTCGGCCTGTGGTTCTCCACAAGGTGCGGGGTGTGGTGCTCATCGCCACCTCGGGTGGTTCACCTCGTGTTGCCGGACGAACCGCCGATCTAGCGTCCTTCGCATGACCCGCCGGGTGCATCAGGCGCCCGTGGAGCGAAGGACGTGCGTTGAGAAACGGTTCGGCGATGGTGCGGATGGCCCGATGGAGCGCGGCGCATCCTTGGTCGGCGATCGGGCTGTGGGTGGTGTTCGTCGGCCTGTGCCTGTTCCTGGGTTCCGCGGCCGGCTCAAAGAAGATCAGTGATGCGGAATCCGGAGTCGGGGAGTCCGGACGCGCCGGACGCATCGTGGCGTCCGGGCGTTTTCCGGCCAAGCCCGAAGAGAGCGTTCTCATCACGGCGGCACAGGGCGGCCCGCCGTCCCGTCAGGCCCCGCGCACAGACTGTAGCCCGCCACGGCCGTCGCCACGCGACATCGCGGATACGCGGATTCGCGTACCCGCGACGCCGGGGGAACTGCTCTTGCAGCGGTTTCAGCAGGTGCAGCCGTGCAGGATCCAGGACAGGTTGAACTTACGGAAGAGGACGGAGCGGGACGAGGTGCTGCTGGCGTCGACGTTCAGGTTGCTCTCGACCAGCGCGCCGATCCGGTAGTCCGCCGTCTTGGTCATGCTGGAGTAGCCGCCCTCGGTGCCCGCGCCGGACGGCAACGGGCCTTCGCTGAGCGGGCGGCTGTTCGGCCAGGTGCGGGCGTTGTCGTAGCTGATGCGCACCCGCATCTGACGGCGGTTTTCCGTGCTCGCCGAGTTGAGGAAGATCGTGCGCGACGGGGCGTCGTTGTTGTACTGCAGCACCGATGCTTGGTTGACCGGGTCGAGGAGCTTGTCGTCCGGGCTGTAGGCGGAGAACCCGCCGGCGATGCTGCCGCGCGCCACCCACCGGCGCTTGGCCGTGTTCCAGGTCGTCGTGGTCGGCCGGTCGTTGCGGTAGAGGCTGCCGTCGGCAAGCTCGGTGATGGTCGCCTCGCCGGTCGGCTCGCTGAGCTTCTGTACGCGCCAGGTGGCGCCGTGGTCGGTGCTGTAGATGTTCCGGTGCTGGGCCGGGATCACCAGCGTGCCGTTCGCGGTGTAGATGCCGTTGCCGGGGCCCATCGCGTCCCAGGCCCAGGCGGAGCCGTTCGCCTTGGTCTTCGGCAGCAGCGACTCGGTCATGTCCGTCGGGCTCGCCGAGCCGTCCATACCGGTGAAGGTCTGACCGTCGTTGGTGCTCTTCATCACGTAGACCCGGCGCTCACCCCACTTGGTGATCGCGGTCGTGGCGGCGCCGGTGTCGGGGTTGGCGCCACCGCTCTGACTCTTGTCGGCGGCGTTCCAGGACAGGAAGAGCCAGATGGTGCCCGTGGACCGGTCGACCACCGGGGTGGGATTGCCCCACGTCCCCGCGCCGGCGCCGACGGCCTCTTTCAGCGACGACCAGTCCGAGGCGGCCGCTCCGTCGTTGACGCCGCGCTTGTAGACGAGGTTGATGTTGCCGTAGTCCTTGTTGCTCTTCGCCCGGCCTTCGGCGAAGGCCAGCAGCGTTCCGGCGTTGGTCCGTACGATCGCCGGGATCCGGAACGTGTGGTAGGAGATTCCGTTCAGGCTTTCCACATTGTTGCCCTTGAACAGCACGGTCGCGGTGTGGAACTGAGCGGCCGAGCCGGCCGGGTCGTCCGCGGCGGCGACGGGAGTGGCCATGGCGACCGCGACCACTCCCGCCGTTAGTGCCGCCGTGACCGTCGACGTGAAGATGCGGGACTTGCCTGGACGGAACGTCTTCGCTGTGCGCAAAACACTCTCCATCTGCCGGTCGTTCGCGAATTCGGGCTCGAACAATGGAACCTCTGGAATCTAACGTCTGAAAATGAACAGATTCTGACAAGCCCGACGTGTTGCCGGGATGAGAGAACCACGCTGGACGAGGGGAGATCGAGAGCATGCGATATCTGCGGCTGCCTTCCGGCGAGGAACTGCCCGTACTGGGGCAGGGCACCTGGGGAATGGGAGAGCGACTCTCGGATCGAGCAGCGGAGGTCGCGGCGCTGCGACACGGCCTCGACCTCGGGATCGGCCTGATCGACACCGCCGAAATGTACGGCGACGGCGGTGCCGAGGAGGTGGTCGGAGAGGCCATCGCCAGCCGTCGGGACGAGGTCTTCCTGGTCAGCAAGGTGCTCCCGCACAACGCGAGCGCGCGAGGCACGGTCAAGGCGTGCGAGCGCAGCCTGCGCCGGCTGTCGACCGACCGTCTCGACCTCTACCTGCTGCACTGGCGCGGGAGCACGCCGCTCGACGAGACGCTGGAGGCCTTCGAACGGCTGCGGGACAGCGGCGAGATCCGTCACTTCGGCGTCAGCAACTTCGACATCGGTGACATGCGCGAGCTGTGGGACCGTCCGGCCGGGCGGCGGGTGGCGACCGACCAGGTCCTGTACAACCTCGCACGCCGCGGGATCGAGTACGACCTCTTGCCGTGGTGCCGGGAACGGGGGCTGCCGGTCATGGCGTACTCGCCCATCGAACAGGGCCGGCTGCTCACTCATCCGCTGCTGCGGCGGCTCGCCGAACGGCACGACACAACACCCGCGCAGGTCGCGATCGCCTGGGTCCTGCGGCAGGACGGCGTGTGCGCGATCCCGAAGGCCTCGACGCCGGAGCACGTCGACGAGAACCGCGCCGCACTCGACATCCGGCTGTCGGAGCGCGACCTCGCCGAGCTCGACAGCGCGTTCCCGCCACCCGATCGAGCCGAGCCCCTGGAGATCCTCTAGCACTCCCACTCGTGATCATGCAGTTGTTCCCATGGCCGACGGTCGCCATCGCGAGCCGGCCGCGAACAACTGCATGATCACGGCCGAGAACCTCTGCCGTGATCATGCACTTAAGCACCACAGCCCTACACCCGCCCGCCCGACCGTCGGGCACTGACGACTCACACGCGAACAACTGCATGATCACGGCGGGGTGTTTACCTGCGGTGAAGGGCCGTGAAGAGCTGGATCCACTGATCGGGATGGACGAACGCCACGATGGTGCGCCGATCGAGGCCCGCGGCCGCGAAGGCCGCGGTCACCCGCGCCGGTCGATACCGCCTGCTGAGCGAGGCGTGCAGGGTACCGCCCACGCCCCCGAACCCGAGCGCGACGAACGCCTCGTACTCGCGCAGCGCTCCCGGCGGCAGCAGCGCCTCCCTGCGGCGGTCCAGGCGCAGGATGCCCGAGTCGACCGACGGTACGGGCCGGAACAGCTCACGGGGGATGACACCCAGCAGCCGCCAGTCGAACCTCGGCCAGGTGCGTACGGTCAGCCGGCTCCAGCGGCCGCGGTCGCCACTGCGCTTACGCGCGTAGTCCAGCTGCGTGACCATCGTCGCCGAGGTCAGCTCCGGTGCCTTCAGGCACCACTCGACGATGCGCGATGTCACCCCGTAGGGGATGTTGCCGACCAACGCGAAGGGCTCCGCGGGCGGCGTCGCCGACAGGAAGTCGGCGTGCACGCATTCGATCTTCGGATTGCTCCGGTACCGTGCGGCGACCCGCCGCGCCAGCGCCGCGTCGATCTCGTACGCGATGACCTTGCGGCACTCGCGGGCCAGCGCCCGGGTGAGACGACCCTCGCCCGCGCCGACCTCCACGAGCAGGTCGTCCGCACCTGGCCGGGCGGCCCGTACGATGCGGGCGATCGTGCCGGGGTCGTAGAGGAAGTTCTGCGAGAGCGCCCGGCGGTGCTCCCACCGGCCTCCTCGTCGCGGCCCGAGGTACCGGGCGTCCCCTCGAGTGGTCTGCGACTCTCTGGTCTCGGACTGTCGAGTCTGGGACTGTCGAGTCTGGGACTGTCGAGTCTGGGACTGTCGTGTGGTCTGGGAATGGTTCCCGTCTTGGTCTCGCACGCCGGTCTCCTTGCGACCGGCCCGGTCGATACCGGGCCGGGGCGTGGACAGACGAACGCGAACCGTTCGGTGCGATGAGGCATGCGCATGAGACGCTCCGGTGGCCTGTCCGAGGTATGGGGACTTCCTCGGAGGCCCTGGGCGTACGAAAAAGGGCGCGTGAGAAGACGGCCGGCCTCACGCGAGGCACGGCGGTCACCCGTCACGGTGAGGTGCCCCGTGACGGCGGAGTCGAGTAGAACGGATCAGACGCCGGACGCGCCCTGGACGACCAGGGCCGTTCGGCCCCGCCGCGGCCTTCTCAACAGCTCGGGCGCCCATCTGCCTGGGCACCCGGCGACCGCGGTGGGGCCGAACCCGGTGACGATCGCGTACATCGAGGCGCACATGCCGGCCACGTTAGGGTCGGGGGCCGAGCGGCGGCAATCGATTTTCCGGCGGCCCCGCACAGCGAGGGGCCGGCACGTTCGGCCGCCGTCCCGTGGCCGAATAAGCAGTGACCGAATAAGCAGAGGCGCGTTTCCGGCGAGACCGGCAGGATGGGGCGATGAACTGGACCGCACCACAGATCACTCGAATCGACCCGCCGCCGGTCGGTGACGAGCGCACCCAGCTGGAAGCGTGGCTCGACCACCACCGGCAGACGCTGTTGCTGAAATGCGCCGGGCTGACCCCCGAGCAGCTCAGGGCGCGCAGCGTCGAACCGTCGAACCTGTCGCTGCTCGGTCTCGTACGTCACATGGCCGAGGTGGAACGCTCATGGTTCCGGCACAGAGTCGCCGGTGAACCGGTCGAGTTCCTGTACTGCGACATCGAGACCAACCCCGACGGTGATTTCGACGACGTCGACACCGCCGACGCGGAGGCGGATTTCGACACCTTCACCCGCGAGATCGAACTGGCCAGCGCGGCGGCCGCCGGGCGCTCCCTCGAGGAGACCTTCTTCCACAAGTACCGGCAGATTGAGATGAGCCTGCGCTGGGTGTACCTCCACATGATCGAGGAGTACGCCCGCCACAACGGCCACGCCGACCTCCTGCGCGAGCGGCTCGACGGCGCCACCGGAGCCTGAATCAGGTGATGTCGAGGACCGCCTTGCCGTGCAGCCGGCGGCCGAGCAGGGTGTCCAGCGCCTCTGCGGCCCGGTCCCAGCCACCGCGCCACGAGATCTGCGGGTCGAGGTCTCCGGCGGCGACGCGTTCGGCCAGCCAGGTGAGATCCGGTGCCAGCCCGGTGCAGGCGATCAGGTAGAACGTCACGATCGACCGGTCATAGCGACCTTCCTGGTCGCCGAAGAACGCCCCGTAGGGGAACGTCTCTTCCTCGCCCGCCGCGTGCCCGACCGAGACCAGGGTGCCGCCCCTGGCGAGTTTGGCGTAGGCCTCGACGAGCTGCCGGCCGGCGACCATGTCCACCACGCCGTCCACGGGATCGCCGACCTCGCGCGGCGCGGCCACCACCTCGTGTGCGCCCTGCGCCCGCAGACCGTCTCCGTGGGCGTCCGGGTCCCCGGTGGACGCGACGACCCACGCGCCGCCGAGCCGGGCGAGCTGCACGGCGTAGCGCCCGACTCCCCCGCTCGCTCCGGTGACCAGGACGCGCCTGCCGAGGATCGGGCCGATCCGGTGGAGAGCTCGCAGGGCGCTCGCACCGGCCACCGGCACGGTGCTGATCGCGCCGAGATCGGCGCCCTCCGGAGCCGTACCGATCCAGTCGGTGTCGACCGCGCGGAGCTCGGCCCACGCGCCCTGCTCTCCGAGCGTCACCACGGGCGTGCCGACGGCCGGACCAGAGCCGTCGGCGGCGGCTCGTTCCACCACTCCGGCGGCGTCCCAGCCCAGCACGCTCCCCTCGGGGGCGTTCTCCACGCCGAAGGCGACCTCGCCGTAGTTCAGTGAGGTCGCCCTCACCCGGATCAGCGCCTGGTTCGAGGCCGGTACGGGATCCGGAGCCTCACCGAGGCGGAGACCGCCGGGGACGGAGCGGTCGACGAGCAGAGCGCGCATTGTTTCCTCACAGGATGGTGCGGACGACTACGAGGCCACATAGTGCCACTGAGTGGCATTAGCTTACAAGTGGCATTCGAGTCCGGGACTACAATGCCGAGGTGATGAGCACCGCGCCTCCTCCTTCCAGCACGGCGGACCAGCTGCCGCTCCGTGAGCGCAAGAAGCTGCGCACCCGGCAGACGCTGATCGACACCGCTCTGGAACGATTCACGACGGACGGATTCGACGGCACGACCCTCGACCGGCTCTGCGCGGCGGTCGAGGTCTCCAAACGCACGTTCTTCCGCTACTTCAGCAGCAAGGAGGACGTCGCCATGGCACCCACGCAGGACCTCTGGACGGCGTTCCTCGACGACCTCGAGATCCGCGAGCCGGACCACCAGACGCTCCTCGCGATGCTGCAGGACACCCTGCTCGCGGCCCTGGAGCGGATGCCGGACGAAGGGTGGGCGCACCGCGTGCTGCTGAGCCATCGGCTCACCGCCACGACCCCGTCGATGGACGCGCACGGCCTGCAGTTCTGCGACCGCACGAGCCGGCAGGCGATGACGCTCCTGGGCCGGCGCTTCGAGCTGGCCGATCCACAGGGCCTGAGCTCGCGGCTCGCCCTCGACCTGCTGGTCGCCGCCTTCCACCGCGCACTGGAGCGATGGGCCGCCGAGCCCGGCACTCCCCCGGCCCGCGACGACCTCGCCGTGCATGTACGCGACGCCTTCGCCGCCATCCCGGGCAGCCTCACCCTGAGGGTCGAGCCTAGATCAGAACGCCGATAGCCGATCGGGCGCGGCTTCGGCCGCCCGACTCACCACCGAAAGACCCTCCCGAAAGAGTCCCGGCCGATGAGTCACCTCGATGGCCATCCGGTGGAAATGATCGCATTAAAGAGCGTCACATTTGCCCGATTCGCACTCTTTCATGGTCGGAGATCACACGATCAATGGCGCACTATGAACGACATTCTGTTCAGAATCTCGGTTGCGTCTCGACCGCGATTCGATAATATATTCGAAGACACAGTCGCCTTTCCGAGGAATGAGCGGGAGGAGGTGTTCACGGATGCCTGGTCTGGACGTCGAGGAGTTGCCAGGTATATCGGTGACGCTTCCCGGCCCGCGATTGGCCGGTGAGCTAGCTGATCTGCCGCTGGGCCGGCTGGATGAGCACGCTCTGGTCGAGGCGATGCGGGCGGCTCGGCGGTTGACTTCGTGGGCGGAGTCGCTGGAGCTCTCGGCGATCGCTGAGCTGGACCGGCGCCGTCAGGCCCAGGCTGATCGGTGCGGGGCGTGGACGGTGGAGATGAGCCGGGCGCTGTGTGATGAGATTTCTGCTGCGTTGACGTTGTCGGGCACCGCCGCCGCGATTCAGCTGGGGATGGCGGCGATGTTGGAAGGGCCGTTGCTGGAAACCGGCCGGGCCCTTGTGGAAGGCCGCATCGACAGCAGGAAAGCGCGGGCGATCTGTGACGGCGTCCTCGGGGTTCGCCACGATATCGCTCGTGAGGTCGAGGCTCTCGTGCTGCCCGATGCGCCGCGGCTGACCGCCCGGCAGCTGGCGGTACGGGTCCGTAAAGCGATCAAAGACGCCGACCCCGAAGCCTACGAGCGGCGCCGTAAGGCGACCGAGAAGGGGCGTCGGGTGGAGTTGTACGACAACCCCGACGGCACCGCGGACCTGGCCGCACGCGATCTGCCCGCCGAAGACGCCGACGCCGCCTACAACTACGTCAACGCGCTGGCGAACGCCATCAAAGCCGACGGCGACCAACGACCCATCGACACCATCCGCGCCGACGTCCTCCTGGAGTTGCTACGCGGCAGACACCCCGCAGACCTCTCCCCCACGGCAGCGGCCGCCGACGCCGACGCCGACGCCGAGCAGGGTCCACCCCCGCCTGCGGAAGCCACCCCCG
This sequence comes from Actinomadura alba, assembly GCF_014323705.1. Lineage (GTDB taxonomy): Bacteria > Actinomycetota > Actinomycetes > Streptosporangiales > Streptosporangiaceae > Actinomadura_C > Actinomadura_C alba. The sequence goes on from NZ_JABVEC010000009.1 coordinate 250,537, forward strand.
AACCCGGGGACCCCACACCCGGGGACCCCGCACCTGCGGACTCCGAACCCGGGGACTCCGAACCCGGGGACACCGCGCCCGGGGACACCGCACCCGGGAACACTGCACCTGAGGACACCGGCACCCCAGTAGCCGCCCCCCGGGGAGCTGAGACCGAAGCGGCCGGGGAACCGGCAGCCATGGCGGCTGAGGCCCGCGCGTCCCAGCAAGCCCCCGGACGCCCCGGCCGCACACGACGAACCGATTCCGCGCGGCCAGGCCAAACCGACGGCGACACCGGGCGCGAAGACGCCGCCGGGCGCGAGGAGGCCGCCGCGATCGCCCGGGCGGCCCGCGATGAGCTGACCGACCTGCTCGACCGGATCCGCGACCAAGGTGGACCCGCTGAGAGGCGGCTGCTGATCA
>NZ_JABVEC010000090.1 GCF_014323705.1 Actinomadura alba
AGAGCCTGTTCACAGATGCTTAAGTGCGGGTCCGTAGAGGGCAGGGCCGATCTTGTTGATGTGGCCTTGGTGTGACCATTGGGACAGTTGGACGCGGAAGCTGTTGACGTTGTCGATGCCGAGGATGGCGGCCAGTTCGGTGCTCTTCCATGCCCGCCAGGGCTGGGTGGCCAGGAGTTCGAGGACCTTGCCGCGCCGGTCGGGGCTGGTTGGCGCCGGCAGCGGTGGAGGTTCGCTCCAGCGGCCGTGGGCCGGTAGTCCTGCCAGGTCACGGGTGAGGCGGCGGGTCATCTGGTGGACGGCGGCCCACAGCACCATGGCTTCGTGATGCTCGGGTTTTCGTTCGTAGCAGCGGACCAGACGGCGGTGTCGCATCAGCCAGGCGAAGGACCTCTCCACCACCCACCGGCGGGGAAGCACGACGAATCCCTTCATGTCGTCGCTGCGCTTGACGATCTCGACGGTGCAGGCCAGGGCCTTGTTGGCCCAGGTGACCAGCCGTCCGGCGTAACCGCCGTCAGCCCACACCAGGCTGATGGTGGAGAACTTCTCGGTCAGCCGGGCCAGCAGCGGAGCGGCGCCGTCACGGTCCTGCACCGAGGCCGCGGTGACGATCACGCAGATCAGCAGGCCGAGGGTGTCGACCACGATATGCCGCTTCTGCCCCTTGATCTTCTTACCGCCGTCGTACCCGCAGGTGGCCGAGCCGACGGTCTCGGCCGCCTTCACGCTCTGCGCATCGATCACCGCCGCGGTCGGCGTCTCCTTGCGGCCGGCCGCGACCCGGATCCGGCCGCGTAGCCGATCCACCAAGCGCTGCGGCATCCCCCGGGCGGACCAGCGCTCGAAAAACGCATACACCGCCGGCCACGGCGGGAAGTCCACCGGCATGGCCCGCCACTCGATCCCGTACCTGGTCACATAGCCGATCGCGTCCAGCACCGCCCGCAGATCATGGCGCATCGGCGCACCGCCCGGGCCCTTGCGCAACCCGGCCATCACCGCCTCGGCCTCCGGCCGCAGCACCCGCCACTGCTCATCGGTCAGATCCGACGGATACGACCGGACCCGATCCCGGCACAGACAACCGGGCACAACACAACTGGCGCTGGCGGCAGGAAACCGGTAGACAGTCATCCAAGGGCTTCTGGCAGGCGAGTGATCTAGACACTCCCTCGACTACCAGAAGCCCTCTCCTGTCTCCAGAGCCGACACGCCAACCCACCCAAACCGATCGCTAACAGGCTCT
>NZ_JABVEC010000091.1 GCF_014323705.1 Actinomadura alba
AGAGGCAGTCGGAGGATGAAGCGTGCGCCTCCCATGGGTGAGTCCTCCACGTGGAGGGTGCCGTTGTGGGCGTGTGCGATGCCCTTGGCGATGGCCAGTCCGAGGCCGGTGCCTCCGGAGTCCCGGCTGCGGGCGGCGTCCAACCGGGTGAACCGTTCGAAGATCCGTTCGCGGTCGGTCTCGGCGATCCCGGTTCCGTCGTCGTCGACGGAGAGTTCGGCATGCTCTCCCTGGCCTCGCACCTGCACCCGGATGGCGCTTTTGGCGTGCCTTTGGGCATTGTCGAGGAGGTTGGCGAGCACTCTGCTGATCTGGGCGCGGACCACCTCGACCATCACCGCGCGCTCGAGTGCGAGCCCCACCGGCCGTTCCATCCTGCGCGAGGCCTCGACCGCGGCCAGTTCCGCCAGATCCACCCGCTCCAGCGCACCGGGGGTGGTACCGACCCGGGTGAGCAGGAGCAGATCGGTGGTGAGCGCCTGAAGCCGGTCGACCGCCCCGAGCGCGGAGTCGAGCACCTCACGCGCACTGGTCTCATCGGGATACAACTGGGCCTCCTCAAGCTGCATCCGTAACCCGGCCAAAGGGGTACGCAGCTCATGAGAGGCATCGGAGGCGAACTGCCGCTGCTGCTCCAGCGCCCGCTCCAAACGCCCCTGGGCACGCTCCAACCGGCCCAGAGTGCCATTGACGGTACGCGCGAGAGCCGCGATCTCATCGCGACCCGGCGGCTCCGGAACACGACTGCCCAGGTCATGCCCACTGATCGCGGCGAGCTCAGCCCGGATCGCCTCCACCGGCCGCAACGTACGACCAGTGACCTTCCACGTCGCAACCGCCGCAAGAACGATCAACAAAACCGCCTGCGTAGCGAAGATCGCATCAAACCCCGCCGGCGAGGCCACCCCCGGAGCACGCCGACCCGCATACACCACAGGCGAATCCGCCGCGGCCCTGACCCGCAACGCCGAAATACGCAAACACCCCACAGGAGCCCCCGCACACGTCTGCACATCCCGCTCCGGATCCTCCGCAGACGGCCACACCCCCGTCAACGGCGCCATCCCACGCGCCGCCCGCGACGAAGCAACCACACGATGACCAGGCACCACCACCTGAACCAAATCGATACCAGAGACACTCGGCACGACCGGATCGG
>NZ_JABVEC010000092.1 GCF_014323705.1 Actinomadura alba
CTAGTGGCGTGTCACGCAACGTCGGTCGGGTAATTGATCTCGCAGACCCGAGGTGTTCGTGCGTGCGTTGTCGATGGAGGAAGGCCGGAAGATCCAGCGGATCACCCGGACCGCGAAGAATCCTGTGAAGTTGCGGCGGGCGATCGTGGTGATGATGTCCGCCCAAGGCCAATCGGTCCCCGACATCACCTCATTGATGCAGGTCAGTGCGGATTACGTGCGTGATGTGATCCATGCGTTCAATGAACAGGGGTTCGGTGCGCTCGACCCAAAATGGAGCGGGGGCCGGCAACCGACGATCAGCCAGGCGACGCGTGAGCGAATCTGCCTGATCGCCAAGACGGTCCCCTCCGACTGGGGCGTCACGGGGCACTCGACCTGGAGCCTGAGGACGCTCGCCGAGCACCTGGCCAAGGCCAAGGTCGTGGTGTCGATCAGCCGTGAGCACCTGCGTCGCATCCTGCGGAGCGAGGGTGTGGGCTGGCAGACCACCACGACTTGGAAAGCCTCCAACGACCCGGACTTCCTCGCGAAGATGCAGCGGATCCTTGCCCTGTACGACTATGCGCCCCAGGACGGGCGAGTGGTCTGCGTGGACGAATTCGGACCATTGAACCTCATGCCGCGCAAGGGCAAGTCCTGGCGGCCGCGGGGCTCACCCGCCCGGCTGCGGGCCACCTACAACCGCACCAGCGGCGTCATGCACATGCTCGCCGCCCTGGACCTGGCCACCGGCAAGATCCTCTACCGGATCCGCAAGCGCAAACGATGGATGGAATTCCTGTCATTCCTCAAGACCCTGCGGGCCCGCTGGCCAGGCGAAAGACTCTACGTGATCACCGACAACTTCTCCCCCCACAAGCACCCGAACGTGCGCGAGTGGGCGACGGCCAATGACGTGGACCTGGTGTTCTTGCCGACCTACAGTTCGTGGTTGAACTGGATCGAGTCCGAGTTCGCCGCGCTGCGCTACTTCGCGCTCAACGGCACCGATCACCGCACCCACACCGAGCAGAACGCCGCCATCGCCGGCCACATCCGCTGGCGCAACCAGCGATGCGGCCCCAAGACCGGCTTCGCCACCGACTCACCCATCCGCACCTGGACCAGTTACGCAGCCAAGGCTGCGTGACGCGCCACTAG
>NZ_JABVEC010000093.1 GCF_014323705.1 Actinomadura alba
CGTGCCGTGCGCCGTTCGATCTCCTTTTCGCCTGCTCCGGCGAAGGTGAGGATGTCGGCCAGCCGGAAGATGCGGCCGCCGCCGCCCCAGTTGCCGTCGGTGATCTCGTTGATGATCACCCAGACGCGGAAGCCGTCCTCGGGGGTAGGGGGCCGGCCGTTCATCTCAGCGCGCAGGATCCGCTCGGTCACCTCCGCGACCAGTCCTGCCTTGGCGTCACTGTCCAGCGTGCCCTGCGGTACGCCTACCACGACGCGGTAGCGGGGCTGCTGGGTGGGACGGCCTGCCACCGTGACCAGCGCTGATTCGTGCAGGAACGTCCAAGCGATCGACTCGGCCGCCTTGTTTCCGGGCTTTGCGCCTTCCCACTTCAGCAGGGTGCGGGTAAGTGCCTCCATGAGCTCGGCCTTGCTGTCGTCCGCGAGGGCGCCACTCGGCATGGTGAGGTCGATCATGGGCATGGTCTGCCTCCAGGTAGTAAGTTCACTAGAGCAACTGACGCTAGCAAGGTCAGTTCATTAGAGCAACTAGCATTGATGTCATGCGCCGAACCCGCTTCGACAACTGGCCCTGCTCGATCGCCCGTACCGTCGATCTCGTCGGAGACTGGTGGACGCCCCTGGTCATGCGAGAGGCTTTCTACGGTGCTCGCCGTTTCGAGGAGTTCCAGCAGCGGCTAGGTGTGAGCCGCAACGTCCTCACTCAGCGACTCGATCGCCTCGTTGATGAGGACATGCTCGAACGCCGGCCCTATCAGGATCGGCCGGTGCGTCACGAATATCGCCTGACTGAGAAGGGCCGCGACTTCTTTACCGTGCTCGCCGCGATGATCCGCTGGGGAGACCGTTGGCTGGCGGATCCCAGTGGGCCACCTATCGAACTGCGTGACCGTGAGACGGGCCTACCGGTCGAGATCGAAGTGATCGATGCAAGAACAGGCCGGCCGATCGAGGTGCGTCAGATCATCCCAACGCCCGGACCGGGACTCCCCGAGGACCTTGCCGAGCGACTCCGAGAAGC
>NZ_JABVEC010000094.1 GCF_014323705.1 Actinomadura alba
CCCGGTCGCTTCTTCGCGCCCGGTCGCTTCTTCGTGTCCGGTGGCGTTGTCGGTTTCGCTTGGCCGCCCGGAATGGGTCTGTGGTGTGCGGCCGGGCCGTCCGGTGGCGTCTTCGCGTCCGGTGGCGTTGTCGGTTTGGCCTGGCCGCCCGGCATCGGTCCGTCGTGCGCGGCCGGGCCGTCCGATGGGCCGCTGAGACGCGCGGGCCTCAGCCGCCACGGCTGCCGGCTCCCCGGCCGCTTCGGACTCGGCTCCCCGCGGGGCGGCCGCCGAGGTGCCGGCGTCCCCGGGCTCGGAGTCCTCGGTGTCCGCGGGTGCGGTGTCCCCGGGTGCGGGGTCCTCGGGCTCGGGGTCCTCGGGTTCGGTGTCCCCGGGTTCGGGGGTGGTTTCTGCGGGTGGGGGTGGATCCTGCTGGGGGTCGGCGGCTGTGGGGGAGAGGTCTGCGGGGTGTCTGCCGCGCAGTAACTCCAGGAGGACGTCGGCGCGGATGGCGTCGATGGGTCGTTGGTCGCCGTCGGCTTTGAGCGCGTTCGCGAGTGCGTTGAGATAGTTGTAGGCGGCGTCGGCGTCCTCGGCGGGTAGATCACGTGCGGTCAGATCGGCGGTGCCGTCGGGGTTGTCGTACAGCTCCACCCGGCGGCCCTTCTCGACTGTCCTGCGTCGTCGTTCATAGGCATCGGGGTCGGCGTCTTTGATCGCTTTACGGACCCGTACCGCCAGTTGCCGGGCGGTCAACCGCGGCGCATCGGGCAGCACGAGAGCTTCGACCTTGCGGGCGATATCGTGACCGATCCCGAGCACGCCGTCACAGATCGCCCGTGCTTTCCTGCTGTCGATGCGGCCTTCGGTGAGGGCCCGGCCGGTTTCCAGCAGCGGCCCTTCCAG
>NZ_JABVEC010000095.1 GCF_014323705.1 Actinomadura alba
TCCAGGGGTTGGGGATGCGGCTGCCGCGCCAGCGGTATCGGGTGACCGGGACGCTGGCGATGTTGAACAGTTCGATCCCGTCCGCAGCGATGGGCCGCCACCTCCCGGAGGGGGTGACGAGCCAGCGGCGGACGTCCTTCCAGCTCCAGTGGTGCCGGACCGCCATCATCTTGATGAGCCTGCGCCAGGTGAACTGGTGCAGGTGGTCGAAGATGCGTTTGGCCACGGCGTGCTTGAAGTAGTTGGCCCATCCGCGCATGATCAGGTTGAGTCTTCTCAGCACGGATCCCAGGTCCTGTTGTGACTTCCTGTGTGTCAGGGCACGGATCTTGGCCTTCAGCGACTGGATGGGCCGGTCGGCGATGAAGGTATAGACGTGCCAGGTGTTCGTTCCCCGTTTGCGGCGCCACCGGATGTGGAACCCGACGAAGTCGAACCCATCAGCCAGGTGCACGACTTGCGTCTTGGCTTGCGACAAGCGCAGGCCGGCAGGTTCGAGCACGAGGGCGATGTCTTCGCGGACCGCTTCGGTGTCCTGCCGGGTGCCATGCACCAAGACGACGAAGTCGTCCGCATAGCGGACGATCCGCCAGTTCGGCTGGCCCTTGCGGCGGCGGCCGGCGCGTCTGCTCTCGGTCGACATGGCCCCGCCGGGTTGCCACGGCCTGTGCAGGTGCTCGTCGAGCACCGACAGGGCGATGTTGGCCAGCAGCGGGGACAGGATGCCGCCTTGCGGCGTGCCGGTGGGGGTGTCCTTGTTTTCGCCGAGTTCGGTGAGGATCCCGGCCTTGAGGAACGCCTTCACCAGCGCCAGTACGCGTTTGTCCTTGACCCGGCGGCGCACTCGGTCCATCAGGGCCGTGTGGTCGATCGA
>NZ_JABVEC010000096.1 GCF_014323705.1 Actinomadura alba
TCCGGTGGCTTCTTCGCGCCTGGTGGCTTCTCCGCGTCCGGTGGCGTCTTCGCGCCCGGTGTCGCCGTCGGTTTGGCCTGGCCGCACGGAATCGGTCCATCGTGTGCGGCCGGGGCGGCCGATGGCCCGCTGAGACGCGACGGTCTCAGCCGCCACGGCTGCCGGCTCCCCGGCCGCTTCGGACTCGGCTCCCCGCGGGGCGGCTGCCGGGGGTTCGGCGTCCCCGGGTGCAGTGTCCTCGGGTTCGGCGTCCCCGGGTCTGGAGTCCGCAGGTCTGGAGTCCCTGGCTTTGGGGGTGGCTTCTGCGGGTGGGGGTGGACCCTGCTCAGGGTCGGGGTCGGCGGGTGCGGGGGAGAGGTCTGCGGGGTGTCTGCCGCGCAGCAGCTCCAGGAGGACGTCGGTGCGGATGGTGTCGATGGGTCGTTGGTCTCCGTCTGCTTTGAGCGCGTTCGCGAGTGCGTTGAGATAGTTGTAGGCGGCGTCGGCGTCCTCGGCGGGTAGATCGCGTGCGGTCAGATCGGCGGTGCCGTCGGGGTTGTCGTACAACTCCACCCGGCGGCCCTTCTCAGCTGCCTTACGGCGCCGTTCATAGGCATCGGGGTCGGCGTCTTTGATCGCATTACGGACCCGTATCGCCAGCTGCCGGGCGGTCAACCGCGGCGCGTCGGGCAGCACGAGAGCCTCGACCTTACGGGCGATATCGTGACCGATCCCGAGGACGCCGTCACAGATCGCCCGTGCTTTCCTGCTGTCGATGCGGCCTTCGGTGAGGGCCCGGCCGGTTTCCAGCAGCGGCCCTTCCAA
>NZ_JABVEC010000097.1 GCF_014323705.1 Actinomadura alba
TTGTCCAAGACCTTCGGTGGAGCCGGCCGTATGAACGCCGACCTGAACAGACACGCCACCGCTCTGGCGGAGCAGGTGATCGAGGCTCTGGCGGTCAAACGCGGCCCAGAGGACACCCGTACCAAGCGGCAACGCCGCCATGACGCGCTGGTGGACGCATTCGAACGGCTGATGGCCTCGGATCTGCTACCGCAACGGGGCGGGTCCAAGCCACAGGTCAAGGTCGACATGGGCCTGGCCACCCTGCGGCGGCTACCCGGCGCCAAGCAGGCCGAACAGGAGTGGATCCGCGCCAAGGAACTCGAGCTGGCCCGCCGCGAGGTCGCGGGCACCGGATCCATCCGTGAACTACTCAAAGACCTACCCGACCAGCAACTCCCACCCGGACTCACCCCATCCGGCACCCCCGGCACCTCCGGCACCGAAGGCCCTCTCTTCGACCAGCCGCTGCTGCCCGGGCTCGGTGACGGCGCCATCTTGGCCGGGGTCGGCCCGATCAGCGACGGCCTCGCCGCCGCACTCGCCTGCGACTCCTCAATGACCCCGACAGTGATCGGCGCGGTCGACCACGACGCCCTCGAAGCAATGACAAACGAATGGCTCCACACCCACGGCCTTGCCTGCCCTGGCGCCTGCCGTAGTGCCTGCCGTGATGCCTGCCGTAGTGCCTGCCGCGATGCCTGCACGAACCCAGGCAGGAGCACGGAAACCGACTGCACCGGCACCGCCCGCCCGCCCGGCGAGGACGAGATGGACGCCGGCTCGCC
>NZ_JABVEC010000098.1 GCF_014323705.1 Actinomadura alba
TCACGCACAGGTCCCGCCGCTCCTGGCACCACAGGGCTCGGGCGGCGGGACCGGCATGCTCCGCCCACCTCCTCGGCTTCGCCATTCATCCAGCAAGCTCACGAACTGGGAGTTCACGTGCTCCGAAACCTCCTTCTACGCCGTTCCCCGACGGTGGTGATCGCCGCCGTCACAGTGACGTTGTTCGCCGCACCCGCCGCCGCGGCGCCGGAGCCCACTCCGGGGCGCCGTGCCTCCGATGTGAACGTGGCCCGCGCCCTCGCGCCCTGCGACCCGAGCGGACCGACATCGACCGACGCCGCGCTGGCCGTGCAGCTGAACAGCAGCCTTCAGGCGAAGATGCGCGGCTTCATGTCCGCCTACCGCGTCTCGTGCGCTCGTATGGTCGTCAACGCGGTGAAGGCCCGCGGCCTGCACTCCAGGGCCGCCGTCATCGCCATCACCACCACGATCGTGGAATCGAGCATCGACAACATCAGCGAAGAGCTGGACCATGACAGCCTCGGGCTGTTCCAGCAGCGGGCGAGCTGGGGTAATCGTACCCAGCGGCTCGACCCGACCTGGGCCACGAACGCGTTCCTGAACAAGATGCTCAACGAGTACCCGAACAACACGTGGATGACCGCGCCCGTCGGAGAGGTGTGCCAGACCGTCCAGGTCTCGGCCTTCCCCGAGCGTTACCAGCCACAGGCCGGCGACGGCCAGATCATCGTCAACGCCCTGTGGTCCGTG
>NZ_JABVEC010000099.1 GCF_014323705.1 Actinomadura alba
GTGCAGGTGCGCTCGAACGGTGATGTGGTGGCGTACCGGAATCTGGGCTGGAACGCGGCCAGGGTGTATGACAGCGGGCAGAACAAGCTGGTGGCGACGGGGTTCAGTGACCCGGTGTCGACGAAGTTCGCGGATGTGGACGGTGACGGCCTGGGTGAGCTGGTGCAGGTGCGCTCGAACGGTGATGTGGTGGCGTACCGGAATCTGGGCTGGAACGCGGCCAGGGTGTATGACAGCGGGCAGAACAAGCTGGTGGCGACGGGGTTCACCGACCCGGTGTCGACGAAGTTCGCGGATGTGGACAATGACGGCCGGGTCGAGCTCGTGCAGGTGCGTTCCAACGATGATGTGGTGGCGTACCGGAATCTGGGCTGGAACGCGGCCAGGGTGTATGACAGCGGGCAGAACAAGCTGGTGGCGACGGGGTTCACCGACCCGGTGCGAACCAAGTTCGGTGATCTGAACGGCGACCCCGCCGGCGCGGAGATCATCTCGATCCGGCCCAACGGTGACGTGGTGGCCTACCGCAACCTCGGCTGGAATGCGCCCAAGGTCTACGACGGCGCCGAGAGCAAACTCGTCGCCACCGGATTCACCATCTAGCCGAA